>NZ_PHSU01000022.1 GCF_002814235.1 Pseudomonas sp. QS1027 | reverse complement strand
CGCCACAAGGTAGTGTTCCAAACTGAAAGCATTGTGGAGCCCCACCGCCAGCTACTTCACCGAGCCGAGGTTCGCCTCGCTCAGATCCAGCTCCGCCAGCACCTCGCGCAACACATCGTCGCCGATCTGGTGCTGGCGACTGAGCCGGTACAACTCCAGGCGCTGCGCCCGCAGCGCCTTCAAGCGCAGGCGGCGGTCCAACTGGTCCATCTGGAACGCCAGGGCCTGGGCTTCGGCGGAGTCGTTGAAGACCTCCAACTGATGCCGGTATTCGGCCATCAATTGTGCTTTCAACTCGGTGGCCAACGCTGCCTGGGTTGCATCCAGGGCGACGTCCTGCTGCGTCCCCAACTCCTCGGCCTCCAGCACATGAATCGCCGCCTCGGCGGTCTTCTTCCAGGCTTCGCGCACCTCGCTGCGGTGCTTGTCATCCTGGCTCTTCGGCAAATCGCGCAACAGCAGCGGCAGGACAACACTGGCCGTCACCAACGACAGCAGGATCACCCCCGCGGCAATGAAAATCAGCAAGTCACGCTCGGGGAAATCCACACCGGGCGCGATCAGCAACGGCACCGACATCACACCCGCCAGCGTCACCGCCCCGCGTACGCCACCCACCGTCAGCAACCAGCAGGAGCGTCCCTTGGCCATCCCCGACAACGGGTCTTTGCCGCGCCAGTGCCGCAGCAGCTCCGACAGGCGCCAGATGCTGTGCACCCAGACAAAACGCAACGCCAGCAACGCCAGAAAGATCGCCAGCACTTCCAGGCAGCGATAGAGCAAGGTCGGCCACAACGAGGTCTCGTGACTGGCGACCGCCTTGACGATATCCGGCAACTGCAAGCCCAGCAGCAGGAAGATCAGCCCGTTGAAGGCGAACTCCAGCAGCGACCAGACACTGCGGTTGAGCAGCCGGGTACTGGTCTGACGCGGCAGCAGGTCGAGCCAGCTCTGCATCATCCCCGCCGCCACCGCCGAGAGGATTCCCGACACCCCGAGGCGCTCGGCCAGCACATAGGCGGCGAACGGCAAGAGCAACATGAACACCACGTGGGTCGCCGGATCGTCCCAGCCACGGGCGATCATCCAGACCCGAAGGCGCCCCACCAGCCAGCTCAGCGCCACGCCGACGGCCAGGCCACCGACCGCCACCAGGACAAAGGTCAGGCTCGCATTGGCCAGGGAGAAGGCACCGGTCACGGCCGCCGCCAGGGCGAACTTGAAGGTCACCAGGCCCGACGCGTCATTCATCAGCGCCTCGCCCTGGAGCATGTGCATCAGCGGCGTCGGCAGACGGTTCTGGGCGATGGCGGAAACCGCCACGGCGTCAGTCGGTGACAACACGGCGGCCAGGGCAAAGGCCACTGGCAAGGGAATGGCCGGCAGCAGCCAGTGAATGAAATAACCGGCCCCCACCACGGTGAACAGCACCAGCCCCACGGCCAGGGTCAGGATCGGCCCGCGCAGGCGCCACAGCTCGCGCTTGGGCATGCGCCAACCATCGGAAAACAGCAACGGCGGCAGAAACAGGAACAGAAACAATTCCGGGTCCAGCGCCACATGCAGGCCCAGGGTCGGCCAGGCCAGCAGCGCCCCCGCGGCAATCTGCACCAGGGGCAGCGGCAGCGGGATGACCCGCCAGAGCAAACGCGAGACGCCGACCAGCATCAGTAGAATCAGAACGGTATAGGCCGTCTGCATAAAAGGCATTCCCAATCGTTTAAAACATATCTCTGGCAACGGTTTGCCGTCGAAGTGCCATATTAGCCGCTTAAGCTGCCGCCCGGACGCTGCACCAAAGTCGCAGTCGGCAGGAGAAGATGTAACCGCACACGACTAAGACGCCTAAGCGCCCCGGTCATGGCATAATCTTCAACCTTTCATCCCTCGCATCTCCAAAGGGGAGGCAATTGCTGTGACCGCTTCGAGCAAAACGTTGCACCTTTTCGGAATCAAGGCGTGCGACACCATGAAAAAGGCCCGTACCTGGCTCGAAGAGCAGGCCGTGCCGTACGAGTTCCATGACTACAAGACCGCCGGCATCGACCGCGAACACCTGACCCAGTGGTGCAACGAGCACGGCTGGCAAGTGGTGCTGAACCGCGCCGGTACCACCTTTCGCAAACTCGACGACGAACGTAAAGCCGATCTCGACCAGGCGAAAGCGATTGAACTGATGCTGGCACAACCCTCGATGATCAAGCGCCCGGTGCTTGATCTCGGTGACCGAACCCTGATTGGCTTCAAGCCAGATATTTATGCGGCGGCCCTCAACTGAGCCAGAGCGCTCAAGGCCCCCACTCATTTTGCAAGAGGTAACTGCATGTCCACTACTCTGTTCAGCCTGGGCTTCGGCGTTGGCACCCAGAATCGTCAAGGTGCATGGCTGGAAGTTTTCTACGCCCAACCCCTGATTCAGCCTTCGGCCGAGCTGGTCGCCGCCATTGCGCCGATCCTCGGTTACACCGGCGGCAACCAGGCGATCACCTTCAGCACCGCCCAGGCCTCGCAACTGGCCGACGCGCTGAAAACCATCGACGCCGCCCAGGCCGCCCTGCTGACCCGCCTGGCCGAAAGCCACAAGCCGTTGGTCGCCACCGTATTGGCAGAAGACGTCCAACTGACGTCCACCCCTGAGGCCTACCTCAAGCTGCACCTGCTCTCCCACCGCCTGGTCAAGCCCCACGGCCTGAGCCTGGCGGGCGTGTTCCCGCTGCTGCCGAACGTGGCCTGGACCAGCCAGGGCGCCATCGACCTGTCGGAGCTGGCCGCGCATCAACTGGAAGCACGCCTGCGTGGCGAGCTGCTGGAAGTGTTCTCGGTGGACAAGTTCCCGAAAATGACCGACTACGTGGTGCCGAGCGGCGTGCGTATCGCTGACAGCGCGCGGATTCGCCTGGGCGCCTACATCGGCGAAGGCACCACCGTGATGCACGAAGGTTTCGTCAACTTCAACGCCGGCACCGAAGGCCCGGGCATGATCGAAGGCCGCGTTTCGGCGGGTGTCTTCGTCGGCAAGGGTTCGGACCTGGGCGGCGGTTGCTCGACCATGGGCACCCTGTCCGGTGGCGGCAATATCGTCATCAAGGTCGGCGAAGGCTGTCTGATCGGTGCCAACGCCGGTATCGGCATTCCGTTGGGCGACCGCAACACCGTGGAATCGGGCCTGTACGTGACCGCCGGGACCAAAGTGGCGCTGCTCGACGAAAACAACCAGTTGGTCAAGGTGCTCAAGGCCCGCGACCTGGCCGGCCTGCCGGACCTGCTGTTCCGTCGCAACTCGGAAACCGGTGCGGTGGAATGCAAGAGCCACAAGTCGGCCATCGCGCTGAACGAAGCCCTGCACGCGCATAACTGAGCAGGACTGTTGTAGGGGCCGGCTTGCTGGCGGGGGTGCCTGTGAGGCCACCTTCGCGGGCAAGCCCTGCTCCTACAGGTTTATGTCGTACGCAAAACCTGCGCCCGGCGCCCTACTGCAGGAGCGGGGCTTGCCCGCGAAGAGGCCCTCAAGGTCGGCAAAAACTTCACGAGCCAGACCAATGCCCACAGGTTTCGCGCCCCCCCGCCCACGCTCACCAGGGCCGAATACCATGCTGATACCTTCTCCCTGGCGCGCCGATTTCCCGGCCATCGCCGCCCTGCAACGGCAAGACCAGGTCTACCTGGACAGCGCCGCCACCACCCAGAAGCCCCAGGCGTTGATCGATGCCCTGGCGCACTATTACAGCAACGGTGCGGCCAATGTGCACCGTGCCCAACACCTGCCCGGCGCCCACGCCACCCAGGCCTTCGAGGACAGTCGAAGCAAGACTGGCCAGTGGCTCAACGTCGGCGATAGCGGACAGATCGTCTTCACCCACGGCGCCACCTCGGCGTTGAACCTCCTGGCCTACGGCCTGGAAGCGTGTTTCCAGCCCGGCGACGAAATCGTCATCAGTGCCCTGGAACATCACGCCAACCTGTTGCCCTGGCAGCAACTGGCGCAACGCCGGGGATTGCGGCTTATCGTCCTGCCGATCACCGACAACGGCCTGATCGACCTGGAAGCCGCCCGCCAACTGATCGGCCCGCGAACCCGCCTGCTGGCGGTCAGCCAACTGTCCAACGTGCTCGGTGCCTGGCAACCGTTGCCGGCCTTGCTGGCCCTGGCCCGCTCGTTCAACGCCCTGACCGTGGTCGACGGCGCCCAGGGCGTGGTCCACGGTCGCCACGACGTCCAGGCACTGGGCTGCGACTTCTATGTATTTTCCAGCCACAAGCTCTACGGCCCCGATGGCGTCGGCGTGCTTTATGGCCGCCACGAAGCCCTGGACCAACTGCACCACTGGCAGTTCGGTGGCGAGATGGTGCTGGACGCGGACTATCAGCAGGCCAGCTTCCGCCCTGCCCCCCTGGGCTTCGAAGCCGGAACGCCGCCAATTGCCAGCGTTATCGGCCTCGGCGCGACCCTCGACTACCTGGCCGGCCTCGACCAGGAGGCTGTCTCCGCCCACGAAGCGGCGCTGCACGCCCACCTGTTGCAAGGTCTGAAAGTCCGCAAGGGCATCCGCCTGCTGGGCGAGCCGCAACTGGCACTGGCCAGCTTTATCGTCGACGGCGTGCACAACGCCGATCTGGCGCACCTGCTGACCGAGCAAGGGATTGCCGTACGGGCCGGGCACCACTGCGCAATGCCCTTGATGAAACAGCTCGGGCTGGCCGGCGCGATTCGCGTATCCCTGGGTTTGTACAACGACTCCGAAGACCTCGAACGGTTTTTCGAGGCGCTGGATCAGTCCCTGGAGCTGTTGCGATGAACCTGCCCGCTGAAGCGCTGCGGGTCCTGGAAGATTTCCGGCACCTGGCGGGCTGGGAACAACGGGCGCGCCTGCTGATGCAATGGGGCGAGCGCCTGCCGCCCTTGGGCGACGCCGACAAGACCGAGGCCAACCGCGTCCATGGCTGCGAAAGCCAGGTGTGGTTGACCGGCCAGTTGCAAGACGGTCAGTGGCAGTTTGCCGCGAGCAGCGATGCGCGAATGATTCGCGGGCTGGTGGCGTTGTTGCTGGTGCGGGTCAATGGCTTGAGCGCTGACGAATTGCAGCAGGTCGACCTGCCGGACTGGTTCAACCAGTTGGGCCTGTCCCGGCAACTGTCGCCGTCCCGCAGCAACGGCCTGAATGCCGTGCTGCAACGAATGCGTGAACTGACCCGATAAGCCTCAGGCCTGCGGTTTGATCCGATCCGCCGGCCGGCGCATGCCGGCGACGATCTTGTCCACCGCCTTGGTCGCCGCCACCATGCCGAAGGTCGCCGTGACCATCATCACCGCACCGAAACCACCGGCACAGTCCAGCTTCACCCCATCCCCGACAAAACTCTTCTGCAGGCAGATGCTGCCATCGGGCTTCGGATAACGCAGCTGCTCGGTGGAAAACACACAGGGCACGCTGTAATGGCGAGTCACGGTGCGGGAAAAGCCGTAGTCACGGCGCAAGGTCGAACGCACTTTCGAGGCCAGGGGATCGTTGAAGGTCCGGTTCAGGTCACAGACCTGGATCAACGTCGGATCGATCTGACCACCGGCACCGCCCGTGGTGATGATCTGGATCTTGCGCCGTTTGCACCAGGCGATCAGCGCGGCCTTGGCATTGACGCTGTCGATGCAGTCGATCACGCAGTCGATGTCCGGGGTGATGTACTCGGCCATGGTTTCGCGGGTCACGAAATCCGTCACCGCATGGACCTGGCAGTCCGGGTTGATGCCCTTCAGGCGCTCGGCCATCACCTCGACCTTGGCCCGGCCCACGGTGCTGTCCAGAGCGTGCAACTGGCGATTGCTGTTGCTGACGCAGACATCGTCCAGGTCGAACAGCGAGATCTCGCCGACACCGCAACGGGCAATGGCTTCCGCCGCCCAGGAACCGACACCGCCGACGCCGACGATCGCCACATGGGCGGCCTTCAGCCGCGCCAGCCCTTCAATGCCATACAACCGGGCGACGCCGGCAAACCGCGGATCTTCTGCACTCATGACCATTACCCCAAAAACCGGCGCGCATTATAGGGCCGGGCGCCGGCCGAGGGCAGCTTTAGCCTATGAATGGCTGCCTATGAGCGTTAAATCACAACACTTTGACGAGAATAGAGCTACAAAGAATCCGGAAAGAACTTAAGCCCTGTGTCATTGCCCAATGCCTGCGCATATTCCACGGTGCTGTACGGTCGACGGATAGCAAGTGTAGGATGCGCGCCGCTCTGTTCCCTGTTCTAGCCCTTTTCGGAACCCGAAATACCTATGTCATCGCGTAAATTTGGACTCAACCTGGTCGTGGTGTTGGCAATTGCCGCACTATTCACCGGTTTCTGGGCGTTGATCAACCGCCCGGTTTCGGCGCCTGACTGGCCCGAGCAGATCGCTGGCTTCTCCTACTCGCCTTTCCAGCAGGGACAATTCCCTCAGAAAGACCAGTACCCGACCGACGATGAAATGCGTCGCGACCTGGAGATCATGAGCAAGCTGACGGACAACATCCGTATCTACTCGGTCGACGGTACCCTCCAGGATATTCCCAAGCTCGCCGAAGAGTTCGGCCTGCGGGTGACCCTGGGGATCTGGATCAGCCCGGACCAGGAACGCAACGAGCGCGAAATTGCCCGCGCCATCGAACTGGCCAACACCAGCCGCAGTGTCGTGCGGGTAGTGGTGGGTAACGAGGCGATCTTCCGCAAGGAAATCACCGCCAAGGACCTGGCCGTGCTGATCGACCGCGTGCGCGCCGCCGTCAAGGTGCCGGTGACCACCTCGGAACAGTGGCATATCTGGGAACACAACCCGGAACTGGTCAAGCACGTCGACCTGATCGCCGCGCACATCCTGCCCTACTGGGAATTCATCCCCATGGACAAGGCCGGCCAGTACGTACTGGACCGCGCCCGCGAACTCAAGCGCATGTTCCCGAAAAAGCCCCTGCTGCTTTCTGAAGTGGGCTGGCCGAGCAACGGCCGCATGCGTGGCGGTGCCGATGCGACCCAGGCCGACCAGGCCATTTACCTGCGTACCCTGGTCAACAAGCTTAACCGCCAGGGCTTCAACTACTTCGTGATCGAAGCCTTCGACCAGCCGTGGAAGGCCAGCGACGAAGGTTCGGTGGGCGCCTACTGGGGCGTGTTCAACGCCGCGCGCCAGCAGAAGTTCAACTTCGAAGGCCCGGTGGTGGCGATCCCGCAATGGCGCGTACTGGCCATCGGTTCGGTGGTGCTCGCACTGCTCTCGCTGACCCTGCTGATGATCGACGGCTCGGCCCTGCGCCAGCGCGGCCGGACCTTCCTGACCTTTATCGCGTTCCTCTGCGGTTCGGTGCTGGTGTGGATCGGCTACGACTACAGCCAGCAATACAGCACCTGGTTCAGCCTGACGGTGGGCTTCCTGCTGGCCATCGGGGCCCTGGGCGTGTTTATCGTCCTGCTGACCGAGGCCCACGAACTGGCCGAGGCGGTCTGGACCCACAAGCGCCGGCGTGA
This sequence comes from Pseudomonas sp. QS1027, assembly GCF_002814235.1. Taxonomy (GTDB): domain Bacteria; phylum Pseudomonadota; class Gammaproteobacteria; order Pseudomonadales; family Pseudomonadaceae; genus Aquipseudomonas. The sequence goes on along the minus strand of NZ_PHSU01000022.1, from coordinate 58,583 downwards.
ATTCCTGCCGGTGGAAGGCGACTCGGACTACCGGCCGAAAGTCTCGATCCACGTGCCGTGCTACAACGAGCCGCCGGAGATGGTCAAACAGACCCTCGACGCCCTCGCGGCCCTCGATTATCCGGACTACGAAGTCCTGATCATCGACAACAACACCAAGGACCCGGCGGTCTGGGAACCGGTGCAGGCCTACTGCGAAACCCTCGGTCCGCGCTTCCGCTTCTTCCACGTCGCGCCGCTGGCCGGTTTCAAGGGTGGGGCACTGAACTACCTGATTCCGCACACCGCCAAGGATGCCGAAGTCATCGCGGTGATCGACTCGGACTACTGCGTCGACCGCAACTGGCTCAAGCACATGGTGCCGCACTTCGCCGATCCGAAGATCGCCATCGTGCAATCGCCCCAGGACTACCGCGACCAGAACGAAAGCACCTTCAAGAAGCTCTGCTACTCGGAATACAAGGGTTTCTTCCATATCGGCATGGTCACCCGCAACGACCGCGACGCGATCATCCAGCACGGCACCATGACCATGACCCGTCGCTCGGTCCTGGAAGAACTGGGCTGGGCCGACTGGTGCATCTGCGAAGATGCCGAGCTGGGCCTGCGGGTCTTCGAAAAAGGCCTGTCGGCGGCTTATCACCATGACAGCTACGGCAAGGGCCTGATGCCCGATACCTTTATCGACTTCAAGAAACAGCGTTTCCGCTGGGCCTACGGGGCGATTCAGATCATCAAGCGGCACACCGCCAGCCTGCTGCGCGGCAAGGACACCGAGCTGACCCGTGGCCAGCGCTACCACTTCCTCGCGGGCTGGTTGCCGTGGGTAGCCGACGGCATGAATATCTTCTTCACCGTCGGCGCCCTGCTCTGGTCGGCGGCGATGATCATCGTGCCGCAACGGGTCGATCCGCCGCTGCTGATCTTCGCGATCCCGCCACTGGCGCTGTTCGTGTTCAAGGTCGGCAAGATCCTGTTCCTCTACCGCCGCGCGGTCGGGGTCAACATGAAGGATGCCTTCGCCGCCGCACTGGCTGGCCTGGCCTTGTCCCACACCATCGCCAAAGCGGTGCTGTACGGCTTCTTCACCAGCAGCATTCCGTTCTTCCGCACGCCGAAAAACGCCGATAACCACGGCTTCTGGGTAGCGATTTCGGAAGCCCGGGAAGAGATGTTCATCATGCTGCTGTTGTGGGCCGCGGCACTGGGGATCTTCCTGGTGCAGGGCTTGCCGAGCAACGACATGCGCTTCTGGGTGGTGATGTTGCTGGTGCAGTCGCTGCCGTACCTGGCGGCACTGATCATGGCGTTCGTCTCCTCGCTGCCGAAACCGGCCAGCGAGCCGGAGCCGGCAGCCGTCGCATAAACGCGATACACGACACGAAACGGCGGCCTGCGGGCCGCCGTTTTGCTTTAAGATATCCACCCTTTGCGCGCCCCTACCCGTGTAGGAGCCGGCTTGCCGGCGATCCAGGCGACGCGGTGATCCAGATTCACCGCCTCGTCTGAATCCCTGCCAGCCAGCTCCTGCAAAAAAGCACCGGAGCTTTCCCATGACGGCCCACGCCGACCTTTCGCCGACTCTGCAACTCGCTTGCGACCTGATCCGCCGCCCTTCCGTGACCCCGGTCGATGCCGACTGCCAGAAGCTGATGATGCAGCGCCTGGGCGATGCCGGTTTCAAGCTCGAGCCGATGCGTATCGAAGACGTCGACAACTTCTGGGCCTCCCATGGCAAGCATGAAGGCCCGGTGCTGTGTTTCGCCGGTCATACCGACGTGGTGCCCACCGGCCCCTTGCAGGCCTGGCAGAACGATCCGTTCGATGCCTTGATCGACGAGCACGGCATGCTCTGCGGGCGCGGCGCGGCCGACATGAAAGGCAGCCTGGCCGCGATGCTGGTGGCCGCCGAGCGTTTTGTCGGCGACTACCCGGACCACCGCGGTTCGGTCGCCTTCCTGATCACCAGCGACGAAGAAGGCCCGGCCCACCACGGCACCAAGGCTGTGGTCGAGCGCCTGGCCGCGCGTAAAGAGCGCCTGGACTGGTGCATCGTCGGCGAGCCATCGAGTACCACCCTGGTCGGTGACGTAGTCAAGAACGGCCGCCGTGGTTCCCTCGGCGCCAAGCTCACCGTACGCGGCGTGCAAGGTCATGTGGCCTACCCGCACCTGGCGAAAAACCCGATCCACCTGGCCGCTCCGGCCCTGGCCGAACTGGCCGCCGAGCACTGGGACGACGGCAACGCCTTCTTCCCGCCGACCAGCTTCCAGATTTCCAACCTCAACTCGGGGACCGGCGCGACCAACGTGATCGCCGGCGAGCTGGTGGCGTTGTTCAACTTCCGTTTCTCCACCGAGTCCACGGTCGAAGGCCTGCAACAGCGGGTCACGGCGATCCTCGACAAGCACGGCCTGGACTGGCACGTGGAATGGGCGCTGTCCGGCCTGCCGTTCCTGACCGAACCCGGCGCGCTGCTCGATGCGGTATCGGCGAGCATCAAGACCATCACCGGGCGCGACACCAAGGCCTCCACCAGCGGCGGCACCTCCGACGGGCGCTTTATCGCCACCCTCGGCACCCAGGTGGTCGAGTTGGGCCCGGTCAACGCGACCATTCACCAGGTCAACGAACGGGTCCTGGCCAGCGACCTCGACGTGCTGACCGAAATCTACTACCAGACCCTGATCAAGTTGCTTGCCTGATGCTCACCTGCCCTCTCTGCAGCGCCCCCCTGAGCGCGGTCGACAACGGCGTGACCTGTCCGGTCGGGCACCGTTTCGACCGGGCACGCCAGGGTTACCTGAACCTGTTGCCGGTGCAGCACAAGAACAGCCGCGACCCGGGCGACAACCTGGCCATGGTCGAAGCCCGACGGGATTTCCTCAATGCCGGCCACTACGCGCCGGTGGCCCGCCGCCTGGCGGAACTGGCGGCCGAACGGGCGCCGGGGCGCTGGGTCGATATCGGTTGTGGCGAGGGCTACTACACCGCGCAACTGGCCGAGGCGCTGCCCACGGCTGACGGCTATGCGCTGGATATTTCCCGCGAAGCGGTCAAGCGTGCCTGCCGACGCAACCCGCAACTGACCTGGTTGATCGCCAGCATGGCGCGGGTGCCATTGGCCGACGCCAGCTGCCAGTTCATCGCCAGCGTGTTCAGCCCGTTGGACTGGCAGGAGGCCAAGCGCCTGCTGAGCCCCGGCGGCGGCCTGATGAAAGTCGGACCGACCAGCGGGCATCTGATGGAATTGCGCGAGCGCCTGTACGATGAAGTGCGCGAATACACCGACGACAAGCACCTGGCCCTGGTGCCGGAAGGCATGACGCTGCAACACAGCGAAGTGCTGGAGTTCAAGCTGAGCCTGGCCAGCGCCCAGGACCGGGCGAATCTGCTGGCCATGACGCCTCACGGCTGGCGTGCCAGCGCCGAGCGCCGGGCGCAGGTCATCGAACAGCCGGAGCCGTTCGAGGTCAGCGTGTCGATGCGCTACGATTACTTCGTTTTGCAATAACCCCACTCTTCATGGCCTTGGACACGGGTTCAAGGCCGGCAAAATCCGCGAATGGATTTTTCGAACAACCGCAGCGAGGATTTCCATGCGCCAGCCCGATATCGAGATTTACCTCAAGGACGACGACGTCGATCACAAGGCCGTTGCCGCCTGGCTCGGCGCCGCGCTGGGACCTTGCAGCGACTGGGTCCAGAAAGGCCAGACCTGGAAGTGCCAGGCCGGCAGCGTGCCGGTGACCTGGTTGCCCAAGGCCGTGGGCAAATGGAACAGCCTGTACCTGGAAAGCGACCAGACCCCGTGGGACGACGACATCGCCTGCGCCCGCGCGGCCTTTGCCGCGCTGAACGTGGAAGTGCGTTGTGCCCCGGGGAGCTGGGTCGAGGAAGAAGGCGAGGAGACCGCCGATCGCTGGATCCGCATCAGCGCCGATGGCGAAGAAGAGATCACCTGGCGTACGGCCTGACGCTCACCGACTCTGGGCAGGGGGCTTGCCACAGCAAGCCCCTCTCACTTACAGCCCGACCACATCCTCGGCCTGCAGGCCTTTCTGCCCTTCCACTACCGCGTACTCCACCTGCTGCCCTTCGGCCAGGGAGCGGTGGCCTTCGCCACGAATCGCGCGGTAGTGCACAAACACATCCGCCCCGTCTTCGCGCAGGATAAAGCCGTAGCCCTTGGCATCGTTGAACCACTTCACATTGCCCGTCTCGCGAGTTGCCATGAATCCGTACTCCGTCTTGTTATTGTGGGGTGGGCCCGGCTCGACGGGCCCTGCCTGCTGCGTCGCCAGAACAGCGTGCTGTGGGGATGAATCCTACCGCTCATGGCGAACGACCGAGTATAAGACAGGTCAAAAAACTCTCAATCAATATTAGTTCGCCGCGTTTTTGCCGATTTTCAGGGAATACGGCACACTAGCCGCCCCGAGCAAACGCTCGGTTCAATCCATTTGCCTGCAGAAGCCGTATGACCCGTTCTCCGTTCCGCCGTCTCGTGTTTGGTACCTTGCGCCGCCTCCTGTACCTGTGGGTGCGCTCGGAGACGATCAACCAATCGTCGCTGACCCTCGACCTCGACCGCAGTCGGCCGGTGTTCTACGTCCTGCAATCGCCCTCGCTGACCGACCTCGCCGTGGTCGACCGCGAATGCACCAAGGCCGGCCTGCCACGCCCCGTGCTGCCGGTGTCGGTCGGTTCGCTCATGGAGCCGGCAGCGTTCTTCTACCTGACCCCCGAGCCCGACTGGCTCGGCCGCCAGGACAAGCGCGGCGCGCCACCGACCCTGACCCGCCTGGTCAACGCCCTGAGCGAAAACCCCGCCGAGGACGCCCTGATCATCCCGGTCAGCGTGTTCTGGGGCCAGTCGCCGGACAGTGAGTCGAGCCCCTGGAAACTGCTGTTCGCCGACAGCTGGGCGGTCACCGGGCGCCTGCGTCGCCTGCTGAGCATCCTGATTCTCGGGCGCAAGACCCGCGTGCAGTTCTCCGCGCCGATCCACCTGCGCGGCCTGATCGAACACAACAAGGGTCATGAACGCACCGTGCGCATGGCCCAACGGATCCTGCGGGTGCACCTGCGCAACCTCAAGGCCGCGGTGATCGGCCCGGACATTTCCCACCGGCGCAACCTGGTCAAGGGCCTGGTCAACGAACCGATGGTGCGCCAGGCGATCCTCGAGGAAGCCCAGCGCGAGAACATCTCCCTGGAAAAAGCCCAGGCCCAGGCCCTGCGCTACGGCAACGAGATCGCCTCGGACTACACCTACACCGCGATCCGCTTCCTCGAAGTGGTGCTGAGCTGGTTCTGGAACAAGATCTACGACGGCATCAAGGTCAACCATATCGAAGGCGTGCAGGCCGTGGCCCAGGGCCATGAAGTCATCTACGTTCCCTGCCACCGCAGCCATATCGACTACCTGCTGCTGTCCTACCTGCTGTTTCGCAACGGCCTGACCCCGCCGCACATCGCCGCCGGGATCAACCTCAACATGCCGGTGATCGGCAGCCTGCTGCGCCGCGGCGGGGCGTTCTTCATGCGTCGCACCTTCAAGGGCAACCCGCTCTACACCTCGGTGTTCAACGAATACCTGCACACCCTGTTCACCAAGGGTTTCCCGGTCGAGTACTTCGTCGAAGGCGGCCGCTCGCGGACCGGGCGCATGCTGCGGCCGAAGACCGGCATGCTGGCCATCACCCTGCGCAGCTTCCTGCGCTCCTCGCGCATGCCGATCGTCTTCATCCCGGTGTACATCGGCTACGAGCGGGTGCTGGAAGGTCGCACCTACCTGGGCGAACTGCGCGGCGCGAGCAAGAAGAAAGAATCGATCTTCGACATCTTCAAGGTCATCGGCGCGCTCAAGCAGCGCTTCGGCCAGGTCGCGGTCAACTTCGGCGAGCCGATCAAGCTGGCCGAGTTCCTCGACCAGGAACAACCGGACTGGCGCGCCCAGGAACTGGGTCCGCAATTCCGCCCGGCCTGGCTCAATGAAACCACCCACCGCCTCGGCGAGCGCGTCGCCCGCCACCTGAACGAAGCCGCGGCGATCAACCCGGTGAACCTGGTGGCCCTGGCGCTGCTCTCGACCACCCGCCTGGCCCTCGACGATCGCGCCATGGCCCGGGTCCTCGATCTCTACCTGGCGCTGTTGCGCCGCGTGCCGTACTCGCCCCACACCACCCTGCCGGAAGGCGACGGTCGCGCGCTGATCCAGCACGTCAAGGACATGGACCTGCTGGCCGAGCAAAGCGATGCCCTGGGCAAGATCCTCTATCTGGACGAGCAGAACGCCGTCCTGATGACCTATTACCGCAACAACGTGCTGCATATCTTCGCCCTGCCTTCATTGCTGGCGAGCTTCTTCCAAAGCGCCTCGCGCATGAGCCGCGAACAGATCCTGCGCTACAGCCGGGCGCTCTATCCGTACCTGCAGGCGGAGCTGTTCATCCGCTGGTCACTGGACGAACTGGACGCGGTGATCGACCAATGGCTGGAAGCCTTTGTCGAACAGGGCCTGCTGCGCCTGGAGAACGAGGTCTACCTGCGCCCGGCGCCGAGTTCGCGGCACTTCGTGCTGTTGACCCTGCTGTCGCGGAGCATCGCCCAGACCCTGCAACGTTTCTACATGGCCATCTCGCTGCTGCTCAACAGCGGCCAGCACAGCATCAGCGCCGAGGAGCTGGAAGACCTGTGTACGGTCATGGCCCAGCGCCTGTCGATTCTCCATGGCCTGAATGCCCCGGAGTTTTTCGACAAGAGCCTGTTCCGCCACTTTATCCAGACCCTGCTCGACCTCGATGTACTGCGCCGCGACGCCGCCGGCAAACTGGGCTATCACGAACTGCTCGGCGAGCTGGCCGAGGGCGCGGCGAAACGGGTACTGCCGGCGGAAATTCGCCTGTCGATTCGCCAGGTGGCGCTGCATCGTAGCGAAGATGCCGCCGAACAGAGCCCTGAGTCAGGTCCTGACGTGGGACAAGGCGAGACCCACATGTAAGACCATTCGGTAAAGCAGCAAGGATGCTTCTCCGCCGGTTTTCAAGCGCAAAGGCCCGTGTAGACTCAATCTTGCGTTGCCTTTGACGCGTTCGATAAGGACATCGAGATGACCGCAAAAAACGTCGTGACCGCTGTTTTCCACTTCCCGGCGGACTACAGGATCCCGGCCAAGGCCGAAACCCGTATCACCCTGCGCAACCGCTGCAGCGACACCCTGCTGGGGACCTGGACCAGCGCGCAGCTTCCCGACCAGTCGCCCTGGCGCTTTACCTTCGAACTGCCGGCGGACCTCAAGCGTAACTGCAAGGTCGAGATCGACATCGACCTGAGTGTCGCCGGTACTTCGCTGCTGCCGGACATCAAGTACAGCTTCCGCTGGCGTCGGGACAACCAGGAAGAAACCTTTCATCTGAGCCCACCGGGGTACCTCTACCTCAGCGCGGCGCTGGTGCCGATGATCGGCACCCAGGACAACACCCTGGCCACCCTCCGGCTGGTTGCCCAGACCGAACCGGGTATTCCGGTGCATGTCCTCAGCGAGGAAATCACCTTCTTCAAGGGCTCGATCCCGCGCTACCTGCGCTACGACGTGAACAAGGTCAAGCCGGGCCAGACCTACGAGACCCAGGGCACCTTCGGCAGCCGCCGTAAATTCACCATGAAGCCGATCCCGCGGACGGTGGTGCTGCTGAAAGAGAAACCCCAGAGCCTGATCCTCAGCGCCTGAATGGCAGGCAGCGCCTGTAGAAAACTGGCGTTTGCCGATAAATCCGTTAGATTCTTACTGGCTGGCGCCAGGTTTCCCCTGGCGCTATGAACCCGTGAGATCCAACGTGATTCGATCAGTGCTCGCATCGAACCCGACGGCCAGTTACTGTTTATCAGTACCCGACATCAGGGCGTTCAATTGAACGGCCAGGATCCACACCCCTTGCGCATCCGTGTCGACGCGGCGCGCTGATTGCCTTAACTGACCCAACAAGGAAGCTTGCATGCTCCGTCCCTCCCTTCGTCTGGCCGGCCTCTGCGCGGGCCTGCTGATTTCCGTCAACGCCCTGGCCTTGTCCCTCGGCAGTCTTACCCAGGGCGAAGCGTCCGGTGGTCTTAAAGATGCCCTGGCCCAGGGTGCCGTCGCCGCCGTGACCAACCTTGGCCAACCAGGTGGTTTCAGCAACAACCCTGCCGTGAAGATCGAGCTGCCGGGCAGCCTCGGCAAGGTCGCCAGCAAGATGAAACAGTTCGGCATGGGCGCCCAGGTCGACCAGTTGGAAGCCAGCATGAACAAGGCGGCGGAAGCGGCCATGCCGCAGGCCCAGGCGCTGCTGGTGGACGCTGTGAAAAAGATGACCGTGACCGATGCCAAGGCCATCCTCACTGGCGGCAAGGACTCGGCGACCCAGTACCTGGACAAGACCAGCCGCGAACAGATCCGCGCCAAGTTCCTGCCGATCGTCAAGGAAGCCACCGACAAAGTGGGCCTGGCCAAGCAGTACAACTCGTTCGCCGGGCAGGCGGCAACCCTCGGCGTACTCGACGCCAAGAGTGCCAACGTTGAAGGCTACGTAACGGAAAAGGCCCTGGATGGCCTGTTCAAGATGATCGCCCAGAAGGAAGAAGACATCCGCGCCAACCCGGCAGCGGCGGCCACCACCCTGGCGAAGAAGGTGTTTGGCGCGCTCTGACACCCCGCCCCTTGAACTGCCTTGCCAGCGATCAGGTCTTCAAGATCGCTAAAAGCTTCGCTGGCAAGCCAGGCTCCTTGTATCGTGGTGCTCGAAACGACCACGCTTTACGGCGCCGTCTTCTTCACCCTGAACCAACCCGCATACAGCGCTGGCAGGAACAGCAGGGTCAAGGCTGTCGCCACGATCAACCCACCCATGATCGCCACCGCCATCGGTCCGTAGAACACGCTGCGTGACAACGGGATCATCGCCAGCACCGCCGCCAGGGCGGTCAGCACGATGGGGCGGAAACGTCGCACCGTCGCCTCGATAATCGCCTGCCATTGCGACATGCCCGCGCGGATATCCTGTTCGATCTGGTCCACCAGGATCACCGAGTTGCGCATGATCATCCCCGACAGGGCGATAGTCCCGAGCATCGCGACAAAACCGAACGGCTGGTGGAACACCAGCAGGAACAGGGTCACCCCGATCAAGCCCAGCGGCGCGGTAAGGAACACCAGCGCCACTCGCGAAAAGCTGCGCAGTTGCAGCATCAACAAGGTCAGCACCACCACGATAAACAGCGGTACGCCGGCGTTTACCGAGGCCTGGCCACGCTCCGAATCCTCCACGGTACCGCCAACTTCCAGCAGGTAACCATCCGGCAACTCGGCGCGAACCGGGTCCAGGGTCGGCATGATCTGCTTGACCAGGCTCAGCGGCTGCTCCTGGCCATAGATATCGGCGCGGATCGTCACAGTCGGCAAGCGATTGCGGTGCCAGATAATGCCTTCCTCGAAACCGTATTCCAGGGTCGCGATCTGCGACAGCGCCACGCTGGTGCCGTTGTCCGTCGGGACCGCCAGGCTCGGCAGCGCCGACAGCTGGTTACGCTCCTGGGCAGTGCCGCGCATGAGGATTTCGATCAACTCGTTGTCCTCGCGGTACTGGCTGACGGTCGAACCGGTCAGCGACAGTTGCAGGAAGCGCGACAGGTTGGCGGTACTCACCCCCAGCGCCCGGGCCCGGTCCTGATCGACGTTCAGGTAGACCACCTTGCTCGGCTCTTCCCAGTCCAGGTGCACGTTGGTCACGTGCGGGTTCTCGCGAACCTTGGCCGCCACCTTGCGCGCCAGGGCGCGGACCACCTCGATATGCTCGCCGGTCACCCGGAACTGTACCGGATAACCCACGGGCGGCCCGTTCTCCAGGCGCGTCACCCGCGCCCGCACATCGGCGAACTGCTCGTCGAGCACCTTGATCAGCCAGGTGCGCAGGACTTCCCGATCCTCGATGCTCTTGGCCAACACCACGAACTGGGCAAAGCTGGTGGCCGGCAATTGCTGGTCCAGCGGCAGGTAGAAACGCGGCGAACCGGTGCCGATATAGGCCACATAGTTGTCGATGCCGGGGTGATCCTTGAGCAGGGCTTCCAGGCGCGCAACCTGTTCGGTGGTGTTGTTCAGGGACGCGCCTTCAGCCAGCTTCAGGTCGACCATCAGCTCCAGCCGCCCGGAGGCCGGGAAGAACTGCTGCGGTACAAAGCGGAACAGCAGCAACGAGCCGATAAACAGGGCAATGGTCAGTACGATCACGGTTTTACGGCGGCGTACGCACCATTCCACCATGCGCCTGACACGCTGGTAGAACGGCGTGCCATAGGGGTCCGGTTGTTCGCTGCCGTGCTTGGCGGCGTGGATCTTCGCCAGGTCCGGCAGCAGCTTTTCGCCCAGGTAAGGCACGAACACCACCGCCGCGATCCACGACGCCAGCAGGGCCAGGGTCACCACCTGGAAAATCGAGCGGGTGTACTCGCCCGTACCCGACTGCGCGGTGGCAATCGGCAGGAAGCCGGCGGCGGTGATCAGGGTGCCGGTGAGCATCGGGAAGGCCGTGCTGGTCCAGGCAAAGCTCGCCGCCTTGAGGCGATCGAAGCCCTGCTCCATCTTGATCGCCATCATCTCCACGGCAATGATCGCATCGTCCACCAGCAAGCCCAGGGCCAGCACCAGTGCGCCGAGGGAAATCTTGTGCAGGCCGATGCCCAGGTAGTACATGGCGGCAAAGGTCATCGCCAGCACCAGTGGAATCGCCAGCGCCACCACCATCCCGGTACGCACGCCCAGGGAGAAGAAACTCACCAGCAGCACAATGACCAGGGCTTCCACCAGCACCTGGACGAACTCACCGACGCCGGTCTTCACTGCCGCCGGCTGGTCGGAGACCTTGCTCAGTTTCATCCCCGCCGGGAGGTTTTTCTGGATACGCGCAAACTCGACCTCCAGGGCCTTGCCCAGCACCAGGATATCGCCGCCGTCGTTCATCGCCACTGCCAGGCCGATCGCGTCTTCCCCCATGAAGCGCATGCGCGGCGCCGGTGGATCGTTGAAGCCACGGTGCACCTCGGCGACGTCGCTGATGCGAAAGGTGCGGTCGCCGACACGAATCGGAAAGTTCCTGATCTCGTCGACCGTCTTGAAGTTACCGCTGACCCGCAGTTGCACGCGTTCGGTCGGGGTCTCGAAGAAGCCGGCGGTGGACACCGCATTCTGCTCTTGCAAGGCCTGCTGCACGGCACTCAGCGGCAGGCCAAGGGTCGCCAGCTTGACGTTGGAGAGCTCGATCCAGACCTTTTCATCCTGCAGGCCGAGCAGGTCGACCTTGCCCACGTCCTTGACCCGCTGCAACTGGATCTGGATACGGTCGGCGTAGTCCTTGAGCACGGCGTAGTCGAAACCCTCGCCGGTCAGAGCGTAGATATTGCCGAAGGTGGTGCCGAACTCATCGTTGAAAAACGGCCCCTGGATATCCGGCGGCAAGGTCTGGCGGATATCGCCGATCTTCTTGCGGACCTGATACCAGAGGTCGGGAACGTCCGAGGAATGCATCGAGTCCCGGGCCATGAAGGTCACCTGGGACTCCCCTGGCCGAGAGAAGGAAATGATCTTCTCGTACTCGCCGGTCTCCATCAGCTTCTTTTCAATGCGTTCAGTGACCTGCCGCGAGACCTCCTGGGCCGTGGCCCCTGGCCAGTTGGTCTTGATAACCATGGCCTTGAAGGTGAAAGGCGGGTCTTCGCTCTGCCCCAGCTTGGTGTAGGACAAGGCCCCGACCAGCGCGAGCAGAATCATCAGGAACAGTACGATCTGGCGATTACGTAACGCCCATTCGGAAAGATTGAAACCCATCGGGGACTACTCCTTGGCCGCCAGATTGACCACGCGGTTGGAGCGATCCACCGGACGCACCAGGTCGCCGTCATGGAGCACATGCACGCCGGCCGCCACCACCCAATCGCTGGCCGAAAGGCCTTCGAACACCGGTACGGTCTTTTCGCCAAAGGCACCGACCCGCACCGGGGTCCGCTTGAGGGTGTTGTCCGCCTGGACCCGCCAGACATAGGTCGCACCGTTTTCCGCGGTCAGCGCCGACAGCGGCACCGACAACGGCACCACGCCGGCAGCCTGGATAAACACCCGGGCGCTCTGGCCCAACTCAGCCGGCACCTTGCCAGCGCTGAAAGCGATACGGGCGGCGAAGGTCCGCGACTTGGGGTCGGCGGCCGGCGACAACTCGCGGATCCGTCCGTTGAAGCGCTGGTCCGGCTGCGACCAGAGTTCCACGGCCACATCCTGGCCGATCTTGAACCGCCCGAAGGCCTGCTCCGGGAAACTGATCAGCACTTCACGCTCGCCATCGGCGGCCAGGGTAAAGACCGTCTGACCGGCGGCGACCACCTGGCCGACTTCCACCAGGCGCTTGGCAACCACACCGTCCTGGGGCGCACGCAGCACGGCATAACCGGCCTGGTTGCTGGACACGTCGAACTCGGCCTTGATCTGCTTGAGGCGGGCTTCACCGGAGCGGTAGAGGTTTTCTGCATTGTCGTACTGCGAGCGGCTGACCATCTGCCGGTCGAGCAAGGTCTTGTAGCGATCGCGCTCGGAGCGCACCAGGTTCAGGTTGGCCTCGGCGGCCGCGACCTGGGCGCGGGTCGCTTCCAGTTGCAGGCGCACATCCTGTGGGTCTAGCTCCGCCAGGGGCTGGTTGGCCTTGACCCGCTCACCCTCCTCCACCAGTCGTCGGCTGACCTTGCCCGCGATACGGAAGGCCAGGTCGGGCTCGAAACGCGCCCGCACTTCGCCGGGATAGCTGTCCATGGCCTGGGCCGAAGGCTGTGGCTGCACCACCATGGCGGGGCGAACGCTGACCTGGGCCGGCTCTTCATGGCCACAACCGGCCAGGAAAAGGGCTAGACTGACGGGCAACGCAAGGGGCATGACATAGCGGAACATGGTGTAGGACCTTTCGCTAGTGGTGCTCAGAATATTTATACTGGCCAGTATGGTATTAATACCAAACTCACCAGTCCAGTATTAAGTAAGAAAATGTCCGACAATCTTTCAGTGCCCAGCGGCCCCGGCCGCCCCAAGGACCTGGCAAAACGCCAGGCCGTCCTGCAAGCGGCGAAAGATCTGTTCCTGAGTAATGGATACGCCAGCACCAGCATGGACGCAGTCGCTGCAGCAGCAGGTGTTTCAAAGCTGACGGTGTACAGCCATTTCAACGACAAGGAGACGCTGTTCTCCGCTGCCGTGGTGGCCAAATGCGCAGAACAGCTGCCCGAGCTGTTCTTCGCCCTGCCCGAAGGCGTGCCGGTGGAAAGCGTGCTGCTGAACATCGCGCGGGGATTTCATCACCTGATCAACAGTGACGAGTCGGTGAACCTGCATCGGCTGATCATGGCCCTGGGCAGCCAGGACCCGAAGCTCTCGCAGATTTTCTTCGAGGCCGGGCCACAGCGCATGCTCACGGAGATGGAACGGCTGCTGAGCCGGATCAACCAGAGCGGCGCCCTGGCGATCGACAAACCGCATAAAGCCGCCGAGCACTTCTTCTGCCTGCTCAAGGGCGCGGGTAACTTCCGCCTGCTCTACGGCTGCGGCGAGCCGTTGAGCGACGCCGAGGGCGAGGCCCACGTGCGCGAGGTGGTGGGGTTGTTCATGCGTGCCTACAGGCCCTGAGAGCCCGGTCGTATCAGGGCTTCAGGGCTTTCTTCGGATAGATGTCGTAGCGACTCGACTTGCCGTCCAGGCCATGGCTCGGTTTCGGCCCGTCGATGCACGGCGCCTTGCGCGGGCGCTTGACCACCACCCGATGGGTCGCCAGGGCCAGCGCGGCCTCCAGCAATGCCGGTGCATCCGGGTCATCGCCCACCAGCGGACGGAACAGGCGCATTTCCTTCTTCACCAGCGCGGTTTTCTCACGGTGAGGAAACATCGGGTCAAGGTAGATCACCTGGGGTGCATCGCCCTCCCAATTGCGCATCACCTCGATCGAATTACCCTTGAGCAGGTGCATGCGCGAAACAATCGGCGCCACATCGAAATCCTCCAGCCCACGGGCCAGGCCGTCTTCAAGCAAGGCGCCGATCAGCGGCTGGCGCTCGATCAGGCTCATCTCGCAGCCCAGGCTCGCCAGCACGAAGGCATCCTTGCCCAAGCCCGCCGTGGCATCCAGCACCCGCGGCCGCACGCCCGGCTGGATACCGACCGCCTTGGCAATCATCTGCCCGCTACCGCCGCCATACAGACGCCGATGCGCCGCGCCGCCTTCGACAAAGTCCACGCGGACCGGGCCAGGCGCCTCCGGCCCCAGTTGCTGCAACTGCAAGCCCTGCTCCGACACCTGCAAAGCGAACTCCGCGTCGGCTTCCTGCAACGGCAAACCGAGGCGTTCGGCCCACGCTTCGGCCCGGGATTGCAACCCTTCGGCCAGGGCCTCGACTCTGATACGGACCGGTGCTTGCTGCTCACTCATGAAAAACACGCTCAAAAATTTAATGATCGGCAAAAGCTGCCGATAAAAACATTATCCAGCATTTTGCCAGACCTGAGCGTCACTCGAGAGCCATGTCAGACATTACCAGCACATCCATAGGTTATCTGTCGCCCTTCGACAATTATGGCCTGCGCAATTCCCAGGCACTGAGCGGTGTCAGTCACCTGTGGCAAGATTTCTTTGCCCGGGCGCTGGCCGAACAGGTCGGGGATGCGTCGGATGCAAAGAATGTCCCGGCAGAACTTCCAGTCGATGGCCCGGTGGAACCCACCGTCGGCGCCGAGCTGCTGGCGCACATCGTCGACCAGCGCCAGTGTGACGTAAAGGACACACCCGTCCGTCCTCCAGAACCGCTGTTCCTGCCGATTGCCGAATTCGATCTGGACCTGCTGAAGCGGCCCGTGCCTTATCCGCCGGAAGAAGTGGTCGCCCAACAGAAGCAGCAGGACTTCGAAAGCGGCTGGGTCCGCCCTATCGTCCTCAACGCCGGTCAGCCGCTGCCCGCGCCAGGTCCTGCGCCGCAAGCCCGTGCGCTGCACCTGCCGATCGCCGAGTTCGAACTGGATCTGCTGGAACCGCATGTACCGTTCGACGAAGAAACCCTGGTCAAACAGCAGAAAGCCATGGACTACGACCTGAACTGGGCCCGTCCGCTGGTGGCACAGAACCTGCGCCTCGCGGCCTGAGTCCTTTCCCTAGCCCTTGAACATCTGATTGATCCGCGCAAAGGGCATCGCCTGCTCCAGCGCACCGAATGTCCCCTGCCCACGAATCTCCTCGGCCGCCCGATAGAACGCGCCGTACGCCGCCCGGGCCAACGCCGAACCGACACTGATGCGCTTGACGCCCAGTTCGCCCAACTCGCTCACCGACAGGCTGGCCCCGCCCGACATCAATACATTCACCGGCTTGGGCGCCACGGCCTTGACCACCGCCTGGATCTCCTCGCGGGTGCGCAGGCCCGGCGCATACAGCACGCCGGCACCGGCCTCGGCGAACGCCTGCAACCGGCGAATCGTATCCGGCAGATCCTGGCGCCCATGCAACAGGTTCTCCGCCCGCGCCGTGAGCGTGAAGGGGAACGACAGACTGCGGGCTGCGGCAACCGCGGCCTCGACCCGTTCGACCGCCTGGGTGAACCCGTAGATGGGGTCGTCGGCATGGCCGCTGGCATCTTCGATCGAGCCGCCCACCAACCCGGCTTCAGCCGCTCGCAAAATCGCCTCGGCACACCCGGCGGGACTGTGGGCAAAACCATTTTCCAGATCCGCCGCCACCGGCAATGCCGTGGCCAGGACAATGCTCCGCGCGTTTTCCAGGGTGTCGCTCAGCGAGTTGGCCCCTTCGGCATCCGGACGCCCAAGGGAAAACGCCAGGCCCGCGCTGGTGGTGGCCAACGCTTCGAACCCCAGCGCGGCGAGCATTTTTGCCGAACCGGCATCCCAGGGATTGGGAATCACGAAGGCTCCGGCACGCTCGTGCAGGGCCTTGAAGGCTTGGGCTCGAAGGGTTTGCGCATCCATGGGGCGACTCCTGGCAAAGAGAGTGTGGGGCCATCAAAGCAAGCCGAGTTGCTCCGAGGCGGGCCCTCTGTATAGCTCAGGCAGCTCTGGCAAGCCAGGCAGACGCGCCATCAGCCGGGCGTGGAAACGTTGCGCCAGCGCCGGTGCGAGGCGGTTGTCGGAGGTATGCAGAAATACGTAGGGCGTGCGCCCCTCCTCGATCCAGCCAGCGACCTTTTCGACCCAGGGCGTCAGGAAAGGCTCATTCGCCTCCAGTTCCGGGTGCCCGATAAAACGCACCTGCGGGAATAGCGTGAACGCCGCTGGCCTGGGTGGCACCTTGGGCTTTTTCGACTGGGCGTGCAGCACCGAGGCGTCGCTGGAAGTGCAACTGAACAGCGCCCGCGGATCGAGGCAGATCCGTTCGACACCCCGGTCCAGCAGCATGCGATTGAGCATCCGCTCGGCGTCGCCCTTGGCGAAGAAGTCGCGATGACGGACTTCAATCGCCAAGGGGCGCTCCAGTGCGTCGATAAACCCGGCCAGCTCGGCCAGGCGCTGCGGCGCAAAACTGGCCGGCAATTGCAGCCACAGCGGCGCCACCCGCGGGCCCAGCGGCTTGAGCAGTTGCAGGAAGTCTTCGGCCGCCTGGACCTGGTCGCGCAGGTCACCGCCGTGGCTGATATCCCGGGGAAATTTGGCGGTGAAGCGAAAGTGTTCGGGCATGGTCTGCGCCCAGCGCTCCACCGTGGCAGGTGCGGGCCGTGCGTAGAAGGTGGTGTTGCCTTCGACGGCGTTGAACACCTGGGCGTAGAGGTCGAGAAAATCGGTCGTGCGCGCGGAAGGCGGGTACAGGTACTCGCGCCAGGCGTTTTCGCTCCAGGAGGGGCAACCGAGGTAATAAGGCAGCAGGACAGGATCAGTCATCGACCCGATTAAATCAGATATGCAGGTCGAGCCCCAACACTTCCATGTCCCATTCGACGAAACCGGCGGTGGTCAGGTAGCTGGCCAGGGCGTTTGCGACGCTCTTGCTCATGGCGCGATGGAAGATCATGTCCTGCGGGCGGGCGGGCAAATTGGCCAGACGGCTACCGGCCGCTTCGGCGCGGGCGGCCACCTCGGCGAGGTCCTCGCTATCGCCATCCGAGACATCCGCCTCGTCGTCGACCACGACGCTGCCTTTGCGCGGTTTGCGCTTGATGGGATAGGACTGTGAGGAAACGCCGTCTATACGCATTGGGGCATGCTCGGTGTCGATGATGGCAATTTAGCAGCACGCACCGCACTTAGCTATTGCCCGAGTGATAACTGGACCACAGAACCTGAAAAAGGTTTTCACACCCTGGTGCCTGGGTGGGAAAAACATGACGAACGGCACATTTTTGACTATCCGGGCGTTTTTTCAGGTGAACGGTTTAACGTTCAGTTTAGCCTGAATTTTATCAATTGCCGCCCGGCGTCAACGCGCCTTGGGCGTCGCCACCTTGTCGCGCAGGTAAACCGGCTGGGCCTCGTCGGCCGGAATCGCCTCGCCGCGAGCCCAGGCAAAGCGCGCCAGGCTCAACAGGTCCTCGGCGTGGGGCAGCAGGCTGGCATCCTGGCCCGTCAGCGCAACGTTGATCCGCTCGCCATAACCCCACCCCGTACCCGCGCCAAACCACTCGCCAGTGGCATCGTCCGGCAAGGCCGCCAGTTGCGGCGCCAGCACTGCCTCGACACCGGCCAGACGCATCTCCCCGGCCTCTTCGCGATAGCAACCCCAGTACACCTCGTCCATCCGCGCATCGATGGCCGCGGCCACCTGACGCACACCGCGCTCGCGAAAGGCCCGCTGCGCCAGCACCGCCAGGTTCGACACCGGCAACACCGGACGCTCCAGGGCAAACGCCAACCCCTGAACCACACCGATGGCAATCCGTACCCCGGTAAAGGCCCCGGGACCACGGCCAAAGGCAATCGCATCGACAGCCGACAGGCCGATACCGGTATCCGCCAGCAACTGCTGGATCATCGGCAGGAGCTTTTGCGCGTGCAGGCGCGGAATCACCTCGTAATGGCTCGTCACCTTGCCGTCATGCAGCAAGGCGACGGAGCAGGCTTCAGTCGCGGTGTCCAGGGCCAGCAAGGTGCTCATCGATGTATCCGTCAGGTCGAAATGAAAAAAGTGCAACAGTATAAACAACAACAGCCCGCAAGCGGGCTGTTGTACACAGAGCAGCTACAGCGATCAGCTCAGCGCTTCAAGCACCTTGCTGGTGATCGATTCCACCGAACCGACACCGGCGATATGGCTGTACTTCGGCTTGCCCTGGGCGGCCGAGAGCTTCTGGTAGAAATCCACCAGCGGCTTGGTCTGGGAATGGTAGACCGACAGGCGATGACGCACGGTTTCTTCGGTGTCGTCCTTGCGCTGGACCAGGTCGTCACCGGTCAGGTCGTCCTTGCCTTCGACTTTCGGCGGGTTGTAGACCGTGTGGTAGACGCGCCCGGAAGCCTCGTGCACACGACGACCGGCGATACGCTGGACGATCTCTTCGTCATCGACGGCGATCTCGACCACGTAGTCCAGTTCGACACCGGCATCCACCAGGGCTTCAGCCTGGGGAATGGTGCGTGGGAAACCGTCGAACAGGAAACCCTTGGCGCAGTCGGCCTGGGCGATACGATCCTTGACCAGCGCGATGATCAGGTCGTCGGAGACCAGGCCGCCGGCGTCCATGATGCCCTTGGCCTTGAGGCCCAGCTCGGTACCGGCCTTGACCGCGGCGCGCAGCATGTCGCCAGTGGAGATTTGCGGGATGCCGAATTTCTCGGTGATGAACTTAGCCTGAGTACCTTTACCGGCCCCGGGAGC
Source organism: Pseudomonas sp. QS1027 (assembly GCF_002814235.1). Taxonomy (GTDB): domain Bacteria; phylum Pseudomonadota; class Gammaproteobacteria; order Pseudomonadales; family Pseudomonadaceae; genus Aquipseudomonas. The sequence continues at coordinate 39,708 of NZ_PHSU01000022.1, read as the reverse complement.
TCCCAGCAGAATGACGCGCATCGATGTGCTCCTCAATTTTTTATTTAGAAACGCTCGGATTCGCCTCGTGGGGCCAATCTCAAAAATAGGGTCATGGCCGCAAAACGGCCAAAGGCTGATCAAGATACACAGCCGACCGGAGCCACACAAGCCGCCGAAAGTCGCAGTCACTCATGCCTGCACAAGCGGTGAAACCTGCTACGCCGGGTCGTCCCCCGACAATAAAGTGTCGCCACACAAAAACGACCGCCCCTGACTGGGCAGTCGCTTTTGTCCCATTACATATGGCAAGGCTTCCCACACACCTTAGCCAGTATTGCGCAGCCCGGCGGCAATCCCCGCCACAGACACCAGCAACGCCTGTTCCAGAGGGCTGTCCTGGGCCGTTTCCTGACGCCGCGAACGGGCCAGCAGCTCGGCCTGCAACCGATGCAGCGGGTCCAGGTAGGTGTTGCGCAGGCGAATGAATTCCAGGGTCTCCGGGCTATGGGCCAGCAGTTGCGACTGACCGGTCAAACCCAGTACGACCGCGCACGCCTGCGACAATAGGTCGCGTAAGTGCACACCCAATGGCAGCAGTTCGGCATCCACCAGGCGCTCGTCATAGGAGCGGGCGATATCGCCGTCGGCCTTGGCCAGGACCATTTCCAGCATGTCGATCCGGGTGCGGAAAAACGGCCATTGCTCGCGCATCTGTGCCAGCAGCTCACCTTCGCCTCGCGCCAATGCCTTGCGTAGCGCGGCTTCCCAGCCGAGCCAGGCGGGCAGCATCAGGCGCGTCTGGGTCCAGCCGAAAATCCACGGGATCGCCCGCAGGCTTTCGATCCCGCCGGCGCGGCGCTTGGCCGGACGGCTGCCCAGCGGCAGGCGCCCAAGCTCCTGTTCCGGGGTGGATTGGCGGAAATACTCGACGAACTGCGGATTATCGCGCACCTCGGCACGGTAGGCGCTGACACCGTCCGCGGCCAATTCGTCCATCAATTTACGCCAGGCCGGTTGCGGCGGCGGTGGCGGCAGCAAGGTGGCTTCGAGCACGGCGGCCAGATAGAGATTGAGGTTCTGCTCGGCGATGTCCGGCAGGCCGAACTTGAAGCGAATCATTTCGCCTTGTTCCGTGGTGCGGAAACGCCCCGCCACCGAACCCGGCGGCTGCGACAGGATGGCCTCATGGGCCGGACCGCCGCCACGGCCGACGGTGCCGCCGCGACCGTGGAACAACAGCAGTTCGACCTGCTGCTCGCGACAGATCTCCACCAGCCGTTCCTGGGCCCGATACTGCGCCCAGGCCGCCGCCGTGGTGCCGGCGTCCTTGGCCGAATCGGAGTAGCCGATCATCACTTCCTGCGGACCTTGCAGGCGCGCGCGATAGCCCGGCAGCAGCAACAGCCGCTCCATCACGGGACCGGCGTTATCCAGGTCGGCCAGGGTTTCGAACAACGGCACCACGCGCATCGGCCGCAGCACGCCGGACTCCTTGAGGAGCAACTGCACCGCCAGCACATCGGAGGCGGCACCGGCCATGGAGATCACGTAGGAACCGAGGGAGGCGGCCGGCGCCGCAGCGACTTCCCGGCAGGTCGCCAGCACTTCGGCGGTGTCCGCGGAAGGTTTGAAATAAGCCGGCAACAGCGGGCGACGATTGGCCAGCTCGCGCATCAGGAAGGTCAGGCGGTCTTCTTCATTCCAGTCTTCGTAACGCCCCAGCCCCAGATAATCGGTGATCTCGGTCATGGCGGCGGCGTGACGGGAGGAATCCTGGCGCACATCCAGACGCACCAGGAACAGGCCGAAGGTCACCGCCCGGCGCAGGCAATCGAGCAACGGGCCATCGGCAATCACGCCCATGCCGCATTCGTGCAGGGACTGGTAGCAGAGTTGCAGCGGTTCGAGCAGTTCGCGGTTGTTCTGCAGGACTTCGTCCGGTGCCGGTTGCGTCGTGGTGAGCGACGCCTGGGCCCAATTGCGGGTAGCCCGCAGCCGCTCACGCAATTGCTTGAGCACCGACCGGTAGGGTTCGGCGCTCTCGCCGGCGCGGGCGCGCAGGGCCTCGCTGGCCTGTTGCATCGACAGCTCGGCGGCCAACTGATCGACATCGCGCAGATAGAGGTCCGCCGCCATCCAGCGGGCCAGCAGCAGCACTTCACGGGTGACCTTGGCCGTGACATTGGGGTTGCCGTCACGGTCACCGCCCATCCAGGACGCAAACCGAATCGGCGCGGCTTCCAAGGGCAGGTGCAGGCCGGTGGCGGCGAACAGCGCCTGGTCGGCTTTGCGCAAATAGTGCGGGATGGCCTGCCAGAGGGAATGCTCGATCACCGCGAAACCCCATTTGGCCTCGTCCACCGGGGTCGGCCGGGTGCGGCGGATCTCCTCGGTGTGCCAGGCTTCGGCGATCAGCCGTTGCAGGCGCTGGCGGATCTGCTCGCGCTCGGCAGCGGTGAGGTCACGGTGGTCCTGCTGGGCCAATTGCGCGGCAATCGCATCGTATTTCTGGATCAGGGTCCGCCGCGCCACCTCGGTGGGGTGCGCGGTGAGCACCAACTCGATCTCCAGGCGGCCCAGTTGCCGCGCCAGGGATTCGGCGCCATGGCCTTCGGCGAGCAGGCGGGCGAGCAATTCAGGCAGTACCCGTGACTCGAAGGGTGCCGGCTGCGACTCGTCGCGACGGTGAATCAACTGGTATTGCTCGGCGATATTGGCCAGGTTGAGGAACTGGTTGAAGGCCCGGGCCACCGGCAGCAACTCGTCGTCGCCCAGGCTGTCCAGGCTGGCACTGAGTTCGGCATTCGCCGAACCGCTGCGGTCGGCCTTGGCGCCCTTGCGGATACGCTCGATCTTGTCGAGGAATTCGTCACCGTGCTGGTCACGAATGGTATTGCCCAACAGCTCACCCAACAGGTGGACATCTTCACGCAAACGTAGATCAATATCGGACATCGACAGACTCTCCAGGGGACGCTGAGATGGCTCACAGGCTCAAGAGTGCACCACGGCGGCGAACGCTTACAAGCCTGGAAAAATCCCCACTGAACCTCGTCACATCGAACTAGTCTGATAATAAGCCTCACGAAGGCTTTATCGCCGGTACAAGCCGGTCACTCATCAATACCCGCTATCAACGGGTGCGAATTGAGGTCGATATGAAAATCCGCGAGCTTGCCCAGCACTGGGAAGAAAACGCCAAGGGTCGGTTGACCGACACCGGCTATGTCATTCATCTGGATGTGGAAGCTGCGGCGCGACTGGCGGCGGTGATCGACATGTACCCCAAACGGCGCCCGGAAGAACTGCTCGGCGAGTTGGTCGGCGCGGCGCTGGAGGAACTGGAAGCCAGTTTCCCCTACATCCAGGGTTCACAGGTGGTGGCCACCGACGAAGAAGGTGACCCCCTTTATGAGGACGTCGGGCCAACACCGCGTTTTCTCTCGCTGTCGCGACGACATCTGCATGACCTGGCGTCCCAGGACAAGCCGAAACATTAAAGCCTGACGCGAGTCCCCTTGCGGATATCGTCTGGTCCCTTGACGCGTAACTACAGCCAACACGGTCCTGTAGGAGCTTGGCTTGCCAGCGAAGAGGTCCTGGAGGCCGCCAACAGCTTTGCTGGCAAGCCAAGCTCCTACAGGCTCTGCAGTGCGTTCAAAAAAGCGTCCGACCTTGCCTCCCCTCCGCTCGATACCCCCGCACACCGCGAAAGTTCAGACTTTTCGCACTGACTACTCGGTCAGATTTTTTTCGAGCAATGGGCCATCTTTTCCTGAACTATTCAAAAAAGCCTTGGGTCACAGCCAGTAACCATCACCGGAGCAGTTGCAGTTAAAACGCTCCCGGAACCCCTACCGGACACGGCGCGACAAGCTCCCGGAACCGTGATGGACGATGTCGTTACTCAGGAGCTATCCAATGGAGTTGCAGATCATGAAGACCCACACTGTCCAATCCTCGCTTACCCCCCTGCGCGGGCTGAAACTGGCCGCACTGGTACTCGGCAGCAGCCTGCTCCTGGCCGGTTGCGCCGGTAACCCGCCGACCGCGCAGTACGCCGTGACCCAATCGGCGGTCAACAGCGCCGTCAGCGCTGGCGGTACCGAATACGCCGCCGTGGAAATGAAGTCGGCCCAGGACAAGCTCAAACAAGCTGAAATGGCCATGCATGACAAAAATTATGACGAAGCCCGCCGCCTGTCCGAACAGGCCGAATGGGATGCCCGCGTCGCTGAACGCAAGGCCCAGGCCGTCAAGGCCGAACTGGCCGTGAAGGACTCACAGAAAGGTGTTCAGGAATTGCGCCAGGAGAGCCAACGCTCCGCGCAACCGGTGCAGTAAGCACCGGCAGGCTCAGCGCCTGCACTCCCTGAAGCTTGAACCCATAAAGGATGAGAACCATGATGCGTAAACAATTGATGATCCCCGCCCTGCTGGCCCTCAGCGTCGGCCTGGCCGCCTGCTCGTCGCAGCCCAACAGCAACCTGGAGCAGGCCCGTACCAACTTCTCCGGACTGCAAGCCAACCCTCAGGCGAGCAAAGTTGCCGCCCTGGAAACCAAGGATGCCAGCGACTACCTGGACAAGGCCGACAAGGCCTACCAGAACCGTGAGAAGGTCGAGACCGTCGACCAGCTGGCTTATCTGACCAACCAGCGGGTTGAAGTGGCGAAGCAGACCATCGCCCTGCGCACCGCCGAAGCCAATCTGAAAAACGCTGCCGCCCAGCGGGCCCAAGCCCGCCTGGATGCCCGCGACCAGCAGATCAAGCAGTTGCAGGAAAGCCTGAACGCCAAGCAGACCGAACGCGGCACCCTGGTGACCTTCGGTGACGTGCTGTTCGCCACCAACAAGGCCGACCTGAAATCCTCCGGCCTGGTCAACATCAACAAACTGGCGCAGTTCCTCCAGGAAAACCCTGACCGCAAGGTGATCATCGAGGGTTACACCGACAGCACCGGCGGCTCGGGTTACAACCAGAGCCTGTCCGAGCGCCGCGCCACCTCGGTGCAAGTGGCACTGATCAAGATGGGCGTCGATCCGTCGCGCATCGTGACCCAGGGTTATGGCCAGGAGTACCCGGTAGCGGATAACGGCAGCGTTTCCGGGCGCGCCATGAACCGTCGCGTGGAAGTGACCATTTCCAACGACAACCAGCCCGTTGCACCACGCTCGTCCATCAGCAGCAATAACTGATCGGATAAAAAAACCGCCTGATCCCATCAGGCGGTTTTTTCACGTCTGGCCGGCGGGGAAAGGTTACTGCTCCAGCTTCGGTGTTTCCTGTCCCATGCAGCGCACCGCCTGCTTCTGGCTGTTCACCAGCACGCCGGTCAGGCCCTTCTGTTCGGTGTCGAACAGCACCAGCACCCCGTCGATGCACTGCGCGGTTTGCGCCGCCGGCTCCAGTGAGATCTTGTAATCCTCCCCAGGCACCGTCTTGAGCATGGTGAACTCGTTCAACAGCAGCGCATCCTCCGGTTTGGCGAAATGCAGGTAACCGTAGTACCACAGGCACGCGACCGTTCCGATGATGCTGCAAATACCGGTGAGTATCAGGGGAATGGCGTTACGTTCTTCAGTCATTGCGGACTCTCTGGTTCAACATTCGAATTCGGGACAGGCGGGTAATTCGGGATCTCGCCCAGGCGGCGCAGGCCGTTGAAGTGCTGCGGGTCGTCGAGATAACGCAGCATCACCTTGCGCCAGGTCGGGTCACCGAAGGTCTGCACATGACCGCCACGGGTCAGTTGCAGCACCCGCGGCGGTGGCGCCGCCTGATACAGCTGGATGCCATTGACCAGCGGCACGACCGGGTCGTCGAGGCTATGGAAAATCAGTTTCGGCACCCCGGTCAGGCGCGGCATGGCCTTGATCGCGCTATCGCCATCGGGCACCAGCCAGGACAGCGGGATTTGCAGGGGCCAGGTCAGCCAGGACGAAGCGAGGGCATCACGCCCCACCGAACGGTAGCTGGCCGGCGCGCCATCCAGCACCAGGGCCTTGAGCCGCGCCTGGTATTCGGGATGACGTTCCACCAGATAATGCACCACCAACGACCCGCCCAGGCTCTGCCCCAGGACCACCAGGGGTTTGCCCTGGACTTGCGGGGCCTTCTGCAACCAGTCGAACGCGGCATCGATATCCAGGTAAACCGCCGGCAGGCTCGGCTCGCCTTCGGACACGCCGTAACCGCGATAGTCGAGCATCAAGACCTGGTAACCCTGCTCCGGCAACCACCAGCTGCCGCCCAGATGCCCGGACAGGTTGCCGCCGTTGCCATGCAAATGCAGCACCGTGCCCTTGACCGACACGCCGGCCTTGACCGGCAACCACCAGGCGCGCAGGCGCAAGCCGTCGGCGGTGACCAGTGTGACATCGCGGTATTCGAGGTGAGCCTTGTCCGGGGTGAACGGCAGGCCGGGATCGGGATAGAACAGCAGGGAGCTGCAACCGCCCAGGGTCAGCAGCAGGCAGAGCATGCCGAGGATTCTCATCCGTTTGAAGCCTCGCTAGATAAGGAGAAATGTCGCCAACCCTCACCTGTAGGAGCGAGCTTGCTCGCGATGGAGGCACAGGCACCTCGGGGCACCAGATGCCCCGCGTTATCGTTGACGACCATCGCGAGCAAGCTCGCTCCTACAGGGTCGGCGGTCAGAGGATATTAGAATAATCCGCTTCGATCCGATCCAGGCTCAAGTGGTTCAGGAAGTTGCTGAAACACATCCAGGCCGACAGCGCATTCATGTCGCGGAACTGTTCCGGCAGATACTTGGGCGGCACCACCAGGCCCTCATCCACCAGTTGGCGCAGCGTGCGCATATCCTCCAACGTGGTCTTGCCGCAAAACAGCAGCGGCACCTGTTCGAGCTTGCCCTTACGCACGGCCAACTGAATATAGTTGTAAACCATGATAAAGCCCTTGAGGTAGGACAAGTCTTTGGTAAATGGCAGGCCCGTGGGTGTCGAGCCACGGAAGATCCGACTGGCGTTGCCGTAGCTTTCCGCCATCTCGAAACCCTGTTCGCGGAAGAACTCGAACACCTGGAGAAAATCCGCGCCCTGCTCCACCATATCGATGGCCCGGGTACGGTTGGTCAGCTTGCGCAAGCGGGTCGGATAGGAGGCGAAGGCAATCACTTCCATCAGGATCGCCAGGCCTTCCTGGGTCACGGTCGACGAGGGCGGGCCCTTGGACAGGAAGGTGCAGATCGGCTGGTTCAAGCCGTTGAGGGTGGTGCCGACATGCACCAGGCCTTCATGCACCTCCAGCGCCCGCACATCCCGCGAGTTGAACATCGCGTCGGCGCGGATCTTGATGTAGTCGGCGCCCGCCGCCGCGTCGGCAACAATACCGTCGGACTCGAACACCCGGATGGTTTCCTCGGCCTCGCCGAACACCTTGTTCAGCCGGCTTTGCAGCATATCGACCGCCTCCTTGGCGGTGAGGGTCTTGGGCTCGTCCTTGAGGTCGCCGCGGCCGTCGATATTGTTCAGGTAATCGGACAGCATCAGGCCGAGGTCGGCCAGGGTCGGATCACCGGCGTGGAAGGCATCCGACGCGGCGCCGTACAACTCCTGGGAGATCAGGCCGAAATCCGCGGTGCCACGGGCTTCGAGCATCCGTACCACCTGCCGGTACTCGCGGCACATCCGGCGCATGATCTGCCCGACCGGATTGAACTGGCCAAGTCGCCGGGTGATATCCCGCTCGATATTCTGGAACTCCAGCTTCACCGCGCTGGAGTCGAACGACAACGGCCGCGAGGTGTAATAGTCGCGATCCACCGCCGGCATTTCCTTGCCCTTGCCCTTGAGAAAGCCCTTGCGGATGTTCTCGTCCCACTTCACCGCGTCGAGTACGCGAATCGGTGTCTGCGCCAGCACAATGCGATCAGAGAGGCTGCGTATCGTCTGCTGGTAATCGTCCAAGGGTGACTCCTGAAGGTTACGGCGGTGAATAGCCACGCACAGTGCCTAGACCGAGGCCAGTACCAGGTGCATGTAACGCGAGAGGATCCCCAGCATGTCCTGTTCGGACTGGACCTCAGCGTCGTTGAGCAGGCCCTGATATTCCATCCGTCCGATAATCGCCGTCAACACTTTGGCATCCTGCTGTGGCTCTTTAGATCCTAGAACCTGGAAAAACTGACAAGTTCCTCGTAGGAGAATTTGCTGATGTGAACGCACCAACACCGCCAGGCGCGGATTGATCAGTGCCTCCTGGCGAAACGCCTGCTCAGCCATCAGGTGCTCACGGCGGTTATGCAGTTGGCGCAGGATATAGTCGGCGGTCATCCGGGCGATATCGTCGGCCAGTTGCGCCCGTGACGCGGCACTGCCGTCGCCATAGGCGAGCATCTCACGCAACACACCTTCGGTGTTTTCCCACAGCTTGGCCATAAAGGCCGCACTGCGCTCGACATACTGGGCGAAGGTATCGGTGAGCAGGTCATCGATATCCTTGAAGTAATAGGTGGTGGCCGACAGCGGCACATCGGCCTCGGCGGCCACCGCGCGGTGCCGCACCCCGCGCACACCGTCGCGCACGACAATGCGCATGGCGGCGTCAAGAATCGCCTGTCGTCGTTGCTCGCTTCCCTGTCGACTGGCCTTGCGCCCCTGATACTGAACGCTTTCAGCCACCGCCGTAGCGACGCCAGCTGCTCCCTTTTGCGCCATTGCACGCTCCACTACCGGTCTTCCTCTCTTGTAATATTCTGAAACATCAGTACCAACAGACAATAAAAAAGCCGCCTTGCAAGGGCGGCTTTTTCAACAACAGGTTTACGCTTGCGGCCGCATGTGCGGGAACAGGATCACGTCGCGAATCGACGGTGCGTTGGTGAGCAACATCACCAGGCGGTCGATACCGATGCCTTCACCTGCGGTTGGCGGCATGCCGTACTCCAGCGCCCGCACGAAGTCGGCGTCGTAGTGCATGGCCTCGTCGTCGCCGGCGTCCTTCTCGGCCACCTGGGCCTGGAAGCGCTCGGCCTGGTCTTCCGCGTCGTTCAACTCGGAATAGGCGTTGGCGATTTCACGACCGCCGATAAACAGCTCGAAACGGTCGGTGACGTTCGGGTTCTCGTCATTGCGGCGAGCCAGCGGCGAGACTTCGAACGGGTATTCGGTAATGAAGTGCGGCTGTTCCAGCTTGTGCTCGACCAGCTCTTCGAAAATCATCACCTGCAGCTTGCCCAGGCCTTCGAAGCCGAGCACCTTGGCGCCGGCTTTCTTGGCGATGGCGCGGGCCTTGTCGACGTCCTGCAGGTCGGCGGCGGTCAGCTCCGGGTTGTACTTGAGGATCGAGTCGAACACCGACAGGCGCACGAACGGCTCGCCGAAGTGGAAGACCTTGTCGCCGTACGGCACGTCGGTGCTGCCCAGAACGGCCTGGGCCAGTTCACGGAACAGCTCTTCGGTCAGGTCCATGTTGTCTTCGTAGTCGGCGTACGCCTGGTAGAACTCCAACATGGTGAACTCAGGGTTGTGCCGGGTCGACACGCCTTCGTTACGGAAGTTGCGGTTGATCTCGAACACCCGCTCGAAGCCACCGACCACCAGGCGCTTGAGGTACAGCTCCGGCGCGATGCGCAGGTACATGCCCATGTCCAGCGCGTTGTGGTGGGTTTCGAACGGCTTGGCCGCGGCACCACCGGGGATGGTTTGCAGCATCGGCGTTTCCACTTCCATGAAATCGCGCTGCATCATGAAGTTGCGGATATGGGCGATGACCTGCGAACGCACGCGGAACGTCTGGCGCACTTCTTCGTTGACGATCAGGTCGACATAGCGCTGGCGATAACGGGTTTCGGTATCGGTCAGGCCGTGGTGCTTGTCCGGCAGCGGGCGCAGCGACTTGGTCAGCAGGCGCACGTTGGTCATTTCGACGTACAGGTCGCCCTTGCCGGAACGGGCCAGGGTGCCTTCAGCGGCGATGATGTCGCCCAGGTCCCAGGTTTTCACCGCGGCCAGGGTCTCTTCCGACAAGGTCTTGCGGTTGACGTAGACCTGGATGCGCCCGGACATGTCCTGGATCACCATGAAGGAGCCACGGTTGAGCATGATGCGACCGGCAACCTTGACCGGGATCGCTGCCTCTGCCAGCTCTTCCTTGGTCTTGTCGGCGTACTGTTTCTGCAAGTCTTCGCAGTAGGCGTCGCGACGGAAGTCGTTGGGGAAGGCCTGACCCTTGGCGCGCTCGGCAGCCAGCTTTTCCTTGCGCAGGGCGATCAGGGTGTTTTCTTCCTGTTGCAGGGCTTGCGGGTCGAGTTGTTGGTCGCTCATGTCTTTAGATTTTCCATCACAGGTTCGTTACCCCCGGCCTTCGGCAGGGGTTCACGGCAGGCGGCGCGCCTTGATGCGCGCCGTCGCCGCAGTGCCTTAAAGCCCTTGCTTGAGGCTGGCTTCCAGGTATTCGTCGATATCGCCGTCCAGCACCTTGTCGCAGTCGCTGCGTTCGATGTTGGTGCGCAGATCCTTGATCCGCGAAGCGTCGAGTACGTAGGAGCGGATCTGGTGACCCCAGCCGATATCCGACTTGGTGTCTTCCAGGGCCTGGGAAGCGGCGTTGCGCTTCTGCACTTCCTGTTCGTACAAGCGCGCCCGCAACATTTTCATCGCGGTGTCTTTGTTCGCGTGCTGGGAACGTTCGTTCTGGCAGCTGACCACGGTGTTGGACGGTACGTGGGTGATCCGTACGGCCGAGTCGGTGGTGTTGACGTGCTGACCACCGGCACCGGAGGAACGATAGGTATCGATCCGCAGGTCTGCCGGATTGATTTCGATTTCGATGTTGTCGTCGATTTCCGGCGATACGAAAACCGCCGAGAACGAGGTGTGACGACGGTTGCCGGAGTCGAACGGGCTCTTGCGCACCAGGCGGTGCACGCCGATCTCGGTGCGCAGCCAACCGAAGGCGTATTCGCCCTTGATATGTACGGTGGCGCCCTTGATCCCGGCGACTTCGCCGGCGGACAGTTCCATGATGGTGGCGTCAAAACCGCGTTTGTCGGCCCAGCGCAGGTACATGCGCAGCAGGATGTTGGCCCAGTCCTGGGCCTCGGTGCCGCCGGAACCGGCCTGGATATCCAGGTAGGCGTTGTTCGCGTCCATTTCGCCGCTGAACATCCGCCGGAACTCGAGTTTTTCGAGGGCGGCGCGCAGGCGTTCGACTTCAGCGGCGACGTCGTCGACGGCACCCTGGTCTTCTTCGGCGGCGGCCATTTCCAGCAGGTCGCGGGCATCGCTCAGGCCGCTGGACATGTCGTCCAGGGTTTCAACGATCAGCGCCAGCGCGGAACGCTCGCGGCCGAGGTTCTGGGCGTATTCGGGGTTGTTCCAGACAGCCGGATCTTCAAGCTCGCGATTGACTTCGGTCAGACGCTCATGCTTTTGATCGTAGTCAAAGATACCCCCGAATGGTTTCGGAGCGCTCGGACAGGTCCTTGATACTGTTAAGGATCGGGTTGATTTCCATGGCGGGCAGCACTCGTCGGTGAACTTTTGAAAGCCGACGAGTATAACCGAGTTGCACGCGTCCCGGCAGCCCGCTTGGCGGGGTGAAGGCACAAAGTCATGATCCGCTGGCAAAGATCACCGATCACGCCAACCTTTCAACGTACCTAAATGTAGGTCTTTTCTATTTTTTAACCTTTCTATTCAAACGCACCATCCCAGACAAGCAGAATATCCCCCTTGGCGCTTGAGCCTGTATCCCGCAAAAACGTCGACGCTCAGCGTTATCACTGCGAGGTCAAGGTCAGCCTGGCGCGCTTCGGCACGCTCATTCACTACAGCGGTGTCTTGAACCTTGTCGAGCCGACCACCCCCTCCCCCCTGACGGAAAACCCATGACGTACCTGTTCTCAAAAAACCTCGCCCCCGCCTGGATGTCCTGGGTCCTGCGCATCGCGGCCCTCTACAACCTGCTCTATGCCGTACTGCTGGCCGTCTGGCCCGCTGAGGTATTTGCCTGGTTGCAGATGCCGACCACGCCGGACGTGATGGTTCGCTGCATCGGCATGATGGTCGGCGTGTATGCGCTGGGTTACTGGATTGCCGCGCAGGATGTGGTTCGTTACTGGCCGCTGGTGGCCGTCGGGCTGGTGGGCAAGACGCTGGGCCCCATCGGCTTTGTGCAGTCGGCCATGAGCGGCATCCTGCCCTGGCACAGCGGGATCATGCTGCTGTGCAACGATCTGGTCTGGTGGCTGCCGTTCTGGATCATTACTTTGTACGGCTGGAAACGCTCTAACCGGGGGTGAAAGCGGCACGCTGAACAGGTGTCACTGAGATATCCAGCAGTGGCACTTTCACTTCTTTTGGCAAAATATCCCGCTATCGAGTCAGTCTTTTTAACCTTGAAATGTAAGGCATTTCTGTTTTTTCACAGACCTATTCAACGCACCACCGAGGACAAGCAGACTCCCCCCTTACCGCTTGAGTAAGGGACTACGAATGTTCATTTCAGCGCCGTTAAACCGCTTTACCCTGACCCTCCCGGGCTTTGCCCCTGAACTCCAGGTGCTGGCCTTCAAAGGCAGTGAAGCCATCAGCCAGCCCTATCGTGTCGAGCTGGACCTGGTCAGCCGCCGCGCGGACCTGAACCTCGACGAACTGTTGCACCAGCAGGGTTTTCTCGCCTTCAACGACAGTGGCGCGGGTATTCACGGCCAGGTCTACTGCATCGGCCAGGGTGATACCGGTCGACGCTGGAGCCACTATCACCTCACCCTCGTACCGCAACTGACCTACCTGGGCCATCGTTTCAACCAGCGCATCTTCCAGAACCAGACCGTGCCGCAGATCATCGCCCAGGTGCTCAAGGACCACGGCATCCTCGGCAACGCCTTCAGCTTCAACCTCGCCACGCCCCTGCCCGCCCGCGAGTACTGCGTGCAGTACAACGAATCCGACCTGGATTTCATCCAGCGGTTGTGTGAGGAAGATGGCCTGCACTACCACTTCCAGCACAGCCCGGCCGACCATCACCTGGCGTTCGGCGATGACCAGACCTTCTTTCGCCGGCTGTCCAAAGCCGTGCCTTATGTGCCGGACAGTGGCACCGTCGCCGCGACCGCGAGCATCAAGTCCTTTGACCTGCGCCTGGAGACCCGCAGCAGTCATGCGGCCTTGCGTGACTACGATTTCGAAAAGCCGCATACCTTGCTCGAGCGGACAACCCACTGCACGGATTCAACACCGAAACCGGCGTTGGAGGACTATCGCTATCCTGGCCGCTTCAAGCATGACGAGGCCGGCAAACGACTCAATCGCCGCCAGTTGGAGCGCCATCGCGCCGACTATCGACAGGCATCAGGCAAGAGCAATGCGCCACAACTGGTCAGTGGCCACCTCCTGACCCTGAGCGACCATCCACAGCCGGACTGGAACGACCTCTGGCTGCTGACCCAACTGACCCACGAAGGTAAACAGCCGCAGGTGCTGGAGGAGTCGGCACCGAGCCCGAGCGGCGCCAATGACGGTTTCCGCCAGGGCTACCGCAACAGCTTTCTCGCCACACCATGGGATGTGTTCTTTCGTCCGCCGCTGCAAGCACATGAAGCCCGTCGCCTGAATGCCCAGACCGCCATCGTCACCGGCCCGCCCGGGGAAGAAATCCACTGCGACGAATACGGCCGGGTAAAGGTGAAGTTTCACTGGGACCGTTCCGATGCAACCGGCGCTCAAAGCAGTTGCTGGTTGCGGGTGGCGTCCGGCTGGGCCGGGCCAAGTCACGGCGCCGTCACCCTGCCCCGTGTCGGCATGGAGGTGCTGGTGACCTTTCTCGAAGGCGACCCGGACCAACCGCTGATCGTCGGTTGCCTGAACAACGCGGTGCAGCAAGCGCCCTACCCTCTGCCGGCGCACAAGACCCGTAGCGTGTTCAAAAGCCAGAGCAGCCCGGGTGGTGGGGGCAGCAATGAAATCCGCATCGAAGACCTCAAGGGCCAGGAGCAGATCTATGTGCATGCCCAACGGGATTTCGAGCAGCACATCGAACATGACCAACACATACAGGTCGGCCACGAGCGGCATGAAAGGGTCGACGCCAACAGCTATGCCGAGTTCAGGGCCGAAGAGCATCACACGGTTCATCAGGATCGACGTTGCGAGGTGAAGGGGGATGATCATCTGACGGTGGGCCGAAGCCAACAGGTGAAAGCGGGAGTGGGTTACCTGGTTGAGGCGGGCGAGGAAATCCACCTGTCCAGCGGCTACAAACTGGTGATGGAAGCCGGTGCCGAATTGACCCTCAAAGCCGGGGGTAACTTTATCAAGATCGATGGCGGCGGCATTACCTTCAGCCAGCCATTCAACACCGAAGGCAGCCCTGGCGAGGGTTCGGGAGCGATGCCTTGGCTACCCGGGCAGACGGAGCCGGTAAAGAAACCGGTGCTGTCACTGGAGACCGTGGCGAAACAAGCCCTGGCACTGCGTGAGGCAGATTCGGGCATTTGTGAGGTGTGCGAAGCCGCAAAGGATAGCCAGGGTAAGCAGCCATGATCGAAGCGATGGCCCACCCCGGTTTCCTGCTGATCGAAGGGACCTGCTTTGACGCTGCCAGAGCCTGGTTTCGTCAACACTATCCCAGCCATCAGGCCGTCTCCCTGTTGATCAATACGCCCTATGCGGCTATCGCCGACACAGGGCCATTTCTGCTGGAGGCCCCACAGGGAAGCCCGATGCAGCGCGATTGGTGGCAGGGCGGCTCGTCTCTGGACCAGGGTGTCTGGCTGAGTTCGCGGCTATCACCTGCAAAGCTGCTCCTCTCATTGCAACGTCGCCTGAAAGTACACAGCACACAAGGCCGTCAGTACTGGCTACGTCTGGGTGACGCGGGCGCCTTGTTACGAACCTGGGAGTCCCAGGCTCCTTGGCCACCTGGCTTCTGGCACGGCGTCGACAGCCTGTGGCTGTGGCACCGGGACGAACCACTGTGTGCCTGGAAAAACACCGCCCCTGAACAGGACGCCGCACCGACCAGCATCGGTTTCGCGGCGCCAATCGTTTTGTCGGATGCCTTGCTCTGCGCGCTGTCCGGCGGGTCCGAGGAAAATACCGATGTCTAAATACACCTTCAAACCCGCCACCTGTCCACTGCTGGCGGCGGTCTTTCCATTGCGCTACGCCATTGGCCCTTCGCTCCCGCTCGACTTGAGCGGCCATGGGGTCAAGCCCCTGAGCGGGTATTTCCCGGCGCTCGGCAAGGGCGCGGAAAACACCAGCGGCAGGCCGATGAACTACACCGCTCGCCTGCTGCGGGATGGCTGGCTGTATGTCTGGCAAACGAACATCAACATGATGATCGAGTTTCAGGTGACCGGGGCGCTGCTCAAGGAAACACCGCGCGGCGGCAGCGTGATCGACCCGCGCCACAAACCCTACTTCATGTTGCGGGCCGGAGCGCCGGCGATGATGGTCTGGTCACCGATCCGCTGGAGCGATGGGCAATTCGACACGGCCAAGACAGATCCGACCAGGCGCGAAAGCGTCATGCGCACGTTCACACCCGGCGTAACGCCTATGAGCGGGCCGGTCCAGAAAATCCATGAGTCCATCGGCGATTACATGGACCTCGATGGTTATGGCTGGAGCCAAAATCCCGTTGGCCAACCACCGGACTGGCTCAAGGCACTCGAGGATATGAGTGCCTGCGAATTCCAGACCTATGCGGTGCTCGACGACACCTGGGGCGTGTTGCAGGACCTGGCCCGGTTGCTACAGGTGCAGATGGCGGCGTTCGAAGAGCGTCGTAAAGAGCGTAGCGAGGACTGGGCCATTGCCGGGTTGATCCGCTCGTTGAGCGAGAGCGATGAACAGGTCCGCAAAGTGCTGCCTGGTGCGACGCGTTATCACCTGTTGGAACGGACCTGGAAAGAACATGACGATGAAACCCAGGGCTATGAAATGGACCTGCGCTATATCTCGGAGCTGTGGGGCGCGTGGTTCGAGACGCTGGGACTGAAAAGCCCGGCGACCCTGGCGACTGCTTGCGAGCATTTCGATATCACCCAGCCTGCTGTGCTGGAGGCGCTGGGAGAGGAGTTCGCGTTGGCGTGTGCCGGGGCCTCCAGTACCAGCTTCGGGGTGAAGAAATTGAGCAAGGCGCTCGATCCTGACAGGGCGACCGAGAAGCCCTGGTTGATCTGGGCTTTGCTCGGGCTACCCAACGAACCGGGGCTTTCGGAAATAAAACGGCTGATCGATACCGGGGACACCCTCAAGGACAACTTACAGGCTTTGCAAAAGCTGGGGATCAAGTTGGCGCAGGCGCTGAATATGAGCCTGGCGTTCAACAAGAGCGCGGAGAACCTGGCGCTGCATAATCCGGCCAAGGTGACGGAGGAATTGTTCGCGGTCCTCAGCCCGGTGCTTGCGGCGCAGATGCACAAGGCCACGGAGGCACCCAGCAATGTTGCGCGGCTGTACATGGGGGCTGCGTTGAGTCGCAGCCAGCAACGTATCGATCTGGTGGCGGCCACACCGCAGCAGGTTGAGCAATGGCTGAACCATCTGGCGCAAGTCCCCACACAGGCGCCTCCCGGCACGCTGCCATTGAAACCGGTAGCGAGTGCCGTGCAGGAGGCGTTGCCGTTCTTTCATCTGGTGCCAGTGGGGCAGACAAGTGTTGCCGGGAAGCATCTGCCGTCAATTGCGGATCTGGCTCGACCAGAGATGGAGTTGAAAAACCTGCTGAAAATGAGCAAGGAGGCGCTGACGGAAACACCGTTGAAGAGTTTGGTGTTGGTGGTGGCTGGTGTGAGTCTGGTTTGGACAGGTGAACAATCTTACAAAAGCCGCTCAGCGAAGGACTTAATGAATTTTGCGGGGGGATTAGCTGGCTTTGCAGCGGCCGGTATCGCAATCATGCAAAGTCGAGCCGACAAGAACTTTCAATTAATGACTCAAATATCAACAAAAAATCCTGAGAAATACAAAATAGCTCTCGCTAAATCTTTAGCCCTGGGTGCAGGAACTGCCTCCGCTTTAGCAGTGGCCTCCGCCATGGATGTCCTTGTCTTTGGCAAAGAAGCCCTGGAAGCCTTCAGCTCTAGAGATTTTGATACTGCCGCGATCAACATAGGGCTAACCATCGGATCAGCTGTCAACCTGACACTATATATAAAAACCTTCAGGGCATTACAAGACGCGCGCGCCGCCGTAATGGCAAATAACCTTGCAGTGATCAGCCGAGGATTAAATCAAGTCCCTCACTTAGCGAGCAAAATACTCACCACAACCATCCTGCTGGCTAGCGGTGTTATAGCTCGACTATACACTCAGGATACCGGAGTAGAAAAATGGCTAAAAAACACGCGCTTTGGAATCAACCCCGAGTCTTGGGCCAACGACTACAACAGGTCTAGTGAGGAACTCTACAAAGTTATGTCCTCTGCTGTTACTGGAAAAACATACACAATGACTGAGCTTCTACACTCACCGGTGTTAAAAGATGAATTCATATGAATATAAAAAATCTTATCGAGCTGGCTCGCACCCAGTGTGAAGCCCCCCCAGTCATTCTAAAATCGAATGAACCAACAGGCGAAAGCCCAATGGATCTTTTCATTATTGACGACCACACAACCCATTACCTCTCGATCAAAACAGGAGAAGAGTCATTTCTGGGAAAAATAACGGGTATCGTTTTTTTAATTTTCACCCCTCCATTTCTGATCATGGCCCTGCTCTTTCTTCTGAGCGGGGATTGGGAGGACGCACTTTTACCTTTTGCAGTTGCCGTCACGGTATTTCCGATTTCTTTTTTATGGGAATCTCGCAAACACCTTCCACCGCCCATTCTATTCAACAGGCGCACGAGGGAAGTTTATTTCAATCACAGAGGAGAGTTATTTCATACCCCTTGGGATGACATTCAGGCCATCGCCTATGAGTTCAAAATTTTCTCCCCCCATACTGGTAGCCTGCAAAGCGCCGCTCTGGAAATACTCATTCGCAGACTGGGTGAACCAGAAAATGCGCTAATGCTCAGCTTAGGACTGCCAATGGGAAAAAATTTGACAATGCAAAAAAGCCTTTGGGAGTACTTGCGATCTTATATGAATAATGGCCCCTGGTTTAATGAACATGGAAACCATAGCGAGTCAGACGAATATATCAAAGAGCAACTGGCTTTTGATGCACGCCCTTCAACCTTTTTGGGGCATCAACTGAAAACGGTAGCTGAAGAGAAAGAAGCAGCCAATGGTAAACCTTACCCAAACTCTACAAACATCATTCTTCTTGTAGGATTCTTCTTGCTCCACCCGGCAAGCCTCATAGAGGATCGAATATACAAAATAGCCAAGCGTCGCAGCTCTAATCACTGGCCAGAAATAGTATTGGAGCGCCTGCGCCCCGATGGCCCAACCACCCGTTTGATTGATTTAGAACGTGAGCGTGGGCTGGACGTTTAACTCATATAATCTTTCAGGCTAAAGCCAGCTCGTGTTGGAGCCGGCTTGACTAGAGATAAAAACCTCAAGATTTGCATCGCCAGGGCCGACGTTTTCGCGGGCAAGCCCTGCTCCTACAGTGAACCGTCGCTCACCAAACTTGTGTACGACGCAAGACTGTAGGAGCAGGGCTTGCCCGCGAAGAGGCCCTTGAGCCTTGCACTGCCCTTGCGGACGTCATCGCCGGCAAGCCGGCTCCCACACGGATGGTGCTCGATCAGGAAACCAGGGCGCTGCGGGCTCGGTCGGTGAAGCGGCCCTGCATCGCATCCAGCGCGTCACAACCATCCTGCAACAGCAGGTACGTGGCCCCCGCGAAGTGCTGAAGATCACGGTCGCAGGTGTTGCCGATGCTCATGCAGGTCAGGCTGTGGCTCAGGTCACGGGCGGCCTTGATGCGCTGGATGGCGCACTCATACAAGTCGCGCACCGGGGCATCGAGATTGAGGTAGAGAACGGGGGCTTCGGTGAGGTTGCTTTGTAGCGGGCGATATTGAGTCATTGCTAAAGCTCCATTAGGAGCCACCACCTTTTGCGGCTAAGCAAAACTAGGGTGGCAGCTGTACGCGGGTTAGCCGACCGGGTCCTATGGAGCTACACCCGGCACACCCGAAGGTGTCCCGCGCACAACCGCCATAACGCAAACGTCAGGCAGTAGGAAGCGCCAGCATTGTAATGGCGGCGCTCAAGCTCCGTTAGGAATTTCGACCGGCTAAGATCGATCACCGACACATCGGTGACGACCGAACTATAGTCCAGCCACTCACCCAATAGTCGCCGCTTTTACACCTTGAAATACGAGCCACTGCGGATGCCAGTAATGGCGATTTATCCGCCTCAACCAATCCCAACCTGATTACGCCCACTGTTCTTCGCTGAATACAGCCCCTTGTCTGCCGCCGAAATCAGATCGCGACAGTTGCTGCCCTGCTGCGGTATCACCGTAGACACCCCAATGCTGACCGTCAGCACCGCCCCCTCGCCCGGCATATTGTGGGGGATCTTCAACCCCGCCACGGTCTGGCGCAGTTTTTCCGCCACCAGTCGCGCTCCGCCTTGGGAGGTGTTCGGCAGCACCAACGCAAACTCTTCGCCACCATAACGCGCCGGCAGGTCCGACGGCCGGCTGCTGGCCTCACGGATCGTTTCCGCCACCTTGCGCAAGGCCTCATCGCCTTCCAGGTGACCAAAGCTGTCATTGAAGGCTTTGAAATAGTCCACGTCGATCATCAGCAACGACATCTGCGTCTGCTCGCGCTGCGCCCTTCTCCACTCCAACTCCAGGTACTCGTCGAAGTGCCGACGGTTGGACAACCCGGTCAGGCCATCGGAGTTCATCAGGCGCTGCAGCACCAGGTTGGTGTCGAGCAACTGCTGCTGGCTGACCCGCAACGCCCGATACGCCGCATCCCGCTGCAACAAGGTCATGTAGGAACGCGAGTGATAGCGAATGCGCGCCACCAGCTCGATGTTGTCCGGCAACTTGACCAGGTAATCGTTGGCCCCGGCGGCAAACGCCGCGCTCTTGATCAACGGGTCTTCCTTGGTCGAGAGCACGATGATCGGGATGTCCTTGGTCGCCGGGTGATTGCGGTACTCGCGCACCAGGCTCAGGCCATCGAGGCCGGGCATCACCAGGTCCTGCAGGATCACCGTCGGCTTGATGCGAATCGCCTGGGCAATCGCCTGGTGCGGATCGGCACAAAAGTGGAAATCGATATTGGTCTCGGTGGCCAATCCACGCCGCACCGCCTCGCCGATCATGGCCTGGTCGTCAACCAGCAACACCATCGCGGCGTTTTCGTCGGTGGTCTTGAAATCATACATTTGTAAATCATTCATACGCGGTCACCTGAAATACTGCTTTCATGTCAGGACTGCTGACTATAGAACTCATGTCGGAAATATCTCCAGCAAGCGTGGAGCGATCGTGTTCAGTGGGCGAATTTCAACAGCGGCATCGATAGCCGCCGCGGCCTTGGGCATGCCGTACACCGCACTGCTCTGCTGGTCCTGGGCGATGGTCAGGTAGCCGCGCTCGCGCATCAGCTTCAATCCCTGGGCACCGTCGCGCCCCATGCCCGTCAACAGCACGCCCACCGCATCGCCATTCCAGTAACTGGCGACACTCTCGAAAAACACATCGATGGAAGGCCGGTAGATCTCGTTCACGGGCTCGGCGGTGTAGGCCAAGGTGCCGTTTTTCAACAAGCGGATATGGTGGTTCGTCCCGGCCAGCAGCACGATACCGCGCTGCGGCGCCTCGCCGTCGCGAGCAAGGCGCACCGGCAGGCCGCAGGCGCTGCTCAGCCATTCAGCCATACCGGCGGCAAATACCTGGTCGACATGCTGGACCAGGACGATCGCGGCGGGGAAATTAGCAGGCAAACCTTTCAGCAAGGTTTCCAGCGCCGCCGGTCCCCCGGCCGAAGAGCCGATGGCCACCAGTTTCTGCCGCGGGCTGTCATCCCGGGCCGGCGCGCTCACGCTGCGCACCCGGCTGCCACGCTGGCCGATCAGCCAGCCGATATTGAGGATCTTGCGCAACAACGGCGCCGCGGCTTCCTTCGGGTTGCCGCCGCCGATGGCCGGGGTGTCGACCACATCCAGGGCGCCGTGGCCCATGGCCTCGAAGACCCGGTGCACATTCTGTTGCCGATCGACGGTGACAATGACAATGGCACACGGTGACTCGGCCATGATCCGCCGAGTGGCTTCGACACCATCCATCACCGGCATGATCAGGTCCATCAGGATCAGGTCCGGGGTGTCCTCGGCGCAATGCTTCACCGCTTCGGCACCATTGCCGGCGACCCAGATCACTTCGTGTGCCGGCTCGAACGCCAGGGCACGGCGCAACGCTTCTACCGCCATGGGCATATCGTTGACGATAGCAATCCTCATCCCTGAGCTCCCCCGATCAGCTCGACCACGGCATCCAGCAAGGCGTCGTCATGAAAACTGGCCTTGGCCAGATAATAGTCGGCTCCGGCGTCCAGTCCACGTCGACGATCCTCTTCACGGTCCTTGTAGGACACCACCATGACCGGCAGCGACTGCAAGCGAGTGTCTTTGCGCAAGAGTGTGACCAATTCAATCCCGTCCATTCGTGGCATATCGATATCGGTGATCAACAGGTCGAAGTCTTCGGCGCGCAGGGCGTTCCAACCGTCCATGCCATCCACCGCGACCGCCACCTCGTAACCCCGGTTGAGCAGCAGTTTGCGTTGCAGTTCGCGCACGGTCAGGGAGTCGTCGACCACCAGCACACGCTTGCGCACGGCCTCGCTGGCCTGGCGATTGCGCCGGTCGATACGTTCCAGGCGACCGGTGTTGAGCAGTTTATCCACTGAACGCAGCATGTCTTCGACGTCGACGATCAGCACCGCCGAACCGTCGTCGAGCAACGCCCCGGCAGAAATATCCTGGACCTTGCCCAGGCGCGGGTCCAGCGGCAGCACCACCAGGGTGCGCTCGCCGATAAAGCGCTCGACCTCGACCCCATAGACCGCATCGCGCTCGCGGATCACCACGACCTTGAGGTTGCCATCATGGTGTTCGCTGGCCGGGCGCTGCAACAACTGGCTAGCCGCCACCAAGCCGACATGCCGGCCTTCGTGCCAGAAGTGCTGGCGCCCCTCGAGTTGCACAATGTCCTCGGGCGCCAGGTCGCACATGCGTTCGATATGGGCCAGGGGAAAGGCATAGGCCTCGCCGCCGACCTCCACCACCAGGCTGCGCACCACCGACAAGGTCAGCGGCACTTCGAGGTGGAAACGGCTGCCCTGCCCCGCCGTCTGCTCCAGCACCACGGCACCGCGCAACTGGCGGACCATGTGCTGCACCGCGTCGAGGCCGACCCCGCGCCCGGAGACTTCGGTGACCTTGTCCCGCAGGCTGAACCCCGGCAGGAAGAGGAAGCTCAGCAACTCCTCTTCGCTCAGTTGCGCGGCGGTCTCGGCCGGGGACAAATGCCGCTCGACAACGCTGCGACGAACCCGCTCCAGGTCCACCCCGGCGCCGTCATCGCTCAATTGCAGCACCAGCAGCCCGGCCTGGTGCGAGGCCCGCAGACGAATCAGGCCTTCCGCCGGTTTCCCGGCCAGCACCCGCAGTTCCGGGCTTTCGATGCCATGGTCCACGGCATTGCGCAGCAGATGGGTCAGCGGCGCTTCGAGCTTTTCCAGCACGTCGCGGTCGACCTGGGTCTTCTCCCCTTCGATTTCCAACCGCACCTGCTTGCCCAGGCTGCGGCCCAGGTCCCGGACCATCCGCACCTGGCCGCCGAGGACATCGGCAAAGGGCCGCATGCGACAGGCCAGCGCGGTGTCATAGAGCACCTGGGCCCGCTGGCTGGCCTGCCAGCCGAACTCGTCCAGCTCCAGGGTTTGCGCCGTCAGCATCTGCTGGGACTCGGCCAGCAAACGCCGGGCATCACCCAGGGCTTCCTCGGCTTCAAGGCTCAGGCCGACGCTCTTCAAGTGATCACTGAGCTGGTCCAGGGCCCGCAGGCCTTTGTCCTGCATTCGCCGCACCCGCTGCATCGTCGCCAGGTACGGCTTGAGGCGCTGGGTTTCCACCAGGGATTTGCTCGACAAATCGAGCAGGCTGTTCAAGCGTTCGGCAGTGACCCGTAATACCCGTTCGCCGCCTTCGGCGACCCGGCGGCCCGGGGTCGCCAGCTCCGGTAACGGGGTGTCCGCCAGCACGGTTTCAAGAGACGGCATTTCAAGGTCAAGGGCTACAGGCGGCACGAACGCGACTTGCGCCGGCTCGGGCGCCGTCGGCAGCACCCGGGCAGGGGCCGCCGCGGGATCGAGCAACGCCTGCAACCGCAGGACATAGGCTTCGATCTCCACCGGCCCGACATTGGCGCTGGGCGTGGCGATGCGCATCAGCAAGTCGGTGCCGTGCAGCAAGGCATCGATATGTTCCGCTTGCAAGTACAGGCGACCTTCCTGGGCGCTGACCAGGCAGTCTTCCATCACATGGGCGACGCTGACTCCGGCATCCACACCGACAATCCGAGCCGCGCCCTTGAGCGAATGGGCCGCACGCATGCAGGCTTCGAGCTGATCGGCCTGGGTCGGGTTGCGCTCCAGGGCCAGCAGGCCGGCGCTGAGCACCTGGGTCTGGGCCTCGGCCTCCAGGCTGAACAATTCCAGCAGCGACGAATCGCGCATTTGATCGGGGGTCATGTGAAGCTCCGGGTCACGGCCGACAGCAATTGCTCTTCATCCAGCCAACGCAGGCTGCGCCCCCTGAACGGCAGGACACCACGAGTGAACCGTGCACTGGCCTGGGGGCCGGCGGCGCTGGCACTGTCGAGCAGGCGCTGGTCGATGGCATGGATACCGTCCACCTCGTCCACCG
The DNA here is from genome assembly GCF_002814235.1 of Pseudomonas sp. QS1027. Lineage (GTDB taxonomy): Bacteria > Pseudomonadota > Gammaproteobacteria > Pseudomonadales > Pseudomonadaceae > Aquipseudomonas. Next base: position 15,887 of record NZ_PHSU01000022.1, on the reverse strand, counting down.
GCAGCACCACCGGACCGCCCTGGGCACCGACGATCAGCATGCGCGGCATGACCCGGCCACCCGGCGTGGCCGTGATCGAGGCATCCAGCCCGAGCAACTCCACCAGCGACAGGCAGGCCACCAAGGCACCGCGCACGTTGGCCACACCGAGCAAGGCCCGCGAACGCTGGTGCGGCAGGGAATGAATAGGCTGCAGCGGCGCGACTTCCACCAGGCAGCGGGTGGCCAGGCCCAGCCATTCCTCGCCGAGGCGGAACATCAGCAGCGAGCGGGTGACCACATCACGCTCGACCTCGACCGCCGCACCCTGCTCGGGTCGCTCCTGTTGCAACGAATAGCGGTCCAGCAGACGCGTGGCGGCGGCGGAATACACCGCACAGTTACGGCAGTGGATATGTTCGATCAGCAGCGGGCAGGATTTGTCGCCGTGGATGCCGATGCGGTTCCAGCAATCGTCGATTTTCTCGGCGTCGTGGTGGGTCAGGTTCAAGGCTGTCAAACCGCTCATCGTTTACGCTCACTGTCAGCGGTGCGCTCGCTACGGGCGGCGCGCTCCTGCAATCGCCGGGCACCTGCCGCATCACCCTGGGAGGCCAGCAGGGCCGCCAGGTGGACAAGGGCCTCGGGATGTTGCGGTTCCAGGTACAAGGCCTTGCGATAAAAGCCCTGGGCCTCCAGCGCACTGCCGGCCACGTCACTCAGCAGGCCCAGCCAGTAGAAGACCTGGGCCACCGGCTCGTGTTGGCGCAGGTAGGTTTCGCAGGCCTGGCGCGCCTGGGCGCCGTTGCCTTCGTTGGCCAGGGTGGCAATCCGCGCCAGCAGGCCGGCCGCGTCGTTCGAGACCAGCGACACTGGCGCGGCGGGCGTGAACACCGCGCTGGGGGCGAACGGTCGGCGCAGAGGCAACACCGGCGCGCTGACGGGTTGCGACACACGCACCGGCAAAGGCGGCGGGACGATCACCGGCGGGGGTTGGGGCTCGACTTCCGTCGCGCGGCGAAAGGCAAAGGACTGCGCCGCGCCGATGGAGCGCATGCCCATCCGCCCCAGCAGGTTGCCCTCGGCCGGGCCGATAAACAGCACGCCGTCCACGTGGGTGAGGCGCTTGAGAATGTCGAAGACCTGGCGTTGCGTCGCCAGGTCGAAATAGATCAGCAGGTTGCGGCAGAACACGAAGTCATAGACCTCGCCCGCCCGCAACTCGGGATCGAGCAGGTTGCCGCTCTGCAAACGTACCTGTTCGCGGACCCGCTCGCTGAGCCGGTAACCGTCAGCCAGCGCGGTGAAGTGCCGCTCGCGAAACTCCAGCCCCTGGCCGCGAAAGGAATTCTTGCCGTACACCGCGCGCTTGGCCCGCTCCACCGACAGCGGGCTGACGTCGATGCCGTCAACCTTGAACTGGTGCGGCGCCAGGCCCGCATCGAGCAGCGCCATGGCGATCGAATAGGGCTCTTCGCCGGTGGAACAGGGCAGGCTGAGGATCTTCAAGGCGCGCATGCCCTTGATCTGCGCCAACCGTTCGCTGGCCAGGCGCGCCAGGGTGGAAAAGGATTCCGGGTAACGGAAGAACCAGGTTTCCGGGACGATCACCGCTTCGATCAGCGCTTGCTGTTCGTCACCGCTGGTCTGCAAGCGGGTCCAGTAGTGGTCCGCCGAAGGCATCTGCAACTGAGTGCAACGCTGGCGCACGGCACGCTCGATAATCGCCGGGCCGACCGAGGCGACATCAAGGCCGATGCGGTGCTTGAGGAAGTCGAAAAAGCGCTGGTCGTCACTCATGGGCGCCCCTCATCCACCGCCGGAAACAACAGCGCGCGCACCTCGGCATTGAGCAGGTCGTTGACCCGAATGCGTTGCAACAGGCCCTGGGCATCTTCGCGTACCGGCCCCAGGTAGGGCGCGTCGCGGTTGTCCAGACCATAGGGCCGGAAGTCCGCCGGGTTGCAGCGCAGGGTATCGGTGGCCTGTTCGAGAATCAGCCCGAGCAGCCGCCTGGGCACCTCGCCGGCGGGACGGTAATGCACCAGCACCAACCGCGTGCTGGTCCGGGCCGCCGCCGGCTGGCCGAAGGTCATGGCGCTGACGTCGATCACCGGGACCATTGCGCCACGGTGGGCCAACACGCCCGCGACCCAGGCCGGTGCCTGGGCAATGGGCTTGAGTTGCAGGCGCGGCAGCACTTCGGCCACTTCCATGGCCTCCAGGGCATAGCGTTCGCCGTTGATGCGAAAGACCAGGAACAGGCTGTTCCTGGGCTGCGCGCTGGCGACGCGTTTAGCCACCCACTCGCTCATCAGACTTTGAAACGCGAGACGCCGCTGCGCAGGCCTACCGCGACCTGGCTCAGCTCGTCGATGGCGAAACTGGCCTGGCGCAGGGATTCGACGGTCTGGCTGCTGGCATCGCCCAGTTGCACCAGGGCGAGGTTGATCTGTTCGGCACCGGTGGCCTGGGCCTGCATGCCTTCGTTGACCATCAGCACCCGCGGCGCCAGGGCCTGGACCTGATGGATGATCTGCGACAGTTGCTCGCCGACCTGCTGCACTTCGAACATGCCGCGGCGCACTTCCTCGGAGAACTTGTCCATGCCCATGACCCCGGCGGACACCGCCGACTGGATCTCGCGGACCATCTGTTCGATGTCGTAGGTGGCGACGGCGGTCTGGTCCGCCAGGCGCCGCACTTCGGTGGCGACCACGGCAAAACCGCGACCGTACTCACCGGCCTTTTCCGCCTCGATGGCGGCGTTGAGGGACAACAGGTTGGTCTGGTCGGCGACCTTGACGATGGTCACCACCACCTGGTTGATGTTGCCGGCTTTCTCGTTGAGGATCGCCAGCTTGGAGTTCACCAGGTCGGCGGCGCCCATCACCGAATGCATGGTTTCTTCCATGCGCGCCAGCCCTTGCTGGCCGGAACCGGCCAGCACCGAGGCCTGGTCGGCGGCGGTGGACACCTCGGTCATGGTCCGCACCAGGTCGCGGGAGGTCGCGGCGATTTCCCGCGAAGTCGCACCGATCTCGGTGGTGGTCGCGGCGGTTTCAGTCGCCGTGGCCTGCTGCTGCTTGGACGTGGCGGCGATTTCCGTGACCGAGGTGGTGACCTGCACCGAAGAGCGCTGGGCCTGGGAAACCAGGGCCGTCAATTCAGTCATCATGTCGTTGAAGCCGGTTTCCACCGCCCCGAACTCGTCCTTGCGCGCCAGGTTCAGACGGCTGCTCAAGTCACCGGTGCGCATGATTTCAAGGATTTCGACAATTCGCTGCATCGGCGCCATGATCGCCCGCATCAGCAGCAGGCCGCAGAGGCCGGCGGCGAGCACCGCGATCAGCAAGGAAATGCCCATGCTGAGTTTCGCCGCTGATACGGCGGCGGAAATCGAGTCCGTGTCCTGGTCGGCGACGTCCTTGTTCTGGTCGATGATGTCATTGAGTTGCTTACGACCTTCGGCCCAGGCAGGCGCCAATTGCTCGTTGAACATCCGGATAGCCTGGTCGTTCTGCTTGTGCTGATAGAGATCGAGCACGCTGGCCAGCAACTTGTCGTAAGCCACCCGCTCACGCTTGAATACGTCGAAGGCCACTTGGTCTTCCTGACTGAAAATGGTCTTCTGGTAGTTCTCGATCTGCACGTTCAGACGGTTTTCGAAGCCCTTGAACTGCGCCTGGTCAGCGGCACTGATAACGCCGTCGGCGCTGAATCCCAGCAGTTGCTGGGTCAGGACATAACTGTCGACCCAGGCACTGCGGATCATGGTGCTGTAGTAAACCCCGGGAATGGCGTCGGTGCGCACACTTTCCTCGCTGGACTCGATCGACAGCAGCCGGGAATACGAAGCCACCACCATCAGCAGCATGATCGCGATGATGACGGCAAAGCTTGCCAATATTCGTTGGCGCAACGTCCAGTTCTTCACTCGCAGTCCTCTAGAGCCATTCAAATGAGGGGCAGTATAGCCGAGCGTGTGTCATCCTTGATCCATCCATTCTAGGAACCCAGTTCATGCCCGTCCTGCCCAGCCTGCGCAGTCGTTTCGCGCTGATGATCGCCTTGTTGGTCGGCTTGCTGAGCTGGTTGCTGGGCTCGCTGATCAGCCACGACTCCAGTTCAAGGATGATCCGCGAAATTGGCCAGGATCTGGCCGAAAATGCCTACCAGATGTCGGATCGACTGGACCGCGACATGGCCAGCCGGATTCACCTGCTGAGCGTCATCAGTCGGCTCCAGGTCATCCAGCAAGCCTCGGACACCCAGCAGATCCGCCACCTGCTCGACCATTTGCAGGCGGAGTTCCCGAGCATCGCCTGGGTCGGTTTCGTCGCCCCCGACGGGGTGGTCAAGGCCGCGACCCAAGGCATTCTCGAACAGGCCAATATCGGCGAGCGGCCGGTGTTCAGCCAGGGCCGGGAACGGTTGTTCGTCGGTGATGTGCATGACGCCAAGCTACTGTCCAAACTGCTGCCCAACCCCAGTGGCGAGGCCATGAAGTTCGTCGACATCAGCCTGCCGGTGTTCAGCGACGAACTCAGCAACATACCGTCACAAAATAAAGTCGGCGTCCTCGCCGCGCACCTCTCCTGGGGCTGGGCCGAAGAGCTGCGCCGGTCGTTGCTCGAACCCCTGCTGATCCGGCGCAAGGAAGAGTTTTTTGTCCTCGCCGCCAACCACCAGGTCATCCTCGGCCCCAAGGAGTCGATCGGCCAGGCACTGCCCCTGCCCTTGCTCGATGACCTCGGCAACCAACAGACCCGTTGGGGCGTCCAGCGCTGGCCGGACGGCCAGGACTACCTCACGGGCATTGCCGTGAGTCGTGGCTACGGCAGCTATAGCGGACTGGGCTGGACCGTGGTGGCGCGCCAGACGCTCGATGAGGCCTACGCGCCGGCCAAGGCATTGCAGCGCGATATCCTGGTCTGGGGCATTGCCCTGGCGGTGGTTATCGCCTTTATCGGCTGGTTGCTGGCCACCTGGTTTACCCGGCCGCTGCATGCCATCGCCCGGGCCGCCGACCGTTTGAGCCTGGGTGAGTCCATGGAGATTCCCGAAGTCAGGGGCACCCGGGAAATCGCCCAGTTGAGCCAATCGATCCGCCATCTGGTGGACAGCCTGAGCAATCACCAGACCGCCCTGGGGATGATGGAAAGCCTGGCCCACCATGATGCCCTGACCGGCCTGCCGAACCGCGCCGCCCTGGAGAAATACCTGCCCCGCGCCCAGCAGCGCAGCCAGGCACAGAACCATTACCTGGCCTTGCTCTACCTGGACCTCGACGGTTTCAAGCCGATCAACGACCAGTTCGGCCATGCCGGCGGCGATGAGCTGCTCAGGGAAGTGGCAAGTCGCTTGCGCGTCTGCCTGCGCGAAGGCGACCTGGTGGCACGCCTGGGTGGCGACGAATTCCTGATGGTCCTGCAAGTGCCCCGCCACGATGCCGTCGACCAGGCACGCAGCATTGCCGAGCGTGTGCTCGCCAGCCTGGGGCAATCATTCCGGGTCCACGATGTCCCCGCCTGGATCGGTTGCAGCATCGGCGGCGCGCTGTGGCCCCTGGATGCTCCGGACCTGAGCGACGTGCTCGGCCTGGCGGACCGCGCCTTGTACCGCGCCAAGCATGCGGGCAAGGGCCAGGCGCATTTTCATGACGCGGCAAAGGCTGGCGGTTCGCACTGAGGTCGCCACTTGCGCCCGCCACCTGCAAGGCCATCGATTAAAAAGATATACACTGGCTCGCATCCATAAAAACAACCTGCCGGCTAACCGGCATCGGTGCGCGCCCCATGATGACCCTGCGTCAGATCCGTCACTTTATCGCCGTGGCCGAGACCGGCTCGATCTCGGCCGCCGCCCAGGCGGTGTTCATTTCCCAGTCGACCCTGACCCTGGCGATCCAGCAGTTGGAGCAGGAGATCGGCGTCAGCCTGTTCAACCGCCACGCCAAGGGCATGACCCTGACCCACCAGGGCCACCAGTTCCTGCGCCAGGCCCACCTGATCCTCGCCACTGTCGACAACGCCAAGCGCAGCCTGCAACAGAGCACCGACCAGGTCGCCGGGCAACTGACCATCGGCGTGACCAGCCTGGTGGCCGGCTACTACCTCGCCGACCTGCTGACCCGTTTCCAGCGCGCCTACCCCAACGTGGAAATCCGCGTGATGGAAGACGAGCGCCCCTATATCGAGCACTTGCTGGTCAGCGGCGAGATCGATGTCGGGGTGCTGATCCTCTCCAACCTCGAAGACCGCCATGCCCTGCAGACCGAGGTCCTGACCCATTCGCCCCATCGCCTGTGGCTGCCGGCCCAGCACCCGCTGCTGGAACACGACAGCATCAACCTGGCCGACGTCGCCCGCGAGCCGCTGATCCAGCTCAATGTCGATGAAATGGACCGCAATGCCCAGCGCATGTGGCGCGGCGCCGGCCTGCAACCGCGGATCACCCTGCGCACCGCATCCACCGAAGCGGTACGGAGTCTGGTGGCGGCCGGACTGGGGGTATCGATCCAGCCGGACATGACCTACCGGCCCTGGTCCCTGGAGGGCGACATCATCGAAGCCCGGCCCCTGGCCGACCTCAGCCAGACCCTGGACGTGGGCCTGGCCTGGCGCCGGGGCACCGCCCGGCCGCCGCTGGTGGACCCATTCCTGACCGTGGCTCGCGAACAGCCCCACGGCGGCCGCAAGCCATCTATTTAATCGAACGTTGCATTCAGTATTTAGTATTTGTCGACCTCCCGTCCGCCCTCTAGTCTCTTGCCATCCATCTAGAGAAAGGCCGGACTCCAGCGATAGGGGAAGCTCCATGGCCACACAAGAAAAGAGAACTCGCAAAATGGCTGGCGCACACCCGACCCCACTGTTCACCGCTTTGCTGATCGACGGTGAACTCGTTGCCGGCCAGGGTTTTGTCGAGCCGATCCTCAACCCGGCCACGGGCGAGGTACTGACCCATATCGCCGAAGCCAGCAGCGAACAGGTCGAAAGCGCCATCCTCGCCGCCCATCGGGCCTTTGCCGGCTGGTCGCGGACCACTCCGCAGCAACGGGCCAATATCCTCCTGGCCATCGCCGATGCGGTGGAGAAAAACGCCGACCTGCTGGCCCGCCTGGAATCGCTGAACTGCGGCAAACCCCTGCACCTGGCCCGCCAGGACGACCTCAGCGCCACAGTCGACGTATTCCGCTTCTTCGCCGGTGCCGTGCGTTGCCAGACCGGCCAGTTGTCCGGCGAATACCTGCCGGGCTACACCAGCATGGTGCGCCGCGACCCGATTGGCGTGGTCGCCTCCATCGCGCCGTGGAACTACCCGATCATGATGGCCGCGTGGAAAATCGCCCCGGCCCTGGCCGCTGGCAACACCCTGGTATTCAAACCCTCCGAACACACGCCGCTGTCGATCCTGGCCCTGGCGCCAACCCTCGCCGAGCTGCTGCCGCCAGGGGTGATCAATATCGTTTGCGGCGGTGGCGAAGGGGTCGGCAGCCATCTGGTCAGCCACCCGAAAGTGCGCATGGTGTCGCTGACCGGCGATATCGTCACCGGCCAGAAAATCCTCCAGGCCGCCGCCAAAAGTGTGAAACGCACCCACCTGGAACTGGGCGGCAAGGCACCGGTGATCGTCTGCAACGACGCCGATCTGCAAGCCGTGGTCGAAGGCGTGCGCAGCTACGGCTACTACAACGCCGGGCAAGATTGCACCGCGGCTTGTCGGATCTACGCCCAGGCCGGGATTCACGACAAGCTGGTGGCCGAACTCGGCGCGGCGGTCAGCAGCCTGCGGTTTGCCGGCAAGCGCGACGCCGACAATGAAATCGGCCCGCTGATCAGCACCCGCCAGCGCGACCGCGTCGCCAGCTTTGTCGAACGCGCCCTCGGGCAACCGCATATCGAACGGGTCACCGGTGCCGCCGTGCATTCCGGGGCCGGCTTCTATTACCAGCCGACCCTGCTCGCCGGTTGCAAGCAGAGCGACGAGATCGTCCAGCGCGAAGTGTTCGGCCCGGTGGTCACCGTGACCCGCTTCGACGAACTGAGCCAGGCGGTGGACTGGGCCAACGACTCGGAATACGGCCTGGCCTCGTCGGTCTGGACCCAGAACCTGGACAAGGCCATGCAGGTGGCTTCGCGCCTGCAATACGGCTGCACCTGGATCAACAGCCATTTCATGCTGGTCAGCGAAATGCCCCACGGCGGCCTGAAGCGCTCCGGTTACGGCAAGGATCTGTCCAGCGATTCGCTTCAGGACTACAGCGTGGTGCGGCACATCATGGCGCGCCACGGCCAGCATTTGTAAGACGCTCTACGCTAATAACCAGCCCGCAAACGGCACGCTGCATCACGTTCAACTGCCCCGACCATAATTAAAGAAGAGGGAATCCCCATGTTCGTGCACAAGACCGCACTGCTCAGTGCAATGACCACCGCGCTGCTGGCCAGCGTCTCGATCCAGGCCGCCGAGCCGCTGAAAGCCGTCGGTGCGGGCGAAGGCCAACTGGATATCGTCGCCTGGCCCGGCTACATCGAACGCGGCGAAAGCGACAAGGCCTACGACTGGGTGACGGGCTTCGAGAAGGAAACCGGTTGCAAGGTCAGCGTGAAAACCGCGGCCACCTCCGATGAAATGGTCAGTCTGATGGCCAAGGGTGGTTATGACCTGGTCACCGCCTCCGGCGACGCCTCCCTGCGGCTGATCGTCGGCAAGCGTGTGCAACCGATCAACACCGCATTGATCCCGAACTGGAAGAACCTCGACCCGCGTCTCAAGGATGCGCCGTGGTATGTGGTCAACAAGCAGACCTACGGCACGCCTTATCAGTGGGGCCCGAACGTGCTGATGTACAACACCAGTGTGTTCAAGCAGGCACCGACCAGCTGGGGTGTGATCTTCGATGCGCAGAACCTGCCGGACGGCAAGCCGAACAAGGGCCGCGTGCAGGCCTATGACGGCCCGATCTACATTGCCGACGCGGCGCTGTACCTGAAGTCGGCGAAGCCGGAACTGGGGATTCAGAACCCCTACGAGCTGACTGAAACCCAGTACAAGGCCGTGCTCGACCTGCTGCGCGCGCAGCAGCCGTTGATCCATCGCTACTGGCATGACGCGACCGTGCAGATGAGTGACTTCAAGAACGAAGGCGTCGCCGCCTCCAGTTCCTGGGGCTATATGGTCAACGGCTTGCAGGCGGACAAGCAGCCGGTGGCTTCGACCATTCCGAAGGAAGGCGTCACCGGCTGGGCCGACACCACCATGCTGCACGCCGATGCCAAGCACCCGAACTGCGCCTACAAGTGGATGGACTGGTCGCTGCAGCCCAAGGTCCAGGGCGATGTCGCGGCCTGGTTCGGTTCGTTGCCGGCGGTCCCGGCGGCGTGCAAGGAAAGCGAGTTGCTGGGGGCTGAAGGCTGCAAGACCAATGGCTTCGACCACTTCGACAAGATCGCCTTCTGGACCACTCCGCAGGCCGCGGGCGGCAAGTTCGTGCCGTATAGCCGCTGGACCCAGGATTACATCGCGATCATGGGCGGCCGTTGATCCCCGAGCGATCTTGAGTACCCGCAGAACCTGTAGGCGCTGGCTTGCCGGCGATGGCGTCCAGATAGGCGATGCAAGGCTCAAGGGCCTCATCGCTGGCAAGCCAGCTCCTACAAGGGATCGGTGTCGAATACCGAATTTGCGTACGACACAAATCCTGTAGGAGCCGGCTTGCCGGCGATGGCGTCCGAACAGGCGGCGCGCTGTGAGTCAGACCGCTCTCCACCGTTTCAGCTTTTTCAGAAGTCCAGGCCGGGCCGCTGTGGCGACCCATGCCTTCTCGGAGCACCGCATCATGACGCTTGCAGTCCAGTTCACCCACGTTTCCCGTCAGTTCGGCGAAGTGAAAGCCGTCGACCGGGTTTCCATCGATATCCAGGACGGCGAGTTCTTTTCCATGCTTGGCCCTTCCGGCTCGGGCAAGACCACCTGCCTGCGCCTGATCGCCGGTTTCGAACAGCCCAGCGCCGGCTCGATCCGCATCCATGGCGAAGAAGCCGCCGGCCTGCCGCCCTATCAGCGCGACGTGAACACGGTGTTCCAGGATTACGCGCTGTTCCCCCACATGAACGTTCGCGACAACGTCGCCTACGGCCTGAAAGTCAAAGGCGTCGGCAAGACCGAACGCCTGAACCGCGCCGAAGAAGCCCTGGGCATGGTCGCCCTGGCCGGCTATGGCGAGCGCAAGCCGGTGCAGCTCTCCGGCGGCCAGCGCCAGCGCGTGGCCCTGGCCCGCGCCCTGGTCAATCGCCCTCGCGTGCTGCTGCTCGACGAACCCCTCGGCGCGCTGGACCTCAAGCTGCGCGAACAGATGCAGGGCGAGCTGAAAAAACTGCAACGGCAACTGGGCATCACCTTCATCTTCGTCACCCATGACCAGACCGAAGCCCTGTCCATGTCCGACCGTGTCGCCGTGTTCAACAAAGGCCGCATCGAACAGGTCGACAGTCCGCGCAACCTCTATATGAAACCGGCCACCGTGTTTGTCGCCGAGTTCGTCGGCACCTCCAACGTGATTCGCGGTGACCTGGCAAAACAGCTCTGTGGCAGCGACCTGCCACTGTCGATCCGTCCGGAGCACGTGCGCTTCGCCGACGGTCCGGTGCAAGGCCATGAGGTCGAGATCAGCGGCCTGCTCCACGATATCCAGTACCAGGGCAGCGCCACCCGCTACGAACTGAAACTGGACAACGGCCAGACCCTGAACATCAGCCAGCCCAACAGCCAATGGCAGGACACCCATACCGGGCACCAGGCCGGCCAGCGCATCACCGCGCGCTGGGCACGGGAAGCCATGACTGTGCTGGCGAGCGAGGCCTGACATGAACACCCTCGCCCTCCCCCAAGCGACCGCCGCCGGCTCGCCGATGCGGCGCTTCGCCAACCTGTTGTACCGCCGCCCCAACGTCTACCTGGCGCTGCTGCTGGTGCCGCCGCTGATCTGGTTCGGCGCGATCTACCTCGGCTCGCTGCTGACCCTGCTCTGGCAAGGGTTCTACACCTTCGACGACTTCACCATGGCGGTCACCCCGGACCTGACCCTGGCCAACTTCGCCGCCCTGTTCGCACCGTCGAACTTCGACATCATCCTGCGCACCCTGAGCATGGCGGTGGTGGTGTCCATCGTCGCCGGTTTCATCGCCTTCCCCATCGCCTACTACATGGCGCGCTACACCACGGGCAAGACCAAGGCGTTCTTCTACATCGCGGTGATGATGCCGATGTGGGCCAGCTATATCGTCAAGGCCTACGCCTGGACCCTGCTGCTGGCCAAGGGCGGTGTCGCCCAGTGGTTCGTCCAGCACCTCGGGCTGGAGCCGCTGTTGCAGTTCGTGCTGGGCATTCCCGGGGTCGGCGGCAGTACCTTGTCGACCTCGCACCTGGGACGTTGCCTGGTGTTCGTCTATATCTGGCTGCCGTTCATGATCCTGCCGATCCAGGCCTCCCTGGAGCGCCTGCCGCCGTCGTTGCTGCAAGCCTCCGCGGACCTCGGCGCCAAGCCGCGCCAGACCTTTATGCAGGTGGTCCTGCCGCTGTCGATTCCCGGCATCGCCGCGGGGTCGATCTTCACCTTCTCGCTGACCCTGGGCGACTTTATCGTGCCGCAACTGATCGGCCCGCCCGGCTACTTCGTCGGCAGCATGGTCTACGCCCAGCAGGGCGCCATCGGCAACATGCCGATGGCAGCGGCCTTCACCCTGGTGCCGATCGTGCTGATCGCCGTGTACCTGTCCATCGTCAAACGCCTGGGGGCCTTCGATGCGCTCTAATTCACAGCAACACGGCGACAAGGCTTCATTGGGTCTGCGCCTGGCGGCCTGGGGCGGGCTGGTGTTCCTGCACTTCCCGATCCTGATCATCTTCCTCTACGCCTTCAACACCGAAGACGCGGCCTTCAGCTTCCCGCCCCAGGGCTTCACCCTGAAGTGGTTCAGCGTGGCCTTCGGCCGGCCGGACGTGCTGGAAGCCATCAAGCTGTCGTTGCAGATCGCCGCGATTGCCACGCTGATCGCCATGCTGCTCGGCACCCTGGCTTCGGCCGCCCTGTATCGCCGGGACTTCTTCGGCAAGCAGGGCATCTCGCTGATGCTGATCCTGCCCATCGCGCTGCCGGGGATCATCACCGGGATCGCCCTGCTCGCAACCTTCAAGACCCTGGGGATCGAGCCTGGGATGTTCACCATCATCGTCGGCCACGCGACCTTCTGCGTGGTGATCGTCTACAACAACGTCATCGCCCGCTTGCGGCGCACCTCCCACAGCCTGATCGAGGCCTCGATGGACCTGGGTGCCGACGGTTGGCAGACCTTCCGCTACATCGTCCTGCCGAACCTCGGCTCGGCGTTGCTGGCCGGCGGCATGCTGGCGTTTGCCCTGTCGTTCGACGAGATCATCGTCACCACCTTTACTGCCGGCCATGAACGCACCTTGCCGATCTGGCTGCTCAACCAGCTCAGCCGGCCACGGGATGTGCCCGTGACCAACGTGGTCGCCATGCTGGTGATGATGGTCACGATGCTGCCGATCCTCGGCGCCTACTACCTGACCCGCGGCGGTGAAAGCGTGGCGGGCAGTGGTGGCAAATAACCCATTTCCAAGGATCAACACCGAACCTGTAGGAGCAGGGCTTGCCGGCGATGGCGTCCTGATAGGCGATGCAGGGCTCAAGGGCCTCTTCGCGGGCAAGCCCTGCTCCTACAAAGGTTCGGTGTTGATCGAAATATCTGATTGCGTCATGAGGACATCCATATGCAAACCAAACTGCTGATCAACGGCCAGCTCGTCAACGGCGAAGGCCCGGCCCAATCCGTGTTCAACCCGTCCCTGGGCCGGGTGCTGGTGGATATCCACGAAGCCAGCGAAGCCCAGGTCGACGCCGCCGTGCGCGCCGCCGCCGCCGCTTTCGAAAGCTGGTCGCAGACCGCACCGAAGGACCGCTCCCTGCTGCTGCTGAAACTGGCCGATGCCATCGAGGCCCACGGCCCGGAACTGGCGAAACTGGAATCGGACAACTGCGGCAAACCCCTGAGCGCCGCCCTCAACGACGAGATCCCGGCCATCGCCGACGTGTTCCGTTTCTTCGCTGGCGCCAGCCGCTGCATGAGCGGCTCGGCGGGAGGCGAATACCTGCCCGGCCACACCTCGATGATCCGCCGCGACCCGGTGGGCGTGATCGCCTCCATCGCACCGTGGAACTACCCGCTGATGATGGTCGCCTGGAAAATCGCCCCGGCCCTGGCCGCCGGCAATACCGTGGTGCTCAAACCCTCGGAACAGACCCCGCTGACCGCACTGCGCCTGGCCGAACTGGCGGCGCAGATCTTCCCCGCCGGCGTGCTCAACCTGGTCTTCGGCCGTGGCCCGACCGTGGGCAATCCGCTGGTGACCCATCCGCAGGTGCGCATGGTCTCGCTGACCGGTTCCATTGCCACCGGCTCGCACATCATTTCCAGCACCGCCGACAGCGTCAAGCGCATGCACATGGAACTGGGCGGCAAGGCCCCGGTGATCATCTTCGACGACGCCGATATCGACGCCGCCGTGGAAGGCATCCGCACCTTCGGTTTCTACAATGCCGGCCAGGACTGCACCGCCGCCTGCCGGGTCTACGCCCAGGCCGGGATCTACGAGAAGTTCGTCGAGAAACTCGGCGCGGCGGTCAGCACCATCAAGTACGGCTTGCAGGACGACCCTGAAACCGAGCTGGGTCCACTGATCACGGCCCAGCACCGTGACCGCGTGGCCGGCTTCGTCGAGCGCGCGCTGGCCCAGTCGCATATCCGCCTGGTCACCGGGGGCAAGGCGGTACCCGGCAATGGCTTCTTCTTCGAACCGACGGTCCTGGCCGATGCCCAGCAGGATGACGAAATCGTCCGCCGCGAGGTGTTCGGGCCGGTGGTATCGGTGACGAAGTTCAGCGATGAAGCCCAGGTACTGGGTTGGGCCAACGATTCGGACTACGGCCTGGCGTCGTCGGTATGGACCGCCGACGTCGGTCGCGCCCACCGCCTGGCGGCCCGTTTGCAATACGGCTGCACCTGGGTCAACACCCATTTCATGCTGGTCAGCGAAATGCCCCATGGCGGGCAGAAACTGTCCGGTTATGGCAAGGACATGTCCATGTACGGATTGGAGGACTACACCACCGTGCGTCATGTGATGTTCAAGCACTAAGTACCAACCCACCACAACAATACCGAACCGGGACGGGCCGTCATGGCCCGGCCACGGTTTCGGACACCTGAAATCTGCCGATTTTCCGGAGCAATACCGTCATGAGTGCACAACCCCATCTCGGCGCAGCAGCCGACAGCGATGCCGAACAGCTGCGCAAACTGGGCTACACCTCGAACTTCAATCGCAGCATGAGCCTGTGGGAAAACTTCGCCCTGGGCTTTACCTACCTTTCGCCGGTGGTCGGCGTCTACACCCTGTTCGGCCTGTGCCTGGCCGCCGGCGGCCCGCCGATGTTCTGGGCCTACCTGCTGGTGGGCTGTGGACAACTGCTGGTCTGCCTGATCTTCGGTGAAGTGGTCTCGCAATTCCCGATTTCCGGCGGTGTCTACCCGTGGGCCCGACGCCTGGTGGGTAAACGCTGGGCGTGGATGGTCGGCTGGATCTACTCCATCGCCCTCTGTGTGACCATTGCCGCCGTAGCCGTGGGTGCCGGTCCTTACCTGGCGGCGATGCTCGGTTTCGAGCCGAGCAACAACACCAATATCGTCATCGCCCTGGTGCTGACGCTGTTCGCCACCCTGGTCAACCTCAGCGGCACCAAGGTCCTGGCACGCATCGCCATGTTCGGCTTTCTCTGCGAACTGGTCGGCGCGGTGATCGTCGGCGTCTACCTGCTGGTGTTCGAGCGTCACCAGCCGATCAGCGTGCTGTTCAACACCTTCGATATCCGTGTCGACGGCTCCTACCTGCCGGCGTTCCTCACTGCATCCCTGGCCGGCATGTTCCTCTACTACGGCTTCGAAGCCTGCGGCGATGTGGCCGAGGAAACCCCGAACCCGAGCAAGCAGATCCCGGTGGCCATGCGCATGACCATCTACATCGGCGGTATCGCCGCGATGTTCGCCTGCCTGGCGCTGATCCTCGCTGTGCCGGACATGCAGGCGGTGATCAACGGCACCGACAAGGACCCGGTGACCACCATCCTCAACAATGCCTTCGGTAGCGTCGGTTCGAAAGTGGTGATGGGAGTGGTGATGATTTCCTTCATCTCCTGCGTCATCAGCCTGCAAGCGGCTGCCAGTCGCCTGCTGTATTCCTACGCCCGGGATGAAATGGTCATCGGCAGCCACCTGCTCAAGCGGCTTTCACCGACCACCCAGGTGCCGGTAGCGGCGCTGTTCGTCTCCGGCGTGCTGCCGGCGCTGATCATCGCCCTCGGTTTCTTCCTGCAGGACGCGGTGGCGACCATCGTCAGCTTCGCGGCCATTGGCATCTACCTGGCGTTCCAGATGATCGTGCTGGCCGCCCTGTTCGCCCGGGCCCGCGGCTGGAAACCCAGCGGCAAGTTCACCCTGGGTGCCTGGGGCCTGCCGGTGAATATCGGCGCGCTGGTCTACGGCGTCGGCGCCATCGTCAACATGGCCTGGCCGCGCACCCCGGATGCGGCGTGGTACATCAACTACGCCATGGTCCTGAGCACCGCCATCGTCATCGGTCTCGGCCTGCTCTACATGTGGCTGGGCAAGCCTTATGACCGTGGCACGGCGCCAGCGGGTGATGCCTGGAAAATCAGTCGGTAACGGCAAGCGTTGCTTACCTGGTAGGGAAAAACACGCTGGGCGGCCCCGCCCGGCGTTGCAAAACGAACAAGCGCAGTACCACAGACAAAATGATCCTTATAA
>NZ_PHSU01000021.1 GCF_002814235.1 Pseudomonas sp. QS1027 | reverse complement strand
TCGCCGATGGTAGTGTGGGGTTTCCCCATGTGAGAGTAGGTCATCGTCAAGATTAAATTCCAAAACCCCAATTGCGAAAGCAGTTGGGGTTTTGTTTTTGTGCCGCCGAAAATTTGCACAGTTATTTTCGAGCTGGAACACTAGAATAGTCCCCGTCTTTTACAGAACCCGAGCCCTTTTATGCCGGATCCGGTGGACACCCCAGAGGTGTCGGAACTCCCCCTGGACACCTTGGTGGCCTGCCACGAATGTGACCTGCTGATGCTCAAGCCCCAGCTCGGCCTCGGCGAAAAAGCCCAGTGCCCACGCTGCGGCTACGAGCTCTACGCCCATCGGCACAATGTCGTCGAGCGCAGCCTGGCCCTGGTGCTCGCCGCACTCTTGTTGTACATCCCGGCGAACTTTTTACCCATCATGCAGCTCAATCTTCTGGGCCGGACTTCCGACGACACGGTCTGGAGCGGCGTACTGGGCCTGTACCATACCGGCATGTCCGGTGTCGCCGTGGTGGTGTTCCTGTGCAGCATGGGGATTCCCTTGCTCAAGCTGTTCTGCCAACTGGCCGTGCTGTTGAGCATTCGTTGGAATATCGGGCGCAGCTACGGCTTGCTGCTGTACCGCATTTACCACCACCTGCGCGATTGGGGCATGCTCGAGGTCTATCTCATGGGCGTGCTGGTGGCGATTGTCAAACTCGCCGACCTGGCGGAGCTGAGCCTTGGATTGGGCCTGGGCTGTTTTGTCGGTTTGCTGCTGGTCCAAGTGCTGCTGGAGGTGGTCATGTCGCCCCACCAGATCTGGCAGGCGTTATCGGGAGAGGACGAACATGCGGGCGATTGATGCAGGCATCCTGATCTGTATGGAATGCCACGAGTTGAACCGCCAGGAAGAGGACGGCGACGAGCAGGTCTGTACCCGTTGTGGTGCGGCTGTGCACCCACGGCGGCCCAACAGCCTGATCCGCACCTGGGCCTTGCTGCTGACCTCGGCGATTCTCTATATCCCGGCCAATATGCTGCCGATCATGACGGTCAGCTCCCTGGGCAAGGGTGACCCCAGTACCATCATGTCCGGTGTCATCACCCTGGTGCAGCACGGGATGTTTCCCATTGCCGCCGTGGTTTTTGTCGCCAGTATTCTGGTACCCACGTTCAAACTGGTGGGTATCGCCCTGCTATTGTTCTCGGTGCAGCGCCGCCAGCCGCTGTCGGCCCGGCAGCGGATCATCATGTACCGCTTTATCGAGTTCATTGGCCGCTGGTCCATGCTGGATATCTTTGTGATCGCCATTCTGGTGGCGATTGTGAACTTTGGAAGAATTGCCAGCGTCGAAGCCAATCTTGGCGCGATAGCCTTTGCCAGTGTGGTGATCTTGACGATGCTTGCCGCAGTAACCTTCGATCCCCGACTCATCTGGGACAACACGGAGTCGGACGACGACCATGAGTGATTTGCCAAAAGCCAAAACCCGTCCGGCCTCGAACTGGTCGGCCGTCTGGGTCCTGCCACTGATTGCCCTGATTATCGGTGGCTGGCTCGGCTGGCGTGCGTACAGCCAAAGCGGCATCGAAATCCAGGTGCGCTTCGAAAGCGGCGAAGGCATCCAGGCCAACAAGACCGAGATCGTCTACAAAGGCATGCCCATCGGCAAGGTCAAGGCCCTGAGCCTGGATGTCGAAGGCTCCACCAAGGGGGTCCTCGCCACCATCGAGATGAACAAGGATGTCGAGTCGTCCCTGCGCACCAACACCCGCTTCTGGCTGGTCAAGCCAAGCGTGACCCTGGCGGGTATTACCGGCCTCGACACCCTGGTGTCCGGCAACTACATCGCGGTCAGTCCCGGGGATGGCGAACCGGAGCGCAAGTTCAAGGCGTTGAACCAGGAACCGCCGCTGTCGGACCTCAAGCCGGGCCTGCATATCACCATCAAGGCTGACCGCCTGGGTTCCCTGAACCGTGGCAGCCCGGTGTTCTACAAGCAGATCCAGGTCGGCCAGATCAAGAGCTATGCGCTGTCCGCGGACCAGAACATGGTCGAACTCAAGGTCTTTATCGAGCCGACCTACGCCAACCTGGTGCGCAAACACACACGCTTCTGGAATGCCAGCGGCATCAGCATCGACGCCAACCTGTCCGGTGTGAAGGTGCGCAGCGAGTCCCTGGCGAGCATCGTCGCCGGCGGTATCGCCTTCGCCACCCCGGAGAATCGCAAGGACAGCCCGCCCACCGATCCGAGCCTGCCGTTCCGCCTCTATGAGGATTTCGATGCGGCCCAGGCCGGGATTCGCGTCAAGGTGAAACTCAGCGACTTCGAAGGGTTGCAGGCCGGGCGTACGCCGGTGATGTACAAAGGCATCCAGGTCGGCAGCCTGAAAACCCTGAAGATCGACCCCGACCTGACCAGCGCCAACGCCGAGCTGACCCTCGACCCGCTGGCCGAGGATTACCTGGTGGACGGTACCCAGTTCTGGGTGGTCAAGCCGTCGATTTCCCTGGCCGGTATCACCGGGATCGAGGCCCTGGTCAAAGGTAACTACATCGCCATTCGCCCTGGCGACAAAGGTGGTCACCCGCAGCGTGAGTTCGAGGCCCGGGCCAAGGCGCCGCCTCTGGACCTGCGTTCGCCGGGGCTGCACATGGTGCTGTTCACCGATAACCTCGGTTCCCTGGACGTCGGCAGCCCGGTGCTCTACCGCCAGGTGAAGGTCGGCTCGGTACAGAGCTATCAGTTCTCCCGTACCCGCAAACAAGTGATTATCGGCGTCCATATCGAGAAGGAATATGAAAACCTGGTCAACGCCTCGAGCCGCTTCTGGAACGCCAGCGGCATTACCTTGAGCGGCGGCCTGACCGGCGGCATCCAGGTGAAAAGCGAGTCTCTGCAAAGCCTGATGGCCGGCGGTATCGCCTTCGAGACCCCGCAGGACAAAGCCCCGCTGAAGAAGCGCATTCCGCGTTTCCGTCTGTTCCCCAACCACGACGACGCGCAGCAGCAAGGCACCTTGATCACCATTCGGGTCGATCGCGCCGACGGCCTGCGCAGTGGCACGCCGATCCGTTTCAAAGGCCTGGATGTGGGCAAGATCGAAAGCGTCGACCTGAGCGATGACCTGCAATCGGTGCTGCTGTCGGCACGGATTACCGAAGTGCCGGAACGCATCGCCCGGGCCGGCACTCAGTTCTGGGTGGTGAAACCGGAGTTGGGTTTGATCAAGACCGCCAACCTGGAAACCCTGGTCACCGGGCAGTACCTGGAAGTGCAGCCGGCGGCGAAGAAGCTCGGGGTGCAGAAGGATTTTGTCGCGCTCAAGGAACCGCCGGATGCGGCGGTACCCCAAGCGGGCTTGAGCCTGACCCTGAGCGCGGCGCGACGTGGTTCGCTGAAGGAAGGCGTGCCGGTGACCTACCGCGAGGTGACGGTGGGCAAGGTCACCGGGTATGAGCTGGGAGCGACCGCCGACCGGGTGTTGATCCATATCCTGATCGAGCCCCGTTATGCATCGCTGGTGCACACCGGCAGCCGTTTCTGGAACACCAGCGGGTTTGGTGTCGACTTCGGCTTGTTCAAGGGCGCAACGGTGCGTACCGAGTCGCTGGAGACGCTGATCCAGGGCGGGATCGCCTTTGCCACGCCGGATGGCGAGCGCATGGGCGCGGCGGCGCGGCCGTTGCAGACCTTCCCGTTGTTCGACAAGTTCGAGGATGAATGGCTGACCTGGGCACCGAAGATCAGCCTCGGTAAATAACCGCTACTCGAAATGAAAAGGCCGCGATCGATAATCGCGGCCTTTTGCTTTCCAGCGCTTGAAGTCAGACCTCGTCGAGCTCCGGTTCCGCCGCTGCGCTTGGCACCGTCGCCCGGACCTCGTCGTGCCGGCGGATGTACTTCCAGTCCGCTTCGTCGATATAGATCCCGTTCGGCCCGCTGCCGCCTTCCAGGTCGATGGCCACGTGTGCCGACACCTGCGGCTTCACGCTCGCCAGGATCGGCACGAAGCCCAGTTGCAGGCTGGTCTCCAGCAACGCCGCCTGGTTGCGCTCGTCGATGTCCGCGGCCTCGTCGAGGTAGTACGGCAGACGCACGCGCCCGGCCTGGTCGCGGTCCATCAGGTGCAGCAACAGGTACATGTTGGTCAGCGCCTTGATGGTCATGGTCGTACCGTTGGACGCCGCGCCGTCGATATCGGTGTGGATCACTGGCTGGCCATTGACCTTGGTGATCTCGAACGCCAGCTCGAAGAGGTCCTTCAGGCCCAGCTGGTTGTGGTTCGCCGCCACCAGCCGCGCCAGGTATTCCTTGGCCTCTTCGTTCTTGTTGTCCTGATCGGCACTCTGGCTCAGGTCGAACACCGACAGGGTCTCGCCTTCCTCGTACTGGCCGGCACTGTGGATGATCTGGTCGATGTGCTTGAGGGCGTCCTTGTTCGGTGCCAGGACGATACGGAAGCTTTGCAGGTTGGAGACCTGGCGCTTGTTGATCTCGCGGTTGAACAACGCCAGCTGGTGTTCCAGGCTGTCGTAGTCGCTGCGGATATTGCGCAGGGTCCGGGCGATATCGGTCACTGCCGCACGGCGTGCCTTGCCCAGGGTCAGGGCTTCGTCGGTGCGGTGGTCATAGGCGTTGATCAGCAGTTGCAGACGGCGCTCGATGTCGTCCTCGCTGTCGAACTTGGCCACGCCCTTGAGGCGTACCTGGGCGTACAGCGCGTCGATCTGCCCGTCGGCCCGCTGCAAGCCCTGCCAGCTGTCCTGGTAGTCGTTGAGCAGCGGCAGCAGGTTGTCCATGGAGTCATCTATCGGGTCCATGAACGGCGTGCCGAACGGCAGGTCGGCCGGCAGCAACTGGCGACGGCGCAGGGCGTCATCGAGGGTGCGCTGCTTGGCTTCCATGTCGCCGATCTGCCGGCCCACCAGTTGCAGCTTGGCCGACAGTTGCTGGACGCGTTCGGTGAAGGCATCGCTGGAGCGCTTCAGTTCATCCTGTGCGGCTTCCAGTTGGGCGAGCTGTTCCAGCTTGTCGCCTTCCTCGGCGCTCAGGGTCTGGGCGCGACGGAAATCCTCCAGGGCTTTCTGCGCATCCAGCACCTGCTGGTACAGCGCTTCGGTCTGGGTCTTGCTCGCGGCACGGTCGGCGGCCACGGCCTGCTGGGTTTTCAGTTGCTTGAGCTCTTTCTCCAGGCGCTCCTTCTGGTCCCGCAGCGCGGCTCGATCGGCCAGGGCCTGCAACGCCGGCGGCTCGATATGGGACAGGTCGATGGACAGGCCCGGTACTTCGAAGCGTTCGCCCTTGAAGCCGTCGAGGATCAGTTCCATGGACTTGACCCACTCGCCTTCCTCGTCCAGGGCAATGCCGTGCTCGCCCAGGGGCAGGCTGAACAGGGCACTGTTGAACAGGCGCATCAGGCGCTCGACATCCTGTTGCGAGAACTCTTCGCGCAGGCGTGCATAGCTGTTGTTGTCGGCGTGATCGAGTTGCTGTTTCACCGACTTCAGGCGTTTTTCCAGGTCGCGCAGGCGCTCTTCCAGATCCTCGGCGCTGAATTGCCGGGACTGGGCCAGGGCGCCAGCGAGTTCGTCGTGGGCATCCTTGGCCGCCAGCAGTTGCTGCTCCAGCACCTTCACATCGTTGACCAGGGCGAAGCGATTCTTGAGTACCGACAACTCGCCGAGCCAGCGTTGCAGGTCGCTGATTTCCCGCTCCAGGCGCATCAGCTCCTGGGTGCTGCTGCGCTGGTCGTTCTGCAGGGCGTCCTGTTCATTGCGGTAATGCTCGGACTGGATGACCAGCTCTTCCTTGCGCGCACCGGCATAGTCCGACCAGGTGCCGAGCAGCGAGTCCAGCAGCGGCGAAATACGGTGCAGCTTGCCGCGCAGCACATCGCGCTGGCGGACCCCCGAGGCCAGCGCCTCGACCAGGGGACCGGCGGCAACCATGGCGTTGTAATCCTGCTCCATGCGCCGCACATCGCGGAAGGCTTCCTCGCAGGCGGCGATATAGTCGACGCTGCCGGAACGCAGGCTGTGCTCGAAGGCATCGAGGAACAGCTGCTTGAGTTTGGCGGCGGTGATCTCGCGCATGTGCAGCAGGTTGATGAACAGCGCGCGGAAGGTCTTCAGGCTCTGTTCGCTGGTGGAGCGCAGCGGGATCAGCGTCAGGTCCAGCGGAATCGAAGTATGACCGCCGACCAGCAGGCGGCGCAGTTCATCGGGCTTGAGCTCGTAGGCTTTCAGGCCGTTGCGCTCGAGGTTGTTGAACAGCTCCTTCTGGCGCAGGCAGGTGTCGTCTTTCTGGTAGTGGGCCAGGTCCAGGCGTCCGGCGTAGGCGAAGAACTGGTGGCCGAAACCGCCGCCCGGGCCACGCCCGACCACACCGATCACATGGGGGCCGTGGGGCAGGGCGACTTCGACGAGGATGTAGCTGGTGTCGGTGGCGAAGTAGAAGCGCCGCGACTGCTCCAGGCTGTACTTGCCGAAGCTCATGTCCGACATGCGTGCCAGGATCGGGAACTGCAAGGCGTTGATCGAGGCCGATTTACCCAGGTTGTTCGCGCCATAGACCGACAGCGGGTGTTCCAGGGGAAACAGGCCGAGGCTGTAGCCGGCGGTGTTCAGCAGGGCGAAGCGGCGAATACCGTAGCGTTCCTGGCTCATGCGTCCATCTCCTGTTGCTCGGCGGCAATGGCTCGGGCCAGCGCGTCCTCTTCACTTTCTTCGGTGGGCTCGACGAATTCGCTGAGGTCCAGCGGGTCATCGGTTTCCAGCAGTTTTTCGTCGCTGTCGTCGTCCACCAGTACCGGCGTCGGCAATGGCAGCACGCTGTGCAGGCTGGCGGCCATGTCGCGGTCCTGCTGGACCGACAGGCAGACGTCGAGGAAGCGGTGCATCGGCGGCAGGAAGCGGAACAGGCCGGGTTCTTCGAGGGCGAAGCCGAGCTGGGTCATGCGACGCATGATCTTCTCTTCCAGCTCTTCCTGGGTGGTGACTTCTGCCTGGACGAACAGGTCGCGGTATTTCTCCAGCAGCGATGGCAGTTCGTCACGGCCCAGGCTACCGCCATCGAGCACGGCCACCGGGTCGCGACCCTGGTCGGCCAGGTGTTCCACCAGGATGAAGGTGAACAGCGCCAGGCGCTGGGCGGTCTTGTTCACCTGGGCGGCGGCATTGTCCGGGACAAAGTAGTAGAAACCACGGGTGTCGCAGACCAGCTCAAAGCCCAGGGCCTTGAACAGGGTGCGGTACTGATCCTGGCAGTTGGACAGTTGGGCGTACAGCTCCGGGTCGCGGCGGCTGACGTGGTAACCCTTGAACAGCTCGCGAAAGATCGGCGCCAGCTGGGACAGTTCGGAAAGATCAAGATGCATGAGGTGTGCTCGCGGAATGCTCGCCGGCTTCTTCGACACGCGAGAGCAGGGCGAAGGAGCGCAGGCTGACCTGGTGCTCCTGGGTGTGGTAGTCGCGGCGTTCGAGGCGCTCGCGCTGGAAACGTTTTTCCCGCGACAGGCGCGAGAACCAGTAGAGCAATTCGTCGGTGGCGCCGTCCGGCTCCTGCTCCAGCAGCCAGCTCATCAGGTCCGGCATCGGCAGGGCGTCGCTGCAGCGTTCGAGCATTTCCTTGACCGTGCGCGGGGCCCGTGGCGACTCGCCGCCCTTGGACGACTTGTGCGCCTTGGGGAAACGCGATGGCTTGGCTTCGAAGCGGGCCAGGGCGTAGACATAGGCCTCGACCTGGCCGGAGCTGCCGAGAAAGGTGCTCTGCGGACGGGTGAACATCGGCATCGCCGCTTGCGGCACCGCGTCCAGGCCCTTGCGGCGGATCACCGAGAGGGCCAGGGCCGCGCCACGGGTCACGGCGTTGTGCCGGCGGGCTTCTTCACGCAGCGGCAGCAGCAGTTCGCGGGCATGGCGCAGGGTCAGCTGGGCGCTGGTCTGCATTTCGAGGATCCGCGCGTGGGTGCGCAGCAGCATGTCGTCGTCCACCAGGTGGCCGAGGCGCTGCTGTTCGCTGAGCATGCGCAACAGCACGTTCTCGACCTTGCGCACGCCCTGTTCGAAGGCGCCGTCGGCGTTCACCAGCTGGATCATCGGCTCGACGTATTCGTCCCAGGTCGCCAGGACCTCGGCGTAACGCTGGCGCAACGGGATCTGCCGGTCGCTGGTCTTGGCCCGCTCGGCGACGGCCACCAGGGCCTGTTCGTCGTTGGCGAGCTTCTTCAGTACATCGCGCACGCGCATGTCGAGCAGGCGCAACTGGCGCGCCAGGTCGTTGCCGTCGCGGATATCGAAGGCGTCCTGGATATAACCGGCCAGGCGCTCGAGGTGGCGCAGGTAGGCTTCGATCTCCAGGCACAGGCCCAAACGGTGTTCACGGCGCAGGTAGGCGAGGAAGTCGTGGATCTGGGCATTGAGCTCGAAACGGTTCGGGCTTTTTGCCACGGGCACCAGGATATCGAGGCGAATCCACACGTCCAGCAGGCTGGTGATGTCCTGGGGCGTGCTGTCCAGCTGCTGGGCAGCCAGTTGCTGGCGCAGTTCACCGAGGCTCAGGGTGCCTTGGTCGAAGTGTTCGCACAGAGGCTCCAGAAGGGCCCAGTGCTCGGCGAGGGCGCGCAAGACGCGCTTGGGTTCGATCATGGGAGAGGCCGGCTGGTTGGCAAATTAAAAGGAGCGATTGTACTGCATGCCGCGCCCGATTTATCCCCAGCTGATCAGAGGCTTGGCGTTCTTGCGATCAACTGCGGGCGATCTTCGCCGAAGGGCGGTAGAATCCCTGCTTCAACTTATCCACAGATGGCCGACCTTTGCTTATCGAGTCCCGCCGCCGCGCTTATCTGACCGCCATGCAGGTGGTCCACTGGCTGCCCCGCACCGAACTGCCGTTCGCCGCGCCGTCGCGGCCGGAGTTGTTTGTCGAGCTGGAGCCGTTGGTCGAGGTCCAGGCCCCGGTGCCTGAAGCGCGCAAAGCCGCTGAACCGGTGGCCAGCAGGCCTGTCGAGCGGCCGAAGATCGAAGTGCCACGGCCTTCGCCGACCCCGCGTGCCGAAAGCAAGCCGGCGGTCGCTGCTGAAGAGGCGCCGACCCCGGTCAAGGTGGCTCAGGTCCCGCCGCCGCGCTTCGCACTGCAATTGTTGCGCGCCGGGCGTTGCCTGGTGCTGGTGGAGTTACCCACAGGCGAAGCCTTCCAGAGCCGCGATCCGGCCTACCTGTTGCTCAAGGACATGCTTCGCGCCGCCGGGCTGCCGGACAGCCCGCAGATCGTCGGCGAGCCGGTGCGCTGGCCACTGCTGGTGCGCGGCAACCTCGACCAGGGGCCGGACGCGGCACGGGACTTTGTCCAGGGCTTCGTCCAGGCCCGCCGGGAAGAGGGCGAGTGTGCCTGCCTGTGGCTGATCGGCCTGCCAGCGGTGCGTTTTGCCGGCGAAGCCAATGCCGAATCGTACAACCGTGAACTGCAGGTCGAAGGCCTGGGATCGGCCTGGGCGCTGCCCGGTCTGGAATTATTGATGGATGAGCCACAGCGCAAGGCTGATGTCTGGCAAGCCATGCGCCGGCTGATGGCGCGATGGAAAAGTAACGATGAGTGATGCGGTAAGTTTTCGCCCGATGACCGAGGCGGACCTGGATGCGGTTCTGAAGATCGAATACGCGGCGTTCAGCCATCCCTGGACCCGCGGGATTTTCCTCGATGGCCTGGGCAAGTATCAGATCTGGCTGATGTTCGAAGGTAGCCAGCAGGTCGGGCATGGTGTGGTGCAGATCATTCTCGATGAGGCACATCTGCTCAATATCACGGTCAAGCCGGAAAGCCAGGGCCGTGGCCTGGGCTTGCGCCTGCTGGAACACCTGATGTCGCGGGCCCATGCGGCCGAGGCCCGGGAGTGTTTCCTCGAGGTGCGCGACAGCAATCGGGCGGCTTTCCGCCTGTATGAGCGTTATGGTTTCAATGAAGTCGGGCGCCGTCGCGATTACTACCCGGCGGTGGGTGGACGCGAGGATGCGGTGGTGATGGCGTGTACGCTGGTTGACTGAGGATTTCCCACGTGACCCCAAGCCGGGGTCGGGTGTCATAACTTCGGACTATCTTGAGGCAGCAGAGCATGAACGAACTACAGGATCTGATTGATAACAACGAGCGCTGGGCCGCTGCGATCAAGGAAGAAGACCCGGAGTTTTTCGCCAAGCTCGCGCGCCAGCAGACTCCGGAGTTTCTCTGGATCGGCTGCTCCGATGCGCGGGTACCGGCCAACGAGATCGTCGGCATGCTGCCGGGCGATCTTTTTGTGCACCGCAACGTGGCCAACGTGGTGCTGCACACCGACCTCAATTGCCTGTCGGTGATCCAGTACGCGGTGGATGTGCTCAAGGTCAAGCACATCCTGGTCACTGGCCATTACGGTTGCGGTGGCGTACGGGCTTCGATGCAGGATCGCCAGTTGGGCCTGATCGATGGCTGGTTGCGTTCGATTCGCGACCTGTACTACGAGAACCGTGAAGTGCTGGCGCAGTTGCCAACCGAGGAAGAGCGGGTCGACCGCTTGTGCGAGTTGAACGTGATCCAGCAGGTGGCCAACGTCGGCCATACCACCATTGTGCAGAACGCCTGGCACCGTGGGCAGAGCCTGTCGATCCATGGTTGCATCTACGGGATCAAGGATGGGCGCTGGAAGAGTCTGAACGCCACCATCAGCGGCATCGAGCAGTTGCCGCCGCAGTACCGGTTGCGGCCGGTGGATGCGCCCTGAAGTCCTGCTGACAGCGCAAGCCTTGTCGGAACGCCGATTCCTTAAGAGGTGCATCGCTTGAACTGACGCTTTCGCGGGCAAGCCCTGCTCCTGCAGTTTTTGTGTCGTATACAAAGTTAGTGAACGACGACGGACTGTAGGAGCAGGGCTTGTCGGATCGCCGCACCGCCGCGAATAGGCCCTTGAGCCTTACGCGGTCAGATAACCGGCATCGCCGTCACTGGCGCCGGCGCCGGTTTCTTCAACTCGTTGAGCTGCGTCTTGATCGCCGTGGTCGAGCATTTCTTCTCGGCATCGGCTGGCGACAGGTTGCGTATCGACTCATAGAACAGCACGCAGGTTTTTTGCGTGTTGGTCACCTGCCAGTTGTCGGTACAGCTTTTCAGCTGCGCCGCCGGATCGCCGCCCGGTTTCTGGCCCATGCCAGCCTGCCAGCAGGCGGCACTCAAGTCCTGCCCCATGACCTTCAAGCCCGCCGCGTCGGCCTTCGCCTGATCGCCGCCATAGCTGGCCGGGTCCGCTGCGTACCAGATATAGCTCGGGTGATTGGAGCCCAGCACCGGTACGATCGCCCCCGCTGTCGGGCGGATGAGGCCCAGCTGTAGCACACCGACGTCCGCGCCATATTGCTGCTTGATCCAGTTCCGCACCGGTGCACCGAAGGCCACCATCGGCAACGCCGTGCCCTTGGTGGTGATGCTGACTTCCTTGACCATGGTGGTCTGGTAGTCGGTGAAGTAGCTGTAGACGGTTTCCAGGGTGCTGCCAGCGTTGGACGGCGCGGCAATCGGGGCGATGTCGATGATGGTCTGGTAACCCGGTGTCTGATCCTTGGGGATACCGTTGTCGGTCAGGAGCTCGGCCCAGCGATCGGTGGTGGCCGACTCCAGGTAGTCCTGGGCCTGGGTCAACGAGTAATCCGGCGGGAAGTGCAGCAGTTCGACGCTCTTGCGGTTGTCCAGGGCCAGGCCCAGCGGCAGGAACAGGTACCAGTTGTAGGCCCATTTACCGTCGGCATTCAGTTTGGAGGCGCCTTTGTAGGCCAGTTCGCCAGCGTTGAGCAGTTGCTCCAGCGGTTTGTCATAACCGTTCGGCACGCCGCTGAAGTGGGCATAGAGCTGGCCGGCGTCGGCTTTCACCGTCACCTTGGCGTTGGGGTAGCCGTCACGCTTCACGCTCTGGTTCAGATAGTGCTCGGCGGTCTGTTCCAGGGTCCAGGGGCGAAAGCAGATGACATTGCAATTGTTGGGATAGGCGAAAAGCTGGGTGACGCGTTCCTTACTGCCCAGTTTCATTTCGACATCGGCGTGGGCGAGGGTGCTCAGGGTGAGTGCGGCTAATGTACTCGTCAATACGGCGATTTTTGACATGCTCAGATCCTTTTCAGCGTTGGCCCCATCAATGCGAGGGCAGCGCCATACTGGATCAGCTGCGGCCAGGAGAAAAGCCGCTGGTCGGTGTTTTTTTCGCTGTTTGGCGCAAGTGGGAAAGTGTGTCGCAATTGGCTGTCGGACCCATCCGAAAGAAGGCTCGCTCCCCGTGGGGGAGCGAGGGACAAGCGGCATTGGTCAGGCCGTGAAACGCAGTGCGTTGGTCAGATCGCCCATCGGCTTCTGGCCACGGGCAGTCATCGCGTCATCGCGCTGCTTGAGACCGTCGAGTTTTTCCAGTTGGAACACCCGGGTGATCAAACGCAGGATCGAGGCGGTGTCGTACACCGTGTGATCCACCGTGCCCTTGCGAGCGAAGGGCGAGACCACCAGGGCCGGAATCCGCGTGCCCGGGCCCCAGCGATCGCCTTGCGGTGGCGCCACGTGGTCCCACCAGCCGCCGTTTTCGTCGACAGTGACCACCACCACCATGTTTTTCCATTGCGGGCTTTCTTGCAGCACTTTCAGGATACGGTCGATATGCCGGTCGCCGGATGCCACGTCGGCGTAACCGGCGTGCATGTTCAGGTTGCCCTGGGGCTTGTAGAAGGTCACTGCTGGCAACTTGCCGGCCTGGGCATCGGCGAGGAACTTGTTGCTGCTCGGGTCTTCACCCAAACCGCCATCGCGCAGGCGCTTGGCACGCTCGGCGGGGTTTTCCGGACCCTGCTGCTTGAAGTAGTTGAACGGCTGATGGTGGTACTGGAAGTTCGGGATCTTCGGAATGCCGGCCGAGTCCTTGAACTGGTCCAGGGTGACCTGCCAGGCACCGGCGTACCAGGCCCAGTCGACGTTCTTCTTCGACAGTTTGTCGCCGATGTGTTCGTGGCCCTGGGGTACCAGCACCGTGGGCAAACCCGGCTTGGCATAGTCCGGATGATCGGTGTCGCGGATCCAGGTCGGCCAGTAGGGCGGAGCCATGGTGTTCACCGCGTAACCATCCGGGGTCAACGCGCTGGGGCCGAACTGCGGCGCGCCGGTCATGGCGCTGGCCGGGGATTTCTCCAGGGGCTTCAAGCGCGTGCCAAGCGGGTCGTCGGTTTCCAGCGTGGCGATCTGTGGCTTGGCCACCGAGTTGGCGGCGTCCGGGTAGAAGGGGACCTTCGCGCTGATCAGGTATTGGTGGTTGAGGAACGAACCGCCGAAGGCACCCTGGAAGAAGTTGTCGCAGAGCACGAATTCCTTCGCCACGTCCCACAGACGCAACGAGTAACGGTTCTGGGCGTAGTGACCCATGGTCAGGCCGCCGGAGTCGGCCCAGGCGACGAACTGGTCGTTCTTGCCGCCGTTGATCTGCATCTGGTTCTGGTAGAACACGTGCCACAGGTCACGGGTGACCAGGCTCAGGGGCAGGTCCTCGCCGTTCGGGCCCTTGAGGGCGTACGGGGCGTTGGGCAGGTTCTGCTGGAACTGGGTTTCCGCCGGATAGGTCACTCCGTCGACGCTTTGCGGGCCGATCTGCAGCACACCGCCCCAGGCCGGTGGCAGGGTCTGCAGCAGGCTGCCATCACGGTCGCGTTGCTGGTAGTCCGCCGCCGCAAGGGCCGACAAGGGTTTCTCGAGACCGGGGAAGTCGGCGAACAGGTTGTTGAAGCTGCGGTTCTCGGCGTAGATCACCACCACGGTTTTCACCTGGTCGTGCAGCGCCTTGTCCAGCTCGGCGCCCGACAGTTCGCGGGTGTCCGGTTTGCCGGGCTCGCTCGGGGAACCGCAGGCGGTCAGCGTTGCGCCAACACCCAACACGGCCACGCCACCGAGGAAGCGGCGGCGACTGGTGTCGGTGGGGTTATCGGTTTCGGGCGCTTGCGACTGGTCGAGGTCTTTCTCGTCACTCATCCTGGGTTCCTGCTGGCTGGGTTTGACGTATCAAAATATTTCGCATCGCAACTTAGCAACGCAATATGACGGAACAGCGACAGATCCATTCTGCCGCTGGGCAGTATGCCAATTGTCGAAGGAATGGGGCAGGGATTGCGTGACGGAATTTTGCCGGGATGCGAGGGTGTCCCGGGGACCTTACAGGGCCCCGGATTGAATGGCCGCAACCATCGCCGCGACCTTGTTGGTGGTGCCGGTCTTGGTGATCGCGTTGGCGATATGGAAGTTCACCGTGCGCACGTTGAGTTCAAGTAACTGGGCGATCTGCGGCGCGGTTTTACCTTCGCCCGACCACTTCAATACCTCGACTTCCCGAGGGGATAGCAGATGTGTGGGGGGCGCGGGCAGGTCGCGGGTGACCACTGAATGCAGGACATTGCACAGCCACAGAATATGCCCGGCCTTCTGGTAAAGCTCGCGACGATCGATTTCGCCCCTGGGGCGGGCGACGCACAGAATGCTCTGATGACCCTGGACATGCTGTACCGCCTGTGACCAGCCATGGAGCATGCCAAACGATTGCTTTTTGGCCCAGAACGCAGGGGCCTTGGCAAAAATCTCCGACGACCAGAGCACGGGCAGGTGCGAATGCCGGGCGCGGGTCAGCACCGGGTCGATCTCGTGGAGGCTGTGGTCCTGATAGTACTGGTTCCATTCCTCGGGATAATTGTTCTTTATCCAGGGAACGGCACCGAGGTTCAGCCTGACATAACAGTAATAGGGGTAGCCTAGTTGCTTGACCAGACCGGGCAAGAGCTCGAACAGTTCCTGTTCGTCTTGCGCCGAACCCAGAAGCCGCAGTTGCTCTTCTTTCCATTGGTCCATGGTTTATCCACCTTGAAGCACGACGGGTGGGGGCAGGGCACGCTCGGAAACACGCGATGGTACGATCGTGCCGGTTTGTCCCGACAGCCTAATACATGATGCCGATCATTGACTCGCAGAATTTGTGTTCTTGCGCACTTATTCAGCATCAATTCAGCATTGTGACGATTAGCGTCGTCGTTTTTTGAGATTGCATCTTTCTTGATACTTTTCGGGTCGCTGCAAGCCGCTGCAAGAGCGCCAATAGCAGCACTCTTGCAGCGGCTTGCAGGTTTGTCGCAACCGCTATGGCATGACGGGTGCGTTGTAGGCCAGGGTGGTCCCCAGTGCCCACAGCAGGAACAGTACCAACGGCGCATGCACCAGCAGTTGCACGAAGGAGAAGCCGATCAGGTCCCGCGCCTTCAATCCCAGCACGCCCAGCAGCGGCAGCATGTAGAAGGGGTTGATCAGGTTCGGCAGCGCTTCGGCCGCGTTGTAGATCTGCACGGCCCAGCCCAGGTGGTATTTCAGGTCATTGGCCACCTGCATCACATAGGGCGCCTCGATGATCCACTTGCCGCCACCGGAAGGAATGAAGAAGCCGAGTACCGCCGAGTACACGCCCATCAGCAAGGCGTAGGTGTCGTGCGAAGCGATCTGGGTGAAGAAGGTCGAGATGTGATGGGCCAGGGTCAGCGCGTCGCCGCCCTTGACCGTGGTCATCAGTGCCGCGATGGAACCGTACAACGGGAACTGGATCAGCACGCCGGTGGTGGTCGGTACCGCGCGGGCCACGGCGTCGAGAAAACTGCGCGGGCGCCAGTGCAGCAGGGCACCGGCCATCAGGAACAGGAAGTTGTAGGTGTTCAGGCCGGAGATGGCGCTGATCGCCGGTTTGGTCGAGAACTCATGGAACAACCAGCCGGCGGCCAGCAGGGCCAGCAGAATGGTCAGCAGCGGGCTGTATTCCAGCCATTCGCCGGGGCGGGTGCGCTGGCTCAGCGGCGGCAGGTTGAAGCTCGGATCAACGCCGCAGGCCTTGGCATCCCGGGCCGAGTCGGGCCCCGGTGCGGTGGCGTAGGCGATCACCAGCGAGACCACGATCAGCGCCAGCAACAGCACGCCGGACTGCCAGAGGAAGATGGTCTGGGTGAAGGGAATCACCCCGGTGATCGACAGGATCGACGGTGGCAGGCTGGCCGGGTTGGCCTGCAACTGGGCGGCGGACGACGACAGCCCCAGGGCCCAGACGGCACCCAGACCCAGGTAGGCGGCGGCACCGGCGGCGCGGTAGTCCATGCGCAGGTCGGTGCGGCGCGCCAGGGCGCGGACCAGCAAACCGCCGAAGACCAGGGACAGGCCCCAGTTCAGCAGCGAGGCAACCATGGAAATCAGCGCGACCCAGGCCACCGCCGAACGGCCATTCTTCGGAATACGGGCCAGGCGGTCGATCAGCTTCACCGCCGGTGGCGAACTGGCAACCACATAGCCACCGAT
This sequence comes from Pseudomonas sp. QS1027, assembly GCF_002814235.1. GTDB lineage: Bacteria > Pseudomonadota > Gammaproteobacteria > Pseudomonadales > Pseudomonadaceae > Aquipseudomonas. The sequence goes on along the minus strand of NZ_PHSU01000021.1, from coordinate 147,837 downwards.
CACCACAAAGGCCATCTGCATGGTGAAGGGGATCAGGCTCCAGAAGCCGTCGCCGAAAGCCATCGCGGCTTCGCTCGGCTTGGCGCCGATGGCCAGGGTGGCCAGGGCGACGACGATCACCGCCAGCGCGGCAAACACCCAGGAGTCGGGAAACCAGCGTTCGGCCCAGTTCGAGCAGCGCAGGGCAAAGCGGGCGTAGCGGCTGGTTTCTATAGCAGCGGCCATGGGAAGGTCCTCTTGTTCTTGGTCTTATTAGGGAGCTACAGACGAAGCGCTGGGAGCGCAATCTGTGAGCAGGTGCCCACGATAAATCAATCCGGGGAGATTTTCTGACTCTCTTTAGTAGCAGAGTGATATTGCAATCTGACGGACACCGGCGATGTCGGCCCAATGCCTTTGGCAAACTCAGGTATCCTCCGATTTTTGCAGCGGCTGGCGAACGGCCGTTGTGGTATTTGAATACGTTGCCAGGGTGTTTTCATGACTGCCGATCACATTCCGCACACCCGTCGTTTTGCCCGGTCCGACTACAAGACCCTGGGCCTGGCGGCGTTGGGCGGTGCGCTGGAAATCTACGACTTCATCATTTTCATGTTCTTCGCGCTGACCCTCAGCGAGCTGTTCTTTCCTCCGCAAATGCCCGAGTGGTTGCGGCTGTTGCAGAGCTTCGGGATTTTCGTCACCGGCTATCTGGCGCGACCGCTGGGCGGCATCCTGATGGCACACTTCGCCGACCGCCTGGGACGCAAGCGGGTCTTCAGCCTGAGCATCCTGATGATGGCCCTGCCATGCCTGCTGATCGGGATCATGCCGACGTATGCCCAGATCGGTTACTGGGCGCCCTTGCTGCTGTTGTTGCTGCGGGTGTTGCAAGGCGCGGCGGTGGGCGGCGAAGTGCCGAGTGCCTGGGTCTTTGTCGCCGAGCACGCGCCAGCCGGGCACCGCGGTTATGCCCTCGGGGTTTTGCAGGCGGGGCTGACCTTCGGTTATCTGCTGGGTGCCTTGACCGCGACCGCCCTGGCGCGGATCTACAGCCCGGGCGAAGTCCTCGATTTCGCCTGGCGCTTTCCGTTCCTGCTGGGCGGGGTGTTTGGCGTGATCGGTGTCTGGCTGCGCCGCTGGCTCAGTGAAACCCCGGTGTTCATGGCCTTGCAGGCGCGCCGGGAAGAAGGCGAGGAGGTGCCGTTGCAGGCGGTCTTGCGCACCCACCGGCGGGCGATCCTGCCGGCGATGCTGCTGACCTGCGTCCTGACCTCGGCGGTGGTGGTGCTCGTGGTGGTTACGCCGACCGTGATGCAGAAGGTCTTCGGCATGAGTGCCAGCCATACCTTCGCCTTGAGCAGCCTGGGGATCGTGTTCCTGAACATCGGCTGTGTCCTGGCCGGTCGGCTGGTGGACCGGATCGGGGCCTGGCGCGCGGTGCTGTTCTACAGCGCCTTGCTGCCACTGGGTATCGCGCTGCTCTACAGCTGCCTGATCCATGGCGGCGAATGGATTGGCCTGGCCTATGCCCTGGCGGGCCTGGCCTGTGGTGTGGTGGGGGCGGTGCCTTCGGTGATGGTGGGGTTGTTCCCGGCGCGCATCCGGGTCTCGGGCATTTCCTTTACCTACAATATCGCCTACGCCCTCTGGGCCAGCACCACACCGCTGTTGCTGATCGGCCTGATGCCCTGGAGCTCGTGGGTCTGCGTCGGTTATTGCGCGGTGATGGGCGTCGTCGGGGTGCTGATCGCCTTGTACTTCGGGCCGCGCGCCTCGGCGATGGCCGAGGCTTCGAGCGTTCGCGGCTGCTGAGCCGCGTCCGTTCCTGGCGGTTTTGCGTGGTCAGCGCGTCTCGGTCACCTTCTTGAGGAAGCGTGGCTGATCGGGATTGCGGCCACGCAGTTCGGCGAGCTTGGCCGCCATCAGGTAAAAGCCCTGGATCATGGTGAATGGCTCCAGCAACGGGTGGGCCGTCGGCATGCTGACCAGGTTCGCGCCGGGCGTTCCCCGTGGCGCCACCAGCAAGACCCGGGCGCCGCGCTGGCGCATGTCCTCGGCGAACGCCAGGGTGCCGGCCTGCTCGGGGCCGGACGGGGCGAAGAGCAGGACCGGATAACCGGCCTCGATGATTTCCATCGGTCCGTGGCGGACCTCTGCACTGGAAAAGGCTTCGGCCTGGATCCCCGAGGTTTCCTTGAGTTTCAGCGCCGCTTCCTGGGCGATGGGCAATGCCGGGCCACGTCCGATCACCACCATCTTGTCGACCGGCTGCAAGACCTCAAGGGCTAGCGACCAGTCCGCGTCGGCTGCTCGCGCCAGGGCGGCGGGCAACTCCTGCAGGGCGACGCCGAGGCCATTGTCCTGGCCCAGCCTGGCACTCAGCGCCGCCACGGTCTGCACCCCGGCCATCAACATGGCGACATAGCTTTTGGTCGCGGCCACGCTTTGTTCCAGCCCGGCCGGCAGCAGCACCTCGGCGTCACTGGCGGCGGCCAGCGGCGACTTGGCGGTATTGACGAAGGCCGCCACGCGAGCGCCCAGTCGTTTCAGGTAGTTCACGCTGGCGATCAGGTCCGGGCTCTTGCCCGATTGCGACAGGGCGGCCACCCAGCAGTGTTTCAGGCGTAGCGGCGGTTGTTGCAGGCTCACCAGTGACAGCGGGATCGACAGCCAGGGAATCCCGACCTGGCTCATCATGGCATAGCCGAAGTAGGCGGCCGCGTGATCGGAACTGCCACGGGCGACGCTGATGATCAGCTCCGGCAACGCGGCAGCCAGTTGCTCGCCGAGGGCGGCGATGGCGCGATCATCGTCGAGCATGCGTTGCACGACGGCGGGTATCGACAGGGTTTCCTGGAGCATCAGTGACATAAGGTGAATACCTGGGTGTCCGTCAGCCCCGTGGGCTGTCGGGTACGCAAAGAAGATCGCCGGGAATGAAGCTCAGGCCGGCGGCGTCCATGGCCATGCTCAAGGCGCCCCACAGCGGCGCGTCATGGGTGAAGTGGGCGGCGACAATCTCCGGGGGGAAGGGCACCACCTGGCCGATCAGTTGTTTCAGCGCCGGTGCCAGGGTCGAAGCCTGGTGAAACAGCCCGCCACCGATGGCGATACGCTCGACATCGAGGGCCACGGCCAGATTGCTGACCTGCACGGCCATGCCGGCGATGCGCCGCTCCAGGACCTGGCGAACCGTCAGGTCACGGCTGGCAAACAGGTCGAGGGCGCGGTGGCCCTGCCCGAGCATTTCCGTGGCCAGGCGGGTCAGCGCAGCGCCCGAGAAAAACTCTTCCAGTGGCGCGGCACCCTGCGCGTGGGTCCGCCACAGCCCGGGGTACATCGGGTCGAGAAAGGGCTCCATCATGTAGCCGATTTCCATGGCCGCGCCGTTCTGTCCGCGAATCAAACGGCCATTGGCGATGGCCGCCGCCGCGAGGCCGGTGCCCAGATTGAGGTAGATGGCGTTGTCGACCCCCGCCAGCGCGCCCCAACGGGCCTCGGCCAGGGCGCCGGCCTTGACATCGTTGTCGAGCAGCACGGCCTGGGTGTCCAGGCCTTCGCCCAGCAGCAACGGCAGGTCGAGGTCTTCGAAGCCCGGTGTGTTCGGTGCCATCAGCAAGCGGCGACCGCGCACCACCCCGGGGAACACCGCGGCCACGCTGGCCACCCGCGAATTGCCAAAGTCGCCGACGCAGGCGCGGGCCGCCGTGAGGATGCGCTCGAAGGCTGGCACGCCGCGGGCACCGTCGGCATGGGTGGTCAGCCTGCGGGTACTCAGGTGCTGGCTGACCGGGTCGTAGCAGGCGATCTGGGTCTTGGTGCCGCCGACGTCGATCGCCAGCAGCACACCTTGGGTGGGCGCCGTGGCGTCCGGGTTATTCAGCGGTTCGTGCGTCATGGGTATCGCTTGTCTTGTTGAACGGCCAGAGTTGTTGCACCCGCGCCCAGAACAGGTAGGCCACGCAACCGGCCGCGACCCATACCAGCGACCACTGGATCGGGTAGGCGCCGGGGGCGTTGTGGTTGGACGCCAGGTAAATGTAGACCCAGCCGAGCAGGGCGATCACCGCCGGCACCGGGTACAGCCACATGGTGTAGGGGCGGCTCAGGTGCGGCTTGGTCTTGCGCAGTACGAACAGCGAAATGATCTGCGCCACCGACTGCACCAGGATCATCACCGTGGTCAGCAACTGGATCAGGGTGGTGAGGTCGGTCAGGCGCCCGATCATGAAGCCGCCGGAGGTCAGCACGCCCATGCTCAGGATGCCGTAGACCGGGAAGTCGTGCTTGGGGTGGGTGACGCTGAACGCGTTGAAGAACACCTTGTCCTTTGCTGCCTCGAACGGCACCCGCGAACCGCCGAGCAGGCCGGCGAACACCGAGGCCACGGCAGTGATCAGGATCAGCACGGTGACCACGGCCGCGGCGGTATCGCCCCAGGTTTCACTGAGCAGCACCGAGGCCACGGAGTTATAGGCCGCCGACTTCTGGTCGAGCATGCGGTGCCAGTCCACCACGCCGAGCACACCCACCTGCATCAACAGGTAGACCACCAGCATGCCGAGCACCGACCAGATGATCGACTTGGGAATCACCCGGCCCGGTTGTTCGACTTCCCCGGCCAGGTAGGCCGAAGTGTTGTAGCCCAGGTAGTCGTAGATGCCGATGGTCAGGCCTCCGGCCATGCCGAGCCAGAAACTGCTGTCGCCGAGGTTGAAGGCCCCTTCGGGAAAGCTGAAGGCCAGCTCCGGGTGGAAGTGCGAAAAAGCCGCGGCGATCAGCGCCGCGATGCTCGCCAGCATGATCACCCAGAGCACGATGCTCAGGCGGGCGATGGATTCGATCTTGCGCCAGAGCATCACGATGATCAGCCAGATCAGCACCAGGCCGATAAGGTCGCCGGTGGTCTGGCTCATGTCCGGCCAGAACCAGGTCAGGTACTGCACGAAGCCGATGATCCCGGTGGACATGATCAGCGGGATAAACAGCATCGCGGTCCATACGAACAGGAACGGCAACAGCTTGCCGGTGCGTTTGCCAAAGGCTTCGCGCAGGTAGACGTAGGTGCCGCCGGCGCCGGGTAGCGAAGCACCGAGTTCGGCCCAGACCAGGCCGTCGCACAGGGCCAGCAGCGCGCCGAGAATCCAGCCCAGGTATGCCTGCGGGCCGCCCATGATGACGATCATGGTGGGAATGGTGATGAACGGGCCGACGCCGCACATCTGGCTCATGTTGATGGCCGTGGCGGGAAACAGGCCGATCTTGCGTTTGCTGCCGGACGAGCCCTGCCCGGGGGGAGTGGATGTGCTCATGCTGTGACGTCCTTTTGCGCGAGTGATAGACGGTGGCGGGCAGGTCGCTAAGGTGCTGCGTGCCGGCGCCGACTTGCATCGACTCGGTGTTGTTATTGTTATGGGTTCTGGGACGCCCTGAGGCACTGCGGCGACCTGGGAATAGAAAAGCACGCCATGAGTATTAATTCAACTTGATTTAATTAATTGGCAGCGCCGATCATCCGCCCATGAAAAGTCTTCAGAACACCCGCACGGTGACCACCGGCACCAACGCTGAACACGCCCGCCTGCACAATCGCCGGGTGATCCTCGAAGCCATTCGCCTGGGCGGGCGCCTGACCCGTGCCGACCTGACGCGGCTGACCTCGCTGACGGCGCAAACGGTGTCGAACATCGTCGCCGAGTTGCAGGAGGAGGGGATGCTGCTGGTGCACGCGGCCGAGAAGATCGGTCGTGGCCAGCCGCCGGTGCCGCTGTCGATCAACCCCGAGGGTGGCTTCTCCTTGGGATTTCACGTGGCGCAGCACTCGATCATCGGCGTGATGCTCGATCTGTTGGGCAATACCCGCGCCCAGGTCACCCTGGCGGTGAACTACCCCAGTTTCGATGAAGCGTTGCCGCTGATCCTCGAGACGGTAACGTCGTTTCGCGGGCATTTGCCCCACGGACGTTTCCTCGGCGTGGGCGTGGCGTTGCCGGGGCCATTCAGTGTCGAGGGCATGACCGCGGTGGGCCCGACCGCGATGTCCGGTTGGGACGAGCCCGATATTGCCTTGCGCCTGCAACAGGCGGTTGGTCTTCCGGTCCTTTTGGAAAACGATGCCACGGCGGCGACCATGGGCGAGCGCCTGCACGGCATTGCCAGCGACCTGCAGCACTTCGTCCACCTGTTTATCGGCAGCGGCCTGGGGGCCGGCCTGTACCTGGGCAACCGCTTGTATTCCGGGCACTGGCACAACGCCGGGGAAATCGGCCACATGACCGTGGTGCCGGGTGGCAAGGTCTGTCATTGCGGCAACCACGGTTGCCTGGAGCGCTACATCTCCATCGCTGCCCTGCTTGAGCATCTGGGCCAGCGTGCCGACCAGGACATCGGTGCCTGGGACATGAGCGAGCCGCGCTTTGCCGCCGGTGTCCAGGCCTGGCTCGACGAGGCGGTGCCGGCCCTGCGCCAGGCGATCAATATCCTCGAGTCGCTGCTCGATCCGCAGACCATCCTGATCAGTGGTTTCTTGCCGCCCGCGATCATGAATCGCCTGGTGGAGGGGCTGGAACCGTTGAGCCGTTCCATCAGCAGTCGTCGCGACCGCGAGTACCCACGTCTTCAACTCGGCACCGCCGGACACGACGCCGTGGCGCTGGGGGCAGCGGCCTTGATGATCCTGGCGGAAATCAGTCCGGATTATGAGGCCTTGCTCAAGCCGGAATAAGCGCGGCCAGGGCAATGAACGGCTCCCGGGCCGCTTGGTGGGAGCACCTCAGGCCTGGCGCCAGCTCACCGCGTCGATGCCGAATTTCTCGGCCATGGGTTTGCTGGTTTTCTTCACCCGTTCTCGACCGAACTTGCCGATGCGGCCCACGCCGGCATCACAACTGGCCCAGTGCCAGGCCTCGGCATTGTCCATGTGCTCCAAGCGGATCACGAAGGACTTGGGAATGCCATTAAGGGTGTAGTCGATAACGAAAAGCTTTGCGGTGCTCATAAACCTGAGAATCCTCCTTGGGATACGTCCTTGTCGTTCTAAAGTGATCCCCGGGAGCGGGAAAAATTCAGTCGAATTGTCCGCGGGCTGCTCGCCGGAAATAACCCGGGGTCCTCCTTCAGAAAAAACCACCCTAGCCGATGGCAATGACAGCTTACCCGCGCTTTCATTTGCCCATCGGTGCCCCCATGTTTAACAACCGCTTGAAGCAGGAGCTCTCGGCTCTTCGCGAAGAACTCTCCAGCGTCCAGCAAGTCAAGGATAGCCTGGAGCAGGAAATGCTCGTGCTGACCCTGGACCCCGACGGTCGCATCGAATCGGCCAACCAGAATTTCATCCAGGAAATGCTCTACCCGAGCAGCTCGCTGGTGGGACACAGCCTGGATGAGTTCGTGCCGGACTACCTCAAGCATTCGGACTTTCACCAGCGCTTCAAGAATGCCTTGAACCGGGGCGAGCATTTCAGCGGTGCGCTGCGTTTGTTGCGCGGTAATGGCCAGGAAGCCTGGCTGCGTTCGATCCTGCAACCGATTCGCGATTCCCAGGGGCGAATCCGCCATTTTTCGATTTACTCCAACGATCTGACCCGTACCATCGAATCGTCCCGCGAGCACGAAAACCTGATCGGCGCGCTGTTGCGTTCCACCGCGGTGATCGAGTTCAACCTGGCCGGTGAAGTGCTTACCGCCAACGACCGCTTCCTCAATGCCATGGGTTACAGCCTGGCGCAGATCCAGGGCAAGCATCACCGTGTCTTCTGCGAGCCGGGGGAATACAACAGTGCTGAATACCAGGCCTTCTGGAAGCGCCTGAACGCCGGGGAGTTCGTCGCCGGTCGCTTCAAGCGGGTCGACAGCCATGGCCGCGAAGTCTGGCTGGAGGCGTCCTATAACCCGGTACTCGATGCCAACGAAAAGCTCTACAAAGTGGTCAAGTTCGCCACCGTGATCACCGCCCAGGTGGACCAGGAAAAGGCCGTGGCCGAGGCCGCGAACATTGCCTACAGCACTTCGTTGCAGACCGACAGCACCGCCCAGCGCGGGACCACCGTGGTGACCCAGGCGGTGGAAGTGATGCGCGACCTGGCCGCGCACATGCAAACCGCCAGCGATGGCATCGAAGCCTTGAATGCGCAGTCCCAGGTGATCGGCACCATCGTCAAGACCATCAGCGGGATTGCCGAGCAGACCAACCTGCTGGCGCTCAACGCGGCCATCGAGGCGGCGCGCGCGGGTGAGCAGGGCCGTGGGTTCGCGGTGGTGGCCGACGAAGTGCGGCAGTTGGCTTCGCGCACCAGCCAGGCCACGGACGAGATCGTCGGCGTGGTCCGGCAGAACCAGGACATGGCGCGGGATGCGGTGTCGCTGATGAACAGCGGCAAGACCCAGGCCGAGGAAGGTCTTGCGCTGGCGGCGGAGGCGGGTACGGTGATCGTCGAGATCCAGGACGGCGCGCAGAAGGTGGTCAATGCGGTCGGGCAGTTCGCCAACCAGCTGACTAGTTGAGCGCCACTACCATATCCACCTCGACCGAGGCGTTTTTCGGCAGTTGATACACCCCGACCGAGGTGCGCGTATGCACCCCGGCCTCGCCGAATACCGAATACAGCACCTCGGACGCCCCGTCGGCGACTTCACTCTGTTGAGTGAAGTCCGCCGCGCTCTGCACATACACATTGATGCGCAGGACTTTCCGGATCCGTCCCAGGTCGCCGTCGAGCAGTTGGCGCAAAATCGCCAGGGCCCGCATGGTGCTGATCTGCGCCCCGTGCCGCGCCCGCTCCAGCGTGGTTTCGGCGCCCACTCGGCCGGTCACCATCACGGTATTATCGACGCGCGGAATCTGCCCGCTGACATACACTTCAAGATCGTTCTGCACCGCCGGTACGTAATTGCCGCCGATCTTCATTTCACCGTCGAAGCTGTAGCCGAGTTCCCGGGCGATGGCATCAAACGAGGCGTTTCTGGTGTCTGACATGGTCCAGCTCCTGATAAGTGATGTTCAGTGCATATGGGCTAAGCGCGATTCGGCCTATGCAAGGCGTTACTACGGCGTTTGCGCAGGGTTGGGGAAAATAGCGAAAAGTGCAATGTCGTCGGTTACACTTCGATAATGTCAAAAAAACATCATGCAGTTTTGACCTTTACCCGACTCTACAACAGCGTGTTGACCCGACTGCTGGTGTTGGCGCTGTGCATTGTCGTGTCTGGCGCTATCGTGCGCTATTACGTATTGACCCATTTCCTGCGCGAGGACCTGAGCGCCGTCGTGGAAGGCCAGCAACTGGCGTTGGCGACTTATGTCGCACACGATGTCGACAGCAAGATTGTTCGACGCCGGCTCTTGATCGAGCGCCTTGCGGCCAGCGTGCCCCTCGACTTGTTGGCACAACCTGAACAACTGCGCGGCTGGCTGAAGGAGCGTTCTCCCTACCAGGCGTTGATCTCGACCGATGTCTTCATCGTCGACGCCCATGGCAAGCGGGTGGCAGGCGATTCCAATCAGGAAACTTCGCCCGATAGCAACTATGCGGATCGTGATTATGTTCAAGCCGGGTTGGCCGGCAAGCCCTTTATCGGCCGGCCGATCGAGGGCCGCTCGAACGCGGAGCCGATGCTGCCGATCTCCGCGCCGATCAGGAATGCAGCGGGCGAGGTGCAGGGCGTCATCGTTGGCATGATGGCGCTCTCCGCCCCCGGTTTTCTTGATTCCTTGTTGCAGAGCCGCGGGGGAACCACAACGGGCGAGTTCCAACTGGTTTTTCCGGAAAGTCGCCTGCAGGTCGAATCTTCCGCGCAGGGGATCGGCTTCAAGCCGGTATCGCGGCCGGGCCTCAATGCCCTGCTGGACCAGGCCATGGCGGGTTTTCGCGGTACCGGGATCACGCTCAACGCCGAGGGCAAGGAAGAGGTCCGCGCCATGGTTTCCGTCCCCAGCACGGGCTGGTTCATTGTTGCCAGCCTGCCGGGCCACGAGGCCTTTTCAACCGTTGAGCGAACCCAGCGTTTCTTGATCAGGGGGGCCATCTCCTCGATTTTTCTGTTCGGCACGATCTGCTCCATCGTGTTGTATTTTGTCTTTCGTCCGCTGTTCCATGCCGCTGCCCAGGCGGACTGCATGACCCGTGACGAACTGCCGCATGCGCCCTTGCCGGTGGTGCGCAACGATGAAGTCGGTCATTTGATCTCGGCGTTCAATCGCTTGTTGTTCAAGCTCAACGAGAAGCAGGCCGAGCTCGAGAAGATCGCCCATCACGACACGCTGACGGGCTTGCCCAACCGGCATCACCTCTCTGGCCGCCTGCGCCAGGTGTTGGCCCAGGCCCAGCGCAAAGGCACGCAGGTCGGCTTGTTGTTCATGGACCTCGATGGCTTCAAACGAATCAATGACACCCTCGGGCACGACGCCGGTGACGAGGTCCTGCGTCAGGTGGCGAAGCGCTTTGGCGCGGTGGTGCGGCTGAGCGATACCCTGGCGCGCATCGGTGGTGACGAGTTCGTGATCCTGTTGAGCGATCTTGGGACCGATGCCGAAGACACCGTGAGTACCGTGGCCACCAAATGCATCGCGGCGCTGAGTACGCCCTTTCTCGTTGCCGGTACGGTTTGCCAGGTGGGGGTCTCGATCGGTATCGCCCTGGGCAATGGCGAGAGTTCCGCCGATGCGTTGCTGCTGGCCGCGGATCGGGTCATGTACCAGGCCAAGAAAACCGGGCGTGGTCGTTATATGACGCAGAAGCTCTGAGGTCGCCGTCGCTTCAGTCGCAAGCGTCGCGGGCGCAACAAAGGTAAACTCCGTGCTTTCCCAAAGGAGTTCCCATGAGTCACTACCAGCCCGGCATCCTTGCCAAGCCTGTGCCCTTGCAGGCACGCCACCTGTTCTTTGCCCTTGAATCCGCCGAAGCATTGCCGGCTGCACTCGACAATCTTGCCCGGCTGGTGGACGTAAAGCACACCGTGGTCGGTTTTGGCGAGTCGCTGGTGCAGGCGCTGGCTGGTCATGTCCAGGGGCTGCGGGCCTTTCCTGTCATCACTGGCGTGGGGGTGGATAATCCGTCGACCCAGCATGCCCTGTGGTGCTGGTTGCACGGCGACGACCGTGGCGACTTGCTGCACCGCAGCCGCGCGCTGGAGCAGGCGCTGGCGCCGGCCCTGAAGCTGGTGCAGATGACCGAGGCCTTCCGTCACAAGAGCGGCCACGACCTGACCGGTTATGAAGACGGCACCGAGAACCCGGTGGACGAGGCCGCGGTGGCGGCGGGGATCGCCGCGGACGGTGGCAGCTTTGCCGCCATCCAGCAGTGGCAGCATGACCTGGACGGTTTCGCCGCGCTGCCAGCCCATGAGCAGGACAACATCATGGGGCGGCGCAAAAGCGACAATGAAGAACTGGACGACGCACCGGAGTCCGCCCACGTCAAACGTACCGCCCAGGAGGGCTTTGCCCCGGAGGCCTTCGTGGTGCGCCGCTCGATGCCGTGGGCGAACGAGCAGGGCGCCGGCCTGATGTTCCTGGCGTTCGGCCATTCCTTCGACGCCTTCGAGGCGCAATTGCGGCGCATGAGCGGTTTGGACGATGGCATCGTCGACGGCTTGTATCGCTTCAGCCGGCCGATTACCGGCGGCTATTACTGGTGCCCGCCGTTGCGCGAAGGGCGCCTGGACCTGAGTGTGCTGAACGCCGCTTGAGTCTCTGTCCCGCCTGACCCGCGCCCGATGCCAGCCATCGGGCGTTTTCATGAGGGCGCCTGGAAGCCGGTAGTCCTATCCGATCTCGACCTGGTTTGAAATTGATCTAAGCCGATGGTCGGCCGCTACTAGACTTTAAGGCGCATGCGCTGCGAAGTGAAACCAACCCCCACTCATCCGCGCAGCTCGCTCGCCATCCAGAGATCCGCCGCTGCCTGTCGAATGAAATCAGGCGGTAGCCCCGCCTGAAGGATGAGACTCGGGCTCCAGTGGAGCCAGGGAGTGTCCATCATGATCTCCATTCGTGCTCTTTTGCTCTGTACCTTGCCGGGTCTTGTGCTGTTGGGCGTGTCGCCGACGGTTCGGGCGGCCGGTGAGAGTGAACCGATCAACCAGGAGGCGGTGCAGTTATCGCCTCAAACCCAGAACGGCGTGTCTTACCTGGTGGGAGGCATCGGCCAGGATGAGACCCAGGCCTTGCAGCAAACCCGTGGTTACAACCTGCACATTGTTGCGACGGTGGGGCCCAAGGGCGAGTACGTGCCTGATGCGGACATCACGATCAACAAGGCTGGCGGGGAGTCGGTACTGTCGCTGACCCAGGTCGGGCCGATGCTGTACGTCAAGTTGCCCGCAGGCAAATACGAGATTGTCAGCCATCGCAATGGTCGTGAGAACCGGCAGAGTATTGTCCTGAATGGCGAGGCCGGCCAGACAGTGAATGTGAACTGGCGCGACGAACAATAAGTCTCCCGCATGGGCGATGTGTTCAAAAAATCACAAATCAGGGGATGCCAAACCAGTGCCTTGCGAATAGTCTGCGCACAAAGGGAATCCCCCTGGAACACAGATTTGGACACGAGGTCGGAAGATGGGCAAGTTGCGAGTCGGGATTATTTTCGGTGGGTTGGGAGCGGAACACGAGGTGTCGTTGCAATCGGCGCGCAATGTGGTCGATGCACTGGACCGCGAGCGTTTCGAGCCGATCCTGATCGGGATCGACAAGCAGGGCCGCTGGCACCTCAACGACAGCTCCAACTACCTGATCAATGCCGAAAACCCGGCGCTTATCGCCTTGAACCAATCCAATCGCGAACTGGCCGTGGTGCCCGGCAAGTCCAGCCAGCAGTTGGTGGACACCAGCAGCCAGGCGCTGCTGGAGCAGGTCGATGTGATCTTCCCCATCGTCCACGGTACCCTCGGTGAAGACGGTTGCCTGCAAGGTTTGCTGCGCATGACCGATCTGCCCTTTGTCGGCTCCGATGTGCTCGGTTCGGCCGTGTGCATGGACAAGGACGTGAGCAAGCGTCTGTTGCGCGATGCCGGGTTGGCGGTGACACCCTTTATCACCGTGAACCGGGCCACCGCCGCGCGGCTCGGGTTTGAGGCCGCGCAGGCGAAGCTGGGCCTGCCGCTGTTCATCAAACCGGCGAACCAGGGTTCGTCGGTGGGCGTGAGCAAGGTCGAGACCGCCGAGGAGTATCAGGCCGCCTTGGCCCTGGCGCTGGGCTTTGATGAAAAGGTCCTGATCGAATCGGCGGTCAGCGGACGGGAGATCGAATGCGCGATCCTCGGCAACGACCAGCCGATTGCCAGCGGTTGCGGCGAGATCGTCGTGCGCAGCGGCTTCTATTCCTACGACAGCAAATACATTGATGAGCAGGCCGCCGAAGTGCTGGTGCCGGCGGCGATCAGCGAACTGGACAGCGAACGCATTCGCGCGCACGCCATCGAGGCCTTCCAGGTGCTGGGCTGCGCCGGGTTGGCGCGGGTCGATGTGTTTCTCACCCCTGATGGCGAGGTGCTGATCAACGAGGTCAATTCGTTGCCCGGTTTTACCCGCATCAGCATGTACCCCAAGCTCTGGCAGGCGGCGGGGATGAGCTATGGCGAGCTGGTGAGTCGCCTGATCGAACTGGCGCTGGAGCGACATGCGACGCGCAAGCGTCTGAAGAACAGTCGTTAAAAGGCCCGAAGCGGCTTCGACCGCTCCAGGCCTGGTAAACGCTGTCTGGTTTCAGGCTCAGGATCTGGAGGGGGCGAGATGGTCCAGGTCCGGCCGATGCCAGGGGTCAATGTGTGTCATCAGGTTCAGGACCCGATGACGCAGCATGACGTTTTCACGGGCGGCCACGGCAATCGCATGCCCTTCTTCAACGGATATCGAGGCCTCGACTTCGATGTGCGCATCGACCGTGAGCATGTCGCCCATCTTGCGTGTGCGTACATCGTGCACGCCCTTGATGCCAGGGGTTTCCAGGAGCGTGGTGCGAATGGATGCCACCTCTTCTTCATCGGCGGCGCTGTCCATCAGGTCATTCAGGGCGTTCCAGCCGAACGACCAACCCATCCTGGCAATCATGCCACCGACTACCAGCGCGGCAATCGGGTCAAGAATCGGGTAGCCCGCCAGGTTGCCGACAATACCGACCCCCACCACCAGCGACGAGGCCGCATCCGAGCGTGCATGCCAGGCATTGGCAACCAGCAGGCTCGACTTCACCTTCTTCGCCACCGCGAGCATGTAGCGAAACAGCAGCTCCTTGGTCACCAGCGCGGCGCCCGCCACCCACAGCGCGGTGATATGCACCTTCTGGATGGATTCCGGGGTTTGCAACTTGAGCACGGCCGAACCGATCATGCCGATGCCCACGGCCAGCAGCAGTAGCCCGAGGATCATCGAGGCGGCGGTTTCAAAGCGCAGGTGTCCATAGGGATGGCCTTCGTCGGCGTCCTGCTTGCTTTTATGACCGGCGAACAACACCACGAAGTCGGCAATCAAATCCGACAGGGAATGAATACCGTCGGCGATCAGGCCTTGGGATTTCGACAGGATACCGACGATGATCTGAATGCAGGACAACGCCAGATTGACGCCGACACTGACCCAGGTACAACGGGACGCCGCTGTCGCACGTTCGGCAGGACTGTAGCGTTCGTCCTCGTGTTCGGCGGAGAACTTTTCATCGCTCATTGGAAACTTCTTCCCTTATTTGCAAATGACTCTCAGCCCGCGACAGTCAAGGCTTTCCGGCTAACCAGGTGCGGGTTTTGAGGTGATTGGCAATCATTGGCGTTCGCCTTGAAACAGGCGTGATCAAGGAATAAAGCATACTTAAAAGTTTAAGGGATATATAGGCTATTTAAATAATCAGGGCGATTGAAAATTTGTTTCGTGTGCAGTTCGCTTATGTTCTTAAATGCGAATCTTAATGTTTAATCGTGTCGTGTTTGAAGGTACTCGCACTGACGCCAATCAGCCTGTATCCGGCTATCGGAAGATGACTGTTAAAAGAGAAGGGGGAGCGTGGCTCCCCCGGGCGATGTATGGAATCAGTTGGTGGCGACCCGATCGGTTTCACCGGTGGTCACCAAGGCTTTGAGCGAGGCATCGAACTGCTTCAGGGCGTTGACCTGCAAATCGCGTTGCTGATTGATTTGCGCGGCAATCTCCGGCGCGGCCTTGCCATGGACCCAGACCGAAGGCAGTTCCTTGCCACCGAAGCCTTCGGCCTTGCCGATGTACTGCAGGTTCGCGTCGTAGAACGTGGCGACGAAACGCGCTTCGAACTGGCTATTACGTTTGGTCACCAGGCGGCTGTAGGTGTCGAGCATCACCACCACATCAGGACGGGCCTTTACCAGCGCATCAAGGTTGTCGTAGACGGTTACCGAGGCGAACTGTTTCTGCAACGAGCCCATGAGCCAGTCGATGGCCAGCTTCGGATCGGAGCTGTTGACGAACGCGTCGCTGATGCGTGGGTCCAGGGCTGCATTCTTCGCGCCGCTCAGTGCAACGCTGTGGTAGCGCTCAAGGTACTGCAGGGTGCTGACGGTGTTTTCACTGTAAAGCACCCCCACCGATTGGGCGTGCTTCAGGCTGGCGGCGCTGTCGGCCACCGGGAGGAAATGGCAGGATTGGTCGTCGGCCGCATAGGCAGGAGCGGTGGCGAGGAAACCGCCGGTCAATACGGCGACAAGAGCCAGCAAGGTAGAAATTCTCATCGCGCGTTTTCCTTCTGAAGTCGGTTCGGCATGACGCTATCCTCCTCCTTTGACAGAAAAACAGAACTTGCATTCCTTGATGGTTACTATCAATTGAACGAATGATAGGCGGCCGTGCTTTGTAGTGTAGCCGCCAATGGGGCGACGTATTGAATGCGCCACCCCAATATTTAAAATGTCATCTCATTCGGTTGGCGCGTACTGCATCTCGCCGTTGCCGAACGACCAGTCCTCGCGTTTTACATCGATCAGGTTGATCCACACGTCCTCTTTGCGCAGCCCGGTCCTGGTGTGAATACCCTCGGCTATCGCCTTGTAGAACGCCTTCTTGACCTCAACCGTTCGTCCGGCATTCCAGGTCACCTGGATAAAGACGATGTTCGGCGTGTAGGTGATACCCAGGTAACCGGCGGCCGGGTAGATCAGTTCATCCTTGGCATGGCGGTTGATGACCTGAAACTTGTCGTGCTCAGGAACATTGGCGGTCTGGATCATGGCCTCGTAAACCACATCGCTGATGGCGGCAACGGTTTCGGGGGAGGTGTCGGCAGCTACATCGATTCTGGCTAAAGGCATGGGGGCAATCCTTTTGAGTGGGTGGTACGGCCAAACCATCAACGGCGCGTGTCACGAAGCTAAGCTGGAACTCATGATTCATCAAGCGCATAATTTTTGAAATTATGATGAGTAATAAGCATGCTATTCGAGGACCTCAAGGCCTTTGCCGCCGTGATCGAGTGCGCTTCCCTGACCCGGGCCGCCGAGACCCTTTGCCTGACGCAGTCCGCGGTGTCGCGGCGGATCCAGCATCTTGAGCAGTCCCTGGGTGCCACCTTGTTCGATCGCACGAGCAGGCCGCCTGTTCCCACGGCCATGGGCCAGCGGATTTACCAGCAGGCGACAGGCTTGTTGAGGGAGGCGGATTCGCTGTTGAGCATCGCTCGTGAAGACGCGGGGCCAAGCGGCAGGTTTCGCGTGGGATTCACCCAGATCGTCGCCGATGCGGTGGTGTTCGAGATGGTGACGGCGGTGAAACACGCCTTCCCGAACCTGGAAATGCAGCTGGTCACCGGCTGGAGCTCTGAACTCGAACAACTGATGGCTCGTGGCGAGCTCGATGCGGCGACGCTTATGCAGCCGGCTCCGAGTGGCCTGCCTCCAGGATTGAGTGGCCGGAAAATCGCCACCCTCGAGATCCTCGTGGTTCAAAGCAAGCAGCATCCCCTCGTCGACGCATCGACCCACATCGGCAGTCTGTGTGGCAAGGAATGGATCCTCAACCCGGTGGGTTGCGGTTATCGGGCAGCACTGGAGGCGGCGATGGGTGGGCAAGGACGCAGGCTGAAGCTTGGCGTGGACACCCATGGCGCGGCTATCCAGATGCGGATGATCGCGGCCGGCCTGGGGCTTGGGCTGATTCCCAGGCATCTTCTGCAGACAAGCCCGTACGTCGACGAACTCTCGGTCATCAACCTGGATGATTTCGCGCTCGACATGGATATCTGGATCGTTCACTCAAGCCAGCCCGGTAATCTGAGGCAGGCCAATGAGCTTCTGTGCCGAAGCGTGGAGGCCGGGTTTCCCCATTGAGGGGAGGGCTGGCGGCAGCGCCCTGGGTCCTGGCACTACTGCGTCGGTGGCACTGTCCGGCAAAAGGTTATTGTGTTGTATGATGACTGACGATATGGTCGGCAACGACAACCGCTCCCGCTTGACGCGCGTATCCAGGCATCCATCGTGATGCCTGGCGCCAGTGGCCCGAGGCGGTGTCAGGTCCTTTTGTCTCCCGTGCCCATAACAACAAGGAAATGCCCCATGAAAAAGATCAAATTGCTTATTGGTTTCCTGTGCCTCTTCAGTGGCTACGTAGCTGCTGCCCCTTCGGCGGGAGAGAAGGAGGTTGCCGCCGCGGTGGACCATCTGACCCAGGCCATGTTGAACAGGGACATTCCCGAGCTGAAAGCACTGACCTCCGAGAACCTGACCTACGGGCATTCCAGCGGGAAGGTGCAGGGCAAGAAAGATTTTATCGGCGATATCGAAACCGGGAAAAGTGCGTTCAAGACGCTGGAGATGCAGAACCAGACCATCACCCTGTCAGGTGACGTGGCTTTCGTCCGTCATCACTTTTCGGGACAGGCGATCAAGGGCAGCGAGCTGATTCCCACCGAGATCGAAAACTTCCAGGTCTGGCAGAAGCAGCACGGCAAATGGTTGTTGGTGGGGCGGCAGGCTTTTCATATCTGATTTTTGCGTAACAGAGGGGGCCTATGGATCTGGTGTTAAAGACAACTAACACCTCGCTTCGATGATGGCCCCCGCTATCTAGGGGAAAACAAACTGCTTCAGGGCCGCCATCATGGCGATCACCAGGGCAGCAGCCCCCACCGCAGCAGTCCATTCGGATTGTGGTGTGCCAGCGAACCACGACTCCTTTGCCGGATACTTGCCTCGTGTGACCAGTTTCACGATGGGCCAGCCGACGGGAAAGCAAATGGCGTGAAAAATCATTTCGGCCAATACATCGAACAATTTCGTACGTCCTTGTAGCCAGTAAGAGCATCAAAGCCCGAATTCTACAAGTTCACTCTTGGATGAGCACTGATTGCCGCCAATCGGGCTTCAACCAGCGCAGCCTGTTCCTGCAACGCTTCTTCAAACAGACTGACCAAGCCCGTAAGCAGATTGAACGCCACCTGGGTCATCCGGTGCGCCTGGAAATCGAGCCGGGACGCTTTCTGGTGGCGGAGGCCGGTGTGCTGGTATCGGAGGTGCGCGCCACCAAGCCGATGGGTGGTAACCATTTCACCCTGGTGGATGCCGGCTTCAATGACCTGATGCGCCCCTCGCTCTACGGCAGCTATCACGAGATCTCGCTGCTGACTCGGCGCGATCAGCCGTTGCCCATGCGGGCCACCGTTGTCGCCGGGCCTCTTTGCGAGTCAGGCGACGTTTTCACCCAGTCCGAGGGCGGGATCGTCGAGTCTCGTTTGCTGCCCGCCGCCGAGGTTGGCGATTACCTGGTTTTCCATACCACTGGCGCTTACGGCGCCTCCATGTCTTCCAACTACAATAGCCGTACCCATGGGGCGGAGGTGTTGGTGGCGGGTAGCGAGCATCGTCTGATCAGGCAGCGCCAGACGCTGAGTGCGTTGTTGCAGCTTGAAGAAAATGACTGACAAGACCGAGGAGTGGAGATGGCCCTCTTTGATCGCTATGGTTGCATTCACACAACGCAAGTTCTGATCATGGCGTGTAGATTCACTCTTCGATAACAAGGAAACCGCTCAATGAAGGTCAGTGCGCGCAACGTGTTCAAAGGTACGGTCAGCCAAGTGCAGGATGGTGCCGTCAACGCCGAGGTGGTGCTGACCCTCACGGGCGGCGAGCAACTGGTCGCGGTCGTCACCATGGCCAGCCTCAAGAGCCTGGACATTGCGGTCGGCAAGGAAGCGGTCGCCCTGATCAAGGCGCCCTGGGTGATGCTGATGACCGAGTCCAGCGATATCCGCCTGTCGGCGCGCAACTGCCTGAGCGGTACGGTGACGCGTGTCAGCGACGGCGCGGTCAATTCCGAAGTGGTCATCCGCCTGCCGGGCGGTACTGAGATCTTCTCGATCGTGACCCGTGAAGCCGTCGCGGAACTGGGGCTGGCTCCTGGCGTGAGCGCCACCGCGGTGATCAAGGCCTCTCATATCATCCTGGGTGTTCCAGCCTGATCGACGGGGCCTCGCTGTCACTCGCCCGCCGACATCACCCCAGCTGCGCTTTCAGCTCGTCAGCAACCGACTTGAGAATTTCCTGGGAGAGCTTTTCGTCGTTCACCGCACGGGCCAGCGAGACAGCGCCCACCAGCGCGGACAGTGCGGCGATGGCCTTTACCCGACGTGATGGCTGCTGGTCGCTCGCGACCAGTTGGGTGAGCAGTTTCAGGTAGGTGTCGACTTGCTGTGTGTAGGCCGAGCGGGTTCGATCATTACAGCGCGATACGTCACCGGCCAGGGTCGTCACGGCGCAACTGGTCGCCAAGCCATCGCGGTGCGCGGCACTGAGGTAACCATCCACCAGGGCGGCCAACAAGGCGGGTCTGTCCAGCGTGCTGTTGGCGATGGCGACCACCGCCTGGCTGCCGTCGTGCAACGCGTGTTCGACGGCTTCGGCCACCAGTTCTTCGCGAGAGCCAAAGTGCCGGTAAAAACCACCGTGGGTGAGCCCGGCGTCCTTCATCAGGTCAGCGACGCCGATGCCCTCGACACCGGCTTCGCGAAACCGGGCGGCAGCGACCTGCACAATGCGTGCATGACTCTGCGCTTTGTCCGCCTTTGAATTACCCATCTGGAAACATCCTCGATCTCTGCGCCTGAGAAAGAGGATTGTACTCATCATCGCTGCAAAGCTGGAGGCTCATCGTCCTTGATGAGTTTCCTGAAGCGCTGTTGTGCACGGTCACACGTTACCCAGGTGGTGACCCATGCGCAGCTCGAACTCAAGGCCCAGCCCGACGGCGCGTTCGCGAATCTTCACGCCCCGGGCCTGGGTGGACGGCCAGGTTGTCGCCTTGAGAAAGGTCTGCATGGACTCGAGCAGGTCGCTCGGTTCGGGCAGGCTATGGCGATTGACCAGGTGCTTGGCTTCGCCCAGGGCTTGACCGTCGAACGAGGCGATTCGTCTGGCAAGCTGGTCGACGAAAGCGTCCAGCTCGGCATCCGGTAACGCACGATTGATCCAGCCATAGCGCTCCGCCGTCAGTGCGTCGAAATCGTCACCGCCGAGGATGATCTCGAGTGCCCGGGCCCGACCAGCCAGCGCGGGCAGACGTTCGATCGCGCCGCCGCCCGGCAACACGCCCGCGGGCACTTCAGGCTGCCCCAGAATGGCTTTCTCGATACTGGCGAAGCGCATGTCACAGGCGAGCGAGAACTCGCTGCCGCCGCCGCGGGTGCGCCCGCGGATCAGCGCGATGCTGACGGCCGAGGCCTGGGACAGCCGCGTCGTCAGGTCGATCCACGCCGGCAACCCGGTCGGGCCTGGTGCGACAGGGGTTTCAGCGGCCCGGGCAAGGTCGTAGCGGCTGAAGAAGAAGTCCGCGTGGGCGCTGTCGAAGACTACGACGCGCAAATCCTTGTCGGATTCGATCAGGCCGACGAGTGTCTGCAACTCCAGAATGGTTTCCGGATTGATCAGGTTGATCGGTGGGTTGCTGAACGTGACACGCCAGTAGCCGGGGCCCGGCTGGGCGATCTTGAATTGAGTGAATGAGGTAGCCATGAGGTTGAATCCTTGGAAGGGGTTGGCGAGATCAGGGCGCTAGCAAGGTGACGGATCATCGCTTCGTGCAGTTCGTGAGGATGATGATCGTCATCTTCAATTAGAATCGACCGCTTCGACCCTGCTTGTCAAGCCTGTGCTCGACCCGTGCGGCCACGACCAGGGCGGGCGACCGCGCAAGTGCCATCATGGCAATATGAAGTATGGTTTTATATACATATAAAGGTGTCAAAAGTTGAGCATGGAAGCGCGGAAGCCATTCATTTGTGGGTTTATTTTCGTATTCATGAAACCGCCCGATACGGGTATTTAATTCGGTTTCAGTGTTAAGTGACGAATGGGCTACAAACTTTACCTAGTCTTTACTTTGGCGCGTTACGAATTCATCAAAAAGAACTGTCTGAAAAGTATGTCCGGAGATATTATTAAATCCGGTTCAGTGCAAAGAAGAGGACTTATCATGATTAGTCGACTCTCAAAAATGAAAGTGGCCGTCCTGCTCGTTGGCGTACTCGCCATTGCAGGGCAGGCGGACGCCCGTGGGTACGGTTATGGTTACGGCCACGGTGGAGGCTGGGGTTGGGGGGGGCCGGCCCTGCTGGGTGCCGTGGTCGGCGGTCTCGTAGTGGGCTCGGTCGTTGCCAACTCGCAGCCTGTTTACGTTCAACAACCGGTCTACGTCCAACCCCAGCCGGTCTATATCCAGCAACCGCCGCCGGTCTACTACCAGGCACCGCCTCCGGGCTACTACTACGCGCCACAACCGATTCCGGCGCCGCGTTAAGGGTTTTGGGTTCGCTGGTCATTGCCAGGTCCCTGGCGACGCAGGTCCCGCCTGAAAACGGGACCTGTTTTGTTTGCGCGGCAAATAAGGTCGGGCCTGGCTGACACCCTCGCGCCGTCGTTCTATTTGAGAGGATGCCCTACGCAGAAAAGGGCGACCGGAAAAAGAGGACGTTCAAGGCGCAAGGCTTCCTTCATCCTGAGGTCATCAAAGCCCATCACGACCACACCGCCCAGACCTGCTGCCGTGACAGCCAGATACATATTTTGAACGGCTGCCCCAGCTTCGAAATCAACGTAGCGTGCTCCCCTCAGGCCGTCGGCTTGTTGCTCCGCGAAACGATCAATGGCCACTTCCCGCTGGGCGACGATGGCGATGACGGCTGGGGCGTCTTCCAACCACTGTTCATCACCTAAAGCCGCTGAGCTCAGCGTCCCCTGATCGATCAGATCGCCGATTCGGGAGAGCTTTCCTGTCGGGGAGTCGTGCAGGTATACCCCGGGCACTAGCCCTTCGACTTGACGCACGACCACCCTCAAGGTGAGTGGATGCAGGGCGTGCGCGGAGGGTGCGGTTCGCTTCCCGTCCTTAGAAGTGCGGCCCTGTCCGGCATAAAGAAACGCGTCCAGAGCGGTCAAGCTCAGGGGCTTCTCAGTGAAGGTCCTGACACTTCGCCGCGCGGACAGAAGGTCTTTCAGCAGAGCAGTGTTCTGAGTATCCATCAATGGCCATCCATGCAGAGTTCCGCTGACAGTAGCAGACATCTGTCGGGGGGAATGAGGCGCTTTGATGACACCCTGCAGGGCATCAGCCTTGGCTCTGGCCTCGTCGCCTGCCGCTTTCCATTCCCTCGAGGCGTGGTCAAAATGATGGGCGCGAGGGTATAGGCATGCCTCCGTCACCCTGGTGCATTCGATAGGGCGTGCTGATTTTTATATCGGGTATCGATTTATATACAAGAAAAGTGGTCGGAAGTTGGCGTTGAAATGGCGTAATCAGTTCATTTATGGGGTGATTTCTGCATTCTTTGAACTGCCGGGCAGCGATGGAAAGTTTCAGGTAACAAATCGGGTACAGGATTTACCAAGTATTTACTTTGGCGCGTGACGTATTACCCGGAAAAAACGGTCTGAGAGATATTCCCGGAGAGTTTATAAAATAGCCGGTTCGGTGCAAAAAGAGGACTTATCATGATTACTCCGCTCTCAAGAGCAAAAATAGCCGTCGTGCTCCTGGGCGTACTCGCCGTTGCGGGGCAGGCTGAGGCCCGTGGTGGGTACGGTTGGGGCGCGGCCGTCCTGGGTGGCGTGGTCGGCGCCGCGGTAGTGGGGACGGTTGTCGCCAACTCCCAGCCTCCGGTCTACGTTCAACAACCGGTTTATGTTCAGCCGCAGCCGGTATACGTCCAGCAACCGCAGCCGGTTTACTACCAGGCACCGCCGCCGCCGCCGCCGGGCTACTACTACCAGCCGGTTCCAACACGTTAGGCGCCTGTGAGTCATCGCCACGTGCTTGATGACGCAGGTCCTACCGTATAACGACAAACCCCGCCGAAGCGGGGTTTGTTGTTTTGACGGACTTCAACAGCACTTATGCAGTGACGCTGATGGTCTCGCCGATGCTCTGGCCGTTGCCGCTTACAGAAGGCTTGGCCGATGCGGTTGTGCTCTCGCTGTTGCTACTGGTGCTGCTGCTTTGTTCGGCGTGGCGGTGATGGTGCTTATGGGTTGCCGTGGTGCCGCTAGCGGTGGTGCTGGCAGTCGCGGATTGCGTAGCCGACTGGCTCGCTGCGGTAGTCGCGGCTTGAGTAGTGGCGGTGGTGGGGGTTGAAATCGAAGCTGAGATTGCACCGATGGACATCGTTACCTCCGGAATACTGGGAAAGCCTGCGTGAGTCGGAACAAGAGGCGCAGGTAGTCATTTGTAGTCTCTGAATTATTTGACCATTCAGAGGGGCCGGCTGCGGGATAGTCCCGAAGACAACCTGAGGTTAACACCACCACTTTGTCTGATTTATCTGCGTCATGTCGGGTCTGTGTGGCGTTTTTTGTACACTGTTTAACTTGCTTTTGATCCTGGCGTGGAGGTGAAAGAGAACCGGCCTGTGTATGAGACTCAACATGTTGTGTCAGTGAGCGTTTAACTTTATTGAAGGTGAGTCGTGGCCGCTGTTAGAACTGTAGTTGTTTTTATGTCGGTCATCCCTGTATTTTTATAAATAAAAAATCCCTGGAACATGGCGAGTGCCTTGGGGCTTTTTATTGCTTATAAGGAGGCTTTGTCGATAGTTAAAAGAGAATAAGTGCATGACGAGCCCGAGCCTGATTTTTAGCATTCGTGGCGTACCTTCACCATTGGTCGCCTGGCGTGATGTTGCATTGAACACTGCCATCGGCTTGACCTCTACCTCTATAGACCACGAATTAGAGGCCGCAATGAGAGAAGCGCAGCGAAGACTGGCCATGACAGCCTGGCGCAAGCTATTCACTCTGGCCGTAAACGAAACACGTGTGGAGGATAAATATTTCATGCTGTTGAAGAGGGCCGACGAAATGGAGCGCGCGGATCTCATCACCAGTGAGGAATGGCGAAAGCTTGTCCAGCAGGCGGGGACGTCTCTTGCGAGTACCGCCGAGTGTATGGGCGGTGCAGGGTAGGGCGGGAACGACAAGCTTTGCTTGGATCGGGGCTTTCGTTATCCATTTTCGATCAGTCTTGTTTCGGTACGACGACAGCCATCTATACTCGCATTTCTTACATAGGGCGACGTCGGGCGGCATTATGGATGGGGAAGAGGAAAAGAAGGAGGCACCAAAAGCTCCTGCCATACTGAACGAGGAGGGGCGTATCACCTACCTTGACGCTATAGTGACCAGGAGCATATTGATTGAAAATGCTATCGCGAAAAATCAACATATAGATGTTTGGTTGGTGAGGGGTGGAGGGCAGGAGAGCTGTTTAACTGCAATCAATGCCGGCAGCGCTGGTGGAGAGCCTGAAAACGAGGCCTGTGGGAAACCCACGCTAGAGCAAGTGATTAGCCAGGTAGGTGGATCGCGACCCGGGGTTCCTCAAGAGAAACTGCCTGAGTTTACATCTGTTGCGCGAAACTCGGCCAAATGGGCGCGGCGCGGTGGATGGCTTCTGGTAAAAATCAATACCAAATACCTGGCGGCTGGAGACGCTGGTGAGAGCGGCTGGATCTGCTTGAAGTCGGCACCGCTTCTCAACGCCAAATACATCCCGCATCCCAATCCGGTTGCCGCTGTCGGGGGAGGTCGAGCGATACCAAACGGAGATTGATGAGCATCTGCCCAAGGTATTTTGCTCACCACTACCGAATTGTTTCGAGCAGAGAAATAAGAAGCCCCGGAGCATTAAAAGTGCCTGGGGCTTTTTGTGTTGCTAATAGCGATGGTTCAGGACATTTAGCCCGCATCTCCCATCGCTCTGCTCTTGTCAGTCCAACACGGCAGTTTCTTCAATCACAGAGTCCACCTGCCTCTGTGCAAGCTCAATCAGATGCACGATGCCCATTGCCACCTTACGGTTGGCGCCTGTGAGGTTGTCGGCATTTTCATAGGTGGTGGCGGCAGCGGAGTCGAGGATTGAGCTGGCGTTGACGTACCTTGAACATGAAGAATCTCCAATGTGCGCCAATCGACTTTGGGCTGCTAAACCCGGTCACTGATTTGGCGGTGACGACTCAAGGCTAGCTATTGAAATGGGTCGGTACAACAGGGTGGAGGCTTCTAGGAAATTTCAGGCAAGGGAAAGGGAGGTGTCTTGCTGATCTCGGGAAATAATCGAAACAACGAAAGCGGTTATTGAAACGCCAATCCCACCACTTTTTTCCAGGCATAAAAAAACGGCCTACCTTTCGGTAAGCCGTTTTTAGTACTTGGTGGTACACAGTCATTTGAACCAGTCGCTAAAGGTACTGTATTTAAAGGGTTTGTTTGTTTGCTATTCAGTTAGGCATACACGTAGGCATACAAGGGCGCTGCTGTTGACCTGAACCAGACTCAATGAATTGAGCCGGTGCAGGGCATTGCTGGGCAGGAGTGAGCTCCATCAAGCTCCCCCCTCTGCCGCCAGAGAGGCGAGTGCGAGAGTGATGAATCCCATGTTGTCGTCCAGCGTCTCTAATGCGGCCCTGACGTTTTTTGCAACATCAGTGGATCCCCGTTGTTCCACCCAATTGGAAAGCTCCTCGATGGCTGCCCCCAGCGCCAACTGGTTCTCATTGAAGCGTTTGAGTAGGGAGGCGAGTAGTGCCTTCTCTTCCATGGTCTTCCTCCGGCGATGTGATCGGATCTAGGTAGGCAATCTACATCCAGCTCCAGGGGGGAGCATACCAGCAGGCTCGAATATGCTTCGGGCCGCCGAATGGAGCCGGGGACCCTGGGAGACTTCCTTAAGCACGGGGTCGGAAACCCGCGTGATCGTGGTAGAGGCAGCCGCATCAGCTTACTGAAATTTCAACGTTGAAATTGAAAGGACCTTGAAGAGAAAAAGGCATCCTTACCGGATCTGTAACGGTCTTTGGTTTCGTTCAGGATTGTGAACGATTGGATCGGTCAACTCGGTCAACCAGTCAACTAACTTTTGAGCCCAGCCACTAACGAGATCCGGCGGGTTATCTGCCCCGTGTCTTTCAGATTTGCTCAGGGTCCCCGGCGACTTCTCAAGACCTTGTGCGTTTGCACTGGTGAACAGTGTGTTCACCCGGTTCACCTGTTCACTAAGCTGGGCACCTTCTCGCTAACACAGTCCCGCGGGTTTCCGACCCCGTGTCCTAATGAATACCTCAGGGGCCCGGCATACTTTGGAATCTGCTCCTAACGTCCGCTGGTGGGATTGATGCTTCAGGGGAGCGGGGATGCATGTCGCCCTCAAAGCGGTGTTACTCATGTTACTGGTGTAACTGTAGCTTCTAACATGCTGTATTTGTTGACGAATTCATGAGTAACACGGTCTCGGCGCGTCAGTCTTGAGGAGTGTTACTAGACCAACCGGTGTAACGCTTCAAAAGGGAGAATAAGGGCTTTGATGTAGGCACACCCAAGGATCAGGAAAGAAGATGCCCATGTGCAATGATTAGTGGGCAGTGGTGGCCAGTCTAGTACGGCCGTCAGCAGGCTATCATCCAGTAGCAGCCATTCGCGACGGGCAGCTATCGGCCGATTCTGTTGAAAAAGTCGGCTTCGGTTTCGACGGCAGAAAAGTACGCGTCTGAGATTGAAATCTGTGTCTTGAGCGGAGGGTTCAGGACTCAGAATTTACGTAGCAACGTGAAAAAATGGCGTTTTCACCGCTCAATACAAGGTCAGCGAGCCCGGGTCGACTTTTTCAACAGAATCGGCCATAAGCAGTCAGTCGGAAATGTCCACGAAACCATGGGCGACTCATCACAATTTTGAACGTCATCAAGATCGCCGAAGCACTAGATATAAAGCCTTCAGCCCTACTAGAAATAGCAGGGCTATAGGTCTCACAAATTCCTCTTAGAAACTAATCAATTATACAAACGAAATGGCAGGTCTTCTGCGACGGCTTGCCCAGGAGTGCAGAGCCACTGCCACACTTGTTGTTGTGTTAGGCTTCCCTCGCACAATCGCAATAGAGCCTCACCCAAATCCCCGCTTTCAACTACGCTTAACCGGCCACAGGATGCAATTTGTTGTGGCACACTCGGATCTACTCCGGGATGGCAAAGAGTCACGCAAAAACAATCTCTAAAGCTATGAATTTCGGAGGCCGCTAAAACCTCTACCGCTTTATTGTAATCGACAAGCTTATCTCCCTCTTTCGATTTTAGCTCGACCACAACCGAAGGCGAATCGAAGAATTTGACTAGATAGTCGGGCGCTCCAGTTTTTGTCTTGTCATCTAATTTCTCAAACGCTACACCTAGCTGAACAAGCACCTGTTCGAACGCCACTTCAAATGCATCACCTTTTGCCTCATAATAGTTCTCAATTAGAACCTTGCTCTCGCATCTGCTAGCTCGTTTTAGATGCCTCACAGACATTCGCTTCCGCTGGCCAACTTTCCAATCTCGACAAGCGTCTCGTACCCAATTTGCTTTAGCTTGCGCATTAGGCTTAGATTTTACAAAAGCTAAAACTCTTGCTGAATTCGCCTCAGGACTGCCAAGCATAAGCAATTGCGGCGTTGTGACTCCATGGTGCTTCAAGAGCAACATTTCATGCCTATACAGCTTTAAAGCACTACCCGCCGCAGATACGCCTGTCATCCAGAGAATGTCGTCCGGCAATCCCTCTTGGACTCTGTATGCTAATCTTCGAATGTAGCGCGTCAGCTTAGATATAGCGCGCAGCAAAGTATCATCCGCTCTTAATTGTGGCGGACGAAGAACTGGCGGCACGCGCTTATCGGCGGCGGACATAGCTATCCCAGCTAAGCCTTGTAGGACCCAGGATAGGTTTCTGTTCATTTCTTTGACAGCGCCAGCACTCAGAGATTTAACTTCACGCTCGATTGCCCTAATCTCAACACCGCTAGTCCATTTCTGGCACAACCATGCCGCATTAGTAGGTACTGGATCAACTTGCCAAATTGATTCCATTAGGTCATCTGCGAGGTGCTGCGCATCATAAATGGGATCTTTCAACTGATAAGGCAGGAACCGAGTAGGTTTAACTCCATTTCTCGGACGAAACTCAGGGCTGGATAAGCATGCGGAAAAGATAAGCATCTCTAGCCTGGACTTGAGATCCGTCGATTCAAGATGCCCAATGAGCTCTGCCAAATAAAGTGATTTCCTAGACAGAAAGTTGATTAAAAACACCCCAGTTTCAGGTAGCAAACCACTGAACCCGACCGCTCGCCCCACAGGCGTAGGGCTTAGGTCCCCACCAGATGTTTCAACGACGAAGCCAGCATCAATCAACCCGGCCAGAGCAAGACCGACTTTACTCGGCCACGTCTTAAATGCAGTTAAGTTGTTATCTTCTTCCCTTAACGCACTGAACGTTGTGCAAACAAGCTCTTCAAGCTCGGCTCTGTTGTTGCACAACCCTGAAGATATCAGTTGCAGTGAAAGCTGACCGAACCTAGCAGGCACAATCCGCGCTTTGATTTCAGGAAGCTGCTCTATTGATAGATAACTTGTAGCTAATGCGCGTTGCGGCCCGGTACCAAAATATATTACACGCCCTTCTGCATGTTCAAACCCCATACGCCCGACCCGCCCGGACATGTTATGGAACTCTGCGCTATCTATTGCGACATACTGCCTTTGCTGGCCGTCCCAACGTTCCCAATTAGCAAATACTGCTGCCCCTAGAGGGAAATTCACACCTGCTGCTAAAGTACTTGTAGCAAATACAACATCCAGCTTGTTTTCTGACAAGTAACGCTCCACTACTCCTCGCTCTTCGTCAGTCAAATCCGCATTATGACTCGCAACTCGGAGATCCAGTATCTTCGCCAGCATCGTGTTAGCTGAAGTTTCAGGCAAGGTATCGAACTCTAACGACAACTGTCCTTGCTTACCCTTGTGGTACGAAGCTACAAAAGCCTCAGCAAGATCATAAGTATCTTGCTTTTTCATGCAAAAAACTATGATTGGAAGCGGTGGATTATCTTGCTTAAGCAGATATGTTAAAGCTGAAATCGTTTCCGCTTTAACTCCAGCAGGCAGCCGCTTGTCCGATTCCATCACATCAGGTTTCGCACTGCTTACTGAATAAATCTGATCGCCAATCCAGCATTCATACCGTAAATGTTTCTCGCGCTTTTGCTCGAAAATAAGCTGAACCCGCAGCCAGTTCGCTAAGTCCTGGGCGTCCTTGCTTTTTAAAACTGCTGACAATCCTACAAACTGTTTCCAACCCGCGTTCCGCATAAGTGTTAAAAGGACTTCAACATTTTGCCCGCGGTTTTCGTCTCCCATCAGCTGAATTTCATCGCACACGACAATCGTATTTTGCATGCTTTTCGGCACCCCAGATGCCGACAGTAGCGCTAAATATTTTTCATATGTGGCAATTACCAGAGGAGCACTTAGAGGAGCCGCAGAATACTGTCCCGTGGCATCTTCGACATAGTCCCCCGTGGCAATAACTATGGAAGCACCATCGCCCTCCAAATATCTGTCCAACAACAACGTTTTGAAGTCTTCAAATTTCTGCTTGGCCAGTGCGCGATGGGTCACCAAATAAACTGTTTTATTCCCAGCGAGCAGTCCTTCAGCAATAGCCCAGAGCCCAATTTGAGTCTTTCCCGTGGAGGTAGGGGAAACCACCAGCATGCTTTGTCCATGCGCCACGCCAGACTCCAACGCGAGGTACTGAACATCAGTGAGGGAAATCGCCCCCTCGGATCGGTAGACCAACCCATCGGCCACAGATGCGGACAGACCGTGTTCTACTGGAAAGGTATCCCTCATGCCTAGCAACTCCTGTCATGCGTTGGGGTGCAAGCGCCCAGAGCAATCTGGGCGCCGAGTGTCCGAATCCGGCAGAAGCATACGTAGCATTAAATGGCCATATTGGCCATCCTACTAAGCGTCAGAGCGGCAATCTGGGAAAAACAGGGCGGTAAAATGCATAGCCATATAATCTGTAACTACATAATTTTTAATAGAATTACACTGGATCATGTAGTGGATTCGCTTTTCCCTGCCACCACTTTAAATCGCGCCTAGTTTCTCAGAGACCGAATGACTGGTTCTGGCCGATTCTGTTGAAAAAGTCGGTCTCGGCTTTCACGAAAGAAAAGTACGCGTCTGAGATTGAAATCCATATTTTGAGCAGAGGGTACAGGACTCAGATTTCACGTAGCAGCGTGCAAAAATGACGTTTTCACCGCTCAATGCATGGACCGCCAGCCCGGGTCGACTTTTTCAACAGAATCGGCCGACTTCTGCCGGTCGCGACAGGCAGAAGTCGACCCGCTCCGGTCATTGCAAACCATCCTCGGTTGACGTCTGGTTTTGAGGTACAGCGGTCCTTCTGTCATCTTTGCGATAGCTGATGAAGGAATCGACGCTATGATGGCTTTGGCGGTCGATCCGGCCAGACTTGTAGTTGGGCGACTGGCTCACGATCCCGTACAAGACGAATACGCTATTCTGAGCGCTTACCTTGTCGCCGTCCGGCCCCTACCGGTTGTGGCGCTGCCGCCTGCGAAGCTCCATCCAGAATCTCCTCGCGGGGATGGCCCCCCTGAAGAACGAGTTCACACATGAACATCGACACAACCATCGAGGATTTTCGCCTCAGTCAGTTAGACCTCGATTGCAGGCGCATAGTCCTGACCCAAAACAAGGAAGGTGGCGAGCGATACGAAGGAAAAGGCTATATCCGGCAAACCTCTGATGGGGTAATCGTCTACAAGCTGTACGTCACCGGGCACGCGAACGTGACGCCGCTTGGCAGCCTGAAGAACTACCTCAGCCATGTCGGCAAGATTCATCGCGACGAAACCTTCTTCAACCTCGAAGCTGAGGCTAAGGACGGCACCACGCTGCGCGCGTCACGCCTGGTCCCCAAACCTTCATGGGATATGTCTACCGGCCAGCCCGAATTTGTTAGCGGGGAACTGCTGGCACTGACCGCATTTCCACACATTCCGCAGGAAAACCACTGCATGGAACTGTACTTCTTTGAAGAGTACGACGTTCCCCTCGACCAATGGAGTGAGGTCGAGGCCAGCGACGGCAGACATTACGTTACGGACACTGCCGAGTTTGACTCCTGCGACGCGCATTTCACGGTGCGGGTACGAAAAGGATCGGGGCGAAGCGTGCTTGGGGCAACGGCAGGCAAGCCGTTCCCCCCGGACTTCCACTGGCGAGTTCAGGAATCGCTCCAGTTCATCACTGGCAAAACCGCAACCTATAGGGCCCTGGTGACGTGCGGGCCGGGTTCCCTGCATCTTGACCTCATTTCACCGAGACGAGTCTCGCCTCATCCGCACTTCTGCCCGCCCATCAAACATGCTTCCATGATTTACAGGCAACACGGATGGGAGCTATTCAATGCCTATCTGGTGTATGTCGTTGGAAGCAGCGCAAAGACACAATGGAACCCGCTTGCCTACCACCTGTATAACGCCCGGGAAGCGAGTGCCAACTCCATCGATGCGTGGGCGATGGGGGTTTCGGTCGCGCTTGAGGCCGTCTCAAGCCTCGTATTGCTACCGGAGGATCCGGAAGGCAACGCGAAAACTCAGGACGCAGTCAATCGGGTGAAGGAGTACGTTAAGGGCGAAGCTGCCCTTAAAGAGATGAAAGACAGACTGTTGGGACTACTAAGTACGCTGGAACGCCCCCCGGGTCCGCCCGCCAGGCTCAAGTGGCTTGCAACGCAAGGGAAGGTCGAGAAGGCCTATATCAAGATATGGAATGAACTTCGAAACACCCAGGTTCACCCCAAGCTCGCAGACCTGGCGAAGCCCGACGAGGGCGCCTACCAGGTTCAGTTTAACCGGATTCACAGCGTCCAGGTGCTGCTGTGCCAGGTCACGTACCACGTCATAGGGTACAGCGGCCACTATACCGACTATGCCGCCGAAGGTTGGCCCGACAAGTCTTATCCATTGACCGTGCCAGAGCCGGCAAAAATGGAGTGACGGGCGCGTGAAGCCTGCCTCAGGAGGCTAGTACTTCCGTGTTCCAGCCGTTATCCGATGCCGGAAAACCCGACGTGCGTCGGTCTGAAACCGCACGGCCCTGACATGGCGCACGCGTATCGCCGCGGTGTCGATTACCAGCGTGGTGGCCCTGAGATCGCTCGAGTGCAGCGGCGCATAGCCAAGTCGATTGACGAACCTCAGCCTAGGCTGATAATTGAGCGATCGTCTTCGACGATCGGGTGGCCGGTGCCGGATACGGAGCCGACACTTGAACGTCGAACCGAACACGCATGTGAATGACGGCTTGTGGCCGACTCCCGCCCGTCGTGACGGGCAGAGAGCGGCCAAAAGCAGACCTACGTCCCGGTCTAAAATTCACTAAGACCGACCTCGTTTTTGTGAAAAATGGTAATTTGCCCCCGGTTTTATTAGCTGTTCAACTGCTTGTGCACATGACCCCACCAATCCCAAAAGCAAAGCTTGTTAAGTCGTTTGAGCTTCGCGTAATACTGTGAACTGTCATGTTCGAACAATGGCCAAACGATTACCCAGTAAGCAAACATGACTGCCACACCAAGAAACTCATCATCCTCCGTCACTTCCGTCCATGCAAAGGGCATTTCATCAACTTTGTTTGTAATCAACGCTACTGTGTTCGGAGACCAATAATAGATAGACGCGTCATAGGTTGTTTGCAGCGTGTAATAGGGGTTTGGTAGTTCGTCATTGTGGAATAGATGACGGACGACCGTTTTGTTGATATTCGACCCTCGTGCGGAGCCCAAGAACGCGCTTGAGCATGCCTCGCCATTTTCCGATAGGTCGTGCAGGGCGCGCCATGCTACGGAAAGTGCAAACTTTTCGAGCTTCCATAGCTCATTAAGAGGGTAATCATAAACTCCCAAGGTTAATGGCTCGTCGAAGACATCGTTTATTTCATGCGGAAATATGGGGAGTTTTTCCCACTCTTCGTGCACGTCGACGCAATTGGGCATGAGCAATGCTGCGATTCCATTTTCCACCCTTGCCCCAAGGTCGTTGTCGCATTTCTCGCACATAAGGTTCGGCTTAGGCAGATCCTGTTTTGGTAAGTCCTTTCGATCAATCCATTTGAAGGAATATTTTTTACTTCCATCTGCCCGCACCTCGCCGGTGCGTCTTTTCCTGATGAAATTGGGTATCATATGGCTGTTAGCAAGGGCCTCCTTTTCAGTACCACATGCAATGCAAATCATTATTTTTCCTTATCCTCAGCAGGCGGTTAGCTAGCGAACAAGCTAAGCCGCCTGCCAAATGCTGGTCAGCTTGAACAACGGATTAGGATCGATTATTTTCGAAATATATATCCGCCTTAATAAAGTTGTTCTTGTTTGTTTCATCTATGGATGCTAATGCGTTCTTGATATGTTGAGTATATAAATCCCACTTATTTCTGTTGTATTTCTTTATGGAGTTTAAAACAAAATATTCCGTCATATGGAACATGGCCAAAGTATTTTTTGGGGTGAATTTCTTTAGCTCTTGATAATAGTCGTGATAATCATCCAGACTTATTGATTTTGAGAATTCAATAAGTTCGAGCAAGCTCTCAGTTTGCCTTTCTTCATAAATATTTGATGGATTGTCGGCCTCAATGATTGCTTCCTTTTTTATTTCCTCAAACCATTTTTTATGATTATATTCAGGCAGTCCTTTTTTTACGCCAGGATCCAAATATTCCAATTTGAACGATAGCATCAACCGATTTAAATTTTCTTTAGCAACTTTCAGTTCATCCCCAAAATAGTTCCCTTTTAAGAGTTTATTGATTCTTTTTTCTCTTTCGCTCTGAGGAATATCTCCATCATCTATAGCCAAAATAGAAAATTGCGGTACATTGGTGCTCTCTAATTGTTTAGAGTACATCAAGAAACCGAATAGACAGGCAGCTTGATTACCCCAAACCCCAGAAAAAATATATCTTCTAGGTAGATTGAGAAAATCGCAAGAAATTACATCTATCACTTGTTTTGCTAAAAGATCCTCCACAACCAAAAAGAAAGATCCTATATGTTTTCTTGCAAAACTACCAGTTCGAGTCTCGACGGTGTCTCCATTTTTACGTCGCTCAATACTTTTCACACCCATGATTCCAATACTTTGAAACCCAACATTTATTTGTTTTTTATCTGTCATTATTCCATTTCTCCTGAAGCCTAGGTAAAGTTAATGGCCGCTCGATCTTGCTTGTAGGTCATAATAGATATGACTCATTTTGTATTGATAATTACGCGGTAGCAAGTCGTGATTTTTAGTCGATCCAAAAACTTGAAGATTTAGGTAGGTAATGCGAAAAGAGTGTGAATGAATCAGCGACTGCTTCTGGCCGAGAGCGACCTTTGATTTTTAGCGTGAGAAGCGTTCCGGATAAAAAGCCCGCCTGCGCGGGCTCTTTCAGGTGTCGCGGCGCGTTACAACGAGAGAACGTCTCGCACGGTGTACTTGTAGGAACGCTCCGACAAATCACTGCTACTCCAGTTGCGGAAGTTTTCACCCTGTTCAGGGAGAATCAATTTCATGAGGCCGATTTGATCACGGTCAATCAGGCGATAGGCGGCCCAAAGCTTTCCTCCCATGTCCAGCAGCGCTTGAGCTCTCTCGTTCCACTGCTCCTCCAAAACCATCTGCGCCAGAAGCAGGGCTCTTTTTTCGATGGTGTTATGTTCCCTTTGAGCCTCGGCAATGTGTTGGTCGACGGTAGCCAACTCCCGCTTCAGTGCGGTCATGATCAGGTGTTGTCGACGATTGTGCTCGGTCGTAGTCGCGAGGTTTTTCGCAGCCTTCTGTGCATCCGTGTTGGCGTTCTTTTCGCCCTCGGTGTCGCCCCATGCCACGGCTTGGGCATAGGCGGTTGCTGCATCGGTTTCGGCTTGCCGGGCTTTCGCCATGTCTTCGGCTGCTTGTTGCTGGATCTGTTCCAAACGGGCGCTGAGGCTATCCCGTTTCTCGTTGAGTTCTTGCTCGTCGGCTTTCCAGTTCGCCATCGATTCGGTGTAACCCGCCATCAAGGTTTCGTGATTGGCGAGATTCTCGCGTCGAGCAATTTTATCGCTCACGATGCTGGCGTGGTGCTTTCGAGAGTCGTAAGGGAGTTTCAGTTCGTTGTACTGTTTCCGTATTTCATATGCTCGATCAGCATCCATGACCTCGTCGCCCTCCAATAGCGCTTCCAGCGGAGCCATCTCGGTATACAGTTGTTCGGCGTCACTCAGGAGCTCGTCGCGGCTGACTTTCAGCCTCTCGATTTCGTCCAGCAGCAGCTGTTTCTTTTCGCAATAGCCGGTCGCTTTACTGGCGCTCGAAATGGGCTGTGCAACGTTTATGGCCCCACTGCTTTTCAGCTCATTGGTCAGTAGTTCGCGTTGTTCGGTGTTTGCTTGGAAAACGTTCATCTGTGTTGTTCCTTTGAAATTTGATTTTGGGTTGGATGAGCGGCTGGCGAGGCCGGGAATAAGCCGGCGTTACCTCTATTAGCGGAGATGCTCTCAGGCAGCCCGAGCCTCGCTCTCATCTGTTCCCGGAATCGTCTTCACGATGTAGCAGCGTTGCGGGCCAAGGCCGGGCAACCGGACCAGACTCGACGCCTTGCCGTCGCTGGCCGGTTCCAGCACGCCGCGTTGCAACAGTTCCTTGTTCACGGCGTTAATGTTCATGCCCCGGAAGATCTCGGAGCGCCACGCCTCGGGCAGCACGTAATAGGTGTTGGTGGTGTGCATGGTGTCGCCCATGCCGTGCTCGAGCGTCTTGCGAAAGCCAAGGCGATCGATGGTGCGTGGGCCGTGTTCATCGATCTTTGCCGCCGCCGATTCCCAGCGGGTGAAGCGGCTTTCGCCAAAGCGCTCAATGACCTGGCGCAGTCGCGCCAAGATCGCATCGCCCTCGAAGTTACCGGCGCCTCCGCGTTCGTTTAGCCAAGCGTTCAGGCACACGCGGGCGGCAGTGGTGGCAGTCCCATCAGGCCAGCCAGTGATGCCCATTGCGGTGGCCAGCTCGCCCGCTGCGGCAGCGAGGCCGAAGCGAGCGGCGGCACGGTGTGCCTGTCCACTGGCTGATGCCGGGAGCGATTTGGCGATAAAGCCTTCTAGCGTGCGGCGCAGAATGGCCGACCAACCGTGGCGCTTGTCGGGTTCGCAAAGCGCCGTCAGGAAGGTGGTGAGTGGTGTGCCGTAGTAGTTCGCTACCCGCGCCTTGAGCGTGTCGGACAGTGCTGCTGCGTCTTCAAAACCGTTCAGCGTGTCGAACATGCCGAGGCCTTTGCTGGCATCGGCCGGGACGGCGAGCATGCGCACCTCCATGCCCGCTTTCAGCTCCTTGTTGGCTTCGGCCATGTGCTGGGCCAATGTCTTCTCGCCGGTGGAGAGGAACAGCAAGCGCCACTCCTGTACCTGTCGGCCTGCTTGGCCTCGATCATTGGCGCGTGCTTTGCCGGTGCCGTTGCCGAGCATGTACACCGTCTCACCGATGATGCGCGGATCGCACATGCCGATTTCGTCCAGTACCAGGAGGCCGTCGGAGTGTGCGGCGGCGATGGACTCCAGCGCGTTGTCGGTCGAGCGCCACGAACGCACCAAGCGCGGTCCGCCGTAGATCGAGGCGGCCACCTGCAGGTGAGTGGTCTTGCCGCCGGAGCTGTCGCCATACAGGTGAAAACCGCCCGACTCATGGCCGAGCATGTGCAGCAGTGGGCCAGCGAACGCCACGCCGACGACAAACGCCAAGCGATGGTTGCCGACACACAGCGCGCCGATCTGCTGTTGCCACTGTTCGAGTGTTCCCGCTTCGCTGATCGGTGGAAGTTGTGCACCGGCTTCGTAGAAGTGCAGGTGCTCGCTGTGCGCGCCAACCTGCTGCTCGGGCAGCAGAAAGGCGCTGTCATGCCAACCCAAACGGGTGACCAGTCGCGCACGTTGCGCGCTGTCGAAGCCGCCGAGGTAGCTCTGCAGGTCGTTACGAGCATTGCGTCCCGAACGACTACCGGCGAGACGTAGCCCCATGTCCACCAAAGGGCCGAGCACGTCCTTTCCGAAGTCGCCGGTCATGGTGCGCGCCGGGATGTTCCAGCGCTTCTTGGTGCCGTCGGGGTCGTCGAATTCGACCAACAGCCCCCAGTTGTGGCCCTTCTCGTCACGGGTACGCGCGAGGATCTCCAGCGGTGAACACACCGGGCGCGCCTCGCCATCGTCACCGGCATAAAACACACCTTCGGAGGTGAGGCGAAAGCCACCGGGCATCAGGTCATTTTTCGATTTTGCGGGACGCTTGGAGGCGGTTTTTGTCTTCGGTTCTGGTTTGGTCTCGGCCTGCTCAGGCTCCGGCTTTTCGACAGCCAAACCGAACAGTTCACCGCTGCTTTCCAACTCGGCGAAGTGGGCCGCTGTCCAGCCTTTGGCGAGCGCATCGGCTGCGTCGTCGCCGTCGTCCCATTGACCACCTTTGGCGAAAGCGGCGCGTTCGTTCTTCAGCGTGGGCTTGCGTTTGAACACATCCAGCGCAATGACCCGGACCGAGGCGGCGCCGATTTCGCGCAGCTTGTCGGCGACAGCTTTCATGCAGACTTTGCCGCTGTCGTCGTTGTCTGGCCACAACAGCACGTCGCGGCCCTTGAGCGGTGTCAGGTCGGCTTTGTGCCAGGAGTTGGAACCGTTCGGCCAGCAGGTGGCCACGTAACCCGTCAGCAGTTCAGTGGCGGCGTCGGCGGCTTTCTCGCCTTCGCAGAGAACTACCGGTACGTTGCCGCGCAGGGACAGTTCGTCAAGGCGCAGCACAGGGCGCGGATCTGGCAGACCCTGCCAGCGCCATTGTGTGGTTTGGCTGTCAACGCGCTGACACCACGTCAGTGGCGCAAAGACCTTCTTCGGCTTGCCGTCTTCATCGGGGCCGAGGTCGAAGCGATAGAGCGCCATAAGTGGCTGGCCCTGCGCATCACGATAGATCCACACCTTGGACGGCGCGCCATGTTCCCGGTGCTTGGCCGGGCACTTGTTCATCGCCTCGGCCGGGATCGGCTGGATAGCGTTCCACTGTGGTGCTTTGACCTTGCCGGGCGTTGCCTTCACCTGTGCGACACCGGGCGAGACGTTCAGCAGCTCTGCCAATTTGTGGCAGGCCTCGACATCGGTCCCGCCGTCCAGATAACGCACCAGATCGATCAGGTCGCCACCCTTGTCACCGGTGGCGAAGTCGGCCCATGTGCCCTTGCTCAAATTGACCTTGAGCGAACCGGCACGCTTGTCGCTGCGGGTAGGGTTCGGGGCGGTGTATTCCTTGCCGCCGTCCACGCGCTTGCCGTTGGGCAGCCAGAGCGACAGGACACGATCAATGTCTTTCAACGCGGCGGCTTTCACGTCGGCGAAGCTCGGACGTTTAGCTGTGCTGTTCCGGCGTTGGCTCATGTGTCAGCCCTCGGCAGAAACAGCGCATCGTTGATGTCATCAATCAGCGCTTTGGCCATCTCGCCCAGGTACAAGGCAGGCCAACTGAAACGCTCGCCGTGGTCGCTCATGGCGGCGTCGAGGTTCAACTGATTGGCGTGATGCTGAAGCTGAGAAACCATCTCCAATGCATCCTCGACCGGGACACCGGCATTGACCCGAAACAGCTTCTGATCGGAGGCGTTGACGCGGGAAAAGGTGGCGTGGCCAAGGGTAGTGGAAGTGCTCATAGTGCACCGCCTTTCTGCACCGCAGGCGTCGAGGTGCTATCGCCGTGCATGGCGAGCGTCTTGATCAAACCAAGGGTGCCGCGCACGTCCCAAAGGACGGCAGCGATGACGTGATTGGCAAGGCGCGAGGATTCGTTTTCGAAGTGGTCTTCAAGCAACGTCAGTACTGAGTCGGCACGGTCAATGGCGCAGGTGATGGCGTCGATGGGGACACCGGCTTCGGCGTTCTTGCTGACGCACAGCAGGTCTTCGGGCAGGGCAAAGCTCAGGGCGTTGTTCATTGGGCACCGCCTGCGGTTTCGAGTGCGCGGGCTTTGGCCATGTGAGCGTTGTAGCGGGTGAGGCGTGTTGCAAGGCTGGAGTTGGCGTGTAGAGCGGCGAGAGCCATTGCACGGTGTGCAGCGGCGCGAATTTTGGACGGATTGAGGGCGTGTTTCATCTGGCGTAACTCCTGTATGTGAGGAGCTGCCACGGTTCGCCGCTAAACGAATTGGGGTGGCAGCTGTGCGCGGGTTAGCGGACCGGGCATACAGGACCCCGGCAGACCCGAAGGTCTCCCACGCACAGCCACCATAAAATAGGAGTGCGGGCACAAAAAAAGCGCCAGCAATCGGTATGGGGGCGCCTGTGCGCCTGTATGTACTCGGGCCGCTAAACCCGGTCGCTGATTTTGCAGCGACGGCCAGAGAGTAACGTCCGTTTTTCGAAAGTGCAACTGCGCTGATGGCTTGCGG
This sequence comes from Pseudomonas sp. QS1027, assembly GCF_002814235.1. Lineage (GTDB taxonomy): Bacteria > Pseudomonadota > Gammaproteobacteria > Pseudomonadales > Pseudomonadaceae > Aquipseudomonas. The sequence goes on along the minus strand of NZ_PHSU01000021.1, from coordinate 108,074 downwards.
ATTTTTCAGGTGCGGCATAAATTGTTCGTGCATGTAGATTTACCTCAACGCCTCCGGATCACCCCCGGAGGCGTTTTCGTTTCAGGCATGGGCTTCCCAGCGCAGGGAAAGGAGGGGCAGGAAGCCACTGCTGAGCATGGAACGGGCGTCTTCGTAGGCTTGCGTTTGCTGGCCTTCGTCGACGATCACGGCTCCGGTCTTTTCGCAGTGGAGGGAGAGGGCGCACCAGGTGCCGTCGGACCAGCTGAGTACACTGACCACGCGCCCCTGTTTGTCCTGCTGGCTGCGGTAGCGCTCAAGGCGTTGCATGAGGCGGGGTGAAAAGCCGATCCGGCGTAGCACGGAAAAGGGATGCATCAAGGCTTTATTAGCGATCTTGCGGCTCATGCGGCCACCTGATCACGCGCCTCGATCCGGCTGCGTGCCCATGCCTGCACTTCAGACAGAACCCACGCGACAGGGGCGCCGCGAGCGTTGCTGTTGCTCAATTTGACGGGCTGGGGAAACCCACAGTCGGTGCGCTGCATGAGCTTGTAGATGGTGGAGCGCTTCATGCCCACGATGCCCTCAACTTCTGGCATGCGGATCAATGTCGAAGATGCATCGAAGATTGGGCTTGGAGTAGCGGAGTTAAGGCGGGGAAGTTCGGTGATAGAGGCTTTCATAGGTCTTGCTCTCGACAGGTTAGGACTGAGAGCAATGATCTAGAGGTAGGTCGGCGGTGAGCAGTTCACTTCCAATTGAAATCCAATTGAAATTTCGGTTACAGCACGAAGTCGCGTTTGAGTATGGCCTCCACGCTTTTGCGAGTCAGCGCCTTTTGGGTTTCAAGGGTGATCCACTCGGGACGCTCTTTGGGTGGCTTAGCGACCTCCCGTTTTAGCCAAGCATGCACCGCCGTTGCGACGTTCCTCTCAGGCATTCTGCTCGCCAAATAGTGGCGACCCTGATGAACGATTGCAGCGTCGCGGCCACTGATGTCCTTGTTGCGCTCCATGCTGCTGATGATGCCCCCTTTACTTCGGATGGCGTTCTTGATCGCCCTGTCAGCAATGGGCCTCAGCTCGTCAATGATCAAGCAGGGCAGTGAAGTAATGGGCTCCAGATAGAAGACATACTGATGGAGCGCCTCAATGCGCTCATGCGGATCGACCTGCATCTCTACGAACTGGCAGTAGAGATCCCACGGCCAGTCGGTCGGAGGTTCAGCAACATGCGACCAAGCCTCTTGGTCGGTGGTACGCATCCAGTCAGCTAAAGCTCCCAACGCCTTCACTGCGCAGGCCATGATGTAAGCAGCATGCGCTTCGCGTTCCGATGCCGAGTAGCAGTTGCTGTACTGGCGAACCCAATGCGCTAGACGGGCTCTGTTGTCGGTTGAGGCGTATTGAAAAATTGTCTCTTCATGCATCGTCGTCTTGATGCACATGCTGCTGAGATCGCTGTCGATGTCGCCGGTCTGAATGCGTAGGCAGCACTGATCGATCAGGTCGCACACGTAAGCGAGCTGTTCACGGCAAAGCTCGTAGAGCGGTTGCGCTGAGAGATAATCGATCAGGCCGGTGGTAAACGCTGAATGCAAGGTGGGTGGGTGATCAATCATCACCAAGATCCCCCAATGTGTAACGCTCGATCCCGCGCCCTGAGTTTGGAAGGCGGAGCCAGCGAAAGTCGCTTTGTACGCAAGGGGGCAGAGCGTCTGCCAGCAGCAGAGCACTGACTTTGGCGTTACACGCTAGGGTCGAGTTACATCGGATGTGCGCAAAGCCACTCAAGTGTGTAACGGGCGTGAAAGCCAATAAAACCGGGCGTTTGGCGAAGGGCGTTACACAGGTAACCCCTGTTACACCGGTTTTAGAGAGGGGCTGGGTATGTGCTCTCATACTGCCTTTCCAAATTGGCCTTGCACTACATTGCCAGCCTCCAGCGCATCAAGATGATCTGCATACCATTGCATCATCTGTGTGCGTTGCTCAAGGTACTGAGCCTTGTTGTAAATCCCCCGAACACCTTGTGCCTTGTGGCTGAGTTGGGCCTCGATATGGTCAGCGGGATAGCCATGCTCGTTGAGGATTGTGCTGGCGATGTGGCGGAAGCCATGACCTGTCTGACGGCCTTCGTAGCCAAGGCGTCTAAGTGCCATGAGGAAAACGGTATCGCTGCGGGGTTTGGTGCGGTCGCTTCTACCTGGAAACAGGAGAGGGTATGCCCCGGTGAGATACCGGAGCTCCAATAGAGCTTCGACGGCTTGAGCGCATAGCGGAACCAGATGCTCACGGCCTTTTTTGCGTCCCTTGCGTTCGACAGGAACAGTCCACTGCTTCTTGTCGAAGTCGAACTCTACCCAGTGTGCCTCTCGGAGTTCGCTGGGGCGAACAGCCATCAGGGTCAACAGTCGTAGGCCAAGCTGAACGTCTTTGGCGTGGGGGTAGGAACGTATAGCTCGAAGTAACCCAGGAAGCTCGTCAGGAGAAACATGGGCGTAGTTCTCGGCCTTTCCCGATGACAGAAATTTATGCACTCCCTCCAATGGGTTGTTGACGGCTCTGCCGGTTACGCGAGCCAGGTCATAGATATCTTTGCAGTAAGCCCTTACCCGACTCATCTGTTCCAGAATCCCTTGGCGCTCAAGTCCTCTCAATAGCTCCATCCACTCCATCGACATGATTGAGGTGTAGGGGCGTTTGCCGAGCGAGGGGAATACATGACGTTCAAGTGCGCCGAGTATTCTTTTGGCGGTACCAGCATCCCAGCCGGTCAGGCGAGACGTGTGCCATTCCCTGGCCAATGCTTCAAAGGTGTCGTTGGCGGCGTCGGTCTCAGCAGCCTGACGAGCCTTTTTGGAGGTGATCGGGTTCTTGCCTTCCGACGCGTCTGCTCGCAGATCAGCTGCTTTCTGTCGAGCAAAGGCGCCACCTACTTCTGGATAGCCGCCGAGACCAAGCCATGACCATTTGCCATCCGGTTTTTTGTAGCGTAACTCCCAGGACTTTTGGCCGTTTGGTTTGACCCTGAAATACAGCCCAGGGCTGTCTAGTTCGCGGTATGCCCCGGCCTCAGGCTCCAGGCTGGAAAGTGTTGTATCAGCGAGAGGACGTCGCTTGATATCGGCGCGTTTCATCCGTGTATGCCTCCAGTTCAATTAGTTCTGAAGCATACACGTGGGCATACACGGTGGGGAAGGATAGGGGTAGATAGAGGTGGACAGCCAGAAACAAGAAAGCCCGCACTAGGCGGGCTTCTTGAGGTGATTCATAGACTGCTGTAGACATCTATGGATCGGTACTTGGTGGCTACACAGGGACTTGAACCCCGGACCCCAGCATTATGAATGCTATGCTCTAACCAACTGAGCTATGTAGCCAAGTGGCGCGCATTATTCGCCGGTAACGATATTGTGTCAAGCAAATATCTGAAAATTTTCTCTACGCTATCAACCGCTTAAGGCCCGACGGCGAAAACCGTGGGCCAACGCCGTCTCAACTCAGGCGGAAACGCCCGGTATTGTCGCTCAGAGCCTTGCTGCCTTCGCTCAGGCTGTCCGCCGCACGGTTGACCGCGCGAGCCCCTTCCAGCAGCCGTACGGCCGCCTGGTCGATCTGCTGGATATTGCCGCTGACCTCATCCGCCGTGCTCGCCTGCTCGTCCACCGCCGTGGCGATCTGCGCCAGGGTGTCGGTGACGGTCTGTACCGCTCCGGCGATTTCCACCAGCCGTTGGCCCAGTCCGGTCACCGATTGGGCGTCGGTCTCGGCCTGGATACAGGCGGCTTCCATCAAGGTCACCGCCTGGCTGACCGTGGAGCGCAGGCTGTCGACGGTGCTGGCGATCTGTGCGGTAGACGATTGCGTGCGCTGCGACAGGCTGCGTACCTCATCCGCCACCACCGCAAAGCCACGTCCTTGCTCGCCAGCCCGCGCAGCTTCGATGGCGGCGTTCAGGGCCAGCAGGTTGGTCTGCTCGGCCACGCCACGAATGGTGTCGACCACCAACTGGATCTGCTGGCCCTGCTCGCTGACCCGGCCCAGTGCTTCCGCTGTTTCGTTCAGGCGCTGATTCAACTGCTGGATGCTGGCGGTGGTGCGCTGGCTGTCACGACTGCTTTCCGAGGCAATGCGCTGGGTATTCTGGGCGCTGCCGGAAGCCTGTTCGCAACTCTGCGCCACGCCCAGGGAGGTGGCCGCCAGTTGGGTGGCCGCCGCGGCGATCTGGCTGATCTGCGCCTGTTGCGTCTCGACCTCGCTGAGGGCGCCGCTGGAATGGGTGTTGAGGGTGCGCACGGCCGCGCTCAGTTGCAGGGTCTCGTGGTCGACCCCCTGCAAGCTGGTGCGCAGTTGCACCACGGCGACGTTCAGCGCGGTGCTGATGGCCGCGAGTTCGTCACGCCCCTCCACCGGCACTTGCAGGCAGAGGTTACCGTCGCGCAGGGATTCGGCCAGCAGGGTGATGCCGCTGGCGCTACGGCGGATCGAGGCTTGCAGGCAGACGAACAGGTACAGCGCCGCCAGCAGCAGGCAACCGAAGATCGCCGCCAACAGGCTGAACTGGCGGATGGCCGCGCCGTGGTAATAGTCCAGGCGGCTGTCGAGGGAGGTGAGGCTGTCCTGACGCAGGCTGGCGAGTTCACTCAGCATCTTGTCCAGGGTCTGTTCGAAACCCTCGGGCTTGAGAGTGATGCTGCCGCCGAACATGCCGTCGTCGAGCGCCTTGAGGCCGTCGTCCAGGTGTTTCAGGCTGGCATGGTAACGCTCGGCCCAGTTTTGCAGCTCTGGCGGCAGGCGGCTTTCCAGCAGGTTACCGGTCTTGGTCAACTGTTCACGGGCATCGCCGATACGACCGCGCAGGTCTTTCAATTGCAGGCGGCTTTGCAGGCTGAACTGGCCCGAGACCACGGATGCCTGGCCGACACTGGCCAGACGGCCGACCCGTTCGATCAGGTCCGGTGCGTGCTGGGTGGCGATTTGCGTGAGCAGGTAGGTTTCCATCCACGGGGCGAGGATCAGGCGGCTGTCCATGGCGATCTGCTCGCGCAGCGCCTGCAACGAACTCAGGGCGTTGGTGAAGCGATCATAGCCGTCCGGCCACCAGCCGACCTTGCTCAGGCTGGCGGAGTCGAGACCGGCGAGGGCGCTTTGCAGGGCCTGGTAGCGCTTCAGGGTGTCGGCATCGGCCCCTTCGCTTTGCAGGGTTTGACCCAGTGCCTCGACCGCCTGGTTGATCTCCGGTTGGGCCTTGTCCAGCGTCGCCATGGCCGCCAGGGTGGCGGGTGTCGGCTGCCGATTGGTTTCGGTGGCGCGCCAACGGGCGGCACGATCGCGCTGGGCCTCCAGCAGGTTGTCCAGCGAGTCGAGGGACAGCAGTTGATTGACCCCGGCACGCTCTTCAGTGATCAGTGCCAGCTTGCTGCGATAATCCTGGCCGATCAGGTACAGGCTGCCCATCAGTGGGACGATGAACAACAGGAACAGTACCTGAAACTTGCGGGCGAACCCGAAGCGGCCCAGCAGTCGAATCCCCGGTGATAAAAAAGCGTGCATGGTCGACTACTCCTCAGGGCACCGCGCACGATTTTGGTGCGATCGTAACGGGTGCCGTCATTAGATACTTCGGAAGTCTGGCAGTGAGGCGTTGTAGGTCAGCCGTTGTAGCGAAACTTCCCATTCTCGGCCCCCTTTGTAAGAGAGCGTGCTGTAAGCACTCAGAGCACGCAAGATTCAGACCAATGGCGTTACGCTATCAGCCATTCCGTCGAGAAAAACTCGATTGTTAGCTCAACAAGCATCTGGCGTGGTTGCACCGAAAAATGGCACATTGCTGCACCTGCAACTGTGCATCCATCCGTGTTACGGAATCACTTCATGGCCCTTACTCAAACCTCTGAAGGCTCGACCCTGGCGTCGGTGTCACCGCAAACCAGTCCATTGGTGATGCGCATTATCGGCGCCGTGGCGCTGGCACACCTGATCAACGACCTGATCCAGTCGGTCCTGCCGTCGATCTATCCGATGCTCAAGGCCAACTATGGCCTGACCTTCACTCAGGTCGGGCTGATTACCCTGACATTCCAGGTGACGGCTTCCCTGTTGCAGCCCTGGGTCGGCTTTTATACCGACCGTCATCCCAAACCCTTGCTGCTGCCGATGGGGATGATCAGCACGCTGATCGGGATTCTGATGCTGTCCCAGGTTGGCAGTTTCCCTCTGATCCTGCTGGCCTCGGCCTTGATTGGTATTGGCTCCTCGACCTTCCATCCGGAAGCTTCGCGGGTCGCCCGCCTGGCCTCGGGTGGGCGTTATGGGCTGGCGCAGTCGAGCTTCCAGGTCGGCGGTAATGCCGGTTCCGCCTTTGGCCCGTTGCTGGCGGCGGCGATCATCATTCCGTTCGGCCAGGGCAATGTCGCCTGGTTCGGCTTGTTTGCGCTGTTTGCCCTGGGCGTGCTCTACGGGATCAGCCGCTGGTACCGCGCGCACCTGAACCTGTTCAAGCTCAAGCAGGGCCAGAAGGCCACTCACGGGTTGTCGAAGAATCGGGTGCTTGGGGCGCTGGTGGTGCTTGGGTTGCTGGTGTTCTCCAAGTATTTCTACATGGCCAGCTTCACCAGCTACTTCACCTTTTACCTGATCGAGAAATTCCAGCTGTCGGTGGCCAGCTCGCAGCTGCACCTGTTCCTGTTTCTCGGCGCGGTGGCGGCCGGGACCTTTGCCGGTGGGCCGATTGGCGACAAGATCGGGCGCAAGGCGGTGATCTGGTTCTCGATCCTGGGCGTGGCGCCGTTCACCTTGATGCTGCCTTATGTGGACCTGTTCTGGACCACCGTGCTGAGCGTGGTGATCGGCTTTATCCTCGCGTCGGCCTTCTCGGCCATCGTGGTGTTCGCCCAGGAGCTGGTGCCGGGCAACGTCGGGATGATCGCCGGGGTGTTCTTCGGTTTGATGTTCGGCTTTGGTGGGATCGGTGCGGCGTTGCTGGGGCATCTGGCGGATATTCACGGTATCGAGTACGTGTACACGATGTGTTCGTTCCTGCCGTTGTTCGGGGTGTTGGCGGTGTTGTTGCCGAAGACCAGAAAGGCTTGAGCCTTTAGAGCCGGGCCGCTCTGCAAGGGAGCGGCCGGTATCGATCCAGCTTTATGTCCGTGGCACAAATCAGAACGTTCATTGATTTTATTGTATACAAAAAATCGGCGAATATGACTTGTGTTTAGCCGCAACAGGCTTGGTGGCAAATCGCTATTTGTCCGTGTAGTCTGGCCATTCGCACCCCACTTGCGCGGATGGTGATTGTCGCAATGAAAATAAAAAACAAGCTCGTCCTTGCCTTTGTATTGGTCGCTTTCATCCCGGTGAGCCTGGTGGCGGTGATATCGGTGCTGAATATACGGGCCCAGGCGGTCGATCAGTTTATCGATGGCAGTACCCGTGAAATACGCCAGATCGACGGTAATATCCGGCAGTTTTTCGATGGGTCTCAGCAGAACGTCGATCAAATGGCGGTTGATCCTGTATACACATCGGTTGCAAGCCTAAAACACTATGAAACCTCCGATGCCGCCAGCCAGCCTCTGCCAGCGGCTGCTCGCCAGGTGATCGATGCATTTGCCCGTTATGGCGCGACCCACCCGGCCGCCGCCATCCTGTCCATCGGTTTGGAAGATGGCAGCTACGCGAAATGGCCGGACGACCCGCAGCTGTCGAACTACGACCCGCGTTCGCGCCCCTGGTACAAGGCTGCCATGTCCAGCCCCGGCAAAACGGTGCGCACGCCCGCTTACTACTATGACAAGGACGCTGTGGCGCTGGTCGGTACCGCCCGGGCAATGCTCGATGAGGCGGGCAAGGCCAAGGGTGTGTTTGTCGTCAGCGTTTCGCTGAAGAACCTCACCGAGCTGGTCAAAAGCATCAAGCTCGGCGAAAGCGGCTACGTGATGCTGATCGAAGACGGCACCGTGCTGGTCGACCCGCGTGACGCCGGGCACAGCTTCAAGCAGCTCAAGGACCTGGGCGAGCCCTACGCCAAACTGGCCGCCACCGCGCAGGGGTCCACCGAGGTGGAAATCAACGGGGTCAGGTACATGGCCAATATCTGGACATCGCCCGGCCTGGGTTGGCGTTATGTCGGTTTGATCGAGTACAACGAAGTCATGGGCGCGGCCACGCGCATGACCTATGTGACTGCGGTGATCGTGGTCGTGCTGGTGCTGTTCTTTGCACTGCTCGCGGCGGCGTTCGCCCGGGTGATCGTCAAGCCTATCGGCCAGGTCAGCACGGGGTTGCAATCGATTGCCGAGGGCGAGGGTGATCTGCGCCGCGATCTCGAGGTGCAGGGCAAGGACGAAACCGCGGAGCTGGCCGGTTGGTTCAACAAATTTCTCGCCGCGATACGCCAGTTGATCCAGCGTATCGGCGCTGCCTCGACCAATCTGCAGGATGCCTCGCGGGTCAACAGCGAGGTGGCCAACAACATGAACCAGGCGGCCGGTCGCCAGCGTGAAGCGGTGGAGTTGGTGTCCACGGCGTTCAACGAAATGGTTGCCACCGCCAACGAAGTGGCCCGTTCCTGTAGCACGGCAGCCGACTCCGCCGAGAGCGGGCACCAGCGTGTGGCCGAAGGCAAACAGCAGATCGAGTTGACCACCCAGAACGTCGGCCGCCTGGGGCGTCGTTTGAGTGAATCTTCCCAGGCCATGGTGGAGTTGGAAGAGGGCAGTCGCAACATCAACCAGATTCTCGGCACCATCCGCGCCATCGCCGAGCAGACCAATCTGCTGGCGCTGAACGCGGCGATCGAGGCGGCCAGGGCGGGTGACCAGGGCCGGGGCTTTGCCGTGGTCGCGGATGAGGTCAGGGCCCTGGCCAAACGCACGTCCGACTCCACGGGGGAAATCGACCAGTTGCTCGGTACGCTCGGCAGCAAGACCCAGGAAGTGTCGCAAAAAATGGAAAGTTGCCTGGACCTGTCGCGTGCCAGCGTGTCCTCGATCGAGAGCGCCCGTGACAGCTTTGAAGGCATCCAGCAGTCGGTGAATGAAATCCGCGATCAGAACCTGCAGATCTCGGCGGCGGCGGAAGAACAGCACAGTGTGGCCGAGGAGATCAACCGGCATATCCAGCAGATCTACGACGAAGCGCGGCTGGTCGAAAGCCTGGCCAGCTCCGCGCAAGAAGACTCGGGCCGGCTTTCGCACCTCTCGAATGAGTTGAACGGCTTGGTGGGGCGCTTCAAATCATAGAGGCATTGTGCCATTTTTTGGCTGGCTGATCCCCCGGCGATTCACTACACTTCAGGCTCTACTTGGCTGTCGGCTATCAGGTAGTCAACCTACATAGGGACCGGGAATCATAACCGGAACCTGAGGTGACAGGTTTGATGTCAGGGACTTCCCCAGAAAACCAGCACAAGAGTTATGCGCGTCCCGAGTTCTGGCAGCTTTCCATGCGTTGCTGCCAGTTGGCTGGTGCTGTGGACGTCGCTTTTCTCTTCATTTTTCTCATGCTTGGCTCACCCATCCTGGCCTGGGTCAACGTGATCAGCGTGGCCATGTATGTCTACGCCTATCGCGCGTTCAGCCAGCGGCGCAATCGGCTGGCGATTCTGCTGATCCGCACTGAAGTGCTGGTGCACGCAGGGTTGGGAACGATGCTGATCGGTTGGGAAAGCGGCTTCCATTATTTCCTGCTGATGTTCATTCCGCCCCTGTTCGTGACCATGCATGCCCGTAGCGCATGGATCCTCGCGGCTTGCCTGTGGGCCTACTATGTGGGGCTTGATGTGCTCATGTGGTACATCCCGCCGCTGCAGCCCATTTCCTCCAATGCGCTGTTGGGTGTGCATGTTTTCAACCTGACGGTGGTGTTCTGCATGTTCAGCTATCTGGCGCTGTTCTATGTGGTCACGGTAACCCGGGCCCACAGGAGCCTGGCGCGGATGGCAACGACCGATTCGTTGACCGGCCTGTTCAATCGCCGACACGTGATTGCGCTGACCGAGAAGGAGCTGGCGCGGCACCATCGATGCCCCAGTAACTTGACCTTGATGTTGATGGATATCGATCACTTCAAGCACATCAATGATCAGCATGGTCACGATGTGGGCGACCGGGTGCTCGATGCTGTGAGCCAGGTGCTCAGGGACTCAATGCGCGAGCAGGATTTTATTGGCCGCTGGGGCGGGGAAGAGTTTCTGGCGATACTGCCGGAAACCGATCTTGACCAGGCGGCTGCCAGCGCGGAGCGCATACGCAAGGCAATCCAGGCGTTGGTGGTTGACAGTGACGGCCATGAAGTCAGTGTGACCCTGTCCATCGGCATCACCCAATATCGTGCACAGGAGGCGCTCAGCCACGCCATTGCCCGGGCCGATCGTGCGCTCTACGAGGGCAAGTCGGCTGGGCGTAACAGGGTGGAAGTGGCGCTGGCTTGATTGCGCTGTTGGCGTGCTCAGCAACTGGCCGATCTCACTTGCACCCACGCTTAACCCTACAAAGGGCGGCCAGCACTGATCCAGTTCTCGGTCTGCTTCATCGTCAACCGGTAGCGCGCGCAGTTGAAAACCTCCAACAACTTGAGTTCGTCCATCAGCAAATGGCGTAATAGCTGCGCCTGATCGGCGGGCAGCGACAAGTCTGCGATTGCCTCTTCGTAGCTTTTGCCATCACGCACAATGGCGCCAATGGACTCATTGAGCGCTTCCCTGAGTTGTACCCGAACGGGGTCGGGTTTGCCCATCGCCTCCAGGGTGACTTCGTACTTTCTGATCGAGCGGCGATAGGCCCATTCGAACAGATCCGCGGCCAGCGAAACATCCAGGTGTTCATAGACGCCCATCATGGCGTGTGCATAATCCTGCACATCCACATCCAGAAAGGACAATGGCGCGCTGTTGTACAGCATCAGGGGCACATTGGCCGCCAGACGGCTCGTGCGTTTGTTGCCGTCGTCGAACGGTTGCAGATAGGCCAGGTTGATCCAGAGGAAGAAGGCGGACTCGACCGGATTCTTGATCTGCCTGGCCTTCTCCAGGATGCATTCGAGCATTTCGCCGAGGAGGGAAGGGACCTGGCTGGGGAGGTAGGTGGTATCGCTGATATTGACGACTTTCTGGCGAATGGTGCCCAGGCCACTCGGGTCGGCCAGCAGATCCTGCATCAGGAGTGCATGCAGGTTCTGGATCACGGGAGTGGTCAGGCCGTAGGTGGGGACGGCGTCGACCATGAACTCGATGGCCGCTTTGTGGTTGAGCAGCATCACTGCATCCAGATCGCCGCCGGTGGCGCCACTCTTGAACAGCTCCTCGGTGGCGAGCAATGAGTAGCGGTTGCCCTCCAGGCGCGAAGAGGACCAGGACAGCTCGATAAGCAGGGGGTCCAGTACCTTGCGTGCGTAGGTGCCCGCAGGCTGTTGGCCGCGCATGCGTCCTTCTTCCATCAGGGTCGTGGCGAGTGACGGTGGTAGCAGCGAGGTCTGGTTGGGGACGTAGTTGTCCACGAAGGTGCGTTGGTAGGTGACTGCGTTGCGCATGCCCAGAGGCTTTTCCACGGTTGCACGTAGCGACAGGCTCTGGGCTGACCAGATGGGACCTGTGCCAGTCGTGGGTGTAGTGTTCTGTGTTTTCCTGGTATCGGCAAGCTTGTAGCGTGTCGAGCGTGTTCGACCTTCCTGAATCACAAGACCTGAATCGACCAGTGCCTCAAGGTGCCGCTTTACTGTGGCCAGGCTGGCAGAAACCTCGCTCTTGAGCTCGGTCGAACTGGCCCATGGCTGATCGTTCCGTGCACGCTGAGCTAATGCGGCTAGAAGGTTGCTAGATGTATCGGTCATGGGATTTTCCTTGTTACGGCTCAATTACAGCTCATTTTAGTAAATTACAGCTCACAATGACCCAGTTATAGCTCATTACGGCTCATTTCCGTTCAATAAAACTCATTACAGCTCAGTCAGTCCGCTCCCGCTTAGCTGGGATTCTCAATACTTTCCTTGCTTCGGTCAGCACGTCGCAATGCTCGAACATGTCTCATCCGTCGTGCTGTACAAGGCACTTCCCGAAGGTTTCTTGCTATCCTGACCATCCTCTTTCATGGACGAATACCGAGAGAAGCCATGGCTAACTCCACCCCGTCACGCCTCGGGAAGATACTGCAGGGTCTGTTTTTTGCCCTGATCGGTATCGTCTTGTTGGGCATTTCCGTCAATCTCATGCTTGATCGACGCGAATTCCTCGCCCACGCACAGACCGCCGATGGCATCGTCAGCCACTTGAATGCCGGTGGCTCGCATCCTGAAATTGCCTTCACCGCCAGCAGTGGTGAAAAGGTCTCCTACCCCCAGGGCGGTTTTATTTTCGGCTATCAGAAGGATCAGCCCGTGCGGGTGCATTACCTGCCCGAGCAGCCGGCCAACAGCGCCACCGTCGATGACCCGGCCGCACTGTGGGGCACTCCCGGGGTGCTGGGTGGTATCGGTCTGGTGTTCATCATTGCCGGTCTGCTAAGGGGCATCCGTCAGCGCGGTCGCGGTGCGGTCCATTCACTAAAAGGACTTTGAACGTATGAGCTACAACATCCCGATCCCGGTCAATGAAAGTCGCTGGCTGTATCAGACCGCCAGCGGCGGCGGCCTGAGTGTGGCCCTGCTGGCAGGCAGTGGCGGTTCGATCATCCTGCGTTCGCCCCAGGGCAAGGACGTCAGCTACCGCTACGGTGGCGTCGGGGTGGGTGTCGGATTTGGCGCGCGCCTGCCGCGTTTCGGCAAGATCAATATCCAGCTCAAGGGCAAGAGCGTAGGGGCCGCCGGTGCGGCAGAGGCTTTTCCCAGTACCGGCAAGGTGTTTGTCAGCGACGCCTTGCTCAGTCGTGACCTGACCGATGACGATATCACCGGACCTTGCCTGTATACCGAAGTGGCGGCGGGTCTGGTGGTCGGCGGTTCGGCCACGGCCCTGTTGTTCGGGCTTGATCCCAAGCTGCTGGCGTTGTCGGCGGTGCTGAGCTCCAACCCGGCGACCTCGCTCATTGCCTCCTCCACGGTCAACCGGCAGTTGCTGCAGTCGGCCAAGGGCGCGGTGGTCATGGCCGGCATGAACGCCGGCGTGCAGGCTGGTGGTAGCGCGGCGATCTATATGGGTTATCTGTTCTAGCCGCTTATAGCGGGTCACTTGAGACAAATCCTCACATTGGCGATGTGCTCATGAGTTCGCATTGCCACGGCTCTCGACGAACAGCCGGCAGGGCAGGCAGGCTGAGGACGGCTTGAGAGATGCGATCTCCCTGCTTGAGGCGGAATTCTACGAGGTTGCTCTTGAACCATCGTGCTGGCTCTGATTTACCCGAACGGTTAAGGTTCGACTATTCGTCAATAGCGCCTCGTAGAGAGGTTAGTGGCAGTTAACCTACGCTCCAAGTTCACGGTTGTGCCGCCAACGGGCGAACGGAGTGGACTGTACAAGGTACTGGCCAGACCTCTGCTGCCTGGCAGGGTTAGCAATTGACCCATATGAATCCTGTACCGGAGGTGCCATGAGTCAAACCCCGCTGCTCCATCCGGACGCGCAGCTACAACCGTTACTCGGCAGCCTGGCTGGGCTGATTCGGCAGGCTCGCCAACAGGCGCTGCGGGCCGTGGATGTGTTGCAGGTACAAACCTGCTGGGAGATCGGTCGTTATATCGTTGAGTTCGAGCAGGGCGGTGAGGCGCGTGCGGTCTATGGCAAGAAACTGCTACCGACGCTGGCCAAGGTGCTGAGCGCTGAGTTCGGCAAGGGCTTTGACGCGACAAATCTGCGTCATATGCGTGGCTTTTTTCTGGTCTTTCCAAAATACGACGCACTGCGTCGCGAATTGAGCTGGACGCATTACCGCACGTTACTCAAGGTCGAAAGCGACACTGCGCGGCAATGGTATATGGCCGAAGCGGTTACCCAAAACTGGAGTACCCGTGCACTGGAGCGGCAGATCGGTACCTTGTACTACGAACGCTTGCTGGCCAGTCAGGATCGCGCCGCCGTGGAGCAGGAGGCCGTAAGCAACGTGCAGGCACTGGGTAAGAGCCCACGCGAATTTGTGCGTGACCCGGTCCTGTTGGAGTTTCTCGGTTTGCCGAATGCAGGTGCTTTGCTGGAGAGCGACCTGGAACAGGCGTTGATCCACCAATTGCAGAGCTTCCTGCTGGAGTTGGGCAAGGGTTTTGCTTTCGTGGCACGACAGCAGCGTATCAGTACCGAAAGCAAAGACTTCTATGTCGACCTGGTGTTCTACAACTACCTGCTCAAGTGCTTCGTGATTTTCGACCTCAAGCGTGGCGAGCTGACCCATCAGGACATTGGCCAGATGGACATGTACGTGCGCATGTATGACGACCTCAAGCGCGGCCCGGAAGATGGCCCTACGGTCGGCATCATTCTTTGTGCGCAGAAGGATGCTTCAGTGGTGCGCTATTCGGTCTTGCAGGGTAATGAGCAATTGTTCGCCAGCAAGTACAAGTTGGTGCTGCCGACTGAGGAGGAGTTGCGCGCGGAGTTGGATCGCGAGCGGGCCTTGTTGGATGTGAACCCTTCTTTGGGATCGTATTAAACAAGATTTGAGGCAAGTCGGGTTATGTCGTCCGGACTTGAGTATGACCGGCTCTGTAGCTGGTTAGAGTTCGGATCACAGCGAATCCCCGTGGAAGCTACTGGATAAGAAAAACCCCCGTATCACTGCGTGAGTACGGGGGGTCAGTTTCCGTCAGCGTCCGCCGGAATCCGGCTTCGCGCTTACACGTTGAAACGGAAGTGCATCACATCACCGTCTTTAACGATGTATTCCTTGCCTTCCAGACGCCATTTGCCGGCTTCCTTGGTCCCGGCTTCGCCCTTGTACTGGATGAAGTCGTTGTAGGCGATCACTTCGGCGCGGATAAAGCCCTTCTCGAAGTCGGTGTGGATCACACCGGCGGCCTGCGGCGCGGTTGCACCGACACGCACGGTCCAGGCGCGGACCTCTTCAACACCGGCGGTGAAGTAGGTCTGCAGGTGAAGCATTTCGTAACCGGCACGGATCACGCGGTTCAGGCCAGGCTCTTCAAGGCCCAGGGCTTCGAGGAACATGTCCTTCTCTTCACCGTCGTCGAGCTCGGCGATTTCCGCTTCGATCTTGTTGCACACCGGTACCACGACCGCGCCTTCTTCCTCGGCAATGGCCCGGACCACGTCCAGCAACGGGTTGTTCTCGAAGCCGTCTTCGGCGACGTTGGCGATGTACATCACCGGCTTGGTGGTCAGCAGGTGGAAGCCACGGATCACCGCCTTCTCGTCGGCGCTCATGCTCTTCATCAGGCTGCGCGCTGGCTTGCCTTCGGTGAAGTGGGCGATCAACTGCTCCAGCAGGCCCTTTTGCACCACGGCGTCCTTGTCACCGCCCTTGGCGTTGCGCGTGACTTTCTGCAGTTGCTTCTCGCAGCTGTCGAGGTCGGCGAAGATCAGTTCCAGGTCGATGATCTCGATGTCGCGTTTCGGGTCGACGCTGTTGGAGACGTGAATCACGTTCTCGTCTTCGAAGCAGCGGACCACGTGGGCGATGGCATCGGTCTCGCGGATGTTGGCGAGGAACTTGTTGCCCAGGCCTTCACCCTTCGAAGCACCGGCCACCAGGCCGGCGATGTCGACGAACTCCATGGTGGTCGGCAGGATGCGCTTGGGATTGACGATGTCGGCCAGGGCCTGCAGGCGCGGGTCGGGCATCGGCACGATGCCGCTGTTCGGCTCGATGGTGCAAAAGGGGAAGTTCTCCGCCGCGATACCGGATTTGGTCAGGGCGTTGAACAGGGTGGATTTGCCGACGTTGGGCAGGCCGACGATGCCGCAATTGAATCCCATGGTGTTTCCCCTCGGATAAGAGTCAGGCCTTCTGGCTGTGCAGGTTTTTCATCGCGCGGTTCCATTCCCCGGCGAGGATATCCGGCAGCACGCCGAGGGCAAAATCGATGCTGGCATCGAGTTTTTCCTGTTCGGCGCGTGGCGCACGACCCAGGACAAAATTTGAAACCATACTGGCAACGCCCGGGTGGCCAATGCCAAGCCGCAAGCGGTGAAAGGTATTCTGATTGCCGAGCTGCGCGATGATGTCGCGCAGGCCGTTGTGCCCGCCGTGTCCGCCGCCCTGTTTGAGCTTGGCGACGCCGGGAGGCAAGTCCAGTTCGTCGTGGGCCACCAGGATTTCTTCAGGCGTGATGCGGAAGAATCCAGCCAATGCCGAGACGGCCTGGCCGCTACGGTTCATGTAGGTGGTGGGAATCAACAGACGAACATCCTGACCCTGGTGACTGAAGCGCCCGGTCAGGCCGAAATATTTGCGATCGGCCACCAGGTTGACACCTTGGGCGTGGGCGATGCGCTCAACAAAAAGGGCCCCCGCGTTATGCCGGGTCTGTTCGTATTCGGTGCCTGGATTTCCCAGGCCAACGATCAGTTTGATGGCAGTCACGACAGGGGCCCTTCCTAGGAGTTGTGGATAACATCGCGGCTAATCAGCGTAGCGGCGAACGTGGACGAAACATGCTCATTTACATGATGCAAACTTCGCGATCCCGCCCGCTTTACTCGCTACTTGCCAGCTCGCGATGTTTCCATGACTCCAACGTTACGGAGTAAATATTACTCGGCAGCGTCAGCTTCCGGTGCAACACGTGGCGCGTGAACGTTGGCAACAGCCAGGTCGTTACCGTGAGCCAGTGCAACGAACTCAACGCCTTTAGGTGCTTTGAGGTCCGACAGGTGAACGATCGAACCGACTTCGGCATCAGCCAGGTCGACTTCGATGAACTCAGGCAGATCTTTCGGCAGGCAGGTCACTTCGACTTCAGCCACAACGTGGGAAATCTCGCCGCCTTTCTTGATCGCTGCGGCTTCGTTGATGAAGTGCACAGGAACGTGAGCGGACAGTTTCTGACCGGCAACAACGCGGACGAAGTCAGCGTGCAGCACGTGGCCTTTGGCTGGGTGACGTTGCAGAGCTTTGATGATGACGTTCTGCTTGGCGCCGCCAATGTTCAGCTCGATGATGTGGCTGTAAGCCGCTTCGTTTTCGAGCAGTTTGGCAACTTCCTTGGCCAGCATGCTGATGGATTCAGGGGCTTTTTCGCCACCGTAAACTACAGCTGGAACCAGGCTTGCGAGACGACGCAGGCGGCGGCTCGCACCTTTCCCCAGGTCGGAACGCACTTCAGCATTCAGGGTAAATTCGTTCATGTTGACTCTCCAAATTAACCACATCCACCCTAGCGTTTGCGACCAGCGCTAAAGGCGGTATGGGCAAAAAAGCCCCGCCCCAACAGGTGTTGGGGCGGGGCGCTTTTCGTCAACGAGAGATCCGAAAGGGCAGGGCCCTTAGCGGAACATCGCGCTGATCGATTCTTCGTTGCTGATGCGGCGAACCGCTTCGGCGACTACCGGTGCAATATCCAGTTGACGGATACGCGCACAGGCTTGTGCTGCAGCGGACAGCGGGATGGTGTTGGTCACCACCAGCTCGTCCAGCACGGAATTTTCAATGTTCTCGATCGCGCGACCCGACAGCACAGGGTGTGTGCAGTAGGCAAAGACCTTGGCAGCGCCATGTTCCTTGAGGGCTTTCGCCGCGTGGCACAGGGTGCCGGCGGTATCGACCATGTCATCGACGAGAATACAGGTGCGGCCTTCGACGTCACCGATGATGTGCATCACTTCGGAGTGGTTGGCCTTCTCACGACGTTTGTCGATGATGCCCAGATCCACGCCCAGCGACTTGGCAACGGCCCGTGCACGCACGACGCCACCAATGTCCGGAGACACGATCATCAGATTTTCGAAGCGTTGGTCTTCGATGTCATCCACCAGAACGGGGGAGCCGTAGATGTTATCTACCGGAATATCGAAGAAGCCCTGGATCTGGTCTGCGTGCAGGTCAACCGTGAGAACACGGTCGATGCCGACGACGGTGAGCATGTCAGCAACGACTTTCGCGCTGATAGCCACACGCGCGGAACGCGGACGGCGATCCTGACGGGCATAACCAAAGTAAGGGATCACCGCAGTGATTCGAGTGGCTGAGGAACGGCGGAAGGCATCAGCCATCACGACGAGTTCCATCAGGTTATCGTTGGTCGGAGCGCAAGTCGGCTGAATAATGAAGACGTCTTTACCGCGGACGTTTTCATTGATCTCGGCAGTAATTTCGCCGTCGGAGAATTTACCGACAGAGATGTCACCGAGAGGGATATGCAGCTGACGTACAACACGCCGAGCCAGATCGGGGTTAGCGTTCCCCGTAAAGACCATCATCTTGGACACGCGCAGTACCTGAAGGCTGAGGGTAACCTGGATGAGTATAGGAAAATGGCAGGGGCGGCTGGATTCGAACCAACGCATGGCAGGATCAAAACCTGCTGCCTTACCGCTTGGCGACGCCCCTGTATCTGTTGCAACGAGTACCCAGTACTCGATTCCTAGAGCAGACTCTGTAGCGTGCGATGCAACATCGAAACGTTGCTTCCCTTTGCCACAAACCCTGTTTGGGTCTCTGTAAGAAGGGCCGAGACTTTATCAGCTTCAGCTTTGTTTGGGAAGGCCCCAAACACACAACTTCCAGTTCCGGTTAACTTTGCTTCGGTAAATTTACCTAACAAATTCAAAGCGTTACGTACCTCTGGATAACGCCTTGCGACAACCGGCAAGCAGTCATTACGACTGTTTCCCTTGGGAACGGGGCGCACTTTAATGGGCGCGGAGTCACGTGTCAACAGCGGATCCGAAAAAATTTCTGCTGTACTTACAGAGACTTGCGGAACGAGCACGACATACCAGGGTTCTTCGGGGTCTACCGGGGTGAGTTTTTCCCCCACGCCCTCGGCGAAAGCCGCGTGGCCACGGACGAAAACCGGCACGTCGGCGCCCAGTGTCAGGCCCAGCGCAGCCAGGCGATCCTCGTCCCAACCCAGTTGCCAGAGGTGGTTGAGGCCGAGCAGGGTGGTCGCGGCATTCGAGCTGCCGCCACCGATGCCGCCGCCCATGGGCAGGACTTTTTCGATCCAGATATCGACGCCCAGGGTGCTGCCCGATTGTTCCTGGAGTTTTTTCGCGGCACGCACGATCAGGTTGCTGTCGTGGGGCACGCCTTCGAATTCGGTGTGCAGCTGGATCACGCCGTCGTCACGCACGGCGAAACTCAGCTCGTCGCCGTAATCGAGAAACTGAAACAGCGTCTGCAACTCGTGATAACCGTCGGCACGGCGACCGAGGATGTGCAGCATCAGGTTGAGCTTGGCCGGCGATGGCAGCGTCAGGCGGGCGGCGCTCATGTCACTGGCCCAGCTGGCGCGGCTGCCAGTCCTTGATCACCAGGGTCACGTCGAGGTCGCGGCCGTGCAGCTTGATGCGCTCGGGCAACCAGTAGCCGTTCTGCTCGCTGTAGCTCAGGTACTCGACCTGCCAGCCATCTTGCTCCAGGGAGGCCAGGCGGCTGTCGTTATCCAGGCTCAGGCGGCTCTTGCTGTCCGGCGCGGGGAGACCACGGACCCACCAGACCAGATGGGACACCGGCAGCTCCCAACCCAATTGCTCCTGGAGCAGGGCCTCGGGGCTGGTGGCGGCATAGCGGCCCTGGTTGGCGACCTCCAGGGTCACCTGGCCGGGACGCCCGGTCAGGCGGGCAGCGCCGCGCCCCAACGGGCCGGACAGGCGAATGTCGTAGTAATCCTGGCGTTGCAGCCAGAACACCGTCCCGCTACCGGAATCCTTCGGTGCACGGATACCGACCTTGCCATTGATCTGCCAGCCGTCGAGGCTGCTCAATTGCTGTTTGTGCTTGGCCCAGAGGGCCGGGTCGCCGTGGCCTTCGACGGACTCACGGGCGCCGAAGCCCGCACAACCGGCGAGCAGGGCGATCAGGCTGAAAACAACGAGGTGGCGCAAAAACATAAGCTTAAAGAGTCTCGGAACCGGTCAGGCGCTTGATGGTGCTGCGCAGAAGTGGGCTGTCGGGCTGATCCTTGAGGAACTTGCCCCAGATTTGCTTGGCTTCGCGCTGCTTGCCATTGGCCCAGAGGACTTCGCCCAGGTGCGCGGCGACTTCCTGGTCGGGGAAACGCTCCAGGGCTTGGCGCAGCAGGCGTTCGGCTTCGTCGAGATTGCCCAGGCGGAAGTTCACCCAGCCGAGGCTGTCGAGCACGGCCGGATCTTCCGGGTTCAGCTGGTGAGCCTTCTCGATCAGTTCCTTGGCTTCGGCGTAGCGGGTGGTGCGGTCCGACAGGGTGTAGCCGAGGGCGTTCAGCGCCATGGCATTGTCCGGTTCGCGCTTGAGGATGGCGCGCAGGTCTTTCTCCATCTGCGCCAGGTCGTCACGCTTTTCCGCCTGCATGGCACGGGTGTAAAGCAGGTTCAGGTCGTCCGGGTACTGCAACAGGGCTTGCTGCAGGACACTCCAGGCGCGATCGCCCTGATGGTTGGCGGAGAGGATCTCGGCCTCGATCAGGTAGAGCTGGATCGCGTAGTCCGGCTGCTCGTCGCGGGCCGTCTTGAGTTTGCTCGACGCCTCGGCGCCGCGCCCGGTGGTGACCAGGATATCGGTCTGGCGCAGTTGTGCCGGCAGGTAATCGTTGCCCGGCCCGACCTGGCTGTATTCATCCAGGGCGGTCTGCAGGTCGTTGTGCTCTTCGGCGATGCGGCCCAGGTTCAGGTGCGCCGAGTCGACATGGCTGTCGCGGGTGATCAGTTCGTCCAGGTAACCCTTGGCTTCATCCCAGGCCTTGGCCTCGAGGCAGACGAGCGCCAGGGAGAAACGCAGTTCGTCGTCCTCCGGGTATTGCTGCACCAGGCTGGAGAACTGGGTCTTGGCGTCGGCCATGCGATCCTGTTCCACCAGCATGCGCGCATAGGTCAGGCGCAGGCGCTTGTCGTCCGGGTACTGCTTGATGCTTTTTTCCAGGATCGGCAAGGCTTCCTTGCCGCGATTCAGTGCTTGCAGCAAGCGTGCACGCAGCAGGATCGGGGCGATTTCGCCGTCTTCCGGCGGGTTTTTCTCCAGCAGCGCCAAGGCGCCCTGGGTGTCGCCATCCTGTTGCAGCAACAGCGCCTTGCCGAAAATCAGCTGGCTGTTCTTCGGGTGCTTGACCAGCAGGCGGTCGAAACTTTTCTTCAGGCCGTTGCGGGTGTCCTGGTCGGTATCGGCGGCCGACAGGGCGAGAAAGTCGAAATGCGTGTCGCCCTTGCCCTGCAGGACCTTCTCCATATAGACCATGGAGTCGTCATAACGCCCGCTGCGGGCCAGCTGGATGGCGGCCGCGCGTTGCGCCTCGAGGTCGTCCGGGGCGTTTTTCGCCCAGATCAGCGAGGTGTCGAGGGCGGCCTGATCGGCGCCCAGGTACTCGGCAATCCGGAAAGCGCGCTCGGAAACCCCCGGATCCTGGGTGTTGATCGCCTGGGTCACGTAGTTATCCAGCGCGATATCGAAACGATTTCGCTGTCCGGCCAGCTCCGCGCTCAACAGGCTGAACACCGTATCTTCGGTGAACGAGCTGTAGACCTTGGGCTTTTCCGGGGCCGGAGTGGTGTCTTCAGCCGGCGGCGCATGCCCCGGCGACACGGGTGCCAAGGCCTGGCAGCCGCTGAGGAAGACAAAAGCGAGGAGCAACGCGGAGGATCTATTCATATAGGAGAAGGACGACTTACCTGCGGGTCGGGGCATCATGACACAAGCGGCGGGCAGAACCATACCCGAGACGCTCACCAGACACTTATAGCAACGTTACATTAGGACAATAGACGGCAATGGTTGTTCTGAATCATTCGAAGGTGGACAATTGTCGGCTTCTCGACATCATCAGCGACCCTGAATGGCCTTCCTCGCACTCGGCATCAACCACAAGACGGCGTCCGTAGACGTGCGCGAGCGCGTGGCTTTTACCCCCGAGCAATTGGTGGAGGCCCTGCAACAGCTGTGTCGCCTCACCGACAGCCGTGAAGCCGCGATCCTCTCGACCTGCAATCGCAGTGAACTGTATATCGAGCAGGAGCACATTACGTCGGACACGGTCTTGCGCTGGCTGGCCGATTATCACCACCTGAACCTCGAAGACCTGCGGGCCTGTGCCTATGTGCACGAAGACGATGCCGCCGTTCGTCATATGATGCGCGTGGCCTCGGGCCTGGATTCGCTGGTATTGGGCGAGCCGCAGATTCTCGGCCAGATGAAGTCGGCCTACGCGGTGGCGCGGGAGGCGGGAACCATCGGGCCGTTGCTCGGGCGCCTGTTCCAGGCCACCTTCAGCGCCGCCAAGCAGGTGCGTACCGACACTGCCATCGGCGAGAACCCGGTGTCGGTGGCCTTTGCCGCCGTCAGCCTGGCGAAACAGATTTTCAGCGATCTGCAGCGCAGCAGTGCGTTGCTGATCGGTGCCGGCGAAACCATCACCCTGGTTGCCCGCCACCTGCACGAGCAGGGCGTCAAGCGTATCGTGGTGGCTAACCGGACCCTGGAGCGGGCCAAGATCCTTGCCGAAGAGTTCGGTGCCCACGCGGTATTGCTGTCCGATATCCCCCAGGAACTGGTGCACAGCGACATCGTCATCAGTTCCACCGCCAGCCAGTTGCCGATCCTCGGCAAGGGCGCGGTGGAAAGCGCCTTGAAGCTGCGCAAGCACAAGCCGATCTTCATGGTGGATATCGCCGTACCCCGGGATATCGAGCCGGAAGTCGGCGAGTTGGACGACGTTTACCTCTATAGCGTCGACGACCTCCACGAAGTGGTCGCCGAAAACCTCAAGAGCCGCCAGGGTGCCGCCCAAGCCGCCGAAGAACTGGTAAGCAGCGGCGTCGACGACTTCATGGCGCGCCTGCGCGAGCTGGCCGCGGTGGATGTCTTGCGCGCCTACCGCCAGCAGAGCGAACGCCTGCGCGACGAAGAGTTGCACAAGGCCCAGCGTCTGCTGGCCAACGGCAGCAGCGCCGAAGAGGTGTTGATGCAACTGGCCCGTGGCCTGACCAACAAGTTGATGCATGCGCCCAGCGTGCAACTGAAAAAATTGTCCGCCGAAGGCCGCCTCGATGCGCTGGCCATGGCCCAGGAACTCTTTGCCCTCGGTGAGGGCTCATCGGATAGCTTTTCGGATAAGAAACCGCAATGAAAGCGTCACTGCTCAATAAGCTGGACATCCTCCAGGACCGTTTCGAGGAACTGACCGCCTTGCTCGGCGATGGCGAAGTCATTTCCGATCAGAACAAGTTCCGTGCCTATTCCAAGGAGTACGCCGAAGTCGAGCCGATTGTCAGCGCCTACAAGCAGGTGTTGAAGGTCCAGTCCGACCTCGAAGGCGCCCAGGCGCTGCTCAAGGACAGCGATCCGGACATGCGTGAAATGGCCGTCGAGGAAGTCCGCGAAGCCAAGGAACAACTGGTCGAGCTGGAGGGCAACCTGCAACGCATGTTGCTGCCCAAGGACCCCAACGATGGTCGCAACGTGTTTCTCGAAATCCGCGCCGGCACCGGCGGCGACGAGGCGGCGATCTTCTCCGGCGACCTGTTTCGCATGTACTCGCGCTACGCCGAGCGGCGTGGCTGGCGCCTGGAGATCCTTTCGGAAAACGTCGGTGAGCATGGCGGCTATAAAGAAGTCATTGCCCGGGTCGAAGGCGACAACGTCTACGGCAAGCTGAAATTCGAATCCGGTGCCCATCGCGTCCAGCGCGTGCCGGCCACCGAATCCCAGGGCCGCATCCACACCTCGGCCTGCACGGTCGCGGTATTGCCCGAGCCGGACGAACAGGAAGCCATCGAGATCAACCCGGCGGACCTGCGCATCGACACCTACCGCTCCTCCGGTGCCGGTGGCCAGCACGTCAACAAGACCGACTCGGCGATCCGCATCACCCACTTGCCTTCGGGGATCGTGGTCGAATGCCAGGAAGAGCGTTCCCAGCACAAGAACCGTGCGCGGGCGATGTCCTGGCTGTCGGCCAAGCTCAACGACCAGCAGACCAGCGCCGCGGCCAATGCCATCGCCAGTGAGCGCAAGCTGCTGGTGGGCTCGGGCGATCGCTCCGAACGTATCCGTACCTACAACTTCCCTCAGGGCCGGGTCACCGACCACCGTGTCAACCTGACCCTGTACTCCCTGGATGAAGTCCTGGCCGGGGGGGTGGAAGCCGTTATCGAACCGCTGTTGGCCGAATATCAGGCCGATCAACTGGCCGCCTTGGGTGATTGAATGACCATTATTGCCAGTCTGCTACGCGCCGCCGACCTGCCTGATTCGCCGACCGCGCGCCTGGACGCCGAACTGCTGTTGGCGGCGGCCCTGGGCAAATCCCGCAGTTACCTGCACACCTGGCCGGAAAAGATCGTCAGCAGCGAAGCCGCGCTGGCCTTTGCCGACTTCCTCGTGCGTCGTCGTGGCGGCGAGCCGGTGGCCTATATTCTCGGCCAGCAAGGGTTCTGGAAGCTGGACCTGGAAGTCGCGCCGCATACCCTGATTCCGCGGCCGGACACCGAACTGCTGGTGGAAGCCGCCCTTGAGCTGTTGCCGGCGACCCCGGCCCGGGTGCTCGACCTCGGCACTGGCAGCGGCGCGATTGCCCTGGCCCTGGCCAACGAGCGTCCAGCCTGGCAAGTGACGGCGGTGGACCGCGTGCCGGAAGCCGTGGCCCTGGCCGAACGCAATCGCCAGCGCCTGGGGCTGAACAATGCCACGGTACTGAGCAGCCATTGGTTCAGCGCCCTGGACGGCCAGCGTTTCCACCTGATCATCAGCAACCCTCCGTACATTGCTTCGAGCGACCCGCACCTGGCCGAGGGCGATGTGCGTTTCGAACCCGCCAGCGCCCTGGTGGCCGGTGTCGATGGCCTGGACGATCTGCGCCTGATCATCGCCCAGGCACCCAAGCACCTGGAGGCCGATGGCTGGTTGATGCTCGAACACGGTTACGATCAGGCCGAAGCCGTGCGCGAGTTGCTCTCGGCGCAAGGTTTCAGCGAAGTCCACAGCCGTACCGATCTGGGCGGCCATCAACGCATCAGTCTGGGGCGCCTATCGTGCTGAGCGACCAGGAGCTGTTGCGCTATAGCCGGCAGATCCTGTTGCAACAGGTCGATATCGACGGCCAGTTGCGTCTGAAAAACAGCCGGGTGCTGATCGTCGGTCTTGGCGGCCTCGGTGCCCCGGTGGCGCTTTACCTGGCGGCCGCCGGGGTCGGCGAACTGCATCTGGCGGACTTCGACACGGTCGAGCTGACCAATCTGCAACGCCAGATCATCCATGACACCGCCAGCATCGGTTCGAGCAAGGTCGACTCGGCGCTGCGCCGGCTGGCGGCAATCAATCCTGAAGTGACCCTGGTCGCCCATCGCCAGGCCCTCGACGCCGATTCACTCGGCATCGCGGTGGCGGCGGTGGATCTGGTGCTCGATTGCTGCGACAACTTTTCCACCCGCGAGGCCGTCAACGCCGCCTGTGTCGCCGCCGGCAAGCCGCTGGTGAGCGGCGCGGCGATTCGCCTTGAGGGGCAACTCTCGGTGTTCGATCCGCGCCGTCCGGAAAGCCCCTGTTACCACTGCTTGTACGGGCACGGCAGCGAAGCCGAACTGACCTGCAGCGAGGCTGGCGTCATCGGTCCGCTGGTTGGCCTGGTCGGCAGCTTGCAAGCCCTGGAAGCCTTGAAGCTGCTGGCCGGTTTCGGCGAGCCGCTGGTCGGCCGCCTGCTGCTGATCGATGCCCTGGGTACGAAATTCCGTGAGCTGCGGGTCAAGCGCGATCCGCAGTGCAGCGTCTGTGGTGGCGGCGATGCGTGACGCACCGATCGCGGTAATCGACTCTGGCGTCGGCGGCTTGTCGGTGCTCAAGGAAATCCAGGCCCTGCTGCCCAATGAGTCGCTGTTCTATGTCGCCGACTGCGGGCATATCCCCTACGGCGAAAAGAGCCCGGAGTACATTCGCCAGCGCTGCGCGGCGATCTCTGGTTTCTGTCGCGAGCAGGGTGCCAAGGCGCTGGTGATTGCCTGCAATACCGCCACGGTGGCCGCTGCCGCCGATTTGCGCCAGCGTTACCCGGACTGGCCGCTGGTGGCCATGGAGCCGGCGGTCAAACCCGCGGCGGCGGCCACCCGCAGTGGCGTGGTCGGCGTGCTGGCGACCACCGGGACCTTGCAAAGCGCCAAGTTCGCCGCCTTGCTCGACCGTTTTGCCAACGATGTACGGGTGATCACCCAGCCTTGCCCTGGCCTGGTGGAAATGATCGAAGACGGCGATTTGCACAGCGAGGCCTTGCGCCAGTTGCTGCGCAGCTATGTCGAGCCCTTGTTGGCGGCGGGCTGCGACACCATTATCCTCGGCTGCACCCACTATCCCTTCCTCAAGCCGCTGTTGCTGGAGATGATTCCGGCGTCCATCAGCCTGATCGACACCGGCGCCGCCGTGGCCCGGCAACTTCAGCGCCTGCTGGAAGCGCGCGACCTGCTGTCCCCGGGACCTGCGCGCG
Source organism: Pseudomonas sp. QS1027 (assembly GCF_002814235.1). Classification (GTDB taxonomy): domain Bacteria; phylum Pseudomonadota; class Gammaproteobacteria; order Pseudomonadales; family Pseudomonadaceae; genus Aquipseudomonas. The sequence goes on along the minus strand of NZ_PHSU01000021.1, from coordinate 81,603 downwards.
AGGCGCAATTCTGGACCAGCGCCGATCCGGATCATTTCAGGAAAATTCTGCCGATGCTCTGGCAGAAGTCCGGGGTTGTGCAAAGCTTCACAGGGTAAACGTCGGCATAGAGCGGCGAATCCCCGTGAACCCAGGCTTAACGCCAAGCTTCATATTGCGTATTGCGGGGAGCTGTTTGGCTGCACCTGAAATGCGTTGGAAATAGGATATTTCTCATGAAGCGATTGTTCTGCCTGGCTGCATTTGCGGCCACCCTGGGGTATGGCGCCATGGCACAGGCGGCCGGTGTCGAATTCTCCGTTGGCCAGACCAGTGATTCGACCCGGGCCTATCGCCTGGGCCTGCAATCGAACTGGGACAAAAGCTGGCTGCAAAGCGATGTGGGCCGCCTGACCGGCTACTGGAGCGGGGCCTACACCTACTGGGAAGGCGACAAGAGTCCCAGCAATCACAGCCTGTCGTTCTCCCCCGTATTCGTCTACGAGTTTTCCGGGGCCTCGATCAAACCCTATATCGAGGCGGGGATCGGCGTTGCCCTGTTTGCCCACACCGAAGTGGAAGACAACAAACTGGGCTCGGCCTTCCTCTTCGAGGACCGCTTGGGTTTCGGCCTGCGTTTCGCCGGTGGACAGGAGGTGGGGATCCGCGCGACCCACTATTCCAACGCCGGTATCCGCACGCCGAACGAGGGCATCGAAAGCTACGCCTTGCACTACACGATACCGTTGTAACGGCTGTTCGTTCAGCGTCAGCCTCCTTCGCTCTGGCGTTTGAAGCGGGCCAGCGCGGCAAATACATCGTCGTCATCGATGGGGTAGCGATCGATCTGGATCAACGTCCAGTCGCCGTTGTCCCCGAGCTTTTCCAGCGCCTCGTCCGTTCCGATGTAGCCCCAGAGGGCACTGTGATTACTGGCGCGACAGCTGCGCGGGAAGTGTTCCTGCAGCGCCTGGCGTGTCGCGTCCGCGGCAGCCCACCGTTGCACACCGGCCTTGAGTCCGCTGACGCCAGTGAACTCGCTCAATGCCGGGGTTGACGCGGGCACCCACAACAACAGCGTACCCTGCTGGGGATCGCCGAGTATCAGGATGTCATCGGACGTATAGCCGTTGATACTCAAGCGGTGCACCTGCACCTGGCGCGGTCCCGGAGTCGGGTGCTCGCGTTCGTGGCGGGGCAGCAGTTGCAGCATCATTGGGTACGCGGTGTCCGAGTAGTCGCCTTGCAGGCGCGCGCGCTGCACCTCCAGCCGGTATTGCGCCCGCAGATAATCGCCATAGTACTGCTCGTTGCCGGGCAAGCCGTCGGCCGGGTGGGCACTCCAGAATCCCGCCGAGCGCCCGCCGAACTTCTGATACTCGGCGTTCAGATAAGCCGTCAGTTCGACCAGTGTCGCGGCGGCCTCCTGGACTTTCTCGCGCTGCGGGCTGGGGGCGATCACCAGCATTTCGGGTGACGCCGGGATCTGGTACAGCTCCTCGCCGTGATCCTCCCCGTCCACGGGAATGGCCGCGAAGCTGCCATCGGTGGGTCGATAGTAGATGCCACGGCCCGGACATTCCGGCACCGACAGGTCTTCGACAAGCACCGGCGTGCCCAATGGCTGCTGGCCTTGCAGCGTTTGCAGGCGCTGCACCAGCGTACTCATGTTCTCGTGGTCCCGGGCGCTCAGGGTCACCAGCATGCAGCGCCCGCCGGCAAGATCCAGCCGGTAGGCCTCATCGCGCTGGTTGACCGCATACAGGACTTCATTGCCCTGAACCTGTACCACGACGTCACCCACCGTCAGCCGGCCGGGCTCAAGCCGCATGTCGTCCGGGCGACCCAGGTGATCGGTGTGCAGCACCCAGGTGGAGGGCCTGGACGTGGTGCAACTGGACAGATTGATCGTCGCGCCGTCACTCAGGTAGAGGTCATATTGGCTACCCTGGCCTTCGATGTCGTAGCTCAGGTACTGAGCCCCTTGCGTCAAATCGTCCATGACCAACGGCGGCGCGGTCTGCCCCAGGCTGACCCGGATACGCGTGGCTTGGTAGTGAGGCTCGAGCTTTTCCACGACCTTCTGGAAGACCGCGACCCATTCGGCTTCGATGAACTTGCCCTGGGTCTTTTGTTCGAGGGCCTTGAACACCTGCAGTTCGGCGTCATTGCGCTGGGTGGCGCCCACCAGCCAGCCGTATTGCGGCAGGTAGGTGTGCTTGGGCGTGCCCGGAAGATGCAGCATCCGGATGCTCTGCGAAACGGGCAACGGCCTCTGCCTGGGCAGTTCCAGGACCAGGCCGACATCAATCGCCTGGCGTTCGTCCAGGACTACGCGTGGATCGCCCGACGACAAATAGTCGACGGTGTAGATCTTCGGGCTGCCCAGGTAGACCTGGCCGTTGCGCTGATCCAGATGGGTCACCACCACGGGACCGTCCATGCGCAGCGCATGGGTGTCAGGATCCTCGACATACCCGGCGCGATAGGCCTGGACCTCCCGGGTGAATTGCTCGCCCGTGGCCAGGACCTGGTGGGCCTTGGCGAAGAACACCGACACCAGGCTGCTGGCGCCCAGGCCCAGGCCGGCCAGGGGTATCGACAGCGGACCGAGGAACTCGGCGCCCTCGGCAAATCCGGCCAGTACCGTGCCCAGCGCGAGGGTATCGAGCCCGACGTTGGTGCCGTAGGTGGCTTTTTCCTCGGCGCTCTCGGCATGGGCCAGCAGGTAACTGTCCACTCCGAGGCTGGCCAGGACCAGCAAGGCATTGCCGGCAGCCAGCAATCCACCCAGGGTCAGCGTCTTGCCGCCCAGGCGGATACCCCGGCCGGCCTTGTCCAGCAGGCTGAGGCTCTCTGCGCCCAGGTGCCCGGCATCCTTCAGGCCGAGGTAAATCGCCCGGGCGAGTATTGTCCCGTCGCAGGTTACGCCGACGACCACCTGGGCCAGTTGCGTGTAGAACTGCACCTGGACCGCGCTGGCCAGTTCCGCCGACAAGACATGGCGCCTGCCGCTATTGAGCAGCAACAGCGCGAAGCCGGTATTCAGGCTGTTCAGGCCATCGAGTTGGGCCAGGCCGTGGACCACCTCATGGTGGGTGACGCCTGGGCGCGGGAGTAACTGGCCGCCCTGGAATTCGAAGTGTTGGTGGATTGTGTCTACGCAGTTGCGGATGCGTGTCGAGAGCCTGGCCAGTGCGCTGTTTTTCTCCAGTTCCAGGTGCTGGCGGGGTTTACTGGCCAGGCCGATCAGCGGCATCGTGTAACCTGCGGCGCTGGATTCGATGGCGTTGAGGTCGGGGACCCGGCCGGACACTGCCGCGTCGGCTCCGAGCCTTTGCCACTCCTGTTGCGCGGCCTGGCCCAGCTCGGCGAACGCGCTACGTTGCATCCGGGATTGCTCGGCCATGGGGGGATAGGGCCTGCGCATATCGCCGCCCAGCCCCGGGGCGTCCATAAGCTGCCACGAACCGTCGGTACGGCGTTGCACCTCATAGGTCGAGCGCCTGAAACCTTCGGTGGCATGGATGATCCTGAACCGGTCGCGGAAGGCCCGGACTTCGTAGCGCAGGCCTTCATGGAGGATGTACGTCCTCCCGTCCGGCGTGCGATACAGGCCTCGCGCATCCGGTCCGGCCGGATCCAGCGCCGATCGGCTGTGCATCTCATATCCCCTAAGCCAGGCTGGCTGCGACTGCGTCGAAGGTCCGGCTTCTCCTGTGTTCGGAAGAGCCGCGTTCAGCACTCTGTTCAGTTGGGCCAGGCTGCTGAGCGTGTGGAGCGGGTTGGCCAGTGCATGTCGAATCCTGGCATTGTCATGGGTGTTGCTGGTCAGTTGGGTCCACATCTTGTCGAGGACCCGGCCCGATTTCTTCCTGAGCAAGGCAAACAGTTCGGGTGTATCGAGCAGAAGCTGGAGCCTGGCATTGGCGAGATAGGCCGATCGGAAGCAATGTCGGCTCCATGAAGGGGCATTGGTCTTGAAGGGCAAAAGCAGGGGCGCGATTTCCTGGAAGCCCATTTGCCGGGCTACAGCCAGCAGTTCCTGCTGATGTTCGAGGAGTCGGGTCAACACGTCGTCAGTCAACGACTTTATCCCGTCTGCGTTTTCCAGCAGGTTGATACGGATGATGCCGGCATCCGCGCAGCGGGCGATCAATCGCAGTCTGTCCGTTGAAATTTGCGGGTCGTGGAGCAAATGGGCGATTTGATGGGTGTTGAGCCCCTCTTCCAGGGGCGGGGTCAGGTTCGCTGAACTGAAAATGATATCGACCCGCTCCAGCAGCGCCGGGACGCGACCGAGCACGGCCCTGATCAAGTCACGTCGCGCGCTGATCTGATTGCCGATGTGCTGGAGTGCATACAGGCGTAGCTGGGTGGCTGTCACCCCATACTCCAGCAGGATATGCCGGACGCTGTCATTGAAAATGAAGGTGTGGTGAATCAGGAAGTCGATATCTGTCGCTTGTGAGGGCCCGATCAACAGCGTTTCCAGCAGCAGCCTGCGCCGCGGCTCGTCGACCCACAGGGACAGTTCCGGACGAGGGGCGGCATCAATATAGCGATCAATGATCTGGCGTATTTCGGCGGGTAGCGGGCGCAGGTCATGGCGCTCACGAACGGAGTTGAACGCATCGTCGACGGCGGCTCTGATCCTCGGTGAGCGTGACGGCAAGGTCGTCTCCAGGTAACGGATGACCGGCTGAAAGAGACCGTACGGATTGGCGGAGCCCTTGAGGATGGCGGTCAACTCTCGATAGCTGCTATCGCCCAGCCAGATATTCAGCTCCAGGCAATGCTCCAGTGCCTGGGCATAGAGAGGCAAATGCTCCGCGGTCACGAAGGGCGCGATATCCGGATTGTGTTCGATATGATCGGCGGCGGCATTACGCAGTCTCTCGACCGTGAATGTGCCGGGCTCATGGCCCCGGTTCAGCGACAGGGCCACGGCATGAAAGAAGCTGTCCTGTCCGGCGGGGACGTCCACCGGGTTGCCGTCGAGCCAGACGCGATAATGATTCGGACTGTATCGGTACAGCACCACATCATGGAGGGCACCGAACAGCTCCGGGTTGACCCGGTATCCATAGGTGTCTTCGCGCAGTCCCTGCCGGTAGCGTACCGACCAGCCAAATCCCGGGTCGCGGGCGTCGATAATCACCAGGTTACTGTCTTGCGGCCACTCCGCCAGGCTGGGCATGAGGGGCGCAATGATGTCCATGACCTGTGAGTTCCAGGACCCCAGGCGAACCAGGCCGGCCAGGGTTGAAAGTCGCGCTGAGACGGCAGGAGACAATTGCCCGCTGAGGGATGGCCCCGTCGGCGCACCGCCCAGCAACCGTAGCCGCATTGTGCCGAGGGGCTGGCGTGGCGCAGGGATCGCTTGCAGTACCGGGCCGGCAGTCAGCAAGGTCTTGCCATCGGCACCCGTCCGGCTGACCAGGGTCGCAATGTCCGTGCTCTCGGGTGGCAGGGTGTCGGTGCCGCTTGTGCCCTGGCGATCTGTCGCCTGGCTGCCGGGCAGCACTGCAATGTCTGTTTGTCCGGTCGCCCTTATTCGCCCCAGCCAATCCTTTCCGGGCAGGAAGGTGCCGATCAAGCCGGCGTTCTTCTGGCCCGCTGCGGTGCCAAATGCCCACTGATCGATGAGTGATTGCCGGTTACTCGCGGGCTTGCCGGGGAGACGCTGGCGGGCCTGCTCGATCAGCGCGTCACGCTGTATTTCGTAGAGGCACTGATGCACGTTGCCCGGCATCGGGATCAGTTGGATGTGAGCGGCGTTTCCCGGGGGCGCCGACTGCAGGGTTGGCGTACTGGATTTTCTCAGCCGCGCGGCAACATAGTCCCGCCACGGCGGTTCCTGGAAATACCGGTCCAGGTCACCGCGTTGGCTCAGTACCCTGAGGTCGTTGTCATCGGCTGAATCCGGGGTATGCAGCACCACACTCGGGTCGTCCGGGTCCGCGCTGGTGATCGCGAGTACGCCGCCGCCAATGATATGGAGTGTGCTCTGGGCATTCTCGTGATGTACCCACAAACCCAGCGCGTTGGCGCTGATGACGTGTGTGCCGATCGTGGGGCGAGTGGCCGGGGTCGGATAGTCGAGCACCACCTGGACCCACTGTCGCTGGCGCGCAGGGATTCGGCCAAGGAGCGTGGCGTCTAGCAGCGCCAGTTGCAGGCACGCGGCATTGGCGTATTGCCAGGTATCGCGTATCGCCTGTGCCCGCTGCGCGCTGGTCGAGACCGACGGCTGCTCGCTCAGGGCCTGGACGATGGCATCCAGTACTGCCTGATCCGGGATGCTCGGCCCGCCGCGGCTGTCGTTGGGCGAGGTTGGCGGCAGTGCATCGATCAAGGCCAGGGCCAGCGCCAGGCTGCCGGCCTGCACTTTGTCGGCGGCTACTCTGTAGCGCTGCCAATCTTGCCTGTCGGCCTCCTTGAAGACTTGCCGCCAGATCCTGTATTGCAAGGCTTGTGTGCGCCGATTCACGCGCGTGCCGATATCCAGAATATCACGCAGGTCCGCAGCGGCTTCGAGGCGTTCCAGCATTGCCTTCGACGTGTCCGCCGGGAAGGCGGCAAACACATCGTTCACCTGCTTTTGCTGGGCGTTGCACAGTGACCGGACCTGCCAGTCGAACAGGTTTTCGTGCTTGTCATCGCTGGCACTGAAACGGTCCGCGATTTTTTGCCCGGTTCGCACCAGCAGTGTCGTGTACAGGATTCTGAGGGAGGAAAAGGCTTCGAGACCATATTCCAGGGTGTAGAGCACGACCCGTCCGAGATCACTGTGGGTCTCGACCACTTTCTTGCCCTTGAACTGCTTCGGGTCGGGATCGCTGCCCAGCAGCACGGCGCCGTCGTGGCTGGTGATCACGAGTGCGCCAGGCCATGGGGCCGAGGTGTTTTTTTCCAGGAAGGAAATGCCATACACCCCGGGTCGATGGACGACGGGCAGGACCGGCAGTGCACTTTCCCGTTGTTCCCGTGTGGGCAGGCTCAGTACCTGATCAATCAGTTGCCGGTCGTCGGCGTCCAGCGTCCCATCGACGCTGCGCAGTTGCGCCTCGGCCCGCAGTTGCGTCTCCAGGGTCAGTGCGAGCCATTGATCGGAGGGCAAACCGCCGGTGGCGCTATTGGGTTGTGTCCAGAACTGCTCCAGCTGCGCCAGATAACCCTGTCGGAGTTGGCGTATCAGCTCAGTCTTGTCGGTCGCCGGATTCACCTTGGGCATGGCCGGGCGCGGCAGTTCATCGAGCAGGGCGACCACTTGCGCATTGGAGGTGTTGAGCGACAGCAACTGCTGCGACTGGAGCGGCGCGCTGTCGGTCGGCGCCGGCAGGGTATCGGCTGCGCAGGGGGGCGAAATACAGGGAGGGTCTAGGGTCTTCATGAGCCAGTGATCTCAGGGTCCGGGGACAACATTGAGTTGCCCGCTACTTGTGACGTGCGGTCCCAAGTGTGGATTGAGCGGGTTCACCGGATATATGAGACGTGTCTTTGACTTGGGGATGAAATCGCCCTGATTCGGCCCTTCGATTCAGCGATATGCCGTGGCGATTCCGCGGCGCTCTTCCAGGCAGTCCTCCGAGCCTGTTTCGAACTCGCGGCAGATCAGCGGGCGTTTCTCGTAGATGGTGCAGCGCATGCTGTCGCGATCCAGTGCCGCGCACCAGCCGTCGTCCAGGCGCAACATCACTTCGCCGCCCCAGTCGTCGATGTCGATGTAGCGTTCGGGGACACCGGTATCAGTGATCAACATGACCTCCAGCCGGCAGCAGCAGGCCGCGCAGGAAGAGCAACTGATTGCCGGTGGGATGAGGTCGGTCAGGGGAATCGTGGTCATGGGCGCCAGTGTATGCCGTTGCCACGGCGCTGTATGCCCGCAGGGCATGTCTCTCGATAGCCGGATACCGCATGGCCTTGGCGTGTCAGGTGCCTACTTCCCCTGTACCTGTGTTCGGTGCCGGGCATGGCGCTTGAACCCAAGCCTGTCGGATCTGTTTGAGGGGAATAGTCTGTATGAATGACGCAATCACACTGTCGGGCCCGTCGCTTGAGCACGAGATCGAGGCGGCCAAGGCGCTTTTCGCCCAGCCGCCGACGTTGCGGGAAGTGGCCTTGTCGGCCATCCAGGGGTATTTTTTCAGCCGCTGGAATCCGCAGCGCAATGCCTCGCATCTGTATGTCGGCAAACTCCAATGGCTGGAGCGCGATGGAAAAAGGTTCTCGGGCGGCTTTCAATACCGGGCCGTGATCGACCTGGTGCTGGAGCATTTCATGACCGGAGTCGCGCCGGTTTTTACCGCCGAGCATGTGCTGGAGATCAAGCTCGACAGTTTGCCCGGCGACCGGCTTGTGGTGAATGCGCCGGCCATCCAGGCCGTGCTCGGGTCCTGGGGCGATATCCTGCTGAAACTCTATCAGCAGGCATTGGTCGACTACTGGAACGCTGAGGATGAGGACGGTTACAGCCGCTTTTATCGTCTTGGCAGGATACTGGTGCGGATGTTGTCCGCCGATCGTGAACAGCATCGGGCCTTTCTGTCGATCAATCTGGAAAGGCCCGAGACGCAGCTTGCCCTCTATGGCGTGCAGGCCGTGAGCAAGGACACCTGGGGCGGCGCTTATCCGGAAGCCTTGCCCGTGCTGGTGGCCCGCCGCAAGGAACGGGGGATCGAGCAGAACCCGCTGGTGCTCAGCCTGGCCAAAGGCCTTTTCAGGGCCGACAGCACGGACATCGGGCAACTGGTGCCCTTGTTCATGAGTGTCCGGGCCAATGGTCGGAATATCGAGTATCGCGAGCGTCTGCTCTGGCAGTCCGGCGACCCGGATCTGCAGTTGGAACAGGCCTTCGCCAGGCTTGCCGAAACCCTGCTGGAAAACCAGCTTCAGGCGATTTCGCTGATCGGGCTCGATAGCGAGTGGACGCTCGAAGACTACCAGCGCCAGCTCGATCTGATTACCCGTACGGATGACTGGTTTTTCACGCCGGTGCGGGCAGAGCCCCATACCGTGGTCGAGTTGCCCGAAGCGCTGGCAACCCTTAGTGACGGCTTGCCGCATTGGTTGCTGGGGGCGCCGAGCGAAGACCTCGGCACCTACCGCGCCCTGCTGGAAAAACTCGCCGAGGTACAGCGCGCATCGGGCGGCAAGGCCTTTCTCGATGATGTGGGTGATCTGCCAGGCTTCGCCGCCAAGGCGTTGCTCAAGAAGATGGGCGAGGACCATCCGCAAACCGCCGATATCGCCAGCCCCGACGATATTCGCCTGGAACTCGACAAGGTCATCGCGGTGGCCGCTGCCGGGGGCGCGGGCGGGGCGCTGGGGACGGTGGAAAAGGTGCGCATGAGCCTGACCGAGTTTGCCCTGGAGAATCTCGGCGGCTTTCGGCACGCGAAGATGGCGATCAGTATCCGCCTTTGTGGCGTGGAAAAGCCGCTGCCCGAATGGCTGACCCCGGACTACGTCAAGGGACTGGTCACGTTTGTCGATATCGGGCGAACCTACCTGGATGCGCTCAAGGCCAAGCTGATCGATGATGCCGATGAGGCTCGGCGTCGGGAAGGCCTGTTCAGCGAGCAACTGCGGGTGCAATTGCCCATGGCGGCGCTGGAGCTGAAGATTCGCGGCGAAGCGAATTTCGACGAAGCGGGATACCGCACTGTCGAAGCGGTCTTGCAGCCCGAAGCGGTGAAGCGTCAGGTGGCGGGCCAGGAGATCGTCCTGCGCGCCCTGGCCTTCAAGGCCGAAACCGATGCGCCAGCGGATGTCGTGGCGTCGATGTTCATTATCGGCCCGCGGGACACTCGCCATGGCCCGTTTATTCTCTATCGTCCGCTGCTCGCCAAGGCCGGCCCCCAGGCGTCGGTCTTCCAGCAGTTCCAGTCGGCACCGGGCCAGGACTTTTGTCCTCACGACAACGACGCCCGTCCCACGCCTCCGGTCGAGCCACTCCTGCAATACCCGACGTTGGCGGCCCTGTTCGAGGCGCTCAAGCAACCCGGTGAATTGCAGGACAGCGTTCTGACCTGGTTGAGCGATGAGGCCCGGCGTACCTATGCCAATGGCGGCTTTGTCGAACCCCATCTGCGGCGCTCGTTCGAGGACGATTTTGCCGCGCTGCTGCCGGTGGCGCCGGCCACGCTCGATGAGGCGGTGGTCCAGGGCGACTACCTGCATCACCTGTTCGTCTCGATGGCCAGGACCCTGATCGCCCTGGCGGACCGGCAATCGGTGTCCAATGCCGAATTGCGCTGGAACACCTTGAAGGAGGGCGGCTGGCAACTGTTCAACGTGGTGCTGATGTTTATCCGTGGTCCGGCGGCGGTGGCCGGCTGGATTTTCGCCGTGGTCGCCAGTGTCGATGCCGACTTTCGACGGCTGCAGGAAAAGGACCCCGGGGCCAAGGCCAGTGGCTGGGCCGATGTCCTGGTGAATATCGCCTTTATTCTCGGGCATCGCTTGAGCCATCAACAGGCGCGCGCCAAGGCACCGAGACAGATCCCGATAGACGAGGGCCAGCGCCCGCCGCACCGGGCCACGGTCAGCGAAGGGCCGGACCGGCTGCTGCCGATGAAACTGGACAATCCCGTGGCGCCCGGCACGCTCTCCCCGCGTCCGAGTGTGAGTTCGTTCACCTTGAAGATTTACCCGTATCCCTGGCCCGAGCCCAAGACCCTGGGGGAAGTCGTCGCCTCCGGTGACTTGAAGGGACTGATCCGCTTGAAGGAGTCAAACCGGCTGGCGGCCTACTTCGGTGGCTGGCTGTTTGCTGTGAAGACGGATAGCGAGGGCAATGTCCAGGTGGTCGCGCCGGACGGTCGTAGCAAAGGGTTCTACCTGAAAAACGATGGCGCGGGAACCTGGACGCCGGACTTGAAGCTGCGTCTGCGCGGCGGGTCGGGGCGCCCGGGAAACATCGGCAAAAGAAGAGCCGCCCTGCTTGAGGAAAAGCGCCGGGAGCAGGAACAGCGGGAGCGGGTCGGTTCGCGCTTCATGGAGGAGTGGAATAAGGGGGTTGAGGAGCAGGGGACGCGGGCGGAGGCGCTGCTTCCCGAGTCGCAAGCCTTGAGGGCGATGGAAGGTAATCCCGAGCGCTATACCGACCAGCAGTGGTTCGCCCGAATGGACCGGCTCGGCGAGCGGGTAAAAGCCTTTGTCGACGGTTACGAGCAACAGATCAACACGTTGCGGATGAACGAAACCGTCCTCCTGCGGGGATACAAGGGGACACTCTTTGCCTGCTTGCATCAGTTCGTCGTGGGGATGCAGTTTGCCCTGGACTCGATCAAGATCGTCGAACTTCGTTGCCAGCGGATCATGGGGCGGCTGCCCTATCAGGATGCTGCGGGTCGGGTCTTGCCGGAAAGGCAACAGGCGGAGCAACGGGAAAACCGCGCCGCGGACCTGTATATCGACTGGGCAGAGCGGGAGAAACAGGCGTTTACCGAACTGGGCCGCCATCGCAACCGGGATCTGACGGAATACCAGGGTATCCACGAGGTCAGGGGCCAAGGGAGCAATGTGCCTGGATTGAAAGCCGTCAGGGCCTGCCGGCTCGGGTTGTATTGTTTCCGGGAGCTGGATCCGCAGCACCTTGAGAGCGATATCTGGACGAAGTTCGAAGATCTGCGCAGTGCCTTGGCTTCCCAGTCCATTCTCGACGAGCGGTCTGCCTTGCCCCTGTCCGCCGAGGCCGACATGGAGGTGCTCAACACCTGTGTGAGCCAATATAACGAAGTGCTGGCCATGCTTGAGTACAAGGCCGGCTTGTTGCCGCAAGGTACCCGTCTGGTCTGGGGCGATCTGTTTGTCCGGCGCCTGGGCGAGTTGCAGCAGGAGGCCGAGCGCAGCCTGGTCGAGCGCATCGAGGCGCAGGCCCCGGAGCAGGACGAACCTGAGCTACCGTCGCAACAACCCGGCAAGACCCGGAAGGTCATCCGTACCCGGCGCAAGAAAAACTACCTCGGCTATGTTCGGGACACGCGTCAGGATGGCCATGAGGTCGTCGAGTTGATGGACCCCCAGACCGGCCAACCGATCGATTCCTTTGTTGAAGAAGAGGACGGCTACTGGCAGCCGCTGCCCAAGCCGGCGGCCGCCCCCTTGCCCAGACCCCTGCCGCAGCCGGGCCTCAAGCGCCTGGTGCAGATGGCCGAGAGCCAGATCCGCCAGGCCGCCCGGGAGGTCGAGATGGCCAAGCGGCAGATCCCCGTCGCCAAGGACCCGGTCTATCTGCAGGATGTGCTCGAAGTCCGGGCGCGGGAGCTGGAGGCGCTGGCCGGGCAAATCGATCGTGCGCAGGCCGAGTCGAGCAGTTCGGTGACCCAAAGCGAAATTTCCGCCGCCAAGGTTCAGGTTTCGGAACTGCGCCTCCAGGCCGGGACCGTCAGGCATGAGGGATTGCTGGCGCGAATCGCCGTGACCAAGTCGAGTGCACCGGACACCGAACGGTTGCTGTTTCTCAAGGAACACAACGAGGTCGAGATCTTTCGCCACGGGCCGCGGACAAAACTCGGGAAAGAGGATTTTCTCCAGGAGTATGTGGTGCGTGACAAGGCGGCCGGCAAGAACATCTGGGTGGCGCATTTCCACTATCCCGAAAAAGCCACCCCGGAGGAGTTGTTCGTGATGCGCGGCGCCTTGGGCAAGGATGGCAAGCCACAAGCCCATGGCGCCCATCTTAAGCGCTGGGACGAGCGTTTTCTCGGGATCAAGGCCCAGGCCCGGGCCGAGCAGGAGCGGTTTGAACGCATTCGCCAAGGCCAGCCCGGGCGCGCCCTCGAAGTGTTCCGGATCTGGCGCAGCGAGATCAGCCTGAACATGGCGCGCCAGCTGTTTTTCAATGCCTCTGAACGGGAAGTCGTGGTGCGTGAGCAACTGCGCAAGCTCTAGCCCGTCCGGGCCAGGGCGCGGCCAACAGCCGTCTTAACTATCGAAACGCCCGAGCAGCGGTTGTGTTCGGGCGGTCGGCCTGGCCAGCAGCAATTGCGCGGTGCCGATGCTGCGTTCGAGGAAACCGCCCTCGCAATAGCACAGGTAGAACTCCCACAAGCGCAGGAAATAGTCGTCGTAGCCCAGTTCGCCCAGCCGCCCGTGAGCCCGGCGGAAGTTCTCGTGCCACAGGCGCAGGGTGCGCGCGTAGTGCAGGCCGAAGTCCTCCATGTGCAGCAGGTTCATGTCGGTTTCGCGGCTGACCACCTCGAGCATCTTCTGCACGCTGGGCAGGGCGCCGCCGGGGAAGATGTAGCGCTGGATGAAATCGACCGTGCTCTTGGCCTGCTCATAGCGTTGTTCGCGGATGGTGATGGCCTGCAGCAGCATCAGGCCATCGCTCTTGAGCAGGTGCGCGCATTGCTTGAAATAGTTGTCGAGGAACTGATGGCCGACGGCTTCGATCATCTCGATGGACACCAGCTTGTCGTATTGGCCGCTGAGGTCGCGATAGTCTTCGAGGAGCAACGTGATCTGGTCTTGCAGGCCCAGGCTGTCGATGCGTTGCCGGGTGTAGGCGAACTGTTCCCGGGACAACGTGGTGGTGGTGACCTTGCAGCCGTAATGCTGCGCGGCATAAATCGCCATGCTGCCCCAGCCGGTGCCGATCTCCAGCAAATGGTCTCCCGGTTGCAGGTCGAGCTTCTGGCAGATGCGTTCCAGCTTGTTCAGCTGGGCCTGTTCGAGGCTGTCGTCGGGACTGAGGAACTGCGCGGCGGAATACATCATGGTCGGGTCGAGAAACTGTTCGAACAGTTCGTTGCCGAGGTCGTAGTGTGCTGCGATATTTTTCCGCGAACCCTTGCGGGTATTGCGGTTGAGCCAGTGCAGGGCCTGGATGAACGGCCGACCGAGTCGGGCCAGGCCACTCTCCATGGCATCGAGCACTTCCAGGTTGCTGACAAATACCCGCACCACCGCGGTCAGGTCCGGGCTGCTCCAGTAGCCATGGATAAAGGCTTCCCCGGCGCCGATGGAACCGTTGCCGGCGACCATGCCCCAGGCCGCCGGGTCGTGGATATGGATCTCGCCTTGCAGGCTGGCGTCGGCGTGGCCGAACAGTTGCCGCTCGCCGTCTTCGACCACCAGCAACTGGCCATGACGCAGTTGGTTCAGTTGGCGCAGCACACCCCGGCGCAAGACGGCGCTGGACAGGCTGTTGGCGCTGAACCGATTGGCCCTGGTCACCAGGCTAGAACTTTTCATGGCGTTGCTCATGGTGTCGCTCCTCGGTTTGCGTGGCGGCAAGGCTGAAGGCGCCGTCGGCGGCCTGGTGGGAGAAAATCGGTGTGCGTTTGAGAAACAGGCGCAGGGCTTGCCAGTAGATCGCCAGGCAGGTCTTGGCGGTCATCCAGGGAAAGCGCCGCAGGTAGCGGTGCAGGCTGGCGCGATCAAGGGTTTCGCGGTGCAGGCTGAGGGTTGCGTCGAAGACCTTGAGATCGCCCTGCCAGTCGGCCATGTGCACGCCGAGTCGTTCGGCGGGCGGGCTGAAGCTCATGCGGTATTCCAGGTCCCGGGGCAGGAACGGCGAGACATGGAACGCCTTGGCCACGCTGACGTGCTGGTGGCCGTCGCCCTCGGCGGGCAGCACGTAGTGGTAGTGCTCGCCCCAGGGGGTGTTGGTGACTTCGCAGAGAATCGCCAGCAGCTTGCCGTCGAGGTCATGGCAGTAGAAGAAGCTCACCGGGTTGAACGCCAGGCCCCAACTGCGGGCCTGGGTCAACAGGCGGATCGGGCCTTGCGGGGGTTGCCCGAGGGCTTCACCGACTTGCTGGCGAACGGCATCGATCAGGCGCATGCCCTGGCGCGTGAAGCTGCGCAGGTAGTCGGTTTCGCGAAACGCGAAGGGCGCCAGGCGCTGGCTGCCGGCCAGGGGCGAGAGCCCGAGTACCGCGTCCTGTTCGTCGAGGTCCAGGTACAGCAGGCCGATCCGGTAGCGGAACCCATGGGCCCGTGGCGAAAAGCGCCGGTGGCTGATCCAGCCGCTGTACAGGGCGCTGTTCACAGGGACTCACCAAAGGCGGCGCAGACCCGCAGGGCGCTGGTCACGCCGTCTTCGTGGAAGCCGTTGGCCCAGTAGGCGCCGCAATAGTAGGTATGTCGGGCGCCATACAATTCTTCCCAACGATTCTGCGCGGCGACGGCGTTCAGGCTGTACTGCGGATGGGCATAGGTGTAGCGGGCGAGGATCTTCAGCGGATTGATCTCTGCACTCTGGTTGAGGCTGACACAGAAGGTGAGGTCGCTCTCGATGCCCTGCAGGATGTTCATGTTGTAGGTGACGGCGGCCAGGCGTTGGCCTTCGCCGCCCAGGCGATAGTTCCAACTGGCCCAGGCCAGCCGGCGATCCGGCAGCAGGCGGGTGTCGGTGTGCAGCACCACCTCGTTGTCCGCGTAGGGCAGGGCGCCGAGGATTTGCTTTTCGGCCTCGCTGGGGGCGGCGAGCAGGCGCAGCGCCTGGTCACTGTGGCAAGCGAAGATCACCTTGTCGAAGCGCTCGCTGCCGGCGGCGCTGTGGAGGGTCACGCCGTGCTCATCGCGCTCGACCCGGCTCACCGGGCAGTTGAGGCGGATGTGCTGGCGAAATCCGGCGATCAGCGGCTCGATGTACTGGCGTGAACCGCCTTCGATCACCCGCCATTGCGGGCGATTGCTGACCGAGAGCAGGCCGTGGTTCTTGAAGAAACGCACGAACAGTTGCAGCGGGAAATCGAGCATGTCGGCCAGGGACATCGACCAGATCGCCGCGCCCATGGGCACGATGTAGTGCTGTATAAAGCGCTGGCCATAGCCACCGCTGCGCAGGTAGTCGCCGAGGGTGGTGCTGCTGGCGATGCGTTGCTGTTCGAGGTCGTCGAGGGCCTGGCGATTGAAACGCAGGATGTCGCGCAGCATGCCCCAGAAAACGGGTGACAGCAGGTTGCGCCGCTGGGCGAACAGGCTGTTGAGGTTGTTGCCGTTGTATTCCAGGTTGGTGGCCGGGTCGCGTACCGAAAAGCTCATTTCGGTGGCTTTGTAACCCACGCCGAGGGTGTTCAGCAGGCGGATGAAGTTCGGGTAGGTCCAGTCGTTGAACACGATGAAACCGGTGTCCACGGCATGGCGCTGGCCATTGACCGTCACGTCGACGGTATGGGTGTGGCCGCCGATCCAGTCGGCGCCTTCGAACAGGGTGATTTCGTGCTGGCGGCTTAGCAGATAGCCGCAGGTCAGCCCCGAGATGCCGCTACCGATCAGGGCAATTTTCATGAGCTGCCCTTGTCGTGGTCAGGGGTGCGAGCCATGCGTTTGCCGATGGCCAGTTGCAGCCGTTTGGGCAGGCGCGAGAGGGGCCAGAGCGCGGCCATGAACAGTGCCGGAAAAGCAATTTCCAGGGGGCGCTGCCTGAGCTTTTCACAGATGTAGGCAGCGGCTTTTTCGGCCGACCAGCTGAGTGGCATGGGGAAGTCGTTTTTCTGGGTCAGCGGGGTGTCGACGAATCCGGGACTGACGACGGTGACGGTGATGCCTTCATGGGCCAGGTCGATGCGCAGGGATTCGAACAGGTAACGCATCCCGGCCTTTGACGCGCCGTAGGCTTCGGCCCGGGGCAGCGGCAGGAAGGTGACCGAACTGGCGATGCCTACCAGATGCGGCTGGAAGCCGGCGCGCAGCAGCGGCAAGGCGGCTTCGATGCAGTAACTGCTGGCCAGCAGGTTGGTGCGCACCACCCGCTCGATGACCGAGGCATCGAAGGCCTGGGCATCGACATATTCACAGGTGCCGGCGTTGAGGATCACCGTGTCCAGGGCGCCCCAGGCCTGGGTGATGCGCTCGCCGATTTCGCGGACCTGCTGGCTGTCGGTCAGGTCGCCGGGCACCAGCAGGACCTGGTCGGGATAACGTTCATCCAGGGCTTGCAGCGGTTCGAGGCTGCGGGCGCTGACGGCCAGCTGCACGCCGTCCTTGAGCAGGATTTCGGCGATGGCCGCGCCGATGCCGCTGCTGGCACCGGTGAGCCAGACACGTCGTGGAGGTGTAATGCTCATCCCAGTCTCCTTTTCAACCAGGCCGTTGCGTGGCCCAGTAGCGGCACGTGGTCATACAACAAAGCCCCGGCATCGAAGTAGTCGCGATGCCGATAGACCTTGTCGAACCACAACAGATGCGAACACCCATCGACGTGAACAGGCCTTCCCCTGGCCAGTCTTGGATGACGATAGCTCATGTGCCAGCGCAGATAACCTTCGCCTTCATCGACGCGATCGAGGCCGTGAATGTTGTATTGCAAATCGCTGATCGAGGCGTACATCTGTGCGAAATAGCGTTCCAGGTTCGCCAGGCCGCTGATCTCGTGCAGCGGGTCGGTGAACAGCACATCGTCGCTGTAGAGTTCGCCGAGGCGTTGCAGGTTGTTCTTGTCCAGCCGGACGAATTGCCGGGCGAAGTGGTGCAGGAACTCACTCATGGGCCCCTCCGAACTCCAGCCGTGTCGGCAGGTTCCTGAAGGCGGCGAGGGCGCGGTCGCGACTGCGGCCCAGATCGACCATGGGCTTTGGATAACCGGCTACGCCGAACAGGCTGCCGAGTGCCGCCGGGTTATGCACAGCCTTTTTGTCCAGGCCGGCCAGTTCCGGTAGCCAGTGCTTGATGAACAGCCCTTCGCGGTCGAATTTTTCCGATTGGCTCAGCGGGTTGAAAATCCGGAAGTAGGGCGCCGCGTCGGTGCCGGTGGACGCGCTCCATTGCCAGCCGCCGTTGTTGGCCGCCAGGTCGCCGTCGATCAGGTGACGCATGAAGAAACGTTCGCCTTCGCGCCAGTCGATCAGCAGGTTCTTGGTCAGGAACATCGCCACCACCATCCGCAGGCGGTTGTGCATCCAGCCGGTTTCAAGCAACTGGCGCATGGCCGCGTCGATGATCGGCAAACCGGTGCGGGCCTCCTGCCAGGCCGCCAGTTCTTCCGGCACCTGGCGCCAGGCCAGGGCTTCGGTTTCCGCGCGGAAGGCGCGCTGCTTCGAGACCCGTGGATAGCCCACCAGGATGTGTTTGTAGAACTCGCGCCAGAGCAGTTCGTTGATCCAGGTGACGGCGCCGGGACTGCCGCTTTCGAACTCGCCCTGGTTGCTTTGCAGCGCCGCGTGCAGGCACTGGCGGGGTGAGATCACGCCGGCGGCGAGGTAGGCGGACAGCTGGCTGGTGCCGGGCTTGGCCGGGAAGTCCCGTTCGTCCTGGTAGTAGTCGATCTGCTGGTCGGCGAAGGTGGTGAGGCGTTGCCGTGCCTCGTCCTCGCCGGCGGGCCAGAGGTCGCGCAGGGCCTGGCTGGGGGGCGCGAACCCGTCGACTTCGCCGGGCAGCGGATCGGCTGCGATCGTCAGCATGGCCTGGGCTTTGGGCGTTGCGATCAGGCGTGGCAAGGCGCCGTGCAGACGGTTGTAGCAAACCTTGCGGAACTGGCTGAAGACCTGGAAGTAGGTGCCGGTACGGGTCAATACGCTGCCGGGCTTGAAGAACAGTTGGTCCAGGTGGCTGTGGAAGCTCACGCCCTGTGTTTCAAGTGCGTCGGCCACGGCCTGGTCGCGGCGGCTTTCGTGAACGCCGTACTCTTCGTTGACGTGCACGGCATCGATCTTCAGCGACTGGCACAAGGTGCCCAGCACCTCGGGCACCTGGTCCCAGGTATGGGCATGACGGACCAGCAGCGGGATATTCAGCGCGGCCAGGGCCTTGCTCAATACCTGCAGGTTGCGCAACCAGAAATCGACCTTGCACGGCGCATCGTCGTGCAGCTGCCATTGCCCGGGTGTTATCAGGTAAACGGCGACCGTCGGCCCTTGCCCGGCGGCTGCGGCCAGGGCGGTGTTGTCATGCAGGCGCAGATCGGTGCGCAGCCAGAGCAGTTGCATAGTCATTCCTTGCTTCGTGGACGAGGGCGCTAGATCAGGCCGAGCCGGGCCAGGCTCTGGTAAGCGGACAACGGGTCTTCGACCAGGGTCATATCAGCGCTCTCCTGGGTACTTACGGATAACTCGGCGAAATGGATGCATACCGTTGGTCCGGCAATCAGGATCGGGCAGTGGATGCCGCTCAGCAGCTTGGGCAGGGTTGCCAGGTTCATTGCCTTGCTCGAATACAGCAGCACCGCGCGACTCTTCAGGTGCTCGCAGGCCAGGGCCAGTTCACTGGCCGGCAGGGGCCAGTCGAAGACTTCCACCGGGCAGTCGGCGCTGCTCACCAGCCAGGCGGTCAGCCACAGGTGGGGCTCCATCGGCAGGTCCGAATGGTTGACCAGCAGGATCGGCGCGCCCTTGAGTTGCCGGTTGTTGTGGTAGACCCGCGCCCCCAGCTTGCTGCGCAGCCAGGTGTAGAAGAACGTCCGCTCCATCTGCCCGCCGAACTGGCCCCGCCAGCGTTGCTCGAGGTCCGCCAGCAGCGGCATCAGCAACTGTTCGCACAAGGTCCGTGGCGGGTACAGCGACATGGCCTGGTTGAAGCGGTCGTCGACCTGGCGCTCGGCCAACTGGCTGATGGCCTGGATCAGGTCCTGGCGCAATGCCTGCCAGTCGTTGGCGGCCGGCTCGCTCGTGGGCGGGCCGCTGTCGAGCAGTTGCTTGATCTGGCTGACCGCGACGCCGCGATTGAGCCAGGTGAGAATGGCCTGGATACGTTGCACGTGTTCAGCGGAAAACAGCCGATGGCCCTTGGGGGTTCGGTGCGGCACCACCAGGCCATAGCGGCGTTCCCAGGCTCGCAGGGTCACGGCGTTGACGCCGGTCTGCCGGGCCACTTCGCGAATGGGCAGCCAGCCCTGTTCCAGTGCGCTGGCGTAATCGACGGGCGCTTCGAGGGAGTCGGTCATATCAGATGGCATTTCGCAGGCTGAGGTTTTCCGGGTGCGGTTGCAGGTACACCTGGCGGGCGATGTAAGGATCGGGGTGTTGCCGGAAGTGGTGCTTGAGCAGGGTCAATGGCACCACCAGTGGCACAATGCCCTGATGGTATTGGCCGATGACCTGCAGCACTTCCTGTTTGTCTTCGGCGCTGATGGATTGCTTCAGGTAGCCGGTGAGGTGTTGCAGGACATTGGTGTGGGTGCGGCGGGTCGCGCATTTTTTCAGGGCGACCATCAACTGGCTGAAATAGCGTGGCCCAATGGTTTCGGCATCAGTGTTGCCCATGCTGCCCAGCAGTTTGCCGAGCACCTTGTACTGCAATGGGTTGTGAGCCATCAGCAGGTATTTGTAGCCGGCGTGGAACTCGGTCAGGCTGCGTCGCGTGAGGCCGGCTTGGCGCAGCTCCTGCCAGGCCGCGTAAGCGAAGACCCGGGTCAGGAAGTTTTCCCGCAACACCGCATCGTTCAGCCGGCCGTCCTCTTCCACCGGCAAGTCGGGGTGTTGCGCGCAAAACGCCTGGGCGTAGATGCCGCGTCCGTCTTCGGCGGGCCGGCCGCCCTCCTGGTAGACCTTGACCCGCTCCAGTCCGCAGGACGGCGACTTCTGCATGAAGATATAGCCGCAG
Organism: Pseudomonas sp. QS1027; assembly: GCF_002814235.1. Lineage (GTDB taxonomy): Bacteria > Pseudomonadota > Gammaproteobacteria > Pseudomonadales > Pseudomonadaceae > Aquipseudomonas. Next base: position 61,128 of record NZ_PHSU01000021.1, on the reverse strand, counting down.
ATATCCGTGAGTTCGGCGGCCATCTGATTGCCATAGTCGGCCAGTGCCCGGGTCACATCCGTCTCGGCGTGCACGCTGCCCACGGCCCGTGGCTGCTGTGGGTCGCCCACCAGGCGAATCGGCTCGCGGGGGATGCCCAGGCCGATGGCCGCTTCCGGGCACAGCGGGATGAAATCGAAGTATTCGCTGAGGATGCGGCTGCACAGTCGCGATTCCTTGTGCCCACCGTTGTAGCGCACCTCAATGCCCATCAAGCAGGCGCTGACAGCGATTTTTGGCTTGCGCGGCAACTCGGTGGTGGCGGGCATGGGAACCTCGAGAGAAATACTTGTACAGGCAAGAATGCTTGTACAACTAAAGCTCATCATAGGTTCTGTCTTGTACAAGTCAAATTATTTGTACAGGTTTTCCTGGGCTGTGTTTATTGCCAGCCCATGCGCCAGGTCTCGGCATCTTGCAGATGGGTCCAGCTGATGCGCTGGTTGCGTAGGCTCATCACCGCTTGCAGCTCGACTTCGAGCACGGTGCCTTGTTCATCGCGAAACAGTTCGGTGACCAGGAAGTGTTTTTCCCGGTTCAGCGGGCGGGCTGCCGTCCATTTCGACAGCAGCAGCTTGCGCGGGTTGATGCGGTTCAACCCAGGTGTTCCATCAGCCGCCGGGCCGCTTCCTGGCCGCTGAGCCAGGCGCCTTCGACACGTCCCGACAAACACCAGTCGCCACACACGTACAGGCCCAGGTCGGCATCGGCCAGCGCCCCCCATTCCCGTGCCCCGGCCGGACGGGCGTAGAGCCAGCGGTGGGCGAGGGTGAAGACCGGGGCCGGCATGCTGGCGTGCAGCAACTCGGCAAAGGCGCCGTGCAACTGCTCGATCACGGCCTCCTTGGACAGGTCCAGGTGCTGCTTGCTCCAGGTGCTGGTGGCGTGCAGGACCCAGGTGTCGAGGTGGTTGTCGCGGGCCGGCTTGCTGCGGTTGCGGGCCAGCCAGTCGAGGGGGCTGTCCTGCACGAAGCAGCCTTCCATCGGCGTATCCAGTGGCGTATCGAAGGCCAGGGCGATGGCCCAGGTCGGCTCCATCTGCACGCCGGCGGCGGCCCCGGCAAGTTTCGGCGCGGCGGCCAGCAGGGCGGTGGCCTGGGGCGCGGGCGTGGCGATGATCACCTCGCTGAACGGACCGTGGGTGTAGCCTTCGGCATCCTGCAGGTGCCAATGCTGTTCACCACGGAACACCTCGGTGATCCGGCAACTGAAATGTGCCTGGAGGCGGCCGAGCAAGCCGCGGGTAATGGCGCTCATGCGTGGCGTGCCGACCCAGCGGGTCTGCTCGTCCGGCGACAGGCTCAGTTGGCCGTTCTGGAAGTTGTAGAGCTGCGGGTCCCATTCGGCGACCCAGCCTTCACCCTGCCAGCGCTGGACTTCCTTGACGAAACGGCGGTCGCGGGCGGTGAAGTATTGGGCGCCCAGGTCCAGCGCGCCAGCATCGCTGCGCTTGCTGGACATGCGTCCGCCACTGCCGCGACTCTTGTCGAATATTTCGATGGAATACCCGGCATCGTGCAGTGCCCGGGCGGCCGAAAGTCCGGCGATGCCGGCACCGATTATTGCGATGGGTACAGTCATGGGTGGGCCTCGTTACCTGTAAGCACAGACTACGCCGTCAGCAAAACCTGTACAATCTTGTTTTTTGGTATAAGTTACGACCTGCCTGTCGGTTCACTCTGTCCTATTGTTAAAACATATTTCGGTCGAGAGAAAAGAGCCCTGTTTTAAAAATAGACTAACGCTCTCGACAAAACGTTACGCGAGGACGCACTCATGCACATATTGCTGACCGGCGGTACTGGTTTGATCGGACGCCAACTGTGCGCGTACTGGTCGACGCAGGGGCATCGGCTGACGGTGTGGAGCCGTCGACCCGAACAGGTGGCGCGTTTGTGCGGTGCCCAGGTGCGGGGTGTGCGGCATCTCGAGGAGTTGGCCGGCGAGCCGCTGGACGCGGTGATCAACCTGGCCGGCGCGCCGATTGCCGACCGGCTCTGGACCCACAAGCGCAAGGCCCAGCTCTGGAGCAGCCGGATCCAGCTGACCGAAACCCTGCTGGCCTGGCTGGAAGGCCGTGAGCAGCGTCCCGCGGTCCTGATTTCCGGTTCGGCGGTGGGCTGGTACGGCGATGGCGGCGAGCGTGAGCTGACCGAGGATTCGCCGCCGGTCAGCGAGGATTTCGCCAGTCGCCTGTCGATTGCCTGGGAAGAAACCGCGCAGCGCGCCGAGGCCCTGGGGATTCGTGTGGTGCTGGTGCGAACCGGCCTGGTGCTGGCGGCCGAGGGTGGCTTTTTGTCGCGCCTGCTGCTGCCGTTCAAACTGGGGCTGGGCGGCCCGATCGGCAACGGTCGGCAATGGATGCCGTGGATACACGTGCGCGATCAAATCGCCGCGATTGATTTTCTTCTGCATCGTAGTGATGCCCGCGGTCCCTATAATGCCTGCGCGCCCAAGCCGGTTCGCAACAAGACGTTCGCCAAGGCGTTGGGCAAGGTCCTGCATCGCCCGGCGCTGGTTCCGTTGCCGGCCTTTGTCCTGCGCCTGGGCCTGGGTGAGCTGGCGCTGCTGCTGCTCGGTGGCCAGCGCGTGACGCCGGCGCGGTTGCTGGCGGCGGGATTTGTTTTTCAGTTTAACGATCTGCCCGCGGCCCTCGACGATCTCTCGGGCCGCCTCTGAAATAGGACGTTGCATGACCGATCACGCCTTGCTTCTGGTCAACCTGGGTTCTCCGGCTTCCACTTCGGTCGCGGACGTGCGCAGCTACCTCAATCAATTCCTGATGGATCCCTATGTGATCGACCTGCCTTGGCCGGTCCGTCGCTTGCTGGTATCGCTGATCCTGATCAAGCGCCCGGAGCAGTCGGCCCATGCCTATGCCTCGATCTGGTGGGAGGAGGGCTCGCCGCTGGTGGTGCTCAGCCGTCGTTTGCAGCAGCAGATGACCACGCAATGGACCCAGGGCCCGGTGGAGTTGGCGATGCGTTATGGCGAGCCGTCGGTTGAGACGGTGCTGGCCCGCCTGGCCAAGCAAGGCATCCGCAAGGTGACCTTGGCCCCGTTGTATCCGCAATTTGCCGACAGCACCGTGACCACGGTGATCGAGGAAGCCCGTCGGGTGGTGCGCGAGCGCAAGCTCGATGTGCAGTTCTCCATCCTGCAACCCTTCTATGATCAGCCGGAATACCTGGAGGCCCTGGTGACCAGTGCCAGGCCGCATCTGGCCCAGGGTTTCGATCATTTGCTGCTGAGTTTCCACGGTTTGCCGGAGCGGCACCTGACCAAGCTCGATCCCACCGGCAGCCATTGCTTCAAGGATGCCGATTGCTGCAAGAACGCCTCGCCGGCGGTGCTCGCCACCTGCTACCGCGCCCAGTGCCTGCGCACGGCGTCGGCATTTGCCGAGCGCATGGGCCTGGCGGACGGGCAGTGGTCGGTGTCGTTCCAGTCGCGCTTGGGCCGGGCGAAGTGGATCGAACCCTATACCGAGGCGCGCCTGGATGAGTTGGCCAAGGCCGGGGTGAAGAAGCTGCTGGTGATGTGCCCGGCGTTTATTGCCGATTGCATCGAGACGCTGGAGGAGATCGGTGATCGCGGCCGTGAGCAGTTTGTCGCGGCGGGGGGCGGGGAGTTGGTGCTGGTGCCGTGTTTGAACGATGAGCCGCAGTGGGCGGCGGCGTTGAATACCCTGTGCGAGCGGGCGCCGCTGGCACTGTAGGAGCCAGCAAGCCGACTCCTACAGTTGGCGGACGGCCTTACAACAACGGCTCGTCCGCCTTCTTGTTCTTCCAGCCGTCATTACCCGGCAACAGCAGGTTCAGCGCAATCGCCACAACGGCGCACAGCGCAATACCCTTGAGACCGAAATCATCCGGACCGGTGCCGGTTCCCACCAGCACACCGCCGATACCGAACACCAACGTCACCGAAACGATCACCAGATTGCGTGCCTCGCCCAGATCGATCTTGTGACGGATCAGGGTATTCATCCCCACCGCCGCAATCGAACCGAACAGCAGGCACAGGATCCCGCCCATCACCGGCACCGGAATACTCTGCAGCAGCGCGCCGAACTTGCCGATAAACGCCAGGCTGATGGCAAAGATCGCCGCCCAGGTCATGATTTTCGGGTTGTAGTTCTTGGTCAGCATTACCGCGCCGGTCACTTCGGCATAGGTGGTGTTGGGCGGGCCGCCGAACAGGCCGGCTGCCGTGGTGGCGATACCGTCACCGAGCAAGGTGCGGTGCAGGCCAGGCTTCTTCAGGTAGTCGCGACCGGTCACGCTGCCCACCGCAATCACCCCGCCGATATGCTCGATGGCCGGCGCCAGCGCCACCGGGACAATGAACAGGATCGCCTGCCAGTTGAATTCCGGCGCCGTGAAATGCGGCAGGGCGAACCAGGGAGCGGCGGCGATCTTCGCCGTGTCGACCACGCCGAAATAGAACGACATGGCAAACCCGACCAATACCCCGGAGATGATCGGCACCAGGCGGAAAATGCCCTTGCCGAACACGGCGACGATCAGGGTGGTCAGCAGTGCCGGCATCGAGATCAGCATGGCGGTCTGGTAATGAATCAGCTCGGAACCGTCACCGGCCTTGCCCATCGCCATGTTCGCGGCAATCGGCGCCATGGCCAGGCCGATGGAGATGATCACCGGGCCGATTACCACCGGCGGCAGCAGCCGGTCGATAAAACCGGTGCCCTTGATCTTCACCGCCAGGCCCAGGAAGGTGTAGACGAAACCCGCCGCCATCACCCCACCCATGGTCGCGGCCAGGCCGAACTGGCCCTTGGCGAGGATGATCGGGGTGATAAAGGCAAAGCTCGAAGCGAGGAACACCGGCACCTGACGCCCGGTGACCACCTGGAACAACAGAGTCCCCAGGCCCGCCGTGAACAGCGCGACGTTCGGGTCGAGGCCGGTAATCAGCGGCATCAACACCAGGGCGCCAAAGGCCACGAAAAGCATTTGCGCGCCCGACAGCACCGTGCGCCAGAGCGGGTCGTTGAACTCATCCTGCATATCAGCCGTCCTTCTGTTTGGTGCCGAAGATCTTGTCGCCGGCATCGCCCAGGCCCGGAATGATGTAGCCGTGTTCGTTGAGTTTTTCGTCGACGGACGCGGTGTAGATGGTCACGTCCGGGTGGGCTTTCTCGACCGCGGCGATGCCTTCCGGCGCGGCCACCAGGACCATCGCGCGGATGTCCTTGCAGCCGGCTTTCTTCAGCAGGTCGATGGTCGCGACCATCGAGCCGCCGGTGGCGAGCATCGGGTCGATGATCATCGCCAGGCGTTCGTCGATTTCCGGGACCAGCTTTTCCAGGTAGGTGTGGGCTTCGAGGGTTTCCTCGTTGCGGGCCACGCCCACGGCGCTGACCTTGGCGCCCGGGATCAGGCTGAGCACGCCTTCGAGCATGCCGATACCGGCGCGCAGGATCGGCACCACGGTAATCTTCTTGCCGGCGATCTTCTCGACCTGGACGGTGCCGCACCAGCCCTGGATATCGTAGGTTTCCAGGGGCAGGTCCTTGGTTGCTTCGTAGGTCAGCAACGCTCCGACTTCCTGAGCGAGCTCACGGAAGTTCTTCGTGCTAATGTCAGCGCGGCGCATCAGGCCGAGCTTGTGGCGGATCAGCGGGTGGCGGATCTCACGGATGGGCATGGGAATAGGCTCCGGCGGCGGGCAAAAAACGGCTTAGATTAATCTATCCGCAGGTGTTGTCCTATAGATCAGCCGTACGTTAGTCCAGAAACCCTTGATCTGGTCGCGCGGGGTGCGTACCTTTGCCCGCTTTTCTTACATAAGCCCCCTTTTGGAGAGCGCCATGTCCGCTGATCTCGAGCATATCCGTCAAGTCATGCGCGAAGCCGACTGCCTGTACAGCAACGCCGAAGTCGAAGCGGCCATCGCCCGTGTCGGCGCGCAGATCAACGCCGAGCTGGCCGAGAGCAACCCGGTGGTGTTCTGCGTGATGAACGGCGGCCTGATCTTCTGCGGCAAGCTGATGACCCACCTGAACTTCCCGCTGGAAGCTTCGTACCTGCACGCGACCCGCTACCGCAACGAAACCAGCGGCGGCGAGCTGTTCTGGAAAGCCAAGCCGGAAGTGTCGTTCATCGACCGCGATGTGCTGATCATCGACGACATCCTCGACGAAGGGCACACCCTGGGCGCGATCATCGATTTCTGCAAACACGCCGGTGCACGCCGGGTGCACACCGCGGTGCTGATCGACAAGGACCACGACCGCAAGGCCCGTCCGGACCTGAAAGCGGACTACGTCGGCCTGCCGTGCATCGACCGCTACATCTTCGGCTACGGCATGGACTACAAGGGTTACTGGCGCAACGCCGCCGGCATCTACGCCGTCAAGGGGATGTAAGGGATGGGCACGCCCAGCTTTCTCGATGCAACCTTGTTCGCCGAACTGGCCGAGAAAGCGGCGGCGAGTCCCCGTGGCCGGGTTCATCACAACTTTCACCAGATGGACGAGCCCTGCCATCGCATGGCGATCGGCCTGCAGCCCGGCACCTATATAGCGCCCCATCGGCACCTGAGTGCCGACAAGGCGGAAACCTTGCTGGTGCTCAAGGGCAGCCTCGGCCTGCTGGTATTCGATGAGGCGGGTCAGTTGTTGACCAAGCGCGTGTTGCAGGCGGGCGGTGAATGCCCGGGTGTCGACCTGCCGGCCGGGGTGTTCCATGGCCTGGTGATCCTCGAAGCCGACAGCGTGATGTTCGAATGCAAGGCCGGCCCTTATCGTCCGGTGGGCGATGGCGAGCTGGCCGACTGGGCGCCGCGCGAAGGCGATGCCGAAGTGGCCGCCTACCAGGCCTGGATGCGCGCGCAGTTCGATTGAGTGCGTGGCTGACGGGCAGAAAGGTGACTTTGCCGTATCATCAGGCACCTAACGACAGGCAACGGGTTCCCAGGGCATGCTGGCCATCTTTCTCGGTATCTTGACCATCACCGCGCCGGTCTTCGCCATGTTGTTCCTGGGCGTGGTGCTCAAGCGTGTGGGCTGGATCAACGACAGCTTTATCCACACGGCTTCGGCACTGGTGTTCAACGTCACCATGCCGGCGCTGCTGTTTCTCGGCATCCTCCATGCCGATCTGCACGCGGCGTTGCAGCCCAAGGTGCTGGGGTATTTTGCCCTGGCCACCCTGGTGGGCTTTGCCGGCTGTTGGGGCTGGGCGATCTGGCGCTGCCCCGAGATCGATCGCGGGATCTATACCCAGGGCGCCTTTCGCGGCAATAACGGGGTGATCGGCCTGGCCCTGGCGGCGAGCATGTACGGCGCCTACGGGATTTCCCTGGGGGCGATTCTCGCGGCGCTGGTGATCCTGTTCTACAACACCCTGTCGACCATTGTCCTGGCGGTGTACAGCCCGGTGATCAAGTCCGATCCCTGGAGCATCTTCAAGAGTGTGCTGAGCAATCCGCTGATCATCAGCGTGATCGCGGCGGCGCCCTTTGCCTATTTCAAGATCGGCTTGCCCGGTTGGCTGGAGACCTCGGGTAATTATCTGGCGCAGATGACCCTGCCGCTGGCGCTGATCTGCATTGGCGGCACCTTGTCCCTGGCGGCGTTGCGCAAGAGTGGCGACCTGGCGTTGAGTGCGAGCCTGGTGAAAATGGTCGGCATGCCCCTGCTGTCGACGCTGGGCGCCTGGCTCTGCGGCTTTCGTGGGGCGGAGTTGGGGATCCTGTTCCTGTACTTCGGCAGCCCGACGGCTGCGGCGAGCTTCGTCATGGCCCGGGCAGCCAACGGCAATCACGAACTGGCGGCGGCGATTATCGTGATCACCACCCTGATGGCGGCGATCACGACCAATATCGGGATCTTTGTGTTGCAGTGGGGCGGCTGGATCTGACGTTACCTTGTGGTGAGCATCAGTCTGCCTTCTGGTAGGCGTCGATCACTTCCTGGGCCGCGCGAAATGCATCGATAGCCGCCGGCACCCCGGCATACACCGCGCAATGCAGCAGCGCCTCACGAATCTCTTCCACCGTGCAGCCATTGTTCAAGGCGCCGCGTACGTGGCCCTTGAGTTCCTGCGGACACTTGAGCGCCGTCAGCGCCGCGAGGGTAATCAGGCTGCGGGTCTTCAACGACAACCCTTCGCGATTCCAGACACTGCCCCAGGCGTGTTCGTTGACGAAGTCCTGCAACGGCTGGCTGAATTCGGTGGCATTGCCCAGGGCACGGTCGACGAACGCATCGCCCATGACCTGACGACGCATCTCGACACCGGGTTTCTTCTGATCGGTCATTGCAGCAGCTCCTATGAGTGTTGGCGACGCCAGGCCCTGAGCGTACTGAACAGCAGGTACGCGAGGAGCGCCGGCAGGATGAAAAACAGCATCAGGCGTTCCAGTTTGTCCGCCATCGGCATGCCGGTGGTGAACCACACCACGTGCAGGCCGTAGGCCAGGTACAAACCCAGAAACAGCAGGCCCTCGGCGCGGGTGATGCGGTAGCCGGAATAGAACACCGGCCAGCACAGCATGGCCACGCCGAGCATCACCGGCAGGTCGAAGGCCAGGGCGTTGGGCGACACCGACAGCGGCGTGGGGGCGAGCAGAGCGGTGAGGCCGAGCACCCCCAGCAGGTTGAACAGGTTGCCACCGATCACATTGCCCACGGCGATATCCCGTTGTCCGCGAACGGCGGCGATCAGCGAGGTGGCCAACTGCGGCAGCGAGGTGCCGACCGCCACCACGGTCAGGCCGATGATGCGTTCGGACAGGCCCAGTTCGGTGGCCACGTCGACGGCGGCATCCAGCAGCAGGTGCCCGGCCACCACCAGCAGCGCCAGGCCCAGGCCCATCCACACCAGGCTGCTCAGCCAGGGCGTGGATTTATGTGGGGGGGGCGACGGCACGGCGTGGTGATGGCGGGACTGGCGCAGCAGCAGGCCGAGGTACAGCGCGAAGGCGCTCAGCATCACCAGGCCGTCGAGGCGCCCCAGTTCTTCATTGAACGCCAGGGCGAAGACCAGCAGGCTGGCGAAGATCATCAGCGGGATATCCAGGCGGATCAGCTGGCGCGAGACCCGCAACGGGATGATCAGCGCCGAGAGGCCCAGGGTCACCAGGGTGTTGAAGATATTGCCGCCGATCACGCTGCCCACCGCGATATCGGCATTCTCGGCAGCGGCGGCCTGCACGCTGACCGCCAGTTGTGGTGCGCTGCTGCCGAAGGCAACGACGGTCAGGCCGATCAGCAGCGGGCGCACGCCCAGGCTCGCGGCCAGGCGCACGGCTGCGCGCACCAGCAGTTCGGCGCCGAGGATCAGCAATAACAAGCCGCCGCCCAGTTGAATCAGGCTTAGCCAGGGAAGGGTGGTCAATCCGAAAATGGCGGGGGCTCCAGCGGTCAGTCGTCGAGGCTTTGGACGCGTACGCGGGCGGTGCCGCCTTGCAGCATGCCCAATTGGGTGGCTGCTTCGCGTGACAGGTCGATCAGACGCCCACGGGTATGCGGGCCGCGATCATTGATGCGCACTATGACCGATTTGTCGTTGTCCAGGTTGGTGACTTTTACCCGGGTGCCGAAGGGCAGCTGGCGATGGGCGGCGGTCAGGCCGTGCTGGTCGAAGGGTTCGCCGCTGGCGGTACGTTTGCCCTGGTGCTGGGCGCCGTAATACGAAGCCATGCCGGTCTCGTCATAGCCGCGGGGGTTTATGTCGTGACTGGCGCAGCCGGCCAGCAGGCTGAGGAGGGCAAAGGCGGCGAGCAGATGCTTCATCGGATGTCCTCTAACACAGGAGGTGTGTTTGCCTGAGGGCCTTTTGGTGGTCTTGAGGGCCTCTTCGCTGGCAAGCCCTGCTCCTACAGTTCATCGGTGAACACAAGTTTTGCGTACGCCTCGATTCTGTAGGAGCAGGGCTTGCCCGCGAAGCTTTTAGCGCTCTTGAGGGCCTAGCCGCTATCAGCCTTCGAGCTTGCTTTTCAGCAGTTCGTTGACTTGCTGCGGGTTGGCCTTGCCCTTGGAGGCTTTCATCGCCTGGCCGACAAAGAAGCCGAACATCTTGCCGCGCTTGGCTTCATCCGCCGCCCGATACTGTTCGACCTGCTCGGCGTTGGCCGCCAGCACTTCGTCCAGCACCTTCTCGATGGCGCCGCTGTCCGTGACCTGCTTCAGCCCACGGGCTTCGATCACTTCGTCCGCGCTGCCTTCACCATTGGCCATGGCTTCGAAGACCATCTTGGCGATCTTGCCGGAGATGGTGTTGTCGCTGATCCGCAGCAGCATGCCGCCCAACTGCTCGGCCGTGACCGGTGCCTGGTCGATGTCCACGCCCAGCTTGTTCAGCAGGCTGCCCAGCTCGACCATGACCCAGTTGGCCGCCAGCTTGGCGTCGCCGCCGATGCTCACGACTTTTTCGAAGTAGTTCGCCTGCTCGCGGCTGGAAGCCAGCACGCTGGCGTCATAAACCGACAGGCCGAACTGGGCCTGGAAGCGCTCGCGTTTCTGCGGCGGCAGCTCCGGCAACTGCGCGCGGACTTCATCGAGGAACGCGTCCTCGATCACCACCGGCAACAGGTCCGGGTCGGGGAAGTAACGGTAGTCGTTGGCTTCCTCCTTGCTGCGCATGGCGCGGGTCTCGTCCTTGTTCGGGTCGTACAGGCGGGTCTGCTGGATCACCCGGCCGCCGTCCTCGATCAGTTCGATCTGGCGCTGCACTTCGGTGTTGATCGCCTTCTCGATAAAACGGAACGAGTTGACGTTCTTGATCTCGCAGCGGGTACCGAACTCGACCTGGCCCTTGGGCCGGATCGAGACGTTGCAGTCGCAACGCAGCGAGCCTTCTGCCATGTTGCCGTCGCAGATACCCAGGTAACGCACCAGCGCATGGATCGCCTTGACGTAGGCCACGGCTTCCTTGGCGTTGCGCATATCCGGTTCGGAAACGATTTCCAGCAGCGGCGTGCCGGCACGGTTCAGGTCGATGCCGGTGGCGCCGCTGAAATCCTCGTGCAGGCTCTTGCCGGCGTCTTCTTCCAGGTGCGCACGGGTAATCCCGACGCGCTTGACCGTGCCGTCTTCGAGGGTGATGTCCAGGTGGCCCTTGCCAACGATCGGCAGTTCCATCTGGCTGATCTGGTAGCCCTTGGGCAGGTCCGGGTAGAAGTAGTTCTTGCGTGCGAACACGTTGTGCTGGCCGATCTCGGCGTCGATCGCCAGACCGAATTTCACCGCCATGCGCACCGCTTCCTGGTTCAGCACCGGCAGGACGCCGGGCATGCCCAGGTCTACCAGGCTCGCCTGGGTGTTCGGCTCGGAACCGAAGGTGGTGGCACTACCGGAGAAAATCTTCGATTGGGTGGCGAGCTGGGTATGAATCTCCAGCCCGATCACGACTTCCCATTGCATGTGTTTCTCCTCAGAAGCCTTCAGGTGTGCGGGTGTGCCAGTCAGTGTTTAGCTGATACTGGTGCGCAACGTTGAGCAGACGGCCTTCCTGGAAATATGGGGCCAGCAGTTGGACGCCCACCGGCAGGCCGTCGACGAAACCGGCCGGCATGGACAGGCCCGGCAGGCCCGCGAGGTTGGCGGTGATGGTGTAGACGTCTTCCAGGTACTCGGCGACCGGGTCGCTGTTCTTCGCGCCGATCTTCCACGCCGGGTTCGGCGTGGTCGGGCCGAGGATGATGTCGACCTCGTTGAAGGCGGCCATGAAGTCGTTCTTGATCAGGCGACGGATTTTCTGCGCCTGCAGGTAATAGGCGTCGTAGTAACCGGCCGACAGCGCGTAGGCGCCGACCAGGATACGGCGCTGGACTTCCGCGCCGAAGCCTTCGCCACGGGAGCGCTTGTACAGGTCGGTGAGGTCTTTCGGGTCTTCGCAGCGATAGCCGAAACGCACGCCGTCGAAGCGCGAGAGGTTCGACGAGGCTTCCGCCGGGGCGATCACGTAGTACGCCGGAATCGCGTGCTGCATGTTCGGCAGGCTGATTTCCTTGATGATCGCGCCGAGTTTTTCCAGGGCCTTGATGCTCGCCTGGATCAGGTCGGCGATGCGCGGGTCGAGGCCGGCGCTGAAGTATTCCTTGGGTACGCCGATGCGCAGGCCCTGGATCGAGGTGCCCAGGCTGGCGGAGTAATCCGGTACCGGCTCATCGATGCTGGTGGAGTCCTGCGGGTCGAAGCCGGCCATGCCTTGCAGCAGCAGGGCGCAGTCTTCGGCGGTACGTGCCAACGGGCCACCCTGGTCGAGGCTGGAGGCGTAGGCGATCATGCCCCAGCGCGAAACGCGACCGTAGGTCGGTTTCAGCCCGGTGAGGTTGGTCAGCGCCGCCGGCTGGCGGATCGAACCGCCGGTGTCGGTGCCGGTGGCTGCCGGCAGCAGGCGTGCGGCAACCGCTGCCGCCGAACCGCCGGATGAACCGCCTGGCACGTGCTCCAGGTTCCACGGGTTTTTCGCCGGGCCGTAGTAGCTCGACTCGTTGCCCGAGCCCATGGCGAACTCGTCCATGTTGGTCTTGCCCAGGGTCACGGTACCGGCCGCGGCCAGCTTGGCGACCACGGTGGCGTCGTAGGGCGCCTTGAAGTTGTCGAGCATCTTCGAGCCGCAGCTGGTGCGGATGCCCTGGGTGCAGAACAGGTCCTTGTGGGCGATCGGCGCGCCGAGCAGGGCACCGTTCTCGCCGGCGGCACGACGGACGTCGGCGGCCTTGGCCTGGCTCAGGGCCAGGTCCTCGGTGAGGCTGATGAAACTGTTGAGCTGCGGGTCGAGCTGGGCGATACGCGCCAGCAGGGTCCGGGTCAGCTCTTCGGAGGAGAATTTCTTGTCGGCGAGGCCACGGGCGATCTCGGCCAGGGTCATCTGATGCATTGCAGGCTCTTTCCCTTTAGTCGATGACTTTCGGAACCAGGTACAGGCCGTTTTCGACCGCTGGCGCGATGGACTGATAAGCCTCGCGATGATTTCGCTCGGTCACGGCGTCGGCGCGCAGGCGCTGATTCGCTTCCAGAGGGTGGGCAAGGGGTTCGATACCGCGGGTATCGACAGCCTGCATCAGGTCGACCAGGCCCAGAATGCTGTTCAGGGCCTCGGTGGTGCGTGGAAGATCGGCTTCGACCAGGCCCAGGCGGGCCAGGTGAGCGATTTTTTCCACGTCGGAGCGTTCAAGCGCCATGGGGATCTCCAGTGGAAAACCGGACGGAAGGTGTCCGTTCAGTTAGGCAATACACAATAAAGAGTGTCAATAAGTGCGGGCGCGACTTACGATTGTCGGAACACTACCGCATTTCTACGGTCACATGGCCGCGATTGTATGGGATGGTGCTCGGAAAAACGCCTAATTTAGCATATTGGCGCCTTGCCCAAAATCCCCGTCGTTGTTAGAGTTTGCCGCACTTTTTTACCCACGCGTTGCCCAGGGTCCCTTTCCAATGTTCAAGAAACTGCGTGGCATGTTTTCCAGCGATCTCTCCATCGACCTGGGCACAGCCAACACCCTTATCTACGTGCGCGAGCGCGGTATCGTCCTGAATGAGCCATCGGTTGTTGCGATTCGCACCCATGGCAACCAGAAGAGCGTCGTCGCCGTCGGCACCGAGGCCAAGCGCATGCTCGGCCGTACGCCGGGCAACATTGCTGCCATTCGTCCGATGAAAGACGGCGTGATCGCCGACTTCAGCGTTTGCGAGAAGATGCTGCAGTACTTCATCAACAAGGTGCATGAAAACAGCTTCCTGCAGCCCAGCCCTCGGGTGCTGATCTGCGTACCGTGCAAATCGACCCAGGTCGAGCGTCGTGCCATCCGTGAATCGGCCCTTGGTGCCGGTGCCCGTGAAGTGTTCCTGATCGAAGAGCCGATGGCTGCCGCTATCGGTGCCGGCCTGCCGGTTGAAGAAGCCCGCGGTTCGATGGTGGTCGATATCGGTGGTGGTACCACTGAAATCGCCCTGATCTCCCTGAACGGCGTGGTCTATGCCGAATCCGTCCGGGTCGGCGGCGACCGCTTCGACGAAGCGATCATCACTTATGTGCGCCGCAACTACGGCAGCCTGATCGGTGAATCCACCGCCGAGCGTATCAAGCAGGAAATCGGCACCGCCTACCCGGGCGGCGAAGTGCGTGAAGTCGACGTACGTGGCCGTAACCTGGCCGAAGGCGTGCCACGTGCCTTCACCCTGAACTCCAACGAAGTCCTGGAAGCCCTGCAGGAATCCCTGGCGACCATCGTCCAGGCGGTGAAAAGCGCCCTGGAGCAGTCGCCTCCGGAACTGGCCTCGGACATCGCCGAGCGTGGTCTGGTGCTGACCGGTGGTGGCGCATTGCTGCGTGACCTCGACAAGCTGCTGGCCCAGGAAACCGGTCTGCCGGTGATCGTTGCCGAAGACCCGCTGACCTGCGTCGCCCGTGGCGGCGGTCGTGCCCTGGAAATGATGGATAAGCACACCATGGATCTGCTTTCCAGCGAGTAAGTTCGCTGAGAAGCTCTATGCTGTTCCGCTCGCAGGCAGCACTTTGCAGTGCTGCCTGTTGCGTTTATCTTCTGTCAATCTGCATCCAGGCCGGTGTGATGCCGTATGAATAAAATGACTCATTGCCTGGGAGGAGCGGCTCATTAAACCGCTCTTTGCCAAAGGCCCCTCATTGGGCGTGCGCTTGTTGGTGCTGGTCGTGCTATCGGTCGCGCTGATGGTGGTCGATGCCCGTTTCACGCTGCTCAAGCCGGTGCGTAGCCAGATGTCGCTGGTGCTGATGCAGTCGTACTGGATCACCGACCTGCCGCAACGCTTGTGGCAAGGCGTGGCCAGTCAGTTCGGCAGTCGTACCGAGTTGGTCGCCGAAAACGAAAAACTCCAGACCGAAAACCTGCTGTTGCAAGGGCGCCTGCAAAAACTCGCGGCCTTGACCGAGCAGAACGTACGCCTGCGCGAGTTGCTCAACTCCTCGGCGCTGGTCAACGAGAAGGTCGAAGTGGCCGAGTTGATCGGCATGGACCCGAACCCCTTCACCCATCGCATCATCATCAACAAGGGTGAACGTGATGGCGTGGTCCTCGGCCAACCGGTGCTCGATGCCCGTGGCCTGATGGGCCAGGTGGTCGAGTTGATGCCCTACACCTCGCGCGTGCTGCTGCTCACCGACACCACCCACAGCATTCCGGTGCAGGTCAACCGCAACGGCCTGCGGGCGATTGCCAGCGGTACCGGCAACCCCGAGCGCCTGGAACTGCGCCATGTCGCCGACACGGCCGACATCAAGGAAGGCGACCTGCTGGTCAGCTCCGGCCTGGGCCAGCGCTTCCCGGCGGGTTACCCGGTAGCGACGGTCAAGGAAGTGATTCACGATTCCGGCCAGCCTTTCGCCATTGTCCGCGCCGTGCCGACCGCCGCGTTGAACCGCAGCCGCTACCTGTTGCTGGTCTTCAGCGACGGCCGTACGCCGGAAGAGCGTGCCAACGAAGCGGCGCAGGCCCAGGAAGCGGATCGCCAGGGCGGTGACGGAGCGCCGGCAGTGCCGGCCACCGTGCCCAAGCCCGCGACCGCACCGGCCAAGCCTGGCGCCCCCGCCGCGCCTGCCGCTGCCCCGGCAACCCCGGCCAGGCCGGCGGCCCATGCCGTCAAACCCGCCGCTGCCAAACCCCCCGCCAGCAAACCGCCGGCGGCGACACGGGCAACCCCCCGGACGGAGGAATAATGGCTGGTACCTTTTCCCGCAATGGCTGGATCGTCTGGCTGACCTTCGCCATCGGCCTGCTGCTCAGCGTTTCGCCGCTGCCACAGTTCATGGAGATCCTGCGCCCGCTGTGGCTGGCACTGTTGCTGGCGTTCTGGGCGTTGTACCTGCCGCACAAGATCGGCATGGTGACCGCGTTCCTGCTGGGCCTGGCCGAAGACGTGCTCTATGGCACCCTGCTGGGGCAGAACGCATTGATCCTGACCCTCATCACCTTCCTCGTGCTGTCGCTGCAACAACGCCTGCGGATGTTCCCGATGTGGCAACAGAGTCTGGTGATCCTGGTGATCTTCGGCCTGGCGCAGTTGGTGCAACTCTGGCTCAGCGCCTTGACCGGCAACCGTCAACCGACCCTGGCGCTGGTGCTGCCGGCCCTGGTCAGCGCCTTGCTCTGGCCCTGGGTCAGCTTCGGCCTGCGTGGCCTGCGCCGCCGCTACAAAATCAACTGACGGGATTTCGCCCGCCATTGGCGGGCGAGCTGCTGATTCTGCTGACATGGCTCCCCTACAGAGCCCCGACACGGAGATGTCTCGATGACCTCGCTCTACCTGGCTTCCGGCTCGCCGCGTCGGCGTGAACTGCTGACACAGATCGGCGTGCCGTTCAGCGTCATCAGTGCCGAGATCGACGAAACCCCACTGCCTGATGAAAGCCCGACGGCCTACGTCGAGCGCCTGGCGCGGGGCAAGGCCGCGGCCGGTCGTGCACGGCTGGGTGCCAGTCAGGCGGCGGCCGGGACCTGTGTGCTGGGGGCCGACACCGCGGTGGTGCTGGACGGTCGGATTCTCGGCAAGCCGCTGGATGAAGCCGATGCACTGGCCATGTTGCTGGCCCTGTCCGATCGCGAGCACGAAGTGCTGACCGCCATTGCGGTGCTCGACGGTGAGCGTTGCGAGTCCCGGGTGGTACGCAGCCTCGTGAAATTTCGTGCAATACACTCAGAAGAAGCTCATCTCTACTGGTCCAGCGGCGAGCCCCGGGACAAGGCGGGCGCCTATGCTATTCAAGGCCTGGCGGCGGTTTTCGTTGTGGGCTTGAATGGCAGTTACTCTGCCGTTGTCGGCCTGCCCGTGTGCGAAACCGCAGAACTGCTTGGCCATTTCGGCATACCCTGTTGGCAAAACCTTGTCGTGCGCTGATTGCCGCACGCCCGCGATACGGCAACTTTATTGTGAATACGCCTGAACGAGACCCAGCCATGAGTGAAGAGATCCTGATCAACATCACGCCGATGGAATCGCGCGTGGCGGTGGTAGAGAACGGCGTGTTGCAAGAGGTTCATGTCGAGCGTACGCAGAAACGCGGGATCGTCGGCAATATCTACAAGGGCAAGGTGGTGCGGGTGTTGCCGGGCATGCAGGCGGCCTTCGTCGATATCGGCCTGGACCGCGCGGCGTTTATCCACGCCTCGGAAATCTCCATGCGCGAAGGGCCGGCGGTGGAGAGCATCAGCGCCCTGGTGCACGAAGGGCAGAGCCTGGTGGTGCAAGTCACCAAGGACCCCATCGGTACCAAGGGCGCGCGCCTGACCACGCAGTTGTCGATCCCCTCGCGCTACCTGGTGTACATGCCACGTACGGCGCACGTCGGCATTTCCCTGAAGATCGAGGACGAAGGCGAGCGCGAGCGCCTCAAGCAGGTGGTCAGCGATTGCGTGGCCCGCGAAGGCATCACCGAAGCCGGCGGCTTCATCCTGCGCACGGCGGCGGAGGGTGCCGGGGCCGATGAGATCATGATGGACATCCGCTACCTGCGGCGCCTCTGGGACCAGATCGGCGCGCAGATCAAGACCATCGGCGCCCCCAGTGTGATCTACGAAGACCTCGGCCTGGCCTTGCGCACCCTGCGCGATCTGGTCAGCCCGAAGATCGAGAAAATTCGCATCGACTCGCGGGAAACCTTCCAGAAGACCACGCAGTTCGTCGCCGAACTGATGCCGGAAATCGCCGACCGCCTGGAGCACTACCCCGGCGAACGGCCGATCTTCGACCTGTACGGCGTCGAGGACGAGATCCAGAAGGCCCTGGAGCGCAAGGTGCCGCTCAAGTCCGGTGGCTACCTGGTGGTCGACCCGGCCGAAGCCATGAGCACCATCGACGTCAACACCGGTGCCTTCGTCGGCCATCGCAACCTCGAAGAAACCATCTTCAAGACCAACCTCGAAGCGGCCACCGCGATTGCCCGGCAACTGCGCCTGCGCAACCTCGGCGGGATCATCATCATCGACTTCATCGACATGGAAGACGAGGAGCACCAGCGCCAGGTCCTGCGGACCCTGGAAAAACAACTGGAGCGCGATCACGCCAAGACCAACATCATCGGCATCACCGAACTGGGCCTGGTGCAGATGACCCGCAAGCGCACCCGCGAAAGCCTCGAACAGGTGCTCTGCGAGCCGTGCAGCAGTTGCCAGGGGCGCGGCAAGTTGAAGACCCCGGAAACGGTTTGCTACGAGATTTTCCGTGAAATCTTGCGTGAAGCCCGCGCCTATCAGGCTGAAGGTTATAGAGTGTTGGCCAACCAGAAGGTGGTCGATCGCCTGCTGGACGAGGAGTCCGGCAATGTCGCCGAGCTGGAAGGCTTTATCGGCCGCACCATTCGTTTCCAGGTCGAGACCATGTATTCCCAGGAACAATATGACGTGGTGCTGCTCTGATTTCCTGTACTGAGAACCTGCAAGCCCGGTCCAGCGTCGACCTGTTCATTGAACCTTGCCTGAGGGGGCACTGACATGGAGCGTCTGACACGCTTTGTTGCCGGCTTGACCCGTTGGAGCATGGGCCTCTGTGCGTTGTTGCTGGTGCTGGTGGCGCTGTATGCCAGCCTGGGCCGGCAACTGGTGCCGCTGGTGGCCGAGTATCGCGCCGAGATCGAAAGCAAGGCCCAGGCCGCCGTGGGGCTGCCGTTGTCCATCGGCAGCCTGGAAGGGCGCTGGCACGGCCTGGCCCCGGTGCTGCTGGCCCACGATGTGAAAGTCGGCGAGGGCGCTTCGGCGCTGTTGCTGGACAAGGTCCAGGTGGTGCCCGATCTCTGGGCCAGCCTGCGGGCCCGTGAAGTCCGGATTGCCCATCTTGAGCTGGGCGGCCTGCAACTGAGCCTGAAAGAAGACCAGGACGGCCACTGGGCCCTCCAGGGTTTGCCGGTCCAGGACGACCAGCCGCTCGACCCCGCGCAACTGCTGACGCGCTTGCAGATGGTCAAGCAGCTGTCGGTGCTCGACAGCCAGGTGACCTTGCAGCCGTTCGGTGAGTCGCCGCTGACCCTGACTTACGTCGGTCTCAACCTGGAAAGCGGTCTTTCCCGCCAGCGCCTCGACCTGCGCCTGAATCTGCCCGATGGCCAGCCCCTGGCCCTGAACCTGAAAACCCGCCTGCGTGCCAGCGACTGGCGCAACGGCACGGCGCAAGCCTACCTGAGCCTGCCGCAAAGCGACTGGGCACGCTGGCTGCCGGCGCGGCTGACCGGGCAGATGAAAATCACCGAGCTCAAGGCCGGTGGCGAGTTCTGGTTGAACTGGGGCAATGGCACGGTGCAGAGCGCCGTGGTCCGCCTCAATGCGCCGCAATTCCAGGGTGCCTATGCCCAGCGCAAGGCGGTCAGCATCGACAACCTGGCCCTCAACGCCTATGTCCAGCACACCGGGCAGGGGTTTGACGTGCAGCTCAACTCCCTGGCCATGAACCTGGGCAAGACGCGCTGGGAAAGCCATCTGCAATTGCAGCAGTTCGCGGCCACCGACAAGGAGTCGGAGCGCTGGCACCTGCAGGCCGACCGCCTCGACCTGACGCCGATCACCCCCTTGCTCAATGCCCTGGCGCCCTTGCCTGACGGCCTGGCCACGGCCATCGATCACCTGAAGGTCATCGGCACCCTGCGCAATGTGCTGCTGGATTACCGGCCCCAGGAAACCGGCGATCAAAAGCTGAGTTTTGCGGCGAACCTGGAACGGGTCGGCTTCGACGCCTACCACGACGCCCCGGCGGCGCGTAACGTCAGCGGCAGCATCAGCGGCGACCTCGGCCAGGGCGAACTGCGCATGGACAGCAAGGATTTCTCCCTGCACCTGTACCCGATCTTCAACAACCCCTGGCAGTACCTGCAAGCCAATGCCCGCCTGACCTGGCGCCTGGACCAGGACGGTTTCACCCTGATCGCGCCCTACATCAAGGTGCTCGGGGAAGAGGGCAAGATCGCCGCCGACTTCCTGATTCGCCTGCACTTCGCCCAGGGCACCGAAGACTACATGGACCTGCGGGTCGGCCTGGTGGATGGCGAGGGCCGCTTCACGTCCAAGTACCTGCCGGCGGTGTTGAGCCCGGCGCTGGACGAATGGCTGCGCAACTCGATCCTGCATGGCGCGGTGGACCAGGGCTTCTTCCAGTACCAGGGTTCGCTGAACCACGGCGCCTCTGCCGCGGCACGCAATATCAGCCTGTTCTTCAAGGTCCATGATGCCGAGCTGGCGTTCCAGCCGGGCTGGCCCCATGTCAGCAAGGTCAAGGGCGATGTGTTTATCGAGGACAGCGGGGTGCGGATCAAGGCCAGCGAAGGCCAGTTGCTCAACACCCAGGTCAGCGACATCATGGTCAATATTCCCCATGTGCCCAGCGGCCAACACAGCCATATGTTCCTCGACGGCAACTTTGCCGGCGGCCTGGGCGATGGCCTGAAGATTCTCCAGGAAGCCCCGATCGGCACTGGCGCGACCTTTGCCGGCTGGCAGGCCACGGGTGACCTGTCGGGCAAGGTGAGCCTGGATGTGCCGCTGGTCAAGGCCGACGAACCGAAGATCCTGGTGGACTTCAAGACCGACAAGGCCACGCTCAAACTACCGGATCCGGTCCTGGAACTGAGCCAGCTCAAGGGTGACTTCCGCTTCGACAGCGCCAAGGGCCTGAGCGCCGATAACATCAGTGCCCAGGCATTCGAGCGGCCCATCACCGCGCAGATTTTCGCCGACGGCAAACCGGGCAGTCTCAATACCCGGGTGGTAGCCAAGGGGCAGGTGGCGATCAAGAAACTCACCGATTGGCTGAATGTCAGCCAACCGGTGCCGGTTTCTGGCGACCTGCCTTACCAGTTGCAACTGACCCTGGACGGTCCCGACAGCCAGTTGATGATCAACTCCAACCTCAAGGGTGTTGCCGTCGACTTGCCGGCGCCGTTCGGCATGCCCGCCAGCCTGGGCCGCGACAGCGTGTTCCGCATGACCCTGCAGGGCGCCGAGCGGCGTTACTGGTTCGATTACGGCACCCTGGCCAACTTCACCTTTGCCGCACCGAGCGGCAAGTTCGGCGATGGCCGTGGTGAACTGTTCCTCGGCGAAGGCGACGCGCAACTGCCGACGACCCAGGGCCTGCGGATCCGTGGGGTGTTGTCGGAGCTGGACCTGGAACCGTGGAAAGCGGTCGCCGACCGTTATGCCGGCCAGGACCCGGGCGGCAGCGCCAAGCAATTGCTCAGCAGCGCGGATTTCAAGGTCGGCAAGCTCAGTGCTTTCGGTAGCCAGTTCGACCAGGTGAGTTTGCTGATGGCCCGCAGCGCCAATGCCTGGGGCTTGCAGATCGACAGCCAGCAGGCCAAGGGCAGCGTGACCTTGCCGGATGCCAAGGGTGTACCGATTGGCGTCAGGTTGGCCTATGTGCGTTTGCCGGCACCGGACCCGAGCGTGGTTGCCGATGAAAATGCCCCGGACCCGCTGGCCTCGGTCGATCCCCGGCAGATCCCCGCCGTGGACGTGAGCATCGAGCAACTGTTCCAGGGCAACGATCTGGTGGGTGCCTGGTCGCTCAAGGCGCGTCCGACCCCCAAGGGCATCAAGCTCAATGACCTCAATCTCGGCCTCAAGGGCTTGCAACTGCAAGGCTCCGGCGGTTGGGAAGGCGTGCCCGGCACCAGCGGCAGCTGGTTCAACGGGCGCCTGCAAGGCAAGAACCTGGCGGACGTGCTCAAGGCCTGGAGTTATGCGCCGACCGTTACCAGTGAGGATTTCAGCCTGGACGTCGATGGCCGCTGGCCTGGGTCGCCGGCCTGGGTCGGGCCCAAGCGCTTCTCGGGCAGTCTCGATGCGACCCTGAACAAGGGCCAGTTCGTCGAGGCCGACGGTGGTGCCCAGGCCCTGCGGGTATTCGGCCTGTTGAACTTCAACTCCATCGGCCGCCGCCTGCGCCTGGACTTTTCCGACCTGCTGGGCAAAGGCCTGAGCTACGACCGGGTCAAGGGCCTGCTGGTGGCCAGCGATGGCGTCTATGTGACGCGCAAGCCGATCACCCTGACCGGGCCTTCGAGCAACCTGGAACTCAACGGCACCCTCGATATGGTCGCCGACCGGGTCGATGCCAAGCTGCTGGTGACCTTGCCAGTGACCAACAACCTGCCGATTGCCGCGTTGCTGGTCGGCGCGCCGGCCATCGGCGGTGCGCTGTTCCTGATCGACAAGCTGATCGGTGACCGCGTGGCGCGCTTCGCCAGCGTCAAATACAGCGTCACCGGCCCCTGGAAAGAACCCAAGATCACCTTCGACAAGCCGTTTGACAAGTCGAAGTAAGTCCCCGACGCGAACCCGTAGCGTCGGCATTTTTCGTACTGGGCGCACCGCTGCATGGAGTAGCATGGCGCCAAGTCTTTGAAGGAGTGCGCCATGACTTTTTCCGTCATTCAAATGGTCAGCCAGAGCGATGTCCTGGCCAACCTGGCCCAGGCCCGCGCCTTGCTGGAGCGCGCTGCCGAAGGCGGGGCGCGGTTGGCGGTGCTGCCGGAAAACTTCGCCGCCATGGGCCGTCGAGACGTCGCCGAGATCGGCCGCGCCGAGGCCCTGGGCGAAGGACCTGTCCTGCCCTGGTTGAAACAGGCCGCCCGCGACCTCAAGTTATGGATAGTGGCGGGCACTTTGCCGTTGCCGCCCGTTGATCAGCCCCATGCCAAGGCCAATGCCTGCTCGCTGTTGATCGATGAGCAGGGCGAGACGGTGGCGCGTTACGACAAGCTGCATTTGTTCGATGTGGACGTGGCGGACACGCGCGGGCGTTATCGCGAATCCGATGACTATGCTTATGGCAGCCGGGTGGTGGTGGCCGATACCCCGGTAGGACGCCTGGGCCTGAGCGTGTGCTACGACCTGCGCTTTCCCGAGCTCTACAGTGAATTGCGCAAGGCCGGTGCCGAATTGATCACCGCGCCCTCGGCCTTTACCGCCGTGACCGGTGCCGCGCACTGGGAGGTGCTGATTCGCGCCCGGGCCATCGAGACCCAGTGCTACTTGCTGGCGGCGGCCCAGGGCGGGGTTCATCCGGGGCCGCGGGAAACCTTCGGGCATGCGGCGATTGTCGACCCATGGGGACGCATTGTCGCCGAACAGGATCAAGGCGAAGCGGTGCTGCTGGCCGAACGCGACAGTAATGAACAGGCGTCCATCCGGGCGCGGATGCCGGTGGCGAGCCATCGGCGCTTTTTCTCGCAGGGCGCGCAGCGACCTGCATCGGAATGACGAAATAAGGCGCAAAACTATGAGCGAGTTGTTGTCCTCAGTCAGCGAACACCTGTTGGCGCCGGGTGGCGTGACCATCGAAAGCCTGCAAGCGGTACTGGGCGACCTGGCCGGGCCGGGCATCGACGCCGCCGACCTGTATTTCCAGGGGCAGATCTCCGAGTCCTGGGCCCTGGAAGACGGCATCGTCAAGGAAGGCAGTTTCAACCTTGACCAGGGTGTCGGCGTGCGTGCCCAGTCCGGTGAGAAAACCGGCTTTGCCTACAGCAACGCCATTACCCTCGAAGCCCTGGGCTCGGCGGCGCGTGCCGCCCGCTCGATTTCCCGGGCCGGGCAGCATGGCAAGGTCCAGGTGTTCAGCAGCCAGGAAGTGACGCAGCTGTATGCGCCGGACAACCCGCTGGACGTCATGAGCCGTGCCGAGAAGGTCGAGTTGCTCAAGCGCGTCGATGTCGCCACCCGGGCCCTTGATCCGCGGATCCAGCAGGTCTCGGTAAGCATGGCCGGGGTCTGGGAGCGGATTCTGGTCGCCTCCACCGACGGCGGCCTGGCGGCGGATGTGCGGCCGCTGGTGCGCTTCAATGTCAGCGTGATCGTCGAGCAGAACGGCCGGCGTGAACGCGGCGGCCACGGCGGTGGCGGACGTACCGACTACCGTTATTTCCTGACGGAAGACCGGGCCATGGGTTATGCCCGCGAGGCCTTGCGCCAGGCGCTGGTCAACCTTGAAGCGATTCCCGCACCGGCTGGCACCTTGCCGGTGGTGCTCGGCTCCGGTTGGTCCGGGGTGCTGCTGCACGAAGCGGTCGGCCACGGCCTGGAAGGCGACTTCAACCGCAAGGGCAGTTCGGCCTACAGCGGGCGGATGGGCGAGATGGTTGCGTCGAAACTCTGCACCATCGTCGATGACGGCACCCTGGCGGGCCGTCGCGGTTCCCTGAGCGTCGACGACGAAGGCACGCCGACCGAGTGCACCACGCTGATCGAAAATGGCGTGCTCAAAGGTTATATGCAGGACAAGCTCAATGCCCGGTTGATGGGCGTGGCGCGCACCGGCAACGGTCGTCGCGAGTCCTACGCGCATCTGCCGATGCCGCGCATGACCAACACCTACATGCTCGGTGGCGAAAGCGATCCGGCGGAAATCATCGCCTCGGTGAAACGCGGTATCTACTGCGCCAACCTTGGCGGCGGCCAGGTCGATATCACCAGCGGCAAGTTCGTGTTCTCCACCAGCGAGGCCTACCTGATCGAAGACGGCAAGATCACCGCCCCGGTCAAGGGCGCGACCCTGATCGGCAACGGCCCGGAAGCCATGAGTCGGGTGTCGATGGTCGGCAACGACCTGGCGCTGGACAGCGGTGTGGGCACGTGCGGCAAGGATGGGCAGTCGGTACCGGTGGGTGTCGGTCAGCCAACCTTGAAAATCGATGCGATCACCGTGGGTGGCACGGGGTCGTAGGAAGAGGTGGAGCGTCGGGTGAGCGCCAAGGCGACTCACCCGGGGCGAAGATCAACGCAGACCGCGTTGAGCGTCGTCCAGCTCACGGATGTACTTGAAGATTTTACGGCTGGAGGCCGGCGCCTTGTTCTGCGCAAGCTCGTGTTGAGCCTGGCGGATCAGGGAACGCAGTTGCTGGCGATCAGCGTCCGGGTAGTCGACGACGAATTTTTCCAGGACATCGTCGGCGCCTGCGATCAGGCGATCGCGCCAGCGTTCGAGATTGTGGAAGCGTTCGTTGTATTGCCGGGTGGAGGCGTCGAGTTGATCGAGCAGAACCAGAATGGCGTCAGTGTCCTGATCGCGCATCAGCCTGCCGATGAACTGGATATGCCGTTTACGCGCGATATTCGCGGTGTGCTTCGGCGCTTCGGCCAGGGCACGGCGCAAGCCGTCGGTCAGTGGCAGTTTTGCCACCAGGTCAGGCTTGAGTGTTGTCAGGCGCTCGCCGAGATCAACCAGAGCATGCAGCTCGCGTTTGACCTGGGTTTTGCTTTTCTCCCCATCGAGGGAGTCGTCGTAAGAATCAACCATGGTGGCAGTCCGCAAAGAAACGCCGCCATGATAACCAGTCGGGGGCCGCTTGTCCGGCCCGGTCGCTCGAAGACCTTGACCGAAAGCAGAATTTGAGTGGAGAAAGCCATGAGTTCAGCACAAAGCGTCGGCCCGCAGGCGTTGCCGGTCCTGCAGGAGCAGGTCGAGCAGATTCTCGCCGAAGCCAAACGCCAGGGCGCCAGTGCCTGTGAAGTGGCGGTATCCCTGGAGCAGGGGCTGTCGACTTCGGTGCGCCAGCGGGAAGTGGAAACCGTCGAGTTCAACCGCGACCAGGGCTTCGGTATCACCTTGTACGTGGGGCAGCGCAAGGGCTCGGCCAGCACCTCGGCCAGTGGCCCGGAAGCGATTCGCGAAACCGTGGCGGCGGCCCTGGCCATCGCCAAGCACACCTCGGAAGACGAGCATTCGGGCCTGGCCGACGCCGCGTTGATGGCCAAGGAGCTCAAGGACTTCGACCTGTTCCATGCCTGGGACATCACGCCCGAGCAGGCCATCGAGCGCGCGTTGATCTGCGAGGCGGCGGCGTTTGACGCCGACAGCCGGATCAAGAATGCCGACGGCACCACCCTGAGCACCTCCCAGGGCTGCCGGGTGTATGGCAACAGCCACGGGTTTATCGGCGGTTCGGCTTCTACCCGGCACAGCCTCAGCTGCGTGATGATCGCCGAAGGCGACGGTCAGATGCAGCGGGACTACTGGTATGACGTCAATCGCCAGGGCGAATTGCTCGCGGATGCCGCGAGCATTGGCCGCAAGGCCGCGCAACGGGCGGCCAGCCGCCTGGGCGCGCGTCCGGTGCCGACCTGCGAGGTGCCGGTGCTGTTCTCGGCGGAGCTGGCCGGTGGTTTGTTCGGCAATTTCCTCTCGGCGATCTCCGGCGGCAACCTGTACCGCAAGTCTTCGTTCCTCGAAGGGGCGATGGGCCAGCGCCTGTTCCCGGAATGGCTGACCCTCGACGAGCGTCCACACCTGATGCAGGCCATGGGCAGTTCGGCGTTTGACGGCGACGGCCTGGCGACCTATGCCAAGCCGTTCGTCGAAAACGGCACCCTGGTCTCCTATGTGCTGGGCACCTACTCGGGCCGCAAGCTCGGTCTGCCGAGCACGGCCAACGCCGGTGGCGTGCACAACCTGTTCGTCACCCATGGGATCGAGGACCAGGACGCGCTGATCCGGCGCATGGGCCGCGGCCTGCTGGTGACCGAGTTGATGGGCCACGGCCTGAACATGGTCACCGGGGATTATTCGCGCGGGGCGGCGGGCTTCTGGGTCGAGAATGGCGAGATCCAGTTCCCGGTCCAGGAAGTGACCATTGCCGGCAATATGCGCGACATGTTCAAGCAGATCGTCGCCGTTGGCAGCGATCTTGAACTGCGCAGCCATATCCGTACCGGTTCGGTGTTGATCGAGCGGATGATGGTCGCCGGTAGCTGATTCGGCTTATCGGTTACAAAAAAAGCGTGTCATCCAATGGGGTGACACGCTTTTTTTATGGCCCATGCAAAGCTTGTCTTGATTCTCAATATCATATAATAATAAATCTCATTATCGAATGAGCCTGGGTCATGAGTCCTGCCTTGCATGAGCAACCTTACCTGGAAAGCTGGCGCTGGATGAGTCGCCAGATCCGTTGTGCCCTGGCGCCGGACGAGCCCCGGCTGATCGAGCACTACTTCGCCGAAGGCCGCTACCTGGCCTGTTGCACGTCCATGCCGGCCTGGACCATCGCTGAAACCTCCTTCCGCCTGCTGCTCGACACCGCCAGCGATATCGCACTGCCCTGGCATTGGCGCGGGCTGTGCCTGGACCAGGCCTGGCGGCCCTTGCGTGACCTCGAACGACAGGCCCTGTGCGGCTGCCGCCAGCGACGCTGGCAAAACTTCGCCTGGCAACTGGCGACCTGTTCGCTGCTGCCTTCCATTCCCCTCAACGAATTGGTGCAAGGATTTCCCGATGAGTAATACCCGTATCGAACGCGACAGCATGGGCGAACTGCAGGTCCCGATGGAGGCCCTGTATGGCGCGCAGACCCAGCGCGCGGTGGACAACTTCCCGATCAGCCAGCAACGCATGCCCCGTCAGTTCATCCGTGCCCTGATCCTCGCCAAGGCTGCCGCCGCGCAGACCAATGTCGAGCTGCAGCAACTGGGCGCGGCCCAGGGCAAGGCTATCGTCGACGCCTGCCAGGGCCTGCTGGAAGGCGACTTCATGCCGCATTTCCCGGTGGATATCTTCCAGACCGGTTCCGGCACCAGCTCCAATATGAACGCCAACGAGGTGATTGCGACCCTGGCCAGCCGCCTGCTCGATGAGCCGGTCAACCCCAATGACCACGTCAACTGCGGGCAAAGCAGCAACGACATCATTCCCACCACCCTCCATGTCAGCGCCGCCCTGGCCTTGCATGAGCACCTGCTGCCGGCGTTGCTGCACCTGGTCCGGGTCACCGAGGCCAAGGCCGAGCAGGTTCATCCGTTCATCAAGACCGGCCGTACCCACCTGATGGACGCCATGCCGGTGCGCATGAGCCAGGTGCTCAATGGTTGGGCGCAGCAACTCAAGGCCAATGTCGAACACTTGCAGGCGCTGTTGCCGAGCCTGCAATCCCTGGCCCAGGGCGGTACCGCGGTGGGCACGGGGATCAACGCACATCCGCAGTTCGCGGCGGGTTTCAGCCGCCAGCTGAGTGTCCTGACCGGGGTGCCGTTTACCCCGGGCAAGGACCTGTTTGCCCTGATCGGCTCCCAGGATACGGCGGTCTCTGTGTCTGGCCAGCTCAAGGCCACGGCGGTGTCGCTGATGAAAATCGCCAACGATCTGCGCTGGATGAACTCCGGTCCCCTGGCCGGTCTCGGTGAAATCGAACTGGAAGCCTTGCAGCCGGGTTCGTCGATCATGCCGGGCAAGGTCAATCCGGTGATCCCGGAAGCCACTGCCATGGTCGCCGCCCAGGTCATCGGCAACGACAGCGCGATTACCGTCGCCGGTCAGTCGGGCAATTTCGAGCTCAATGTGATGTTGCCGCTGATCGCCCAGAACCTGTTGAGCAGCATCGAGCTGTTGGCCAATGCCAGCCGCCTGCTGGCTGACAAGGCCATCGCCAGCTTCAAGGTCAACGAAGCCAAGCTCAAGGAAGCGCTGTCGCGCAACCCGATCCTGGTCACGGCGCTGAACCCGATCATCGGTTACCAGAAAGCCGCGGAAATCGCCAAGAAGGCTTACCAGCAGGGGCGCCCGATCATAGACGTAGCCCTTGAACACACCGACCTGTCACGCAGCCAACTGGAAACCTTGCTGGATCCGGAAAAGCTCACGGCGGGCGGCATCTAACCCCACTGCATTGCCTGGAGGTTCGTCATGGAACATTGGAAACGCACGATCGAAAGGGCCAACCGCTATTTTGACCTCGGTGAGCTGGTCGATGCCCGTGAGTATTACCTGCAAGCGCTGGCACTGGCGCAGGTGCTGTTCGAGCGCTGGCCGGACCCGGAGCAAGCGGTGGCGGCCTGTGTGATTTCCCATCACAACCTGGCGGACCTGCACCTGCGGCTCAATCAGCCGGAGGAGAGCGTCGAGTACCTCTGCGCCATTCATCAACATTTGTTGCAGACCCTGCAGGACCCACGTCTCTCGCCGGCACTGCGTGAAGCGGCGCTGCACCAGAGCAGCAAGACCTATGTCGAGTTGCTCGCCTTTATCAGCGAGCACGGCGAATACCCACGTACTAGCCGCCTGCTGTACAGCCAGGCCACTTCTTCAGGATCGCGCTCGCCAGGCGCCCCGGCGTCGCTGCGCCCTCAATACGGAGCTCATTGAAATGACCTTTAGCCTGCCCGCGTTGCCCTATGACTACGATGCCCTGGAACCGCATATCGACGCGAAAACCATGGAAATCCACTACAGCAAACACCACCAGACCTACGTCACCAACCTGAACGTGGCCGTCGAAGGTTCGGAATGGGCGGGCTGGTCGGTGGAAAAACTGCTGGCTGCGGTTCAGCAGTTACCGGAAAAGTTGCGTGCGGCGGTGATCAACCACGGCGGTGGCCATGCCAACCATTCACTGTTCTGGGCGGTGATGAGTCCCCTGGGCGGCGGTGCCCCGGAGGCGGAGCTGGGCCAGGCGATCGAAGCGCAACTGGGCGGTTTCGATGCGTTCAAGGAAGCCTTTACCAAGGCTGCCCTGACCCGCTTCGGCAGCGGCTGGGCCTGGTTGAGCGTGACCCCGCAGAAAACCCTGGTGGTGGAAAGCAGCGGTAACCAGGACAGCCCGCTGATGAGCGGCAACACCCCGATCCTCGGCCTGGATGTCTGGGAGCACGCCTATTACCTGCTGTACCAGAACCGTCGTCCGGAATACATCGACGCCTTCTACAACGTGATCAACTGGCCTGAAGTCGAGCGCCGGTATCTGGCTGCGCTGGCCTGAGTCGGACCTTCAGAACAAGAATTTATGCCGATGATGGGGATTGAAACCGTGGCAATGAGCAGAGGGCGATTATTTCGCCAAGGGGTCGGTTGGCTGTTGTTGCTGGCGGGGGTGGTGTTGCTCGTTGCCCGAGTGTTGCACGGGGCGTCGCTCTGAGTGTGGAAGGTGTCTTTGCAGGAGTCGTCGCTCGACGCTCCTGCAGGACTGACCGGCTTTATTCGCCTTCGTCGAAATAGTTGTTGATCAGCTTGACCAGCGCGTCCATGGCCGCGTCTTCCTGTTCGCCTTCGGTCTTCAGGTGGATCTTGGTGCCCTTTCCGGCAGCCAGCATCATCATGGCCATGATGCTTTTGCCGTCGACCATGCTTTCCGGTGTACGCCCGGCGCGGATCTGGCAGGGGAACTGGCCGGCCACGCCGACGAACTTCGCCGAAGCGCGGGCATGCAGGCCCAGTTTGTTGATGATTTCAATTTCCAGAGCGGGCATCGCGGTGGTGGTCCTTTCAGCTAAGGTCGCGGTGGCGGACCTGGACGTTCTTCAGGGATTGTTGCAGGGCCTTGCCCAAGCGTTCGGTGAGGTAGACGGAGCGGTGATGCCCGCCCGTGCAGCCGATGGCAATAGTGACATAAGCCCGGTTGCTGGCGGCAAAACGCGGCAACCATTTAAGCAAATAACTGGAAATATCCTGGTACATCTCCTCGACGTCGGCTTGTGCGGCCAGGTATTCGGCCACCGGTTGGTCGAGCCCGGACTGTTCGCGCAGCTCCGGTTTCCAGTAGGGGTTGGGCAGGCAGCGCACGTCGAACACCAGGTCGGCATCCACCGGCATCCCGCGCTTGAAACCGAACGACTCGACCAGAAAGGCGGTGCCCGGCTCCGGCTGGTTCAGCAGGCGCAGTTTGATGGTGTCACGTAGCTGATAGAGGTTCAGGTTGGTGGTGTTGACCTTGAGGTCGGCCAGGTCCGAGATCGGCCCCAGCAGGTTGCTTTCGTCGCGGATGGCCTCGGCCAGGGAGCGATTGGCGTTGCTCAGCGGGTGGCGGCGACGGGTTTCGGAAAAACGCTTGAGCAGGGTTTCCTCGTCGGCGTCCAGGTACAGCACATCGCACTGGATATGCCGGCTGCGCACTTCATCGAGCAGTTCCGGGAAGCGCGACAGGTGGCTGGGCAGGTTACGCGCGTCGATGGACACGGCGACCAGCGGTTGCGCCAGCTCGGTATGGATCAGTGCGCGTTCGGCCAGCTCCGGCAACAGGCCGGCCGGCAGGTTGTCGATGCAGTAGTAACCGTTGTCCTCAAGGACATCGAGGGCGGTACTTTTACCCGAGCCGGAACGGCCGCTGACGATGATCAAGCGCATGGTCAGTGACCGCTCTGCTCGTCCAGGACCACCTGATACAGGGCCTGGTTGGAGGTTGCCGCGCGCAGTTTGTCGCGCACGTCCTTGCGGTCGAGCATGCTGGCAATCTGCCGAAGCAGTTCCAGGTGGGCATCGGTGGCGGCTTCCGGGACCAGCAGGACAAACAGCAGGTCAACCGGCGCACCGTCGATGGCGTCGAAATCGATGGGAGCGTCCAGGTGCATCAGGGCGCTGATGGGCGCCACGCAACCCTTCAGGCGGCAGTGTGGGATGGCAATGCCATTGCCGAAACCGGTCGAGCCGAGTTTTTCCCGCGCGACCAGGCTGTCGAAGACATCCTGCATGGCCAGGTAAGGGACTTCGTGGCTGATCAGGTTGGCAATTTGCTCGAGGGCTTTCTTTTTACTGCCGCCCGGCACGTTCACCAAAGAACGGCCGGGGGTCAGGATGCTTTCAAGTCGGATCATGGATGGGTGTCAGCGACCTGTACCTTGGAGCAGGTGCAGGTTCTTTTCCTTATGCTTTTTCAGTTGTCGGTCCAACTTGTCGGTGAGCAGGTCGATCGCCGCATACATGTCGTCATGCTCGGCGTTGGCGACCACTTCACCGCCGTGGATATGCAAGGTGGCTTCGATTTTCTGCTTCAGTTTTTCGACGGCCATGGTCACCTGTACGTTGGTGATCTTGTCGAAATGACGCTCCAGTCGGTCGAGCTTCTCGCCGATGTAAGCACGCAGGGGTTCGGTCACTTCCAGCTGGTGTCCACTGATATTGACTTGCATACAGCTTCTCCTTCGTTGCCAGTGCATAAAGCGGCAGGCGATTGCCCACCACTGGAACGCTGTAACGGGGCCCTGTCCACTACATCAGTCGCTTCCGTTCGCTGGAGGGTGCTATCCCCAGGGACTCACGGTATTTGGCGACAGTACGACGGGCCACCTGAATGCCTTGTGCCTCCAGTAAACCAGCGATCTTGCTGTCACTCAACGGCTTTTTCTGATTTTCCGCTGCAACCAGTTTCTTGATGATCGCGCGGATCGCCGTGGACGAGCATTCGCCGCCTTCGGAGGTGCTGACGTGGCTGGAGAAAAAGTATTTCAGTTCGTAGATACCACGGGGGGTATGCATGAATTTTTGCGTGGTCACCCGGGAAATCGTCGACTCGTGCATGCCCACCGCTTCGGCGATGTCATGCAGGACCAGCGGCTTCATCGCCTCGTCACCGTATTCCAGGAAGCCGCGCTGGTGCTCGACGATCTGGGTGGCGACCTTCATCAGGGTCTCGTTGCGGCTCTGCAGGCTCTTGATGAACCAGCGGGCTTCCTGCAACTGGTTGCGCATGAAGGTGTTGTCGGCGCTGGTGTCGGCGCGGCGGACAAAACCGGCGTACTGCGGGTTGACCCGCAGGCGCGGCACCGATTCCTGGTTCAGCTCCACCAGCCAGCGCTCGTTGTCCTTGCGCACGATCACGTCGGGGACGACGTACTCGGCTTCGCTGGACTCGATTTGCGAGCCCGGGCGCGGGTTGAGGCTCTGCACCAGTTCGATGACCTGGCGCAGCTCGTCTTCCTTGAGCTTCATGCGGCGCATCAACTGGCTGTAGTCGCGGCTGCCGAGCAGGTCGATGTAGTCGCTGACCAGGCGCTGGGCTTCGGCCAGCCAAGGCGTGCGCGCTGGCAGCTGGCGCAATTGCAGCAGCAGGCATTCGCCCAGGTTGCGTGCGCCGATGCCGGCCGGTTCGAATTGCTGGATGCGATGCAGGACCGCTTCGATCTCGTCCAGCTCGATATCCAGCTCCGGGTCGAAGGCGTCGAGGATCTCCTCGAGGGTCTCGTCCAGGTAGCCCTGATTGTTGATGCAATCGATCAGGGTCACGGCGATCAACCGATCGGTGTCGGACATCGGTGCCAGGTTCAGTTGCCAGAGCAGATGGCTCTGCAGGCTCTCGCCGACCGACGTGCGGGTGGTGAAGTCCCACTCGTCGTCATCGTTGCTCGGCAGGCTGCTGGCGCTGGTCTGGTAGACATCTTCCCAGGCGGTGTCGACGGGCAGCTCGTTGGGAATGCGCTCGTTCCAGTCGCCTTCCTCGAGGTTGTCCACCGTCGGGGCGGTTTCCTGCTGGAAGGAGGGTTCCTGGATTTCAGTGTTGGGTTTGTGCTCGGCGTTGTCGGCCAACGGGTCGGTATTGTCGAAGTCGTCGCCTTCTTCCTGGCGTTCGAGCATCGGATTGGACTCCAGGGCCTCCTGGATTTCCTGCTGAAGGTCCAGGGTCGACAATTGGAGCAGGCGGATGGCCTGTTGCAGCTGCGGTGTCATCGTCAGCTGCTGGCCCATTCTCAGGACTAGCGATGGTTTCATGGCAGGGGCTTAACACCTTATTCGCCGGCGCGCATGCGCCATCCACTCTACAGGGCGCCGGGGCGCCAAACATAAGCAAATTATATGCCTGAAACCCGAGCCTTTGCCTAGAGCGCTGTAACAATAAAAATATTGTGGTTTTTATTGAACAGGGCGCGCTCTGGCGCTTGATCCGTTACCTCGATGTCTACAGGCGGAACTCATGGCCCAGATAGACTTCCTTGACCAGTTCGTTGGCCAGGATGGTGGCCGAGTCGCCTTCGGCGATCAGCTGTCCATCATTGACGATATAGGCGGTTTCGCAGATGTCCAGGGTCTCGCGGACGTTGTGGTCGGTGATCAGCACGCCGATGCCCTTGGCCTTGAGGTGATGGATGATCTGTTTGATATCGCCAACGGAAATCGGGTCGACCCCGGCGAAGGGTTCATCGAGCAGGATGAATTTCGGCGCGGTGGCCAGGGCGCGGGCGATTTCCACACGGCGCCGTTCGCCACCGGACAGGCTCATGCCGAGGTTGTCGCGGATGTGGCTGATGTGGAATTCCTGCAACAGGCTTTCCAGTTCCTTGCGGCGGCCGTTCTTGTCGAGCTCCTTGCGGGTCTCGAGGATCGCCATGATGTTGTCCGCCACCGACAGCTTGCGGAAAATCGACGCTTCCTGGGGCAGGTAGCCGATCCCGGCGCGCGCGCGACCGTGCATCGGCTGGTGGCTGACATCCTGGTCGTCGATCAGTACGCGACCCTGGTCGGCCTGGACCAGGCCGACGATCATGTAGAAGCAGGTGGTCTTGCCGGCGCCGTTGGGGCCGAGCAAACCGACGATCTGCCCGCTGTCGATCGACAGGCTGACATCACGCACCACCTGGCGACTTTTGTAGGCCTTGGCCAGATGCTGGGCTTTCAGGGTTGCCATTACTGCGCCTTCTGCTGGTCGGTTTTCTGCTTCGGCTGGATGACCATGTCGATGCGTGGGCGCGGGGCGGTGATCGTGCTGCCGTTGGCGCGACCGGCCTGGGCGATCTGCTTCACCGTGTCGTAGACGATCTTCTCGCCTTCGGTGGTGTTGCCGTCGTTGATCACCTTGGCCTTGTCGATCAGGATGATGCGGTTCTGCTGGGCGTGGTACTGGATGGTCACGCCATAGCCCTGCACCGGCTTCGGATCGCCGACTTTCTGCAGCTGCTCGAAGTAGGCCAGGTTGCCCACGGAGGTCACCACGTCGATGGCGCCGTCCTTGGTCCGGGTCAGCGTCACGGTGTTGCCCTTGACGATCATCGAGCCTTGGGTAATGACCACGTCACCTTTGTAGGTGGCGATGCCTTGCTTGTCGTCGAGTTGAGCGTCGTCGGCCTGGATACGGATAGGCTGCTGGCTGTCGGTCGGCAGTGCCCAGGCGTTCACGCTTCCCAGTGCCGCACCGAGGCCAAGCAAAATAGGGAGGGTTTTAACGAGACTCATACTGTCCTCTTACATTGGACAGCAGGTGTATCCGGCTGTCGTTCAAATACGCTTTCATTCCCTTGCCAGTGGTCACGCCGTCGGCGCCGTCGATTCTAACGGCTTGCTCGGTCTGCGCATATTGCTTCTGTGGGAATACTGTCATTCGACTGCTGGTAATGATGACTTCCCGCTGTAGTTCGTCGGTCCGTGCCACCCGTACCGAGTCGATCAGCTCGATCTCGGTGCCGTCCGGATTGACCTCGGCGTGCTCGCTCTGGACATGCCAGGGATAGACCGTGCCACGGTAGATGTGCATGTCGGGCTTGGTCACCAGGGTCACGTCCGAAGCCATGAGGTGTTCGACCTTGTCGCCGGTCAGGTCGTACTGTACCCGACCGTCGGGCATGTACTGAATGCTGTGGGCGTTAATAGCGTAGTAGTCGATCTGGGTTTCATCGACCTGCGCCGCCGGGCGCTCGAGGAAGCGTTCCGGACTGATGTTCCAGTAGCCAACGGCGGCGAAAATCGCGGCGATGACGGCGAACAGCAGAGTATTGCGAAGTTTCTTGCTCAGCATAAATAGCTCTACAGGTAGGCGGCGTGAGCCGCTTCAAGACTGCCCTGGGCTTGCAGGATCAGCTCGCAGAATTCGCGGGCGGCGCCGTCGCCGCCCCTGGCCCGGGTGATGCCGTGGGCGTGTTCGCGGACGAAGCTGGCGGCGTTGGCCACGGCCATGCCCAGGCCGACGCGGCGGATCACCGGCAGGTCCGGCAGGTCGTCACCCAGGTAGGCGACCTGTTCATAGCTTAGATTGAGCTGGGCGAGCAGGGCGTCGAGCACCACCAGCTTGTCCTCGCGGCCCTGGTAGACGTGGGGAATGCCGAGGTTCTGCGCGCGTCGTTCGACCAGTGCGGTTTTGCGACCGCTGATAATAGCGGTTTGCACGCCGGCGGCCATCAGCATCTTGATGCCCTGGCCGTCGAGAGTGCTGAAGGACTTGAATTCGCTGCCGTCTTCGAGGAAGTACAGGCGACCGTCGGTCAGTACGCCATCGACGTCGAAGACCGCCAGCTTGATGGCTTTGCCGCGTTGCAACAGATCGTCGTTCATTTACATCACTCCCGCGCGCAGCAGATCGTGCATGTTCAGGGCGCCCACCGGGCGATCTTCGCTGTCGACCACCACCAGCGCGCTGATCTTGTGGTCTTCCATGATTTTCAGGGCTTCGGCGGCGAGCATCTCGGCCCGGGCGGTCTTGCCGTGGGGGGTCATGACGTCTTCGATCCTGGCCGTATGGATGTCGATGGTGCGGTCCAGGGTCCGGCGCAGGTCGCCGTCGGTGAAGATCCCGGCCAGGCGACCATCGGCTTCGACGATCACGGTCATGCCAAGGCCTTTGCGAGTCATTTCCATCAGTGCGTTTTTCAGCAGGGTGCCGCGCAGGACCTGCGGCAGTTCATCGCCGGCGTGCATGACATTTTCCACTTTCAGCAGCAGGCGCCGACCCAGGGCACCGCCTGGATGGGAAAAGGCGAAATCCTCGGCGGTGAAGCCGCGTGCTTCGAGCAGGGCCACGGCCAGGGCGTCGCCCATCACCAGGGCTGCGGTGGTGGAGGAGGTCGGCGCCAGGTTCAGCGGGCAGGCCTCATGCTCGACATGCACGTTGAGGTTGACTTCGGCGGCCTTGGCCAGCGGCGAGTCGGGGTTGCCGGTCAGGCTGATCAGCTGGATGCCCAGGCGTTTGATCAAGGGCAGCAGGGTGATGATTTCCGCGGTCGAGCCGGAGTTGGACAGGGCCAGGATGATGTCATCGCGGGTGATCATGCCCATGTCGCCGTGGCTGGCTTCGGCGGGATGGACGAAAAACGCCGTGGTGCCGGTGCTGGCCAGGGTCGCGGCGATCTTGTTGCCGATGTGCCCGGACTTGCCCATGCCGACCACGACTACACGGCCCTTGCTGGCCAGAATCATTTCGCAAGCGCGTACGAAATCTGCGTCGATATGGGCGAGCAAGCCTTCTACGGCTTCACGTTCGAGGCGGATGGTGCGTTGTGCTGATTGAATCAGGTCGCTGGATTGGCTCATGTCAGAAATCGGTTAGCCTGATGAAAAGGCGGGATTATAGCGGTAATGCCTTCTCCACTCCCACTAGATCATTACGTTTTGCGTGGTGCCTGTAGGACTTTGCCTTCGGTTTTTGTCTCGCAAGCCGTCAAGCCCGGCTGTATTTATCCTGAACAAGGGTGGCTTCGGCCTTGGGCGGCTCGTATCAGCGGTGATATAGTTCGCGGCTAGTTCGGCCCGCTCAGGAAGTATGCGCCTCTTTATTAGGGGAGGCCTGGTGTCCGAGTCCGAGGCTGCATCGCAAGGAGTTTAGATGAGCGCCGATAACGCCTACGCGGTCGAGCTGAAGGGTGTGACCTTCAAGCGCGGTGCGCGCAGCATCTTCAATAATGTCGACATTCGTATCCCGCGAGGCAAGGTCACCGGCATCATGGGGCCTTCCGGGTGCGGCAAGACCACCCTGTTGCGGCTGATGGGCGCGCAACTGCGCCCCAGCGGCGGCGAAGTCTGGGTCAATGGCCAGAATCTCCCCACCCTGTCGCGCGGCGATCTGTTCGACGCGCGCAAGCACATGGGCGTGCTGTTCCAGAGCGGTGCGCTGTTCACCGACCTGGACGTTTTCGAGAACGTCGCCTTTCCGCTGCGGGTTCACACCGAACTGCCGGAAGAAATGATTCGTGACATCGTTCTGCTGAAATTGCAGGCGGTCGGTCTGCGCGGAGCCGTCGACCTGATGCCCGACGAGCTGTCCGGCGGTATGAAACGGCGTGTGGCCCTGGCCCGGGCGATAGCCCTGGACCCGCAGATCCTCATGTACGACGAACCGTTCGTCGGCCAGGACCCGATCGCCATGGGCGTCCTCGTGCGCCTGATCCGCCTGCTCAATGACGCCCTGGGCATCACCAGCATCGTGGTTTCCCACGATCTGGCCGAAACCGCCAGCATCGCCGACTACCTCTATGTGGTCGGCGACGGCCAGGTGCTCGGGCAAGGTACCCCGGAAGAACTGATGAACGCCGATAATCCGCGTATCCGCCAGTTCATGAAGGGCGATCCCGACGGTCCCGTGCCGTTCCACTTTCCGGCGGCGGACTACCGCACCGACCTGTTGGGGAAGCGCTGACAATGCGCAAGAAATCACTTATCGAGAGAGTGCGCCTGTTCGGCCGTGCGGGCCTGGACATCCTCGCTGTACTCGGCCGTTCGACGCTGTTCCTGTTCCACGTCGTGTTCGGTCGCGGCGGCATCGGCGGCGGCTTCGGGCTGCTGGTCAAGCAACTGCATTCCGTGGGCGTGATGAGCCTGGTGATCATCGTCGTCTCCGGGGTCTTCATCGGCATGGTCCTGGCCTTGCAGGGCTTCAACATCCTTTCCAGCTACGGTTCCGAGCAGGCGGTGGGGCAGATGGTCGCCCTGACGCTGTTGCGTGAACTCGGGCCGGTGGTCACCGCGCTGCTGTTCGCCGGGCGGGCCGGTTCGGCGCTGACCGCCGAAATCGGCAACATGAAATCCACCGAGCAGCTGTCCAGCCTGGAAATGATCGGTGTCGACCCGCTCAAGTACATCGTTGCGCCGCGGCTCTGGGCCGGCTTTATTTCCCTGCCGCTGCTGGCGATGATCTTCAGTGTGGTCGGGATCTGGGGCGGTTCGTGGGTGGCGGTGGACTGGCTGGGAGTCTATGACGGCTCCTACTGGGCCAACATGCAGAACAGCGTGACCTTCAGCAGCGACGTGCTGAATGGCATCATCAAAAGTATCGTGTTCGCCTTCGTGGTGACCTGGATTGCCGTGTTTCAAGGCTACGATTGTGAACCCACTTCCGAGGGGATCAGCCGCGCCACGACCAAGACCGTGGTGTATGCCTCTCTGGCAGTGCTGGGCCTTGACTTTATTCTGACTGCCTTGATGTTTGGAGATTTCTGATGCAAAACCGCACCCTGGAAATCGGTGTCGGCCTTTTTCTGCTGGCTGGCATCCTGGCTTTGCTGCTGCTTGCGTTGCGGGTCAGTGGACTGTCCCCTACGACAAACACTGAAACGTATAAATTATATGCGTACTTCGACAATATCGCCGGTTTGACTGTCAGAGCCAAGGTCACCATGGCCGGTGTCACCATCGGCAAGGTGACGGCGATCGATCTGGACCGCGACAGTTTCACCGGCCGGGTGACCATGCAAGTTGAAAAACGCGTGAACAACCTGCCGACTGATTCCACTGCGTCTATCCTCACGGCGGGCTTGCTCGGTGAGAAGTACATCGGCCTCAGCGTGGGCGGGGAAGACACCCTGCTCAAGGATGGTGGGACTATCCACGACACCCAGTCGTCGCTGGTGCTGGAAGATCTGATCGGTAAATTCCTGCTCAATACCGTGAACAAAGACGCCAAATGAGGAGTTTTTCCATGATCTCGATGTTGCGACGTAGTCTGCTGGTGCTGCTGGCGACCTTGCCCCTGATGGGCAACGCCATGGCGGACACGTCGGCCCATGACCTGGTCAAGAGCACCACTGACCGGATGCTGGCCGACCTGACCGCGAACAAGGCCCAGTACAAGCAGAACCCCCAGGCCTTCTACCAGGCGCTGGACACCATCGTCGGCCCGGTAGTGGACGCCGAAGGTATTTCCAAGAGCATCATGACGGTCAAGTACTCGCGCAAGGCCACGCCCGAGCAGATGAAAACCTTCGAGGAGAACTTCAAGAAGGGGCTGTTCCAGTTCTACGGCAACGCCTTGCTGGAGTACAACAACCAGGGCATCACCGTCGACGCACCGAAGGATGAGTCGGGCGACCGCACCAGCGTTGGCATGACCGTCAAAGGCAACAATGGCGCCGTCTATCCGGTTTCCTACACCCTTGAGAAAATCAATGGCGAGTGGAAACTGCGCAACGTGATCATCAATGGCATCAATATCGGCAAGCTGTTCCGCGATCAGTTCGCCGACGCCATGCAGCGCAACGGCAACAACCTGGACCAGACCATCAACAACTGGGCTGGCGAAGTGGAGAAGGCCAAGGCCGAATCCGAGAAGAACCCGCAGAAGGGGGCGCAGAGTGAGTGAAGCCAGCGTTCGCGCCGGTGAGGCAGGTGAAGTGCTGCTGGCCGGCGTG
The DNA here is from genome assembly GCF_002814235.1 of Pseudomonas sp. QS1027. Lineage (GTDB taxonomy): Bacteria > Pseudomonadota > Gammaproteobacteria > Pseudomonadales > Pseudomonadaceae > Aquipseudomonas. The sequence continues at coordinate 21,072 of NZ_PHSU01000021.1, read as the reverse complement.
ATCGACTACAGCACCGGGCCGGCCTTGCGCAAGGACGGACAGGCACTGATCAAGGCCAGCACCGCGCCGGCCCTGGTGGTTGACTGTTCCGCCGTGGAGAAATCCAGCAGTGTCGGCCTGGCCTTGCTGCTGGCGTTCATGCGTGACGCCGCCGAGGGCGGCAAATCCCTGAGTATTCGCGCCATGCCGCAAGACATGCGCGAAATCGCCGAGGTTTCCGAGTTGACGGAGATCCTCGGCGTTCATTGACAGTGCCATGAATAAGGAAGCCCCCCGTCAGTGTCCTGCAATGCGGGGTTCGCAGGCGCGGGGCTTTTTTGTATGATGGCCGACCCGCGCGCGTTGGGCGCCGATTGAGGTTGAGCATGCAGGCCGTAGAAGTGAAGAGCTTCCTTGAGGGAAAGCTGCCGGGAAGCCGTGTTGAAGTTGAAGGCGAAGGCTGCAACTTCCAACTGAACGTGATTAGCGACGAACTGGTGGCCCTGAGCCCGGTGAAGCGTCAGCAGAGCATCTATGCCCATTTGAACCCGTGGATCGCCGATGGCAGCATCCATGCGGTCACTATGAAATTTTTCAGCCGCGCGGCCTGGGCCGAGCGCACCTGAGCCTGAATTGGCGTCGAGACCCTAATGGACAAACTGATTATTACTGGCGGCGTTCGCCTTGATGGCGAAATCCGCATTTCCGGGGCGAAGAACTCCGCCCTGCCGATCCTGGCCGCCACCCTGCTGTGCGATGGCCCGGTCACCGTGGCCAACCTGCCGCACCTGCACGACATCACCACCATGATCGAGCTGTTCGGGCGCATGGGCATTGAGCCGGTGATCGACGAGAAGCTCAGCGTGGAAATCGATCCGCGCACCATCAAGACCCTGATCGCACCCTACGAGCTGGTGAAAACCATGCGCGCCTCGATCCTGGTGCTGGGCCCGATGGTTGCCCGTTTCGGCGAAGCCGAAGTCGCCCTGCCTGGCGGTTGCGCCATCGGCTCGCGTCCGGTTGACCTGCACATCCGTGGCCTGGAAGCCATGGGCGCGGTGATCGACGTCGAAGGCGGCTACATCAAGGCCAAGGCGCCGGAAGGTGGCCTGCGCGGGGCGAACTTCTTCTTCGATACCGTCTCCGTGACCGGTACCGAGAACATCATGATGGCCGCTTCCCTGGCCCGTGGCCGCAGCGTGCTGCAGAACGCCGCGCGCGAGCCGGAAGTGGTCGACCTGGCGAACTTCCTCAACGCCATGGGCGCCAAGGTCAGCGGTGCCGGTACCGACACCATCACCATCGACGGCGTCGAGCGCCTGCATTCGGCCACCTACAAGGTGATGCCGGACCGTATCGAGACCGGCACCTACCTGGTGGCCGCGGCCGCTACCGGTGGCCGGGTCAAGGTCAAGGACACCGATCCGACCATTCTCGAAGCCGTGCTGGAGAAGCTGAAAGAATCCGGTGCTGAAATCACCACCGGTGAAGACTGGATCGAGCTGAACATGCATGGCAAGCGTCCGAAGGCCGTCAACGTGCGCACCGCGCCGTACCCGGCATTCCCGACCGACATGCAGGCCCAGTTCATTTCGCTCAACGCCATTGCCGAAGGCACCGGTGCGGTGATCGAGACGATCTTCGAAAACCGTTTCATGCACGTGTACGAACTGCACCGCATGGGCGCCAAGATCCAGGTCGAAGGCAACACCGCCATCGTTACCGGCACCGAACGCCTGAAAGGCGCGCCAGTCATGGCCACCGACCTGCGGGCTTCGGCCAGCCTGGTGATTTCGGCCCTGACCGCTGAAGGCGACACGCTGATCGACCGCATCTACCACATCGACCGTGGTTATGAGTGCATCGAAGAGAAGTTGCAGATGCTCGGTGCCAAGATCCGCCGCGTTCCGGGCTAGTGTTGTCCCCCCTTTGCCGGTGCGAGCCTGCTCGCGCCGACAAGGGAGAATGAGCCTTACTGATACAGGTTGAAGGACTTAGTTTCCCCATGCTGACCATTGCACTGTCCAAGGGCCGCATTCTCGATGACACCCTGCCGCTGCTTGCAGAAGCGGGCATCGTGCCGACCGAGAATCCGGACAAGAGCCGCAAGCTGATCATCCCCACGACCCAGGACGACGTACGCCTGCTGATCGTACGGGCCACCGACGTGCCGACCTATGTCGAGCATGGCGCGGCCGACCTCGGTGTGGCCGGCAAAGATGTGCTGATGGAATACGGCGGCCAGGGTCTGTACGAACCCCTGGACCTGCAGATTGCCCAGTGCCGGTTGATGACCGCCGGTGCCATCGGTGCCGTCGAGCCCAAGGGCCGCCTGCGGGTGGCGACCAAGTTCGTCAACGTTGCCAAGCGCTACTACGCCGAACAGGGCCGTCAGGTCGATATCATCAAGCTTTACGGCTCGATGGAGCTGGCGCCGCTGATCGGCCTGGCCGACAAGATCATCGACGTTGTCGACACCGGCAATACCCTGCGGGCCAACGGCCTGGAACCCCAGGAACTGATCGCGACCATCAGCTCGCGCCTGGTGGTGAACAAGGCGTCGATGAAAATGCAGCACGCCCGCATCCAGTCCCTGATCGACACGCTGCGCAAGGCAGTGGAGTCGCGACACCGCAACTGATTCAATTGCGCGGCCTTGAGCCGCGCCCATCTATCCGTGTCATAGCCAGAATTCTCAGGTGCCCACGCGGATGGCTTGGTAGTCTTGCGGCGCTGACACTCAATAACGATTCGCTATTGGACGTCAGCGCGCCCCCGGCGCCTGAGATCTGCTGTTCCCAAGCATTTGCCAATTATTGAGGCCCACGCTATGACCACGTCTACCGCAATTCGCCGACTCAACGCTGCCGATCCTGACTTCGCTCATCATCTGGATCATCTGTTGAGCTGGGAAAGTGTGTCCGACGACTCGGTCAACCAGCGGGTGCTGGACATCATCAAGGCCGTGCGCGAGCGCGGCGATGCGGCGCTGGTGGAGTTCACCCAGCGTTTCGACGGCCTGGAAGTCGCTTCCATGGCCGACCTGATCCTGCCCCGTGAGCGCCTCGAACTGGCCCTGACGCGGATCACCGCGCCGCAGCGCGAGGCCCTGGAAAAGGCCGCCGAGCGCGTGCGCAGCTACCACGAAAAACAGAAGCAGGACTCCTGGAGCTACACCGAGGCCGACGGCACGGTGCTGGGCCAGAAGGTCACGCCGCTGGACCGCGCCGGTCTGTACGTGCCGGGTGGCAAGGCGTCCTACCCGTCTTCGGTGCTGATGAACGCGATTCCGGCCAAGGTGGCGGGGGTTGCCGAGGTGGTGATGGTGGTGCCGACCCCCCGTGGCGAGATCAACGAACTGGTGCTGGCGGCGGCGTGCATCGCCGGGGTCGACCGGGTGTTCACCATCGGCGGCGCCCAGGCGGTCGCGGCGCTGGCCTACGGTACCGAGAGCGTGCCCAAGGTCGACAAGGTGGTCGGCCCCGGCAATATCTATGTGGCCACGGCCAAGCGTCACGTATTTGGCCAGGTCGGTATCGACATGATCGCCGGACCGTCGGAGATCCTCGTGGTCTGCGATGGCCAGACCGATCCGGACTGGATCGCCATGGACCTGTTCTCCCAGGCCGAGCATGACGAAGATGCCCAGGCCATCCTGGTCAGCCCGGACGCCGCGTTCCTCGACCAGGTGGCCGCGAGCATCGCCAAGCTGCTGCCGACCATGGAGCGCGCGGCGATTATCGAGACCTCGATCAACGGCCGTGGGGCCCTGATCCAGGTGCGTGATATGCAGCAGGCGATTGATGTGGCCAACCGCATCGCGCCGGAACACCTGGAACTGTCGGTCGCCGACCCGCAGGCCTGGCTGCCGCAGATCCGTCACGCCGGTGCGATCTTCATGGGCCGTCACACTTCCGAGGCCCTGGGCGACTATTGCGCGGGTCCCAACCACGTGTTGCCGACTTCCGGCACCGCACGCTTCTCGTCGCCGCTGGGGGTGTATGACTTCCAGAAACGTTCGTCGATCATTTTCTGCTCGGAGCAGGGCGCGTCCGAACTGGGCAAGACCGCTTCGGTACTGGCCCGTGGCGAGTCGCTGAGCGCCCACGCCCGCAGTGCGGAATATCGGATCATCGCTGATAAGGAACAGGGGAAACCAGCATGAGCAAGTTCTGGAGCAAATTCGTCAAGGACCTGGTGCCCTACGTGCCGGGTGAACAACCGAAGCTGACCAAGCTGGTCAAGCTCAATACCAATGAAAACCCCTACGGTCCTTCGCCCAAGGCCCTGGCCGCGATGAAGGCCGAAGTGAGCGACGACCTGCGCCTGTACCCGGACCCCAACGGCGACCTGCTCAAGCACGCCGTGGCCGAGTATTACGGCGTGAACACCAACCAGGTGTTTCTCGGCAACGGCTCCGACGAAGTCCTGGCGCATATCTTCCACGGTCTGTTCCAGCAGGACCGACCGCTGCTGTTCCCGGATATCAGCTACAGCTTCTACCCGGTGTACTGCGGCCTGTACGGAATCACATTCGACGCCTTGCCGCTGGACGAGCAGTTCCAGATCCGTGTGGCGGACTACGCGCGGCCCAACGGCGGGATCATTTTCCCCAATCCGAACGCACCGACCGGTTGCCTGCTGGCGCTGGACGCGGTGGAGCAGATTCTCAAGGCCAGCCCTGATTCGGTGGTGGTGGTCGACGAGGCGTATATCGATTTCGGCGGCGAAACGGCCATCGGCCTGGTGGACCGTTACCCGAACCTGCTGGTGACCCAGACCCTGTCCAAGTCGCGTTCCCTGGCGGGATTGCGGGTCGGCCTGGCGGTGGGCCATCCGGACCTGATCGAGGCCCTGGAGCGGATCAAGAACAGCTTCAACTCCTACCCGCTGGACCGCATGGCAATTGCCGGCGCGGCGGCGGCGTTCGAAGACCGGGCGTATTTCGAAGAGAGCTGCCGCAAGGTCATCGACAGCCGCGAGTGGCTGGTGGCGCAGTTGCGAGCCAAGGGGTTTGAGGTGCTGCCGTCGGCGGCGAACTTCATCTTCGCCCGTCACCCGCAACACGACGCGGCGGGACTGGCGGCCAAGGTCCGGGAGCAAGGCGTGATCGTGCGGCACTTCAAGCAGGAGCGCATTGCCCAGTTCCTGCGGATCACCATCGGGCTACCGGCCCAGAACCAGGCCCTGATCGACGCCCTGGGCGAACTCTAGGTGTGCAGCCCCACCCCGTAACGCATCGGTTGCGGGGTGGGTCTCTGTGATGCAGCGCAACAAACTCCCTTATTGATTTGAACGACGTGCTTGGGCCGGGGCGGATGCTGTCGCTTTGCTGAACGGTCCTCATATTCATGACGTCGACGAAATCATCAGCTCACGTGAGCTCATTTTCAAATGGCACAATGACATGAGTCTTCGAATGCCTGCCTGGGTTGTTTCCGGCGGTTCATGGGCTCGGTTGCGCAATTTGTAGTGAGCTTGCACGCCCCGGACAGTTGGGGGCGCAGTTGTTCAGGATGCTCGTGCCGCCATCGGCAAGAGTCACTCGCGTCACACGGTTGGTGAGCTTCAAGTGGACTTGCCAAGTCAGACATTCAGGGAAAATGTGATGCTTAAAACACTATCTGCCGCTGTGCTTGGTTTGATGTGCGGTTCGGCGTATGCCCAATCGGTCGATGCGCCGTCCTTGAAGGCCGGGGACAGCTGGGTCTATGCCGAAACAGTGGAAACCGGCCCGCAAGGTTTCTCGAGCAAGAACACATTGATGACGGTCGAACGCGTCAGCAGCCAGACCATGCTGGTCAGCAGCAAGCAGGATGGGTCCAACCAGCCACCGGTTGAAAGCCTGACGGGCCTGGACTGGAGCCGCTCCCGTGATATCAACGGCAAGCAGCAAGTGGTCAATCGCCCGTTGGCGTTTCCCTTGAGCGAAGGCAAGACCTGGACGGTTGAATACACCGAGCTGAACCCTAACCGCCAGCACTCCAGCGAGACCATTCATAACGACTACGTCGTCACCGGTTGGGAGAATGTCGAGGTGCCGGCAGGCAAGTTCAAGGCGCTGAAGATCGAATCCGAAGGCCAGTGGTCGGCGATGCTGGTGCCCGTGGCGGTAGCCGGTGCGCAAGCGGTCGTGACACCCGGTCAGGTGACAACGATCTCCAATGCCCAACGTGTTGCGGCGCGCCCGGCCAGTGGCCGCTTGTACAAGGCGTTCTGGTATGTGCCCGAGCAAAAGCGCTTTGTAAAGTCGGTTGAAGAGTATTACGACAACAAGGGTGTGCGTTCGCAGCGCTTCAGTGAGGAGCTGAAGTCGTCCAAGCTGGCTGGCTGATACTTCGTCATTGCGCTTAGACAGCGACCAGCAGGCGCGGGCTTGTCGGAACGCAGCACTTGCAGAAGCGCGACCCGGTCACGCTTCTGCAAGGTTGTCTTATTCCTCTTCCTGCGGCGGCGTCTGCTGTGGTGGGCGCAGGCCGATTTCCGCCATCAGCTTGATCTCCTTGCCGTTGCGCAGGACCTGGATGGCCACCTTGTCGGTCGGCTTGATCCGCGCCACCTGATTCATCGAACGACGACCGTCCGTAGCCGGCTCGCCGTCGATACTGAGAATCACATCCCCCAGTTGCAAGCCGGCCTTCTGCGCCGGACCGTCACGGAACACGCCCGCGACCACGATGCCCGGGCGCCCGCTGAGGCCGAACGACTCCGCCAGGTCCTGGGTCAGGGGCTGCACTTCGATCCCCAGCCAGCCGCGAATCACCTGGCCGTGCTCGATGATCGCCTTCATCACCTCGACTGCCAGATTGATCGGAATCGCAAAGCCGATGCCCTGGGAGCCGCCGGATTTGGAAAAGATCGCGGTATTGATACCGGTCAGGTTGCCGTTGGCATCCACCAGCGCACCCCCGGAGTTGCCCGGGTTGATCGCCGCGTCGGTCTGGATGAAGTCTTCATAGTTGTTCAGGCCCAGCTGGTTGCGGCCGGTGGCGCTGATAATGCCCATGGTGGTGGTCTGGCCGACCCCGAACGGGTTGCCGATGGCCAGGGCGATGTCGCCGATGCGGATCTGGTCGGAACGGCCGATGGTGATCGACGGCAGGTTCGGCAGATCGATCTTGAGCACCGCCAGATCGGTTTCCGGGTCGCTGCCGACCACCTTGGCCAGGGTTTCGCGACCGTCCTTGAGGGCGACCACTATCTGGTCGGCCCCGGCGGTTACATGGTTGTTGGTCAGCAGGTAGCCGGTGGAACTCATGATCACCGCCGAGCCCAGGCTCGACTCCATGCGCTTCTGCTTGGGCAGATTGTCGCCGAAGAAGCGCCGGAACTGCGGGTCCTCGAACAGCGGATGAGCGTTCTTGTTGACCATCTTGGTGGTGTACAGGTTGGCCACCGCCGGTGCGGCCAGGTCCACCGCGTCGGCATAGGAGTACGGACCCTGCTGGTGGAAGGTGGTCTGCGGCGCCTGTTGCAGGTTCACATCGAGGTTGGGCAGGCCGACCCATTGCGGGTAGCGCTGGATGATCAGCAAAGCGACCAGCACACCGGCCAGCAATGGCCAGCCAAAGAAACGCAGAGCCTTGAGCATTGAGCAAAGTCCTGGAAGGTTGCAGGCCATGTCGGACGGCCCATAATGTGGCGCATTATACGAGGCCGCGGGCGCCTCTGAATGGGATATTCAGGAGTTTTTATGGCGGTTTCATTGAATACGCTGGTCGAGGAAGCGGATCGCTTTCTGAACAGTGCACGGATTGCCGATTATTGCCCCAATGGCTTGCAGGTCGAGGGCCGGCCGCAGGTGATGCGCATCGTCAGTGGCGTCACCGCCAGCCAGGCGCTGCTGGATGCGGCCGTCCTGGCCCAGGCCGACCTGATTCTGGTGCATCACGGTTATTTCTGGAAGGGCGAGGACCCCTGTGTCACCGGCATGAAGCAGCGTCGGTTGAAGACCCTGCTCAAGCACGACATCAGTCTGCTGGCCTATCACCTGCCATTGGACCTGCATCCGGAGGTCGGTAACAACGTGCAGCTGGCAAAGCAGCTGGATATTACCGTGGAAGGTCCGCTGGACCCGGAAAATCCGAAGATTGTCGGACTGGTGGGCTCCTTGAATGAACCGATGACCGCCCGTGACTTCGCGCGCAAGGTCCAGGAAGTCCTGGGCCGCGAGCCGTTGCTGATCGAAGGTGACGACATGATCCGTCGGGTCGGCTGGTGCACCGGCGGTGGCCAGGGCTATATCGACCAGGCGGTGCTGGCCGGGGTGGACCTGTACCTGAGTGGCGAGGCTTCCGAGCAGACCTTCCACAGCGCCCTGGAAAATGGCATCAGCTTTATCGCCGCCGGTCATCACGCCACCGAACGTTATGGCGTGCAGGCGTTGGGCGACTATCTGGCGCGGCGTTTCGCGGTGGAGCATCTCTTTATCGATTGCCCGAATCCGATCTGAACCTGTGGGAGCGGCGCCCCGGCAAGCTCCGCTCCCACAGATCCGATCCGGCCAAACAGGGGGGTATATTCTTATACCGTTTCGATCTAGCTGGCCTCCTCAATAGAATAGGGTGCTGTGCTAGCATGCCTCGCTCGAACACGGCCCGCTGGCCGTCCATAAGAACGCTTTTCGTGAGTAGCCATGGTCGACAAACTGACGCATCTGAAACAGCTGGAGGCGGAAAGCATCCATATCATCCGCGAGGTGGCCGCCGAGTTCGATAACCCGGTGATGCTGTACTCCATCGGTAAAGACTCCGCCGTGATGCTGCACTTGGCGCGCAAGGCGTTTTTCCCGGGCAAGCTGCCGTTTCCGGTGATGCATGTCGACACCCGCTGGAAATTCCAGGAGATGTACAGCTTCCGCGACAAGATGGTTGCCGAGCTGGGCCTGGACCTGATCACCCACGTGAACCCGGACGGTGTGGCGCAGGGCATCAACCCCTTCACCCACGGCAGCGCCAAGCACACCGACATCATGAAGACCGAGGGCCTCAAGCAGGCCCTGGACAAGTACGGCTTCGACGCAGCCTTCGGCGGCGCCCGGCGTGACGAAGAGAAGTCGCGGGCCAAGGAGCGCGTCTACTCCTTCCGCGACAGCAAGCATCGCTGGGACCCGAAGAACCAGCGTCCGGAGTTGTGGAACGTCTACAACGGCAAGGTCAACAAGGGCGAATCGATCCGCGTCTTCCCATTGTCGAACTGGACCGAGCTGGACATCTGGCAGTACATCTACCTCGAAGGCATCCCGATCGTGCCGCTGTATTTCGCCGCCGAGCGCGACGTCATCGAGAAGAACGGCACCCTGATCATGATCGACGACGAGCGGATCCTCGAGCACCTGTCCGACGAGGACAAGGCGCGCATCGTCAAGAAAAAGGTGCGTTTCCGTACCCTTGGCTGCTACCCGTTGACGGGCGCGGTGGAGTCCGAGGCTGAAACCCTCACGGACATCATTCAGGAAATGCTCCTGACGCGTACTTCCGAGCGCCAGGGCCGGGTCATCGACCACGATGGTGCCGGTTCGATGGAAGACAAGAAACGTCAGGGCTATTTCTAAGTAGGGTCTAAGCATGTCGCATCAATCTGATTTGATCAGCGAGGACATCCTCGCCTACCTGGGCCAGCACGAGCGTAAAGAGCTGCTGCGTTTCCTGACCTGCGGTAACGTCGACGACGGCAAGAGCACCCTGATCGGGCGCCTGCTGCACGACTCCAAGATGATCTACGAAGACCATCTGGAAGCCATCACCCGCGATTCGAAGAAAGTCGGCACCACCGGTGACGATATCGACCTGGCCTTGCTGGTCGACGGCCTGCAGGCCGAGCGCGAGCAGGGCATCACCATCGATGTCGCCTACCGCTATTTCTCCACCGCCAAGCGCAAATTCATCATCGCCGACACCCCCGGCCATGAGCAGTACACCCGCAACATGGCCACCGGTGCTTCCACCTGTGACCTGGCGATCATCCTGGTGGACGCCCGCTACGGCGTGCAGACCCAGACCCGTCGCCACAGCTTTATTGCCTCCTTGCTGGGGATCAAGCACATAGTCGTCGCCATCAACAAGATGGACCTCAAGGACTTCGACCAGGGCGTGTTCGAGTCGATCAAGGCCGACTACCTGAAGTTCGCCGAAGGCTTGAAGCTGAAACCGACCAGCATGCACTTCGTGCCGATGTCGGCCCTGAAGGGCGACAACGTGGTGAACAAGAGCGAGCGTTCGCCCTGGTACACCGGCCAGTCGCTGATGGAAATCCTCGAAACCGTGGAAGTGGCGGGCGACCGCAACTTCACCGACCTGCGTTTCCCGGTGCAGTACGTCAACCGGCCGAACCTGAACTTCCGTGGCTTTGCCGGCACCCTGGCGAGCGGCATCGTGAAGAAGGGCGACGACGTGGTGGTGCTGCCTTCGGGCAAGAGCAGCCGGGTGAAGTCCATCGTCACCTTCGAAGGCGAGCTGGAAAGCGCCGGTCCCGGCCAGGCCGTGACCCTGACCATGGAAGACGAGATCGACATCTCCCGTGGCGACCTGCTGGTGCATGCCGACAATGTGCCGCCGGTGACCGACAGCTTCGAGGCCATGCTGGTCTGGATGGCTGAAGAGCCGATGTTGCCGGGCAAGAAATACGACATCAAGCGCGCGACCAGCTACGTGCCGGGTTCGATTGCCAGCATCGTCAACAAGGTCGATGTGAACACCCTGGAAGAAGGTCCGGCCAGCGCCTTGCAGCTGAACGAGATCGGCAAGGTCAAGATTGCCCTGGATGCGCCGATTGCCCTGGACGGTTACGACAGCAACCGCACCACCGGTTCGTTCATCATCATCGACCGCCTGACCAATGGCACCGTGGGCGCCGGCATGATCGTCGCCCAGCCGCTGGCCCATGGCAGCGCTACCCATCACGGCAAGCTGGCTCATGTCGCGACTGAAGAGCGGGCCCAGCGTTTCGGCCAGCAACCGGCGACGGTGCTGTTCACCGGTTTGTCGGGCGCGGGCAAGAGCACCCTGGCTTACGCCGTGGAGCGCAAGCTGTTCGACCTGGGGCGTGCGGTGTTTGTGCTGGACGGCCAGAACCTGCGTCATGACCTGAACAAGGGCTTGCCGCAGGACCGTACCGGGCGCACCGAGAACTGGCGGCGTGCCGCGCATGTGGCGCGTCAGTTCAACGAGGCGGGTTTGCTGACATTGGCCGCGTTCGTTGCACCGGATGCCGAGGGCCGTGAACAGGCCAAGGCGCTGATCGGTGCCGAACGTATGTTGACGGTCTATGTCCAGGCTTCGCCGCAGGCTTGCCAGGAACGTGATCCCCAGGGCCTGTACGCGGCCGGTGGCGATAATATTCCGGGCGAGTCCTTCCCCTACGACGTGCCGCTCAATGCCGACCTGGTGGTTGATACGCAGTCGTTGTCGTTGGAAGACAGCGTGAAGAAAGTCCTGGAGCTGCTGCGCCAGCGCGGCGCGATCTAAGGATCGGCCGCATCAAAAAGCCCGCAGTCGAGTGATCGGCTGCGGGCTTTTTTGTACTTCAGTGGAGCCGTTACCGGCTGGCGGGATACTCGCGATGCATCTGTTCCAGCAACGCGTCCTTCTCTTCCCACAACTGATTGATCCAGCCCTGGAACGCCAGGCGGTATTCGCCGTCCTGGTCATAATTTCTGCCGACAAACTGCGGCGGAACCTTCAGTTCTTCGAAGTGCACCACCACATCCCGCACGTTGCCGCACAGCAGGTCCCAATACCCCGGCTTGCCGCCCGGATAGTGGATGGTCACGTTGACGATGGACTCCAACTGCTCGCCCATGGCATCCAGCACAAAGGCGATACCACCGGCCTTGGGCTTCAACAGATAACGGAACGGCGACTGCTGCTGCGCATGCTTGCCCTTGGTAAAGCGCGTGCCTTCAGCAAAGTTGAAGATACCCACAGGGTTGTCGCGAAACTTCGCGCAGGTCTTGCGGGTGGTTTCCAGGTCCTTGCCTTTCTTTTCCGGGTGCTTCTCCAGATACGCCTTGGAATAGCGCTTCATAAACGGAAAACCCAGGGCCCACCAGGCCAGGCCGATCACCGGGACCCAGATCAGCTCCTGCTTGAGAAAGAACTTCAGCGGCTGGATCTTCCGGTTGAGCACGTACTGCAAGACCATGATGTCGACCCAGCTCTGGTGGTTGCTGGTGACCAGGTAGGAATGCTGGTAGTCCAGGCCCTCCAGGCCGCTGAGGTGCCAGCGGGTCCGGCGGACCAGTTGCATCCAGGCCTTGTTGTTGCTGACCCAGGCCTCATGGGTATGGTTCATCAGCCAGTGGGTGAAACGCTGGGTCAGGGCAAAGGGCAGCACCTTGAGCAGCGCCACGCAGAACAGGAACGAACACAGCAGCAGGGTGTTCAACGTCAACAGCAGCGAGGCGATCACGCCGCGCAGGGGCGCAGGGAGAAAGTCTAACATTCAGATATCCACAGGTCGGTTGGCGGCTTGGATCGCGGTGAGGGCGATGGTGTAGACGATATCGTCCACCTGGGCGCCACGCGGCAGGTCGTTGACGGGCTTGCGCAGGCCTTGCAGCATCGGTCCCAGGCTGACGCAGTCGGCGCTGCGTTGCACCGCCTTGTGGGTGGTGTTGCCGGTGTTCAGGTCGGGGAACACGAACACCGTGGCGCGTCCCGCCACCTGGCTGTTGGGCGCCAGTTGCCGGGCCACGGCTTCGTTGGCCGCGGCGTCGTACTGCAACGGGCCGTCGATCAGCAAGGTGCTCTGGGACTCATGGGCCAGCAGGGTGGCTTCGCGGACTTTCTCCACCTCTTCGCCACTGGCCGATTCGCCGCTGGAGTAGCTGATCATCGCCACCCGTGGCGTGATGCCGAAGGCCTGGGCCGAATCGGCGCTTTGCAGGGCGATTTCCGCCAGCTCCGCCGCCGAAGGATGAGGGTTCATCACGCAGTCGCCATAGACCAGCACCTGGTCCGGGAACAGCATGAAAAACACCGACGACACCAGGGTGCAACCCGGCGCGGTCTTGATCAGTTGCAGGGCCGGGCGAATGGTGTTGGCCGTGGAGTGGATGACCCCGGAAACCAGCCCGTCGACTTCGTCCAGCGCCAGCATCATGGTGCCGATCACCACGGTGTCTTCCAGTTGCTGCTCGGCCATCGGCGTGTTCAGGCTCTTGCTCTTGCGCAGGGCCACCATGGGCTCGGCGTAGCGGCCGCGAATCAGGTCCGGGTCAAGAATCTCCAGCCCCGGCGGCAGTTCGAAACCATGGGCCCGCGCCACTGCCTCGACTTCCGCCGGCTTGGCCAGCAACACGCAGCGGGCGATGCCCCTGGCCTGGCAGATGGCAGCCGCCTGCACGGTGAGCGGCTCGCTGCCTTCGGGCAGGACGATGCGCTTGTTGGCTTCCTGGGCGCGCTGGATCAACTGATAACGGAACACCGCCGGGGTCAGGCGCATTTCCCGTGGGGTACCGCAGCGCTGGTGCAGCCAGTGGGCGTCGAGGTGCCCGGCGACGAAGTCGGTGATGATCTCCGCGCGCTCGCGGTCATCGATGGGGATTTCCTTGTTCAGGCCATTGAGCTGGTTGGCGGTGTCATAGGAGCCGGTGCTCACCGACAACACCGGCAGGCCCGCGGCCATCGCACCACGACAGAGTTCCATGATGCGCGGATCGGGCAGGGTGTCGCTGGTCAGCAACAGGCCGGCCAGGGGCACACCGTTCATCGCGGCAATGCTCACGGCGAGGATGATGTCGTCGCGGTCGCCGGGAGTCACCACCAGCACGCCGGGCTTGAGCAGGTCGATGGTGTTGCGCACCGTACGGGCGCAGATGATGATCTTGTTCATGCGCCGTTGCTCGTAGTCACCGGCGTTGAGCACCTGGGCGCCGAGCAGTTCGGCGACGTCGCGGGTGCGCGGCGCGTTGAGGTCCGGCTGGAACGGAATGCAGCCCAGCAGGCGGAAATCGCCACTGCGCAGCAGCGGCGAGTGTTCCTTCAGGCGGGCGGAGAAGTCGGCCATGCTCTCGTCGGTGCGAACCTTGTTGAGGATCACCCCGAGCACTTTCGGGTCCTTGGGACCGCCGAACAGTTGTGCCTGCAACTCCACCCGTCCGGAGAGTTCGCTGAGCACTTCGTTTTCCGCCGCCGAGACCAGGATCACCTCGGCATCCAGGCTCTTGGCCAGGTGCTGGTTGACCCGGGCCGCGTAGCTGGCGCTGCGGGTCGGAACCATGCCTTCGACCACCAGCACGTCCTTGCCGACGGCCGCCTGTTGGTACAGGGTGATGATTTCTTCCAGCAGCTCATCGAGCTGGCCGTCGCCGAGCATCCGCTCGACATGGGCGAGGCCCAGGGGTTGTGGCGGTTTCAGGCCATGGGTGCGGGCCACCAGTTCGGTGGAGCGTTCCGGGCCCAGGTCGCCGGGATGGGGCTGGGCGATAGGTTTGAAAAAGCCGACTTTCAGCCCGGCGCGTTCCAGGGTACGTACCAGCCCGAGGCTGATCGAGGTCAGACCCACACCAAAATCGGTGGGCGCGATAAAAAAAGTTTGCATGCGTATTCTCTTGAGGAAGCGCAAGTGCGACGGCCTATGTCTGGCTGTCTGCGAAGTTCAGTCGCCAAGGTTATCGTTAACCGAGCCTTGAGCGCACCAACCACATTCAAAGCCCTGAGCGATTTTTTCCGCGCGCCGCACCGGATCGAGCACCCAGGCGCGCGACTGCCAGGGCGGTTGATGGCGCAGGTGCTGGGTATGGCCGCAGGAAAGCTCGACGACCCAGTGCCCGTCCTCGTCCTGATGAAAGCCGATAATAGTGACAGGCGTGGCCTTGGGCCGTCTGTCCGGGTTCAGTTCGCTTTCGGACGAATCCTTGTTTAGACTTGTCCGCTCTTTATTCCTATGCAAAAGGTCTCGCTCATATGACGATCGCTGCCAACAAGGCTGTCTCCATCGACTATACCCTTACCAACGATGCTGGTGAGGTCATCGACAGCTCTGCCGGCGGCGCCCCGCTGGTGTACCTGCACGGTGCCGGCAATATTATCCCAGGTCTGGAAAAGGCCCTGGAAGGCAAGAAGGTCGGCGACGAGCTGAAGGTCTCCGTGGAGCCTGAAGATGCCTACGGCGAATATTCCGCTGAGCTGGTCAGCACCCTGAGCCGTAGCATGTTCGAAGGTGTCGACGAGCTGGAAGTCGGCATGCAGTTCCACGCCTCCGCTCCGGACGGCCAGATGCAGATCGTCACCATTCGCGACCTGGACGGCGACGATGTCACCGTTGATGGCAACCACCCGTTGGCGGGTCAGCGCCTGACTTTCCAGGTCAAGATCATCGAAATCCGTGACGCCAGCCAGGAAGAGGTCGCCCATGGTCACGTCCATGGCGAAGGCGGCCATCACCACTGATTTCTGCTGCTAAGCTCTGGTAGTTGGAAGGCGCCCACGGGCGCCTTTTTTAGTCAGTCGCGGTTTTTAACTGGAAACCGGTCAGGCTGTCGGGCAACAATGTTCATGTAATAAGTCCGGGAAAAACGGGAGTTCGTCATGAGTGCTTTTCACGATCTGACACTAAAAGCGCTGGATGGTCAGGAACTGCCGCTGGCGCCTTTCAAAGGGCATGTAGTGCTGGTGGTCAACGTGGCTTCCAAGTGCGGCTTGACACCTCAGTACGCCGCCCTTGAGCACCTCTATCAGCAATACAAGGCTCAGGGTTTCAGTGTGTTGGGCCTGCCGTGCAACCAGTTTGCCGGGCAGGAGCCGGGCTCCGAGGAGGAGATCCAGGCGTTCTGCAACCTGAACTATGGCGTGAGCTTTCCGTTGAGCAGCAAGCTGGAGGTCAACGGTCATGACCGTCACCAGCTGTACCGTCTGCTGGCGGGCGAGGGCGCTGAGTTTCCGGGGGATATCACCTGGAATTTCGAGAAGTTCCTGATGGGCAAGGATGGCCGTGTATTGGCGCGTTTCTCGCCGCGCACTGCTCCGGATGATCCGGCGGTGATCCACGCGATCGAAAAAGCCCTGGCTTGATTCACCTGCTCGGATGGGCAGGCTCGACTCCTTTTCCTGTGGGAGCGGCGCCCCAATAAGCTCCGCTCCCGCAACCATGCCGCTTCTGGCACTTCTAAAGCTTAATCACTCAGATCAATAGTGCTGGGCGGCGTGTTCGCGGCGGAATATTATCCTGATCATAAATTCCCCTTGCGCCGTGGAGTGCTCCCATGCCCGTTAAAGCCCTGTTTCGCCCCTTCCATCTTGGCGCGCTGGAGTTGCCGACCCGTGTGGTCATGGCGCCGATGACCCGTTCGTTTTCCCCCGGTGGCGTGCCCAATTCGAAAGTCATCGAGTACTACCGCAAGCGTGCGGCAGCCGGTGTCGGCCTGATCGTCACCGAAGGCACCACGGTCGGTCACCAGGCGTCCAACGGTTACCCGAACGTGCCGCATTTCTACGGCGAAGCGGCCCTGGCCGGCTGGAAAAAAGTCGTCGATGCGGTACACGCCGAGGGTGGCAAGATCGTTCCGCAGCTCTGGCATGTGGGTAATGTGCGGCGCCTGGGCACCGAGCCGGACGCCAGCGTGCCGGGTTACGGCCCGAGCGAGAAGCTCAAGGACGGTCAGGTCGTGGTGCACGGCATGACGAAACAGGATATCGACGAGGTGATCGCGGCCTTCGCCCAGGCCGCTCGTGATGCCCAAAGCATCGGCATGGACGGTGTCGAGATCCATGGCGCCCATGGCTACCTGATCGACCAGTTCTTCTGGGAAGGCACCAACCTGCGCACCGACGAATACGGTGGCAGCCTGGCCAACCGTTCGCGTTTTGCCATCGAGTTGATCCAGGCCGTGCGCGCGGCGGTAGGGCCGGGTTTCCCGATCATCTTCCGCTTTTCCCAATGGAAGCAGCAGGACTACAGCGCCCGTCTGGTGCAGACGCCGGAGGCCCTGGGCGAGTTCCTCAAGCCGTTGTCCGACGCAGGCGTGGATATTTTCCACTGCTCCACGCGGCGTTTCTGGGAGCCGGAATTCGACGGTTCCGAACTGAACCTGGCGGGCTGGACCCGCAAGCTGACCGGCAAGCCGACCATCACCGTGGGCAGCGTCGGCCTGGACGGCGAGTTCCTGCAGTTCATGGTCAACACCGACAAGGTCGCTCAGCCGGCGAGCCTGGAAAACCTGCTGGAGCGCCTGGGCAACGACGAGTTCGACCTGGTGGCCGTGGGCCGTGCCCTGCTGGTGGACCCGGATTGGGCGGTGAAGGTGCGCGACGGCCGTGAGCAGGACATCCTGCCGTTCAGCCGTGAGGCATTGATGAGCCTGGCGTAAGCCCGGTTACAGGTTGCGCGGTGTTTTCAGAACGGCGGTTGTCGCAACGACATCCGCCGGCAGGGCCGGAACGCGCTGTGCCACCGGCGGCGCCTCACAGGCCCCGCGCAACTGCTTCTCGAACTGCTCGACTATCGCTCCCCAACCTTGCCGGCTGGCATGCTGGCGGGCGTTGAGGCGAACATTGCGCAAGGTCTCCCGGCCTTCCAGCAACCAGCACGCGGCATCGCAAAATGCGTCCTCGTCGCCGGGCATGGCCAGCACGCCGTTGTAACCATGGCGGATGTGCTGGGCCGCCGCGGCCTCATCGTAAGCCACCACCCCCAACCCTGACGCCAGCGCCTCGAGCACCACATTGCCGAAGGTCTCGGTCAGGCTCGGGAACAGGAACAGATCCGCCGACGCATAGTGGCAGGCCAACGCTTCACCCCGCTGCGTGCCGCAGAAAATCGCCTCGGGCAGTTCCTTTTCCAGTACGCCGCGCTGCGGACCGTCGCCGACCACGATCAGCTTCATCCGCCTCTGTGGATAAGTTTCCCGCAGACGCTCGTAGGTCCGCTTGAGCAAACCGAGATTCTTCTCGGTCGCCAGTCGCCCGACATACAACAACGCGATATCAGCGTCCGCCAGATCCCAGCTGTCGCGCAGGGCACTCAAGCGCTTGGCCGGATGGAACAACTGGCTGTCGACACCACGGGAGAGCAGTTCCAGGCGCTCGAAATGCCGCCGCTCCAGCTCCATGCGCTGGCTGACGCTGGGCACCAGGGTCAGCTTGGAACGGTTGTGGAACCAGCGCAGATAGTGGGTCAGTACCCGCGTCAGCAAGCCCATGCCGTATTGATGGGAATACTGCTGGAAGTTGGTGTGGAAACCGCTGACCACCGAAATCCCCAAACGCCTGGCCGCGCGCAGGGCCGACAAACCGAGGGGGCCTTCGGTGGCGATATACAGCACATCCGGGCGCTGGTTCTTCCAGCGTCGCAGCAACTTGTGCATCGACGACTGACCCCACTGCAGGCCGGGATAGCCGGGCAGCGGCCAGCCCCGGCAGAGCAGCAATTCGGTATCGCTGGGGCGGGACTGGTCGCAGCTCTGGCGCGGGCGCACCAGTTCGATCTGGTGCCCGCGGGCGCGCAGTCCGTCGCACAAGCGGCCAAGGGTATTGGCCACGCCATTGATTTCCGGTGGGAAGGTTTCGGTGATCAGGGTGATATGCAGAGCTGTCGTCATGTTTACAGTGTCGCCCCGGGCGGTTGCGACACTGTGGCTGTTTGATGATGGATTTGTGACGAGACACCCTTGGTAACACTTCAGCGCTTCTCGCCGGCCACCGCCTCTTCACCGCGCTCACGAACCCAGAACAAGGTGGCCCCGGCGACTGCCGCCGGCATCATCAACAGGTTGACCACCGGCACCAGCAGCACCAGGTAGACGATCCCGCCAAAACTCATGCACTGCCAGCGTTTCTGCCGCAGCCAGGCGAGCATGCCGTTCCAGCTCAGCTTGTGGTTGTCCGCCGGGTAGTCGATGTACTGGATCGCCATCATCCATACCCCGAACAGCAGCCACAGCGGCGCGGCGATGATATTCACCACCGGGATGAACGAGAGGATAAACAGGCCGATGGCCCGCGGCAGGAAGTAACCCAGCTTGCGCATTTCCCGCGCCAGGGTGCGGGGAATCATCGCCAGCAATTCGGCCCAGCTGAAAGCCGGGAAATTGTCGGTGCCGCGCACCACCACTTCGACCTTCTCGGCGAGAAAGCCGTTGAAGGGCGCGGCGATCACGTTGGCGATCATCGTGAAGGTGAAAAACACCATCAACAGCACCAGCACCACGAACAGCGGCCAGAGGATGTAGTTGAGGAAGCCCAGCCAGGTCGGCAGGGTCGGCATCAGGGTGTCGACCCAGACGCTGAACTGATGGCCAGCCAGGTAGATCAAACCGACGAACAGCACCAGGTTGATCGCCAGCGGCATCAGGACGAACAGGCGCAGGCCCGGGCTCAGGACCAGCTTCAGGCCCTCGCGCAGATATTGCGGGCCGGACAGGACGGGTGCGGGCATAACGTGCTCCGAGAAGGGGGAAACGCGCCGACCTTACCGGCTTTGCAGGGCCGGTGAAAGGGTCGACATTTGCAGTAACAAAGGCGTCCCGAAGAGCGCCGTTGAGGATAGAGACCTGCTATGAGCTGGATTGTTATTGCGTATTTCCTTAATCTTCGCCTCCTCGATACGCTGCACCTCATTATTTTTCAGGACTGTGTGCTACAAGCCTTCCCCAAGTGCTTTCGCAGTCCTTTTTTTATTCCAGCCGGTCCGCCGGCGCTCCGCACCGGTAGCTGACGGGCGGTCGATAGGAGTGAGTCATGTCTGAAGTACGCCATTCGCGAGTGATTATTCTCGGTTCCGGCCCTGCCGGTTACAGCGCCGCGGTCTATGCCGCACGTGCCAACCTCAAGCCGCTGCTGATCACCGGCATGCAGGCCGGCGGCCAATTGACCACCACCACCGAAGTCGACAACTGGCCTGGCGACGTGCACGGCCTGACCGGCCCGGCGCTGATGGATCGCATGAAAGAACACGCCGAGCGTTTCGAAACCGAAATCGTCTTCGACCACATCAACGCGGTGGACCTGGCGAAAAAGCCCTACACCCTGGTCGGCGACAGCGGCACCTTCACCTGTGACGCGCTGATCATCGCCACCGGCGCCAGCGCCCGTTACCTGGGCCTGCCGTCGGAAGAGACGTTCATGGGCAAAGGCGTTTCCGCTTGCGCCACCTGTGACGGTTTCTTCTATCGCAACAAGGAAGTCGCCGTGGTCGGTGGCGGTAACACCGCCGTGGAAGAGGCGCTGTACCTGGCCAATATCGCCAGCAAGGTGACCCTGGTGCACCGTCGCGAGACCTTCCGCGCCGAGAAGATCCTGATCGACAAACTGCATGCCCGCGTCGCCGAGGGCAAGATTGTCCTCAAGCTCAATGCCACCCTGGACGAAGTCCTGGGCGACAACATGGGCGTCACCGGTGCCCGTCTGAAGAACAACGACGGCAGCTTCGATGAGCTGAAAGTCGACGGCGTGTTCATCGCCATCGGCCACACCCCGAACACCTCGCTGTTCGAAGGCCAGTTGGCGTTGAAAGACGGCTACCTGGTGGTGCAGGGCGGCCGTGACGGCAATGCCACCGCCACCAGCGTGGAAGGTGTGTTTGCCGCCGGTGACGTGGCCGACCACGTTTACCGTCAAGCCATCACCTCGGCCGGCGCCGGCTGCATGGCCGCACTGGACGCCGAGCGCTACCTCGACGACCTGCAGAACGCTTCGTTCTGATTGCGTCACGATGAAAAAAACCGGCCTCGCAGACCGTGTGAAAACGCGGCGAAGCAGGCTCGGAAAAACAAATGCCCCGACTTGTCGGGGCATTTGCGTTTTTGCCACCGGCAAAAATGAAGCGATTCATCCCATCAGGGCAATCAACCCACTGGCCCCCAGTACACCGATTGCCCTTTTCAGATTGTAGGCCTGTACCGCCAAAGCCATTTCCGCTCTTGCTCCTGCCAGTTGGCGCAGCAAGAGCCGTCCATTACCCAGTATCCACTGCTTCAGATTCCCAAAGGGATGCTCAACCGTAGAACGCCTGATCACCATCATTTCTGGATGAGCCTGCATTCGCTGTTCCATTCGCTCAAACGCCGCCTCATGGGCGTGACGAGAAACATAGCGGCGTGCAGCCTTGGTACACCGAGGTTTAAGCGGGCAAGCCTTGCAATCGCTGATCGCCGCC
>NZ_PHSU01000020.1 GCF_002814235.1 Pseudomonas sp. QS1027 | reverse complement strand
CCGCAAACTTTCGGTCAGGCCCGGACATTGTGGGAGCGGAGCTTGCCCGCGAAGAGGCCAGTACCGGCACCACAGCTCCAACGGTTGGTTGCAAAACAGGATTTAACGGAAAGTTCATAACGTCATTGAGGACGCAGGATGATTCACCGAGTGTTACTGGCCGCAGCCCTCACGCTGCTGCTCGGCGCATGTGCCAAGGACGCGGCTGCCCCAGCGCCCGCTGACGCCCCCGTGGCCGATAGTGCCACCGCTTCCCTGCATTTCCACGCCATTGGCGGGCTCAATCCCGGCGCCGACGGCGTGCCCGCACCCGTGCGCGTGCGCATCTTCGAGCTGAAGAACAGCGCCAACTTCAACCGCGCCGACTACTTCGCCCTGGCCGACCGTGCCCAGGCGACCCTCGGTGCCGATCTCATCGATCAGGACGAAGTCCTGGTCCAGCCCGGCGAGCAACTGGACATCGAACGAGCGCTCAACCCCGCGACCCGCCAGGTCGGCCTGGTGGTGGGCTACCGCGAAGTCGACCAGGCGCTGTGGCGCACGCTGCTGACCATCACGCCCAAGCAACTCAACGACTATCAGATCAGCCTCGATGTGCGCGCCGTGCGCAGCGCCATTGTCGTGACCCCAACCCGCCCCGCCCCTTAGGCAAACGGAGAAGCCATGTCCTGGAACAATCGAGTGGTCTGGTCGGAAGGCATGTTCATCGGAACGCAGCACTTCCAGCAGCATGACCGCTATCTGGAAAACCTGATCGACGCGCGCAGCCGGCCGCTGGCCGTCGGCGCCTGGGGTTTTTCCGAGCTGCTGATCGACCAGGGTTTGCTGGCACAGGGCAAGCTGGCCATCGTCTCGGCCCGGGGCCTGCTGCCGGACGGCACGCCGTTCAACATCCCTCACGATGACCTGGCACCGAGCCCACTGACCATCGACGAGAGCCTGCGCGACGGCCTGGTCTACCTGGCCTTGCCGCTCAAGCGCGCCGGCTCGCGGGACACCGTCGACGAAGGCGAGGCACTGGGCGGTGCGCGTTACCTGAGCCAGGTCCGCGAAGTCCGTGACGATAACGCGCCGTTCGAAAACCGTGCGCCGGTAGCGTTGGGTTCGCGGGCCTTGCGCCTGTTGACCGCCGAGGATGGCCTGGGCGATTACGCCGCCATCGGTCTGGTGCGGGTCAAGGAAAAGCGCGCCGACCGCGCCCTGGTCCTCGACGACAGCTATATCCCGCCGGTGCTCGATGTGACGGCGAGCAAACCGCTGACGGCGTTTCGCGGCGAACTGCTGGGCCTGCTGCACCAGCGTGGCGAAGCCCTGGCCGGGCGCGTGGTGGCCTCGGGCGCCGGCGGGGCCTCGGAGATTGCCGATTTCATGCTGCTGCAACTGGTCAACCGGGCGCAGCCGCTGATCAGCCACCTGAACCAGATCAGCCCGCTGCACCCGGAGCGCCTGTACAGCGAGCTGGTGAGCCTGGCCGGCGAGTTTGCCACCTTCTCCAGTAGCGGTCGGCGCCCGGCGGCGTTCCCGGCGTATCAGCACGATGACCTGGCGCTGAGCTTCGCGCCGGTCATGCAGGCCCTACGCGAAGCCTTGTCGATGCTGATCGACAGCAAGGCGACGCCGATTCCGATTGTCGAGAAAGCCTATGGCATCCATGTGGCGATGCTGGCGGACCGCGGCCTGATCGACAACGCCAGCTTCATCCTCGTGGTGCGTGCCGATATCCCCAGCGAAACCCTGCGCGGGCGCTTTGCCCAGCAAAGCAAGGTCGGCTCGGTGGAGCACATCCGCGACCTGGTCAACCTGCAATTGCCGGGCATCGGCCTGCTGCCGCTGCCGGTGGCGCCACGGCAGATTCCGTTCCATGCCGGGTCCACCTATTACGAACTCGACCGGGGCAGCGAGCACTGGAAACAGCTGCAGAACTCCGGCGGTTTCGCCTTTCATGTCGCCGGCGATTTTCCCGGCTTGAACCTGGCCTTCTGGGCAATCCGAGGGTAAGCCGCGATGAATGCCAATGATGATCTGTCGGGCCAGCCGTTGCCTGCCAACGACCGTACCCAGTTTATGCCGCGTCCCGGTGGCCGGGCGCCGGAGCCTGCCCGCGCCGAACCGGCGGCACCGTTGTCGGTGCCGGCCGCGCCGTTGCCGATCGGCCAGTCCCAAGGCCTGAATCCGCTGGAGAGCGCGGCGGGCCCTTTGCTGGCGCTGCTGACGCGCCTGCGCAACACCATCGCCCATCCGGCGCCGGCCAGCCTGCGGGCGCAGTTGCTGGCCTACCTGCGCCAGTTCGAAGAGCGCGCCGAAGGTGCCGGTATGGCCCGCAACGAGGTGTTGCTGGCGCGTTACGCGCTGTGCACCGCCCTCGACGAAGCCGTGCTGAGCACGCCGTGGGGCAGTGCCGGTGACTGGGGCAAGCAGAGCCTGCTGATCACCGTGCACAACGAAGCCTGGGGCGGCGAAAAGGTCTTCCAATTGCTCGACCATTGCCTGCAAAGCCCGCGCGAACGCCTGTACCTGCTGGAGCTGTTGTACCTGTGCATCTGCCTCGGATTCGAAGGCCGCTACCGGGTGATGATCGACGGTCGCAGCCAGCTCGATGCCCTGCGCGAGCGCACCAGCGCGGCGATCCGCAGTGCCCGTGGCGAGTATGAACGTGAGTTGTCGCCGCACTGGCGTGGCCTGGCGGTGGTGCGTGATCGGCTGAGCCAGTTCATGCCGCCCTGGGTCGGTATCGCCATCGGCCTGGCGCTGTTGCTGGTCCTGCTGTTCGGCCTGCGCCTGAAGCTGGCTTCCGACGCCGAGCCGGTGTTTCGCAATATCCATGCCCTGGGCGAGATCCCGGTGCAGACCATCGACCGTCCGGTAGTCCAGCCCAAAGTGGTGGAACGGCCACGCCTGGCCGGTTTCCTCGCCGATGACATCAAGGCCGGCAAGGTCGCCGTGGAAGACAAGGTCGACCGCTCGGTGGTGACCATTCGCGGCGACGAACTCTTCGCCTCGGCCAGCTCGAGCATTGTCGACGACTACCAGCCGCTGATGCTGCGCATCGCCGATGCCATTCGCAACGTGAAAGGCCAGGTGCGGATCACCGGGCACAGCGACAACCGACCCATCGCGACCCTGCGTTTCCCGTCCAACTGGGCGCTGTCCCAGGCCCGGGCCGAGCAGGTGCTGCAGATCCTCGCGGCGAAGACCGGCACGCCTGCACGCTTCAGCGCCGAAGGGCGCAGCGACACCGAGCCGTTGGCCTCGAACGCTACGGCCGAGGGCCGGGCGAAGAATCGTCGGGTAGAAATCACAGTCTTGGCGGAGGGAGTCGAGTGAAGGCGTTTTTCGGTTTTGTCGTTCGCTGGGTGATCCCGCTGCTGGGGCTGATTGCCCTGAGCCTGATCATCTGGTTTGTCGGTCCGCTGCTGGAAGTGCTGGTGCCGGAAGGCCGGCGCTGGACGTTGATCGTGCTGATTTTCGCGGTGTGGATCGCCTACCGCGTGTTCCGTCTGATCCAGGCCCGGCGCCAGGCCGCCAAGGTCATGCAGAGCCTGGCTGCGGAAACCCCGCCGGACCCTGCCAGTGTCGCCACCGCCGAAGAGCTGGCGACCCTGCGCCAGCGCATGGCCGAGGCCCTCGCGCTGCTCAAGAAAGCCAAGCTCGGCGGTGACGAACGTCGCAATCTCTACGAGCTGCCGTGGTACGTGATCATCGGCCCGCCGGGTTCGGGCAAGACCACTGCGCTGGTCAACTCGGGGCTGCATTTCCCCCTGGCCGCGCAGTTCGGCGCCGGGGCGATTCGCGGTGTCGGCGGTACGCGCAACTGCGATTGGTGGTTCACCGACGAAGCCGTGCTGCTGGACACCGCCGGTCGCTACACCACCCAGGACAGCCATGCCCAGGTGGACAAGGCGGCCTGGCTGGGTTTTCTCGACCTGCTGAAAACCCAGCGTCCGCGACGGCCCATCGACGGCGCCTTTATCGCCATCAGCCTGTCGGACCTGCTGCTCAGTACCGACGCCGAACGGGCCGCCCATGCCACGGCGATCCGCGCCCGTATCCAGGAGTTGTACACCCAGCTCGGTGTGCGTTTCCCGATCTACCTGATGCTGACCAAGCTCGACCTGGTGCCGGGGTTCATGGAGTTCTTCGACGCCCTGAGCAAGGAAGAGCGGGCTCAGGTCTGGGGCATGACCTTCGACCTGGACGACGGCAAGAACGCCGCCGGTCCGCTGGCGAGTTTTCAGAAAGAGTTTGCCGGGCTCGAGCAGCGCCTCAATGCGCGGCTGGTGGAGCGTCTGCAACAGGAACGCGACCCGGCGCGGCGCGACCTGATCTACGGTTTCCCGCAGCAGTTCGGCGCGTTGAAGACCTGTCTGCAGGATTTCCTCGACGGCGTGTTCAAGCCCAATGCCTATGAAGATCGCGCCTTGCTGCGCGGTGTGTACTTCACCAGCGGCACCCAGGAAGGCAGCCCCATCGACCGCCTGATCGGCGCCATGGCCCAGAGCATGAACCTCGACCGCCAGCAGCTGGCGCGCCAGAGCGGCAGCGGGCGCAGCTACTTTATCGAGAAGCTGTTCACCGCCGTGGCCTTCGCCGAGCGCGGGCTGGTGGGGGTCAACCCCAAGGTCGAGCGGCGGCGCAAATGGCTGGCCCGTGGGGTGCTGGCGACCACGGCCGCGGTGGTGCTGGTGGTCGGTACGCTGTGGTGGGTGAGTTTCCGCGCCAACGAGGCGTATATCGCCCAGGTCGACCAGAAGGTCGCTCCCCTGGGCCAGAGCGTGCAGGCGCTCAGTCCGGCGCAACGCGACGTGCTGGCGGTGCTGCCGCTGCTCAATGCGGTCAAGCACCTGGCGGGTGACGCGCCGGGCTGGGCCGAAGGCCTGGGCCTGTACCAGGGCGACATGCTCGAAGCCGAGTCCGCCAGCGTCTATCGCAAGTTGCTGATCGCGGTGTTCGCGCCGCGTCTGCTGACCCGGGTCGAAGAACAACTGCACGGCGGCGGCAATTCGGACTTCCTCTACGAAGGCCTGAAGGCCTACCTGATGCTGGCCGACAACGAGCATTACGACCCGCAATTCATCAAGGCCTGGATCGCCCTCGACTGGGACCGCAGCCTGCCACGGGATTTGCCGCCCGAGCAGCGCGTTGCCCTTGGTGAGCATCTGCAAGCCCTGTTCGAACGCCGTCCGCCGAATGCCCGGCTGGACGAGCGACTGATCGACGACCTGCGCCGTCAACTGCAACAGCTGCCGGTGGCGCAGCGGGTCTATGACCGGGTCAAACGGCAGAAACTGCCGGACGGCGTGCCGGACTTCCGCCTGAACGAGGCCGCCGGGCGGGATGCGGCGCTGGTGTTCAGTCGCAAGAGCGGCAAGCCCCTGGGCGATCCCCTGAGCGGCTTCTTCACCGCCAAGGGTTATCGCCAGGCCTTCCTGCTGACCAGCCTGAACCAGGCCAATACCGTTGCCGAAGAGCAATGGGTGCTGGGCCGCGACCCGGCCGAACAGCAGAACGTCGCCAGCCTGGCGGCGGATGTGCGGCGCCTGTATTTCCAGGACTACCTGCGCCAGTGGGACGCCTTGCTCGCCGATATCGACTTCGTGCCCATTACCAGCGTGGCCCAGGCCTCCGATGTGCTGCGGGTGATTTCCGGGCCGACCTCGCCGCTGAAAAAGCTGCTGGTGGCGGTGGCCAAGGAAACCGATCTGCAACAGGAAGAGCGCCAGTTGGCGGCCCAGGGCAAGCCGGTCGAGGGCAATGTCGACCAGCTCAAGCAACGCCTCGGTTCCCTGCTTGGTCAGGAACAGGCGACGGGCAACACCGCGCCGGTGGAGACGCAGGATCCGGTCAGCGCACACTTCGCCGAGCTCAATGCCCTGGTCAACAAGGGTGAAGGCGAGCCGGCGGCCATCGATGCCTTGCTGGCGGACCTGAATGCGCTTTATGTGCAGGTCAGCGCCATGTCCGGCGCCAGTGGCGATGCGCTGCTCGGTGAGGCGAAGAACCAGGCCTCGGCCGCTGCCACACGGGTCAGCCTGAATGCCGAACGCCAGCCACCGCTGGTCCAGGGGCTGGTCAAGTCGGTGGTCACGTCCACCACCAACAGCATGATGGGCGGAGTGCGTAATCAACTGAACGCGGCCTGGACCAGCGAAGTGCTCAACGTCTACCGGCAATCCCTCAGCGGCCGTTATCCGCTGGCGCCCGGCAGTGCCCGGGATGCGACGCTGGAGGACTTCGGCCTGTTCTTCGGGGTTGGCGGGGTGATGGACAACTACTTCCGCAAGTACCTGCAACCCTACGTCGACACCTCGGCGACCCCTTGGCGTTGGCAGCCGGGGGCGGCGCAGAAGCTCGGGATTTCCCCTGGCGTGTTGCAGACCTTCCAGCGTGCCGCGGCGATTCGCGATGCGTTCTTCCGTTCCGGTGGCACCCAGCCGACCGTGCGTTTTGAACTCAAGCCGGTAGCGATGGATGCGTCCATCACCCAGTTCCAGCTTGAGCTCGACGGCCAGCAGGTCGGTTATGACCACGGCCCGAGCCGGCCGGTGGCAATGCAATGGCCGAACCCCGGCAGCGTCGGCGTGGTGCGCCTGTCGATCACGCCGCCGTCGGCCAGCGGGCGTTCCGGGATCACCCTGGACGGGCCCTGGGCCTGGTTCCGCCTGCTGGAGCAATCGGACCTGGTGGCCGGCAACGCGCCGGATCGTTTCAACCTGCGGTTGCAGGTGGACGGCGCGAGCATCTCCTACGAGTTGCGCGCCAGCAGCGCCTTCAATCCCTTCAAGAGCCGCGTGCTCAATGGCTTCAGCCTGCCGGAGCGGTTATGACGACGGTGGGTTTCTACGGCAAGCTGGCCAGCCGCGGCGACTTTGTCAGCCGTGGCCTGCCGCAGAGCTTTATCCAGCCCTGGGATGCCTGGCTGGCTTCGGGCTTGCTCGCCAGCCAGCAGCAACTCGGTGCTGACTGGCTGGGCGTGTACCTGGTCAGCCCGCTCTGGCGTTTTGTGCTGGCGCCGGGCGTCTGCGGGGCGGACGCGGTGGCCGGGGTGTTGATGCCGAGCATCGACCGGGTCGGGCGCTACTTTCCGCTGACCGTGGCCGTGGCCCTCGATTCCGGGCATGCCCTGGCGGCGGTGGTCGGTGGCGCGGACCTTTGGTTCGAACGGGCCGAAGCCCTGTTGCTGGCGACACTGGAAGAAGACGCCGGTTTCGAGGCTTTCGACCAGGGGGTCCAGGACCTGGGCGGCCTGCCGTTCGCCAACCGGGCACCGAGCAGCGAGTTCGCCGGTTTGCAGCGCTTTGCCGCGCTCGATGCGCCGAGCCGCGCCAGCGCCCTGGCCGAGCAGGCCTGCGTCGGCAGCAGCCTCTGGTGGGGACGGGGGTCGCAGCGGATCGAGGCGGGACTGATGCGTTGCGCGGGCCTGCCGGCGACCGCCGATTTCGGCAGTTTCCTCCTGGGCAGGGGGGCGTCGATCTAAATGGCTCACACACCTGCAATCACTTACCAGTCGGCCAGCTACAGCCATGTCGGCATGGTTCGCCAGATCAACGAGGACGCCTGCCTGGAACTACCCGGCGCCGGGCTCTGGGTGGTGGCCGACGGCATGGGCGGGCACGCGGCGGGGGACTATGTCAGCAGCCTGATCGTCGACACCCTGCGGCGCATTCCGCCCTCGGACTCCCTGGCGCTCTACACCTCGGCGTTGCGTTCGCGGCTGGCCGAGGTCAACGCCGCCGTGCGCGAGGAAACCGCCCATCGCGGCGTGGCGATGATGGGCAGCACCGTGGTGCTGTTGGCGGCGCGCGGGGCCGAAGGCGTTTGCCTGTGGGCCGGCGACAGTCGCCTGTATCGCCTGCGTGACGGCCAGTTGGAAAGCGTTTCCCGTGATCACAGCTATGTCCAGGACCTGCAGGACAGCGGCCTGCTCAGCGAGGCCGAGGCGCGGGTGCACCCACGGGCGAACATCGTCACCCGGGCGATTGGCGTGGAGGCGCAACTGGAGTTGTCGATGGTGCCGTTCCAGGTACTGCCCGGCGACACCTACCTGCTGTGCAGCGACGGCTTGAACAAGACCGCCGAAGACGCCGAGATCCGCGACGTGCTGGCCCATGCCGACCCCTATGACGTGGTCCGCAGCCTGGTGCACCTGGGCCTGACCCGGGGCGCCCCCGATAACATCACGGCGATTGTCGTCAAAGCCACCTGAAGACCCCCGACACCATGGAAATTCTGATTCCCGGATTCGATATAGGCGAGGAGATTGGCGAAGGCGCCATGGCAACCGTCTATCTGGCGACCCAACGGTCGCTGGAGCGCAAGGTGGCGCTGAAAGTGATGGCGGCCGCGCTGGCCGCCGACCCGACCTTCTGCGAGCGTTTCCTGCGTGAAGGCCGGACCCTGGCGCGGCTGTCGCATCCGAACACCGTGACTATCCACGACATCGGCAATGTCGGTGAGCTGTATTACATGGCCATGGAGTACCTGCCCAACGGCACGCTCAAGGAGCGGATCGCGGCGGGCCTGAGCCCGGAGCAGGGGCTGGGCTATGTCCGGCAGATCGCCTCGGCCCTGGGGTATGCCCATGCCAAGGGCTTGGTGCACCGGGATGTGAAACCGGCCAACATCCTCTTTCGCGCCGACGGCACGGCGGTGCTCTCGGACTTTGGCATTGCCAAGTCCCTGGACGACCGCACCCAGTTCACCCAGGCCGGGTTTGCCGTGGGCACGCCGAGCTACATGAGCCCGGAACAGGCCCGGGGCCAGGACCTCGATGGGCGTTCGGACCTGTATGCGCTGGGCGTGGTGCTCTATGAAATCCTGGTCGGCAAGTTGCCCTATATCGGCACCGATGCGTTGTCCACGGCCCTGGCGCACCTGACCGAGCCGCTGCCGGAGTTGCCGCTGCAGCATGGGCGCTACCAGGAAGTCCTGCGCCAGCTGCTGGCCAAGGACCCGGCGGAGCGTTTCGCGGATGCGACGGCCTTGCTGCGGGCGCTGGATAACCTGCCGGCGGAAAACCTCGACGCGACCCTGGTCCAGCCGTTGGCGATTGTGCGACCGGCTCCGACTGTGCCGCCGGCCAGCGACCTGGGCGGACTGACGCCGGTGTCGATCGAGATTCCCACGACGGCGCCGACGGCTGCACCCACACCACCACCGCGACCCGCGACCAAGCCGGTGCTCGACCTCTCCGCCGAGTCCGGACAACGACGTGGCCCTGTGTTGACGCTGGTCGCCGTGGCGGTGGCCGCCGCCCTTGGCCTGGCGGGCGCTGGTTACTGGTGGTTGGGGCGTGACAACCATCCCGCGACGCCAAGCACGGCTGCGCAGCCGCCGGCCAAAACACCCTTGGTGTCGAGTCCGCCACCGGCTTCGAATCCGCCACCGGTTCAGCCGCCCAGCGTGACCCAACCCGTGGCGGCGGATCTCGACGGCGGCCAGCGGCCCCTGTTGATGGCCGGCAAGAAGACCCTGTTCCAGCGGGTCCTGAGCAAACCCGGTGCGAGCTTTTCCAGCGAACCGGGGGCCAAGCCGGACAAACCGCTGCCGGCGTTCTCGGTGCTCTACGTCTACCAGCGCAAGACCGTCGACGGCGGCACCTGGCTGCGGGTCGGCGCGGCCACTGACGGTCGCAGCGAGGGTTGGTTGCCGCAGGATGCGGTCAGCGACTGGAAGCAGAGCCTGGTGCTGAAATTCACCGAGCGCTCCGGGCGGGCGCCGGTGATGTTCCTGCGTGACGCCGCCGATATCGACAAGCTGCTGGCCAGCCCGTCGGCGGCGAAGAACCTGTTGCTCAATGCGCAGAAAAATCCCCAGGACAATCAGCGCGTGCTGGCCCTGGAGCCGGCCGCCAGCGCGGTGCCGCAGAACCAGTTCTACCTGCTGCCGATTTTCGATTCGCGCGAAAGCCTGGATGAGAACGGCCAGCCGGTGCAGTTGCTCAACGTCGCCTCCATCGACCCCGGCAGCACGCCGAAAGCCCTCGGCAACGGCGCCGCCCCGGCCGTCGCGGCCGATACCTTCCGCACCGCCATCGTACTGGTGGTGGATACCACCGAGTCGATGCAGCCGTATATCGATCAGGTCCGTGACGTGGTCCATGAGCTGCAAAGCCAGATCGCCCAGCGCGGCGAGCTGGACAGCGTGAGCTTCGGCCTGATCGGCTTTCGCAACAATATCCAGAAGACCCCGGGCCTGCAGTACCTGACCAAGACCCTGGTGACCCTCGACCAGGGCCGCGATCCCGAGCGCTTCCTGGCGTTGGCGCGGGACGTGAAGGCTTCGACCATCTCCAGTCACTCGTTCAACGAGGACTCCTTTGCCGGGGTCATGCAGGCGGTCGATGGCATGGACTGGTCGGGCTACGGCGGCCGGCTGATCCTGCTGGTCACCGATGCCGGTTCGTTACGCAAGAACGACCCCTACAGCAGCACCAAGATGAACGAAGCGGAGATCCGCCAGGCCGCGCTGGGCAAGCAGATCAAGATCTACGCCTTGCACCTGCGCACCGATGCCGGGAAAAAGAACCACGCCTTCGCCGAGCAGCAGTACCGGACCCTGACCGCCGATGCCAACCCGCAGATCGGCGACCTGTATATCCCGGTCCAGGGCGGCGACGTGCACAAGCTCGGCGAGCGGGTCGGCGAGATCGGCTCGGTGTTCGCCAACCTGGTGCACCAGGTGCGCAGCAACCAGACCCAGGCCGTGCCGCTGCTGGCCGCTTCGCCGAGCCTGGCGGACAAGTCGGCGGCCATCGGTTATGCCATGCACATGGATTTCCTCGGCCACAAGGCCGCCAGCCAGGCGCCGCAACTGGTCAGCGCCTGGACCGCCGACCGCGACCTGACCAACCCGGCGCTGCCGGCGTTCCAGGTCTGCGTGATGCTGACCAAGCTGCAACTCAACGAGCTGCAACAGTCGCTGAAACTGATCGTCGACGCGGCGCGCAAGACCCAGACCTCGCCCAAGGATTTCTTCCAGGAAATCGCCAGCGCCAGTGCCTACATGAGCCGCGATCCGCAGGCCCTGCGCAAGGGCGGCAACCTGGCCGACGGCGGCCTGCTCGGCGAGTACCTGGAAGGCCTGCCGTACCGCAGCAAGTCGCTGAGCATGACCCAGGACCTCTGGCTGTCGCTGAGCGTGGCCGAACAGGAAGATTTTATCGACGAACTGGACTCGAAGATCCGCCTCTACGAAACCTTCCACAACGATGTGGCCAATTGGGTCCGGTTCGGCGATGCCGAGCCGGGTGATGCGCTGTACCGCGTGCCGTTGTCGACGTTGCCGTGATGATCAGTCTGCGAGAAGTGCGCAAGACGCGGGGCCAAGGTGCCCAGCGCTACAGCCTGGAGGTGCCGCGCCTGAGCCTGGTGCCTGGCGCGCAATGGGCGGTGGTCGGGCCCAGCGGTTGTGGCAAGAGCACTTTGCTCGATCTGTTGGCGCTGGTATTGGCGCCGGACCGCGCCGGTCTGTTTGTCTTCGACGACCCGACCGGTGCGCAGGATATTACCGCGCTGTGGCGCGAGGGCCGGCACGATCGCCTGGCGGACCTGCGCAGCCGGCAGCTCGGTTATGTGCTGCAGACCGGCGGCCTGCTGGGTTTTCTCGATGTGCGCGGGAATATCGCCTTGTCGCGCCGATTGTTGGGCCTGAAGGAAGACGGCAGCGTCCAGCGGCTCGCCGAGCAACTGGAAATCGCCGATCAACTGGACAAGAAACCCCAGGCGCTTTCAGTCGGCCAGCGTCAGCGGGTCAGTTGCGCCCGGGCCCTGGCCCACGGTCCACGGCTGCTGCTGGCCGATGAACCGACGGCGGCCCTCGATCCGCTGAATGCCGGACGGGTCATGCAATTGCTGTTGAACCAGGCCCGGGAGCAGGGCGCTTGTTGTGTGATCGCCACCCACGACGAAGCCCTGGTACGCGACCTCGGCGTGCCGGTGTTGCGGATTGCCTGCCAGCGCGATGGCGACGGTGGTGTGACGGCGGTTCTGGAGCAGACGCCATGACTCGCGCCACTCTGATCGCCGGCCTGGCCTGGCAGGACTATCGCACCGACTGGCGGCTGTCGGCCTGTGCGGTGCTGGCCCTGGTGGCGGTGATCGCGCCGTTGCTGGTGCTGTTCGGCCTCAAGTTCGGCCTGGTCAGCAGCCTCACCGAACGCCTGGAACGCGACCCGACGGTGCGCGAGATCATTCCCCTCGGCGGCGGGCGTTTCAGTGCGGCGTTTATCGCCGGGCTGGGGCAGCGGGAAGACGTCGCCTTTGCCTTGCCGCGGACCCGGCAGATCGCCGCGACCGCCGACCTCTCGACCAGCGCCCAGGGGCCGGTGGTCAATGTGGAAATGCTGCCCACCGCCGAGGGGGATCCCCTGCTCGGTGCCTTGCCCGCGCCGGTCGGCCTGGCGGCGATGCTGCTCAGCCAGACGGCGGCGGAGAAGCTCGGGGTGAAGGCCGGCGACTGGTTGCAGGTGTCTTTCGGCCGGCAGGTGGCCGGTCGCCTGGAAAGCCGCCACACGCAGATCCAGGTCCAGGCGGTGTTGCCGCTGGAAGCCTTTGAACGCGATGCGCTGTTCGCTCCGCTGGGCCTGCTGGAGGCCGCCGAGGACTATCGCGACGGCCGTGGCGTGCCGGTACTCGGCTGGGCTGGCGAACCGGCGGGCACCGCCGCGCAGCGGGTCTATCCGGGGTTTCGGCTGTATGCCCGTGGGCTGGCCGATGTCGAGCCGCTGCGGCGCTATTTCGCCGAGCGCAACCTGCTGGTCTCGACCCAGGCCCAGACCATTGCCCAGGTGCAATCCCTGAGTCGCAACCTCGGCATCGTGTTCTGGGTCATCGCGGCATTGGCCCTGGCCGGTGCCTTCGCGGCGCTCTTCGCCGGTGCCCTGGCGGCGGTCGAGCGCAAGCGCCGCGAGTTGTCGGTGCTGCGTCTGCTCGGTCTCGGCACGGCCGCGTTGCTGCTGTTTGTCGTCCTGCAAGCGTTGTACAGCGGCCTGTTCGCGGTGCTGTTGAGCGGCCTGCTCTACAGCGTGGCGGAGTGGGGCCTGAACCGTTTGTTCGTACAGGCGGCCGGCGAGTACGCCAGCCGCCTGTTATTGCCGCATTACCTGCTGGCACTTTTCAGCGTGCTGGCGGTCTGTGCTCTGGCTGCCGCCCTGGGGGGCTGGCGCGTGGCGCGGATAGAAGCTTCGGAAGGAATCAGAGATGTATAAGTTGCGCAGCGCGGCCCTGGCGGTTCTCGTCGCTTCCCTGTGCCTGGGCTCCTGGGCGCGGGCCGATGAGGACAGCGAAAAACTCGACAACCCCAAGCCCCTGGCCGACGACATCAGCCTGCCGTTGCCCTGCGAGGGCGAGATGGTTTTCCGCGCGGTCTATGTGCTGGCGCGCGGCACCCTCGACGACCGCGAGATCAGCCTCGGCTATCCCTTCAGCGAGGACGAGCCGGGCTACAAGCAGTCGTTTATTTCCGGTTATCGCCGGGACTTTATCAACGGCCAGTTCACCCTCAAGGACCTGCCCGACGCCTGGCAGAAATCCATTGCCCCGACCCTGCCGAAGACCGACGCCGACTCGCTGCTCAAGCCGATGTTCTATTTCATCGGCAAGTACACGGTCACGGCGCGCCAGTACGCGTTGGTGATGGCCCAGGCACAAGCCCTGGCCAGCGGCGAACCGGCGCCGGCCTGCGATGCGCTGAGCGGCGTGGCCGGGCGTCTGCCCAAGGTCAAGGTGTCGCGTTTCGACGCCGAGCGTTTCTCGGCGGTCTACAGCGCCTGGCTGATGAAGTATCACCGTGACCTGCTACCGGTCAGCGGCCGTGGTGCGTCAGCCGATGATGGCGGCCTGGGCTTTGTCCGCCTGCCCACCGAGGTCGAGTGGGAATTCGCCGCCCGTGGCGCCCAGGCGGTCAGTCGCCAGGACCTGGAAGGCCGTCTGTTTCCCCGTCGCGCGCCGGGTAGCGACAGTGACGGGCCGCTGTCCGACTACGCGGTGTTCAACCAGGTCGCCGGCGGCACCGGCCAGGCGGCGCGGCTGATGCCGATCGGCACCAAGCTGCCCAACCCCATCGGCCTGTTCGACGTGATCGGCAACGCCGCGCAGATGGTCCAGGAATCCTTCCAGCTGGTGCATGCCGGCCGCCGCCAGGGCACCTACGGCGGTTTTGTGGTCAAGGGCGGCAACTACCTGGAAGGTGAGGGCACGCTGTTTACCGGCATGCGTCGCGAGTACCCGCTGTTCGCCGCCGATGGTACCGAGCAGAGCAACGAGACCACCGGTTTCCGCGTGGCCGTCGGCGCGCTCTCGGCGCCGCGCTCGCGCTACAAGGAGCTGTTCAGCCAATGGCAGCAGGAAGGCCGGCTGGCGTCCCTGACCGACGCCATCGACGACGCCCAGGACCCGACCAAACGCCTCGACGGGATCATTTCCGCCAGCACCGATCCGAAGTTGCAAGCCGAGCTGGGGCTGGTCAACGAAGAGCTCAAGCGCAACGTCTCGTTGATCGCCCGCCAGCGTGAAGAGGCGGCCGGCAACCTGATCCAGTCGGCGGCCCTGGTGGCCGAGACGGTCAATAACTACAACATTCGCCTGACCAACCTGAAGAAGAGCCGCCAGCAGGCCGTCGATGCCAAGGACGAGGCTGCCGCCAAGCTGTTTGCCGGGGCCATCGAGAACGGCACCAGCGCCCTGGACGGCGCGGTGGCGATCTATATCGACAACCTGGCAACGGCCACGCGCTACACCGATGCGGTGATCCAGGCGCAATTCCAGCGGGTCAAGGAAGAACTCAATCGCAAACCCGTGCTCGGCAACAGCCTGGTCGCACGGGCCACCTTGTTCGTTCGTCATGTCGGGGATTACCGCAAGCAACAGCGGGCCGACCCGGCGGCGATCTTGAAAGCGTTACTCGCGTCGACCGCTCAGCAGCCATGAGCGGTGGGTATCCGGCGAGTGTAGAGGGGACTCGGACGGCAGGGTGCCGTACCGGGCAGTCAAACCAAAAAAGGGAAATAAACATGATCTTCTCCAGCAAACCCCTTGTTTCGACCTCCAAGTGCCGCGCCGCGCTGTGGGTTGCCGCCGGATTCAGCACCGTGCTGATGGGCGGTTGCGCCACTTCACCGACCTCCAAAGTCGGCGCGACCACCAAGGTCGAGTTCTACCCGACCTGCTACGAGCCGGTGCAGCACCTGCGTGCGACTGACTCGGACATGACCAAGTCGATCGCCACCGGCGCGGTGATCGGTGCCCTGGGCGGTGCCGCTCTCGGCGCGCTGACCGGCGACGACTCGGCCAAGCGTGGCCGCAATGCCGCCATCGGCGCGGCCGGCGGTGCCCTCGCGGGCGGCGCGGCGGGTTACTACACCGAGAAGCAGAAGCAGATCACCGATGACAACCAGCGCATCGGTTCCTACGCCCTGGACATCAACAAAAGCGCCGCCGACATGGACCGCAACACGGCCTATGCCAAGGCGTCGCAGAGCTGCTACCAGCGTGAGTTCGCCAACCTGGTTTCGGCGCGCAAGGCCAAGACCATCGGCGACGCCGAAGGCCGCAAGCGCCTGGCGGAAATCGTTTCCGGCCTGAAAGAGTCCAATGACCTGATCGTCGCCGTGAACGGGCGCTCGGCCGAAGACCTGAACAACTACACCCAGGCCTACGAGCAGGATCTGCGTCAGGTCGGCGTGCAGCGTACCGACGTGGTCACCGTGGCGACCGCCGACAGCAACCCGGTCGTGCCGACCACCACCAAGGGCAAGAAGGTGAAAGTGGCGAAGAAGGCGCCGCTGCCGGTCGTGCCCAAGGAAGCGGTCGCCACCGAGAAGACCATCCAGGACGCCAACGCCAAGAAAGCCGTCAGCCAGGACGTGGCCACCAGCGGTCAGTCCCAGGTCAACAGCATGTGCAAGAACCCGGACCTGGGCGACTGGGCGCCGGTGCCTTGCCCGAACGCGTAAGGGGCAGATCGTCTGACAATTTGTCGGTATAAGCGTTAAACGCCTGCCGATCTCCCGGGTAACGTGGGAGATCGGTGGCGTTCTTCAGGTAAAGCGCTACACTGCGCCGGCCGTTACTCTTTTCTGCCGAGGCTGTGTGCATGAAATTTCGTTTTCTTCTCTGGGCACTGGGTCTGTTGATGGCCCGGGCCAGCCGTAAAAACCCCGCCTTCCAGCAACAACTGGCCGACAAGGCCCTGGTGTTCCAGCTGCAGACCCTGGACGGCAAGGTCGCCCGTCACTTTATCGTCAACGATCAGCGCATCAGCAGCCGCTCCGGGACTTATCCGGAGCCTGCGTTTGCGATTGTCTTCAAGGATGCCGCCTATGGCTTCGCCACGCTGCAGGCGAAGAACAAGCAACTGGCGTTCATGACGGGGATTCAGGACAAGTCGATTCAGATCAAGGGCAATCCGGCGCTGGTGATGTGGTTCCAGGGCTTGATGAAGTACCTCAAGCCGCGGAAGAAGAAGGCCTGAGCCTTCGGCGCCAGGCTTGCTGGCGCCGCTTCAGCCCTGGCTGAACTGCGAAGCCAGTTCGCGCAACAGCACTTCGGCTTCCAGCACCTTGTTCACCACATCGTCAGCCTTGTCGCGGGTCAGGCCCAGGCGCTCGAGCAAGGCATCCGGGATCTCTTCATCCGGGCCCGAG
Organism: Pseudomonas sp. QS1027; assembly: GCF_002814235.1. Lineage (GTDB taxonomy): Bacteria > Pseudomonadota > Gammaproteobacteria > Pseudomonadales > Pseudomonadaceae > Aquipseudomonas. Next base: position 212,319 of record NZ_PHSU01000020.1, on the reverse strand, counting down.
CCGATATTGCGGCTGCGCAGCAGGCGCACGGCCAGGCACACCAGGTTCGGATAGGCGGCATAGTCGCCGTCGTAGCTCGGGTCGTGCTGGAAGCGCAGCGCGGTGGACAGCTCTTCCGGCATATCCCAGTAGCGCATCAGCCAGGCCCCGATCTGCTCGCGGCTGATACCCAGCAAATGCTGCTCGATGTAGCTGTGGCACAGGTGCGGGTTGACCTCCAGGTGCCGGCAGATCAGCGAGAAATGCGGCGGGAAGACGTGAGCCAGCAGCAGGTAGCCGAAGTTGTGCAGCAGACCGGCGAGGTAGGTCAGGCCGGCTTCCGGACGCTGGGCGCGCGGCATGGCACGGGTCAGGCCTTCGATCACCGCGGCGGTGTAGATCGATTGCTGCCAGTAAGGCGTGCTGTGTTGCGGGTGGTCCTTGGGCAGGCTCAGGGTCTTGCCCAGGGCCAGGCCCAGCGCCAGGTTGATCACCAGGTCGAAACCGAGCACACGGACAATCGCGTCTTCCACCGAACGGATCTTGCCCGGCGAGGCGTAGTAGGGCGAGGCCGCCCAACTCACGACCTGGGCCGCCAGCGCCGGGTCGGTTTCGACCACGCCGGTGATGTCGTCGATGGTGGCGTCGGGGTCGACCCGCAGCTTGATGATTTTTTGCGCGGTTTCCGCCAGGGGCGGAATCTCGATGGTCGCTTCCAGGCGCTGCTGGATCCGCCGCGCGGTGAAGGCTTGCACGGCCTGGGTGATCTCCTCGCGGTCATCGTCCGGGCGGTCGAGGTTGGGGCGGATGCTGGCCACGGATTCGCCGAAGCTGGCGGCACTGGCCTTGCTCAGCATGCCCTTGAAGTCGTCGCTGGAGATTTCCAGCAGCAGTCCGGCTTCACCGGAGTCGATCAGCAGGCTCGGTTCACGCAGCAGCTGTTCTTCGTAGAGGCACGGCGAACTGGTCAGCCCGGGCAAGCCCGGCAGCAGGTGCAGGCTGTGTTTGCCAAGCATGCGCTCCATGCGTTCGGTGGGCACCGCTGTCAGGCGCCGGCCGGTCAATTCGGTCAGGCGATTGAGGTCGAGCAACTGGTCCTGGGGAAACAGGACCATGAGTGCACCGACTGCGTCGTCGAGCAGCACGGCCTGGACCTTGCGCGCGGCCGGCAGACCAGGGTGGTCCAGGACCTCGCTATAGCGGATGGCGAGCTTGTCGAGCAGCAGCCGGACCACAGACGGGGTGTGCGGGGTTGCATCGATGAGGGCAACTTCTGTCATGGTCTGTATCCGGGTTCCTACAATTTTCCCAGTATAACCAGCTTGGCCGCGCTAATGGTCTATAAACTGTGAGGTCTATCACACTTGGCCGTATTGCTGGCCGTGGCGCAGCCAGCGTTCGAGCAGCGGACTGACATGCTGCGGCCAGCGTGCGATCAGGGCTTGCGCGGCATCGCGGACCGCCGGCAGCAGATCGGCGTCGCGCATCAGGTCGGCAACCTTGAATTGCAGGAGCCCGGTCTGGCGGGTGCCGAGCATTTCCCCCGGGCCGCGCAGCTCCAGATCCTTCTCGGCGATGATAAAGCCGTCGTTGGTCTCGCGCATGATGCCCAGGCGTTGGCGACCGATCTGCGACAGCGGCGGATGGTAGAGCAGCACGCAGTGGCTGGCGGCGCTGCCCCGGCCGACCCGGCCGCGCAGCTGGTGCAGTTGCGCCAGGCCCAGGCGCTCGGGGTTCTCGATGATCATCAGGCTGGCATTGGGTACGTCGACGCCGACTTCGATCACCGTGGTCGCCACCAGCAGTTGCAGGGCGCCGGCCTTGAATTCGGCCATCACCGCGGCCTTTTCCGCTGGTTTCATGCGTCCGTGGATCAGTCCGACACGCAGTTCGCCCAGGGCCGCGGTGAGCTCTTCGAAGGTGGTCTCGGCGGCCTGGCAGGTGAGTTCTTCGGACTCTTCGATCAGCGTGCAGACCCAATAGGTCTGGCGGCCTTCGGCGCAGGCGGCCCGCACCCGTTCCACCACTTCGAAGCGCCGGCTGTCGGTCACCAGCACGGTGTTCACCGGCGTGCGGCCCGGCGGCAGTTCGTCGAGGATCGAGGTGTCGAGGTCGGCATAGGCGCTCATCGCCAGGGTCCGCGGGATCGGCGTGGCGGTCATGATCAACTGGTGCGGGCACATCCGTCCGCCGACGCCTTTCTGGCGCAGGGCCAGGCGCTGCTGGACGCCGAAGCGGTGTTGTTCGTCGATGATCACCAGGGCCAGGTTCTTGAACTGCACTTCGTCCTGGAACAGCGCGTGGGTGCCGACCACCATGGGCGTGCCGCTGGCGATCTGCTCCAGGGCGGCGACCCGCGCCTTGCCCTTGAGCTTGCCGGCCAGCCAGGCGGTTTCGATGCCCAGTGGTGCCAGCCAGCGCTGGAAATTGATGAAGTGTTGTTCGGCAAGGATCTCGGTCGGCGCCATCAACGCCACCTGGTAACCGGCCTCCAGGGCCTGCAAGGCGGCCAGGGCGGCAACCACGGTCTTGCCGGCGCCGACGTCGCCCTGGATCAGCCGCAGCATCGGCTCCGGCTGGCTGAGGTCGTAGGCCACTTCGTTGCCGACCCGTTGCTGGGCGCCGGTCGGCGGGAAGCCGAGGTTGGCGAGAAACTGTCCGGGCAGCCGTTGCGCTTTCGGCAGGGCCGGTGCGCGCAGGGCCTTCAGGCTTTCGCGCAGGCGTTGCTGGGACAGTTGGTGCGTGAGCAGTTCTTCGAAGGCCAGGCGGTGTTGAGCCCAGTGATGGCCGAGGGCGAGTTCGTCGACGTCGGCATCGGCGGGCGGCTGGTGCAGGTAGCGAATGGCTTCATCCAGCGGCGCGAGATGATAGTCGCGGGCCAGTTCCTGCGGCAGCCAGTCCGGCAGGCTGCGCGGGCCGAGCATCGCCAGGCTTTGCTGGCAGAGCTGGCGCAGGCGTTGCTGGGTCAGGCCTTCGGTCAGCGGGTAGATCGGCGTCAGGGTGGTGTCCACCGGCGGCGGTTCGTCGCCGCTGATGGCGCGGTATTCCGGGTGATAGATTTCCAGGCCGGAAGCGCCGGGGCGGGCTTCGCCGTAGCAGCGCACGTGGGTGCCACGCTTGAGGCCGTCCTTTTGCGCGGTGCTGAAATGGTAGAAGCGCAGGCTCAGGCTGCCGGTGCCGTCGTTGAGGCGCACCAACAGGCTGCGGCGCTTGCCCATGACCACGTCGGCGCCGCTGACCACGCCTTCGACCACGGCGTCCTGGCCCGGACGCAGGGCGCCGATGGGCACCACGCGCGTGCGGTCCTGGTAGCGCAAGGGCAGGTGGAACAGTACGTCCTGGAGATTCTCCAGGCCGACCTTGGCCAGCTTCTCGGCCATGGCCTCGCCGACGCCCTTGAGCGCCGTGACCGACACTTGCGACAGTTCAGCCACGTCGATCAGCTCGCTGCGGGAGGCTTGGCCACCGAGCACAGGCGGATCGAGTCGGCGAGGATTTCAATCGCCTTGGGCCGCGGGAAGCTGGCGCGCCAGGCGATGGCCACGGTACGGAACGGCACCGGCGGCGTCAGCGGACGCACTTCGATCACGCCGGCAGCGTAGTGATGGCTGTCCACGGCCGACAGCGGCAGGACCGAAATGCCCAGGCCGGAAGCGACCATGTGGCGGATGGTTTCCAGGGAGCTGGACTCGACCGTGGTGTGCTTGGCCGCGTCGCCGCCCTTGGTCAGGGTCGGGCAGGCTTCGAGGACCTGGTCGCGGAAGCAGTGGCCTTCGCCCAGCAGCAACAGGCTCTTGTCGTTGAGCAGGGCGCTGTCGATGGTTTCCTTCTTGGTCCAGGGGTGCGAAGCCGGCATCAGGACGTAGAAGGGTTCGTCGTAGAGCGGCAGGGTCAGCACGTCGGCTTCGTTGAACGGCAGGGCGATGATCACCGCGTCCAGTTCGCCGTTGCGCAGCTTGTCGCGCAGCACGTGGGTGAAGTTTTCCTCGATGTACAACGGCATCTGCGGGGCGACCCGGTGCAGTTGCGGGATCAGGTGCGGGAACAGGTAAGGGCCGACGGTGTAGATCGCGCCGACTTTCAGCGGGGCGGTCAGCTGGTTCTTCCCGGCCTGGGCCAGTTCGCGGATACCCTGGGCCTGTTCGAGGACCTTCTGCGCCTGGGCAACGATGGTTTCGCCGACGGGAGTCAGGCGCACGGCGCTCTTGCTGCGCTCGAAAATCAGCACACCGAGTTCGTCCTCCAGCTTTTTCACGCCGACCGACAGGGTCGGTTGGCTGACATGACAACGCTCGGCCGCGTGGCCGAAGTGTTGTTCCTGGGCGAGGGTGACGATATAGCGTAGTTCTGTAAGAGTCATAGCGAGCGTCCATGAGGTTGCCGGGCCAAGCATAACGGCTGCAATCGATAGACGCACGTTATCAGACGCAGGAAGAACGACGATTGTCGTTCAGGGCGGTTTTAGTGGGTTTCTATTGGGTCGTGCAGCTCGATTCTGCGGGAGCGAAGCTTGGAGTGGCCTGGGCCAGCTTCGTTCCCACAGCGGCCTAGCGAGCGCGCTTGTCGATGGAATAGACGAACGGCGCGACGATCTCGATGCTGCCGTTGGTCAGCATATCGGCCGGCGGCTTGGGCAGCGGTTGGGCACGACGGATCATTTCCAGGGTGGCCCGGTCCAGATCGGCGTTGCCCGAGCGGCCCACCAGTTCATACGAGAGCACCTTGCCTTCGGCATCCACGACGAAACGCAGACGGTTCAGACCTTCCTTGCCCCGTGACTGCGCCGCCGGCGGGTACTTCTTGTACTTGCTCAGGTGGGCCAGCAAGGTACCTTCCCAGCTGGCTTTCGCCGCGACCTGCTGGGGCGAAGGGCCTGGCGCCGGTGCCGCGGATTTTTCCGGTGGTGTGTTGGTCGGCGGCGTGTCGGAAGGTTTCTCTTGCGTCGGCTTTTCCTTCACCGGCTCCGGTTTCACCTGGGGCTTGGGCGGTTGCGGCTTGGGTTTGGGCTTGACCGGCTTGGGCACCGAGATCGTCGGCTTGGGCGCTTCGGCCAGCTTGGGCAATGGTAACTCTTCCACGGGCGCGGGCGGCTGCGGCGGCGTGATGACCTTGGGCGGTGCCGGTGGCGGTGGAGCGGGGGGCAATGGCGCCAGTTCGACCATCATCGCCTGTGGCGGCAGCTCGATGGGTTTGGACACCGACCAGTTCAGCGTGGCAATGATCGCTACCGCATGAATGCCCAGCACCAGGCCCAGGCTGGCGCCGTAACGCGTCAGCTTTTGGCGCGTATTGATCATTTCTTGGCTGCCGTCTCGAGTCCGACCAGGCCGACCTTCAGGTAACCGGCGGCGCGCAGGGCATCCATCACGCGCATCAGGTCGCCATAGTCCACGCCTTTATCGGCCTGGAAGAAAATGGTCGTGTCCTTCTTGCCGTGGGTGCGGGCGTCGAGCGTCGGGCCCAGGGCCTCGGCCTTGACTTCGTCTTCACCGAGGAACAGGCGCTGGTCGGACTTGACGCTGAGGAACACCGGCTTTTCCGGTCGCGGTGCCGGCTTGGCGGTGGACGCAGGCAGGTCGACCTTGATGTCCACGGTGGCCAGGGGGGCTGCCACCATGAAGATGATCAGCAGTACCAGCATCACGTCGATAAACGGCGTGACGTTGATTTCGTGGTTTTCGGCGAGATCGTCGCCGCCTTCGTTCAAATGCAGGCCCATGGCTGATTACCCCACTTTCACCATGTGCGGCGCTTGTGCGGAGCGCTCGGACGGTTGGTGGTCGAGGTCACGGCTGACCAGCAGCAGGACCTGGGCGGAGGCGTCGGAGACCTGGGCCTTGTAGCCGGCGATGGAGCGGGCGAAGACGTTGTAGATCACCACGGCCGGGATCGCGGCGACCAGGCCCAGGGCGGTGGCCAGCAGGGCTTCGGCGATACCCGGGGCAACCACGGCAAGGTTGGTGGTCTGGGTCTTGGCGATGCCGATAAAGCTGTTCATGATGCCCCAGACGGTGCCGAACAGGCCGACGAAGGGCGCGGTGGAACCGATGGTGGCGAGCACGCCGGTGCCGCTGCTCATGTTGCGACCACAGGCGGCAACCAGGCGCTCGAGGCGGAAGCTGACGCGTTCCTTGATGCCTTCCCTTTCGCGGCTGTTGACCGACAGGTGCATTTCTTCCAGGGCGTCATGCACCAGCAGGTGGGCGAGGGTGCCCTCCTTGTTGGCGGTTTCGCTGGCTTCCTTGAGGGTGCGGGCCTTTTTCAGGGCGAGCATCTCGCGGCGCAGGCGACGTTTGGCGCCCAGCAGTTCGAAGCCCTTGGCAACCCAGATGGTCCAGGTGATTATCGAAGCGATGGCCAGGCCGATCATCACGATCTTGACGATGATGTCGGCGTTCTTGTACATGCCCCAGGGCGACAGGTCGTGGGCCATGCCCAGGCTGTTGTCTTCGGCGGGCAGTGCGTCGGCATCCGTGGTGTCGGCCGGTACGCCGGCGTCAGCCTGGGCTGGAGCGGCGGCGCTCGGTACGACGGCGGGGGCGGCATGATCAGCTGGCGCCGCGGCGACAGCGGCCGGCGCGGGGTGCGAAGCGGCTTCGTCGGCGAAGGTCACGGTCGGCACCAGCAACAGGCTGAACAGCAAGGCTGCCGTGCGCAATGGGCTTTGGGTTGACGAAACGGGGCGTGGATTGCGTGTCATGCTGGCCGGACCTGAGAAAAGATAGAAGAGGGTCTTGTCCTTCCAGGCCTCGTGGGGCCGAGAACATTTGGTCGGGCATTATTGCAAGTAATTCTTGTTAACAGAAGTAATAGCTTCTCTTTTTTTCTTCCATTGCTAACCGCTGGTCAATTTTCAGCGCCATTTTTTCGCTTTTTTCCTGGAGATCCGTGATGTCTGCTCCCTCTGTTCTGATCGCCGGTTGCGGCGATGTCGGTAGCCGCCTGGCGACGCAATTGCTCGCCCAGGGTTGGCAGGTCCATGGTCTGCGGCGCTCGATCGAGCGTTTGCCGGAGGGTGTCCTCGGGGTGGCCGGTGACCTGTTCGCCGAGCAGCGGCCTGAGACCTGGCCGAGTGGCCCGCTGGATTACCTGGTGTATTGCGCCGCCGCGACCGAGCACGATGAGGCGGGTTATCGCGCAGCCTACGTCGAGGGGTTGCGGCATGTATTGAGCTGGCTCAGGCAATCTGGCCAGCGGCCACGGCGCCTGCTGTTCGTCTCCAGCAGCAGCGTGTATGTGCAGCAGACGGGCGAGTGGGTCGACGAGACTTCGCCGACCGAAGCCGAGGGTTATTCCGGGCGCTTGATGCTGGAGGCCGAGCAGGTGGCGCTGGATAGCGGCATTCCGGCGACCCGGGTGCGCCTGACCGGTATCTACGGGCCGGGTCGCGAGTGGTTGTTGACCCAGGTCCGGCGCGGTTATCGGGTGGCGGTGGAGCCGCCTTTATATGGCAATCGGATTCATGCCGACGATGCGGCTGGCCTGCTGGCGTTTCTGCTGGAGGCTGATCGCGACGGGAAGGTGCTGGAGGATTGTTATATCGGTGTCGATGATGCGCCGGCGCCGCTGGCCGAGGTGGTGGGCTGGTTGCGCGAGTACCTGGGGGTGACCGAGTGGGCCGAGGATGCCAGCGTTCGCCGCACGGGCAGCAAGCGTTGCAGCAATGCCCGGGCGCGGGCCCTGGGCTGGGCACCGCGTTATCCGAGTTTCCGCGAGGGTTATGCGGCGATTCTTGAAGGGCGCTGCTGAGTTATTTCTCCAGCAACCATTGGCGAGGGCCAGGGTTGAGCTGCGGCTGGTCATCGGGCTGGGCCGAGTTCAGCGCCTGGAAGATTTCCAGTTGCTTGCCCTTGCGCACGAAGATCCAGGCCGCGCCCTTGTTGCCTTGCTGCAACCAGATGCTGTCGTTCTCACCGCTCATGGAGGCGCAATCGCCCGCCAGGCACAGGGCGTAGCGGTCGGCGCCGGGCAAACCTTCGAGGCGTCCGTCCGGCAGGAATTTCACCTGGCCGCCTTCGCCCGGGCCGCTGCTGATCTTCCAGTCGCCACCCATATAGGCCGCGTACAAGGCCTGCTCGAAGCTGGCGCCCACCGGCGCATTGGCCGGCAATTGGGTCTCGGCCCGCACGAATGGCTGTTCAGGCTCCGAATCGCTGGCGCTCTGGATCAGTTCCTTGCCGTCGCGCGCCAGCGCAGTACCGGCGCTGCCGTAGAAATCGACATGCCACTGCTTGCCGTCCGCGCGCACATGGCCCTCGGGGCGTTCGAAACCGTTGCTGTAGCGGGCCTGGCCGTTACGGGTGTCGATGCTCCATTCCAGGTTCGGCCCGTAGGTTTCCAGGGCCTCGCGCAAGCTGCCCTTTTTAACGGCGGCATCGATGGCGGCCTGGTTGATCCAGGTGCCGCTGATGTCGTATTTGGCGGGGTCGCTGGCGCAACCGCCGAGCAGGAGGGCAAACACCGAGAAGGCAAGCGCTTTGCGCATGGTGGAATCCTTTGCAGACGAAGCTGGCGCAGCGGGAGGGCTGCACCAGGCAGTGCGGGGTTGTTCGAGGGTGGGGCGGTTACTCGAGGACCAGGATCGCGTCCATCTCGACCTGCGAGCCGCGTGGCAGGGCGGCAACACCAATGGCGGCGCGGGCCGGGTATGGCTGCTGGAAGTACTTGCCCATGATCTCGTTGACCTTGGCGAAGTGGCTCAGGTCGGTGAGGAAGATGTTCAGCTTGACGATGTCCTTGAACGAACCGCCAGCCGCTTCGGCCACGGCCTTCAGGTTTTCGAAGACCTGTACGGTCTGGGCTTCGAAGCCGTCCACCAGTTCCATGGTTTTCGGGTCGAGGGGAATCTGGCCGGACATGTAGACGGTGTTGCCAGCCTTGATCGCCTGGGAGTAGGTGCCGATGGCGGCTGGGGCTTTGTCGCTGCTGATAACGGTCTTGCTCATGAACAGGTTCCTTGTAATGGGCGGCTACGTAGACGGGCTATTGAGCTATGCGCGCATGCGGGTGATGCGGATCACCCCGGTCAGGGCGCGCAGTTTCTTGATCACGCGGGCCAGGTGCACGCGGTCGTGCACGCTGACCACCAGTTGGACCACGCTGATGCGACCATCGCGTTCGTCCATGCTGATTTTCTCGATATTGCCGTCGGCGGCATTGACGCTGCTGGCCAGCAGGGCGATCAGGCCGCGCTGGTGTTCCAGCTCGACGCGCAGCTCGACGTTGAATTCGCCGGTGACATCCTTGGCCCAGGAGAGCTGGATGCATTTTTCCGGGTTGTGGCGGATTTCGCTGATATTGCGGCAGTTGTCCAGGTGCACCACCATGCCTTTGCCGGCGGACAGGTGGCCGACAATCGGGTCGCCCGGAATCGGCGTGCAGCACTTGGCGTAGCTGAGCACCAGGCCTTCGGTGCCGCGGATCGCCAGCGGACCTTCGGGGCTGGGCAACTGTTCGCCTTCGCCGAGCAGGCGGCGGGCGACCACATAGGCCATGCGGTTGCCCAGGCCGATGTCTTCCAGCAGGTCTTCGATCAGTTCCAGGCGGTATTCGTGGAGCATGGCCAGCACGCGCTCGCCCGGGATCTTGTCCAGGGCACTGTCGAAACCGTTGAGCACCTTGTTCAGCAGGCGTTCGCCCAGGCTGATGGATTCGGAACGGCGTTGCAGTTTCAGGGCGTGGCGGATATGGGTGCGGGCCTTGCCGGTGACGACAAAGTTGAGCCACGCCGGATTCGGGCGCGCGCCGGGGGCACTGACGATCTCGACCGTGGAACCGCTTTGCAGCGGTTCGGACAGCGGCGCGAGACGGCGATTGATCCGACAGGCAATGCAGCTGTTGCCGACGTCGGTATGCACCGCGTAGGCAAAGTCCACCGCCGTGGAGCCTTTCGGCAGCTCCATGATCCGGCCCTTGGGCGTGAACACGTAGACCTCGTCCGGAAACAGGTCGATCTTCACGCTTTCGATGAATTCCAGGGAGTTGCCGGCGCGTTGCTGCATTTCCAGCACGCCCTTGACCCACTGGCGGGCCCGGGCGTGGGTGCCCTTGGGCTGCTCGTCGCCGCTGGACTTGTACAGCCAGTGGGCGGCGATGCCGTTGTTGGCCATCTCTTCCATTTCGCGGGTGCGAATCTGGATCTCGATCGGTACGCCGTGCATGCCGAACAGTGTGGTATGCAGCGACTGGTAGCCGTTGGCTTTGGGAATTGCGATGTAGTCCTTGAAGCGGCCGGGCAGGGGTTTGTACAAATTATGTACAGCGCCGAGGACCCGGTAGCAGGTGTCGACCTTGTCGACGATGATCCGGAACGCGTAGACGTCCATGATCTCGTTGAAGGCCCGGCGCTTGCCGCGCATCTTGGTGTAGATGCCGTACAGGTGCTTCTGCCGTCCGCTGACTTCACCCTGGATGCCGTCGACGGCCAGGCAGTGGCTCAGGGACTCTTCGATCTTGTTGACGATTTCCTTGCGGTTGCCCCGGGCGCGCTTGACCGCCTGGTAGATCCGCGCGGAACGCATCGGGTGCATGGCCTTGAAGCCGAGGTCTTCGAATTCGATGCGGATCGCATGCATGCCCAGCCGGTTGGCGATGGGTGCATAGATCTCGAGGGTTTCCTTGGCGATGCGCCGGCGTTTTTCGCCGGACAGCACTTCAAGGGTGCGCATGTTGTGCAGGCGGTCGGCGAGCTTGACCAGGATCACGCGAATATCGCGGGCCATGGCCATGGCCATCTTCTGGAAGTTTTCCGCCTGGGCTTCGGCCTTGGTCTCGAAATTCATCTGGGTCAGTTTGCTGACCCCGTCGACCAGTTCGGCCACGGTTTCACCGAACTGCGCTTGCAGCGCTTCCTTGGCGATCCCGGTGTCTTCGATCACGTCATGGAGCATGGCCGCCATCAGGCTCTGATGGTCCATGTGCATGTCTGCAAGAATATTGGCCACCGCCAGCGGATGCGTGACGTAGGCTTCGCCGCTGCGACGGCGTTGACCGTCATGGGCTTGTTCGGCGTAGAAGTACGCCCGGCGGACCAGGTTGACCTGGTCGGCGCCGAGGTAGGTCGATAAGCGATCGGCGAGGGCGTCTATGCTCGGCATGAGGTTTCCCCCGACCGAAGCCTTGTACCCTGCGCCGTGCTACGTCGACCAGGCATAGGCTTAGACGGCCTCGTTGGACTCGTCCTCGAAGGCGGCGAAGACCGGGTCTTCATGGACGATATCCTGTTCAGCGATGAACTCGTACGTCACGTAGCCTTCGGCGATTTCCCGCAGCGCCATTACGGTTGGTTTGTCATTTTCCCACGCCAGCTTCGGCTCTTTGCCGCCGGTCGCCAGTTGACGAGCACGCTTGGTGGAGAGCATGACCAGCTCAAAACGGTTAGCCACATGTTCTAGGCAGTCTTCAACGGTTACGCGGGCCATGGTGTTCCTCGTAGCAAATGCGGTAATCACGCTACCCGGATGGGCGAGCGGACTGAACAGTTTAAAAAATCACCAGCGTTTAGGGAAGCGCTGATTTTCCCAGTCGCTTCGCCACCGCGCCACGAGTACCAATGTAAAGCCCTCGCGGCGCTTTTGGGAAGTGTTGCTTATGCCAGCAATTCACTCAATAGTTGAGTGAAATGTTGCTGCTGGGGGCGCTGCTGCAAGCGATTGGCGCGGAAAATCGCCTTCAGGTCGTCCAGCGCGTGGGCAAAATCGTCGTTGATGATCAGGAAATCATATTCGACGTAGTGGCTCATTTCGCTGACCGCTTCGCGCATCCGCCCTTCGATGATCGCGTCGCTGTCCTGGCCACGGTTGGTCAGGCGCTGGCGCAGGGCCTGCTGGCTCGGCGGCAGGATAAAGATCGAGCGGGCCTCGGGCATTTGCCGACGCACTTGTTCGGCACCCTGCCAGTCGATTTCCAGGATCAGGTCGTGGCCTTCGTCCAGGGTCTGCTGCAGGCGGCTCTGGGACGTACCGTAGAGGTTGCCGAAGACTTCGGCCTGCTCGAGGAAGTCACCGTGCTCGACCAGGCGCACGAACTCGGCGCGGTCGACGAAGTGGTAGTTCACGCCGTCGGTTTCGCCCGGGCGCATGGCGCGGGTGGTGTGCGAGACCGAGACGCGGATTTGCGGCTCGGCATCGATCAGGGCCTTGACCAGGCTGGTCTTGCCTGCGCCCGACGGTGCGGAAATGATGTAGAGGGTGCCAGTGCTGTGGGTCATGTCGGGTTAGCCTTACTCGATGTTCTGTACTTGTTCGCGCATTTGCTCGATCAACACCTTGAGGTTGACCGCCGCCTGGGTGCTGCGCGGGTCGAAGGCCTTGGAGCCGAGGGTGTTGGCTTCGCGGTTGAGTTCCTGCATCAGGAAGTCCAGGCGTCGGCCGGCCGCGCCAGCGGACTTGAGCACCCGGCGGACTTCGATGATATGGGTGGCGAGGCGGTCGAGTTCTTCGGCCACGTCGCTTTTCTGCGCCAGCAGGACCATTTCCTGCTCCAGGCGGGTCGGATCCAGCTCGGCTTTCATGTCGGCGAAGCGGTCGAGGACTTTCTGGCGCTGGGTGGCGAGCATCTGCGGAACCTGTTCGCGCAGGGTCGCGACATCGCCTTCGATGGCGTCCAGGCGCTCGACGATCAAGCGGGCCAGTTCCGCGCCTTCGCGCTGGCGGCCGTTCTTGAGTTCCTCGAGTCCCTGGGTGAACAGGGCCAGGGCTTCGTTGTTCAGGGCCTGCGGATCGCTGGCGTCGGCCACCAGCACGCCAGGCCAGGCGAGCACTTCCAGTGGGTTCAGCGCGGCAGGCTGCTTGATCAGGCCGGCGACGGTTTCGGCGGCGGCGATCAGTTGGGTGGCGCGCTCGCGGTCAATCTGCAGGGCCTTGCCGGTGGTTTCCTCGGTGAAGCGCAAGGTGCATTCCAGTTTGCCCCGGGAGAGGCCCTGGCGCAGGGCTTCGCGCACCGCGCCTTCGAGGTCGCGGAACGATTCCGGCAAACGCAGGTGGGGTTCCAGGTAGCGGCTGTTGACCGAGCGCAGCTCCCAGCTCAGGGTGCCCTGGCTGACGGCGCTTTCGACGCGGGCGAAGGCGGTCATGCTGTGGACCATGGAAGTACCTCGCGATTCAGGTCCGCCGCCGCAGGGGCGGGCCGGACCGATGAATGAATTAAAGCCGACAGGCAGCAAAGGCGCAGGATTGTAGCGCAGTGCGGCCGCTGTCCCCAAACCGCAACACTGTCATGACGCAGGCCGTAAGGTATTTAGAGGTGCCCAGCACAGGCCCTGGCCTCTATAATGCTCGGTAGATTTCCGTCCTCGTACAGGTATTCCCAGATGAAACGTCCAAGTGGTCGCGCTGCCGATCAGCTCCGCTCGATCCGCATCACCCGCAACTACACCAAACACGCCGAGGGATCCGTACTGGTCGAGTTTGGTGATACCAAAGTGATCTGCACGGTCAGCGTCGAGAACGGTGTGCCGCGTTTCCTCAAGGGTCAGGGCCAGGGTTGGCTGACCGCCGAGTACGGCATGCTGCCGCGCGCCACCGGCGAGCGTAACCAGCGTGAAGCCAGCCGCGGCAAGCAAGGTGGCCGGACCCTGGAGATCCAGCGCCTGATCGGTCGCTCGCTGCGCGCCGCGCTGGACATGTCCAAGCTGGGCGACGTGACCCTGTATGTCGACTGCGATGTGATCCAGGCCGACGGTGGCACCCGCACCGCATCCATCACTGGCTCCATGGTCGCGCTGGTCGATGCCCTGGCGGTGATCAAGAAGCGTGGCGGCCTGAAGGGCGGTAGCCCGCTCAAGCAGATGATCGCCGCGGTATCGGTGGGCATGTACCAGGGCGAGCCGGTACTCGACCTGGACTACCTGGAAGACTCGGCAGCCGAGACCGACCTGAACGTGGTCATGACCAGCACCGGTGGCTTCATCGAAGTCCAGGGCACCGCCGAAGGCGCGCCGTTCCAGCCGGAAGACCTGAACGCGATGCTGGCATTGGCGCAGAAAGGCATGAACGAAATCTTCGAATTGCAGAACGCCGCGCTGGCCGACTGAGGATTCGAGCTTTTTCCAGGATGAAGGAGAGCGCCATGAGTGATGAACAACTGCCCGTACCCGCACCGAGCCAGGAAGTCAGGCAGTGGGCAATGTTCTGTCATTTGTCGGCGTTTCTTGGCTACTGGTTTCCATTCGGCAGCCTGATCGGGCCGCTGATCCTGTGGCAGATGAAGCGCGAGCAGGACCCTTTCATCGATGCCCAGGGCAAGGAAGCGCTGAATTTCCAGATCACCGTGGCGATCGCGGCGATGGTCTGTATTCCGCTGATGTTCGTCCTGATCGGCATTCCGCTGTTCGGCTTGCTGGTGATCGCGGCGGTGGTGTTGACCATCATTGCCGGGGTCAAGGCCAATGAGGGCGTGGCTTACCGCTATCCCTTCACCTGGCGGCCGGTCAAGTAGCCCCTGATGCCGACACGCAAAAAAGCCGACGTGATGTCGGCTTTTTTGTCGCTGCGAAAAGACCCTTAGATGGTCAGCGTCCAGTCGTAGTCGACGATCAGCGGCGCGTGCTGCGAGAAACGCGGCTGGCGCGGCAGGCGTGCGCTACGGACGAAACGGCGCAGGCCCGGGGTCAGCAACTGATAGTCGAAACGCCAGCCGAGGTTGAGCATCTCGGCCTGTTCGTTATCCGGCCACCAGCTGTACTGGTCGCCTTCGCGGCTGACTTCGCGCAGGGCATCGACATAACCCATGTTGCCGACAATCTCGTCCATCCAGGCCCGTTCCGGCGCCAGGAAACCCGGGGATTGCTGGCTGTCGCGCCAGTTCTTGATATCCAGCTTCTGTTGCGCGACGTACAGCGAGCCACAGTAGATGTATTCGCGACGTTTGCGCCGCTGTTTGTCCAGATAGCGGGCGAAGTCGTCCATAAGCTTGAACTTCTGGTTCAAGTCTTCATCGCCGTTCTGCCCCGAGGGAAGCAGCAAGGTCGCGATGCTGACCTTGTCGAAATCGGCTTGCAGGTAGCGCCCGTAGCGGTCTGCCGTCTCGAAACCGAGACCGCTGATGACAGCCTTCGGTTGCAACCGCGAATACAGAGCCACGCCACCCTGGGCGGGGACTTCGGCATCGCAGGCATAAAGGAAGTAGCCATCCAGTTGGAAGGCTGGGTCGTCCAGTTCAAAGGCGGAGGCACGGGTGTCCTGCAGGCAGATGACGTCGGCATTCTGAGCTTGCAGCCAACTGAGCAAACCACGCTCGACTGCGGCTTGAATACCATTGACGTTCACACTGATGATCCGCATAAATGGCCCCAAAAATCACGTGCGTGTATGATACCCCAAGGTCTACCTAATTAGCTAAATCCGTGGTATTTGGGGCTTTTTTCATGCAGGCGTATCAACGCGACTTCATTCGTTTTGCCATCGATCGCGGGGTTTTGCGCTTCGGTGAGTTCACCCTGAAGTCGGGACGTACCAGTCCTTACTTCTTCAATGCCGGTCTGTTCAACAGCGGTTCGGCCCTGGCCCAGCTGGGGCGTTTCTATGCGTCGGCGATCGTCGAGAGCGGCATTCCGTTCGACGTGCTGTTCGGCCCGGCCTACAAGGGTATCCCCTTGGCGGCAGCCACCGCCGTGGCCCTGGCCGAGCATCATGGGCGTGATCTGCCCTGGTGTTTCAACCGCAAGGAAGCCAAGGCCCACGGCGAAGGCGGCAGCCTGGTCGGCGCGCCATTGGCCGGCGATGTGCTGATCATCGACGACGTGATCACCGCCGGCACCGCGATCCGCGAAGTGATGCAGATCATCCAGGCCCAGGGCGCCAAGCCTGCCGGCGTGCTGATTGCACTCAACCGCCAGGAACGCGGCAATGGCGAGCTGTCGGCGATCCAGGAAGTCGAGCGTGACTTCGCGATCCCGGTGGTCAGCATTGTCTCCCTGACCCAGGTCCTGGAGTTTCTCGCCGACGATGAGCAACTCAAGCAGCATTTGCCTGCGGTTGAGGCTTATCGCGCGCAATACGGGATCTGACGTCCCTTGCGCCGTGGGTATCGGTGGTTGCCCCTGATGCTCTGTGTGTCCTTTGCCGCCCAGGCCGAGGACGCATCCGGCGTGCTGTTGTATCGCTATGTCGACAGCCGGGGCGTCACGGTGCTCGACCGCCAGGTGCCCCCGGAGTACGCGGGCAAGGGTTATCAGGTGCTGAACTCGCGGGGGCGGGTGGTGCAGACGATTGCACCGGCGCCGACGGCCGAGGAGCTGGCGCGTCTGCAGGCGCAGAAAGCCCAGGCCGATGCCAATGCGCAGCTGTTGCAGCGTTATTCCAGTGTCGGTGAGGTAGACAAGGCCCAGGCTCGAAAGCTTGCCGAGCTGGACGCGATGATCGCGAGCATCCAGACCAATCTGCAGGCCTTGCTGGCGCAGCAGGCCAGTCTGCAAAGTCAGGCGGCGGAGCAGGAGCGGGCGGGGCACGAGGTGCCGCCGCAGTTGCTCGGGCAACTTGCAGGGATACGGGATGAACAGGCGCGACTGAGGGCCGATATTGCCCGGGACCAGGCGGCGCGAGTCCAGGTGCAACAGGATTTCGCGGTGGATCGGGCGCGGGTGGAGCAGTTGACGCGCTGAGGCGTGGTCGGCACGAGCCTGTAAATACTGCCTTGACCCTCGACGCGTAGCTACGGCCGACGCGATCCTTGTAGGAGCCTGGCTTGCCAGCGAAGAGGCCCGCAAGATCTCTGCAAGACTCAAGGGCCTCATCGCTGGCAAGCCAGCTCCTACAGGGGGTTGTTGCGTTTTTGAAGCCGTATTTCTGTGATCAGTGACGCTTGCGGTTGCTGATCAGGGTGCCCATGCCGGTATCGGTGAAGATCTCCAGCAGCACCGCATTCGGCACCCGGCCGTCGATGATCAGCGAACTGCCGACGCCGCCCTGTACCGCTTCCAGTGCACAACGAATCTTCGGCAGCATGCCGCCATAGATGGTGCCGTCGGCGATCAGCTCGTCGACCTGGACGGTGCTCAGGCCGGTCAGGACCTTGCCTTCCTTGTCCATCAGGCCGGCGATATTGGTCAGCAGCATCAGCTTCTCGGCCTTCAGGGCCTCGGCGATCTTGCCCGCCACCAGGTCGGCGTTGATGTTGTAGGACTCGCCATTGGCACCCACGCCAATCGGCGCGATCACCGGGATGAAGTCACCCTTGACCAGCAGGTTCAGCAGATCGGTGTTGATCCCGACCACTTCGCCGACCTGGCCGATGTCGATGATTTCCGGCTGGGTCATTTCCGGGGTCTGGCGGGTCACGGTGAGCTTTTTCGCGCGGATCAGCTCGGCGTCCTTGCCGGTCAGGCCGATGGCGCTGCCCCCGTGACGGTTGATCAGGTTGACGATGCTCTTGTTCACTTGCCCGCCCAGGACCATCTCCACCACGTCCATGGTCTGGGCGTCGGTCACGCGCATGCCGTCGATAAAGTGGCTCTCGATGGACAGGCGCTTGAGCAGGTCACCGATCTGCGGGCCACCACCGTGGACCACCACCGGGTTGATCCCCACCGCTTTCATCAACACGATGTCGCGGGCAAAACCGGTTTTCAGCTCTTCGCTTTCCATGGCGTTGCCGCCGTACTTGATCACCAGCGTCTTGCCGACGTATCGGCGGATGTAAGGCAACGCTTCGGAAAGAACCTTGGCGGTATTGGCAGCGGCATCGCGTTCGAGGGTCATTCAGGGCTCCGGTGGAACAAGTGGTCGGACGGTGCAAAGACTACGCTTTTACACCGTCCAAAGGTCAGAACGGTAGTGGGAGATCAGGCGCAACACGTTTCAATTGGGCGTGGAACACGTCCTTGATGCGCTGCAATTCGGCGTCGCTGTCGGCTTCGAAGCGCAGCACCAGCACCGGCGTGGTGTTGGAGGCGCGGACCAGGCCCCAGCCCTGGGGATAGTCGACCCGCACACCGTCGATGGTGGTCAAGTTGGCGTCGCCCCAGTCGGCGTCGCGTTGCAGTGCATCAATGATGCTGAATTTGCTCACGTCGGTCACATTGATATTGATTTCCGGCGTGGAAATATCGTTCGGGAAGGTCGCGAACAGCTCTTCGGCGCTGGATTTCTCCTGGCTGAGGATCTCCAGCAGGCGCGCGGCGCTGTAGATGCCGTCGTCGAAACCGAACCAGCGTTCCTTGAAGAAGATATGGCCGCTCATTTCGCCGGCGAGCAGGGCACCGCTTTCCTTCATCTTTTTCTTGATCAGCGAGTGGCCGGTTTTCCACATCACCGGACGACCGCCGTATTCGCGGATCAAGGGGGTCAGGCGGCGGGTGCACTTGACGTCGAAAATGATGTCCGCGCCCGGGTTGCGCGCCACCACGTCCTTGGCGAAGAGCATCAGCAGGCGGTCGGGGAAGACGATGCTGCCGGTGTTGGTCACCACACCGACGCGGTCGCCGTCGCCGTCGAAGGCCAGGCCCAGGTCGGCATGGCTTTCCTTGACCTTGGCGATCAGGTCCACCAGGTTCTCGGGCTTGCCCGGATCCGGGTGGTGGTTGGGGAAGTGGCCGTCGACCTCTTCGAACAACGAGATCACTTCACAGCCCAGGGCCTCGATCAGCTTGGGCGCGATGACCCCGGCGGCGCCGTTGCCGCAGTCGACCACGACCTTGAGTTTCCGCGCCAGGACGATGTCGTTGCGGATCTGCTCGAAGTATGGGGTGAGGATGTCGACTTTCTCGACACTGCCCTTGCCGCTGCTCAGGTCGTTGGTCTTGAGGCGGGTGTGCAGGGCCTGGATCTGTTCGTTGGCCAGGGTGTCGCCGGCGATGACGATCTTGAAGCCGTTGTAGTTCGACGGGTTGTGGCTGCCGGTGAGCATCACCCCGGACTTGCCGGCCAGCACGTTGGCGGCGTAGTACAGCGCCGGGGTCGGCACCAGGCCGACATCGCTGACGTGGCAACCGCTGTCGTGCAGGCCCTGGATCAACTGCTGGACCAGCTCCGGCCCGGACAGGCGACCGTCACGACCGACCGAAACGTTGGGTTCGCCCTGGGCCAGGCTCTGCGCGCCGATGGCGCGGCCGATCCAGTAGGCGGTTTCGCCGTTCAGGGTCTCCGGGACCGTGCCACGGATGTCGTAGGCGCGGAAAATGCTGTCAGGGAAGGTCGGGATGCTGTTCATCGTTGGGGGCTCCGTTCCCAGGAAATCCTGGTGTTCGTCGAGAATATCGATATCGAGAATGTCGGTATCTTGGAACAGCGGATCGGCCCAGACGATACTTGGCGTCGTGGGCTGGATCGGCGCTGGGGCGCTGCGGATCGCAGTGCCTGGATCAATGCCGGCAGGCTCGGGATGACCGTTGCGCAAGGAAAAGCGCGCCAGTTCCTGAGCCAGCCCATTGAGGGCCGGCAGGCTCAAGCTGAAGGCTTTGACGGCTTTGCCGCCGGAGAGTTCGCGAAACAGTTGCTCCAGCTGTCGGGCATCGCCGTCGAGACGGTTCTGCAGGCGTTTGTGCGGCAGGTAGATGCCCAGCAGGGCACCGCCCAGGGCGAACAAGGCGGCGAGTACCGTCAAGGCGTAGGCGCTCAGGGGGTAGGACAGCTTGAGCGAAGGGCCCGGGCTGAACTTCAGGACCCAGTTGGGGTTGCCGGTGCCAAAGGGATAGCTTTCGTCCGCTGCCGCCGTTCCGCGCTGGTCCAGCACTTGTTCCGGGCTGCCGAGGACACTTTGCGTCAGGCGCAGCTCGCCGGTTTCCGGGTGCCAGGTGGTGAAGGGCTGGAGCAGTCGCTGCAGGTCGAAGACCAGCAGCAGGGTGCCGCCACTCTGGGCATCGGCGGGGGCCTTGAGCGAGGCCGCGCTATAGACCAGCCAGCGTTGGCCGATCTTGTAGGCTTCCGGCGCCGGGTGGGTGCCGCGTTCGGTGCGGGTGATCAGGTCCAGAGCCGAGAAATTCAGCGGCGCGGCGCGGTCATTGCTCGGTTGGGCCTGGCCGGGCAGGTAGAGCTGCGCGTCCACCAGGCCGTTGGCGAAGCGCAGGCCGGCTTCCGCAGCCTTGACCTGGTCGGCGTTCTGGCTTTGCAGGGCCTTGAGCAGCGAAGGGTCAAGGGCCGCCGCCTCGGTCTGGGCGATCAGGTCGTGGGTCGCCTGGCTCAGGCCTGCGGCCGCCACGGCGCCGGGGGCTTGCGCCAGGCTGCCGCGCAGCGTCTGGTTCCAGGGGCCAACCACGCCAAACCACAGGAGCGCGGCGGCCAGGGCCAACCCACCGAGGGCAAGCTGCAGCCCTGGTAGCAGAGGGTTGGTGGCGTCGCCAGGAGGTGGATGGTCGTTGCTTTCATGACCGCCGGCGGTCTTTGCGTTGCGCTTGAAGCCTTTCAAATACTGCCTCCGAGAGGGTCATCCTGAAAATCAACGCGCACCGTTCGGACCGGGCCTGGATCAGCTTAGGTCAATGGCTGCCCGAATGCCCGAAGCCACCGGCACCGCGTTGGCTTTCGTCAAAGGTTTCAACCAGTTCGAAGTGTGCCTGGACCACCGGCACCAGCACCAGCTGGGCAATCCGCTCGCCGACGACGATGTTGAAGGCGGTCTGGCCACGGTTCCAGCAGGACACCATCAGTTCGCCCTGGTAGTCGGAGTCGATCAGGCCCACCAGGTTGCCCAGCACGATGCCGTGTTTGTGGCCCAGGCCGGAGCGCGGCAGGATCAGGGCGGCAAGGCCCGGATCGCCGATGTACACCGACAGGCCGGTGGGGATCAGCAAGGTCTGGCCCGGTTCCAGTACGGTGTCCTGCTGCAGCATGGCGCGCAGGTCGAGGCCGGCGGAGCCGGGCGTGGCGTACTGTGGCAGCGGGAATTCGCCGCCGATGCGTGGGTCGAGGATCTTGGCTTGCAAAGCGTGCATGAAAATTAAACCTGGTTCAGTCGTTCGGCGATAAAGGAAACCAGCTGGCGGGCAATCTTGCCCTTGCTGGTCTGGGCAAACAGCGTCGCGTGGAGCTCGCGGTCGATCACGCTGCAGGCGTTTTCCTCGCTGTTGAAGCCAATGCTGGGGTTGGCCACGTCATTGGCGACGATCAGGTCGAGGTTCTTGTCCTTGAGCTTGCGCGCGGCGTAGTCGAGCAGGTGTTCGGTTTCGGCGGCGAAACCGACGCTGAACGGACGGTCGGCACGGCTGGCGATAGTGGCCAGGATGTCCGGGTTACGCACCATCTGCAGCAGCAGGCCGTCGCCGTTCGTAGGGTCTTTCTTGAGTTTTTGCGGGGCAACGACTTCCGGGCGGTAGTCCGCGACCGCTGCCGAGGCGATAAACAGGTCGCAGGGCATGGCGGCTTCGCAGGCGGCGAGCATGTCGCGGGCGCTGACCACGTCGATGCGGGTCACCCGGTCCGGGGTCGGCAGGTGCACGGGGCCGGTGATCAGGGTCACCCGCGCACCGGCTTCCACCGCGGCTTCGGCCAGGGCGAAGCCCATTTTTCCGGAGCTGTGGTTGGTGATATAGCGCACCGGGTCGATGTTTTCCTGGGTCGGGCCGGCAGTGATCAGCACGTGTTTGCCGGTCATGGCCAGGTGCTGGAAGCAGTCGGCGGCGCACTGCGCCAGGTCCGTGGCTTCGAGCATGCGTCCCAGGCCGACGTCGCCGCAGGCCTGGCTGCCAGAGGCCGGGCCGAAGACTTTGAGGCCGCGGCTTTGCAGCAATTGGGTGTTGGCCTGGGTGGCCGGGTCGCGCCACATGGCCTGGTTCATCGCCGGGGCGATGGCCACGGTGGCGTCGGTGGCGAGCACCAGGGTGGTCAGCAGGTCGTTGGCGATGCCCTGGGCCAGACGGGCGATCAGGTCGGCGGTGGCCGGGGCGATGAGCACCAGGTCGGCCCATTTCGCCAGCTCGATATGGCCCATGGCGGCTTCGGCGGCCGGGTCGAGCAGGTCCAGGTGCACCGGGTGCCCGGACAGCGCCTGCATGGTCAGGGGGGTGATGAACTCGCTGCCGCCACGGGTCATGACCACGCGCACTTCGGCGCCCTGGTCGAGGAGTCGGCGAACCAGCTCGGCGCTCTTGTAGGCAGCAATGCCGCCGCCGACGCCGAGAACGATGCGTTTCCGATACAGCCGCTGCATAGACCTGCCTTTTAGTCCGGTGATGGCTACCCCCTGACGACGCCTCCCCAGGCCGGATCAGGGGTAAAAATGATGGGCTAAGATAACACAGCGACCGCCAGGGAACAGCGGCGCCACAAGGACAGGGAGGTGGAATGAGTATTCGTGATTGGCCGGCGGCGGAGCGGCCGCGGGAGAAGTTGCTGGAGCAGGGCGCGGCGAGTCTGTCGGACGCCGAGTTGCTGGCGATCTTTCTGCGTACCGGGGTTTCCGGCAAGAGCGCGGTGGACCTGGCCCGGCACCTGTTGAGCCGGTTCGGCAGCCTGCGCAATCTGCTGGAGTCCGACCAGCAGGCGTTTGGTCGCCAGTTGGGGCTGGGGCCGGCGAAGTTCGCGCAATTGCAGGCCGTGCTGGAGATGGCCCGCCGGCATCTGGCCGAGCGCCTGCGCCGCGACTCGGTGCTGGAAAGCCCGCGAGCGGTGCGCGATTACCTCAAGGCGATGCTGCGCCATGAGCCCCATGAGGTGTTCGCCTGCCTGTTTCTCGACAGCAAGCATCGGGTGCTGGCGTTCGAGCCGCTGTTTCACGGCTCCATCGACAACACCAGCGTCTATCCACGGCAGGTGGTCAAGCGGGCGCTGGCGCACAACGCGGCGGCGTTGATCCTGTGTCACAACCACCCTTCGGGGGTCGCCGAGCCCAGCCAGGCCGATCATGTGCTGACCAAACGGCTGAAAACGGCGCTGGAGTATGTGGATGTGCGGGTGCTCGATCACTTTATCGTCGGCGAGGGCGAACCCTTGTCGATGATGGAGCGTGGCTGGATGTAGGGGAGCCGGGGATGATCCCCTGTAGGAGCCGGCTTGCCGGCGATGGCGTCTGTAAGGGCGCCGCAAGGATCGAGGGCCTCATCGCCGGCAAGCCGGCTCCTACACAGGGTGTGCCGATTTCAGGGCTTGAGGCTGACCTTGGAAAAATCCTGCCGCCCGAACGGACTCACTTCATAGCCATGGACGTTCTTGCGCAGCAAGGCGAAGGCCGTCGGATGCGCCAGCGGCACCCACAGCGCCTGTTGCTGGATCTGCGCCTGGGCCTGCTCGTACAGCTTGCTGCGCACCCCTTGTTCGCTGGTGGTCTTGCCGGCACTGATCAGCTTGTCCAGCCCCGCGTCGCAGTAACGGGCGAAATTGGTGCCCGATTTCACCGCCGCACAGGAGAATTGCGGGGTCAGGAAGTTGTCCGGGTCACCGTTGTCGCCGGCCCAGCCCATGAACAGCAGGTCATGCTCACCGGCCTTGGCCCGGCGGATCAGCTCGCCCCATTCGATCACGCGGATCTGCGCCTGGATGCCGACTTCGGCGAGGTCGGCTTGCAGCAACTGTGCGCCGAGGCTCGGGTTGGGGTTGAGCAGGCTGCCCGACGGGCGTGTCCAGATGGTGGTCTGGAAACCGTCCTTGAGCCCGACCTTGGCCAGCAGGGCCTTGGCTTTTTCCGGGTCATGGGCGTAGCCGGGCAGGTCCTTGGCGTAACTCCAGGTGTTGGGCGGGTACGGACCGTTGGCGGCCTCGGCGGTTTCTTCGAACACGGCCTTGAGGTAGCTGGTCTTGTCGACGGCGAGGTTGATCGCCTGGCGCACTTCCGGCTTGTCCAGGGGTGGGTGCTGGCTGTTGATCGCGATGAAAGCGGTCATGAAGGCCGCGGTTTTTTCCACCTTGAGCGTCGGCTCTTTACTGGCGGCCGCAACATCCAGGGGCTTGGGCGAGAGCGCGATCTGGCATTCATTGCGCCGCAGCTTTTGCAGGCGGACGTTGGCATCCGGGGTAATGGCGAAGATCAGGCTGTCGACCGCCGGCTTGCCGGCGAAGTAGTCCGGGTTGGCGCTGTAGCGGATCGAGGCGTCCTTCTGGAACCGGCCGAACACGAACGGGCCGGTGCCGATCGGTTGGCTGTTGAGTTTTTCCGGGGTGCCCGCGGCCATCAGCTTGTCGGCGTATTCCGCCGGATAGATCGAGGCGAAGCCCATGCTCAAGGCGGCGAGGAAGGTCGAGTCGGGGTGATCGAGGGTGAAACGCACGGTCAGCGGATCAACCGCCTCGATCCGTTTGATCAGGCTTGGCAGTTGCAGCGACTGGGCGTGGGGGAAACCGCTCTGGGCGATCTGGTGCCACGGGTTGGCCGGGTCGAGCATGCGTTCGAAGCTGAAGCGCACGTCGGCGGCGCTCAGGTCGCGGGTCGGCTTGAAGTAGTCGGTGTGATGGAATTTCACCCCCGGATGCAGCTTGAACTCGTAGACCAGGCCGTCGTCGGACACGGTCCAGCTGTCAGCGAGGCTGGGCACCAGCTTGCCGCTGTCGGCATCGAAGTCCACCAGGCGGTTCATCAGCACGTCGGCCGAGGCATTGGTGGTGCTCAGCGAGTTATACTGCACCACGTCGAACCCATCGGGGCTGGCTTCGGTGCAGACGCTCAGGGTGCTGGCGGCGAAGGCCGGCACCGCGAGGAAGGGGACGAGCAATAGCGGTAGGGCAGCGAGACGCATATTCAGTATCCTTTGCAGGTCGTTGTCCCATCTGCGAGTGCAGTCTGGAAAAGTCCTACCCTAGAGGTATGGACGGTAATTGACTATCCCGTTTTTACCGGGTTTTTCAGTTTGCCTGCTTCCCTCGATATTTTCACCGCACGGTTTGGCGGGCCTTTTGCGCCGCTGACCGGTATTGTGCGACGAGCGGCCTTTCGGGGCGCCAGCCCACGTTGCTGGCGTCCTGGCCGCTCATTGGCGGTGCGCCGTCGAGGTTTTAATCGCACTTGATGTTGTTGCACCTGAGTCTTTCTGGTATAAAGCAGCGCTCTTTTCTAGGGGCCCGGTTCCTTCGCTTGTAGGTGTAGCCGGTAAGACCCTTAAAGAAACGCGGCGCCTGGCGCCAAATGACTGAGAGATTAAGCGGCCAACCCATGCCGGGTTGGGCATGTGGTTTTAGAGGGCTGAGGCATGTCTAGAGTCTGTCAAGTTACCGGTAAGGGTCCGGTGACTGGGAATAACATTTCCCACGCAAACAACAAAACCCGTCGTCGTTTCCTGCCGAACCTGCAGCATCACCGCTTCTGGGTCGAGTCCGAGAAGCGTTTTGTGCGTCTGCGCGTATCCGCCAAGGGCATGCGTATCATCGACAAGCGCGGCATTGATGTCGTGCTGGCCGAAATCCGTCGCGATGGCAAGGTATAAGGAGCTAAATCATGCGTGAATTGATTCGTTTGATCTCGAGCGCCGGTACTGGTCATTTCTACACGACTGACAAGAACAAGCGCACTACTCCGGACAAAATCGAGATCAAGAAATATGATCCGGTTGTTCGTAAGCACGTGATCTACAAGGAAGGCAAAATCAAGTAATTGATTTTGTTTTTCGAGAAAAACCCCGACTCGTTCGGGGTTTTTTTTTCGCCTTTTTTCGGCCCGCTCCTGCCGTTTGCGTGTCTGATTCCTACATTTTTCCCGTTGCGCCTTTCCTAGACTGGGTGAACACCGAAAGGATGCGGATGTGGAGAACGCTCATGATGATTGCGAGGAGGTTTGGAATTTTGCTGCTGGTGGTCCTGGCGGCGGGCAGTATTGCGGTTTCGGCGGAGCCGCCGAATGAACAGGCCGGCACGGACGCCTATGTGCGCAGGATGACCGAGGCGACCCGGGCCGCCTGGCCTGCGCTGGCTGAGTTCAACGAGGTCACCCGGGTCTTCGCGGATGTTCAGCTGCTGACCAGCAACGGGCGGCGGGCCTGGTTGATGAACGCTCACGGCGGGCATGAGATCGACATGGCGGCCGTCAGGGCGCTGGGGCTGTCGTATGGATACAAGTCGTTCGACAAGCTCCGCTGGCAAGGTCGCCCGACCGTCTTTGTCGGGATGGGCGAAGCGTTGCCCGAGGATGAGCTGCTGCGGCTGAAGGACCCGCAGGCGGTCCCCGAGCTGTTCAGCCTGGCGACCCACGAGGCCTTTCATTTCTACGCCGAAGCAGCCTGGGCGCATCATCCGGATGCCGAGCGCAGCATCCGTTATCCCGCCGTTGCCGAGCCGCGGCTGTATCGCAACCTGATGATTCGTCACTTGCTGGCGGCAGCCCGGGGTGAGATCGATGGGGTCGAGCGGGCCGGCTACTGGTATCGCCGCTGGTTGGACGAGCATGCCGATGAGTCGACGGACATTCGCAATACCGACCGCTCCGAAGGCAGTGCCCGCTATGTGGAGTGGGTTGCCCAACTGCTGGCGCTCGGGCTGGGGCCGGGCACTGTCGAATGGCAACGGCTGATGCTCGAGAAGCTCAGCCTCTCGAGCCGGACCGAGTATCTGGCGGCCGATCATGAAAGTTATGCACTGGGTGCCCTGGCAGGGCATCTGCTCGATCGCCGGGGTGTGAACTGGCTGCCTCGCGTTGCCCGGGGAGAAATGCCCGTGTCGATTCTCCTGGGTTCGGTGGTGCCCCTCGAAAACCCGCCTGACGAGTCCCTGGGGCGACGCCTGCGAGAAGCGATTGCCGAGACCAATCGCGAGGCGGCGCAAGCCTTCGAGCCCTTTCTGCGGCGCTTCAACGACCCGGCGGGCCAACGCCTGCTGGTGCCGCAGGGAGCCATGCAGGGGAGTTTCGGTCTCGGCAATACCTACCGTATCGCCGCGCTGTCCGAGAAAATTGAAACCGGAGTCGATGCCCGGTTCGCCTTGAGCGACGGTCGTATCGACCTGCGGACGGCGACGGTGGCCTCCCATGTCAAAGAGGACTGTGGCCGGAAGGATTTCTACTGGATCCTGGCCCTGAGCGAGGCCGAGTTCGAGGAAACGGCCGAGGGGCGCCTGCGTTTCGAGCGCGATGACCTCCAACTGGACATTCCCTATCCGCTCAAGTCCAGCCAGGACCCACGGTCCTGGTGTGTCCAGGTCTGATCAGGCTTTCTGTTCGAAGACCACATAGATTTTGCGGCAGTGCTCCAGCACTTCCCAGGTGCCCTTGAAGCCCGCCGGGATCACGAAGCGATCGCCGGCGCGCAAGGTTTTGGCGTTGCCGTCTGCGTCGCGCAGCACCGAGACGCCCTGGACGATTTCGCAGTATTCATGCTCGGTGTAATTCACCGTCCACTGGCCCACCGCGCCTTCCCAGACGCCGGCATTCATCTGCCCGCAAGGGCTGCCATAGTGGTTGTAGATCGTTTGCTCGGGATCGCCCTTGAACACTTTCTCCGCTGCCGGCCGAAAGCGTTCCGGTACGGGAGTGGCTTCGCTGAAATCGACGATGTCCTGGATGCTCATGGTGCTCTTCCTCTGCGGTGACGGGCCTGGGGTCGCAAGCACCGAGTCTATGTTTATTAAAACGAACATGGCAACGGCGTTTGACGAGTCTTTGTCAAATATATTGAAACTTCAGGTGCCGCTGGTTTAGGGTGGTGGGTGCCATGGGCCCAGATCGGGGCCCGTTGGGCAGAATTCCGAACGGTGCTGGCGCAAGAGCGCATGGCTCCAGTATTTCAATAAGAGGAGGACACTCGAATGACCACCCTGACTCGTGCTGACTGGGAACAACGTGCCCGTGAGCTGAAGATTGAAGGCCGCGCCTACATCAATGGTGAATACACCGCCGCGGTCTCGAATGAGACGTTCGAGTGCATCAGCCCGGTCGATGGCCGCCTGCTGACCAGCGTCGCCAGCTGCGATGCGGCCGATGCCCAGCGCGCCGTCGAGAGTGCCCGCGCGACCTTCAATTCCGGTGTCTGGTCGCGCCTGGCCCCGGCCAAGCGCAAATCGGCGATGATTCGTTTCGCCGCGCTGCTGAAGGTCAATGCCGAGGAGCTGGCCCTGCTGGAAACCCTCGACATGGGCAAGCCGATCAGCGATTCCCTGCACATCGACGTGCCCGGCGCGGCCCAGGCCCTGAGCTGGAGCGGCGAGGCCATCGACAAGATCTATGACGAAGTGGCCGCCACTCCCCACGATCAACTGGGTCTGGTGACCCGCGAGCCGGTGGGCGTGGTCGCGGCCATCGTGCCGTGGAACTTCCCGTTGATGATGGCTTGCTGGAAGCTCGGGCCGGCGTTGTCCACCGGTAACTCGGTGATTCTCAAGCCTTCGGAAAAATCCCCGCTGACCGCGATCCGCATTGCCGCCCTGGCGGTTGAAGCCGGTATTCCGGCGGGCGTGCTGAACGTGTTGCCGGGTTACGGTCACACCGTCGGCAAGGCCCTGGCCCTGCACCAGGATGTCGACACCCTGGTGTTCACCGGTTCGACCAAGATCGCCAAGCAACTGCTGATCTACTCCGGTGAGTCGAACATGAAGCGTGTCTGGCTCGAAGCCGGCGGCAAGAGCCCGAACATCGTCTTTGCCGATGCTCCGGACCTGCAGGCCGCCGCCGAATCCGCGGCCAGCGCCATCGCCTTCAACCAGGGCGAAGTCTGCACCGCCGGTTCGCGCCTGCTGGTGGAACGTTCGATCAAGGACCGCTTCCTGCCGCTGGTGATCGAAGCGCTGAAGGCCTGGAAGCCGGGCAATCCGCTGGACCCGGACACCAATGTCGGTGCCCTGGTGGATACCCAGCAGATGAATACCGTGCTGTCGTACATCGAATCGGGCCATGCCGATGGCGCCAAGCTGGTGGCCGGTGGCAAGCGGACCCTGCAGGAAACCGGTGGCACCTACGTCGAGCCGACCATCTTTGATGGTGTGAGCAACGCGATGAAGATCGCCCAGGAAGAAATCTTCGGCCCGGTACTGTCGGTGATTGCCTTCGACAGTGTGGAAGAGGCGATCAGCATTGCCAACGACACGCCGTATGGCCTGGCGGCGGCGGTCTGGACCGCGAACATCTCCAAGGCGCACCTGACCGCCAAGGCCCTGCGGGCCGGCAGCGTGTGGGTGAACCAGTACGATGGCGGCGACATGACCGCACCGTTCGGTGGGTTCAAGCAGTCGGGCAACGGCCGCGACAAGTCGCTGCATGCGTTCGACAAGTACACCGAGCTGAAGGCGACCTGGATCAAGCTGTAATCATCAGGACGCAACAAAACCTGTAGGAGCCGGCTTGCTGGCGATGAGGCCCTCGAACCTTGCATGGTTCTTGCGGACGCTATCGCCAGCAAGCCGGCTCCTACAGGTCGGGGTTTAATCAGGATCTTGTCTGCATGATCGGGCAACGCCCCTGGCACAGCCGGACTCTCCGCAAGGAAGTCCGGCTGTGTCGTCTTGAACAAAAACTATCCACAGGAGTGTGGAACATGCGTTGGGCGACTTATTTCGCCGTGCTGGCTTCGGTACTCAGTGTCGGGCTGGCACTGGGCGTGAGCATGCCGTTGGTGTCCCTGCGGTTGGAAAGCTGGGGTTATGGCACCTTCGCCATTGGCGTAATGGCAGCGATGCCGGCCATCGGCGTATTGCTGGGGGCCAGTATCTCCAGCCATCTGGCGGCGCGCTTCGGCACTGCCCGGCTTATGGCCCTCTGCCTGTGGGCCGGGGCCTTGTCCATCGGTTTGCTGGCGCTGCTGCCCAGCTACCCGGTGTGGCTGGTGCTGCGCCTGATGATCGGGGTGATCCTGACCATCGTCTTCATCCTCGGCGAGAGCTGGATCAACCAACTGGTGGTCGAGCAATGGCGCGGACGCCTGGTGGCGCTGTATGGCAGCACCTATGCGCTGAGCCAACTGTCCGGTCCGCTGCTGCTGGCCGCCGTGGGTACCGAGGGCGACTACGGTTTCTGGGGCGGCGTGGGCTTGCTGGTGGCCGCGCCGTTCCTGTTGCTGGGGCGCAGTGGCGCGCCAACGACGGAGTCCAATCGCGTCACCCTGGCGGACTTGCTGGGCTTCTGTCGGGGGTTGCCGGCCATTGCCTGGGCCATTTCGCTGTTTGCCGCCTTCGAGGCGATGATTCTGACGTTGCTGCCGGTCTACTGCCTGCGCCAGGGCTTCACGGCGGATATTGCCCTGGCGATGGTCAGCACCGTGGTGGTGGGCGATGCCTTGTTGCAGTTGCCGATTGGCGCCTTGGCCGACCGTTTGTCCCGGCGCGCGCTGTTCACCGGTTGCGCCCTGGCCCTGATGCTGTCGAGCCTGGCGGTGCCGCTGTTGCTCGACACCTTGCTGATCTGGCCGTTGTGGGTGCTGTTCGGGGCCAGCGCGGGCGGGCTGTTCACCTTGTCGTTGATCCTGATCGGCGAGCGTTATCGCGACGACGCGCTGGTGCGGGCCAACGCCCATGTGGCGCAGCTGTGGGGCATCGGCTGCCTGATCGGGCCGTTGGTGGCGGGGGCGGGCAGCCAGTGGATCAGCGGGCATGCCTTGCCGTTGTTCATGGCTGCGGGGGCCTTGGGCTTGCTGGTGCTGGTGTTGCGTCAGGGCGCCTTCGGCACCGCGCAGCCGGCCGGCTGATGGCGAACCTTCAGAGCATGCGCTCCAGCCCTATATGGTTGGCGAACCAGGCGTTGAACCGGCGCCACCAGTTGCCCGGCTCGTGGTGCAGCTCGTGGAGCTGGCCGTGGTCCTCGGTGACCCAGACAATCTGTCCCTGCTCCAGGCGCGGCTGGTAGCTCAGGGCCGGGGCCATGCCGCGCAAGGCCAGGGCCCGGACGTGTTCCGCCAGTTCCGGGCTGTCCACCAGCACGCCGACTTCGGTATTCCACAGGACCGAGCGCGGATCGAGGTTGAACGAGCCGATAAAGGATTTCTCCCGGTCGAAAATCATCGCCTTGCTGTGCAGGCTGGAGTCCGAGCCGCTGTAGGCTCCTCTGTGAAACAGGTGCGGTCCGCTGCCGCCAAGGTTCCCTGGCTGGCGGCGCAGTTCGAAGAGTTTCACGCCGTGTTCCAGCAACGCTTTGCGGTAAGGCGCGTAACCGCCGTGTACGGCCGGTACGTCGGTGGCTTCCAGCGAATTGGTCAGCAGGCTGACCGAGACCCCCGCATCGGCACGCCCGGCCAGGTAGACCAGCCCCGGTTGACCGGGCACGAAGTAGGCGGAAATCATCATCAGTTCGGTATGAACGTTCTGCAGTTCCGGCGCCAGCTGCGTGGTCAGCAACAAGCGCGGGTCCGGCTCGCCCCTGGCCAGGACCTTGCTCGGCGCGTCCCACAGCGCCTCGCTCCAGGCCCAGATCAGCTCATGGCGCCAGATATCCATGTGCGGCTCGCTCATGTAGGCCCGAAGTTTCAGGTACAGGGCGGTGTTGTGCTGGCGATAGCTGCCGAGCGAGTCCTTGAGCTGTTGTCGGGCCTTGGCCAACTCCGCCGCGGAGGGTGGGGTTGAGAGGAAATCGCCGATGGGCGTGCTCAGGGCGCTGTTCCAGTACTGGTCGAAACTGTGTCCGAGTTGTTCGGCCACGGGCCCGAAGCCGAGCAGGTCGATGTCGGTGAAGTTCAGGTCCGGCTGGGCGCCGAAATATTCGTCGCCGAGGTTGCGGCCGCCGACGATGGCCGCGCTGTTGTCGGCCAGCCACAACTTGTTGTGCATCCGCCGATGTTGCTGCGACAGATTGAACAAGCGGCCCAGGGTGCGGGTGGCACCGGTGCTGCGGCCCAGGTTCAGCGGGTTGAACAGGCGGATCTGGATATTTGGATGGGCGGCCAGGGTGCCGATGACCGAGTCGAGCCCGTCGCTGGTGGTGTCGTCCAGCAGGATGCGCACCCGTACGCCGCGATCGGCGGCCTTGAGCAGCTCATCCACGAGCATGCGGGTGCTCAGGCCGTCATGGACGATGTAGTACTGCAAGTCCAGGCTGACCTGGGCATTGCGGATCAATTCGGCCCGGGCCCTGAACGCCTCGCTGCCGTTGGGCAGCAGGCGAAAGCCCGAACGTCCCTGCCAGGGCGCGGCCTGGGCCTGGATCGAACGGCCGAAGCTCGACTCGCTCGCCGCCAGGGCCTGGCTGGGAAGCCGTGGAACATCCCGGGTCGCGCATCCGCTCAAGAGCAGGGCAATGAGCAGCAAACAGGCTTTCAATGGTCATCGCCCCGGATCATGGCAGGTGTGGGCATATGGACGCTGTCCGGCGGCTAAAGGTCAATCGATACTGCTCTCGTTTTGTGCCAGTAATTTGATCGCGGCGGCGCCGACTTTGCGCACGGCCTCTTCGATCAGCGGCGTCGGCTTGGCAGCGTAGTTCATGCGCAGGCAATTACGGTATTTGCCCGAGGCGGAAAAGATGCTGCCCACGGCGATCTGCACGCCCTGGTCCTGCAATGCCCGGTTCAGGCGCAAGGCATCGAAACCCTCGGGCAGTTCGACCCAGAGCATGAAGCTGCCCTGGGGGCGACTGGCGCGGGTGC
Source organism: Pseudomonas sp. QS1027 (assembly GCF_002814235.1). Lineage (GTDB taxonomy): Bacteria > Pseudomonadota > Gammaproteobacteria > Pseudomonadales > Pseudomonadaceae > Aquipseudomonas. The sequence goes on along the minus strand of NZ_PHSU01000020.1, from coordinate 179,993 downwards.
CGGCGGGAAAATAACGGCTGATCCAGTCGATCATCAGATCGCGGTTACGCTGGTATTGGCTGCGCATGCGCCGCAGATGGGGCTCGAAATGGCCGTTTCTGAGGAAGTCGGCGATGGCCAGTTGCGGCTGCGGTGCCGTGGAGCCGGTGCTGATGTACTTCATGTGCAGCACCCGCTCGAGGTAGCGACCGGGCGCGACCCAGCCGATGCGCAGGCCCGGGGCGAGGGTCTTGGAGAAGGAACTGCAGAGCAGCACGCGGCCGTCTTCATCGAAGGACTTGATGGTGCGCGGACGGGGGTAGGTGTAGGCCAGTTCGCCATACACATCGTCTTCGATAATCGCCACGTCGAAGCGCTGGGCCAGGGTCAGCAGGGCCCGTTTGCGCGACTCCGGCATGATGTAGCCCAGCGGGTTGTTGCAATTGGGGGTCAGCTGTATGGCCTTGATCGGCCACTGTTCGAGGGCCAGTTCGAGGGCGTCGAGGCTGATGCCGGTGATCGGGTCGGTGGGGATTTCCAGGGCCTTCATGCCCAGCCCCTTGAGGGTCTGCATGGCGCCGTGGAAGCTGGGGGAGTCCACCGCGACGATGTCCCCCGGCTCGCAGATGGAGCGGATGCTGGTGGACAGGGCCTCGTGGCAACCGGTGGTGATCACCAGGTCGTTTGGGCCGAGCTGGCAGCCGGAGTCGAGCAGCAGGCGGGCCACCTGTTCGCGCAGCCCGAAGTTGCCGTGGATATTGTCGTAGGCCAGGCCGGGCATGTCCTGGCGCCGGCTGATCTGCGCCAGGCTGCGCAGCAGCGGTTTCAGGGTCGGGCTGTCGATGTCCGGCATGCCACGGCCCAACTGTACGGTGTCCTCGCGGGGGACGGCACGGATCAGTTCCAGCACCTGTTCCCATTGCGAGATATCCACAGGGCGTTGCGCCGGCCGCCCGATGACCGGCAACGCAGGCAGTTCGCGGCCTACGGGCACGAAGTAGCCGGACTTGGGTTTCGGCTGGGCCAGCCCGCTGTCTTCCAGGACGCGGTAGGCCTGCTGCACCGTGCTCAAGCTGACACCGTGCTCCACACTCAACGCCCGTACAGAAGGCAGGCGGTCTCCGGGACGATAGAAACCCTGTTCTATGCGGGTTCCAAGCAGTTCGGCGAGGTTGACGTAGAGAGTCATGGCGCAGGTCTCGGGTGAAGTGGGAAGCATTGGCCGGTACAGATGGGGTAAAAATACAGGATTCAGTCGTGCTTTGGCGAGATCTGTATTGGATTAATAAAAATTGATTGAATCTGTAATGGTTTTGGCCGTTCGCCCATCCTGTGTACTCATGGCAACCGAGTAACAAAGGAGCAGAGGTAATGAACGGCATGAGCGATGTGCGTCTGGTATTGCGCAGTCAGGAACTGGTGATCGAGCACGAGCGGGTAGTCAAGGCGTCTTCCGCCCGTGGCAGCACGCCGGCCTTCGGTTCCATGGGTCTGTTCTGGCATCGCCTGCGCACCCGCAAGACCTTGCTGGAACTCACACCCGAGCAACTGCGCGATGTCGGCTTGAGTCCGGATCAGGCCAGGGAAGAAGGCTTGAAACCGTTCTGGCGTCCTTGACGCGAAACCTGTGGGGGCCCGGCTTGCCGGCGATGGCGTCCAGATAGATGGCGCATGGCTCAAGGGCCTCATCGCCGGCAAGCCAGCGCCTACAAAGGCGGTGATTGCACGATATTTTGCGGTGATACGCAGATCGGCAGGAGGGCGACTGGGTTTCTTCAGATGAACAGGTTTGCTGTCGGGAGCGGCCTTTTCAGGCAAAATCCGCGCTTATTCTTCTTTCCGGTCGTTGTTCGATGAGCTGTAACAGCCAGAAAATCCGCTTTCTGCGCCAGCAAATTCCGTCTTTCGACTGTGTGCCGGGCTGTCACGACTGCTGTGGGCCGGTGACCACCTCGTCCGAGGAGATGGCCCGCCTGCCGCGCAAGACCGCCGCCGAGCAGGAAGCGGCGCTGGACGAGCTCAATTGCGTGCACCTGGGACCGAACGGTTGCACGGTGTACGACGAGCGACCGCTGATCTGCCGCCTGTTCGGGACGACGCCGACGCTGCCTTGTCCCAATGGCCGACGTCCCGTGGAGATGATTCATCCACGGGCCGAGCAGCAGGTTCACGAATACATCGCCAGCACGCGTCAGGTACTGGTCTAGGTTCAATCCGGAATCGGCAGGTTCAGGCTCTCTTTCACTTCTTCCATCACGATGTAGCTCTTCGATTCCCGCACGTGGGGCAGCTTGAGCAGGATATCGCCGAGCAGCTTGCGATAGGAGGCCATCTCGGAAATCCGCGCTTTCACCAGGTAGTCGAAATCCCCCGAGACCAGGTGGCATTCCAGCACGTGCGGCAATTTCAGCACGGCGCGTCGGAATTCTTCGAAGGTATCGCCCGACTTGTAGTCGAGGCTGATTTCGACGAACACCAGCAGGCTGCCCTTGAGGTGCTGCGGGTTCAACCGGGCGTTGTAGCCCATGATGATGCCTTCGCGCTCCAACCGGCGGACCCGTTCGGTGCAGGGCGTAGTGGACAGGCCGACCTTTTCGCCAAGCTCAGTGAACGAGATGCGCCCGTCGGCCTGCAGGATGCGCAGGATATTGCGGTCGATCTTGTCCAGCTCGCGCTTGGTCTGATGGTTGGTTCTCATTAGGGAATGCCCCTCCGTCAAAAGCGATAGTGCCGAGAATTCTCGCCAAATATAGGCACTTATATAGTGAAAAGCACTGGCTATTGTTTTTTACACTGCGCGCATCTTGGCTTTGAACACTAAACATCGGCGCCTGGCCGCGGATTGAGGAATAGACACATGCGAGTTCTGGTATTGGGTAGCGGCGTCATTGGTACCACCAGTGCTTATTATCTGGCCCGGGCCGGCTTCGAAGTGGTGGTGGTCGACCGTCAGCCGGCCGCCGCCATGGAAACCAGCTTTGCCAACGCCGGCCAGGTCTCGCCTGGTTATGCCTCGCCCTGGGCCGCGCCGGGCGTGCCGCTCAAGGCCATCAAGTGGTTGCTGCAGCGCCATGCGCCGCTGGCGATCAAGGCCACCGCCGATATCGACCAGTACCTGTGGATGGCGCAGATGCTGCGCAACTGCACCGCCAGTCGTTATGCGGTGAACAAGGAGCGCATGGTCCGCCTGTCCGAGTACAGCCGTGACTGCCTCGACGAACTGCGCGCCGAAACCGGTATCGCCTATGAAGGCCGCAGCCTGGGGACCACCCAGCTGTTCCGCACCCAGGCGCAGCTCGATGGCGCGGCAAAAGACATCGCGGTACTGAAAGAGTCCGGCGTGCCTTACGAATTGCTCGACCGTGCTGGCATTGCCCGGGTCGAACCGGCCCTGGCCAGCGTCACCGATATCCTCGCCGGGGCCCTGCGCCTGCCGAATGACCAGACCGGCGACTGCCAGATGTTCACCAGCCGCCTGGCCGAAATGGCCGTCAAGCTCGGTGTGGAGTTCCGCTTCGGCCAGGACATTCAACGGCTCGACCATGCGGGCGACCGCATCAACGGCGTGTGGATCGACGGCAAGCTGGAAACCGCCGACCGCTACGTGCTGGCGCTGGGCAGTTATTCGCCGCAGTTGCTCAAGCCGCTGGGGATCAAGGCGCCGGTCTATCCGCTCAAGGGTTACTCGCTGACCGTGCCGATCACCAACCCGGCCATGGCCCCGACTTCGACTATCCTTGATGAAACCTACAAGGTCGCGATCACTCGTTTCGACAACCGCATCCGCGTCGGTGGCATGGCGGAAATCGCCGGTTTTGACCTGTCGCTGAACCCGAAACGGCGCGAAACGCTGGAGATGATCGTCGGCGATCTTTATCCTCAGGGCGGCGACCTCGAGCAAGCCAGTTTCTGGACCGGTTTGCGTCCGACCACACCCGACGGTACGCCGATCGTGGGGGCGACCTCATTCCGCAATCTGTTCCTGAACACCGGTCACGGCACGCTCGGCTGGACCATGGCTTGTGGCTCCGGTCGCCTGCTGGCTGACCTGATGGCGAAGAAAAAGCCGCAGATCAGCGCCGAAGGCCTCGATATTTCCCGTTACGGCAAAACTCCCCAGGAGACTGCAAAACATGTCAATCCAGCGCCAGCTCACCAATGAGCGTTTGAGCCAGATCGTCGTTCATAACGGCACCGTGTATCTGGCAGGGCAGGTCGGCGACGATATGGGCGCCGGGATTGAAACCCAGACCCGTGAAGCTCTTGGCAATATCGAGCGTTTGCTGGATCTGGCGGGTACCGACAAGAGCAAGTTGCTGTCGGTGACGATCTACCTGAAAGACATCGATGCCGACTTCGCCGGGATGAATGCGGTCTGGGACAAGTGGCTGCCCAAAGGCGTCGCCCCGGCCCGGGCCACGGTTGAATCGAAGCTGTGCGAACCGGAAATCCTGGTCGAGCTGTCGGTTGTGGCCGCTCTGCCTTAAGTACGATCCCTCTCCCGGTGCGACGGCGGTTTCACTGCTTTTCGCACCGGTTTTTTATTCCCCGTTGACCGTCCAGAAGTTTGCCGCCATGCGTCCTGCCCGTGCCCTGATCGACCTCCAAGCCCTGCGTCACAACTATCAATTGGCCCGTGAAGTATCGGGTGCCCGAGCCCTCGCGGTGATCAAGGCCGATGCCTACGGTCATGGTGCGCTGCGCTGTGCCCAGGCCCTGGAAGCCGAGGCCGATGGTTTTGCCGTGGCCTGTATCGAGGAGGCCCTCGCGTTGCGGGCCGGGGGTATTCGCGCGCCGATCCTGTTGCTGGAAGGCTTTTTCGAGGCCGACGAACTGCCCCTGATCGTCGAACATGACTTCTGGTGCGTGGTGCATGCGCTCTGGCAGCTGGAAGCCATCGAGCAGGCGGTGTTGGCCAAACCGATCAATGTCTGGCTCAAGTTGGATTCGGGCATGCACCGGGTGGGGCTGGAGCCGGCCGACTATCAGGCGGCTTACCAGCGCCTGCAGGCCAGTGGCAAGGTGGCGAAGATTGTCCTGATGAGCCACTTCGCCCGCGCCGACGAACTGGGCAACCAGCGCAGCGTCGAACAGGTGGCGACCTTCGAGGCCGCCCGCCAGGGTTTGTCGGCTGAGGTCAGCCTGCGCAATTCTCCGGCGGTGCTCGGCTGGCCGCAGATTTTCAGCGACTGGGTCCGTCCCGGTATCCTGCTGTTCGGCTCGACCCCCTTCGAAGAAGAAAACCCGCTGGCCGCGCGCTTGCAGCCGGTCATGACCCTGGAGTCGAAAGTCATCAGTGTGCGTGAACTGCCGGCGGGTGAGCCGGTGGGGTACGGCGGCCAGTTCGTGGCGCCGAAGCCGATGCGCATTGGCGTGGTGGCCCTGGGGTATGCCGACGGCTATCCGCGTCACGCCCCGACCGGCACGCCGGTGCTGGTGGCCGGTCAGCGCAGCCAGTTGCTGGGACGGGTCTCGATGGACATGTTGTGCATCGATCTGACCGATGTGCCCCAGGCCGGGCTGGGTTCGACGGTGGAATTGTGGGGCAAAAACGTCCTGGCCAGCGAGGTCGCGGCCCGGGCCGAGACCATTCCTTATGAGATTTTCTGCAACCTGCGCCGGGTACCACTGCTCTACACCGGGAGCTAGCGGGTAACCCGCTGCGCCACAGATCGTCTCGCCGACTCGGATTCGGGCTCGAGTGTTGTAAATACTGAACGCTATGCCATGATATCGCTCAATTACAACATCGCCTGAATCCCTGGGAGGCTGCCGTATTGGACGTCGGTGAACGACTGCAATCCATCCGTAAACTGAAAGGTCTGTCTCAGCGTGAACTCGCCAAACGCGCGGGCGTCACCAATAGCACCATTTCAATGATTGAGAAAAACAGTGTCAGCCCCTCGATCAGTTCGCTGAGGAAGGTTCTTGGCGGCATTCCCATGTCCATGGTCGAGTTCTTTTCCGAGGAAATCCTCCAGGAAAAACCGACCCAGATCGTCTACAAGGCCAACGAGCTGATCGATATCTCCGATGGTGCCGTGACCATGAAGCTGGTCGGTCGTGCCCATCCCAGCCGTGCTATCGCTTTCCTCAATGAGATCTATCCTCCAGGTGCCGATACCGGAGAGGAAATGCTCACCCATGAAGGCGAGGAGACTGGCATTTTGCTGGAAGGTCGACTGGAGTTGGTGGTCGGTGCAGAAACTTTCGTCCTCGAAGCGGGCGACAGCTACTATTTTGAAAGCACCAAGCCGCATCGCTTCCGTAATCCGTTCGATACCCCCGCGCGACTAATCAGCGCAGCGACACCGGCGAATTTTTAAGAGCAGAGGCGTCAGGTCAGGGATTTCAAGGCGCCCGGCAGTATTGATTGGCCACTCGGCTAATAACCTTGTGAGTATTAGGGTTGTTTCGCAGTGGCAGTCGAACCGTTATACTCACGCCGCCTGCGAAACCGTGGTTGCGGGCGTGATTAGCCACCATTGAGGGTGTACGCGTGAATCCAATTATGAAAATGCTGGCCGTACCAGCAACCGTAGTCGCCCTGTGGGCAATCAGCGCTCAGGCTTCGACCATCAATGACGACATCGCCAAGCGCCTCGATCCGGTGGGCAAAGTGTGTGTCCAGGGTGAAGAGTGCAAGGGCATGGAAGTGGCGGCTACCGTGGGTGGTGGCGGTGGTGCCAAGACGCCGGACGAAGTGATTGCCAAACATTGCAACGCCTGCCATGGCACCGGTCTGCTCGGTTCGCCGAAAATCGGCGACGCCGCGGCCTGGAAAGATCGCGCCGATCACCAGGGCGGCCTCAGTGGCCTGCTGGCCAAGGCCATCACCGGTCTTAACGCAATGCCGCCAAAAGGCACTTGCGCCGATTGCTCCGATGACGAGCTCAAAGGTGCGATCGAGAAAATGTCCGGACTGAAATAAGACCGATCATCTCTGAAAAAGCCGCTTACGAGCGGCTTTTTTGCATCTGGCGAAGATTCGCTCCAGTGTCGCCGGGCTGTCATTTGCAGCAAATTCCCGGCAAGCTCGGTCGAACCTCAATTCACGGAAAGGCGAGGAGGATCCGATGGTGCAATCCTGTTCTATCGAATGTGCAGTCGATGAGGTGCTGGCACGGCTGCCGGCGCATATCCACATGGCCAGCCCCTTGGGCCTGGGCAAACCCAACCGGTTTATCAACGCGCTCTACCAGCGCATCCGGCAATTGCCGGAGCGTCGGCTGACGATCTACACGGCCTTGAGCCTCGGCCGCCCGTCCCTCGGTGACGGCTTGCAGCGGCGTTTCCTCGAACCCTTTGTCGAACGGATATTCGGTGACTACCCCGAACTGGATTTCCTCGCCGACCTGCGCCGGGACAGCCTGCCGCCGAATATCCACGTCCAGCAGTTCTTCATGCAGCCCGGCAGCCTGTTGCACAGTACTCAGGCCCAACAGGATTACGTCAGCAGCAACTACAGCCATGCCGCCCGCGACATCAACGCCGCCGGCCTGAACCTGATCGCGCAACTGGTGGCCGAGTCCCCGGAGCATCCCGGGCGTCTGAGCCTGAGCTGCAACCCGGACATCACCCTCGACCTGCTGCCGATGATCGCCCGCCGCCGCGCCGCCGGGGAGACCATCCTGGTGCTGGCGCAGGTTCACAGCGACCTGCCGTACATGCCGGGGGATTCCGAGCTCAGCCGTGAGGCCTTCGACCTGCTGATCGACGAGCCGGAGCGCAGCACCCTGTTCTCCACTCCGAACATGCCGGTGGACACCCAGGATCATTTTATCGGCCTGCACGCCAGCACCCTGGTGCGCGATGGCGGCACCCTGCAGATCGGCATCGGCTCCATGGGCGACGCCTTGACCGGCGCCTTGCTGGCCCGGCAGGCGGACAACGAGGGTTACCAGGCCTTGTTGGCGGATATCGACCTGTTGCCCTGGAAAGCGCTGCTCGACAAGGAGGGCGGTGTCGAGGCGTTTGCCGAGGGGCTTTACGGTTGCAGCGAGATGTTCGTCAACGGCCTGCTGGTGCTGGCGGACGCGGGTATCGTGCGGCGCAAGGTCTACGCCGACCTTGAGCAGCAACGCCAGGCCAACGCCGGGACCCTCGACAGCACCCGGCAGACGGGTGGCATTGCGGTGCATGGCGGCTTCTTTCTCGGGCCGCGCAGTTTTTATCAGCGCCTGCACGAGCTGTCCCGGGACAAGCTGGGCGAGTTCAACATGACCGCCATCAGCTACATCAACGAGTTGTACGGCCAGGAAGCACTCAAGCGCTTGCAGCGTCTCGACGCACGTTTTATCAACAGTGCCTTCACCATGACGTTGCTCGGCGCCGGCGTTGCCGACCAGCTGGAAGACGGCCGGGTGCTCAGCGGTGTCGGCGGGCAGTACAACTTTGTGGCCCAGGGGCATGCGCTGGAGGGCGCGCGGTCGATCCTGATCCTGCGCAGCTGGCGCGAATCGGGCGGTGAGGTCAATTCGAACATCGTCTGGGAGTATGGGCATTGCACCATCCCCCGGCATCTGCGGGATATCGTGGTGACCGAGTACGGCATTGCCGATCTGCGCGGGAAGACCGACGCCCAGGTCATCGAAGCGTTGCTGAATATCGCCGATTCGCGCTTCCAGTCGGAACTGATCGAGCAGGCGCAAAAAGTCGGAAAGTTGCCGGGGAGTTTCCGTCTCGATCCACGTTTTGCCGATAACAGCCCGCAACGTTTGGAGGCGATTCGCACGCGTCACCCGCATCTGTTCCCGGAGTATCCGCTGGGTTGTGATTTCCAGCCCGAAGAGCGGGATCTGTTGCGGGCGTTGAACTGGCTCAAGAGCAAACTCAAGCTCACTGAGGCGCTTGAGTTGGGCAAGGCGACGCTCGACGCGCCCGAACCGTCGGCGTTCCCGGTGCATCTGGAGCGCATGGGGCTGGCGCAGCCGCAAGGCCTGCGTGACGAGTTGTACCAGCGTCTGCTGCTGGCGGGGCTGCAGGCCACTGCCGGCTAGCGGACGGGGGGCTGGCGCAGGGCGTACGCCTCAGTTGTAGGTGACGTCCACCGTCGCCAGGCTTTCCAGCTCGCCTTCGCTGACCGTACCGGACTTCCAGTAGGCCGCCCCCAGCGGCAGCACTGCCTGGCCGCCGGTCGGCGTCAAGGTGCGGGCATTGTCGTTGCCGTCGGCGCGGATGGTCTGTTGCACGCCCCCCAGGCGTGAGTACAGCCACAGCGTAAGGCCGTTGGCGTCACCGGTATTGGCGAAGCGGGCGCCATCCGAGGGGGCCGGTGTGCCTTGGAACGTGAAGGTGACACTGCTGATGTCCGAGTCGCAGCGGGCGCTCAGTTCGAAGGGCCTGTGACCTGCCGAGTCGACGCCCGTGAAGTCATCGATCTTGACCGGTGGCAGGGAGATGGCGCGCTCGATGTCATCGGCAATCAGGTTGCAGGTGCCGCCCTCGATAGTGCCTTCGAAGCGTAGATTGCCCGGGTTCAGGGTCTCTGTGGCCGAAGCTTGGGCGATGGCCGCGAGCGCCAGCGCCAGGGGGATCAGGTAGGTTTTCATCGGGTGTTGTCCGTTCTGGCGGGCCGACGGGAGGTGGCGGCCTGTTAGGGCTTGGGGCGTCAGTTGTAGGTAATGGTCACGGAGGCCGTGGTGATCGTCGTGCCTTTGCCGACGCTGCCGATGACGGTCTTTTTGTAATACGCGCCCATGGGCAGTACCGCCTTGCCGGCGCTTGTGGGAATGGTTCTCCCGCGAGCGGCAGGGTTGCCGTTGGCTGGGATGTTGGAGGCGGTTCCCCCGATGCGCGATTCAATCGCGGTAGCGACGCCGCGGGCGGTACCGCCGATATTGGCGAAGTGTGCCGGCAACCACGTGTCCGGTGTGCCGTCAAAGGTGAAGGTGACATTCCTGATATCCGCATCGCAGTCGGCGGTCAGGTTGAATGTCTTGAGCCCGGCCCAAGTGGAGTTATCGAAGTCGCTGACCTTGACCAGGGGCAACTCGATCGTGCGGCTGACATCGCCTGCGTCCAGACGGCATGTACCACCCTCGATATTCCCTGTGAACCGCAGGCTGCCGGTCGTGGCAGCCTGGGTAGTGTTGGTGATCATGGCTGCAGCCAGTAGGGGCAATACGAAAAGAGGTGCTTTCATTGCAGGTATCCTTGTCAGATAAGAGTGATTGACGCATTGCACTCGACGAGCGGTCTGCTGGCTCAGTTGTAAGTGATGTTGACGGTGACGGTACTTGCCAGCGTGCCTTTGGTCAGGGTGCCGGTAGTCTTGTGATAGGCCGCCCCCAGTGGCAGCACCGCTCGGGTGCCTGACACCGCCACGGTACGGGTGCCGTTATGGCTGAGGGTTGATTCGACGCCGCCGATGCGTGAGTACAGCCACAGACCCACACTGCGGGCGTCGCCCGTGCTGGCAAAGAGCGCCGAGTTTCCGCTGGCTGGAGTGCCGGTGAATCTGAAGGTCACGTTTGAGGCATTGCTGCAATCGGCGGAGATGTCGAAGGTTTTCTTGCCGATCCAGGTGCCGGTGAAGTTCGAGAGCCGAACGGGGTCCAGCTGGATCGTGCGGCTGACGTCGCCAGCGGCGAGGTCGCAGGTGGGGATACGGGGGTTGATAGTACCAGTGATGTATATCGAGAACTGTTCACTGCCTCTTGAAATCATCCAGGTGTCCGCCACATGCCGGTTAACACTTCCACCGGAAGAGATAGCGCCCGTCTTGATAAGTTTATAGGTGAGCGTATAAGCGTGATAAGCCTCGGTGGAGAAGCTGGCAATTAAGGCTTTCTCGACACCTTGCTGCACGCCCCTACGCCTGGCGGGCTCCGCGGAAATGACAATGCCGACTCCATTCACGCCAGTGGGATATACGCTATGGGTTTGGCCACCCTCCACATAGCGAGAAAGCTCACCGGCAGCCCCCTGAACATAGGGAGCGTAATGACTGTTTGGCGTGCAATACCACTGGGCTCTGGGCAATAGATTGGTCCAGCCCGGAGTCAGCGGGGCGCCAATGGCGACATTATCTTCGACTGTCACTGTACCCATCGGAATGTTGAGTTGAGTATAAGTTCTCGTGCAGGCCGCCATTGCGGCCTCCGACAATAGAACGAGAAAAAGTACGGAAAGCATTTTAGCGGTTAAAGGTTTCATATCAGGTCAATCAACCTCTGTTCTATGATCGGTTACAACTCACTGTGAAGTTCGGCAGCTTGATAGCGTCAGGCAGTGAAAGTTCGACAGCGGCGTTCAATAGGTCGCGTCCTTTGTTTGATTGTTTGCCTCGCCCGACTCTTCCTCGGCGGCTACCGGAGCGCTGGGCCGGCACACGCCTTCCATCTGCCGCAAGCCTTCGGATTCGGGCAGGGTGCCCAGGTCGTAGACAATCTGGCAGGTGTCCGTGCTGGCCGAGCCCCACTTGACCGTCAGTTGGCCGCTATCCCGTGCTACCCGGACAAACGCCTTGCTGCTTTGCCCGACCACGCCCGTGCCGGCGCCGCTTTCATCGAACACATCGGCACCGAAGGGCAACGGGCTGCCATCCTCGCGCAGGGCATTGATGATCAAGGCCCGTCCGCTGCTGGTCTCGTACTTCATCACCACCACGGAACCGGCCCGGGGCGCGACGTTGTGCGAGGCGGACTTGAGCTCCACGTCATGGGACATGTCCTTGGGGTCCAGCTCGACCACGTTCTGGCGGTACGGCGTGAGGTGCGGCACCACGGCGTAGCCGTTGTCGTCCACCTGCGCGTTGTTGCTGCCGACCCAGGCGCCCTTGGCCCCGGGCGCATTGACCAGGCCGATGGTGTCGCCCAGTTCCGGGGTCAGGGTCAGGCCGTCGGCATGGGCCACCAGGCCGCCGGACAGGCCCAGGGATTGCGAGTGGTAGCCGTTGCCCTGGCTGTAGCTGGTAGAGGTCTGGGCATAGCGGCTGCGGTATTGCAGGTCGGCGTTGAAACTGTTGCCGACGCCATTGTCGGCGTGACTGGCCGAAGCTCCGTAGTTGATCTCGTTGCGTTCGCCCCAGGTGCCGCTGAGGCCGGTCCGGAGGCTGTTTTGCTGGTCGCCATGAGTCAGCGTGCTCGACAGGTTGGGTGCGCGGTTCGAGTAGCCCAGCGGCAGGCTGACGGTGAGGTCGATCTGGTTGCTGCTGCGCTCGGTCAGCAGGTCGCGGGTACGCTGGGCACTGACGGTGTAGTTCATGCGTTGCCAGTTGCTGCTGTAGCCGGCGCTGAAGCTCAGGCTGCCGCCCTTGCGGTTCCAGTAGTTCTGCGACGAGCCGGTGAGGAACAGCGAACCCTGTTCCAGGCTCTGGTTGATGCTGATATCCAGGCGTTCGCGGACCCGGCTGATATTCTCCAGGTTGCCTCCGTCACGGGCCAGTTCACGCAGTTGCGCGGTATCCCGCGCGGTGAGGAAACCGTCGGTGGAGTAACGGAAGGCGCCGAGGGCGAAGTTGGTCCCGGTGTCGGCGAAGTTCTTGTTGTAGCGGGCCTGCAGGCTCTGGCCCCGGCGGTTTCCATTGCCTGGCAGCTCGGCATGGGAGGTGGTCGCATCCAGCGAAATCGCACCCAAGGGGGTATTGAGGGCCGCGCCGAGGATTTGCGAGTTGTAGCCTTCCGAGGCCAAGGCCCCGGTATAGCCGGTGAGCAGGTTGTTGAGACCGTACTGGAAGGTGCCCTGGCTCAGCCAGGGATTGCTGTTGATGCCGAGCTCGGCCATCTCGCCCACGCTCAGGGAATAGCGGCCATAGCCCGGCCGGAGCAGCTTCACATCGGAGGCGAAAGGTACGATGAATTGCCGCTGGCGCCCGTCGGCCTCGGTGACGGTGACCTCCAGGTCGCCGCCGTAGCCGGTGGGGAACAGGTCGTCGAGCACGAAGGGGCCCGGCGGCACACTGACTTCGTCGAGCAGTATGCCGCGCTGGCGTATGCTGACCCGGGCATTGCTCTCGGCCACGCCACGGACGATGGGCGCATAGCCGGTCTGCGAGTCGGGCAGCATGCGATCGTCGGTGGCCAGGGTGGCGCCGCGCAGGCGAATGCTGTCGAACAACTCGCCGGTGGTGTAGATCTCGCCGGCCATGAGTTGCGATTGCAGCCCGGGCAGTTCCCGTTGCACATAGGTGGCGCTGCTCTGGTAGCTGCTGCCGGTATTGCTGCCGCTGTAGGCGCCGTTGTGTCGCAGGTGCCAACCGTCCAGGTTGAGACCGGTGTTCAGCCTCAGGGAGTTGGAGAACGATGAACGGCCCTGGTTGCTGTTCCTGAACGCGTTGGCGTCGTAGCGGATGAACGCCGCGTTCACGCCCGTGTCCCAGTGTTCCGGACTGACATAACCACGTGCCTTGCGTGACAGATAGATCTGCGGGACTTGCAGGTCCAGCCGGCTTTCGCCGGCATCGAAGCGGGCGCTGGCGCCAGGTAGATAGGTACTGATATCGCCGCAGGTCGGCGTGCTCGGCAATGGCGGCGGAACGTTTTCGCCGGCTTCGGCGGCCTTTTTTGCCACCCCGTCGAGGTCGACCCCGAGCCTGATCAGCAGGGTGCGGTCCAGGCAAAGCTGGGCGTTTTTCTGACCCTCGACGCTGGCGAAGGTCAGTTCGTCGCGGCCGATCCAACCGCCGTTTACGGTGATATCGGCGCGATACTGTCCCGGCAGGACCACATTGCCTTCGTTGAAACGCGAGATGTCGATCTGCCCGCCACCTCCCGGAAAGAAGGCCGGGTTGAATTCCACCTGCTCGACCTCGTCGGCGGCCAGGGCGCTGCCGGCGCCCAGCAGCAGAAGGCTGTGAATGATGTGGGCCAGGCGGCTGCGCACAGGGTGCGATCCGCCGGCTACGGGTTGTGTCTTCGATCTCATCGCTAACGTTCCAAACCTTGTGTATTGCCGGATTCGGGCAAGCCGCTCCCTGCCGTCGCGCGTTCAGGATCGCGACGGGGCCGGAGGTGTCGTTACGGGTGGGCGTTCAGTGACGCCGGGTCTTCGTTCAGCCCGTCATGGCGTGACCTGGACCTTGTGCGTGTGCCGGGCACCGTAGTCGTCGATGACCTGGAACTCGACCTGGGCGCCGGCACTCGGCGCCGACTTCAGGCTGGGCAGGGGGAAACGGTTGCTGGCCTGGGGATTGACCATGTTCTCGGCGGCCGTCTCGCCGACCGGCTTGGCATGGCGTTGGCCGGCCGCCAGCAGATCCACCGAGTCGAAGTTCAGGTGATAGGGCGTCGGGTTATGTACCTCCAGGGCCAATCCCTGTTCGGTTTTCACCAGCTTCCAGCGCAACTTTTCGGTGGCTTGTGCCGCCTCGTACGGCAGGCCCTGTGGTCGGAAGAACACCTTGATGCGGGTCTTGAACGCCAGTTGCAACTGGTTGCCCTGCTCCGAATTTGGGGTCTTGGGCGGGACTTCCAGCATGTTCAGCCAGAACAGGCTCTCGCGATCCTTGGGCAGCGGCTCGCCGGTATAGGCCAGGCGCACGACCTGCTGCTTGTCCGGCTCCATCCGGAAGATCGGCGGTGTGGCGATAAACGGGACCCTGGCCTGTTCCGGTGTCACCTCCTCGTCGCCGCCGTCCAACCAGACCTGCACCAGCGCGGGTTTCTGGTTCTTGTTCTCGAACCGGATGCTCATTTCCTTCTGGTTCGCCGGATACACCACGCGGGTGCCGGTGATAATGACGCTGGCCTGCACGGTGAAGCTGGCGATCAACGTCAGGGTCGCCAGGACGAGCCCGGCGGCGTGGCGGGTGGAGCGGGCGGTGTGCTGGGATCTGAGGGTGTTCATGGGCAATCGTCGGTCCGGTTCAAGAGGGGATGTCGGCGGTATGGCTGACCCGCGCGCCGAAATCGCTGATGGCGGTGAACTCGACCTTCAGTGCACCCGGGGGCGGAGTCCGCAGGGCGGGCAGGGCGAAGCGCTTGATATCACCGGCCGGGAGCAACAGGCTGTCGTTGGCCTCCTTGTTCGGGGCTTTCGGATAACGTTCGTTGCCGCTTTTGCCCACCAGTTCGACCGAGCCCAGAGAGACGTGATAAGGCGTCGGGTTGACGACTTCCAGAGCGTGACCACCTTCGTGGCGCACCAGCTTCCAGCTCAGCTTCGGTGCCGCGGCGGCCTTCGAATAGGGCAATCCCTCGGGGCGGAAGAACACCCGCAGGCGGGAGCGAAACGACAGCTCCAGCAGGCTTCTGTCCTTGGCATCGGCGGCAGTCGGCTGTACTTCCAGGACATTCAGCCAGAACAGGCTTTCGCGGTCCGTGGGCAATGGCTCGCCGGTATAACGCAGGCGTGGAGCCTGCTGCTTTTTCGGTTCGATACGCAGGATCGGCGGTAGCGCGGTGAAGGGCGCCTGCGCGGTTGCAGGTGTTGCAAGTTTGTCGCCGTCATCGAGCCAGAGTTGAACCAGGGCGGGGCGTTCGCCCTTGTTCTCCAGTCGGACCACGACTTCCTGTTGTTCGGCGGGATAGATCACGCGCGTGCCGTGGATGATCACGGCGGCAAACGAAGACGTAGCGTGCAGCGATGCCGTCAGAAGGGCACAGATGACCATGCCCGAACGAGCCAGGTTGTTCATTGGCGAAGCTCTCGTATTGAAGGCTGGACCCGCGCGACAGGGCGCGGGCCCGTTGGATGAGGCTTAGTCGGCGTACTCGACCATGAAGCCGACGCGGGTCGCGACCTCGCCTTCGCCTGCGGCACCGGTGGCGTAGTACTGGGCAGCCAGGGGAATGAGCGCCTGGTTGTCGGCGATGACCACACCCTCGGATTTTTCGGTGTAGACGTGGATCGGCGTGCCGTCGCGCTGGGTCACCTCGACCTGGACATTGAGGGCGGCATCCGCACCGTCGTCGATGTTCAGGCGCCCGGTAGCGACGTCGATCGCCGGGCTGGTCGGGTCGAACGCGACCATTGCGGTACGTCCGTTGGTGCAGGCCGTTTCGCCTGGCGCGCCGACGCGAATCGTGAAACCGGTGAGGTTGGCGCGATCGCCAGTGTTGGTCAGACGCGAGGCGGACACACCACCCAGGTCGACGTTCTTGACCACGGTGCCGCCGCCTGGCACTTCGCCTTCAATGGTGCAGGTCACGTCGGTCACCAGGCCGTTGAAGTTGATGATGCCATCGTTGGCCGCGGAAGCCGGCAGGGCGATAAGGGCGGCGAGGGCAAGGGAGACGGCGGCAGAGACTTGAGAGATTTTCATCGGATTACCTTGAATGGTTTCAGTTGATGTCTCTTCCGACGGGCTCGCAGGGAAGGCTATAGCCTGTCGGATGAGGGTTACCACTCTCGTGCAAGCCGGACTTGCGGACTATCGAGATAACTCGAACCCTGGCAGTTTCGAGATTTCTCGAATGGTTTGTCGTTTGTGCTCCCGGTCCTGGCTGCTATAAGTCTGAAAGTTCTGTAGGTCTTAGCCGGGCCCCTCCCGTTGCCGGCCTGGCTTTCATCGTTCAGGAGGTTTGATCCAATGAGTTACGTATTCCCTGGTCCCCGCACCGTCATGCTGCTGGACGACCATGAGGTGATAAGGGTTGGCACGGCCTTGTGGTTATCCAAGGAGTCCGATCTCGAGATCATCGGTTCCTTTTCCACGAGTGGGGAACTGTTCGCCGCGCTGGCCAAGCGGCGCCCCGATATCCTCGTCGTCGATTTCATGCTCGGTCCGCTGGAGATCGACGGTGTCAACCTGATCCGCGCGCTGCGGGTGCGTTATCCCGAGTGCCGGACCCTGGTGCTGTCGGCGCAATACACGCCGGCGACCGTGTCGCTGGCGCTGCAGGCGGGAAGCTGGGGGTTCTTCGGCAAGTCCCAGCGGCTGGACGAACTGGCGGCCGCGATCCGTACCGTGGCTCGCGGCAAGATCTACCTGCACCCGGCCATGGCCCGGGAGGTGGGGGTGTCGGAGGCGGCGCTGTGCAAGGTGTCGGTCGCCGCCGAGCGCACGTGCGGCTGCACGCACGATGAGATTCTTTCGCCGCGGGAGCGGGAAGTGTTGCGCTGCTTCCTGGATGGCATGTCGGTGAACGGGATTGCCGCCAAGTTCTCGCGCAGCGCCAATACCATCAGCACGCAGAAGCAGTCGGCCTATCGCAAGCTGGGGATCAAGACCGACAGCGAGCTGTTCAAGTTATCCGGCTCGCTGCGGGACTCGAGTGCGATAGGCCTCTGATTTCCGGGCCCTGCTCAGATAAAGCTGACGACCCCACCGGCCAGGGACTTGACCCGGGCCAGCGATTCCACGCGATAACCCTGGGCATCCAGCTCGGCACGGCCGCCCTGGAAGGATTTCTCGATGACGATGCCCAGGCCGGCCACGGTCGCGCCGGCCTGCTTGATGATCGAGATCAGCGCCTGGGAGGCTTTGCCGTTGGCCAGGAAGTCATCGATGATCAGCACGCGATCGCTGCTGGTCAGGTGGCGTGGGGAAATCGCCACGGTGTTTTCCACCTGCTTGGTGAAGGAGTACACCGTCGCCGACAGCAGGTTTTCCGTCAGGGTCAGGGACTGGTGCTTGCGGGCGAAAATCACCGGCACGCCGAGGTTCAGCCCGGTCATGATCGCCGGGGCAATCCCCGAGGCCTCAATGGTGACGATCTTGGTAATACCCGAATCGGCGAACAGCGCGGCGAATTCGTCACCGATCAGTTTCATCAACTGCGGGTCGATCTGGTGGTTCAGGAAGGCGTCGACCTTCAGGACCTGATCGGAAAGCACGATGCCTTCTTCGCGAATTTTCTTATGCAGTGCTTCCACGGAACGTCCTCGAATAGCGCCTTGTGCGCTGAAGATAGATTAAAAAATGTGCAATTCTAGCGCTTTAACATCGCGCGTATATCCGCCAATGCCGAATTGCCGCGTACGGCTTTCACTTCGGTCGGCGTGTCGTCGTTGCCTTCCCAGGCCAGGTCGTCCGGTGGCAACTCATCAAGAAAGCGGCTCGGCGCGCAGTCGATGACCTCGCCGTACTGCTTGCGCTTGGCGGCAAAGGTGAAGGCCAGGGTCTGACGGGCGCGGGTAATACCGACGTAGGCCAGGCGCCTTTCTTCTTCGATGGTGTCGGCTTCGATGCTTGAGCGGTGTGGGAGAATTTCCTCCTCCATGCCCATGATGAACACGTAGGGGAATTCCAGCCCCTTGGACGCATGCAGGGTCATCATCTGCACGCCTTCGGCGCCGTCCTCTTCTTCCTGCTGGCGCTCGAGCATGTCCCGCAGCACCAGCTTGCCGATGGCGTCCTCGACGGTCATATCGCCGTCTTCGTCTTTTTCCAGGGTGTTCTTCAGCGCTTCGATCAGGAACCAGACGTTGCCCATCCGGTAGTCCGCGGCCTTGTCGCTGGAACTGTTGGTGCGCAGCCAGTTTTCGTAGTCGATGTCCATGACCATGCTGCGCAGGGCGGCAATCGGGTCTTCGCCGGCGCACTGCTCGCGCACCCGGTCCATAAAGCGCTTGAAGCGCGCCAGGCGGTCGGTGAAGCGACTGTCCAGGTGTTCGCCCAGGCCGATTTCGTCGGTGGCGGCGTACATCGAGATCTTGCGTTCGGTGGCGTAGTTGCCGAGTTTTTCCAGGGTGGTCGAACCGATTTCCCGGCGTGGGACGTTGATCACCCGCAGGAAGGCGTTGTCGTCATCCGGGTTCACGATCAGGCGGAAGTAGGCCATCAGGTCCTTGACTTCCTGGCGTCCGAAGAAGCTGTTGCCCCCCGACAGCCGATAGGGAATCTGGTGGTGCTGCAGCTTCAGCTCGATCAGCTTGGCCTGGTAGTTGCCCCGGTAGAGGATGGCGAAATCGCTGTAGGGCCGGTCGGTGCGCAGGTGCAGGCTGAGGATTTCCATGGCCACGCGCTCGGCCTCGGCGTCCTCGTTGCGGCAACGGATCACGCGGATCTCATCGCCGTGGCCCATTTCACTCCACAGCTGCTTTTCGAATTCGTGCGGGTTGTTCGAGATCAGCACGTTGGCGCAGCGCAGGATACGGCTGGTGGAGCGGTAGTTCTGCTCCAGCATCACCACTTTCAGGGACGGGTAGTCGTCCTTGAGCAGCATCAGGTTTTCCGGCCGCGCACCGCGCCAGGCATAGATCGACTGGTCGTCGTCGCCGACCACGGTGAACTGGTTGCGCGTGCCGATGAGCATTTTCACCAGCAGGTACTGGCTGGCGTTGGTGTCCTGGTATTCGTCCACCAGCAGGTAGCGGACCTTGTTCTGCCACTTTTCGAGGATGTCGGCATGTTCCTCGAACAGCTTCACCGGCAGCAGGATCAGGTCGTCGAAGTCCACCGCGTTGAACGCCTTGAGCGTGCGCTGGTAGTGGGTGTAGACGATGGCCGCGGTCTGCTCCTTGGGGTTGCGCGCATTCTCCAGGGCCTGGGGCGGCAGGATCAGGTCGTTTTTCCAGGAGCCGATCATGTTCTTGATCTCGTCGACGCCGTCGTCGCCCGAGTATTCCTTCTGCATGATGTCGGTCATCAGGGCCTTGACGTCGGCCTCGTCGAAGATCGAGAAGCCCGGCTTGTAGCCCAGCCGCGCATGCTCCTTGCGGATGATGTTCAGCCCCAGGTTGTGGAAGGTCGACACCGTCAGGCCACGGCCTTCGCCGCCCTTGAGCAGGGTGCCGACGCGTTCCTTCATTTCCCGCGCGGCCTTGTTGGTGAAGGTCATGGCGACGATGTACTGGGCGCGGATGCCGCAGTTCTGGATCAGGTGGGCGATCTTGCGGGTGATCACGCTGGTCTTGCCGGAGCCGGCACCGGCGAGCACCAAAAGAGGGCCGCCGACGTAGTTCACGGCTTCTTGCTGCCGGGGATTGAGTCGGGACATGACGGAGTCAGGAGTCTGTTGCGAAAAGGGCGGGCATTTTAACAGGCTGGAAGGATTCTGCTGCGTCTCTCCGACACTGTGACGTGCCGCTCTATCTAAATTTGCCGGTTTTGTTACTTTCACGCAGGATGCGCGGCGTAATTACAGCTATTGTTCACCTTTGTGTTACACAACGAAGCGCTTGATAATCACTCGTATTTGAAGTCGCCCCGAAGCGTGTCGCAATGTTGATCGTCAACGTTTTTTGCAGAGTCTAGGGAGTCAGCTTGTCTACGCCTGTGGAACCCTTGCGTTTGCTGCTACTGGCCGATGAGCCGGAGTGGGCGGCCTTGTTGCGCGAGTGTCTGGCTCCTATGGGAGATTCGGCCGTGCTGATCCATGCGCCGTCCTGGGAGGTGGTCAGCCGCCTGTTCGAGGCCGACCGCACGGCGTTGTTGTTGACGGTGCCGAACCTGCAGCCGGCGCCGGGGCGCTGCCATCTGCCGACCATCCTGTTGCTGGACGAAGAACCGCTGATCGCGCCGTTGGGCGTCAGCGACTGGCTGGTTCGCCAGGGCCTCGATGCGTCGACCCTGCGCCGCTGCCTGCGCCATGTGCGTGAACGCGGCGTGCTGGAAAACACCTTGCAGCGCCTGGCCGAGCAGGACCCGCTGACCGGGATCGCCAATCGCCAGGGTTTCCAGACCCTGCTGGCGGCGCGGCTGGCCGAGAACGAAGGGCGCGGCCTGGCCCTCGGGCACCTGGACCTGGACAATTTCCGCCATGCCAACGACGCCCTCGGGCACCAGGCCGGCGACCGGCTGATCCTGCAGGTGGTCGCGCGGCTCAAGAGCCAGCTCGAGGCCGGTGACCAGTTGGCGCGCCTGGGCAGCGACGAATTCGCCCTGCTGATCGATACCCGTCGCGCCCCCCAGCGCGCCGAGTGTGTGGCCGAACGGATTGTCGAGGTCATGGCCGAGCCTTACTGGATCGATGGCGAGAGCCTGCTGATCGGTTGCAGCCTGGGCATCGCCCATACCCGCGCCAATGCCGGAGCCGACCCGCTGATGTGGCATGCGCATATCGCCATGCAGCAGGCCAAGAGCACCCAGGGCTGCACCTTTCACATCTTCAATGAACGCATCAATCGCAACGCCCGCAGCCTCGCCGACCTGGAAAGCGAATTGCGCCGGGCCTTGCGCCGCGATGAACTGGAACTGCATTACCAGCCGCGCCTGGACCTGCGTAGCGGCCAGATCGTCGGGCTTGAAGCCCTGGTGCGCTGGCGCCATGGCGAACGCGGGCTGTTGCCGCCCAGTGAGTTCGTGCCCCTGGCCGAGCAAAGCGGCCTGATCGTGCCGTTGGGCTACTGGGTGATTTCCCGCGCGCTGCGGGATATGCAGGCCCTGCGCGAGCGCGGCCTGGCGCCGTTGCACATGGCGGTCAATCTGTCGTTCCGGCAGTTCCAGGACAGCCAGTTGCTGCCAACCTTGAGCCGGCTGATTACCGAGCGTGGTGTCGAGGCGCAGTGGCTGGAATTCGAACTCACCGAAACCGCGGTGATGCGCCGCAGCGACCTGGTCAAGCAGACCATGGATGCCCTGAGGCGGCTGGGGGTGCGTTTTTCCCTGGACGACTTCGGCACCGGATTTTCCTCCTTCGTGCACCTCAACAGCCTGCCGATTGCCTTGCTCAAGGTGGACATGAGTTTTGTCGGCGGCATGGAGCAGCGCGAGGAAAACCGCAAGCTGGTGCATGCCATGGTCAACCTGGCCCACAACCTTCATCTGGAAGTGGTCGCCGAAGGGGTGGAAACGCCGGGGCAACTGGCCTTGCTGCGCGAGTTCGGCTGCGACCAGGCCCAGGGTTACCTGATCAGCAAGCCGCTGCCACTGACGGAGTTGGTGGAATTCCTGACGTTCGGTGCCGCCCAGGCGGCGGTACAGGAAGTGGTGTGACACCGCGGGAGGCAGCCTGTCGGTTCAGGCTGCATCCATGACGCTGCGCCGTGGGCTCTGCGCCCCATGACGTCCGAGCATCCGCTTCATCCGCCATTCAAACGCCAGCGTCAGGCTCACTGCCGCGCAAGCCAGGCCCAGCGCCAGGCCCCACCAGACGCCGGTCGGGCCGCCGTTGAAGTCGAACGCCAGCACCCACGCCGCTGGAGCACCGATCAGCCAGTAGCAGGCGAGACCGACGAGGAAGGTGGTCTTGGCATCTTTCAGTCCCCGGATCGCGCCCATGGCGATGGTCTGGGTGCCGTCGAACAGCTCGAACCAGGCGGCCACCGCCAACAGCCGGACGGCCAGCTCGATGACTGGCTGGAACGCCGGGTCGTTGCGATCCAGGAACAACCCGACCAACTGATTCGGTGCCAGCCAGAACAGCGCGGCAAAGGCCAGCATCGCTGCAGCGCCGAAGGCGATACCGACCCGACCGGCCAGGCGTGCGTCCAGCAGTTGCCCGGCGCCGTAGTGCAGGCCGATGCGCATGGTGATGGCGTAGGAAATCCCCGCCGGCACCATGAACGCCGCCGAGACGATCTGCAGGGCGATCTGGTGCGCCGCCAGTTGCGTGCTGCCCATGGTGCCCATGCACAGCGCGGCGAAGGCGAACAGCCCGACCTCCACGGCATAGGTGCCGCCAATCGGCAGGCCCAGGCGCCAGAGCTCGCGCAGATACTGCCAGTTGGGCCGTGACAGGCCCCGCAGCAGCGGGTAGTTGCGGTACGCCGGGTGCCGTTTGATATGCCAGGCCAGCGCCAGGGCCATGCAGCTGGCGACAACCGCCGTGACCAGGCCGATACCCGCCAGGCCCAGCTTCGGCAGGCCGAACATCCCGGTGATCAGGGCATAGTTGAGGGCGAAGTTGGCCACGGTCCCGCACAGGCTGATCACCATCACCGGGGTGGCGCGGCCCAGGGCGCTGGTGAAACCGCGCAGGGCCATGAAGCTCAGGTAGCCGGGCAGGGCGAAGGGCAGCACGGTGAGGAACTGTGTGGCGGCGTGCACGTTGGTCGGTGTCTGGCCGAACATCAGCAGCACCGGCTTGAGGTTCCACAGCAGCAGGCCGGCCACCAGGGCCATTGCCCAGGCCAGCCACAACCCGGCCTGGGTCAGGCGGGTCGCGCCTTCGATATCGCCGGCGCCCTGGCGAATGGAGACCAGGGTGCCGACGGCCGCGATCACGCCAATGCAGAAAATCGACACGAACGAATAACTCGCCGCGCCCAGGCCGCCGCCGGCCAGGGCCTCGGGGCTGAGTCGAGCCATCATCAGCGTGTCGGTCAGCACCATCAGCATATGCGCCAACTGCGAGGCGATCAGCGGCCCGGACAGCCGCAGGATGGCCCAGAGTTCGGTGCGTGCTGAATGCTTCATGATCATCAGGCTCGACAGGTGAAAGGCAGTGAGAACCGTGGATTCTCAAGGTTCCCGGGCATTTGCACAAAGGGATAAAACCGATTGCTCGCATGATAAAAACTCATGCAAGGCGGTTTCTGCTAGGGTTGGCGCATTGCGTTATCGGAGCGCTCCCCATGTCCCGTCGTCTGCCTCCTCTCTATGCCTTGCGCGCTTTCGAAGCGGCGGCCCGCTACAGCTCGTTTACCCGGGCGGCGGAGGAATTGTCGATTACCCAGAGTGCGGTCAGCCGACATATTCGTACGCTCGAAGAGCACTTTGCCTGCCGACTGTTCCAGCGCAACGGGCGCAATCTGCAACTGACCGAATCGGCGCGCCTGCTGCTGCCGGGTATCCGCGACGGTTTCGGTGCCCTGGAACGGGCCTGCAATACCTTGCGCGCCGAAGACGACATCCTGCGCATGAAGGCTCCCTCGACCCTGACGATGCGTTGGCTGCTGGCGCGGCTGAGCCGCTTCCGGCATTTGCAGCAAGGCAATGAGGTGCAGCTCACCAGTGCCTGGATGGATGTCGACAGTGTGGATTTCAACCAGGAGCCGTTTGATTGTGCGGTGCTGCTCAGCAACGGCCATTTCCCGCCCGATTGGGAGGCCAGCTACCTGTTTTCCGAGTGGTTGATTCCGGTGGGAGCACCTACGCTGCTCAATGAGCAGCCTTGGGATGCCGAGCGTCTGGCCAGCGTCGAACTGCTGCACCCGACGCCCGATCGGCGCGACTGGCGCAGTTGGCTGGAGCGCATGGGCCTGTCCGAACGGATCTCGCTCAAGGGTGGGCAACTGTTCGACACCCTGGAACTGGGGATGATTGCCGCCGCGCGGGGTTACGGCGTGTCCATGGGCGACTTGCTGATGGTGGCCGAGGATGTGGCCCAGGGACGTCTGAGCCTGCCGTGGCCGACCGCCGTCGACAGCGGTGAGAAATATTACCTGGTCTGGCCGAAAACCCGACCGGGCGGGGAGCGCCTGCGGCGGCTCAGCGATTTCCTCCAGGGCGAGGTCGCGGCCATGGTTTTGCCCGATGTCGAGCGCCTGGGCTGATACGCTGTTTTTGGCGGAAACTGATATCCATCCAAATAACTCAAGTATTCTCCGGCGCCGCCGAATCTACCGACATGGAACCGGCGTCAAAAAACGGTTCGCGCATATTTTGTTCATTGGAAATGTTTCCGTGCGGCCTGAAGTACCCACAGGATTCGCCGCCCGCCCAGGAGCCGTATCATGTCTCGACCTCGTGCCCGTATAGCCTCGCAACTGGGGTTGGCACTCGCCGTTATCCTGGCGTTGGTAATCAGTGGCAGTACCGTGTTTGCCCTGCGTTCGCTGGACACCGCCAACCTCGACACCCGCGAAGAGCACCTGGCCAGCGAAGCGCGTTTGCTCGCCGACCAGTTGAACACCTTCCACAGCACCTTGCGCGAAAGTACCCAGCGCCTGAGCGGACTGTTCGAAAAGCGTTTCGGCAGTGGCTTGAGCGTGCGGCCCGAGGAGTTGATCAAGGTGGGCAGCGTACAAGCGCCGGGCCTCTACCTGGGCAATGAGCTGCTGAACAACAACTTCACCGAGGTGGACGAGTTCAAGCAGATGTCCGCGGGTGTTGCGACCCTGTTTGTGCGCAGCGGCGAAGATTTTGTCCGAGTCAGCACTTCCCTGACCAAGCAGGACGGCAGCCGTGCCATCGGCACCTTGCTCGATCACCAGCACCCGGCCTACCAGCGCTTGCTGGCGGGGCAGGGTTACGTCGGGCGGGCGGTGTTGTTCGACCGTTCCTACATGACCCAGTACACACCGGTTCGGGATGCCGGCGGCAAGGTGATCGCGGTGCTGTTCGTCGGTTTCGACTACACCGATGCGCAAAATGCCCAGTTCGACAACCTCAAGCGCTTTCGCATCGGCACGGCCGGTTCCCTGGCCTTGCTTGATGAGCAGAAACACTGGCTGGTGCCGCCGGCCGGGGTGACGGATCTCGAACAGGCGACTCCGGTGATTCTCGATCTGGCCCGGCAACCGGGTCGTGGGCGTTTCTGGAATGACAAGAACGAGGACTTCTACAGTGTCGCGGTGACCTTTGACGGCGGGCCGTGGACCGTGGTGGCAAGCATGCCCAAGTCCGAGATCCGCGCCGTGACCT
Source organism: Pseudomonas sp. QS1027 (assembly GCF_002814235.1). GTDB lineage: Bacteria > Pseudomonadota > Gammaproteobacteria > Pseudomonadales > Pseudomonadaceae > Aquipseudomonas. The sequence continues at coordinate 154,663 of NZ_PHSU01000020.1, read as the reverse complement.
GGAGCGTCGGCATTCAACTGGTGATCGGCAGTCTGCTGGCCATGCTGTTGGCGGTCGGTGCGGCGATCTGGCTGCTGCGCAGCAAGTTGCGGCCCTTGGACGACCTGGTGCGCCAGGCGCAAGCCCTGGGGGCGGGGGATTTGAGCGTACGCCTGAACGTGTCCAGCCATGACGAGATCGGCCAGTTGGCCGACAGCTTCAACCAGATGGGGCAGGCGCTGTCCTCCATGGTCGAGCACATCCGCAAGGCGGCTGGCGAAGTCAGCAGCCGTGCCCAGGTGCTCTCCGGCTTGTCCGGCGGCGCCTATGAAGGGATGGAACAGCAATCCGGCGAGATCACCAGCATGGCCGGCGCGGTGGAAGAGTTCAGCGCCACTTCGCTGAATATCGCCGACAACATGGGCAATACCGAACGGCTGGCCCAGGAAAATGCCCGGCAGACGCGAATCGGCCGCACTGCCATGGAGGAGGCTTCGACGTCCCTGGAACAGATTGCCGGCTCCCTTGGCAGCACGGCGCAAGTGATCAACGCGTTGGGGCAACGTTCCGAGGAGATCGGCGGGATTGTCGGCGTGATCACCTCGATTGCCGACCAGACCAACCTGCTGGCCCTGAACGCGGCCATCGAAGCGGCCCGTGCCGGCGAGCAGGGTCGCGGCTTTGCCGTGGTGGCGGATGAAGTGCGCAGCCTGGCAGGGCGTACCCGTGAAGCCACCGAGCAGATTTCCGGCATGATCCAGAGTATCCAGCAACAGACCGGCCATGCCATCAGCACCATGGAAGAGGGCAATCGGCTGATGCAGGAAGGCCTGTCGCGCAATGCCAATGTGGCGTCGGCCCTGGCGCAGATTGATGAGCAGAGCCGGTCGGCGGGGCAGCAGTTCGCGGTCATCACCACCGCGACCCAGGAGCAGAGCAGCACCGCGACGTTGCTCAGCAGCAACCTGCAGAGCATTGCCCTGGCCAACAGCGAGCAACGTGAAGTGGTGTCCAACCTGGCGATCACGGCCCGGGAGCTGGAGACACTGGCGGCGGAGCTGCGCCAGGAAGTGGATCGCTTTCGCTGAGAGCAGCCTCTTATTCGCAGGCGCTGGAATACAGGCTGTAGTGCGCGCGGTCCTCGGGCTGGCGCGCATTTTTTTCGACTGACTTGCTGAATCGTTTCATCAAGGCTATAAAAGTCGGACAATTCCAATAAGGACAGCCCATGACTTCTCTCCGATTGCTCTTCGGCGTTACCGCCTTGACCGCTGCTTCCCACGCCATGGCCTGGGACTACGTGCTGCTCGACAGCGACACGCCCGCGCAGAACCGTCAGATCACCAGCCAACAACTGGGGATCAAGACCGACAAACCCTTCTCCATCACGATGCGCACCTTGCATGGCGGCCGCCAGGAAGGGGTCAGCATCGTCGATATCGACAATGGCACGATGAAACTCTCGGTGGTCCCGACGCGGGGCATGAACGTTCTGCACGCGTCCGTGGGCAATGTGCGCATGGGGTGGGACTCGCCGGTCAAGGAAGTGGTCAATCCAGCCTTTATCGAGCTCAACGGCCGTGGCGGCCTGGGTTGGCTGGAGGGTTTCAACGAGATGGTGGTGCGTTGCGGCTATGAGTGGGTCGGGCACCCGGGGCTCGATAACGGCGAACTGCTGACCTTGCATGGCCGCGCGGCGAATATTCCGGCCAGCAAGGTCACCCTGCATATTGATGAGAAGCCGCCTTATGCCATCCGTTTGCAAGGCGAGCTGAAGGAGCAGGCGTTCAAGAAAGTCGACTTCTCCGTGGCTACCGAACTGTTGACGGTGCCTGGCAGCGTGAGCTTTGCGCTCAACGATACGTTGACCAACAACGGCGATTATCCGAAGGAATACCAGGCGCTGTACCACAGCAACTTCAGCACCCCGTTCCTGGAGCAGGGCGCGCGTTTCGTGGCGCCGGTGAAGCAGGTTTCGCCGTTCAACGACAAGGCCAAGGGCGACCTGCCGGACTGGCAGACCTATCGCGCGCCGACCAAGGACTATGACGAGACCGTCTACAACGTCGTGCCTTATGCCGATGCCAAGGGCGACACCCTGGCGGTGTTGCACAACAAGGCCGGCAGTCTCGGGGTTTCGGTCGGGTTCAATACCCAACAGCTGCCGGTGTTCTCCCTGTGGAAAAACACCGATACCCAGGGCCAGGGTTATGTCACCGGGCTGGAGCCGGGGACCAGCTTCTCCTACAACCGCCATTACCAGCGTCCGCTGGGGCTGGTGCCGACCATCGAGGCCGGGCAGAAGCGTCAGTTCCAGATCAGCTACAGCCTGCTGGCGGACAAGGCGGCTGTGGATAAGGCGGTGCAGCGGGTGACGCAGATCCAGGACGGGCGCAAGACCGAGGTGCGGGGCACGCCGTTGGTGGATTTGAGCAAGGAATAACCGGGTGGGGATGGGCTGGCCGATGATGGCGTGTATCGGTCAGGCCTTCTTCAAGTGATGCCACTTCTATTGGGACGCTGGTCGATACTGCAACGCTTCGGCCAGATGCTCCCGGCTTATGTTTTCCACCTGTTCCAGGTCCGCCAAGGTGCGTGCGACCTTGAGCAGTCGATGGGCTGCCCGCAGCGAAAGCGTCAGCCGTTCACAGGCCGTCTCCAGCCATTTTTCGTCGCCTGTGGATAACTTGCAGTGCGTGCGCAATGCCGGTAAATCGAGAAACGCGTTGGCGCATCCCTGGCGCTGTTGCTGACGGTGTCGGGCTTCGGCGACCCGGGTGGCGGCCTGTGCTGTGTTGTCACCGTCTTGCTGGCTGGGGCTGAGCGCCGTGGCTTCGCGGGCGACGGTCAGGTGCAGGTCGATACGATCCAGCAGCGGGCCGGAGAGTTTGTTGCTGTAGCGCTGGATCTGTTCCGGGGTACAGCGGCAACGTCCACTGGGGTCGCCAAGATATCCACAGGGGCAGGGATTCATCGCCGCCACCAGTTGGAAGCGTGCCGGGAAGCGCATCCGGTCGCGGGCGCGGGAAATCACGATATGGCCGGACTCCAGCGGTTCGCGCAAAACCTCCAATACCCGGCGGTCGAATTCCGGCAGTTCATCGAGGAACAGCACGCCGTGATGGGCGAGGGTGATTTCACCGGGCTGTGGCCGCGATCCGCCGCCCACCAGCGCGGGGCCCGAGGCCGAGTGATGCGGTTGGCGAAAGGGCCGCTGGGGCCAGTTGCTCAACGGCACATGACTGGCGACCGATTGGATGGCCGCGACTTCCAGGGCTTCCTGTTCGTCCAGTGGCGGTAGCAGGCCAGGTAGGCGGCTGGCGAGCAGGGTCTTGCCGGTACCGGGCGGGCCGCTGAACAGCAGGTTATGCGCCCCGGCGGCGGCGATCAGCAGGGCGCGTTTGGCGGCGAGTTGGCCTTGCACCTCGCTCAGGTCCGGGTAGGGCTTGCTCAGGTGCAGCAGGCCGTTGGATTCGAAGGGTTTGATCGGCGCATGTCCGTTGAGATGGGCCACCAGTTGCAGCAGGTGGTCGACGGCAATCACCGTCAGCCCGGAGGCCAGCGAGGCCTCTTCGGCATTGGCTTGTGGCACCACTAATGTGCGCCCGGCTGCGCGTGCAGCCAGTGCCGCCGGCAGCACGCCTTGCACCGGGCGAATGGCACCGGACAAGGCCAGTTCGCCCAGGCATTCCAGGTTGTCCAGGGTCAGGGCGGGTACCTGCACGCTGGCAGCGAGGATGCCGAGGGCAATCGCCAGGTCGAAGCGTCCTCCGTCCTTGGGTAGGTCGGCTGGGGCGAGGTTCAGGGTAATGCGCCGGGCCGGAAAATCGAGGGCTGAATTGAGGATCGCGCTGCGGACCCGGTCCTTGCTTTCCTTCACGGCGGTTTCGGGCAGCCCGACCAGCGTCAGCATCGGCAAGCCGTTGGCCAGATGGGTTTCGACGGTGACGGCGGGGGCTTCCACGCCCACCTGGGCGCGACTATGGACGATGGCCAGGGACATGTTCTTTCCTTGAACGCGAAGGGGCCGCTTCCTGCGGTTCTGGAAGACTAGTTGAGTGGGGGAGGGGATTGGGGGCTTTTATGTGTCGAGACGATTCGTTGTCTGTTCGTGGGGCGTGACGCAAGGTTAGCGCTGGGCAGTGAGGTCGCCAGAAACAAGTAGGCCCCGCATAACGGGGCCACATATACCTAGGTTCTTCACCGTGTCAGTAACCCGGGAGTGGAATGGCTAGGGCTGCGAAGAAATTGTATTGGAATCTTTTTTCCCTTGGTAGTGATGGCGACACCAGAGCGCATTCAGGTCTGTGAAACTGAGGGAAGCATCTTGCCGACTAATCCATGGTTAGAGGTTCCACTGTACCAGGCTGAGGGAGAATCTCAGTGGGCCGTTAGTGGTTGAACAGCCAACCTCAACCCCATAACACGCAGGATCGCGGTAAGACTGCTGACAGCCGGATTACCTTCGGCGGACAAGGTCCGATAGAGCTGAGTCGGATTCAGCTCGGCTGCCTTGGCGACGCCGCGCACACCGCCAAAAGCTTCTGCCATCTGGCGAAGGGCAATTAGCAGCTCAGCCTGTTCGCCGTCTTCCAGGATGCTGTTCAGCAGTTCTGCCGCGTAGGCCGGGTCGCTGCGGAACACCTCGGCCATTGCGGCGTCATGGGATCTGTCTTTCATTCTTCGTTCTCCTGTCCGTTGCTGCGCTTCCAGTCGCGCCAGTAGTCATATGCCCGGTCTACGTCGGCGTCCTGACTGCGTTTGTCGCCGCCGAGTAGAAGCAGCACGACGGTCAACCCCGCTTTGGCGTAATAGACCCGATACCCCGGTCCTGCGTCGATCCGCAGCTCCCATACGCCATCACGCAGAGATTTGTGGTCGCCGAAGTTGCCCAGTTCAACGCGCATGATGCGCCGGTCGATGGCAATTCTGGCCTTGATGTCACGTACCCTCGCGCGCCAGTTGCCGAAGGGGTCCCGTCCGTTGCCGTCGACGTAGTGTTTTATCTCTATCATCATCCATGAACTCAATGTCGTTTATAAACGATAAAATGTCAACTTCGCTCGATGGGTGAGAGAGCGAATGGTGGAGCTGGAGAAAACGCAGATTTTGCTCGAGGGGGAAAGCGGCAGCCGTGAGGCTGTGACGAAGAACTATAAGTGGGCACCGTTGCCTACGAAACGGAGGCAAATTGCCCGTTTTGCAACCAGAGAATTCAGCGCTGAAGGCAGGCAGCAGATGCCCTTTGGGCGGATATATCGAAGAAGGTGCGATGGTGCGCGAGATGAGGCGAGTGATTCAGACGGGGTATTGCGAGGAGTCAAGATTTCCAGCAGGAGTGATCAAACAGCAACCCATTGCTCCCGCATGAAGCAGGAGCGGGCGATGAAACCTTATTCCACCGGAGGATTCAGTCTGGCCTCCAGCTCCGCCACCTTCGCCTCCAGACTCTCCAACCGTGCCCGCGTCCGGGCCAACACCACCATCTGGCTGTCGAACTCTTCCCGGGTGACCAGGTCCAGCTTGCTGAAGCCGCTCTGCAACAGCACCTTGAACTGACTTTCGAATTCCTGGCGGGGCAGGGGTGTTTCGCCGCTGAACAGACGGGAGGCGTGGCCGCTCAGGGCATCGAGGAAAGCTTTGGGCGCAAGCATGGCTAAGGTTCCGAAAACAGATTGCCGACCAGTGTATCACGCAGTGTCTATAGTGATTTTCATGGGGACGGACGCACGGTTATCGCGCATCGCGCCAGCGCAGTGCGCACCGTTGTTGTGCGTATAGCCTGGGCGCAACGTGCTTTTTCATCCTCCACAGCGGCCAAGGGACTGAAATCAGTGGTTTTTACGGAGCTGGCAAGCTTTCTGCTTAGTTGCCAGTGACCCATGCACTGATGCAGTCGCTGTGACGAATGCAGTGCGGCAGACGAAGCTGGGAAGTTTCGCCAGCAGCGGTTAGCTGGCGTCGGGCGGTAGATGTGGACCGACGATGCGTTACAAAGCCAGGCACTGCGCTTAGACTTGAGTCGGGTTTGTTTTCCTGGGGCAAGTCCACCAATTCGGGAGAGAGTTTTCATGAAGCTAGTCACTGCCATCATCAAGCCGTTCAAGTTGGACGACGTGCGCGAGTCGTTGTCCGAGATCGGCGTGCAGGGCATTACCGTTACTGAGGTCAAAGGCTTCGGTCGGCAGAAGGGTCACACCGAGCTGTATCGCGGCGCGGAATACGTGGTCGACTTCCTGCCCAAGGTGAAGATTGATGTCGCCATTGACGACAAGGATCTTGACCGGGTTATCGAGGCGATAACCAAGGCGGCCAACACCGGCAAGATCGGTGACGGCAAGATCTTTGTGGTCAATCTGGAACAGGCTATTCGCATCCGTACCGGCGAAACCGATACCGACGCAATCTAAGCCGCCAAACCCCAACGCCCCAGGAGAAAACAATATGACTCTGCGTAAATTCGCAGGGCTAGGAGCCCTGTTGTCCCTCGTAATGCCAGCCTTGGCAATGGCGGCGGACCCGGTACCTGCTCCAGTCCTCAATTCCGGCGATACCAGCTGGATGCTGACCTCGACAGCCCTCGTGCTGTTCATGACGATCCCAGGCCTCGCGCTGTTCTACGGCGGCATGGTTCGCTCGAAAAACATTCTTTCCGTGATGATGCAGTGCTTCGCCATTACCGGGCTGATCACCATTCTGTGGTTCATTTATGGCTACAGTCTTGCGTTCGATACCACCGGGATGGAAGCCAACGTCGTCAACTACAACTCCTTCGTCGGCAGCATGGCCAAGGCCTTCCTCGCGGGTATTACGCCGGCCAGCATCACCGGGCCGACGGCGCTGTTCCCCGAGGCGGTGTTCGTCACCTTCCAGATGACGTTCGCCATCATCACCCCCGCGCTGATCGTCGGTGCCTTCGCCGAACGCATGAAGTTCTCCGCGATGCTGGTGTTCATGGGGGTGTGGTTCACCCTGGTCTATGCGCCGATTGCGCATATGGTCTGGAGCGGTCCGGGTTCCCTGCTGGGTGACTGGGGCGTGCTCGACTTCGCCGGCGGCACCGTGGTGCACATCAACGCCGGTGTTGCCGGCCTGGTGGCCTGCCTGGTGCTGGGCAAGCGCAAAGGCTTCCCGACCACCCCGATGGCGCCACACAACCTTGGTTACACCCTGATGGGCGCGGCCATGCTGTGGGTCGGCTGGTTCGGCTTCAACGCCGGTTCCGCTTCCGCGGCCAACGGCACCGCCGGTATGGCGATGCTGGTCACCCAGATCGCTACCGCCGCCGCTGCACTGGGCTGGATGTTCGCCGAGTGGCTGACCCACGGTAAGCCAAGTGCCCTGGGCATCGCTTCGGGTGTGGTTGCCGGTCTGGTTGCCATTACCCCGGCTGCTGGCACCGTTGGCCCGATGGGCTCGCTGATCATCGGCCTGGCGGCTGGTGTGGTGTGCTTCTTCTGCGCCACCACGCTGAAACGCAAACTGGGCTACGACGACTCCCTGGACGCCTTCGGCGTGCACGGTATCGGCGGTATCCTCGGCGCGATCCTGACCGGTGTGTTCGCCGCACCGTCCATGGGCGGCTTCAACACCGCTACCACTGACGTCGCCGCACAAGTCTGGATTCAGTGCAAAGGCGTCGGCTTCACCGTCATCTACACCGCGATCGTCACCTTCATCATCCTCAAGGTGCTGGATGCCGTGATGGGGCTGCGCGTGACCGACGAAGAAGAGTCGGTGGGCCTGGACCTGGCGCAACACAACGAGCGCGGTTACAACCTGTAAACGCCGCGAAAAAAATTGCCCGGCTTGCCGGGCATTTTTTTGCCTGGAGTTTGTCATTGCAAAAGGGACTGAAAGGATTTATCCAAAGGCATTATGGCCAAAACCCCAGGGCGTTTTTGTAAGGGCCGATTGCTTACAGCAAAGCAAGAGTATTAGGCGCTTTGCTTTTTTCCACAGCGCGCTAGAATGCGCGCCGAAGGGCGGAGAACTGTATGTGGCAACAGACCCTGATTACCTTGCGGGCCAGGCCCCGGGGTTTTCATTTGGTGACCCAGGAGTTGCTCGACGGTTTGCCTGAACTCCAGGCGTGCCAGGTCGGTCTGTTGCATTTGTGGCTGCAGCATACCTCGGCCTCGTTGACCATCAACGAGAATGCCGATCCGGCGGTCCGTCGCGACTTCGAACGTTTTTTCAACCGGCTGGTACCCCAGGTCAAGGCCGATTATGAACACAACGACGAAGGCGCGGACGACTTGCCGGCGCACTTCAAGGCCAGTTTGCTTGGTTGTCAGCTGACTTTGCCGGTAACGGCGGGACGGTTGGCCCTGGGGAGCTGGCAAGGTGTCTATCTGGGCGAGCACCGGGATCATGGCGGTGCTCGTAAAGTCCTTGCCACCCTTTACGGTGACGGGGCATAAGCCGCTGGTATGCAGCGGATGTTGAATTTTTTCCAGCAGCCTTCGACAGTCGGCGTAGCTGGGCTATAACTAATCTGCTTTTCGCAAGTCATGAGGTAGAACATGAGCGACGATGATCTGGAAAACGACGACCTCGAGGTCGGTGAAGACGACGAAACCGAAGAAGGCCTGGAAGCGGCATCTGCTGAAGATGTAGACGTTGCCGATGACGATGGTGGTGACGCGCCGGTACCGACTGCCAAGGGTAAGGCCAAGGCGGCGGTGTCGGTTGACGAACTGCCGAGCGTTGAAGCCAAGAACAAGGAACGCGACGCCCTGGCCAAGGCCATGGAAGAGTTCCTGGCCCGTGGCGGCAAGGTGCAGGAAGTCGAGGCCAATGTGGTGGCCGATCCACCCAAGAAGCCCGATAACAAATACGGCAGCCGGCCTATCTGAGTTTCAGCGCCGGTTTTCTGGTTTGTTGAAAAAGCCCGCCGTCGCTGCGGGCTTTTTCATGGGCGGACAGTGGTGTTTGGCACCGGCTGCGCCGGTGATCGCGAGCAAGCTTGCTCCTACAGGAGCGTGCGCTCAGGCAGGGATATTCCAACCGGCCAGCAGCGCCGGCAGCTCGCTCAGGCTGCGAACCTGTGCATCCGGTTGCCGCTGCGCTTCCCAGGCCTTGCCCGTCGGGTTGTACCAGATCGCCCGCAGGCCGGCCTGTTGGGCCCCGGCGATGTCGTCCCCGGGATGATCGCCGATATGCACCGCCGCGCTGGCCGGGACATTGCCTCCGCGCACCAGGGCCTCATGGAACAGCCGTGCATCCGGCTTGGCGATGCCGATGTCTTCGGCACACAGGGCAAAGCGGAAATAGTCGGCGAGCCCGAGGCGGCGCACGTCGGCATTGCCATTGGTGACCACGCCCAGGGCAAAGGAGCGGCCCAGGGCCTCCAGGGTCGGTTCGACCTCCGGAAACACCTCGATCTGGTGCCGGGCGTGGATAAACACCTCGAAGCTCTCATCCGCCAGCTGTGAAGCCTGTGCGTGGGGGTAGCCAGCCTCTTCCAGGGCATGGAACAGTACTCGCCGGCGCAAGGCGCTGATGCGGTGCTTGAGCGTCGGCTCCTTGAGCAACACCCGTTCACGAATCGCCCACAGGTGCTCCACCGGCACGCCGCCCAGGTCCGGGGCATGCTCGGCCAGCCATTCACGCAAAACGGTCTCCGCGCTGTGGATCACCGGCGCGGTATCCCACAGGGTATCGTCGAGGTCGAAGGTGATCAGCTGAATCGTCATTACTCACTGTCCTTGCTGCGTTTGGCCCGGGGATGGGCGCTGTCATAGACGGTTGCCAGGTGCTGGAAGTCCAGGTGGGTGTAGATCTGCGTGGTCTTGATGTCCGAGTGGCCGAGCAGTTCCTGCACGGCGCGCAGGTCCTGGGACGACTCCAGCAGGTGACTGGCGAAGGAGTGCCGGAGCATGTGCGGGTGCAGGTTCTGCCCCAGTTCGCGCTCGCCGGCGGCCTTGACCCGCAGTTGAATGGCCCGGGGCCCGAGGCGGCGGCCTTGCTGGCTGACGAATACGGCGTCGTCCGGTGGATTGCTCAGGGCGCGCAACGGCAGCCAGTTCTGCAAGGCTTCCCGGGCTTTGCGGCCGATGGGCAGGACGCGGGTCTTGCTGCCTTTGCCGTGGACCTGCACCAGGCCGTCGGCCAGGTCCAGCTGCTCCAGGTCGAGCCCGGTCAGTTCCGACAGGCGCAGGCCCGAGGAGTAGAACAGCTCGAGAATGGCCTGGTCGCGGCGGGCGATAAAGTCGTCCTCCACCCCGCCGTCGAGCAATTGCAGGGCGCGGTCGGTGTCCAGGGTCTTGGGCAGACGGCGTTCGCCCTTGGGCGGTGCCAGGCCGCTGGCCGGGTCGTGATTGCACAGGCCTTCGCGGTTGAGGTACTGGTACAGCCCGCGCACCGCCGACAGCAGGCGGGCCAGGCTGCGGGAGGACTGGCCCTGCTGGTGCAGGCGGGCGATCAGGCGGCGCAGGCGCTGGATATCCAGAGCGCTCCAGCTGCCGATCTGTTCCTTGGTGCAAAAGACCAGGACCTTGTCCAGGTCGCGGCGATAAGCCTGCAGCGTATGGGGCGACACCTGGCGCTCACTGCGCAGGTGCTCGCAGTAGGCGTCCAGCTGCCGCTCCATGGCTAGCGCACCGAGCGCAGGGCGGGGGTGAAGCGCGGTACGACGCGGCCCATGACTTCGGCGATGTAGCTGAGGAACAGGGTGCCCACCGAGCTTTTGTAGTGTTGCGGGTCACGGCTGGCCACGGCGAGGACGCCATGCATGCCCTGATAGCTGATGGCGACCACCGCGGTGGAGCCGATCTGCTTGCGTTGTTCTTCGCCGAACAGGAAGTCCAGCTCGTGCTCGCGCAGGCTGCCGCTGATGCTCTTGCCTTCCGAGAGCAGGCCGCCGATGGCTTGCTGGGCTTCGGCATGGCTGACCCAGCGGCCCACCGGCATGGCGTTGTCGCCAAACAGGACCAGGCTGACGAAGGGCACCTGGAAATCCTGGCGCAGGCTGTCTTCGACGGCCATGACCAGGTCGTCGAGGCTGGCGGCGTCCATCAGCGCGAGGATCAGGCGGCGGGTTTTCTCGAACAGGCGATCGTTGTCCCGGGCCACGTCCATCAGTTGCGACAGACGATGGCGCATCTCGATGTTGCGCTCGCGCAGGATCTTCATCTGGCGTTCGACCAGCGACACGGTATCGCCGCGCCGATGAGGAATACGCAGCGCCGGCAGCAGCTCCTCGTGTTCGACGAAGAAGTCCGGGTGAGCCTCCAGGTAGGCGGCGATCTGCGCCGCCTCAAGGCTCTGTGCAGGCGACTCGTTGGGCTGTTCGGCTGGAACCTGAGGCTGGTCGGTCATGGTATTGGCTCGCTTATAGACGCACTTGTCCTTCATACACCCGAACGGCAGGACCCGTCATCATCACCGGTTCACCGACACCCGCCCATTCGATGGACAGGCGTCCACCCGGCAGGTCGAGGGTCACCGGCGAATCCATCCAGCCCTGGCTGATGGCAGCCACCGCGGCGGCGCAGGCGCCGGTCCCGCAGGCCTGGGTTTCCCCGGCGCCACGTTCCCAGACTCGCAGTTGCGCACGGTGGCGGTCAATCACTTGCAGGAAGCCGACATTGACCCGGGCCGGAAAGCGCGGGTGATGTTCGATCTTCGGTCCCAATTCATGCACCGGCGCGCTGTTGATATCGCTGACCCGCAGCACCGCATGGGGATTGCCCATGGACACGGCGGCCAGGTCGACGTTCTGACCGTCGACATCCACGGCGTAGCTGGTGGCCTGTTGCTCGGCCAGGAACGGAATCTCGGCCGGCGCCAGGCGCGGCGGGCCCATGTTCACGCTGATCTGGCCGTCCTGGCGGACGTCCAGCTCGATGACCCCGCTCTTGGTTTCGACGCGGATCAGGCGTTTGGCGGTCAGGCGCTTGTCGAGCACGAAACGGGCGAAACAGCGCGCACCGTTGCCGCACTGTTCCACTTCCGAACCGTCGGAGTTGAAGATCCGATAGCGGAAATCCACTTCCGGATTGCTCGGTGCCTCGACGATCAGCAACTGGTCGAAGCCGATGCCGGTGTGGCGGTCGCCCCATTGCTTGGCGTGCTTGGGCTGGATATGCGCGTGCTGGCTGACCAGGTCGAGGACCATGAAGTCGTTGCCCAGGCCGTGCATCTTGGTAAAACGCAGCAGCATGGTTTTACTCCGGCAGCAGGCTTTCGCCGGCATACAACTCGGCGACCGTCTCGCGACGACGCACTTCGAACATCTGCGCGCCATCCACCAGCACTTCGGCGGCGCGGCCGCGAGTGTTGTAGTTGGAGCTCATGACAAAACCATAGGCCCCGGCCGAGTGCACGGCCAGCAGGTCGCCTTCCTCGAGGGCCAGCTGACGTTCCTTGGCCAGGAAGTCGCCGGTCTCGCAGATCGGCCCGACGATGTCGTAGACCCGCCCGGCGGCTTCGCGCGGACGCACGGCGCTGACGCCCATCCAGGCCTGGTAAAGGGCCGGGCGGATCAGGTCGTTCATCGCCGCGTCGACGATGGCGAAATCCTTGTGTTCGGTGTGCTTGAGGTACTCGACCTGGGTCAGCAGCACGCCGGCGTTGGCGACGATGTAGCGGCCCGGCTCGAACATCAGCCCCAGGTCGCGACCGGCGATACGCTCGCGCACGGCCTTGATGTAGTCGCCGACCAGCGGTGGTTCTTCGTCGCGATAACGCACGCCGACGCCGCCACCGAGATCGATGTGCTGCAGGTAGATGCCGCATTCACCGAGGCGATCGATCAGCGCCAGCAGGCGGTCGAGGGCGTCGAGGAAGGGCTCCAGGGTGGTCAGTTGCGAGCCGATATGGCAATCGACGCCCAGCACTTCCAGGTTCGGCAGCTGTGCGGCGCGGATGTAGACATCCTCGGCATCGGCAATGGCGATGCCGAATTTGTTCTCTTTAAGGCCGGTGGAGATGTACGGGTGGGTACCGGCGTCGACATCCGGGTTGACCCGCAACGAGATCGGCGCACGCACGCCCAGCTCGGCGGCCACCACTTGCAGGCGTTCCAGCTCGTCGGTGGACTCGATATTGAAGCAGTGCACGCCGACTTCCAGGGCGCGACGCATGTCTTCACGGGTCTTGCCGACGCCGGAGAAGACGATCTTGTCGGCGCTGCCACCGGCGGCCAGGACACGTTCCAGTTCGCCACGGGAAACGATGTCGAAACCGGCACCGAGGCGCGCCAGGACGTTCAGCACGCCCAGGTTGGAGTTGGCCTTGACCGCGAAGCAGACCAGGTGCGGCATGCCTTCGAGGGCATTGGCATAAGCGTTGTACTGCGCCTCGATGTGGGCGCGGGAATAGACGTAGGTGGGCGTGCCAAAGCGCTCGGCAATGGCGGACAAAGCTACACCTTCCGCGAACAGCTCACCGCCACGGTAGTTAAAAGCTTCCATGGTGATCCCTTAGTAGGTGTCGTGCTGGTGCGCTTTGGCTTGCGAGGACTTGGCCTGGTCGTCCGGGTTCTGGCTGCCATCGGGCAGATACAGCGGACCTTTTTGACCACAGGCACAGACGAGGCAAGCGATCGCGAGGAGCGCAGCAAGGGAAGAGATCAGGCGCTTCATGGCGAAATCCTTTGAAAAAGCATTAATTGCGCCGGAGTATACCGGCCACCCGGCGGCTTGCCTATGCGGGCCGCTGCCCGTCCGGCGGCGTCTGGGTACCGTGTGTGGATTATTGATGTCACTCTTGGCCTCACGTGGTTATGCTTTGCTATCGTCCGGGAGCGCTCGTATCTTGCGACGCTTGAAGGGACACGCATTTTTCGAGGTTCGCGCAATGAGTTTGACTGACGCCCGTTTTCACGATCTGGTCGATAGCACCCTGGAAAACCTGGAAGAGGTGTTCGATGAAAGTGGCCTGGATGTGGACCTGGAAAACTCCAGCGGTATGCTCACCGTGAAGTTCGAAGGCGGCAGCCAACTGATCTTCAGTCGCCAGGAACCGCTGCGTCAGCTCTGGCTGGCGACGGCCCATCCCACCGGTGGCCATCACTTCGAGTACAAGGAAAGCAGCAGCGAGGATGAAGACGGCAGCTATTGGTTCTGTGTGAAGAGCGAAGAGAAACTCAACGAGATCCTCGCGCGCTTTACCCTGAAGCAGGTCGGTGTCGACCTGGACTTCGAAGAGATCTGATCGTGACGCAGCAAAACGCTCCGGTACGCCCCGCCAAGCCGTTGTACAGCAACGTCAGCCCGGCCGTGCCGTCGCCTTGTGTGAGCCTTTGCCGGCTGGATGAGCAGAAAATTTGTATCGGCTGTTTTCGGCACGTCGAGGATATCCGCGAGTGGCGCGCGGCGGATGATGCGCGCCGGCGGGTGATCTGCGAGCAGGCCCGGCAGCGTCAGGCCCAGGCCTGACGGATTGTCGGGGGCAGGCCCCTCCCGCCTCGGGTTGTGTATTTGCGCCGCTGTGGTAGTGTCCGACTACGCCTCGCGTCGACGAGGCCTGTGAAAACCCCGCCTTTCGTGGCGGGGTTTTGCTTTTATCGTGCAGAAAAAAGGAGTCTGCCTGGATCATGAGCACCGCACCTTCCATCATCCTCACCCGCCTTGACGTGCAACGTCTGGAGCGCCTGATCGACAGCCTGGATGACACGCTGCCCGGCGTCATCGCGTTGCAAGCCGAACTGGACCGTGCCGACAGCGTGGTAGGCCACGAAGAAGTGCCCGCCGGTGTCGTGACCATGAATTCCCGGGTGCACTGCCGTGAAGAGGTCAGCGGCAAGGATTATCGCCTGACCCTGGTGTACCCGCAGGACGCCAATGCCGATGAAGGGCGGATTTCCATTCTCGCCCCGGTGGGCAGCGCGTTGCTCGGCTTGCAGGTCGGCCAGCACATCGATTGGCCGGCTCCGGGCGGCAAGACCCTGAAGCTGAACCTGCTGGAAGTGGAATACCAGCCGGAAGCCGCCGGCGACTTCCACCTCTGAGCCCGCCGTGGCGCCCCTGGCCGGGCGCAAACCTGGCTACCATTCGCCGCGGGAGCCCTCAGACCTGCTCCAGTGCCAGGTTCAGCGCGCTTTCCAGCTCGGCCTTGTAGCGCAGGTAGAGATTGCTCGAACCCTGTCCGTCACCGATCAGCGCACTCAGGTCCAGATCGGTGATGTAGCAGCGGTAGCGTTCGATTTCCCGCCGCTGCCCGACGATTTCCCGGGCGACCGTGATAAACAGCTGGTCGCCGTATTCCAGTTCGGAAAACTCCCGCTGATTGCAGTACAAGGTGACCTGGACTGCATCCGTCCCGGCCTTGCCGACAATCGCCTGGACGTCATAGAACGGTTTGTTGACCGGGGTTTGCGGCGCCGGTCGGGCTTCAACCCGGCGCGCTCGTCCTGGTCCCGAGGGCAGCACCTGGTAGTAGAGAATTTCCAGCGCCGCCGAGGGCTGTGTCGCCTCCATGGGCATCAGCGCCTCGCGGCGGTAGAGAATCGACTGCAGGAAGCGTTGCAGCGGCACCAGCAGGCTTTGCTCGTCATGGAACGGCAGGCGCTGTTGCCACAGGGCGTTGAACTCGTCCAGCACGTACAGCTCGGCGTAGGTTTCGTTGATCCGGTAGAACACCTGCACGCATTCGGGCTGGCCCATGGGCAGCACCAGCGCCAGGTCGTGCTCCTCCATCGCCCGGATGTCCACGTACAGCGGGCTGTAGGCGGACAATTCCTGGTTCAGGTAGTTGAGCAACTCCGCCAGGCTGTCCAGGGCGATGTGCTTGACATGACCCTGCACCAGTTCCAGGACGTGATAGTGCTGCTGGACCTGGACCAGATAACGATGGTTGAGGTTGCCGAGCAACAGTTCCTGGGCGGTGTTGAGCACTTCCTCGACCCGCTGGGCGATGAACTGCGCGCGGTTGTGGCAGAAGCAGCGTACCCGCAGGCGTGGCAACTGGCGCCCGATCGGCAGGTGGTTGAGGTAGTTGCACAGGCAGTCGAGCAGTGCGTGAGGGCCGTGGTAACGGTTGATCAGCACTTCGTTCCAGCTGTTTAGCGTGACCTGGTCTAGGGTCAGCACCAGGTTTTCCCTGACGCCGGCGTAACTCAGGGAGTCGGTGCGCTCGGTGGTCATCAGGATATTCAGGTCGCGGTGGTGCTTGAGCGGATCGACCCCGATGTTCACCAGGATCAGCACTTCGGCGGCAATACTCGGGCGCAGCAACTGTTCCTCGCTGACGCTGCCCAGCGGCAGGGGGAGTGTCTGTTGCAGGCTGCCCAGCAGGTTGAACAGTTCGAATTCGGTCAGGTCGCTGCTGCCAGGGTGCAGCGACAGGCGCGTGGTGGCGTCGATCACCCCATTGCGATGGCACCAGGTCAGCAGCTCCAGCAACTCGCGGCTGCGCTTGATCGGGGCGAAGTTTTCCCATTCCAGGGCGTTCAGGCTGCCGTTGTACAGGCCCCAGTGGGTTTGCCCCGGTTCCTTGCGGTTGGGCGACTGGACCAGGGTGAGGGTGTCTTCGGCCAGGTCCGGGGCGATGCCGGGGTTGATGAACTCGATCTTCCCGGCCTTGCGCTCGAACGCGGCGTACAGGCGGCGGCCGAGGACATTGAGGTCGCGCTTGTTGATCAGGCTGACCGCCTGTTCGGTGCGGGCGAACTGGGTCAGGAAGCGGTAGCTGTAGTTGAGTTCGTTGACCAGGGCGCGGCGTTCGGCGCTGACCTGGCGGACTTTCCACTGGCTGCGGCTGTCAAGCAGCGCCAGTTGCCGGCGGTCCCAGCCCCACTCGGTGGCCAGGCGCAGCAGCAGCAGGCGCTGCCAGCTGCGGTTGCGCGCACTCTGGCCGGTCAGCTTGCGGTTGACCTTCAGGTACAGGCTGCGCCGCACCAGCTCCAGGCGTTCCGGTTCGTTGCGGGCCTTGAGGTACTCCTCGATGCGCCGGTAGACCACGATGTAGGGATCCAGCTCGTCGAGGTCCAGCTGATTGGCGAACACCGCCTGTTTGAAGCGCAGGCTCAGGCATTCGACATTCGGGTGTTCGCTGGCGTAGACCTCGATCAGCAACAGCTTGAGCACCGATTTGTAGGGTGACTCGATGCCCTTGAACAGTTGCCAGAGCCCGGCCCCGATGAATTCCCCCGGGGGGATCCGCGCCAGATGGCCGAGATCGAGGGTTTCGTTGGCGCGGATAAAGCGCTTGGACAACAAGGTGTGGGTGTACTGGTCGTAGCGCTGCTCCTCATACACCGGCACCAGCCACCACAACGGCGTGCGCCCGGCGAGCCAGATGGCGGTGCGGTAGAACTCGTCCAGCAACAGGTAATGCTGGGTGGTGCCGCAGTCTTCCGAGCTCAGTTGCGTATCGCGCTCGCCGCGCACGAAGCGGCTCGGGTCGATCAGGAAGAAATGCGCCTCGGCGCCCTGGCTGGCGGCCCATTCCTCGAGCAACTGGCACTTCTTGCGCAGTTCGGCCAGTTCGCCCTGGCTCAGTTCGCTGGCGTGGCAGACCCACATGTCCATGTCGCTCTGCTCGGCCTGGGCCAGGGTGCCGAGGCTGCCCATCAGGAACAGGCCATGGATCGGGCGCGGTGGATTGCCGTGGCGGGTCTTATAGGAAAAGGAGCGGGTCAGGCGCTGGGCTTCGGCCAGGGCCAGCTCGCCGGGCTCATAGTCAGATAGCCCGGCCGGTGTGCTGCCCGAGACATAACCGGGCAGCAACGGATGATTGACGTGGAAAAACAGCGGCAACAGGTTCAGCACCACCTGTTGGCGCGGCGACAGGCCTTCGAGGGCGCGATCCAGGCGTCCCTGGTTGAGCTTGAGGAAGCGCGCACGCAGTTGGCTGAGGACTTTGCGATCGATTCCCTCGTCCAGGTTCGGGCGAATTTCGTGGGTACGCGTCATGTCTAACTCAAACCGGCTCGCGGGGCTCGAAAGGAAGGGGTTCGCAAGGGTGGCAGTTTAGCGCCGAAGTGGCAGGACGCTTAAACAGAATTTCTTCCGGCCGCCGGCTTTTCAGCGTTTTGTCGTCGGCGCCCGCGAGATCCGGCAGGAGAAGATCCCGTGGGCGCGGCGAAGGGTCAGGCGGCTTCTTTGATGGCCAGGATGGTCAGCAGGCCTTGGGCATGTTCGGCCGCGTCACGGCCCAGGCTGGTCAGGTAACCGCCGTCGGCTTGGGTGATGAGCTCTTTCTCGAACAGGCGTTGGGCGGCGGCAATGGCTTTTGGCGCGGCGGTCTGATGAATTTTCAGGCCTTCCTGGGAATTGCCCAGATTGAACAGTGCAAGGATTTCCAGTTCGGCAACCAACTCAGGGGTATACGACATAAGGACTCCAGACTTTCTAGGAATTGTTGGACGACAGCGCCCCTAAGGTGATCGCAGTTGAGCGCTCTGTCCAGTCTTCGATGCGGGGGCGGTCGAACGGCGGGGACAGCGCCCCGGGACCGAGTGGTGACGGGGCGTTATCAGTGTAGACAGGGGGCGCTGCAAATCCAGGAGACTTACGTGTTCTCGGGCGGGAGTTCCGGCAATTTACGCAATGCGGTCTCGTACCATTCTGTATTGAATGCACGATCTTCATCGAGCATCGCATCGATCTCCACCGCCAGCACATGGGCCATCAGGGTGAGGATCTCTTCGCGCTCGTAACCCACCAGGGTCAGCTTGTTGAAGATCGCCTTGGCCGCCGGCGGGTTGTCGGTCTCGATCTGGTTTTCGACGGCCTGGACCAGGGTGCTTTCGGCGAACGCTTCGTCGTCGTTGTCGATATCGGTTGGTTCGCTCATGGCGGACTCCTCAAGGAAAGGCGGCCAGTTTAACTGCATTCAGGGGCGTGATGCTGCTGGCGAGAGAGCGTTCGAGGTTCTATAACTGCCGGGGCCAACCCCCTGCACGGCCTGGAGGCTTTGTGATGCTCAAACTTTATGGATTCGCGGTCAGCAACTACTACAACATGGTCAAGCTGGCGCTGCTGGAAAAGGACCTGCCTTTCGAGGAAGTACCGTTTTATGCCGGACAGACCCCGGAGGCCCTGGCCATCAGCCCGCGTGGCAAGGTCCCGGTGCTGGGTGTCCCGCAGGGTTTCATCAACGAAACCGCGGTGATCCTGCCTTACATCGATGACACCCAGCCGGGGCCGAAGCTGTTGCCGGCCGATCCTTTCCAGCGTGCCCGGGTGTTGGCGCTGGCCAAGGAAATCGAGTTGTACATCGAGTTGCCGGCGCGGGCGTCGTTCGCCGAAGCGTTCTTCGGGATGCCGGTGCCGGAGGCGATCAAGGAGAAGACCCGGGCCGAATTGTTGCTGGGTTTTGCCTCGCTCAAGCGCCATGGCGCGTTCACGCCTTATGTGGCGGGCAGCGAGTTCAGCGTGGCGGATATCTATTTTCTCTACAGCGTCGACCTGGCCTGCGCGGTCGGCCAGAAGCTGTTCGGGATGGATTTGCTGGAGGGGATGCCTGAAGCCAAGGCGTTGCTGGAACGCCTGCAGCAGTGGCCGAATGTGCAGCGGATCGCGGCGGACAAGGAAGCGGCGATGCCGGCGTTCCTGGCGATGGTTGCCGCCAAGAAGTAAGAACAACGCGGTTTTGTAGGAGCGGCCGGTCGACGCTCGATTGCCTGCGAAGCTTTTAGCGACCTCAAGGTCTTCTTCGCAGGCAAGCTCTATACGGATCAGCGGCTGGCGAGCAACGCCTGGCCCCGTGCAACGGCCAGCTTCACCTGCGCCGGTGCCGTCCCACCGATATGGTTACGGGCATTCACCGAACCTTCCAGGGTCAACACCGCAAACACGTCGTCCTCGATCTGGTCGCTGAACTCGCGCAGTTCCTTCAGGCTCATTTCCGCCAGGTCCTTGCCGCTTTCCACGCCGTACTTCACCGCATGGCCGACGATCTCGTGGCAATCACGGAACGGCAGGCCACGACGTACCAGGTAATCCGCCAGGTCGGTCGCGGTGGAGAAACCCCGCAGGGCCGCTTCGCGCATCACTGCGTGCTTGGGTTTGATCGCCGGGATCATGTCGGCAAACGCCCGCAGCGAATCGCGCAGGGTGTCGGCGGCGTCGAACAGCGGTTCCTTGTCTTCCTGGTTGTCCTTGTTGTAGGCCAGCGGCTGGCCCTTCATCAAGGTCAGCAGGCCCATCAGGGCACCGAACACCCGGCCGGTCTTGCCACGTACCAGTTCCGGCACGTCGGGGTTCTTCTTCTGGGGCATGATCGAGCTGCCGGTGCAGAAGCGGTCCGGCAGGTCGATGAACTGGAATTGCGCGCTGGTCCACAGCACCAGCTCTTCGGAGAAACGCGACAGGTGCATCATCGCGATGCTGGCCGCCGAGCAGAACTCGATGGCGAAGTCACGATCCGAAACGTTGTCCAGGGAGTTGCCGCCGACCGCGTCGAAACCCAGCAACTGGGCGGTGTATTCACGGTCGATCGGGTAGGTGGTGCCGGCCAGCGCCGCGCTGCCCAGGGGCATGCGGTTGGTGCGCTTGCGGCAGTCGACCAGGCGCTCGTAGTCGCGGCTGAGCATTTCGAACCAGGCCAGCATGTGATGCCCGAAGGTCACCGGCTGGGCGGTCTGCAAGTGCGTGAAGCCGGGCATGATGCTGCCGGCTTCGCGTTCGGCCTGTTCCAGCAGGCCTTTTTGCAGGCGAGTGATTTCAGCCAGGATCAGGTCGATCTCGTCGCGCAGCCACAGGCGGATATCGGTGGCCACCTGGTCGTTGCGGCTGCGACCGGTGTGCAGCTTCTTGCCGGTGATGCCGATACGGTCGGTCAGGCGCGCTTCGATATTCATGTGCACGTCTTCCAGGTCCACGCGCCAGTCGAACTGGCCGGCCTCGATTTCGCCCTGGATGGTTTTCAGGCCGTCGGCGATGCTGTCGCGTTCGGCATCGGTCAGCACGCCGACCTTGGCCAGCATCGTGGCGTGGGCGATGGAGCCCATGATGTCGTGGCGATAGAGGCGCTGGTCGAACGTGACGGAGGCGGTGAAGCGTGCGACGAAGGCGTCGACGGGTTCACTGAAGCGGCCGCCCCAGGACTGATTGGTCTTGTCGGTGCTCATGAATTCGCTCGTGATCTGCTGAAAGTGGATTGCCGGAAAAGTCGTCGCCGATCATAGCAGGGTTGCGCCCAGACCCGTCAGCCGGCCAGTGCCCACCGGGTGGATTTGCGCCGCCGGCGGATTATATTTCGACCGAATCTGTCGGACGGCTTGTCGTCGCGTGCGGGTGCGCAGAGACTGGTCCCATGCCTATTTCACGATCGAACGAAGGGCGTGACGCGCCCGCGACCCAGGAATTCTTCCTCCCGGAACTCTGCCTGCCCGAGGCGCTGCTGGTGCTGGTGGTATTGGCCGAGTTGCTGGTGATGGTGCTGGTGCTGGCCGAGCCGATGCCCGTCGGTTTCGACTGGGTGCGCCTGGCGCTGACTTCCTTGTATGTGCAGTGGATCGTGCTGTTGTCGGCGGCCTTGTTGTGCGGCGCGCGGGCCTGGCTGGCGCGTTTGCGGCCGTGGCTGGCCGGGGTGTTGTGCTGTGCCATGGTGGTCGGGCTGAGCCTGGTCTGCACCGGCCTGACCCAGTACTTTTCCCTGGCGGGTCCGCCGTCGGGGGAGGACGCGCTCGGACACTATCTACGCCATGGCTTGATCAGCCTCATCATGTCGGCCCTGATGTTGCGCTACTTTTATTTACAAAGTCAGTGGCGTCGCCAGCAGCAGGCGGAGTTGCAGGCGCGGATCGAGGCTTTGCAGGCGAGGATCCGCCCGCACTTTCTGTTCAACAGCCTGAACAGCATCGCCAGCCTGGTGGTGAGCAATCCGCAACAGGCCGAGCAGGCCGTGCTGGATCTGTCCGACCTGTTCCGCGCCAGCCTGGCCAGACCCGGCAACCTGGTGGCTTGGCGTGACGAGCTGGAATTAGCGCAACGATATTTGTCGATTGAGCAATATCGTCTTGGCAACCGTCTACAGTTGGACTGGAGGGTGGGCACAATTCCAGAGGATTTGCCGATCCCGCAATTAACCTTGCAACCACTGTTGGAAAACGCTCTGATCTACGGCATCGCACCGCGCATCGAAGGCGGCGTGGTCAGGGTCGAAGCCGACTACAAAGAGGGAGAGTTCATATTGTGTATCAGCAATCCCTACGACGATGCCGTACCACGGCAGGTGTCGGGCGGTACTCAATTGGCACTGGCAAATATCGGTGCCCGACTTACGGCACTTTTCGGGCCTCGCGCTAGTCTTAGCGTGGATCGCCGTGACGGTCGTCACTTCACCTGTCTACGCTATCCTTGTGCGAGACTCACGCAGGAATCCAGTGCAATATGAATGTCCTGATCGTTGATGACGAACCCCTGGCCCGCGAGCGCTTGAGCCGTTTGGTCGGCGAACTCGAGGGTTACAGTGTCCTGGAGCCCAGCGCCACCAATGGCGAAGAGGCATTGTCCCTGATCGAGAGCCTGAGGCCCGATGTGGTCCTGCTCGATATCCGCATGCCCGGCCTCGACGGCCTGCAAGTGGCGGCGCGGTTGTGCGAGCGCGAGGCGCCGCCCGCCGTGGTGTTCTGCACCGCCCATGACGAGTTTGCCCTGGAAGCCTTCCAGGTCAGCGCCGTGGGTTACCTGGTCAAGCCCGTGCGCGCCGAACACCTGCTCGAAGCGCTGAAGAAGGCCGAGCGTCCGAACCGCGTGCAACTGGCGGCCCTGACACGACCCGCCGCCGAATCCGGCGCCGGTCCACGCAGTCACATCAGCGCCCGCACCCGCAAGGGCATCGAGCTGATTCCGCTGGACCAGGTGATCTACTTTATTGCCGACCACAAGTACGTGACCCTGCGCCACGAAGGCGGCGAAGTGTTGCTGGACGAGCCGTTGAAGGCCCTGGAAGACGAGTTCGGCGACCGCTTTGTGCGTATTCACCGCAACGCACTGGTGGCCCGTGAACGCATCGAGCGCCTGCAACGTACGCCGTTGGGACATTTCCAGCTGTTCCTCAAGGGGCTGGGCGGTGACGCACTGATCGTCAGCCGACGCCATGTCGCCGGCGTGCGCAAGATGATGCAACAGCTTTAATCCGTGCCTTGCGCGTGGCGCAGGGTGCCGTCAACCCGGTATTTCCAGGCCAGGGAGGCCGCTTATTGGCTGATACAAGTCAAAGCGGGCCGGGCCGAGCTGTTATTATCTGCCGTATCTATTCAGTACGGATCGATCCATGTCTTCTCGCGAAATCCGCATCGCTACCCGTAAAAGCGCGCTGGCCCTGTGGCAGGCCGAATATGTCAAGGCCCGTCTGGAGCAGGCTCATCCCGGTTTGTCGGTCATCCTGGTCCCCATGGTCAGTCGCGGCGACAAGCTGCTCGACTCTCCGCTGTCGAAAATCGGCGGCAAGGGGCTGTTTGTCAAGGAGCTGGAAACCGCGCTGCTCGAGCACGAGGCCGACATCGCCGTGCATTCGATGAAAGACGTGCCGATGGATTTCCCCGAAGGCCTTGGCCTGTTCTGCATCTGCGAGCGCGAAGACCCGCGCGACGCCTTCGTTTCCAACACCTACGCCAGTCTTGACGCCCTGCCGGCCGGCAGCGTGGTCGGCACTTCGAGCCTGCGCCGCCAGGCACAATTGCTGACCCGTCGGCCCGACCTGCAGATCCGTTTCCTGCGCGGCAACGTCAATACCCGCCTGGCCAAGCTGGACGCCGGTGAGTACGACGCGATTATCCTCGCTGCCGCCGGCCTGATCCGTCTCGGCTTTGAAGACCGCATCACCTCGGCCATCAGTGTCGAAGACAGCTTGCCAGCCGGCGGCCAGGGCGCGGTGGGCATCGAATGCCGCAGTGCCGACACGGAAATCCATGCCCTGCTGGCGCCCCTGCACCATGCCGATACCGCCGTGCGGGTCACCGCCGAGCGTGCCTTGAACAAGCACCTGAATGGCGGTTGCCAGGTGCCGATTGCCTGTTACGCCGTACTCGAAGGCGAGCAGATCTGGCTGCGTGGCCTGGTCGGCGATCCGAAGGGCGGCCTGCTGCTCAGCGCCGATGCCCGGGCTCCGCAAGCTGATGCCCAGGCCCTCGGCGTGCAGGTTGCGCAGGCGCTGCTGGCCCAGGGCGCGGACGCGATTCTCCAGGCGGTCTACGGCGAGGCCGGCGAAGAGTGAGCGGTTGGCGCCTGTTGTTGACCCGGCCGGCGTCAGAGTCGGCGGAGCTGGCGAGCACCCTGGCCGCGGCCGGAATGTTCAGCAGCAGCCTGCCGTTGCTGGAGACCGAACCCGTGCCCCTCGACGGCGCCGGGCGGGCAATGATCTACGACCTGGCCCACTACAACGCGGTGATCGTGGTCAGCAAGCCAGCGGCGCGCCTGGCGGTCGAGCTGGTGGACCAGTACTGGCCGCAGCCGCCGTTCCTGCCATGGTTCACGGTCGGTGCCGCGACTGCGCAGATCCTCGCCGACTACGGCCTTGAGGTTGATTATCCCGCCGAGGGCGACGACAGTGAGGCCTTGCTGGCTTTGCCGACGTTGCAGCAGGCGCTGGCGCACCCCGAGCCGCGGGTCTTGATCCTGCGCGGCGAGGGCGGACGCGAGCTGCTGGCCGAGCGTTTGCGCACCCGGGGTGCTAGTGTCGACTACCTTGAGTTGTACCGTCGGCTGCTGCCCGATTACGCCGAGGGCGTCCTGGCCGAGCGTGTCGCGGCGGAACGCCTGAACGCCCTGGTGGTCAGCAGTGGGCAGGGTTTTCAACACCTGCACCAATTGGCGGCGACGGCCTGGCCGGAACTGGCGCGCCTGCCGTTGTTTGTTCCAAGCCCGCGGGTGGCCGAAATGGCCCGTGCCGCAGGGGCCCAACATGTGGTGGATTGCCGTGGTGCCAGCGCCACGGCTTTGCTAGCGGCGTTGCGGGAGCATCCCGTACCCGCTCTCTAGAATGCAAAGGATGGACACGTGAGCGAAACAGCCTTGCCAAAAGAAGAAGCCCAGCCGGTGATCGATACCCCGGCTCAACCGCCCACGGCGCCCGTGGCGCGTCGTGGCAATGGCCTGGCGCTCCTCGCCCTGTTGCTCGGCGCCGCCGGCGCGGCGGCGGGCGGTTGGGGTGTCTGGCAGGTGCGCAACCTGCAAGCCAACCATCAACAGCAGAGCGGGCAACTGCAAGACCTGGGCAACCAGGCGCAGTCCCTCAAGCTGAGCGAACAGCAGTTGGCCTCGCGTCTGGACCAGTTGCCGGGTGCCGGCGAACTGGAGGAGCGCCGTCGCCTGGTGACGCAGTTGCAGGGCGATCAGCAGCGTCTGAACCAGCGTCTGGAAAGCGTGCTGGGTGCCAGCCGCAAGGACTGGCGCCTGGCCGAGGCCGAGCATCTGCTGCGTCTGGCCAGCCTGCGCCTGTCGGCGTTGCAGGACATCACCAGCGCCCTGGCCCTGGTGCAGGGCGCCGACGATATCCTGCGTGAACAGAACGACCCGGGCTCCTTTGCCGCCCGCGAGCAGGTGGCCAAGAGCCTGGCCGCGCTGCGCAGCACCGAGCAGCCGGACCGCACTGGCCTGTTCCTGCAATTGGGTGCCTTGCGCGACCAGTTGCCCCAGCTCAACGAGCTGGCCCCGGAGTACAAGGACCGCGGCGACTCCCTGCTCGGCCTGACCGCCGACGGCGATGGCGCCAGCCGCTGGGCCGTGTGGTGGGATGAGATCTCGCGTTATATCCGCATCGACTTCAATGCCAACAAGAACATCCGGCCATTGCTCGCCGGGCAGAGCCTGGCGCAGGTCCGCCTCGCCCTCGGCCTGGCTCTGGAACAGGCCCAGTGGGCCGCCTTGAACGGTCAGGCCGGGGTCTACACCCAGGCGTTGACCGAGGCCCGCGACGTGCTGACCGGCAGCTTCAATCCGGACAACCCGCAGAGCAAGGTCATGCTCGAACGTCTTGCCGAGCTGAGCAAACAGCCGGTGACCGTGGTCACGCCTGATCTGGCCGGAACCCTGGCGGCGGTGCAGGCCTATCTTGAACGGCGACATGTCGAGATCGAAACCCCGGTCAGCCCGAACGTCACCCCGGTCGAGGGGACCAGCCCATGAAGCGCTTCCTCCTGATCCTGGTACTGGTCGTCGCCATCGCGGCGGGCCTCGGCTATGCGATCTCGCGGCACGCGGGTTACGTCCTGATCGCCTATGACAGCTTCCGTTACGAATCGAGCCTGTGGGCCTTCCTGGCCGTGCTGCTGCTGGCATGGCTGGTGTTGTGGCTGGTGAAATTCCTGGTGGGGTTGGTAACCACCTCGGGTTCCGTGGCCAATCCCTGGTCCCGGCGCAATCGTAGCCGGCGCACCCAGGTGGCCATCGAACAAGGCCAGATGGACCTCGCCGAGGGCCGCTGGGCCAGTGCCCAGCGTCACTTGCAGCGGGCCGCCGAGGCCGAGCGCCAGCCGCTGCTGTACTACCTCGGCGCGGCCCGGGCGGCCAACGAACAAGGCAAGCACGAGGAGTGCGACAGCCTGCTGGAGCGCGCCCTCGATCGTCAGCCCCAGGCCGAGCTGGCAATTGCCCTCAGTCACGCGCAGTTGCAAGTTGACCGTGGCGACAGCGAGGGTGCACTGAATACCCTGCAAGCCATGCACGAGCGTCATCCCCACAGCATCCAGGTCCTGCGTCAGTTGCAGCGCCTGTATCAGCAGCGCGGCGACTGGTCGGCGCTGATCCGCCTGTTGCCGGAGTTGCGCAAGGACAAAGTGCTGGCCAAGGCTGAGTTGGCCGAGCTGGAACGCCGCGCCTGGGGCGAGAACCTGAGCCTGGCGGCCCGGCGCGAGGACGGCGAAGCGGGCCTGCAAGCGCTGGACCGGGCCTGGCAGCAATTGAGCTCGGCGCAGCGCCAGGAGCCACCATTGGTCCTGGCCTATGCCGAGCAATTGCGTCAGCTCGGCGCCGACGCCCAGGCCGAGGAGGCGTTGCGCGAGGCGCTCAAGCGCCACTACGACAGCCATCTGGCGCGTTTGTACGGCTTGTTGCGCGGACGCGATCCGGCCCGGCAGTTGCAGACCGCGGAAGGCTGGTTGAAAGATCATCCCGAGGATGCCGGCCTGCTGCTGACACTGGGGCGCCTGTGCCTGCAAAACAGTCTGTGGGGCAAGGCCCGTGACTACCTGGAAAGCAGCCTGCGGGTGCAGCGCCATCCTGAAGCCTGCGCGGAGCTGGCACGACTGCTCGCCCAACTCGGTGATACCGAGCGCAGCAACCAGTTGTTCCAGGAGGGCCTGGGCCTGTTGGACAAGCGTTTGCTGGCCTCGCCACTGCCGGTGTAAAGGCTGCTGGAGGACGGGGTGCGGCTTCAGGCATCCCGTCTTTGCGTGTCAGGATGCTTCCCTGTCCGCGATGAGGCCTGATTCCTACTGTTGGATTAATGGTTTCATAGGATGTCCGTCGGTAATTCCTTACAGGCTTAAGGAATTGTCTGCTCTGGCTCGTCTTGAAAGGGCCAAGGGCTTTCCTCTACCGTAACTGCCTGTCTCTCCTGTTACGGATAAGCCATGTTCTTGGCCCGCTCACGTTCTCTGTTCTCCCTGGCCTTGTTGACAGGTGCCCTGGTCATGGGCGCGTCGCTGTACCTGGAGCGTGTGACGGGGCTGGAGCCTTGCTCACTGTGCATCGTCCAGCGCTTTTTTCTCGCCGGGTTCTGCCTGGTCAGCCTGGTGGCGATGCTGCACGGCCCGGGCCGTATCGGTCGCTGGGTCTATGGCGGCCTCGACCTGTTGCTGGCCCTTGCCGGTGCCGCCACGGCGGCGCGACAGGTATTGCTGCAGCGAGTGCCGGCCGAGCAACTGATGATCTGCCAGCCAGACCTGCATTGCCTGATCCAGCAGGTGCCGACCCTTGAGGCGTTCAAGCTGATGTTCCGGGCCACGGCCGAATGTGCGGAGATCCAGTGGACCCTCTTCGACCTGAGCATTCCCGAGTGGAGCCTGCTGGCTTTTGTCGGCATGAGCCTGCTGATGATCTATCAGTTGGTGGGGCCGGATTCGGTGTCGGGTGGGGCGCAAAAGTAACCGGTAGTCGTGCTCCGGATTAAACACTTGTATGAACTTTCTCTCCTGCGTACCTTGAAGCAGGTGTCGAGCGGGCATAATCTGGCCCGCATCGCGTTATCGCAATCAGCTTGTTCTGTTTGGCCAAGTCAGGAGCCTCGATGTGCTCGGGGTATCGGTCGGCATGACCCAGAAGGGAAGAGATCACCATGCTCGAAAGTTGTCGGAATGCTCAGGAACGCTGGGGTGGAGTGCATCTGCTGATCGATCGCTGGCTGAAGGAGCGTCACGAGCTCGTGCGAGCCTACGATGCCCTCGGCGCCGAGCCGGATACACTGGCGCAGAATCCCAAGCCCTTGCAGGAATTCTGCGGTCTGCTGGTTGACTATGTGTCCGCCGGCCACTTCGAGATCTACGAGCAGTTGACCGGTGAGGCCAAGGCCTTTGGCGACAAGCGTGGGCTGGAACTGGCCGAGACCATTTACCCGCGTATCGATGTGATTACCGAGAAGCTGCTGGCCTTCAACGATCTGTGTGACGAAGGCCAGTGCGTCGCGCATAAATTCCAGGAGCTGGGCGGTCTGCTTCACGAGCGCTTCGAGCTGGAAGATTGCCTGATCGAAGTGCTGCATACGGCCCACAAGGAAAAGGTTGAAGCCCAGGCCTGATACCGCTGGCTACACATGAAAACGGTGCGCTCAGGCGCACCGTTTTACGTTATGGCGGCGATTGTCAGCTGGCCACGCCGAGCAGCTCGATTTCGAATACCAGCGGTGTGTACGGCGCGATCAGATCGCCGGCACCGTCTGCGCCATACGCCTGCGCCGAGGGCAGCACCAGGCGCCATTTCGCACCGACGGGCATCTGTGGCAAGGCGCTGCGCCAGCCATTGATCACACTGTCCAGGTGAAACCATTGCGGCTGTCGGTTCTGATCGAACACCGTGCCGTTGGGCAGGCGTCCGACATAGCGCACCTGGACCTTGCCGTTGGCCGCGACTTTTTCGCCAGTGCCGGGGGTCAGTTCCGTCATCAGGATACCGTCGGCCAATTCGTGGACGCCGGGCTTGGCCTTTTCTTCAGCGAGGAATTTTCGCTCGGCTTCCAGCGCGATTTCGCTCTGGGGTTTGGCCGCTTCCTGAGCGACCTGAGCGTCATGGGCGGCGAGAATCTGTTGGATTCGTTCGTCCTTCAAGGCGAGCGGCTTGCCCTGATAGGCCTGCTTCAAACCGTCGAGCAAGGCCTTGATCTGCAGGTCCGGAGCATCCTGGCGAAGACGTTCGCCGAGGCTGGCGCCGAGGCTGTAGGCAAGGTCGTGAGCGTCGTCGTTCGCGACCTCCGGCGCGGCTTGCGCAAGCGACCAGAACACACACAGTGACAGCAGAAAATAACGCGGCATAAGTACTCTCCGACCTCAGGTGCAGAGGATTATGCCAGTGCTCCGGATGAGTTGTTGAAGAAGCATTTTTCAACGCATGCAACGCGGGCCCTTCGATACTGTCAACATGCCCTAGCGGCGGTAGTCCCAGAGGACTAGTATGAGCCGCATTCACATCAGTCAGGAGGTACACCATGTCGGCCACCAAGAAGCCCGTAAATACTCCGTTGCATTTGCTCCAACAGTTGTCGGGCAGCCTGCTCGAACATCTGGAAACTGCTTGCACCCAGGCCCTGGCTGATGCTGAAAAACTGCTCGCCAAACTGGAAAAGCAACGCGGTAAAGCCCAGGAAAAACTGCACAAGGCGCGCACCAAATTGCAGGACTCGGCCACTGCCGGAAAAGCCAAGGCACAAGCCAAGGCCAAGAGCGCGGTCGGTGAGCTCGAAGAGTTGCTGGACAAGCTGAAAGCCAGCCAGTCGGACACCCGTGGCTACATCCTGCAACTCAAGCGCGATGCCCAGGAAAGCCTGAAACTGGCCCAGGGTGTTGGTCGTGTGAAAGAGGCGGTCACCAAGGCGCTGTCGAGCCGTACCGCTAAACCAGCTGCCGCCAAGCCTGCTGCAAAAGCTGCCGCTGCCAAACCAGTTGCGGCCAAGCCTGCTGCAAAAGTGGCTGCTGCCAAACCTGCCGCTGCCAAGCCTGCTGCAAAAGCTGTTGCTGCCAAACCAGCTGCCGCCAAGCCAGCTGCAAAAGTGGCTGCTGCCAAACCCGCCGCTGCCAAGCCTGCTGCAAAAGCTGTTGCTGCTAAACCAGCTGCCGCCAAACCAGCTGCCGCCAAACCAGCTGCCGCCAAGCCCGCTGCAAAAGCTGCCGCTGCTAAACCTGCTGCGGCCAAGCCAGCTGCAAAACCTGCCGCTGCTAAACCAGTCGCTGCCAAGCCCGCTGCAAAAGCTGTAGCTGCCAAACCGGTTGCCGCCAAGCCAGCTGCAAAACCTGCTGCCGCTAAACCGGCCGCTGCCAAGCCAGCTGCAAAACCTGCTGCTGCTAAACCGGCTGCCGCCAAGCCAACTGCAAAACCTGCTGCTGCCAAACCCGCTACCGCCAAGCCAGCTGCAAAGCCTGCTGTGGTCGCCGCCAAACCGGCAGCGCCTGCACCGGTCGCGCCAGCCGCTCCAGCCGCGCCGACTGCTCCAGCTCCAGTGACGCCTGCCGTAACCCCGACCAGCGCTTCCTAAGCCTGGTTCACCGCGACGCGCAGCTGCTGCAGCGCGTCGCTATTCAGGCCTGTGGCCCGGGCGGTAACCGTCTCCAGCCATGCGTCCAGATCTTCTGCGCCCACCTCGGGCCAATCCCGCGCCAACGCTTCCAGTCGCTGCAATAGCTGCTGCTCGGCAGCCAGCTCCAACGCCTTGACCTGATCCCTCAGCACTTTCAACTCGACGTCCTCCGAGGCTGCCGTGCGCCATTGCGTGCGCAACTGTCGCAGCGGCTTGACCACCTGGTCGTGCCAGGGCCCGGCGAGTGCCTGCAATTGCCCCGCGCGTTCGGTCTCGCAGCGCACCCCGCGCCGGCCCAGCCAGGCCGCGCAGAGCAGCAGGCAGACATTCGCCCCCTGCGCCTGGAGCGCCAGGCAGGTTTGTTCCACGCCGGGTTGGGCGTAAGTGTTCAGTGAAAACGTCCACAGGTCAGCATGCATGGTGAGATCCGCGCCAGTTGCGAGGGAAGCTGGTAGACTCCGCCGCCATTATGATTCGACTTCAGAACCTGACTTTACAGCGTGGCCCGCAACGTCTGCTAGAAGACGCCGAGCTGACCCTGCACGCCGGCCATAAAGCCGGCCTGATCGGTGCCAACGGCGCCGGCAAATCCAGCCTGTTCGCCCTGCTGAGGGGCGAGCTGCACCCGGACTCGGGTGATTGCTTCCTGCCGGCCGATTGGCGTATTGCCCACATGCGCCAGGAGGTCGATACCCTCGAGCGCCTGGCGGTCGACTACGTGCTCGATGGTGACGTGCGCCTGCGCCAGGTGCAACACGACCTGGCCGCGGCCGAAGCGGCCCATGACGGCGCCGCCCAGGCCCGTCTGCACGCCGAGCTCGACAGCGCCGACGGCTACACCGCCGATGCCCGCGCGCGCAAGCTGCTGGCAGGGCTGGGCTTCACCAACGACCAGATGGACCATCAGGTCTCGGCGTTCTCCGGTGGCTGGCGGATGCGCCTGAACCTGGCGCAGGCGCTGATGTGCCCGTCGGACCTGCTGCTGCTCGACGAACCGACCAACCACCTGGACCTCGACGCGATCATCTGGCTGGAAGACTGGCTCAAGAGTTACCCCGGTACCTTGCTGCTGATCTCCCACGACCGTGACTTCCTCGACGAAGTGGTCGATCACGTGGCCCATGTCGACCAGCGCAAGATCACCCTCTACCGGGGTGGCTACACCGCCTTCGAGCGCGCCCGTGCCGAGCGTCTGGCCCAGCAGCAACAGGCCTACGAGAAGCAGCAGGCGCAGCGTGCGCACATGGAAAGCTACATCGCCCGCTTCAAGGCCCAGGCCACCAAGGCCCGCCAGGCCCAGAGCCGGATCAAGGCCCTGGAGCGGATGGAAGAGCTGTCCGCGGCCCACGTCGATTCGCCGTTCGACTTTGTCTTCCGCGAGTCGCATAAGATTTCCAGCCCGCTGCTCGACCTGTCCGACGCGCGCCTGGGTTATGGCGACAAGACGGTCCTGGAGAAGGTCAAGCTGCAACTGACCCCGGGTGCCCGGATCGGCCTGCTCGGCCCCAACGGCGCGGGCAAGTCGACGCTGATCAAGAACCTCGCCGGCGAGCTGTCGCCGTTGTCGGGGCGCATGACCCGCGGTGAAAACACCGTGGTCGGCTACTTTGCCCAGCACCAGCTCGACTCGCTGGATTCCAAGGCCAGCCCGCTGCTGCACCTGCAACGCCTGGCGCCGACCGAGCGTGAACAGACCCTGCGCGATTTCCTCGGTGGTTTCGACTTCCGTGGCGCGCGTATCGACGAGCCGGTGCTGAACTTCTCCGGTGGCGAAAAGGCCCGCCTCGCGTTGGCGCTGATCGCCTGGGAGCGGCCGAACCTGTTGCTGCTCGACGAACCGACCAACCACCTCGACCTGGAAATGCGCCTGGCGCTGACCATGGCCTTGCAGGAGTTCAGCGGTGCGGTGCTGGTGGTTTCCCACGACCGTCACCTGCTCAAGAGCACCACCGACAATTTCTACCTGGTGGCTGACGGCAAGGTCGAAGAGTTCGACGGCGATCTGGAAGACTACGCCCGCTGGCTGGTCGAGTATCGCCAGCGCAACGCGCCGGTGAGCAATACGCCGGTCAACCTCGACAAGACCGACAAGAAGGCCCAGCGCCAGCAGGCTGCCGCGTTGCGTCAGCAATTGGCCCCGCACAAGCGTGAAGCCGACAAGCTTGAAGCCGAGTTGGGCAAGCTGCACGAGAAGCTGGCGAAGATCGAGGCGAGCCTGGGCGACAGCGCGGTCTACGAGGCGGCGCGCAAGGATGAGCTGCGTGATCTGCTGGCCGAACAGGCCAAGTTGAAAGTGCGCGAGTCCCAGTTGGAAGAAGCCTGGATGGAAGCCCTGGAGCTGCTGGAAAGTATGCAGGCGGAGCTCGAAGCCCTGTCCTGAGCGACAAAAAACAATAGTCAATTTCACGCCCACGGATTAGCTTAGAGGTTTGTAACAACTCTTGAGATCCGAGGTGCATGATGCTGCTTGAGACATGGCTGGCCTTTTTTGCCGCGTGCTGGGTCATCAGCCTATCCCCGGGCGCCGGTGCCATCGCCTCGATGTCCAGCGGCCTGCAATATGGTTTCCTGCGCGGTTACTGGAACGCCCTCGGCCTGCAACTGGGCCTGGCGGCGCAGATCGCGGTGATTGCCGCGGGCGTCGGGGCAATCCTCGCGGCGTCTTCCTCGGCCTTCTATGCCATCAAGTGGTTCGGCGTGGTCTACCTGGTGTACCTGGCGGTCAAGCAGTGGCGCGCGTTGCCCAGCAACATGGCCGAGGAGTCGACGATTCGCCCGGTGGGCAAGCCGTTGACCTTGATGTTCCGTGGTTTCCTGGTGAACGTCAGCAACCCCAAGGCCCTGGTGTTCATGCTGGCGGTGCTGCCGCAGTTCATCGATCCCCATGCTCCCCTGGTGCATCAGTACCTGATCCTCGGCGTGACCATGATCGGCGTCGACATGATTGTCATGGCCGGTTACACGGGCCTGGCGGCCAAGGTCCTGCGCCTGTTGCGCACGCCCAAGCAGCAGCGTCGGATGAACCGCACCTTTGCCGGGTTGTTCGTGGGGGCGGCGGGGTTCCTGGCGACCTTGCACAAGGCGACCACCTGAGGTTCAGCGTCGTCTGGGCGGACGCTATCGCCAGCAAGCCGGCTCCTACAGGTTAGCGTCGATTCTTGAGAACGATGCAAATCCTGTAGGCCGGCGATGAACGATAACGCGGTCGCGGATCAGTGCAGAATCCGAGGCGCCTCATCCGGCGGCAGATTGTTGCGCAGCGGCGGTGCAGAGCCCGGGCCCATATCCGGCCCACCCAATTGCAGGCTCAACTGCCGCGCCACATCCTCGCCCAGCGCCTTGGATACATCGCGGATCACCCGTGGACGGTTCAGCGACACGTGGATATCCCGGCTGTCGACCAGCTTGGTGTCCTGGCCTTCGCCCATGGCGGTGAACGCCGAGGTGATCTCGTAGGTGCGGGTATTGATCAGGCTGAAATCCCCCACCAGGGTCAGCCCCAGCACCGCCGAGTAGCTGTTGGTGTTGGCCAGCTCGTTGATGTCCTGGCTGAAGTCGATATCCGACACCGTACCGAACAGCACGTAGTCGGCGCCCTTGAAGCTGCCGCCCTTGATCCGCTTGATGACGTCGTAGACATCGCCCTTGGAACTGGCGGTATACGGCGTGCCCTGGATCAACTGGAACATCCCGCTGCGCAGGATCTCGCCCTTGATGTCACCGGTGAAGCGGCGCAGCTCGCCCTGCTCGATATAGCTGTTGCGGCTTTCGTACTCGTCATAGCTCGACGAGCCGCTGGCGCCGTAATAACTTTCCTGGTGATTGTCCCGCGCTGAAATATTGTGGATGTATTGCTCCACTTGCGCCTGGTACGCCAGGTCCGCCACCGCCACCTTGGGCGCGGCCTGGACGCCGAAGGCGCAGACCAGGCCGATCATGCCAATCCATGCACGCATTGTTTAACGCTCCGTGGTTTTGCGGATCTCTTTTTCGTCCATCCATTCGGCCAGGCCGCTTTCGACGTCGATCAGTTGCAGGCTGAACTTGTAGAACACGTCCTTGTAGTCGCTGCTGCGCTTGACGATCGAGCTGATCGAACCTTCCAGGCGGTACTTGGCGGCGATCATGTTGCCGGTCTTGCTGACGGTGCTCTTCTTGTACAGGCCGCTCTGGTTCTGCAACTTCAGCTGGTCGACCTGGCTCTGCATCTCGGTGTTGTCGCTGGCGAAACGGGCGGTGCCGCTCTTCATCAGCTGGGTCTTGATCGAGGTGGTGATCTCGCGGGTATCGATGTACTCGCTGGTCTTGTTCTTCACGTCGTAGACCTGCACCACCGGACGCCCTTGCAGGACACCGGACTGGGCCAGGGAACGGGTCATGGACTCGGCGATCATCTGCAGGTCGGTGGAACCGAACTCGTTGGTCACCAGTTCCACGGCCTTGGTGTCGCCGTAGCTGATGTTTCCGCCGCCCAGCACGGGCGAGGTGTTGTTGGCGCAGCCGCTGGCCAGCAGGGCGACGACGGCGAGGAGGGACAGGCGTGCAAACATGGAATGATTCTCTTCAAAAGGACGCGAGAGGGCGGCGTCGACTCAGGGGGTTTTGACTTCAAGACGGAAATCAGTGGCCTTGGGTGTCGGGGCAATGGCCTGCAGGAAGGTGCTCTGGGCGCCATACAGGTTCAGGGTCTTCCAGACTTCGTCGTCACTCACCGGGAAGCCGTCGTTGCCCAGCCAGGCGAAACGGTAATACATCATCTTGTTCTTGGTGCGGGTGTTGCTCAGTTGCACCTTGACGGTCAGGAAACCGTTTTCCCGGGCGACACGGATGGCACCGACCTCGATGTTCTCCATTTCGCCCATGGCGACGATCTTGCTCGCCGCGCTACCGGGGGCCGGTGGTGGCGGCGGCGGGGTGACGCACCCGGCCAGCAGGGCCAGGGCGACGGCGACAGTCAGTTTGGAACGCATGCACGAGACTCCTTTCTTCAAGGTTGTTTGAGGCTGGCCACGGCCGTCGGCCCGGTATCCGCCAGCCGTTGTGTGGCGATGCCGCTGGTGAACACCTGGTTGCCGACGGCGCGCAGGCTGATCACCTGATAGCGGCGGTCGACCGTGAAGGCCACGCGGGAACCGCCCAGTGCATTGGGCAGGGTGACCTGGTGCTCACCCTTTTTCAGGCGCAGGCGCACCACCTGGGTGGTGTCCGGCAGGGTCCGCCAGGTACGGGTGTCGGCGCCTTCGAGGACCGCGGAAGTGATGCCCACGGCCAGGCCGGCCAGCGGGTTGGTCTTGTTCAGCTTGGCCTGCGTCGCGCCGCGGCTGATGGCCCGCACGCTGGTGCGCAGGATGATCCCCGGCATGTCGTCACGCAGGGCGCGGCGGGACATGGCGGTGGTGCTGTTGAGCAGGGTCAGGTTCTGCGGCTGGCCGTCGACGCCGATCTGGGCGAAGGTGGCGGTCGAGGTGTCGGCCTGGATGATCGGGAACGACAGCGGGGTGATCACCAGATGCTTGTCGATCGGCAACGGCAGCGGGATGCTGATGGAGGCACGGGACGGCGCCAGGCCGCTCTGCACCACGATCAGGATATCGCTGTCGTCATCCTTGCCCGCGGGCTTGTCGAGATTGACCAGCGCCTGCTCCAGCAGCGGCGTGTTCGGACGCAGTTCGATGGCCTGGCGATAACCCGGTGCGGCGAGATCTTTTTCGCCGATGGCTTCGTAGACGAACCCTGCCAGATAATGGCTGAACGCGCTCTGGTAGCTGTTCTTCAGGCCGACCACTTCCGGCGCGTCGAGGCTGGCCACCGGATAGCCCTGGAGGTCCTTGTACTGGGTCTTGATGCCCTGCTGGTCGGCTTCGGTTTCACTCTTGAGGTATTGCTTGTCGCGCAGGTCGGCGATTACCGCTTCGCGCTCATGGGTTTTCTTGATCGCGATACGGGCGCCGTCGAAGTCGTTCAGGGCCAGCTGGTTCAGGGCCATCTGCGTGGTCAGCATGACCTTTTCGTAGTCGTAGCCTTCGTAGCGGCGGACCTTGTCGTTGATCAGGAAGCTGCCGAACTGGGCGAGGTACCGGGCGCTGTCCAGTTTGACCGCGTCTTCCCACTGGCCAACCATCTGGTCGGCGCTGCCCCAGGCTTTCTGGCTACCGGCCAGGTCGCCCTTGGCTTGCAGCAACTCGCCTTTTTCGAAGAAATACAGCAGGTCCTTGTCGGCGTCGCTGTTGTTTTTTTCCAGCAGGGTCAGAGCGCCGTCGACATTGCCCGAGGCCAGTTGCTGGTTGGTTTGCGCCAGTTCGGTGTCGTAGCTGCGCATCATCGAACAGCCGGACAGCAAGGTCGCGGCGCCGAGGGCGAACGAGAGGAGGGCACGGGATGCCATGGAATCTTCCCTGATGAAAAAATCAGCCGAGCATGCTGGTCGGGCTGAGATGGACCCATTGAGAGGGAAAGCGGCTACCCTGCCAATTCCTCATGAAACGAGGAGCTTTAATGCCATATCGCGATAACGAAGGCGCGCCAGTATAACTGTGGCCATTGGCTATGTAATGGCTTTTTAGACTCCTCCGGGCAGGAGAAAGACCTGGTGGCCGATGACCCGCAGGCTGACCACCTGGAAGGGATGCTCGATATTGACGCTCACCGGCACCGCGCCCTGGACGCCCGACAGCAGCAATTTATGCGCGCCAGGCTTGAGGCGCAGGCGCACCACCAGGGTGTTGTCCGGCAGGGTGCGCCAGGTCCGGGTGTCGGAGTCGCCGGTGAAGCCCTGGTAGACCGACGACGCCTTGGCCGGCGTGCGTTTGTTCTCCTTGGCTTGCAGTTCGGCATTGAAACGCACGCTCGCAAGGGCGAAGTTGATGATCGCGGGCATGTCGTCGTGCAGGGTGCGCAATGACATGTGGGTCGTGCTGTTGAGCAAGGTCAGCGACTGTGATTTGCCATCCACGCCGATCTGCTTGAGGGGCGCTGTCGACTTGTCGGCTACCAGCACCGGAAAAGGCTGGTTCACGGTGATCACCTGGCCGTCCTCGGTTTGCACCTGGATCGGCACGCGCAGCGAAACGAGCGCCGGGGCCAGGCCGGTCTGGACGATGATCAGCACGTCGCTGTCAGGGGAGGCCTCGGCGGGCTTGCCCAGGTTGGACAGGGCTTTTTCCAGCAGCGGTGTATTGGGCCGCAGCTCGATGGCCTGGCGGTAACCCGGCGCGGCGAGGTCGCGTTCGCCCAGGGCTTCATAGACGAAGCCGGCGAGGTAATGGCTGAAGGCACTCTGGTAGCCGTTTTTCAGGGCAATGACCTGCGGCGAGTCGAGGGTGGTCACCGGATAACCCTGCAAGTCCTTGTAACGCAGCTTGATGCCTTTGGCCTTGGCCTGGTCTTCGACCGCCAGGTATTGCTTGTCGCGCGCTGTGGCGATCAGGGCTTCGCGTTCGTGGCTTTTCTTGATATCGACGCGGGCGTCATCGAAGTCGTTCCGGGCCAGCTGGTTGAGGGCCATTTGCGTGGTCAGCATGACCTTCTCGTAGTCATAGCCCTCGTAGCGATGAAACTTGTCGCCGATGAGTCCGATGCCGAGGATCTGGTCGAGTCCCAGGTTCTTCAGGGTGGCGACGACCTGCGTCCCCTCTTCGTACTGGGACACCCGCTGGTCCGCGATGCGCCAGGCGTCCTGGCTGCGGGACAGATCGCCCTTGGCCCGCAGCAGTTCGCCTTTTTCCAGGTAATAGAGCAGGTCCTTGTCGTCCCAGGGGTTGTGTCGCTCGAGCAACTGCAGCGCGCCATCGACGTTGCCCGAAATCAACTGCTCGTTGGTGGCCTGGAGTTCCTGGTCGTAGTTGTGCAGCAGCCCGCAGCCGCCCAGGAGCAATGCACAGGAGAGCAGTGTGAGTAAGAGGCGCGAGGGCATGGTGTGTCGTTCCTTTCCTTGGCTGACGGGCAGTGGGATTTGAGCGCGGGGATTATGCACAAAGCCGTGGTCGAGATGGCACTCTTATGGCCATCACGATGCATGACCCAGCGCAAAACATTGAGCAATAGGGCCGATCAGGGTTGAGCCACACGCATTGAGAAGGAACAATGTGTGACTTCGCATTTAGATTTAGGCTTTTTCATGACTTTCCCCTCTCGTTTCCTGGCGTGGCTGATGCTGCCGCTGTTCGCTCTCTGCAGTTTCAACCTGTTGGCCGAAACGGTGGAGGGCGCTCCCCAGGCCCTGCATCTGCTGGACTATATCGGCGCCGATTACCCGCCCACGGTGCACGCGGGCCAGGTGGTCGACGATGGCGAATACCGCGAGCAGCTGGAATTTATCAAGGTCCTGCAAGGGCTGGTCGCCGCATTGCCGGCCAAGCCGGAGCAGGCTGAGCTGGTGCAGGGCATCGAGGGTTTGCAGGCGGCCGTGATGGCTCGGGAGGAGGGTGAAAGCGTTGCTCGCCAGGCCCGGCAACTGGGGGCGAAGCTGGCCGTGGCCTATGAGGTCAGCCAGGCGCCGATCATCACGCCGGACCCGACTCGCGGCGCGCCGCTCTATGCCCAGCACTGTTCGGTGTGTCACGGCGAGGCGGGGGCCGGCGACGGTCCGGCCGGTGTCGGCCTGACACCGCCACCCGCCAACCTGCGGGATGCCGCGCGGCTGGATCGGTTGAGTCTCTACGCGATCTACACCACCCTCGGCCTTGGGGTCGAAGGCACCGATATGCCGGCGTTCGCCGACCAGTTGGATGAGCGTCAACGTTGGGACCTGGCAACCTATATCGCTGGTTTCAGTGCCGCTCCTGCTGCGGTCAGCGACGGAAAAACCTACAACCTGGCCGAGCTGGCCCGTTCGACGCCGGCTGAAGTGCAGGCCGCCGAAGGCCCGGCGGCCGCCGTCACCTTCCGTGCCCAGCGCGCTCAGCCGCCACAGGTCAAGCGCGGTCCCGGGCAATTGCTCGACTACACCGCGACGACCCTGGACAAGAGCCTCGCGGCCTACCGTGCCGGTGAGCATGAACAAGCCTACGACCTGTCCGTTGCCGCCTACCTGGAAGGTTTCGAGCTGGTGGAAAGCTCCCTGGACAACGTCAACGCGACGGTGCGCAAGGACACCGAGAAGTCGTTGATGGCCTATCGGCAATCGTTGCAGGACGGCTTGCCGCTGGAGCAGGTCGAGCAGCGTCTGCATGTGGCCAAGGGCAAACTCAAGGAGTCGGCCGACCTCTTGGGCAATGATGGCCTGAGTCAATCGCTGAGCTTTATCTCCGGGCTGCTGATCCTGCTGCGCGAAGGACTGGAAGCGATCCTGGTACTGGCGGCGGTACTGGCTTTCCTGCGCAATACCGGCCAGCAGTCGGCGGTGCGCAGCGTGCATGTCGGCTGGGGCCTGGCGCTGGTCGCGGGGTTGTTGACCTGGGCGGCGGCGGCTTACCTGATTGATGTCAGCGGTGCCCAGCGCGAACTGCTCGAGGGCTTCACGGCGTTGTTCGCCAGCGTCATGGTGCTCTGGCTCGGGGTCTGGATGCATGACCGGCGGCACGCGGCGGCCTGGCAGGACTACATCAAGAGCAGCCTGGTCAGTGGTGGCGGGCGCTTCGGTTTCGCGCTGCTGGCGTTCTTCTCGGTGTACCGCGAACTGTTCGAAGTGATCCTGTTCTATGAAACCCTCTGGTTGCAGGCCGGCCCCGCGGGACACAACGCCGTGTTGGCCGGTGCCGCCACCGCGCTGGTGCTGTTGATCGGTCTGGCCTGGGTGATCCTGCGCGGTTCGGCGAAGCTGCCGCTGGCGTTGTTCTTCGGGATCAATGCCGGGTTGTTGTGCGCCTTGTCGGTGGTGTTTGCCGGACACGGGGTCAAGGCCCTGCAGGAAGCCGGGATCTTCGGCACGCGGCCGGTGGCGTTCTTCGAGTTCGACTGGCTGGGAATTCATGCCGACGCCTACTCGCTGGGTGCCCAGGCATTGGCGTTGCTGGCGATTGTCGTGCTGTACAGCCGCAGTCGGTTGGCGGAAAAGCGTCGGGTCCAAGCCGCCTGATAATGTGGGAGCCGGCAAGCCGGCTCCCACAGGGAACGCGTTCGACGTTCCCTGGTTTCTGGCGTTAAATGTCTACAGCTTTGGCATTCATTGTCAGCGGATTTTTCCGCCATAGCCCCTAATCTTTGCAGATCGACTCTGGAAGGTTGGCCCCATGGACTTCGTGCCTTACGCGGTACCGTTTTTCATTGCATTGATCGTCATCGAGCTGCTCGCCGATCGCTGGCGTGGCGTGAGCAACTACCGAATGGCGGATGCCATCAACAGCATGAGCACCGGCGTGCTGTCGACCACCTCCGGGCTGCTGACCAAGGGCGTCGGGATATTCGCCTACGCCTTTGCACTGGAGCACCTGGCGCTGTTCGAACTGTCCGCGCAAAAGCCCTGGGTCTGGGTGTTCGCCTTTGTCGCCTACGACTTCTGCTACTACTGGCTGCACCGCATGGGGCACGAGCGCAACATTCTCTGGGCCGCCCACTCGGTGCATCACCAGAGCGAGGACTACAACCTCAGCACCGCCCTGCGCCAGACCAGCACCGGCTTTCTCCTGAGCTGGATCTTCTATCTGCCATTGGCCGTGCTCGGCGTGCCGCTGGTGGTGTTTATCAGCGTGGCCTCGCTGAACCTGCTGTATCAGTTCTGGGTACATACCCGGCACGTGCCCAAGCTGGGCTGGTACGAGTGGTTCTTTGTCACACCATCCAACCATCGGGCGCACCATGCGCAGAATGCGCTGTACATGGATCGCAACTACGGCGGGGTCTTCATCCTCTGGGACCGGCTGTTCGGCACCTTCCAGGAAGAAGACGAGCGCGAGCCGGTGATCTTCGGCGTGACCACGCCGCTGGCCAGCTGGAACCCGTTGTGGGCCAACCTGCAGTTCTATGCGCAGTTATGGGCCGATGCCCGGCGTACGGAAAGCTACTGGGACAAGCTGCGGATCTGGTTTATGCGCACCGGCTGGCGTCCGGCCGATGTCGCGGCGAAATACCCGCTGAACAAACCGGATCTGAGCCAGTTCCGCAAATTCGAGGTGCCCCTGGAGATCCGTCAGCAGATCTACCTGGCCCTGCAATTCGCGGTCTATGTCGGCCTGGGCAGTTATCTGATGAATTTCGGCGAGCATTTGCCGCTGGCGGCGCTGCTGCTGGGCGCCGGCACTCTGGCGCTGGGCCTGTTCGTGCTTGGCGCGGCGCTGGAGAATCGCCCCTGGGCGCTGCGGCTGGAGCTGGTCCGCCTGGCGTTCAACCTGCCGCTGGTCTGGTGGGCGCCGTTGGTCGGACTGTGGCCGGCCAGCCCGTTGGCCTGGGTCGGCGTGCTCAGCTACAGCCTGTTGAGCCTGATCGGTCTGTACTACTGCAGCAAGCCGCGGGTCATTCGTCTGGCCGGTTCGTAGTTTCGGCCAGGCGGGCCTCGGCCCGGGCCAGGCGCGCGCTCCTGATGCGCCGCCAGCTCCACAGGAGCAGGCCGGCCACCAGCAGGCCGCCGAGGACCCACAGCTCGTATTTCTTCACGCTGCCGAGCATCCCTTCGAGAATCGCCCCGAAGTGATAGGCCGCCGCCGCCAGGGCCGCGGCCCAGATCGCCGCACCGATCCCGTTGAGCAACAGGTAGCGACCCGGCGGGTAACCCGACAGGCCGATTGCCACCGGCATCACCGTGCGCAGGCCGTAGACAAAGCGGAAGGTCAGCACCCAGATATCCGGATGACGGCGGATATGCTCCAGCGCCCGGTCGCCCATCAATTGCCAGCGCGGCTTGCGGGCCAGGAGTTTGCGGCCATGCTTGCGCCCCAGGAAATACCACAGCTGGTCGCCGGCATAGCTGCCGAAGAACGCCACGATAACCACCAGGTTGATGTCCATGTATCCGCGGAACGCGAGGAAGCCGGCCAGTACCAGAATGGTCTCGCCTTCGAAAAACGTGCCGAGAAACAGGGCGAAGTAGCCGAAATCCTGCAGAAATTGTTGGAGCATTGTCTGGATGCTGGCGAAATGAACGCGCAGCCTAACCCTTCGAGGACAGAGAGGAAAGTGTCGAAATGTGTCTCGACGTTAACATTTCCTACACAGGCGGCGACTGTGGCGACAGGTCGCAGGAGTAAGCACAACTGTAATTCCTTCGTCATAATGGCCGCTTATAACTGCCATGCTCGCCCGCTTGTGCGGGCTCAGGAGTCTGCCGTGAGCTTTACCCCCGCCAATCGCTTGTTTCCCGCCACCCGTCTGCGTCGCAATCGCCGTGATGATTTTTCTCGCCGCCTGGTGCGTGAGAATGTTCTGACAGTCGATGATCTGATCCTGCCGGTGTTTGTGCTGGACGGTGAGAATCGCCGCGAAGCCGTGGCGTCGATGCCAGGGGTGGAGCGTTTGACCATCGACCTGCTGCTCGAAGAAGCCGAGAAATGGGTCGAACTGGGGATTCCGGCACTGGCGCTGTTCCCGGTGACACCGCCTGAACTCAAGTCGCTGGACGCCAGCGAGGCCTGGAACCCGGAAGGGATTGCCCAGCGCGCCACCCGCGCCCTGCGTGCACGTTTCCCGGAACTGGGGGTGATTACCGACGTCGCCCTGGACCCGTTCACCACCCACGGGCAGGACGGCATCCTCGACGAGCACGGCTACGTGCAGAACGACATTACCGTCGACGCACTGGTCAAGCAGGCCTTGTCCCATGCCGAGGCGGGCGCCCAGGTGGTGGCTCCTTCCGATATGATGGACGGACGCATCCAGGCGATTCGCGAAGCCCTGGAACTGGCCGATCACGTCAATGTGCGGATCATGGCCTATTCGGCCAAGTACGCCAGCGCCTACTATGGACCTTTCCGCGACGCCGTCGGCTCTGCCCTGAACCTGGGCAAGGCGAACAAGGCGTCGTACCAGATGGACCCGGCC
This sequence comes from Pseudomonas sp. QS1027, assembly GCF_002814235.1. Classification (GTDB taxonomy): domain Bacteria; phylum Pseudomonadota; class Gammaproteobacteria; order Pseudomonadales; family Pseudomonadaceae; genus Aquipseudomonas. Next base: position 111,154 of record NZ_PHSU01000020.1, on the reverse strand, counting down.
AACAGCCACGAAGCCCTGCATGAAGTGGCCGCGGACCTGGCCGAAGGCGCCGACATGGTCATGGTCAAGCCGGGCATGCCGTATCTGGATATCCTTTTTCGGGTCAAGGATGAATTCAAGGTGCCGACTTTTGTCTATCAGGTGAGCGGTGAGTACGCCATGCACATGGCGGCCATCCAGAATGGCTGGCTGGGCGAAGGCGTTATTCTTGAATCCCTGACCGCTTTTAAACGGGCGGGTGCCGATGGCATCCTGACCTACTTTGCCGCCCGCGCCGCCCAACTGCTACGAGAGCAGAAATAGCCCTCACAGGAACACTCGATGAATACCGAAGGACTCAGCGAAGTTGAAGTAAAAGACGCTCAACCGGTGGTCGAGCAGATCGCCGAAACGCCGCCGGAGCTGGAACCCGCGCCGGTGGTTGCCGAAGCCCCCCATGTGGCGGTGCCGTCGGCGGTGGCGATTCCGGGCCTGGATGACAGCAGCCTGTATATCCACCGTGAGCTGTCGCAGCTGCAGTTCAACATCCGCGTGCTGGAACAGGCGCTGGATGAGTCCTACCCGCTGTTGGAGCGGCTCAAGTTCCTGCTGATCTTCTCCAGCAACCTGGATGAGTTCTTCGAAATTCGCGTCGCCGGGCTGAAGAAACAGATCACCTTCGCCCGCGAGCAGGCCGGCGCCGACGGCCTGCAGCCGCACCAGGCCCTGGCGCGCATCAGCGAGCTGGTGCACGGGCATGTCGATCGCCAGTACGCGATCCTCAACGACATCCTCTTGCCGGAGCTGGAAAAGCACCAGGTGCGCTTTATCCGCCGGCGCTACTGGACCACCAAGCTGAAGACCTGGGTCCGCCGTTATTTCCGTGACGAGATCGCACCGATCATCACCCCGATCGGCCTCGACCCGACGCACCCGTTCCCGTTGCTGGTGAACAAGAGCCTGAACTTTATCGTCGAGCTCGAAGGTATCGACGCCTTCGGTCGCGATTCGGGCCTGGCGATCATCCCGGCGCCGCGCCTGCTGCCGAGGATCATCAAGGTACCCGAAGACGTGGGTGGGCCTGGCGATAACTATGTATTCCTGTCGTCGATGATCCACGCACACGCCGACGACCTGTTCCAGGGCATGAAGGTCAAGGGCTGCTACCAGTTCCGCCTGACCCGTAACGCCGACCTGGCGCTGGACTCCGAAGACGTCGAAGACCTGGCCCGCGCCCTGCGCGGCGAGCTGTTCTCCCGCCGCTACGGTGACGCGGTGCGCCTGGAAGTGGCCGATACCTGCCCGAAACACCTGTCGGACTACCTGCTCAAGCAGTTCAACCTGAACGAGACCGAGCTGTATCAGGTCAACGGTCCGGTGAACCTGACGCGGCTGTTCAGCATCACCGGCCTCGACAGCCATCCGGAACTGCAATACACGCCGTTCACTCCGCAGATCCCGAAACTGCTGCAGAACAGCGAGAATATTTTCAGCGTGATCAGCAAGCAGGACATCCTCCTGCTGCACCCGTTCGAATCCTTCACCCCGGTGGTCGACCTGCTGCGCCAGGCGGCCAAGGACCCGCACGTCCTGGCCGTGCGCCAGACCCTGTATCGCAGCGGCGCCAACTCGGAAATCGTCGACGCCCTGGTGGACGCGGCGCGCAACGGCAAGGAAGTCACCGCGGTGATCGAGCTGCGGGCGCGCTTCGATGAAGAGTCCAACCTGCAACTGGCCAGCCGCCTGCAAGCGGCCGGCGCGGTGGTGATCTACGGCGTGGTCGGCTTCAAGACCCACGCCAAGATGATGCTGATCCTGCGCCGCGAGGCCGGCGAGATCGTCCGCTACGCGCACCTGGGTACCGGTAACTACCACGCCGGCAACGCCCGCCTGTATACCGACTACAGCCTGCTGACCTCCGACGACGCCCTGTGCGAAGACGTCGGCAAACTGTTCAGCCAGTTGATCGGCATGGGCAAGACGCTGCGCATGAAGAAGTTGCTGCACGCGCCGTTCACCCTGAAGAAGGGCATGCTCGACATGATTGCCCGGGAAACCCAGTTCGCCATCGACGGCAAGCCGGCGCACATCATTGCCAAGTTCAACTCGCTGACCGATCCGAAGATCATCCGCGCGTTGTACAAGGCCAGCCAGTGCGGCGTGCGTATCGATCTGGTAGTGCGCGGCATGTGCTGCCTGCGTCCGGGCATCGCCGGGGTTTCGCACAATATCCATGTGCGCTCGATCATCGGCCGCTTCCTGGAACACACCCGGGTCTTCTACTTCCTCAACGGCGGCGAAGAGCAGATGTTCCTCTCCAGTGCCGACTGGATGGAGCGCAACCTCGACAAGCGCGTCGAGACCTGCTTCCCGGTGGAGGGCAAGAAGCTGATCCTGCGGGTCAAGAAAGAGCTGGAAAGTTATCTCACCGATAACACCCACAGCTGGAGCCTGCAGTCGGACGGTCGTTATATCCGCAACACGCCGACCGGCAACCAGAACCCGCGCAGTGCCCAGGCCATCCTGCTGGATCGCCTGAGCAACCCGGTCCTCAGCGTACGTTGAGGGTAATGTTGACTCGGGTCAGCCACTCCGCTTCCAGCGCGAAGTCGGCCTGAGTCAGCTGGTTCTGCTCCAGCCAGTCCTTGGGAAACACCACATCCAGGCTATCGCCGTCGGCACGCAAGGTGACCTGCGGCATTTCCTGGGTGCCGCGGATGTGATGGAACAGGATCGCGAAGCGCAGCAGCACGCACAGGCGAATCAGCTTGATGCCTTCATCGCCGAACTCGGCAAACTTGTCCTTGGGAATATTACGGCGGTGCCCGCGCACCAGCAGGGCGAGCATTTGCTGGTCTTCCCGGGAGAAGCCGGCCAGGTCCGAGTGCTCGATCAGGTAGGCACCGTGCTTGTGGTACTGGTAGTGGGCGATGTCCAGGCCCACTTCATGGACCTTGGCGGCCCAGCCCAGCAGTTCGCGCCAGACCCCGTCAGCCAGTTCCCAGGCATCCTTCACTTGATCGAAGGCGTGCAGCGCCTTGCGCTCGACCCGTGCCGCCTGTTCCAGGTCGACGTGGTAACGCTCCATCAGCGAGCTGAGGGTGCGTTCGCGCACGTCTTCATGGTGATGGCGGCCCAGCAGGTCGTAGAGCACGCCTTCGCGCAGTGCGCCGTCGCAGTGATCCATGCGTTGCAGGTCGAGGGCGTCGAAGATCGCTTCGAGAATCGCCAGGCCCGCCGGGAAGATCGCGCGGCGGTCGGGCTTGATCCCTTCGAAATCGATTTTCTCGGCATCGCCGAGCTTGAACAGCTTGCGCTTGAGCCAGGCCAGGCCTTCGGCGTTCACCTCGCCGCTGCCCTGGCCGCCGGCCTTGAGGGCCAGGCCGATGGCGCGGATGGTGCCGGAGGAGCCGATGGCCTCATCCCAGGTCAGGCGGTGCAGCGCGTGCTCGATGCTCATGATTTCCAGGCGCGCCGCGGTGTAGGCCTGGGCGTAGCGGGCCGGGGTGATCTTGCCGTCGCGGAAATAGCGCTGGGTGTAGCTGACGCAACCCATTTGCAGGCTTTCGCGCAGCAGCGGCTCGAAGCGCTGGCCGATGATGAATTCGGTACTGCCGCCGCCGATGTCGGCCACCAGGCGCTTGCCCGGGGTGTCGGCGAGGGTGTGGGACACGCCGAGGTAGATCAGGCGGGCTTCTTCACGGCCGGAAATGACTTCCACCGGATGACCGAGGATTTCCTCGGCGCGGCGGATGAACTCGCCACGGTTGCGCGCTTCACGCAGGGCGTTGGTGCCGACGATACGCACGGCGCCCAGGGGCATGCCGTTGATCAGTTGGGCAAAACGCTTCAGGCAATCGAGCCCGCGCTGCATGGACTCTTCGGTGAGCTGACGGTCCTCGTCGATGCCGGCCGCCAGTTGAACCTTCTCGCCGAGGCGCTCCAGGATCCGGATTTCTCCGTTCTGGGCCTTGGCCACGACCATATGGAAGCTGTTGGAGCCCAGGTCGATGGCGGCGATCAGGGACAGATTCTTGGCTTGGGAATGCGGCATGGTTGAAGGATCTCGGTCGATAACCTCGCCATCGTGCCACGATCAGGCCCGGACGCCAACGTAGGACGCCTGGGAGCATCAGGCCTGGGGCTTGTGGCGAGGTGATTGGAAAATCATTACTTCAATTTTCCTACATAAATATTTCACATTGATGACCTGCGTCATGAATTGTGATGACAGCGATATTTATGAAAGTTGGCAGTGCCTGTCTATCCGTCGCACCAAGAGCGTGGCGACTTCCGGTTTTTTTGTCAGCGGTCAGCGTGGAAACTAGCGTCCGGCGATTATGCCTGGGTGTTAATTATTTATCGGGCTGCATTCGGTGGGTCTAAGTGCTTGCCCTGTTTCGGGTGTGATCCCGGACCGAGTCGTGCAGTCCTGAATAACCTGCATCTGCACACACTTAATAACAGGGAGTAGGAAAATGAAGTTGGTATCCGGATTAGCGATCGGTGCTCTGTTGGCTGCGTTGGGGGGCAATGCCAACGCGGCGGACTTGTTGGTGAAGGGGACCATCGTGCCGGCCAGTTGCACACTCAGCCTGCACAATGGCGGTGTGGTCGATTTCGGGAAAATCCGTGCCGCGGATTTGGGCCTCAACGCCTACACGGCTCTGCAGCCGAGGGGCGTGCCGTTTGCGGTGAACTGCGACGGCGGCACCCGGGTCGGGGTGAAGGCGCTCGACAACCGCTCCAGCAGCAAGATCCCGGGGATCCTGCAGTCGGCCCTCGGCCCGGACTATAGCGATGTGTACAACTACGGCCTGGGGACCACGGCGGGTGGCCAGCGGATCGGCGGTTACGCCCTGAGCGTGACCGACTCCGTGGCCGATTTTCCGCTGGTCAACACCATCGTCTCGACCAATAACGGTTTGAACTGGAATCGTGGTAACGGGGCCTTGGGCCAGTATCAGAACATCATGTCCTGGAGCGGCTTCCTCGCCACTCATCCGGCATCGGTACAGCGGGTCAGCGGTACATTGGAAGTTAAAGCGGTGATCAATAAGACTTCCGACCTGGATGTCACCCAGGAACTGTATCTGGATGGCCTGGCGACGTTGGAACTGCGTTATCTCTAAAGCGCACTGATATTTGCCGGCGCAGGACGCTGTGCCGGCACTCTCTTTCTATGTCTGTTGAATAATAAAAATATATTCGCAAGGAGCGTATGGCTTGAAAGTTGTGCCCCTTATTCCGATGTTCAGGTCATTGTTTATCGGTGTGCTGTTCTTTTTCCTGGGTGTGTTCTGGAGCGCCGCCCGTGCCGATGGCATGCAGCCGGAAACCACGGTGGTGATTCTCTATGAGGAGGAGGGCGAGGCGAGTATCCAGATCAAGAACACCGACGGCGGTCCGGCCTTGCTGCATTCGGCTGTCGAATCCATTCCCGAGGATCTGGAGGCGCTGGTGGTGATCACGCCTCCCGTGATCCGGGTCGATGCCGGCGAGAGCCAATTGGTGCGGTTTCTCAGCGCCAACGGCGAGCCCCTCAAGACCCAGCGTCTGAAACGCGTCACCTTCGAAGGTATTCCCCTGCGCAAGACCGGTCCCGGCGCTACCGTCGGCGTCACGCTGCGCCAGAACCTGCCGCTGATCCTGCACCCCAAGGGGCTGGCCCGACATCCGGCGCCCTGGAAGGAACTGACCTGGCACCTGGAGAAATCCCGGCTGGTGGTGCGCAATGACAGTCCCTATGTGGTGCGCCTGTCGCCGGAACTGGAGCTTAATCCGCACAAGGTCAGCGTGATGCTGGGTCGTGATTATGTCCTGCCAGGGGAGGCGCTGGCGGTGGAAATAGATGCGACGCAGCCCGCGGCCACCTCGGTCACCCTGCAGCCGGCGACGGTCTATGGGTTTGCCGTGGCCCGTCACGAAGCGCCCCTTCTGGTCGAGGCGCTGTGACGCCTCCATGAGAAACCCAAGACAGCCAGCCAGGTTCGTCCCTGCATCGGGGCTGGCGAAGGCACTCGGTGTGGCGGCCTTGCTGGGGCTCGGCGAGCCAGTCGTCGCCGAGAAAAACGACGATGCCACTGAAGCGGAGTTTGACCTGTCGGTGCTTTCCGAGCGCGGCCTCGATCCCCAGGTGGCCGATTATTTCCGCTCGGCGCCACGTTTTCGCCAAGGGACGCAGCGGGTGGCGCTGGAGCTCAACGGCAATCGCCTGGGGCTGGTGCAGCTGCGTTTCGACCGCGACGGCGAGCTGTGTTTCACCAGCGGATTGCTGGACAAGGCCGGCTTGAAAATGCCTGGCGTCGGTGCGGATGCCGATGAGGAGGCCTGTCACGCCTTTCTGCATGAGTACCCGCAGACCCAGGTCATCCTGCGTCCCAACAGCGAGGAGGTTTCCCTGCTGGTGCCGACCCGGGCCCTGCGCGGGCCGGCGCTCGACAGTGGGGTCTACGCCCGTGGCGGCACGGCCGGGCTGCTCAACTATGAGGTGCTGGGGTTCGATACGCGCTCGCGCCAGGGTGGCGGGCGTTTCTTCTCGGCGACCACCGAGGCCGGTTTCAATGCCGGCGACTGGATTGTCCGCAGCCGCCAGTTGCATGTTTCCAATAACGGGCAGGAGCAGACCGAGCATCTGTATGCCTATGCGCAGCGCGACTTCCGACCGTGGCAGACGACCTTCCAGGCCGGTCAGCTCAACAGTGCCGGACCGGTGTTTGCCGGGGTCCAGCTTTCCGGTGTGCAGTTCATGCCCGATGGCGCGCAGCGCGGCCAGGCCGGGCGTGGTGTCCTGGTCGAGGGTGTGGCCTTCGACGCATCGCGGGTCGAGGTCCGCCAGTCCGGGGCGCTGATCCATACCAGCCTGGTGCCGCAGGGCCCGTTCAGCCTGGGCGGCTTGCCGTTGCTCAACGGCACCAGCGACCTGGAGGTCAGGGTGATCGGCCAGTCCGGCAGCGAGCGCCGTTTTGTCGTGCCGGCCGCGTCCTTTCCGGGCGCCACGGCGGTCCAGCCCGGCTACTACCTGGCCCTGGGCCGGCTGCGCGGCGCCAGCGGTCGCGCCGAAGAACCGCCGTTGCTCGCCACCGGCAGCGGCACCTGGGGGCTTGGCCAGGCGGCGTCATTCAGCGCCGGGCTGCTGGGCAGCGATGACTACCGCGCCAGCGGCTGGGCGCTCGACAGCCGCCTTTGGCAGCAGGTTGGCGTCGGCCTGCGCAACAGCCTGTCCCATGACACCCGGCGTGCGCTGGCGGGGAGCCAGAACAGCGTGTCGTTGAACAGCCCGCTGGGGGCGGGTGTCGATCTGGACCTCAGCGCCACCCTGCGCAGTGCCGGTTATCGCGATCTGCTGCAGGCCGGCGAAGTGGGCCTGAGCGACGATCCCGGTTCACGTTTCAAGCACCAGTACACCGCCGCGTTCGGCTGGTCGGACCTGAAACTCGGTGGTTTCAGTCTCGGTTACTCGCGTAATGTGATGTTCGACGGGAGCTTGTCCCGGCGTCTGCACGGCACGTGGAACAAGAGCTACCGCTACGCCAGCCTGAGCCTCAGCGTGGATTCCGACGTCGGCTCGGGTGACGACCGCCATGCCATCGACTCGGGCCTGGGGGTGCGGCTGGGGGTCAGTGTGCCGCTGGGTGGCGACCGGCGCATCAGCAGCTACCTCAATCGCCGTGGCAAGCGCCTCGATATCGGCGGCGACTACCGCGAGCGGGTCAACGAGACGCTCAGCTATGACCTGGGGCTGGAGCAGGACCTCAAGGGCGACCGGCAGATCAGCCGTGGCAACCTGAACCTGATGCCGCGCTACACCCAGGTCGGCCTGGGGGTGACCCGCAACGACTCCAGCAACAGCTACAGCGGGCAGTTGTCCGGAGGCCTTGTGCTGCACGAGGGCGGCCTGACGTTTTCGCCCTACGCGATCCAGGAGACCTTTGGCGTGGTCTCGGTCGGCGATCTTTCCGGCGCCCGGATCGCCACGCCCCAGGGCCCGGTCTGGACCGACTTCAGCGGCCAGGCGGTGGTCGCCGGCCTGCCGGCCTATCGCAGCAGCCAGTTGGAGGTCGACACCCGCTCGTTGCCGCGGCGGATCGACCTGCGCAATGGGGCGAAAACCCTTGAAGCCGGGCGCGGCTCATTCAATCGGGTGGACTTCACGGTGGTGAAGGTTCGACGGCTGCTGCTCAAGGTCACCGACGAAAACGCCGAGCCGTTGCTCCAGGGCGCCTCGGTGTTCGGCGAGGGAGAGACCTTCCTGACCACGGTGGTCGGCGATGGCAGTGTGTTCCTGAGTAATGTCGAGGCCGGTCAACGGCTGACGATCAGGCGGGCGGATCACACGGCCTGCACCTTGTCGGTCGAGTTGCCCGAGACCGTGGACAGCGATCGGCTTTATGAAACGGCCACGGCGGTTTGCCGGGCGAGCCCAGCTTCTGGAAGACCTTTATGAATTCTCGTGTCCGCGTGGTTTTGCGGCGTTGTTGCGTCGCGCTTGTCCTGTTTTCAGCTCCGGCCGGGGCCAATGACTGCACGCTGTCGCTGAGCCAGTCAGAGATCGAACTGGGAGCGCTGCGCTCGGGAGGTTTGTCGCGGGTGCCCGGGCAGCCTGACCTGTTCCTCGGGACGCGCCGCCTGAGCCTGAACATTGCCTGCCCCTGGCCGACCTCGATGGTGCTGCGCTTCGACGGGCCGGCGGCGGGACCGCAGGCCTTTCGCTTCGATCGCCAGGGACGTTTCACGGTCGGCCTGAGCAATGCCCAGCTCGATGGCAAGCCGGTGACCCTGGCCGCGGCGCAACGTCCGGCCGAGGCCGCGGCCAGCCACTTGATGGCGCCGGGCCAGAGCCTGGTGGTGCTGGCCCGGGACCTGCCGGTCAAGGGCCGTTTTTTTTCGGCGCAGGTGGAGGTCGACACCCACCTGCCGCTCAGTGCGACCCGGGTACACGACGAGACGTCGGTCGAAGGTCGCGGACGTTTCGAGCTGCTGTCGAGCGAATAACGGCTCAGGCCGGCTGTTCGACGCTGCCGATGAAGTTCGCCAGCTCCGGTGTCTGCGGACGGGCGAACAACTCCTTGGGATCGCCCACTTCATGCACCTTGCCCTGGTGCATGAACACCAGCTTGTCGCCGACTTCCCGGGCGAAGCGCATTTCGTGGGTGACCATGATCAGGGTCATGCCTTCCTTCGCCAGTTGACGGACCACGCTGAGCACCTCGTTGACCAGTTCCGGGTCCAGGGCCGAGGTGATCTCGTCGCACAACAAGACCTTGGGCGACATCGCCAGGGCCCGGGCAATCGCCACGCGTTGCTGCTGGCCGCCGGAGAGGCGATCCGGGAAAGCGTCGAACTTTTCCCCCAGGCCGACCCGTTCGAGCATCTGCCGCGCCAGCTCGGCGGCCTTGGCCTTGGGCACCTTCTGCACCACCTGGGGCGCGAGCATGACGTTTTCGCCGACGCTCAGGTGCGGGAACAGGTTGAACTGCTGGAACACCATGCCGACCGTCTGCCGCAGCTTGCGCAAATCGGCGCGGGCGGCGTCCAGGTAGTGGCCGTCGACCTCGATCACCCCGTCGTTGATCGACTCCAGGCCGTTGAGGGTGCGCAGCAGGGTGCTCTTGCCCGAGCCGCTGCGACCGATGATCGCCACCACCTGGCCTTCCTCGACGCTGAGGTCGATGCCTTTGAGCACGTGGTGATCGCCGTAATACTTATGCAGGGCAGAAACTCTAAGAAGCGGCATGCAGTCTCCTTTCCAGGTAGCGCGCACTGAGGGACAGGGGGTAGCACAGCAGGAAATACCCGAGGGCTACCAGGCCGTAGATCGTGAAGGGTTCGAACGTGGCGTTGGCGAGCATGCCGCCGGTCTTGGTCAGCTCGGTAAAGCCGATGATCGAGGTCACGGCGGTGCCCTTGATCACCTGCACCGAAAAGCCCACGGTCGGCGCCACGGCAATGCGCAGGGCCTGTGGCAGGATCACATGGCGCAGTTGTTCGTATGGGTTGAGCGCCAGGCTCGCCGAGGCTTCCCACTGGCCGCCCGGAATCGACTCGACGCAGCCGCGCCAGATCTCCGCCAGGTAGGCGCTGGTGAACAGCGTCAGGGCGATGGCCGCCGCCAGCCAGGGCGAGATGTCCACCCCGAGCAAGGCCACGCCGAAAAACACCATGAACAGTTGCATCAGCAGCGGGGTGCCCTGGAACAGCTCGATATAGGCCCGGGCGAAACCTCGGGCAAGGCCGTTGTCGCTGATACGCAGGACCATCACCAGCAGGCCGATCAGCCCGCCGCCGACAAAGGCCGTCAGCGACAGGGCGACGGTCCATTGCAGGCCCACCAGCAGGTTGTCGAGGATGTCCCAGAAGGTGAAATCCATCAGCGGTTCCTCGCGATGTAGCGGCGTCCGAGCCAGTTCAGCAACTGCCGGATCAGCAGCGCCATGACCAGGTAGATCAAGGTGGTCAGGGTGTAGGTTTCAAAGGCGCGGAAGTTGCGGGACTGGATGAAGTTGGCGGCGAAGCTCAGCTCCTCGGTGGCGATCTGCGAGCAGACCGCCGAGCCGAGCATGACGATGATGATCTGGCTGCTCAGGGCCGGCCAGACCTTGCCCAGCGCCGGCAGCAGGACCACGTGGCGAAAGGCTTCGAAGCGGGTCATGGCCAGCGCCGCCGCGGCTTCCAGTTGCCCGCGCGGGATCGCCTGGATGCCGGCGCGGATGATCTCCGTGGAATAGGCGCCGAGGTTGATCACCATCGCCAGTACGGCCGCCTGCCACTCGGAAATCTGCAGGCCGAGGGACGGCAGGCCGAAGAAAATGAAAAACAGCTGCACCAGGAACGGCGTGTTGCGGATCAACTCGACGTAGACGCCGAAGATCGCCGCGAAAGGGCGGATCTGCCAGGCCCTGACCACGGCCCCGACAATGCCCAGGCTGACCCCGAGCAAGGTGCCGATGGCGGTCAGTTCCAGGGTGAACAGGGCGCCGCGCAACAGCAGGTCGGCGTTGTGCAGCACCGGCAGGAAGTCGAACTGATAAGCCATGGAGCGGACCTCAGGCGGGCGCGGTCAGAGATCGGCCGGAAGCGGTTGCTTGAGCCACAGCTGGGCGTTTTTCTCCAGGCTGCCGTCGGCCTTGGCCGTGGCGAGGATCTGGTTCACTTTTTCCAGCAGCGCCGGTTCGTTCTTGTTCACGCCGACGTACACCGGCGAGTCCTTGAGCTTGACCTTCAGCGCCGGAATGCGTTTCGGGTTGCGCTCGGCGATGGCGACCATCACCACGTTGCCGCTGGCGATCAGGTCGACCTGCTTGGCCAGGTAGGCGGCGATGGTCGTGTTGTTGTCCTCGAAGCGCTTGATGGTCACGCCTTCGGGCGCCACGGCGGTCAGCTCGATGTCCTCGATGGCGCCACGGGTGACGCTGATGGTCTTGCCCTTGAGGTCGGCCAGGCCGTTGATCGGCGCGTCCGGCGGACCGAACACCGCGAGGTAGAAGGGCGCATAGGCCCGGGAGAAGTCGATGACCTTCTCCCGCTCGGGGTTTTTGCCGAGGCTGGAGATCACCAGGTCGACCTTGCCGGTGGTGAGGAACGGAATGCGGTTGGTGCTGTTGACCGGGGTCAGTTCCAGCTTGACCTTGAGTTGTTCGGCCAGCAGTTTCGCGGTGTCGATGTCCAGGCCACGGGGTTTCATGTCCGGACCCACCGAGCCGAACGGGGGGAAGTCCTGGGGCACGGCGACCTTGAGGGTGCCACGGGCGATGATGTCGTCCAGGCCATTGGCGTGGGCGGGGGCCTGACTCAGCATCAGGCTGGCCAGCAAGGCAGTGAGCAGGGCGCTACGGCGTTTGGTCATGGCAACTCTCCGAATCCAGAAGGCGATCTCTGTCCGGGGCAGTGCACAGCCCATGCCACACTTGTCCGAAGCCCTGCTCCTGCTGCCATGGCGGTGCTTTTCATGGTCTTACTGGTCTGAACAGTCGCAGTGCTTTTCGCACCCTTATCGCGCATTTGTTCGCGGCGCTGAACCAGTGCTGGGCGTGACTTGCCGGATCTTGCCAATAGCTTTACAACTAGCGCTTTCCCGGACCGACAGCTGAATAAAAACGATGAATTCGATCTCCCGCGCCGTCCCGGAAGTGGCGCTGCAAGCTATTCGTAAACTGATTGCCGACGAGGGTTTCGGCCCGGGCGACGTACTGCCTTCGCAGCGCGACCTGGCACTCCGGCTGGGGGTGAGCCGGGCGTCGCTGCGCGAGGCGTTGTCGTCCCTGAGTGCCCTGGGGGTGATCAGCGTGCAACCGGGCAAGGGTGTGTTCGTGCAGGCGCCGATGGAGTTGGCGCCGGCGGCCGGTGGCCTGGCCTGGCCGTTCGCGGCCCAGGCTTCGGCGGAGGATATCTTCCAGTTGCGTTATGCCCTGGAGGGTTTTGCCGCCGGCCTGGCGGCGGTGACGCTGACGGCCGATGAGCTGGATGCCTTGCAGGACAACGTCGAGGCCCTGCGGCTGGAACTCAAGGCCGGGGATTTCGAGGCGGCCGCGCGGCTGGATTTCGATTTTCACCGGCGCATCCTGCTGGCCAGCGGCAATCAGGCCATGGCCAGTATCCTCAGTGCCAGTGCCGAGCTGTTCCTGGAAAGCCAGAAACTGCCGTTCATCCGGGCGGAGCGGGCCATGGAAACCTGGCAGGAGCACCGCAAGATCCTTCGCGCCCTGGCCCGTCGCGCCTCGGGGCCGGCACAAAAGGCGATGCAGGAACATGTGCGCAATGCCGCCCTGCGCACCGGTATTGCCTTCGTCACGCCCGGCTGACCACTGGCATTTGTGTGCAGGGGGCGTATTGGCTATACCCAAACTAATCATTTGTCATAGTTAGACTCAATCAACTGCGGCTTCCTGTACGTAGGAAGGACGGCTATGATGGGCAACGTTTTTTTTGGCTTACAAATCCGGAGACTTCCATGAGCAGCGATCTGATCAAACACGTTAGCGACGCTAGCTTCGACGCTGATGTACTCAAGGCCGAGGGCGCTGTACTGGTCGACTACTGGGCTGAATGGTGCGGTCCCTGCAAGATGATCGCCCCTGTGCTGGACGAAGTCGCCGAGACCTACAAAGGCAAGCTGACGATCGCCAAGCTGAACATCGATGAAAACCAGGAAACCCCGGCCAAGCACGGCGTGCGTGGTATTCCGACCCTGATGCTGTTCAAGAACGGCAACGTCGAAGCGACCAAGGTCGGTGCACTGTCCAAGTCCCAGCTGACCGCTTTCCTCGACGCTCACCTGTAAGGTCGGCATCGTCAAAAAAGGCCCCGCAAATAGCGGGGCTTTTTTCGTTCTCAGGGGCTAGACGTTCACAATTGCAGGTGTTACATTCGGCCCCGCACTGGTTTCTCCACTGCCCCCTGCAAGCCGTCGCCGACGCACTCCATTTCGAACAAGTACGCGATCCTGTCGCCTTCTCTGCGGCGCGGCCTCATTAAGCCAAAAGCTTAATTTCTCCCCCCTCCATAAATGATTACGTCATTCCTATATGAATCTGACTGAACTCAAGCAAAAGCCGATTACCGAACTGCTCGAATTGGCCGAACAGATGGGCATAGAAAATATGGCCCGTTCGCGCAAGCAGGATGTGATTTTCTCCCTGCTGAAAAAGCACGCGAAAAGCGGCGAGGAAATCTCCGGTGATGGCGTGCTGGAGATCCTCCAGGACGGCTTCGGCTTCCTCCGCTCTTCGGATGCCTCCTACCTGGCCGGCCCGGACGACATCTACGTTTCGCCGAGCCAGATCCGCCGCTTCAACCTGCGCACCGGTGACACCATCGTCGGCAAGATCCGTCCGCCGAAGGAAGGTGAGCGTTATTTCGCTCTGCTCAAGGTCGACACGATCAACTTCGATCGTCCGGAAAACGCGAAGAACAAGATTCTCTTCGAGAACCTGACCCCGCTGTTCCCGACCGTGCGCATGAAGATGGAAGCCGGTAACGGTTCCACCGAAGACCTCACCGGTCGTGTGATCGACCTCTGTGCACCGATCGGCAAAGGCCAGCGCGGCCTGATCGTGGCACCGCCGAAAGCCGGCAAGACGATCATGCTGCAGAACATTGCGGCGAACATCACCCGCAACAACCCGGAAGTGCACCTGATCGTCCTGCTGATCGACGAGCGCCCGGAAGAAGTGACCGAAATGCAGCGCACCGTGCGCGGCGAAGTGGTCGCCTCGACGTTCGACGAGCCGCCAACCCGTCACGTGCAAGTGGCCGAAATGGTCATCGAGAAGGCCAAGCGCCTGGTCGAGCACAAGAAGGACGTGGTCATCCTGCTCGACTCCATCACCCGTCTGGCGCGTGCCTACAACACCGTGATCCCGAGCTCCGGCAAGGTCCTGACCGGTGGTGTCGATGCCCACGCCCTGGAGAAGCCAAAGCGTTTCTTCGGTGCCGCGCGTAACATCGAGGAAGGCGGTTCGCTGACCATCATCGCCACCGCGCTGGTTGAAACCGGCTCGAAGATGGACGAAGTGATCTACGAAGAGTTCAAGGGTACCGGCAACATGGAACTGCCCCTGGACCGCAAGATCGCTGAAAAGCGCGTCTTCCCGGCGATCAACATCAACCGTTCCGGCACCCGCCGCGAAGAGTTGCTGACCGCCGACGACGAGCTGCAGCGCATGTGGATCCTGCGCAAGCTGCTGCATCCCATGGATGAAGTCGCTGCCATCGAGTTCTTGATCGACAAGCTGAAACAGACCAAGACCAACGATGAGTTCTTCCTGTCGATGAAACGCAAGTAAGTCGAGCAGGGCCGCAAAAGCCGGGGAAACCCGGCTTTTTGCTGTCCGGGTGTTGTTCGATTGCGCGGTATCGGGGCGAACCGGGTAAACTGCCCACCCCGAACGCCACGGATCTACGAGGCTCACGCATGCAGTATCGCGACTTGCGCGACTTTATCAGCGGCCTGGAACAGCGCGGCGAACTCAAGCGCATCCAGGTTCCGGTTTCCCCTGTCCTGGAAATGACCGAGGTCTGCGACCGCACCCTGCGGGCCAAGGGGCCGGCGTTGCTGTTCGAGAATCCCACCGGTTTTGATATCCCCGTGCTCGGCAACCTGTTCGGCACGCCCGAGCGCGTAGCCCTGGGCATGGGCGCCGAAGCGGTCAGCGAGCTGCGGGAAATCGGCAAGCTGCTGGCCTTCCTCAAGGAGCCGGAGCCGCCCAAGGGGCTCAAGGACGCCTGGTCCAAGCTGCCGATCTTCCGCAAGATCATTGCCATGGCGCCGAAGGTGGTCAAGGACGCGCCCTGCCAGGAAATCATCATCGAAGGCGATGATGTCGACCTTGGCAAGCTGCCGGTCCAGCATTGCTGGCCGGGCGACGTCGCGCCGCTGATCACCTGGGGCCTGACGGTCACCAAGGGGCCGAACAAGGACCGCCAGAACCTCGGCATCTATCGCCAGCAGGTGATCGGCCGCAACAAGGTGATCATGCGCTGGCTCAGCCACCGTGGCGGTGCGCTGGATTATCGTGAGTGGTGCGAGAAGCATCCGGGCCAGCCGTTCCCGGTGTCCGTGGCCCTGGGCGCGGACCCGGCGACCATTCTCGGCGCCGTGACCCCGGTGCCGGACAGCCTCTCCGAATACGCCTTCGCGGGTCTTCTGCGGGGCAACCGCACCGAACTGATCAAATGCCGCGGCAATGACCTGCAGGTGCCGGCGTCGGCGGAAATCGTCCTGGAAGGCGTGATCCATCCGGGGGAAATGGCCCCGGAAGGCCCTTACGGCGATCACACCGGCTACTACAACGAAGTCGACAGTTTCCCGGTGTTTACCGTGGAGCGCATCACCCACCGGATCAAGCCGATCTACCACAGCACCTACACCGGTCGACCACCGGATGAACCGGCGATTCTCGGTGTGGCGCTGAACGAAGTGTTCGTGCCGATCCTGCAGAAGCAGTTCCCGGAAATCACCGACTTCTACCTGCCGCCGGAAGGTTGCTCGTACCGCATGGCCATTGTCACCATGAAGAAGTCGTATCCGGGCCACGCCAAGCGCGTCATGTTGGGTGTCTGGTCGTTTTTGCGACAGTTCATGTATACCAAGTTCGTTATCGTCACCGACGACGATATCAACGCCCGCGACTGGAACGACGTGATCTGGGCCATCACCACGCGCATGGACCCCAAGCGCGATACGGTGATGATCGATAACACGCCGATCGATTACCTCGACTTCGCCTCGCCGGTGTCCGGCCTGGGTTCGAAGATGGGGCTTGATGCCACGCACAAATGGCCCGGCGAGACCACGCGTGAGTGGGGCCGGGTGATCGTCAAGGATGAGGCCGTGACCCGACGGGTCGATGCCATTTGGAATCAGTTAGGAATAGATTGATGCGTGTGACCTTGCAGCCGTCCGGCGCCGTGCTTGAGATACGGCCCGGCGAGCGGATTCTCGACGGTGCCCGGCGCCTGGGTTATGACTGCCCGCAGAGCTGTCGCAATGGCAACTGCCATGTCTGCGCCGCGTTGCTGGTGGAAGGGCGGGTCGCGCAGGCCGGTGACGTGCGTGACCATGGCGAGTTCTACACTTGTATTGCCGAACCCCTGGAAGATTGTGTGGTGCTCTGGGATGGCGTGCTTGCGCAAGGAGAACTGCCGGTGCGAAAGCTGGCCTGCCAGTTGATCGAATGTGCCGAGATCGGCGGCGATGTCTGGCGTGTGCGCCTGCGTGCGCCGGCGGGCAAGCTGCCGCGTTATCACGCCGGCCAGTACCTGATGATCGAGCGCGACAGTGGCGAGAAATCGGCGTTTTCCCTGGCCTCGGCGCCCCATGCCGGGCGTGATCTGGAGCTGCATGTGCTGGTGCGCGAAGCCAGTGCCCAGCGTTTGATCGAGCAGTTGCAGCGCAACGGCATGGCGCGGGTCGAGCTGCCGTTTGGCGATACCCACCTGGCCCAGCTGCCGGATGGACCGCTGGTGTTGATCGCGGCGGGCACCGGCATGGCGCAGATGAACAGCCTGATCGAGCATTGCCGCTCCAGTGGCTTTCAGCACCCGGTGCACTTGTACTGGGGTGTGCGCCGGCCCGAGGATTTCTACACGCTGGAGCATTGGGAGGAGTGGAAGCAGTTGCCGAACCTGTTCCTGCACAAGGTGGTCAGCGATCTGTGTGGCTGGGAAGGGCGTTGCGGCATGCTGCACGAGGCGGTCCGCGAAGACATTGCCGATCTGTCGGGGGTGAGTGTCTATGCCAGCGGCTCGCCGGCGATGATCTATGCGACGCTGGACGCCCTGGTGAACGCCGGGATGGATGCGCATCAGATGCGTGCCGATGTGTTTGCTTACGCGCCCAGGCCCTAGTGCCCGGCGTTTGATTCTTCTGCACCTGTTCCATCGCCTTCGCGGGCAAGCCCTGCTCCTACAGTACGGCATCGATTGCAGATTTTGTGTACGACACAGAACTGTAGGAGCAGGGCTTGCCGGGACGCCGCATCGCCGCGAAGAGGCCCTCAAGACCGCCGAAGAATCCTCAGAAACGCACGCCGGCGGTGAGCATCGCCGCATTGAACCCCAGCAATACCACCTCCGTCGCCACCGGCCCGTAATGCGCGCCGACCGAAGGAATGATCACGGGCGCAACGCCCAACTGGTTCAAGGGAATCTTGTCGCGATATTCACCTTTGTAGCCTTGCAGTAAGCCGCCTGTGACCTTCAGGTACACCGGATAGCGATCACTCTCGAAGCGTTTGCCCGCATAGGCGTAATACGAACGCTGGCTGAACGAGTTGCGAAATGTCGCCGCCCCATAAAGAAACCCCGAAGCGTCATTGCGTTCCAGGCCGATCAGGTCCTGGTGATTGTTGTGGTCCGGGTCCGGCGAGAAATGGCGGGTGACGACGCTGGTTTGCAGATACCAGAAGCCCTTGTCAGCCGCGTCCGAATCGTTCGACGCCCAGGCGCTGGGCACCAGCAGGAACAGGCACAAGGCCCGGATAAGGAGTGATGGGTTCATGGTCATTGGCCCCTGGTGAAACCGTAGCGATTGAAGTAGGCGGCCGTTATACGTAAGTCGAAATCGGGTTATCAGACCGCGGCCTCTGAAATGTCTGTAGGGGTTTTCCCGTACGCGATGTTTAGCTTATCGTTATACGATTTTGATATTTAATTTATTTGTTACAGAACATTAAGCTATATATCCATCGGACCACCGGCTTTGTATCTGCCAATCAACAACACAATGACCGACACCGTTCGCCACACGGACCGATCGTGCGAACTCGGGGCAAGACGCCTCGACCTTGGATTCAAAGGGGAGCGGTATGGGGAGCAACACGCAACAACGTTTGTACACGGCGATTTTGTCGGCACATTTGCTGACCGCCGCCAGTGCTTTTACCTTCAGTTCTACAGCTGCCGCCGAGGCGGAAACCGCCGAAGCGCCAAAGCTCGACACCGTTATCGTCACCGGCACACGCTCTCAGGAGCGTACGGCCAGCCAGTCGTTGTCGCCCATCGATGTGATCAGCGGCGACAGCCTGCGCAGCACCGGCTCGGATGAGCTGGGCACCGTGCTGGCGAAGTTGATTCCGTCCATCAACTTTCCACGTCCGAGCCTGGTGGACGGCGCCGAGCTGGTGCGCCCGGCGCAATTGCGCGGCCTCTCGCCGGATCAGGTGCTGGTGCTGGTCAATGGCAAGCGGCGCCACACCAGCGCCTTCGTCAATCTGGGCGGCGCAGTGGGCCGGGGTTCGGCCCCGACCGACCTGAATGCGATCCCGCTGTCGTCGATCGACCATATCGAAGTGCTGCGCGATGGCGCGTCCGCCCGCTACGGCTCGGACGCGATTGCCGGGGTGATCAACATCATCCTCAAGAACGCCGACCATGGCGGTTCGATCTCCAGCAAGTTCGGCGAATACAAGAAGGGTGACGGTATCCAGCGGCAGATCTCCGGCAACAGCGGGTTCGCCATCGGTGACAACGGCTACCTCAACCTGTCCGGCGAAGGCGCCGACAACGACTACACCAACCGTGCCGGTAACGACTACCGTCCCGCCAGCATCGGTTCCACCACCTATGGCCAGCAAGTGTTCCGCCAGGGTGAGCCGGCCACCGACGAAGGCAAGTTCGCGTTCAACTCGGCCTACAGCTTCAACGACGCCGCCGAACTCTACAGCTTCGGTGGCTACAGCAAGCGCCGGGGCGAAACCGCCGGCTTCTATCGCGCCAGCAATGCCTCGAACAACCTGCCGGCGATCTTCCCCAACGGTTATCTGCCGCTGATTCGCGGCGATCTCGAGGACACTTCCCTGGTGGTCGGCCTGCGTGGCCTGCTGACGGATAACTGGCACTACGACCTGTCGGCCAACTACGGCAAGAACCAGTACGACCTGAGCACCGAGACCATCAACACCTCGCTGGGCCTGAACACTCCGCGCAAGTTTGATAACGGCACCCTGAGCAACGACCAGCGCCAGCTGAGCCTGGACCTGTCGCGGGAATTCAGCCTCGGCTGGCTGCCGTATCCGGTGTCCGTGGCTTTCGGCGGCGAGTACCTGCGCCAGGGCTACCAGATCAGTGCCGGCCAGCCTGAGTCCTATTACCAGAATGGCAGCTCCGGCCTGGGCGGCTTCCGCGAATCGGATGCCGGCAGCTATTCGCGGCATAACTTCGCCGAGTACCTGGACCTGGAAACCAACTTCACGGAAAAACTCAGTGCTTCGGCAGCGGTGCGTCGCGAGGACTACAGCGACTTCGGTGCCAACGTCAGCGGCTCGTTGTCGGCGCGCTACGATTTCACCCCACAGGTGGCATTGCGCGGCAGCGTCTCCAACGGTTTCCGCGCACCGTCCCTGGCCCAGCAGAACTTCGCCTTTACCTCCTCGCAGCTGATCGGCTCGACCGTGCAGGAAACCGGGGTGTTCCCGGCCAACGGCAAGGTGGCGCGCTTGCTCGGCTCCGATGATCTGAAACCGGAGAAGTCGCGCAACTACAGCCTCGGCCTGGTGCTGCAGCCGACGGACAACCTGACGCTGACCGCCGATATCTACCGGATCGATATCAGCGACCGCATCAGCCTGTCGTCCAACCTGTCGTTGAACAACGCGGCGATCGCCTATCTGCAGGCCAACGGCGTGGGCAACATCAACTACACCAGCGCCCGCTACTTCACCAACGCCACCAGTACCCGCACCGACGGCATCGACCTGGTGGCCAACTATCGCTACCAACTGGACAACGGGGTGCGCTGGAACAGTACCCTGGGCTACAACTTCAACCACACCAAAGTCACTGACGTGAAGGCCAACCCGGCGATTCTCAATCAGTTGGGGGTCAATCTGTTGCGGGTCGACCGTCGTGAAGAGCTTGGCTTGCTGGGTGACAGCACGCCGGAGCAGAAGCTGACCCTGGGCAACGACTTCAACTACGGCAACTGGACGCTGCACACGACCCTGGTGCGCTACGGTTCCTTCACCAGCTACCAGGCCGACCCGACCTACGACCAGACCTTCAAGGCGGCCTGGCTGCTGGACCTGGCGGCGGACTACAAGCTGAAGAACTGGACCTTTACCGTGGGCGGCGACAACGTCACCGACAAATACCCGGAGAAACTCAATGCCTACGCCAGTAACGGCGGCAACCTGGCCTATAGCACTTTTTCGCCGTACGGTTACAGCGGCGCGTTTTATTACGGTAAAGTGACTTACAACTGGTAATGATCAGGAATCCCGCGCAATCCGCCATGACCGCTATCGAACCCACGTTGTCGAGTTTGGCCTATCCGCCGCGCCTTGAACTGGGGGCGCAACTGACCCACGAGCAACTGCTCTGCTCCATGCAGGCCACCATGGCCCGGCACAAGGGCGGACCGGTCTGGCTGTTCGCCTACGGCTCGTTGATCTGGCGTCCCGAGTGCTCCGCCGTGGAGCGGGTACGCGGGCGGGTTCATGGTTATCACCGGGGGTTGTACCTGTGGTCCCATGAACACCGGGGCACGCCGGAGTTTCCGGGGTTGGTGTTCGGCCTGGATCGCGGCGGTTCCTGCAGCGGTTTTGCCTATCGCCTGCCGGACGATCAGTTGGAGGCGTCGCTCTATGCCTTGTGGCAGCGGGAGATGCCGGTGCCGTCCTATCGGCCGCACTGGCTCAATTGCCGCCTGGCCACGGGGCAGACGGTTCAGGCCCTGGGGTTCGTGCTCGAACGGCATCTGCCCAGCTATGCCGGCAACCTGCCGGATCATGTGCTGAACCAGGTGCTCGAAAGCGCTTGCGGGCGTTATGGCACCACCCGCGACTATGTCGAGCAGACCGCCAGTGCCTTGCGCAGCCATGCCATGCCGGATCGCAACCTGGAGGCGCGACTCAAGCGTTGCCGTTCGGCCTCGCATTAATACCACTACGACGTTTGAAAACAGCTCAGTGAAATATAACGCTCTATTTTTATAACCTTGAAAAGCGCTATTTGATATCGGCGCGAAAGAAGTTATCAAGGAGGGATGTATTTTATTAAGCTGTTTTGTGTTCAAGAATTGTTTCATTATCCGCGTTCATGAATGAACTGGGGCAGTGCTATAACGAGTGATCTTTTGCACTCAGGTAAAGCTCCATATGAAACTGAATATAGTGCGTGGGCTATCTGCCATTGTCAGTACCGGCATGCCAATACAACATGGTCGAGCCTTTCAGCGTGTGGCCGACACTCATGAATGCGTTATCGCCGTGCGGGCCGTGGGGGCTTGTGCCACAGGGTTGCTGCTGGAAAGTTATGCCACCAAGGGCTTTCACAACAAAGCCAAAAGTTGCACCTGGGGGCCGATGGCCGGGTTTGTCCTGGCGGACCCACGATTTACCAAAAACCCGGACATCTCCAGCCAGCGTAAAGCCTTGCAAGGGGCGGTCAGTTCAGGGGGCGACGAAACGCCGCTGTATATAACCAATGATCGGCGTCAGGCACTGGAAACTCAGCTGAAGTGCATGACACTGGTCGGGGGAAACAGCCAGGAAATGCGTTATACGGCGTCCGGCCCGATGGGGGTTTCCATGAGCTTCATATTGAAATATACAACGGGTGTGGCGGGCACCAAGGGCGAGGGACTCTGGGGCGTGTTTTATGGACCGCAGGAAAGCCGCCTGTCCAATAGCCTGACGGGACTCAACCAGGCACAGGATCGGACAAACCTGCTCCCGGTCATGGCCATCGTCGACCCCTATTGCCCGGTGGAGGTGCGCCAGACTTACCGGGCCGCGACCACCTGTGATTATGACTTGTGGGCGGTTTTCCCCCAGCGCAGCAGCTATTCCCGTTCAGGGGCGGACCGGCGCCGGGTGCCGGGCAGCGATCGCTTGCGCCAGGGGTTGAAGTCTTTTATCCAGCATGAGGATCCCCACCTGGGCAACATCACGCCGCGTATCAATCTACTCCGAACCGCGCTGAACACCGAGGTGCGTGCCCAAGGCTATCAAGGCGGAGATGTGGTGCATCACAGCGACGAAGCGGGCCGTCCGCTGGTTTCGGATATCGATTTTCCCTGCCTGTTCTTTACCCCCCATGAAGAGGCCTATTGCGCCCGGAATGTGCACGATGTGAAGCACCTGCTCAGTGTGTTGAGCTTCGACTATGTCCTTGGCTTGAATCCGGGCTGGCATCGCCAGTTGGGGCTTACGGTGAGCCGGGAAGGACACTACGAGGTCTAGCGTCGCTTCCCTTCGGTGTCAGCCGGGAAAGGGGGGTTCATCGATCTTTTCGCTGCGGGACTCGATCAACTGCCCTTTGTGGTCAAAGCGCAGCACGATCAGCCAGTCATATACCTCCTCCGGCCAATGCTTTTGCCCGGTCAGCATTTTCGCATCACCGCCGAAGGCTTCGATCAGGTTGTCGATATGCCCGTGGTGCCAGGCGATCAGCACCACCGGCACGCTGTTGTCCTTGCCGAGGGATTTGACCAGCTTGTCGACTTCGCCGTCGGCGTAGGGTTGTTCGATGGGCAGGTTCAGGCGCTGCGACAGTGGGGTGAGCGTCAGGCGTGGCCGCTCGCTTTCCTTGCTGTCGCTGGTGGCGATCAGGCGTTGCGGGGTCAGTTGCGCGCCGTCCAGCGACAAGGGATCGAAGTAGCTGGCGTAGGCCAGGGCCCGATGCTCGCCCGCGGGACTGAGCCCGCGACCCTGTTCGGGTTTTTCCGCGTGGCGGACGATCAGTACCGTGACATCGCTCAAGCCGACTTCCTTGTGGGCCATGGCCGGTGTAGCGAGGATCAGCGCGCAGAAGGCGAGTACGCCGGGGAGCAGGGGCTGTAGCAGTTTGAGCATGGATTTGCCTCGATGGGATGCAGGGGCGCGCTCGTCATGAGCGCGCCTCGATCATGGGCAAAATATAGCGGTATTCAGGCGTCTTGCCGGGTGAAACTGTTGTCAGGTGTTCAACGCACCTGCACCACCACTTTGCCGACGGCCTTGCGCTGGCCCAGGTCATTGATGGCCTGTGCGGTCTGCGCCAGTGGATAGGTCTGCGACACCAGCGGCTTCAATTTGCCCTCGGCGTACCAACTGAACAATTGCTGGAAGTTGGCGGCGTTGTCCTGGGGCTGGCGCTGGGCGAACGAGCCCCAGAACACGCCGACCACCGAGGCGCCCTTGAGCAGCGCCAGGTTCACCGGCAGCTCCGGGATGCGCCCGCTGGCAAAACCCACCACCAGCAGGCGGCCGTTCCAGGCGATGGAACGGATGGCCTGGTCGAACAGGTCGCCACCGACCGGGTCGTAGATCACGTCGGCGCCGTTGCCGTCGGTCAGGCGCTTGATTTCATCCTTGAGATTGTCCTGGCCATAGTTGATCAGTTCGTCGGCGCCCAGGGACTTGGCCACCGCGAGTTTCTCGGCACTGCTGGCGGCGGCGATCACCCGGGCCCCCATGGCCTTGCCGATTTCCACGGCGGCCAGGCCCACGCCTCCGGAGGCGCCGAGCACCAGCAGGGTTTCCCCCGGCTGCAACTGCGCACGCTGCTTGAGCGCATGCATGGAGGTGCCGTAGGTCATGCTGAAGGCGGCGGCGGTGGTGAAGTCCATGGCGGCGGGGATCGGCAGCACGTTATAGCCTGGCACTTTCACCTCTTCGGCAAAGCTGCCCCAGCCGGTCAGGGCCATCACCCGGTCGCCGACCTTGAGATGGCTGATCTTCTCGCCCACCGCGGCGACCACGCCGGCCGCCTCGCCACCCGGAGAAAACGGGAAGGGTGGCTTGAACTGGTACTTGCCCTCGATGATCAGGGTGTCCGGGAAATTCACCCCGGCGGCGTGCACCTGCAGCAGGATCTCGTTCTTCGCGGGCACCGGGCTGGCGACCTCTTCCAGCACCAGCGTTTCGGCGGGGCCGAAGGCTTTGCAGAGCACGGCTTTCATCGGGCTATTCCTTTGGGAGTGATGGCCGATAAGTGTAGGTGTGTGAGTCGAAGGGTCAACGAGCATGCCCCACCCTGATAGTCCGCCATAAGCTTTTGCTTGGGCAGGGCGGTGCGGGTCGCTATGCTAGGCCGCAAACCGGATAAGGAGCGAATTGTGAAAGCGTTGATCATGTTGATGTTGGCCTTGTCCCTGCCACTGGCGGCAGTGGCGGCGGAAGAAGCCAAGGAAGGGGAAGCGGCGGGCCCGAAAGTCAGCTATATCAGCCTGACGCCGCCGTTCGTCGGTAACTATGGCCTCGATGGCAGCCCGAAGCTCAAGGTCTACAAGGCCGATGTGGCCTTGCGCGTGACCGGTGAGGAAGCGGCCAAGGCGGTCAAGGCCAATGAGCCGTTGATCCGTAACCAGCTGGTGGCGTTGTTCGCCCAGCAGACCGTGGACTCGATGAGCAACGTCGAGGCCAAGGAAAAGATGCGCCAGGAAGCGCTGAAGCAGGTTCAACAGGTGATGAACGACGAAACCGGCAAGCCGATGATCGAGGACCTGCTGTTCAATAACCTGATCGTTCAGTAACGCTCGCAGGCATGCCGGGTTTGTGTGGCGAGCGGACGAGCCCGCTCGCCATGGAAGTCAGGACGCCAGGCTCTTGCGGAAGCGCATCAACGCAATCGCGAAGAACACCAGGCCGATGCCCGCCAGCGCCAGCAGGTCGGGCCAGACCACGCCGACCCCGGCATTGCGGAACAGGATCGCCGCCGCCAGGCTGACGAAGTGCGTCGACGGCGAGCCCTGCATCACCCATTGCAGCCAGGTCGGCATGCTGTCCAGCGGCGTGCTGCCGCCGGACAGCAGGAGCATGGGGATAATCACCGGGATCGCCAGCAGGCCGAACTGCGGGGTCGAGCGTGCCAGGGTCGCGAGGAAAATCCCCAGGGCCGTGCTGGCGAACAGATACAGCGCCGTGACCCCGAGGAACAACCCCATCGAGCCGGCCAACGGCACGCCCAGTGCGCCCTTGACGATCACCTCCAGCGACACCCAGGTGCAGATCACCACCACCAGCAGGTTGCTCCAGATTTTCGCCAGCATGATTTCCAGCGCCGTGAGTGGCAGCACCAGCAGGTGATCGAGGGTGCCGTGCTCGCGTTCGCGCAGCAGCGCGGTGCCGGTGAGGATGATCGCCAGGATGGTGATGTTGTTGACGATCTGGATCACCGCGAGGAACCAGCCGCCCTCCAGGTTGGGGTTGAACAACGCCCGGCTGGTCAGCTTGACCGGCGTCTGGCTCGCGGCTTCGGCCTGGCCGCTGTAATCGAGCAGCTCGCGCTGGAAAATCCGCCCGATATAGCCGGCGCCCATGAACGCCTGGCTCATGGCGGTGGCATCGACGTTGACCTGCACGGCCGGTGAGCGCCCGGCCAGCAGGTCACTCTGGAAGTTGGCCGGCACATTGATCACGAAGGTGTAGCGGCCGCTGTCCAGGGCGGCGTCCAGATGGTCGTAGGCCAACGCCGCCGGGCGCTGGAATTCCGGCGGTTGCAGGGCTTCGCCCAGTTGCCGCGACAGCGCGCTGTTGTCCTCGTCCACCAGGGCGACGCTGGCGTTGTGCACGCCGATCACCGAACCGGCCGCCGGCATGTAGATCGCCACGCTGAAGGCATAGAAGAGGAACAGCAGCAGGACGCTGTCATGGCGCAGGCTGGTCAGTTCCTTGATGCCAAGGCGCAGGATATGGGCGAGCTTGTGCATCAGACCTCCTGCTTCTTGAGCATGATCAGGCTCAGGCCGGTAAAGGCGACGAAGAACCCGAACAAGGCCAGGCACTGCGGCCACAGCTGGCGCAGATCCAGGGCCTTGGTGAAGGTGCCGACGGCGATATCGAGAAAGTGCCCGGCGGGGAACAGCGTGCCCATCAGCGCGGCGGCGCCGTCCAGCGACGAGCGGGGCACGATCAGCCCGGAGAACTGGATGGTCGGCAGGCTGGTGATGATCATGGTGCCGAGGATCGCGGCGATCTGGGTGCGGGTGAAGGCCGAGATCAGCAGGCCCATGCCGGTGGTCGCCAGCACATAGAGCACGCCGCCCAGGGCCAGGGTCAGGCCGCTGCCCTTGAACGGTACGCCGAACAGCCAGCGGTTCATCGCCACCAACAGGCCCAGGTTGACCAGGCTGACCGCCAGGTAAGGCGCCTGCTTGCCCAGCAGGAACTCCAGGCGGGTCAGGGGCGTGGCATAGAAATTGGTGATCGAGCCCAGCTCCTTCTCGCGGACAATGCCCAGGGCCGTGAGCATGGCCGGGATAAAGGCCAGGATCAGCGCCATCACCCCCGGACCGATGGCGTTCACGCTGACCACGTCCTGGTTGTAGCGAAAGCGGGTTTCCAGCTTGGCGGCGGGGCGCGCGTTGTGAGCGGGGCTGCTTTGCGCCGCCAATTGTTCGAGATTGGCCTGGTGCACCGCCTCGACATAATTGCGGCTGGTTTCGGCGCGGAACGGCATGCCGCCGTCCAGCCAGGCGGCGACCGTCGGTTGGCGCCCGGCATACAGGTCGCGTCCGAAGCCAGCAGGAATTTCCAGCGCGAGTTTGATCTCCGAGCGTTGCAGGCGCCGATGCAACTGCGCGGCGTCGTGGATCGGCGCTTTCTCCTCGAAGTAGCGCGAACTGCGGAAGGCCTCCAGGTAGGCCCGGCTTTGCGGCGTCTGGTCCTGGTCATACACGGCGAAGGCGAGGTTCTCCACGTCCAGGGAAATCCCGTAGCCGAAGATCACCATCATGAACAGCGCACCCAGCAGGGCAAAGGCCAGCCGCACCTTGTCGCGCAGCAGCTCCTTGCCTTCCCGGCTGGCCACCGCCAGCAAGCGCGCCAGGCTGAAGCCGGTCTTGTTCGGTGGCAGGCCGGACGAGGGCGGGGCGGTCTCTGTGACCGTGCCTTGCGGTTCCGCCTGGCTGCCCTGTGCCTGTTCCAGGCAGCGGACAAAGGCCGCTTCCAGGGTGTCGCCGTGGAACTGCCGTTGCAGGGCGTCCGGGGTGTCGCAGGCGAGCACCTGGCCGGCATGCATCAGGGAAATGCGGTCGCAGCGCTGGGCTTCGTTCATGAAGTGGGTGGAGAGAAAGATCGTCACTCCCTGTTCCCGCGACAGTTCGATCAGCAGGCGCCAGAAGTCGTCCCGTGCCGCCGGATCGACCCCGGAGGTGGGTTCGTCGAGGATCAGCACTTCCGGGCGATGCAGCACCGCCACCGCCAGCGACAGGCGTTGCCGCAAGCCCAGGGGCAGGGCGGCGGAGGGCTGGTCGGCGATCTCGCCGAGGTCGAAGCGCTGGATCAGTTCCTCGATTCGTGTCGTGCTGTCGGCCTTGGGCAGGTCGAACAGGCGCGCGTGCAATTCAAGGTTCTGCCGCGTGCTGAGTTCGCCATACAGCGAGAAACTCTGGGACATGAAGCCGACGCGCTTGCGGGTCGCCAGGTCCGCGGCGTCCACCGGTTTGCCGAGCAGCTTGGCGCTGCCTTCGCTGGCCGGCATCAGGCCGGTGAGGACCTTCATCGTGGTGGTCTTGCCGCAGCCGTTGGAGCCGAGAAAACCGAAGATCTCGCCGCGTCCGATGGCGAAGCTGACTTTGTTCACCGCCGTGAAGTCACCGAAACGCAAGGTCAGCTCGTGGGCTTCGATGGCGATATCGGTCTGGCTGCTGTCCCGGGGTGGGATCACCAGGGGCTGGTTGTCATGGCCGCTGTCGCCCTGGAAATGGGTGAAGGCGTCGTCGAGCTTGCCGCTCGCGGTGCTGGCGGCCAGTTCCTGGCTCAGGCCCACGGCGATCAGGCGGCCACGGTCGAGCATCAGGCAGTGTTCGAATTGCTCGGCCTCCTCCATATAGGCGGTGGCCACCAGCAGCGTGAGTTGCGGGCGCTGACTGCGGACCTGGTCCACCAGCTCCCAGAAGCGTCGCCGCGACAGTGGGTCGACGCCAGTGGTGGGCTCGTCGAGAATCAGCAGGTCGGGGTCGTGGATCAGCGCGCAGCACAGGCCGAGCTTCTGCTTCATGCCGCCGGAGAGCTTGCCGGCCGGGCGGTCGGCGAAGCGCTCCAGGTCAGTGGCGCGCAGCAGGTTCTGCATGCGCTGGGTGCAGTCGGCTTTGCCCAGCCCGAAGAGGGTAGCGAAGAAGCGGATGTTCTCGCTGATCGACAATTCGGGGTAGAGGTTGCCGCCCAGGCCCTGGGGCATAAAGGCGATGCGCGGGTACAGGCTGTTGCGGTGGCGGCGCTCGTCGATGGCGCCGCCGAGCACCTGCAACTGGCCTTGCTGGAGCTTCTTGACCCCGGCGATCAGCCCCAGCAGGCTCGATTTGCCGGCGCCGTCCGGGCCGATCAGGCCGCAGCGGGTGCCGGCGGGCAGGCTGAACGCGATGTCGATCAGGGCCTGTTGGTTGCCGTAGCGGTGCTGGATGCCACTGGCTTGCAGTGCCAGGTCGCTCATTTCAGGTTGGCCGGCCAGTCCACGGGGCTCGTACGCACGTAGCCGGCGCCGGGCATGCCGGGTTTGGCCTGGGGCACGGCGGCGGGCTCGGTCAGGCGCAGTTTGACCCGGAACACCAGTTTCTGCCGCTCGTCGCGGGTTTCCACTTCCTTGGGAGTGAACTGCGACTTGGCGGCGACGAAGGCGACTTTTGCCGGCAGGGGGTGCTCGGGCAGGGCGTCGAGCACGACCCGCGCGTCGTCACCCTGGGTCAGGCGACCGACCACGGAGGCGGGCAGGTAGAGGTTCATGTACTGATCGCTGGGATCGATCAGCAACAGGACCCGACCGCCGGCCCCGAGGACTTCCCCGGGTTCGGCCAGGCGCAGCTGGATAATGCCGTTGAGGGGCGCGCGCAGGCTGCTGTCGTCGATTTCGCTGGTCAGTTGGGCGACCTGGGCCTGGGCGGCACCGATGGCGGCGCTGACGGCCGAGACCTGGGCCTTGGCGGCGGCCAGCGCGGCGGTGCTGGTGTCGTAGCGGGCCTGTTGCTGGTCGATCACCTGGCCGCTGGCGAAACCGCGCTGTGACAGTTCGCGAAAGCGCTTGAGCTCCTGGCCGGCCAGCAGCAGTTCGCTCTGGCGCAGTTGCACATTGGCCTGGGCCGCGGCGAAGTTCTCGCGGGCGCGCAGCACTTCGGCCTCGGCCTGGTTGCGCTGGGCTTCGAGGGTGCGGGTGTCTAGGCGGGCGAGCAGTTGGCCCTGGGTGACCTTGTCGCCTTCGTTGACCAGCACTTCGGCCAGCCGGCCCGGGGTCTTGCTGGCGATCTGTACTTCGGTGGCTTCAAGGCGGCCATTGCCCATGCCGAGGCCTTCGGGCAGGCGGTCGTGAAGGGATTTCCAGTAGCCGAAGCCACCGGCGGCGGCCAACAGCACGAGCAGGGCACCGGCGAAAAGACGGGAACGACGTTGATTCATCGACATTGCTGCATCCTGCATCAGTAGCGTCCGATTTTGACCGAATACGTGGTGAAACGCGTTGATAT
Source organism: Pseudomonas sp. QS1027 (assembly GCF_002814235.1). Taxonomy (GTDB): domain Bacteria; phylum Pseudomonadota; class Gammaproteobacteria; order Pseudomonadales; family Pseudomonadaceae; genus Aquipseudomonas. Next base: position 81,300 of record NZ_PHSU01000020.1, on the reverse strand, counting down.
TGGTCAAATGAACGGCAAGCCTAACCTGAATCGGGTGGGGGATGCATGGTCGGATGATGTGTTGTCAGTGCGGGCCCGCGAAGAGGCCAGTCGCTTCAGCGCAACGCCAGAACCGCAGCCCACTGTTCGGCTGTGACCGGCATCACCGACAAGCGGCTGCCTTTCTGCACCAATGGCATCTCCGCCAACTCGGCCTGCTGTTTCAGGTAGCCGAGCCCGAGAACTTTGCCGAAGGTCTCGACGTGCGCGACCTGCAAGGCGCTCCACGGATTCTTCTCGGCACTGGCCTTGGGGTCGTGATACGGGCTCTCGGGGTCCAGCGCCGTCGGGTCCGGGTACGCTGCGGCGACGATCCGACCAATCCCGGCAATCCCCGGCTCGGGGCAACTGGAGTGATAGAAGAAAAACTCATCACCCACCGCCATCGCCCGCAGGAAATTGCGCGCCTGGTAATTGCGCACGCCATCCCAGCGTGTCTCACCGAGCTTGGCCAGGCCTTCGATGGACAGTTCGTCGGGCTCGGATTTCATCAGCCAATAGGCCATGGTTTTGCTCCTTGGGCAATTTGTCGGGCAATTTCGCGCACTAACCGACGGTCGGTTGACGCCAGCGTTTGCGTAGTGCTTCACGTTATCGCAAAATGCCGGGATTTTAAGCTTGACGCTGCTGCACGGCCTATAACGAAAACCGTTGCTGTCATCGTGGGTCATTTGCCTAGGGGGGCAATCGATGAAACGCAAACCGGATTTACTATGGATTTTGGTGATTTTGTTCGGTTTGGGCGTGGTCACTACAGGCTATGCCCAGGGCCTTTGGTCCGGCAAGAAAGATGTACCGGTGGAAATCGTCCAGCAGCAACCGCAGCAGTCGACCCTGTTCAAGCGCTGATCCCGGCGTTTCTTGCCGGATAGACCCGATTGTTTATGGCGCGAAATACCAGGCGCGGTCCGTGACCGTGCCCTGTAGCGGCACATCCCAGCTGGCCTGATTCAACTTCCCGACTTTCTGACATTCATGGGCCAGCCCCAGCAGTGTCGGCTTGCGCCAGCTTTGGCGGCGGGCCAGATACGCCAGGCTGCGGTCATAGAAACCGCCGCCCATCCCCAGTCGTCCGCCCTCGATATCAAAACCCACCAGTGGCAACAGCACCAGGTCCAGCGTCCAGACCTTGCGTTGCGCGGCCAGCTTGACCCGTGGCTCAAGAATACGAAAACGATTGGGTTGCAGCTTTTCCCCCGGCCGAATGCGCTGGAACACCATCCGCGTGCGCGGCCAGGCGCTCAGCACCGGCAGATAGGTGTGCTTGCCACGTCGTTGTGCTTCACGCAGCAGCAGGCGCGGGTCGATCTCACCGTCGGTGGGCAGGTACAGGGAAATATGGCGGGCACGGCGAAACAGCGGGTGTTGCGCCAATTGCCGATACAGGCCGCGGGCAGCCTGGCGTTGCTCGCTGGCGCTGAGTGCGCGGCGGGCTTTGCGCAGCAGTCGTCGAAGTTGCGGGCGGGAAGGCGGCGCAGGTTCGGTCATGGCATCTGGCTTGGGCAATCGAGCGGCCAGGACGGCAACTCGTTAACACCACTGCCGGCAGCGATAGCCGGCACTGGGTTGAAATCAGGCTCCCCGACGTACCGCTGTCGGCTTAGCCCTTGAACCCGAGAGTTCAAGGTGGAAGATGCAGGGGGCCTTAAGGCTTTCCGTCTAGCGGACATGCACACCGGCCCCAACGTGCAACTTCCGTGGTTTTGCGAATCGGCTCAGGGACATCACCAACTGGCAAGCACTCCAGGGAGTGGCATCAGTATACCCGAAACTGGCTGTAGGAATCAGCCTTTGCTGTTGTCCGGATCAGCGGACAGCGCCAAATCGACACGATCAAGCAGATCACGCACCTGTTCGCGGGTCGAGCCGCTGGCCTGGACATCAGGGCGTTCCTGGCGGTGCAGCAGGTCATGGGTAATGTTCAGCGCGGCCATCACGGCGATGCGATCGGCACCCACGACTTTGCCGCTGCTGCGGATCTCGCGCATCTTGCCGTCCAGGTAGCGAGCGGCACTGACCAGGTTGCTGCGTTCTTCCTGCGGGCAGATGATCGAATATTCTTTATCGAGGATCTGCACGGTCACGTTATTGCTTGAACTCATGAGTCTTGCTCCAGGGCTTTGAGGCGCGAAATCATGGATTCGACCTTACGCCGGGCGATTTCGTTTTTTTCAATGAGGGTTGCGCGCTCCTCGCGCCAGGTCTTTTCCTGAGCTAGTAAGAGTCCATTTTGGCTTTTTAGTTGCTCGACCCGGGTAATCAGCAGTTCGAGTCTGGCCATCAGCGCGTGCAGGTCGGTGTCTTCCATCGGGTATCCACTGAAATATGACTGATGAGCGGTAGTAATCAAAGCCCGGAGCAAACGTTTGGACGGCCGATGGTCTGGCTCGTGCGCGAATGCTAGGATACAAGGCCTTCATTCTAGACATTGCGCCGCTTGGCGCCTAGCCGCCCATGCCCATTCAGAATTCCCCGTATAACGCCTTTGCCACCCTGCTGAGCACCAGCGGTCACCCTGTCTCGCCGGCCGAACTGCACGGCCTGTTGCTCGGCCGCAGCTGCGCCGGTGCCGGCTTCGAAGCCGACAGCTGGCTGGTGGACGCCGCCGAGCTGCTCGAAGGCGAACCGCAAGACAACGTGCGCAACGCCCTGATCGGCCTGCAAGAGATGGTCAAGGGCGAGCTTACCAGCGACGACATGACCGTTGTCCTGCTGCTGCCCACCGACGACGCGCCCCTGACCGAGCGTGCGATTGCGCTGGGCCAGTGGTGCCAGGGCTTCCTCGCCGGTTTCGGCCTGACCTACCGCGCCAACGCCCTGAGCGTCGAGGCCACCGAGGTGCTCCAGGACCTGGCGGCCATCGCCCAGGTGCAGGAAGCCCTGGAAGAGTCCGACGACGGCGAAAGCGACTATATGGAAGTCATGGAATACCTGCGGGTCGCGCCGCTGCTGCTGTTCACCGAAATCAACAAACCGGCTGAACCGGCTGCCAAGCCTTCTCTGCATTAAGAAGCCTTCAGACAGGGAGCTCCATCTGCCCATGATCCATATCCCGAAAGCGGAATACGCCCGGCGCCGCAAGGCCCTGATGGCGCGGATGGAACCCAACAGCATCGCGATCCTGCCGGCTGCCGCCGTGGCGATCCGCAATCGTGATGTCGAACATGTCTATCGTCAGGACAGCGATTTCCAGTACCTGAGCGGCTTTCCCGAGCCCCAGGCGGTGATCGTGCTGATCCCTGGCCGGCCCCACGGCGAGTACCTGCTGTTCTGCCGTGAGCGCAATGTCGAGCGTGAGCTCTGGGACGGCCTGCGTGCCGGCCAGGAGGGTGCGATCCGCGACTTCGGCGCCGACGACGCGTTCCCCATCAACGATATCGACGACATCCTCCCGGGCCTGATCGAAGGGCGCGACCGGGTCTATTCGGCCATGGGCAGCAACCCGGAATTCGACCGGCACCTGATGGAGTGGATCAACGTGATCCGTTCCAAGGCCCACCTCGGTGCGCAACCGCCGAACGAATTCGTTGCCCTGGATCATCTGCTGCACGACATGCGCCTGTATAAATCGGCGGCGGAAGTGAAGGTGATGCGCGAGGCCGCGGCGATTTCCTGCCGGGCCCATGTGCGGGCGATGCAGGCCAGTCGCGCCGGGCTGCATGAATTCAGCCTGGAAGCCGAGCTGGACTACGAGTTCCGCAAGGGCGGGGCGAAGATGCCGGCCTACGGTTCCATCGTCGCGACCGGGCGCAACAGCTGCATCCTGCACTACCAGCAGAATGACGCGGTGCTCAAGGACGGCGACCTGGTGCTGATCGACGCCGGTTGCGAGATCGACTGCTACGCCAGCGATATCACCCGCACCTGGCCGGTCAACGGGCGGTTTTCGCCGGAGCAGAAGGCGATCTACGAACTGGTGCTGGCTTCCCAGGAAGCGGCCTTTGCCGAGATCGCGCCGAACAAGCATTGGAACCAGGCCCACGAGGCGACGGTGCAAGTGATTACCGCCGGGCTGGTGGAGCTGGGGCTGTTGCAGGGCGATGTCGACGAACTGATCGCCAGCGAAGCCTACAAGGCGTTCTACATGCATCGCGCCGGCCATTGGCTGGGGATGGATGTGCATGATGTCGGCGACTACAAGGTCGGCGATCAATGGCGCGTGCTGGAGGTCGGCATGGCGCTGACCGTGGAGCCGGGGATCTATATTTCCCCGGACAACCAGAATGTGGCGAAGAAATGGCGAGGCATTGGTGTGCGCATTGAGGACGATGTGGTGGTGACCAGACAAGGTTGTGAAATCCTCACCGGCGGCGCGCCCAAGACCGTGGCCGAGATCGAGGCGCTGATGGCCGCTGCCCGGACCCAGGCGGCATGAGTCGGGTCAATCTGGCGATTATCGGCGGTGGCCTGGTCGGTGCCAGCCTGGCGTTGGCCTTGCAGGCCGGGGCCAAGGCCCGGGGCTGGAAGATTGCCCTGATCGAGCCGTTCGCTCCCGGCGACAGTTATCAGCCCAGCTACGACGCGCGCTCTTCGGCGCTGTCCTTCGGCGCCCGGCAGATCTATCAGCGCCTGGGGGTGTGGCAGTCGATCAGCCAGCGCGCCGAGCCGATCAAGCAGATTCATGTGTCCGACCGCGGGCGTTTCTCCACGGCGCGGCTGTCCGCCATGGAGGAGGGCGTGCCGGCCCTGGGTTACGTGGTGGAGAACGCCTGGCTGGGGCAATGCCTGTGGCAGGCGCTGGACCAGGAGGTGATCAGCTGGCGTTGTCCGGCCGAGGTCACCCACCTGCAACCGCTGGAAGACGGCTATCGCCTGACCCTGGGGGATGAAACCCAGCTGGACTGCGACCTGGCGGTACTGGCTGACGGCGGCCGTTCCGGCTTGCGCGAGCAGTTGGGCATCGGTGTGCGCAAGCGGCCTTATCGGCAGAGTGCGCTGATCGCCAATATCACCACCAGCGAAGCCCATAACGGCATGGCCTTCGAGCGCTTTACCGATGAGGGGCCGATGGCCCTGCTGCCGTTGCCGGAAAATCGTTGTGCGCTGGTCTGGACCCGACTCGGGATGGATGCCCAGCGTCTGGCCGCACTGGACGAGCGCAGTTTCCTCGCGGAATTGCAGGGGGTGTTCGGCTATCGCCTGGGCACCTTGCGCCAGGTCGGTGCGCGGCACCTGTACCCGCTGAGCCTGGTGGAAGCCGAAGAACAGGTGCGTGCGCATCTGGTGGTGCTGGGCAATGCGGCCCACAGCCTGCATCCGATTGCCGGGCAGGGTTTCAACCTGTCCCTGCGCGATGCCCAGGCCCTGGCCGAGACGTTGCTGGCGAGCACGGCACCCTTGGGCGACCTGGGCACATTGCAGGCCTATCAGGAGCGTCAGCGCCTGGATCAGCAGCTCACCGTGGGTTTCTCCGACCAGGTCACCCGCCTGTTCGGCAATGCCCAGCCGCTGGTAGCCCTGGGGCGCAATATCGGCCTGCTGGGCCTCGACCTGCTGCCGCCGGCCAAACGCTGGTTCGCCCGGCAGGCGATGGGCCTGGGTACCCGTTCCGATGTCTAGGGCCTTGCCGAGCACGGCCCGCGTTAACTTCATTAAGGCTTAAAGCATGGAAATGCGCGCAGATGTGCTGATTGTCGGGGCCGGAATGGTCGGAAGCGCCCTGGCCCTGGCGTTGAAAGACAGCGGGCTGGAGATTCTCCTGCTCGACGGCAGCCCCCTGAGCGTCAAGCCGTTCGACCCGCAGGCGGCTTTCGAACCGCGGGTCAGCGCCCTGTCCGCCGCCAGCCAGCGGATTCTCGAACGCCTCGGCGTGTGGGGCGGGATCAGCGCGCGGCGGGCCAGCCCGTATCGCGACATGCAGGTCTGGGACGGCAGCGGTACCGGGCAGATCCACTTCTCGGCGGCCAGCGTGCATGCCGAGGTGCTCGGGCATATCGTCGAGAACCGGGTGGTCCAGGATGCCTTGCTCGAACGTCTGCATGACTGCGACATGGGGTTGCTGGCCAATGCGCGCCTGGAGCAGATGCGCCGTTCCGGCGACGACTGGCTGCTGACCCTGGCCGACGGCCGCAAGCTGCGCGCGCCCCTGGTGATCGCAGCGGACGGCGCCAATTCGGCGGTGCGCCGCCTGGCCGGTTGCGCCACCCGCGAGTGGGACTACCTGCACCATGCGATCGTGACCAGCGTGCGCAGCTCTCAGCCGCACCAGATGACCGCCTGGCAGCGTTTTACCGATGACGGCCCGCTGGCATTCTTGCCCTTGGAGCGCGATGGGCAGCAGGACTGGTGCTCGATCGTCTGGTCGACCACGCCGGAGCAGGCGCAGCGCCTGATGCTGCTGGAAGAGGACGAGTTCTGCCGGGAGCTGGAGCGGGCCTTCGAAGGTCGGCTGGGGACCGTGCTGTCGGCGGACTCACGGCTCTGTGTGCCGCTGCGTCAGCGCCATGCCAAACGTTATGTGGCCGAAGGGCTGGCGCTGATCGGCGATGCCGCGCACACCATTCACCCGCTGGCCGGCCAGGGCGTGAACCTGGGCTTCCTTGATGCGGCGGTGCTGGCTGAAGAACTGCTGCATGCGCGCGAGCGCGGCGAGCGGCTGGCGGATGTGCGGGTGCTCAGCCGTTTCGAACGGCGGCGCATGCCGCACAACCTGGGGTTGATGGCGGCGATGGAAGGTTTCGAGCGGCTGTTCCAGGCCGACTCGCTGGCGCTGCGCTGGCTGCGTAATACCGGCTTGAAGAGCGTCGAGCAGATGCCCGAGGCCAAGGCGCTGTTCGTGCGCCAGGCGCTGGGGCTGACGGGCGACCTGCCGGAGCTGGCCAGGGCCTGACGGGCCCCGTGCAACATCTGGTAACTCCTCCGTCTCCGGTTAGGTTTGAGAAGCGAAATGTGAGTCACTATCATTTCGCGCTCATTTCGTAATCGAGAGACCGCTCCCATGTTGGCACCGAAGCGTCTACTGACTGCCCTGGCCCTTTCCCTCATGGCCAGCACTGCCCACGCTGCCGACGAAGTGGTGGTCTACTCCTCGCGCATCGACGAACTGATCAAACCGGTCTTCGACGCCTACACCGCGAAGACCGGGGTCAAGATCAAGTTCATCACCGACAAGGAAGCGCCGCTGATGCAGCGGATCAAGGCCGAAGGCGAAAATGCCAGCGCCGACCTGCTGCTCACCGTCGATGCCGGCAACCTCTGGCAGGCCGAGAAGATGGGCATCCTGCAGCCCTTCACGTCCAAGGTGATCGACGCCAATATTCCGCTGCAATACCGTTCGTCCGCCCATGCGTGGACCGGCCTGAGCCTGCGGGCGCGGACCTTGGCGTATTCCTCCGACCGGGTCAAACCTTCCGACCTGAGCACCTACGAAGCCCTCGCCGACAAGCAATGGGAAGGCCGCCTGTGCCTGCGCACGGCGAAGAAGGTCTACAACCAGTCGCTGACCGCCACCCTGATCGAAGTGCATGGCGCCGAGCAGACCGAGCAGATTCTCAAGGGCTGGGTCAGCAACCTGTCCACCGATGTGTTCTCCGATGACATCGCCGTGCTGGAGGCGATCAATGCCGGGCAGTGCGACGTCGGGATCGTCAACACCTACTACTACGGTCGCCTGCACAAGCAGAACCCGAACCTGGCGGTGAAGTTGTTCTGGCCGAACCAGGGTGACCGTGGCGTGCATGTGAACCTCTCGGGCATCGGCCTGACCCGGCACGCGCCGCATCCGGAGGCAGCCAAGGCCCTGGTGGAGTGGATGACCACCCCCGAGGCGCAGCACATCTTTGCCGACGTGAACCAGGAGTTCCCGGCCAACCCGGCGGTGCTGCCGTCGGCCGAAGTGGCGAGCTGGGGCAAGTTCGTGCCCGATACCTTGCCCGTCGAGATTGCCGGCAAGCGCCAGGCCGAGGCCATTCGCCTGATGGATCGCGCTGGCTGGAACTGACTTGGCCCATCCCGCCCAACGCCGCTGGTACCTTCCGGTATTTGCTGTCGCCGCCCTGGTACTGCTGCCGCTGAGCGTGCTGCTGTTGTCCTGGCAGTCGATCGACCTGCAGATCTGGTCCCACCTCTGGGACACCCAGCTGCCGCGTCTGCTGGGCAACACCCTGACCCTGGTGCTGGGCGTCGGCATCGGCGTCACCTTGCTCGGCGTGAGCCTGGCCTGGCTCACCAGCCTCTGCGAATTCCCCGGCCGGCGCTGGCTGGACTGGGCGCTGATGTTGCCGTTCGCCATCCCGGCCTATGTGCTGGCGTTTGTCTTCGTCGGCCTGCTGGATTTCTCCGGCCCGGTGCAAAGCCTGTTGCGCGAGTGGTTCGGCAGTGGCCTGCGCCTGCCCCGGGTGCGTTCCACCGGCGGGGTGATCCTGGTCCTGGTGCTGGTTTTCTACCCCTACGTCTATCTGCTCGCGCGCACCGCCTTCATGGCCCAGGGCAAGGGCCTGATGGAAGCCGCCCGGGTGCTCGGGCAATCGCCCTGGCAGGCGTTCTGGCGGGTGGCGCTGCCCATGGCACGTCCGGCCATCGGTGCCGGCGTGGCCCTGGCGCTGATGGAGACCCTGGCGGATTTCGGTGCCGTCGCGGTGTTCAACTTCGACACCTTCACCACCGCCATCTACAAGACCTGGTACGGCTTCTTCAGTCTCTCCAGCGCCGCGCAACTGGCCAGCCTGCTGCTTCTGGCGGTGATGCTGGTGCTCTACGGCGAACGCCGCGCCCGTGGCGCCGTGCGTGCTGGCAATGAGCGCCCGCGGGCCCAGCCGCTCTATCGTCTGCACGGGCTCAAGGCGCTGGTGGCCAGCGCCTGGTGCCTGCTGGTATTCGCCTGCGCCTTTGTCATCCCACTGCTGCAACTGCTGGTCTGGTTCTGGCAGCGCGGCCGCTTCGATCTCGATGAGCGTTACACCGGATTGATCCTGCACACCCTCTACCTGGGCGTCATGGCGGCGTTGATCACCGTCAGCGTGGCCCTGTTGCTGGCCTTTGCCCGACGCCAGGCGCCGACCCGGGTCATCCGTTCCGGGGTCAGCCTGGCCAATCTTGGCTATGCGCTACCGGGTTCGGTACTGGCGGTGTCGATCATGCTTGCGTTCAGCTATCTGGACCGGGTGCTGGTGATCCCGCTGTCGGGCTGGTTGGGCGGGGCGGGCAAGCCGTTGCTGCTGGGCAGCCTGTCGGCTTTGTTGCTGGCCTATCTGGTGCGTTTTATCGCCGTGGCCTATGGCCCGCTGGAAAACAGCCTGGCGCGTATCCGACCGTCCTTGCCCGAGGCGGCGCGCAGCCTTGGGGTCAGCGGGCCACTACTGTTTTGCAAAGTGTATCTGCCGTTATTGCTGCCCGGCGCCTTGAGCGCGGCGTTGCTGGTGTTCGTCGATGTGCTCAAGGAAATGCCCGCCACCCTGCTGATGCGCCCGTTTGGCTGGGACACGCTGGCGGTACGGATCTTCGAAATGACCAGCGAAGGGGAGTGGGCGCGAGCCTCGCTGCCGGCCCTGACCCTGGTGCTGGTCGGCCTGTTGCCGGTGATCGGCTTGATTCGTCGTTCGGCGCATCGAATCGGCTAGGTGTCATGGCTCCCCCTTGCGGCTACAATGCGCGGCATTCGGTGCGGTCCGTCTGACAGACCGGGTACGAAACAGGACTCAAGGCCCCACTCATAAAGGGCTCAAGCCGGTTTCCTGCCTGTCCGCGCCTTCGCCACGCCCGGAAGGAGAAACCCATGGGACAGCGTACGCCTCTCTATGACCTGCACCTCGCCCTTGGCGCGAAGATGGTCGATTTTGGCGGTTGGGATATGCCACTGCATTACGGTTCGCAGGTCGAGGAGCACCATCAGGTGCGACGTGACTGCGGCGTGTTCGATGTTTCGCACATGACCGTGATCGATATCACCGGCAGCCAGGCCAAGGCTTGGCTGCGCCATCTGCTGGCCAATGATGTCGAGCGCCTCGACGGACCTGGCCGCGCCTTGTACAGCGCGATGCTCAACGAGCACGGCGGGGTGGTCGACGACATGATCGTCTATCGCATCGAGTCCGGTTATCGCCTGGTGGTCAATGCCGCCACCCGTGATCAGGACATGGCCTGGATGCAGGCCCGGCTCGCCGGCTACGACGTGCTACTGCACGAGCGCCCGGAGTTGGCGATGCTGGCGATCCAGGGCCCCCACGCCCGGCACAAGATCGCCGAACTGGTGACCCAGTCCCGCGGCCAACTGATCCAGCAGCTCAAACCCTTCGAAGGCCGCAGTGACGGCGACTGGTTTATTGCCCGCACCGGTTACACCGGCGAAGACGGTCTGGAGATCATCCTGCCGTCCGACCAGGCCCCCGGCTTTTTCAACGACTTGGTGGGCGCGGGTATCTCGCCCATCGGTCTTGGCGCCCGGGATACCTTGCGCCTGGAAGCCGGCATGAACCTGTACGGCCAGGATATTCACCAGGATGTTTCGCCGCTGGCGGCCAATATGGCCTGGACCATTGCCTGGGAACCGGCCGATCGCGACTTTATCGGACGCAGTGCCCTGGAAGCGGAAAAAAACGCCGGGGCCAAGCTCAAGCTGGTCGGTTTGGTGCTGGAAGAGCGCGGCGTTCTGCGGGCTCACCAGGTGGTTCGGATCGCCGAGGTTGGCGAAGGAGAGATCACCAGTGGTAGTTTCTCTCCTACGCTAAGCAAGTCGATTGCGTTGGCGCGTGTTCCCTCGGCCACGGCTGATCGCGCTGAAGTTGAAATTCGTGGCAAATGGTACCCGGTTCGCGTGGTAAAGCCGACGTTCGTGCGTCATGGTAAAACCCTGATCTGACTTTTCCGGCGGGCCCTCAATCGCTCCGCCACTGAAACTTAAATTTGAGGACACTGAATATGAGCGATATCCCAGCTGATCTGCGTTTTGCCGAAAGCCACGAGTGGGCCCGCCTGGAAGCTGACGGTACCGTCACCGTCGGCATCAGCGACCATGCTCAGGAAGCCTTGGGGGATGTGGTGTTCGTGGAGCTGACTGAAGTCGGTACCGAGTTCGCTGCGGGCGATGCCGCCGGTGTGGTCGAGTCGGTGAAGGCGGCTTCGGATATCTATTCGCCGGTGTCGGGCGAGGTGATCGCGGTCAACGAAGCGTTGTCCGGCGAGCCTGAGCTGCTGAACTCCGATCCGCACGGCGCGTGGATCTTCAAGCTCAAGCCGAGCAATGTGGCGGAGCTGGAGAAGTTGCTGGATGCGGCGGCTTACAAGAAGACTATTGGCGAGTAACCCGCCACAGGGTTGAGCCAGCCCTCTCTCCACCGTAAGGGGAGAGAGGGCCGCCGGGGTTACGGCTGCAAGACCGCCTTGACCGCTGCCACCGAACGTTCGACGTCGGCCTTGGTCATGGCGTTGAACATCGGCAACGATACGATCAGGCGCCCGACGCGCTCTGAAATCGGGAACATGCCTTCCTTGAAGCCGCGCTCGCGGTACAGGCTCAGCAGGTGGATCGCCGGGTAGTGATAACCGATGCCGATGCCGCGCTGCTTCATCTCTTCCATGAAGGTCGCCCGTGCCGGCTGGCCGTCCTGACGCTCCGGCAGTACCAGCTGGAACATGTGCCAGTTGCTGTTGGTGAAATCCTTCACCGGTAGCTGGGCACCGTATTTCTCTTCGAAATCACTGCCAAGGCACTCGAAGTAGTACTCGGCCAGCCCGCGACGGTGCGGGGTGATCGCGTCGATATGGGCAAACTGGCCCAGGCCGATGGCGGCGGCGACGTCGGTCATGTTGAACTTGCCGCCCAGCACGTCCACGTCCAGCCCGTCATGGCCGGTACGGGTCACGCCCTGCAGGCGATACTTCTCGGCCAGACGGGCTTCTTCGGCGTTGTTCAACACCAGGCAGCCGCCTTCGGACGACGTGATGTTCTTGTTCGCCTGGAAGCTGAACGACACCAGGTCACCCAGGGCACCGATCTTCTGGCCGTTCCATTCCGAACCCAGGGCCTGGGCCGCGTCTTCGACGATGCGCAGGTTGTGTTTCTTGGCGATGGCGTACAGGCGGTCCATGTCCACCGGCAGGCCGGACAGGTAAACCGGGATGATCGCCTTGGTGCGCGGGGTGATGGCCGCCTCGACCTTGTCCAGGTCGATATTGCGGGTCACCGGGTCGATATCGGCGAACACCGGGGTCGCGCCGACTTCGATGATCACGTTGGCGGTGGCGACCCAGGAGATTGGCGTGGTGATCACTTCGTCGCCCGCGCCGATACCGGCGATGCGCAAGGCGATTTCCATGGTGCAGGTGCCGGAGTTGAAGGTGCGCACCGGACGTCCGCCGAAGTATTCCGACAGTTGCGCTTCAAAGGCCGCGACCTTCGGACCGCTGGTGATCCAGCCGGAGCGCAGGACATCGCCCACGGCGGCAATGGTCGCTTCGTCGATGGTCGGTTTGGAAAAAGGCAGGAAAGGAAGTTCGCTCATGGGGTCGTGACGTCCGATGTGAAGGCCGGGAGTGCTCTACCGGCAGTGAAGAGTAGACAGCAAGGCTGCAATGCTGGCGATGATACTGTTTTAAGGTGAAAAATCGGTGCTTTTTTTGCTGTCCGGACGCTGAACGAGCACGTCGGGCCGGTGCCTGGGCGTCAATCGGCGGTTTTTGCCGGGCAACGCAAAACGCCGCAGGTAAGCGGCGTTTTGGTGTGCGGGTGGAGCGCTTGAATCAGTTTTCGGCGACGGCGTTCTTCGCCAGGATGGCGTTGGCCAGTTCCATGTCGGTGGCCTTCAGGTCTGGATTCTCGGCGCGCAGCTTCTGCATGGCGGCCTCCAGGTAAGGGCCACGGATACCACCATTGCTGGCGACGAAGCTACCGGCATCATCCTGGGCCGCGACCACCAGCTTGTGGTCCTTGAAGGTCAGGTAGGTCGAGCCGGTGGTGGCGCCAGAGGAAATGACGTCACGCAAGAAGCCGTCGGCCATCGCCGCACCAACGGGGAGGGAGAGCAGGGCAAACACGGCAACAGCTGATTTGAGACGCATGAGAGTGACTCCGGTGTGGGTATCTGAAAGGTTTGATGCTCGTCGTCACGCCGTAGTTCCATCGACCTTACTGAATCCTTTCCACCTGCAGGGTACTGCCGTCCTGGCCGACCACCCGGACCTGGGTGCCCACCTCGCTATCCGGCCCGCTGGCCATCCAGACGCTGTCACCGACCTTGATCTTGCCGCGCCCGGCGACAATCGCGACATGCACCACGAACGTCTTGCCGACCAGATCGTGACCGCGCTCATTGAGCCCCGGCTGGTCGCTGGGCCGGGCGTTGCTGCGCTGGCGTTTCCACCAGAGCCAAGCCGTGAGGACCGACAGCACGCCGAACAGCACGAGCTGCAAGGTCCAGTGCAGGCCGGGAATCAGGTAGGTCAGGACGCCCACGGCCGCAGCAGCGGTCCCGACCCATAGCAGGTAGCCGCCGGCGCCGAATATCTCGAAAATCAACAACAGCGTGCCGAGGGCCAGCCAGTCCCAGAACGACAGGTGTTGCAGGAATTCCCACATGGGCGTTGCCTCAGGGTTTCTTGCTGTCGAAGGTGGCCTTGACGATCTCGCCGATGCCGCCGATCGCGCCGATCACCTGGCTGGCTTCCAGCGGCATCAGGATCACCTTGCTGTTGTTGGCCGAGGCCAGCTTGCCCAGGGCGTCGATGTATTTCTGCGCGACGAAGTAGTTCACCGCCTGCACGTTACCCTTGGCGATGGCCTCGGAGACCACCTGGGTCGCCCGGGCTTCGGCTTCGGCCTGGCGCTCACGGGCTTCGGATTGCAGGAAGGCCGACTGCCGGGCGCCCTCGGCTTCGAGGATCTGCGCCTGCTTCTTGCCTTCGGCGGTGAGGATCGCCGAGGCACGCAGGCCTTCGGCTTCGAGGATTTGCGCGCGCTTGACCCGTTCGGCCTTCATCTGCCCGGACATGGCCGCCATCAGGTCGGCGGGCGGGCTGATGTCCTTGATCTCGATGCGGGTCACCTTGATCCCCCACGGCGCGGTCGCTTCATCGACGGTGCGCAGCAGGCGCTCGTTGATGGCGTCGCGCTGGCCGAGCATGGCGTCCAGTTCCATGGAGCCGAGCACGGTACGGATATTGGTCTGCAACAGGTTGCGGATGGCGTGCTCGAGGTTGTTCACCTCGTAGGCGGCCTGGGCCGCGTTGACCACCTGGAAGAAGCACACGGCGTCGATCTGCACCGTGGCGTTGTCGGCGGTGATGACTTCCTGGGGCGGGATGTCGAGCACGCTTTCCATCACGTTGATCTTGCGCCCGATGCGGTCCATGACCGGAATGATGATGTTCAGGCCGGGCTTGAGGGTGTTGGTGTAGCGCCCGAAGCGTTCCACCGTCCATTGATAACCCTGGGGCACGACCTTGAAGCCCATGAACACCAGGGCAATGGCCAGGCCGACGAAGAGTAAAAGTACGCTACCGATTTGCATGACAATTCCCTGTTGCAAGTGTTGATCGAGAAGGCTGTTACCTTGAGTGTAACGGGGCTTGCCTGGATAAAAAGTGTTTACTCGGCAATGGACGCATGTCGTGACACTTTCATCAGCGCTGCTCGCTCTGGGGGGTGACCCGCAACACTTCCTCGACCGTGGTCAGCCCCGCCGCGACCTTCTGCGCGCCGGACAGGCGCAGGCTGCGCATGCCGTCCTTGAACGCCTGGCGACGCAGGGCCAGGAGGTCGGTGTCGGCGTGGATATGCGCCTTGAGGCCATCGTTCAGGACCAGGATCTCGTAGACCCCGGCGCGCCCGCGATAACCGGTGTCGCGGCATTCCAGGCAACCGACGGCGCGCTGCGCACCGCTCGGCATCGGCGCCTGCCAGGGCCGGGTCAGGCTTTGCCAGTCGTCTTCTTCCAGCTGGGTCGGCGCCTTGCAGTGCGGGCACAGGGTGCGCACCAGGCGCTGGGCCATGACCCCGAGCACGGTGGCCTTGATCAGGTAATGCGGCACGCCCAGTTCCAGCAGGCGGCTGATGGCGCTCGGCGCATCGTTGGTGTGCAGGGTCGAGAGCACCAGGTGCCCGGTGAGCGCGGCCTGGATCGCCATTTCGGCGGTTTCCAGGTCGCGGATCTCGCCGATCATGATGATGTCCGGGTCCTGGCGCATCAATGCGCGCACGCCGCTGGCGAAGGTCAGGTCGATGTTGTGCTGGACCTGCATCTGGTTGAAGGCCGGTTCGATCATCTCGATCGGGTCCTCGATGGTGCAGAGGTTGACCTCCGAGGTCGCCAGCTTCTTCAGGGTGGTGTACAGCGTGGTGGTCTTGCCCGAGCCGGTGGGGCCGGTGACCAGGATGATGCCGTTGGGCTGGCGGGTCATTTCCTGCCAGCGGCGCAGGTCGTCGGCGCCGAAGCCCAGTTGGTCGAAGTTCTTGAGCAGCACTTCCGGGTCGAAGATGCGCATCACCATCTTTTCGCCAAAGGCGGTGGGCAGGGTCGACAGGCGCAATTCGACTTCACCGCCGTCCGGGGTCTTGGTCTTGACCCGGCCGTCCTGGGGTTTGCGCTTTTCCGCGACGTTCATCCGGCCCAGGCTTTTCAGGCGGCTGACAATCGCCATGGTCACCTGGGGCGGGAACTGGTAGACGTTGTGCAGCACGCCGTCGATGCGAAAGCGCACCGTGCCCTGTTCGCGGCGCGGCTCGATGTGGATATCGCTGGCCCGTTGCTGGAAGGCGTACTGGAACAGCCAGTCGACGATATTGACGATATGGGCGTCGTTGGCGTCCGGCTCCTGGTCGCTGGCGCCGAGGTTGAGCAACTGTTCGAAGTTGCCCGGGTTATGGTTTTTCTGGTCGACCAGGCTGGCCCCGCTGACCGACTTGGCCAGGCGGAAAAACTCCACGGTGAAGCGCTGGATATCCACCGGGTTGGCCACCACCCGGCGAATCGGCAGCTTCAACACGTGGCTGAGGTCGGCTTCCCAGGCCCGTACATGGGGCTGGGCGCTGGCGATGGTCACGCCGTCGCGGTCGACCGCCACCGCGAGGATCTTGTGCCGCTGGGCGAAGGCGTAGGACATCAAGGCGGTCACCGCCGCCACGTTGATCTTCAGCGGGTCGATGCGCAGGTACGGCTGGCCGGCGTGGCGGGCCAGCCAGAGGGTGAGGTTTTCCAGGTCCAGGGGTTTGCCGGGACGGCTCAGGTCGGCCAGTTGCTGGCTGGCGATGAACTCCAGCGGATGCTGCTGGGTATCGCGCGAGGTGCGTCGGGTGGCCAGGGCCTGTTCGGCCGCGTCCTGGCTGATAAAACCCTGGGTCACCAGTTCGCGCAACAGCTCGTTGAGATCCAGCCAACGGTCCTGGGAGAGTGAGGCGACGGACATGCGGGCTCCTATGCGGTCGGTCCTGCAACGGGCGATTCAGACGTAGTCCCTGTCTGATCGTCAATTGCCAAGAATAGACGCGAGGCTGCCTGACGTTGGCGTCGATACCAAGACAAAGATTGCGATTCTTTTCAAAAAACCGTCAGCCCGTGGCCTGTGCACTGTGCAGCTGTGCGCCCTGGGTTGGTTGCAGGGCCACCGAGCAGACGCAGACCAGGTTGCGCATTTTCTCACCAATGACCTGGGCGCGGTGCCAGCTCAGGCCGTCCAGCACGATATCGATCGCCAGCAGCCCGTTGTTCTGTTGCGCCTGCACCTGTTGCGGGGTCAGGAACTGCAGGGCAAACAGGTTCAGCAGGCGACAGAGCAGGTCCGGTTCGGCTTCGGCGAGCACCTGGTAGCGCACCTGGCAGTGGGCGTTGCCCGCCGCCCAGACATCGGCACGGGTGGGAGCGTCATGGAGGGCTTCGGGGGAAGGCATGGTGGATTTTCCTGGGGCGGCGATGGGATAGGCTGGGGAAATTTTTACACGCCTGGCCGGGTATTTCTTATCTATGATGGGCTGATATCGTCTGATCAAGACATGATCTATTCGCTAATATCTGATTAGAGGGGTTTTTTATGCAAGGCGAGCTGGACATCTACGACCGCCGGATCCTGGCCTTGCTGCAAGAAGACGCCTCGCTTTCCAGCGCGCAGATTGCCGAGCAGGTGGGATTGTCCCAGTCGCCCTGTTGGCGGCGGATTCAGCGGCTCAAGGAAGAGGGGGTGATCCGTGCCCAGGTGACCTTGCTCGATCGCAAGAAAATCGGCCTCAACACGCAGATCTTCGCCGAGGTCAAACTCAACGCCCATGGTCGCTCCAACTTCACCGAGTTCACCGAGGCGATTCGCGGTTTCCCGGAAGTGCTGGAGTGTTATGTGCTGATGGGCGCGGTGGATTTCCTGCTGCGCATCGTCACGGCGGACATCGAGGCCTATGAGCGGTTTTTCTTCGAGAAGCTGTCGATGGTGCCGGGGATCCAGGAGGTCAACTCCATCGTTGCCCTGTCCGAGATCAAGTCCACCACCAGTTTGCCGGTATTGCGCCCGGCCTGAGGGTTTATTGGGCGAAGACGTCCTTGACGAACACCAGGGCCGGTTTGCCGTTCTGCGACAAGAACAGCACCGTGTAACGCTCTCCCTGTTCCAGCAGGCCCAGGTCCAGGGGCTCCGTGATCAGGTCGTCGTCGCAGAAACCTTGCACGGACAACTTGACCGGATTGACCTCACGTCGTTCCAGCAAGCCGGGGTTCACGTCATGGAAAATCAGCTGATCCTGCCCGCCTTCGCGGCGCAGACCGCCGCGGCTGCAGTCGGGGTCGGCGTTGATCAAGGCCACTGAAGCCTGGAGGTCATTGAAGTCTTTCGGTTGCTCGCGCACGGTCAGCAGTTCGAAGCCCTTGTCGCCGGGCACGACCACGACGGTCACGAACTCGCCGGGGTCCAGTTTCAAGCTGACCGGCACGCTGACACCGGCACTGCTCAAGGCGCCCGTGACCGATTTGTCAGCGGGTACCGTGGAGAACACCGAGATGGCTGACGGGGCCAGCGTCGAAGGGGTCTGTTCGCCCTCCGGGAGCACGTCGAGGGGCGTGTCCAGGGCGTTGACGAAGCGAATGAAAGCCGAGTCCCGGCTCGGCCCGGTGGGATAGAGCGCGGGATCGGCGTGGGCGGCAGCGAAGCTCATCAGCATCGCCAGACCCAACAGCAGCTTGCCTGCCCTGTTCATTTTTCGACCGCCTTGAGCGCCGGGGCCTGCAACAGCGCCTTGACGATGTCCTCGCTCCAGGTCTGGTAGCCGGTGCGGGTCAGGTGCTGGCCGTCAATGGTTGCCCATTGGCCCTTGGTGGAGAACTGCAACGAGTCGATATAGCTGCACGGCGCGACGTTTTTCGCCAGGAAGTCCGACATCGTCTTTACCCGTTCGTAGGTCTTGCCGTACATACCGCCCTCGCTACCCCAGTTCGGCCCGACCCAGACGCAGGGCGTGTGGTGGGCGGCGATGGCCTTGACCAGGCTGTCGGTCTGTTTCCAGATCCAGGCCTTGGGGAAGCTCGGCTTGTCGTAGCTGGCCATGGTGTCGCCCATGACAATCAGCGTGAGGTTGGGTTTGTCGCTGTCGAGCAAATCGCCGATCGAACGGGTCGATGCACCGACCAGCACTGTGGCCTCGGCCGTGCCCCGACGTTCGGCGCCTCCGCAGGGGCTGGGCGTGGCCTTGAGCCAATCGCCGGCATTGGCCCCGCAAATGCCCAGGGAGTGGACCTGGGCACCCTGTCGGCTGAGGGCATCATGCAGCGGGTTGAGCAGAAAGTCCGGGGTGGCCAGGTGGCTGTCGCCGATGATCAGGATGGTCAGGCCCGCCAGTACGGATGAGGTTGCCACGGTGCACGCTCCCTGGAGTCAGTTGGAGTAAGGCGAACGATAGGGGCTGACCGGCAAGGCCATGGGCCCGGTCATTTTCTCGAACAGGTAACGCAGGTACAGCTCGGCGCTCACCTGGCGGTAATCCTGGGCGTTATCAATGCCCAGGGAACCGCCGAGCAGCACGTTCGAGCCGAGCCGGTATTCGCCCGCCGCATTCAGGTTGTAGCCGATGCCGGTGCTGCTCTGGCCCGGATACGAGAGGTTGTTGGCGGCCTGTTCGGCGGCGTGGCCGGGAAAGTAGTCGGCGCCTTTCTGGTCGATGTGCTGGACCCCCACCGCGCCGCTGAGCTTGTAGGTGAAACGGTCGGAACGCTGGGACCAGGTGACCGGTACCGCCATGGAGAAGAACGTCTGCGGGCTGAAGTAGCCGCCGTGGCCGTAGGTGAAGAAGCCCTGGTTGTTCGCGTAGGACAGGGCCGTGGTGCTCAGGCCCACGGTCAGTTTGTCGTCGGGCTGGTTGTCCAGGTACCAGTAGATCCCGCCGCCCAGTTCGGAGCGGGTGTTGGACTCGACGTTGTTGCCGATCAGCTTGTGCAGGGCGCCGTAGCCGTAGACCCCGACTTCCTGGTCGTCGTAGCCGAGCTGGGCGCGTCCGCCGTTGGCCGTTACGCCACCCCAGGTCACGCCGGTCCGCCGGTCCTCGGTGCCGGCGAAGGAGGTCACGCTGTCGGTGACCGGGCGCCGCGAGAGGGCGATGCTGTAGTGCATGTTGGGGCTGGACACCAGCGGCTGGTCCAGGCTCACGCCGCCGATCACCGTGTTGTAAGTGAAGCCCACGGGGCTGACGCCGATATCGGCCTTGATGCCGTGTTCCGGGTTTTCCACCGCCACCGCCATGCCCACGCCGTTGGCCTGCTGCGAGCCGGGGGAGCCGCTGGCCAGGCCGCTGCCGAAGCGCGTGAGGCTGTCGCTCTGGACACTCCCGGCGTGCAGCGAGACCGGCGTCACCCGTAGCGCCACGCGATTGTCACCGGCGGGCAGATTGGCTTCGAAGGGCGTTTCGACATCGGTCAGTTTGCTCAGGCCCGATTCATTGTTGTTGCTGCGCACGCTCAGGCCCTGGGCGATATAACCGCTGCGCTCCTGGAGAATGTCATTCAGGGCCTGCTGCGCCGGGCTCAGGTCCGCACGCGAGGGTTCTCCCGAGCGGCTCCCGGGGGCAAAGGGATTACCGCTCGGGGTCGGGTCGCTGTCCGGGCCGCCGTCGGAAGCGTCCGAGCTGGCGTAGAGCGACGGCGCCATGGCCGGATCCGGCGGCATGGTATCGGCGGCCTCGCTGCCCGGCATCAGCGGATCCACGCTGCGGGCCGCGGTACGGCGCGATTGTCCGGTCTGAGTGCGGAAGGGGTTGTCGCTGTCGTCGTCCGGGCTGTCGAGGGGCTGGCTGTCGCGGCGCTGGCCGCCTTCGATGGCCACGGCCTGGCGCAGCAGGTCGGCGGCCTCGGCGCTTTTGCCCATGGCTCGGTAGGTTCCGGCCGCGCTGATCAGCACTTTCGGCACCCCCGGCTTGAGCGCCAGGGCGGTCTTGAGGGACTGGTCGGCCTGGGCATAGTCGTGGTCCTGGGCGGCCAGGCTGGCGACGCTCAGTTGCAGGTCGGCGTTGCGCGGATCGTTCTGCAGCAAGGGTTTGTACAGCGCCATGGCCTTGGCGTTGTTGCCGTTGGCGGCATACATCCGCGCCAGCGCCGAGATCGCCTGGGTGTCGTGGGGGTATTGCTTCAGGATCGGCTTGAGCAGGTCGTAGGCCCCGGCCAGATTACCTTTCTCGCGCAACTGGTCGGCCTGCTTGATGCGGTACAGCTTCACCAGCTCGGCGTAGTGGCGGTGATCGCTGTCGTTGAGCCGCGCTCCTTGCAGGGAACGGAGGATGTCCGCGGCATCGTTGTCCTGGTCGGCCTTGAACAGGATATCGGCGTACAGCAGTTGCAGTCTGGCGTCGGGACTGGGGGAGCGTTCCACCAGGTCGCGCATCAGGGCCACGCCCTGTTGCGGTTGCCCGGCGTCGATATAGGCCGAGGCCAGGATCGCCACCCGATCCGGCTTGCCGGCGGTCAGGGCCTGGCTGCGGGCCAGCAGCGCCTGGGCTTCCTGGCGCTGGCCGCGTCTGAGGTTATCGACGGCGGCTTGGGTCTGCACATGCAGGGCGATCTCCTTGCCCAGTTCGTCCATCTCGCGGCTGCGTTTGGCCGGCGGGATGCGCGCGAGGGTGGCCTGGGCGTCCTGCCATTCGCCCAGCTGGACCGCGAGCAAGGTCCGGGTATAGAGCGCATCGGGTTGATCAGGGTGACGTTTGAGCAGGTCGTTGACCTGGTCCTTGGCGGCCTGGGTACGGCCTTGCCCCAGGTAGATCCGCGCCAGGGCAAAGCGCGTCCAGGTATTGCCCGGGTCATCCACCAGCGCCTGGCGGTAGGCTTGCTCGGCGGCGCGCAGGTCGCCGCGCTGTTCGGCGAGCCGCGCCACCTGGGTGGCGCGCAACGAGCGGATGGACACGGCGGAGCCCAGGCGGGCCTGGTCCGCCGGCGGGATCGAGTCGATCAGCTTGAGCGCTTCATCGGCTTTGCCCTCCTGCGAGAGCACCGCGATCAGGCCGCTCAGGGCCTGGGGATCGTCGCGATGACTGGCGAGGATGCGCCGGTAGCTGGCCTCGGCCTGGGCCAGTTGGCCGCGCTCGGCCTGCAAGTTGGCCAACGCCACCTGGCTGGCTGGCTGGCCGGGGTTCTGGCGGGCGGCCTGTTCGATCATGTTTCGCGCCTGGTCCTCACGTCCGGCCTTTTGCGCCTCGCTCGCGCCGGCCATCAGCCGCCAGTAGCGGACGTTGTCCAGTGCCTGTTTCCAGGGGTGTCCGCCGGGCTGTTGGGTGGCCCGCTGCAGCAAGTCCTCGGCCTCGTTCAAACGGTCCTGCTTTTGCCGCAGGATACCCAGGCCGCCGAGGGCGTCGGGGTCGTTGGGTTTCTCCTTGAGGCGCGCCTGGAACGCCTGTTCGGCGGCGGCCAGGTCACCGCCTTCGAGCGCCTGAAGGCCTTGGGCGTCCTGCGGGTCGCGTTGCCAGGCCGGGGCCTTGCGGACGGGGGCCGCACTGCTGCGGGCGAGGGTCTTGCCCTTGTTCATCAGGTCGCGGATTTCCTTGTCGTCCGGGTGCGCGGCGAGGAACTGTTCGAACAGCGGGACTTGCGCCGGCGCCGGCGGGCCGATCCAGGTCAGGGCGAAGCGCCAGGTTTCGTTGGCGTCGCCGCCGACATCCTTGTCCTTGGCGAGGACCGCCAGGCGACGGATGCCTTCGGCCCGGGTATCGAGGTTGCGGACCATGTGCTTGGCCAGGAACAGCGCCACGGCGTGGTCGTCCGGGCGCTCACGCAGCAGTCGTTCAAGACCGGCCCGGGCCTCCTGTTCACCGCCCTTGGTGTAACCCAGCAGGTAGTAATACTCGCGGGCCAGGGTTCCCTGGGGCTGGCGACCGTTGAGCAACTGGCGGTAGATCTTCACCGCGTCGTCGTACTTGTCGGCGTCCACCAGTTGCCGGGCCTGGGCCAACAGCCGGGCCTGCTCATCGCTGCCCAGGGCAATGTCCTGTTCGAGTTGCTGGGCCTGGCGGGGTTGCGGCACCAGAGCCTGCAAACGGGCCAGGTACTTTCTTGCTTCCTCCGGGCGCTTGAGCTGGACGTTGCTCAGCCCCAGGCCATAGAGCGCTTCCGGTTGATCGGGGGCGATCAGCAGCAACTTGTTCCAGGCGTCGATGGCCCGGTCGGGGTTGTTCTGCGACTGCCAGTAGCGTCCTTGCTCGATCAGTTGCGCCTGTGGATCGTCGGCCCGGGCCTGAAGGATCGGGCTGGCCAGGGCAAACAACAACGTCAGGGTGAGGGTGTGGCGCATGCCTGTTCTCCCGCGCCGCGCATTCACGATAACCGCCGTTTGGCCTGGGCTCGCAGCCCCAGGAAGATCAAGGCACAGAGCAGTACGAAGCCGATCAGGACCGCGAGCAGCATCCCGCTCAGATGCCGCGACAGCAGCAGCTGCAAGTGCCGGAACCAGCCCAGGTGGCCGACGTAGTACGGCTGGTCGGCGGCCAGGGTGGTGATCTGCTTGTCCTGGATCACGGCCAGGCTGCCCTGGATCAGGTCCTTGTAGTCATCGCCACCGATCATCGCCGCGGTCACCTCGCCCAGTCGCGCCGGGTCGCTGCTGGAGACCACCACCACACTGCGACCGCTTTTGAGCGGCGACTCGAAGCCCGCCAGGTAAGGCGTGCCTCGGCCCGACCAGGCCAGGGTGGTGCGGGTCTTGCGCAGCGCCGCCTCCGAGGCGGGGCTGAACCAGTCGTGAATGCGCAAGGCCAGGTCGCTCAGGTCGAAGAAGTGCCGGCTGCCTTCGCTACGGGCCGGCGACGCGTCGGCCCATTGCTTGAGCAGGGGTTGGTCGTTGCCGGTGGCGAACACCAGCAGGTCCTTGTCGCTGACCGCCTCGACGTCACGGGCCTGGATCACTTGCAGGCCGGTGGCCGGATAGCCGGTGGATTCGCCGAAACGCCCGAGCACGGTGAGGAAGGCGCTGAGGGTCGCGGGCTCCTGGGTGTCGGGCATCACCACTGCGGTTTCCGAGAGGTCGGCCAGGCGGGTGAAGGGGAAGCCGCTGTCGCGGAACTTGCCCAGGTCGGGCATCGCCGTGTAGTGGTCCAGGCCGCTCAGGTCGAGGGTCGAATCGCCTTCGATCTGGCCGCGCATGTCTTCGACGATGACGTCCCGGCATTCGCCTTGTTTGACATAGTCGTACAGGTAGCGCATTTGCAGCTGCGATTCGTAGGTGGCGATGCCCAGGGGCAGATACATGCTGGCTTCGCGGGGCAGGCTGTCGTCTTTCTTCAGCCATTCGAGCAGGTCCGGGCTGCCGTTGAGATTGGGGATCGACGGCAGTTGCATCGAGCGCACAAGGTGATCGTTGAGGTGCACCAGCAGTGCCGAGTTGGTCGAGAACTGCTGCGGTGTGTAACGGTATTTGAGCAGCAGCGGGGCGCCGCGTCCGCGCCACTCGAACAGGTCCGGCGGCAGGCGCAGGGGAATGATGATGTCCTCGGGGCTGTAGCCGGAGACGTGCAATATCCGGGCGTCGACCAGTTCGCCGAGCTTCACCGGCCGGTCGGTCGGCAGCCAGTTGGGCGCGTCATAGGGCACGCGCACCGGCAGCGGGTCGAGGTGGTCGATCAGTGCGGTGGCGCCGGACAGCGACTGGCTGCCCAGGGCCACGGCCATGGCGGCGGTCTTCAGCTCCGCGTCATTGCGCCCGCTGATCACCAGCAACTTGCCATAGGGGTCGTTGGGGTTGGTCATCATGGTCACGCTGGGGCCGCTGGCCGGATTGCTCGACAGCTCGCCCAGCGCCAGGGTTTCGCGGTGGGTGACGAAGACAATCGCATTACCCTTGGCTGGCAGTTGCCCGACGCTGGCGGGGAAGGTCGCGGTGCGGTAGCTGGCCAGGGCGCCGAACTTGGAAGCGATCGCCGCGGCCGCTTCCAGCTTGGCCGGGCTGGGGTTGGCGTCGAAGACGAAGGGCAGGACCAGCGGGCGAGCATCGTGGCGGTCGAAGAACGGCACCGGCAGCAGGGCCAGGTCGTTTTTCAGGGCGATGGGCGAATACTGGATATTCAGTTGGCTGTCGTTGCCGACCCTGGCCCACAGGCTCGAGTGCAACGGGTCTTCGCATTGCATCGTGTAGTGCCCGATCAGTTGCAGGTCCAGCCGGTTGAAGTCGGTGATCAGTCGCGCGGGGATTTCGACGACTTTCTCCAGATCCTTGCCGGCTTGCTCCCGAGGTAGTGGCAGGCTGACGGCGACCTTGTCGTTGACCAGCACGTTGATCTGCGACAGTTCGGGCAGCATCAGCGCCGAATAGCCGTAATGCAGGACCACCTGGACGCCGGTCACCACCTGGTCGGCGGGAATCCCGAAGTCGACGCTGTCGGTCGACTCGACGCCGCGCAGGTACAAGGGGTCGCGGCGTCCCAGTTGCTTGAAGGTCAGGCTGTAGCTGTTCTTGTCGCCGACGATCACCTGGGCCTGGCTGGTGCCGACGGCCGGGCTGCTGCGGTTGTCTGTTTGCGTCACGGCGTTGCCGCTGCCCGGATAGACGCCGCAGCAGACCAGCAACAGGAGGGCGTAACGAATGCAGCGTCCATCGCTGCCAGCGGAGAATATCGGGCTCATGGCGTGTCCAGGGCAGGTACTGAGGAAGAGGTGCCGGAGCGCCGCCGTTCGAGCGCCTGGCCGGGTAATCTGAGGGTTGCCTTGAGCAACTCGGAAACGCCGTGCACGGCAATCACGCTGATCGCGCGCAGGGCCATGAGGGGCGAGTCGGGTACGCTGGTGCCCCAGTTCCGCGCCCAGGTGTCGGCGCGCGAGAAGGTCAGGTGGACCAGGTCGCTTTGCTGGCTCAAGGTCATCGGGTCGAAGCGGATGCCGACCGTATTGTCGCGGCTGAAGACCACGCTGCCGTCGAAGTGATAGTGCTGCTTTTGGCGAAACAGCGAGACCCGCAGGGGCGTGCCGAGGGGGATCGATTGACCTGGCGCCAGCTTCAGGCCCAGGCCGCTCTGGGAGAAGTCCTGGGTGTGGCTGTGATACTCGGTGCCGTCGGCCAGCCGCAGGCCGACCGGCAATTTCGCCTCGACCCGGGGTTCGGCCCGTACCTGGCGGGTTTCGCTGGCGACCGCGATGGCGGCGGCGCACATGATCGCGTTGTACAGGGCCCAGACCTGGTTGAGCAGCACTGTTTCATCGGTGGTGACATTGGCGCCGAGGTAGTCGTAGACCCCATACACCACGGCGGCGATGTTCAGCACCAGCAGCACGATGTAAGGCCGGGCCATCTTCCAGTCGAAGAACCCATGGTGCAGGTCACCGCCCTTGTCCGTGACGTTGAAGTGCCCGGACTTGGGCTTGAGCATGCCCATCAGCACCGGCGTCAGGATGTACCAGGCCAGTACCGTTTCGTAGACCTCGTTCCAGTACGAATGGCGGAACCGCCCCTGGATGCGCGAGTTGGTCAGGTTGGCCAGCAACAGATGCGGCGCGGCGTAGGCGGCCACCATCAATGGCGCGGCATGGAAGATCTGCGCGCCGAACACCAGGTAGGCCAGGGGCGCGGTGAGAAACACCAGGCGTGGAAAACCATAGAAGAAGTGCAGCATGGCGTTGCTGTAGCAGATGCGCTGGCCCAGGGTCAGGCCGCGGCCGAGCATGGGGTTGTCGGTGCGGAAAATCTGCGTCATGCCGCGGGCCCAGCGCACGCGCTGATTGATATGCCGCGAGAGGTTTTCGGTGGCCATGCCGGCGGCTTGGGGCAGGGCCAGGTAGGCGGTGTTGTAGCCGGCGCGGTTGAGCTTCAGCGAGGTATGGGCGTCCTCGGTGAGGGTGGTTTCATCCATCCCGCCGATGGCTTCCAGCGGCGCCCGGCGCATCAGGGCGCAGGAGCCGCAGAACATCGCGGCGTTCCACAGGTCGTTGCCGTCCTGCACCAGGCCGTAGAACAACTCGGCTTCGTTGGGGACCTCCTGGTAGGTCTTGAGGTTTTTTTCGAAAGGGTCCTGGGAAAAGAACACATGGGGGGTTTGCAGCATTGCCAGCTTGGGATCCTTGAGAAACCAGCCCATGCTGATCTGCAGGAAGGAGCGCGAGGGCACGTGGTCGGCGTCGAAGGCGGCAATGTATTCGCCGTGGGTGACCTTGAGCGCCGCGTTGAAATTGCCGGCCTTGGCGTGCAGGTTGTTGTCGCGGGTCAGGTAGTGCGCACCGACGCTCTCGCAGAACAACCGGAATTCGTCGCGGTGGCCGTCATCCAGCACATGAACCTTGAGCTTGTCTGCTGGCCAGTTCATCCGCAGTGAGGCGAACACGGTGAGCTTGACGATCTCCAGCGACTCGTTGACGGTGGTGATGAACACATCGACGCTGGGCCATTGTGCCGGGTCCTCGCTGAGCAGGATCGGCCGGCGCTTGAGCGGCCAGGCGGTCTGCACGTAGCCGAACACCAGCACCAGCAGCGCATAGAGCTCGGCCAGGACCAGGGTGTAGCCGAACAGCATGTCGTGGAAGTTCTCCAGCTCCAGGGTCTCGGTCAGGCGCCAGTACATGTAGCGCAGCGAGGCGATCAGCGACAGGCTGATCATGGCGATGATCGGCAGGTGACCTTCGAAGCGTCGCAGGACCAGGACCGCGACCACGCAGGCAAGGCCGAACAGGGCTTGCTGGAGCAGGTCCGCGGGAGCGCTGATCACCCCCGCCAGGACCACGGCGCAGAGGATCGCGGCGCACAGGATCAGGCCCAGCCGCAACGGCTGCGACCATTGGCGAGCGTAGTGCAGGGAGGTACCGAGCAGGCGTTGGACGCGGCGTTCGAAGGTCATGGGCGCTGTGACTCCAGCTGATCGTGGAGCTTGTCGGCGATGGCCAGGATGTCCTGGCAGCCACGGGATTCGGCGGATTGCTCGAACGGATTGCATTCATAGGCCAGCGCCTCGGCGATGGCCTCGTCCCAGGTGACCGTGCCGAGCAATTGGGTTTTCAGTTGGCTCTCGAGGATCTGCGCAATGTCCACGGACAAGGGGTGGGCGTTGTCCACGCCGTTGATCACGAACCAGCAGCTTGCCGGCCTTTCACCGCCCAGGTGGGGTTTGATCGCGGTGATCAGGCGCTCGAGGGCGGCATGGGAAGCGGCGTCGGGCCGGACGACGGCGACCACCAGGTCGGCCATGTGCAGCGCCTGCTGCTGATAGATCGTGCTGCCGGGCGGGGTGTCGATGATCAGTGTGTCGTGCTCGCGGAGGGCCAGTTCGTTCAGGTGGCGGGCCAGCCAGTGCGGGTCACCTTCGAGTTGGTGCTCAAGGGCTTGCAACTGTTGCGGGTCGTTCTCGCCGAAGGCCAGCAGCCGGGTGTTGGCGTAGCCGGTTTGCGCGAGGTCGTGCCAGCTCTGCTGTTCCAGGCTGGCCTGGCAGATGCCTTGCACGGGGGGGCGGGTACCCAGGTGATGGTGTTGCGCATTCTGCGGGTCGAGTTCGAGGACGATGGCCTGCCGGTCAGCGCTGTTGAGCAGGATTGCCAGCAGACTGGCCAGGGTGCTGCGGCCGACGCCGCCCCGGGTCGAGACCACCGCAATGATCCGGCCCGGAATCTGGGTGGCGAGGGCCGGCTGGTGCTCTTGCGTGGCTTGCGCCTGGCGTTGCCGGGCAAGGTCTTGGAGCCGCTCGCGCAACGAGGGGGTTGCGGTTTTTTCAGGCGTGCCGGTATCACCCTGGACGAGCGGCGGCGGTGCCTGTTCGACAGGTGTGGATGCTGGAGGTTGGGGGGCCACAGGGACGGGCGCTGGCGTTTCGGTGAAGACCCGGGCCACCTCGATTTCCCGATAGCGGTCGGCCTTGGCGCCGAACTTTCCCATCAGGTTCGCAACATCATCGTCGTCATCTGAAGGCTGCATGACAGCACCCATCCGTACCATTCTAAGAAAATCTTGAAAGGGGACAGATACGGCTAATCACACAATGCCGTCGTGCTGCATGCCTACCGGGCGGTGAGGCAAACGATGGTGTTCTTAAAGGTGTCGCCTGAACGTCTGCGATAGAACCGACGGCACTTAGTGTTAATCCAGAGTGCTTTATCGATCTATCAGGTTCAAATGTAGACCAGATTTACCGATGCAAGAAATTTTCGGTGGGTCGTGTGTCGAACAGCACGCGGCTGTACGACAGGTGTGGCACGTTTACCTGTAGGAGCCGGCTTGCTGGCGATGGCGATTTTTCAGGCGACAACGCTGTCGACTATCAGATCGCAATCGCCAGCAAGCCGGCTCCTACAGTTGACCGTATTGAGCCAAGTGGCAACGGGGTTACAGACGCAACAAGGTCTTCCAGGCACGGCTCTGGAACACCGTCAGTGCCTGCTGCACCCGGGCTTCCAGCACTTCATCGCTGATATCGGTCTCGGCCAGTTGCGCCAGCTTGTTCATTTCACCGAACAGGCGATCCAGCTCCGGCAGTTCCAGCACGCCACGGGCCAGATGCAGCCAGGCCTGGATGCGCTCGATACGCGGCAGTTGTTCGGCGAGGTCTTCCGGTTGCTGCTGGTAGCGTCCCAGTTGCAACGACGTGGCTTCCTCGGCCAGCAGCCGTGGCAACCAGTTCTGCAACTGCGCCGCGCCCTGGCGATTACCGCGGGTGGTGCGCTCGGCGGTCCAGCTACGGGCCAGCAACCAGCGCGAGGTGTTCAGCGAGAACAGGCCCCAGCGCACATCTTCCAGTTCTTCCAGGAATTGCTCCGGCGCCGCCTTGCGCACGTCTTCGTCTTCCAGGCCGGCGTGGACCAGTGGGCGCCAGTCTTCCAGCAATGCATCCAGGGCGCTGCGCAGCTCACTGGTGGATTGCCGTGGCGCGGCCTGGCCGAGGCTGCCGAGCAGGGCGCGCAACTCGGTCAACTGCGCGACCCAGTCCTGCAGCAAACGCCAGTGACCGTTGAAACGGTATTGTTCGGCCAGCCGCTGGCTGCTGGCGAGCAAATGCCAGCCCAAGGCGGCGAACGCATCGTCCAGCGGCATCTCGGCGGTCAATTGCGGGGCCGGCAGGCTCAGCGAATAGCTGTTGGCATCGAACAGGCGATAACCGCGCTCGGCCTTGCTGATATCGCATGGCATCAGCGCCAGTTTCTCGGCCAGTTCGGCGGCCAGTTCCAGCAACGCGGCCGGCTCGCCTTCGCGCAATTCCAGTTCCAGCTCGCAGATTTCTTCCTGTCGCGCGCCGGCGATGACAAAACCCAGGTCCAGGGCGGCTTCGATCACCACCTTGGCCTTGCCGCGACCCCAGGCGATTTCGGCGCGTTCGCGGACGAAATCGGTGGTGAAGATCGGCTTCAGGGTTTTCTTGTCCAGCTCGGCCAGCGCTTCGGGCCAGCATTCGCCGTCGAGTTTTTTCACATCGAGCTTGGCCTTGGCCAGGTGCCAGTCGTACTCGTTGCGTTCCGACAGGCCGGCAACGCTCTGGCCGCGGGTCTTGAGGGTCTGGATCACTTCTTCGCCGTCACGGCGCAGGCGCAGGGCGACCTTGGCCTTGGCCAGGTCACGCTCGGGGGTGTCGAAATACTGATTGGTCAGCTCGCGACGTTCCCAGCCACTTTTGTTGCGTTTTTTCAGCAGCGGGTGTTCGCGCAGGGCGGCGAGGGTTTCGCGGCTGACGCGGAGTTTGATTTCGGTTTCTTTCTGCATGGCCGGAAAATCCAGGATCGGGAGCGCAGCCGGGGGAGAAGGGGGCTGCCTAGGCCGTGCAGTGTACAGGACAAGCGGGCGGCACGCGTCGCGGCGGTTTATTCCAGGCGTCGGATGGCTCTATGATGAGCCTCGCCTTGGAGTTCGGGAGTCAGCGTCATGCCGTTGCCGTCGATGAAAGATCAATTCGCTGCGCTGATTGCCGCGCCGTCCGTCAGCTGTACCCAGCCGAGTCTGGATCAGTCCAACCGTCCGGTGATCGATCTGCTGGCGACCTGGCTCGGCGACCTGGGCTTCAGCTGCGATATCCAGCAGGTCAGCCCCGGCAAGTTCAACCTGCTCGCCAGCTTCGGCAGTGGCCCCGGCGGCCTGGTGCTGGCCGGGCACAGCGACACCGTACCGTTCGATGGCGCGCTGTGGCAGACCGACCCGCTGAAACTGACCGAAGTCGATGGCCGCTGGGTCGGCCTGGGCAGTTGCGACATGAAGGGCTTTTTCGCCCTGGCCATTGAAGCCGTGATCCCGTTGCTCGAGCAACCGTTCAAGCAGCCGCTGCTGATCCTCGCCACCTGCGACGAAGAAAGCTCCATGTCCGGCGCCCGGGCCCTGGCCGAAGCCGGTCGGCCGCTGGGTCGCGCCGCGGTGATCGGCGAACCCACGGGCCTGAAGCCGATCCGCCTGCACAAGGGCGTGATGATGGAGCGCATCGAGATTCTCGGGCGCAGCGGCCACTCCTCCGACCCGAGCCTGGGCCATAGCGCCCTGGAGGCCATGCACGACGCCATCGGCGAGCTCAAGGGCCTGCGCTGGCAATGGCAGCGCGAATACAACAACCCGCAATTCAGCGTGCCCCAGCCGACCCTGAACTTCGGCTGCATCCATGGCGGCGACAACCCCAACCGCATCTGTGGCCAGTGTTCCCTGGAATTCGACCTGCGGCCTTTGCCGGGCATGGACCCGAGCGTGCTGCGGGCGGCGATCCGCGCCAAGCTCGAACCCCTGGCGCAACGGCACCAGGTAAGGATCGACTACGCGCCGCTGTTTCCCGAAGTGCCACCGTTCGAACAGGCCGCTGACTCGGAACTGGTCCACGTCGCTGAAAAAATCACCGGCCATCGCGCCGAGGCAGTGGCATTTGGCACCGAAGCGCCTTATCTTCAGCGCCTTGGCTGCGAAACCCTGGTCCTGGGCCCTGGCGACATCGCGTGTGCGCATCAGCCGGGGGAATACCTCGAAATGTCACGTTTGCAGCCTACCGTGCATCTACTGCGTGAATTGATTCAACATTACTGCTTGAGCCCGGCCGCAACCTTGCGTTAAATGCGCGGCTCATTGATTTTTCCTGAATACCCAAGGAGAGCGCGCGTGTCGCCAAGCCTGTTCCGACGATAACCAACAGCCCGTTGTGCGTTTTGACGTTGCACCTCTTTTCTATTGGCTGTTTTTTATACAGGTTCAGGTTTTATGCCCGATTACGTGAATTGGCTTCGCCATGCGTCTCCCTATATCAATGCCCACCGGGACTGCACCTTCGTGGTCATGCTCCCTGGCGACGGTATCGATCACCCCAACTTCGGCAATATCGTCCACGACCTGGTGCTGCTCCACAGCCTGGGCGTGCGGCTGGTGCTGGTGCACGGCTCGCGTCCACAGATCGAAAGCCGCCTGGCGGCGCGTGGCCTGACCCCGCATTACCACCACGGCATGCGGATTACCGATGCGGCCACCCTGGAATGTGTGATCGACGCCGTCGGCCAACTGCGGATCGCCATCGAAGCGCGTTTGTCCATGGACCTGGCCGCCTCGCCGATGCAGGGCTCGCGGTTGCGGGTGGCCAGCGGCAACCTGGTCACGGCGCGGCCGATCGGCGTGCTCGAAGGTGTCGACTATCACCACACCGGTGAAGTGCGTCGGGTCGACCGCAAGGGCATCAATCGCCTGCTCGATGAGCGCTCGATTGTCCTGCTGTCGCCGCTGGGTTATTCGCCTACGGGGGAAATCTTCAACCTGGCCTGCGAAGACGTGGCAACCCGTGCCGCCATCGATCTGGAAGCGGAGAAGCTCCTGCTGTTCGGTGCCGATCACGGCCTGATCGATGAAAATGGCAAGTTGGTCCGCGAACTGCGTCCGCAGCAGGTCCCGGCGCATCTGCTGCGTTTGGGCACCGATTACCAGGGTGAGTTGCTGGACGCGGCGGCGCAGGCCTGTCGCGGTGGCGTGGCGCGCAGCCATATCGTCAGCTATGCCGAGGACGGCGCGCTGTTGACCGAGCTGTTTACCCGTGACGGTGGCGGTACGCTGGTGGCCCAGGAGCAGTTCGAACTGGTGCGTGAGGCGGCTATCGAAGATGTCGGCGGTTTGCTCGACCTGATCAGCCCGTTGGAAGAGCAGGGCATCCTGGTGCGGCGTTCGCGGGAAGTGCTGGAGCGCGAGATCGAGCAGTTCAGCGTGGTGGAGCGCGAAGGCATGATCATCGCCTGTGCGGCGCTGTATCAGATCGCTGATTCGGAGGCGGGGGAGTTGGCGTGCCTGGCGGTGAACCCGGAGTATCGCCATGGCGGTCGCGGCGATGAGTTGCTGGAGCGGATTGAAACGCGGGCGCGGGCGCAGGGGTTGAAAACCTTGTTCGTACTGACGACCCGGACGGCGCACTGGTTCCGCGAACGTGGCTTTGAGCCGAGCAGCGTGGAACGGCTGCCGAGCGCGCGGGCTTCGCTGTACAACTACCAGCGTAATTCGAAGATTTTCGAAAAAGCCCTTTGATTCAAGCGGGTCTGGTCCTTGAGGTTTTTGTCGGCCTCAAGGGCCTCTTCGCGGCGGTGCGGCGTCCCGACAAGCCCTGCTCCTACAGTTTTGCGTCGTACAGAAAAACTGTGACCGCTGCGAATTTGTAGGAGCAGGGCTTGCCCGCGAAGGCGTCAGCCCAGGCACCGCATCAGTAACTGACGGCCAGAATACTCGCCTGGTACGACCCGACAAACACGTCGAAATCCCCCACCTCGTTCTGCTCCAGCTCAGACTGTTGCACCAGGGACTTGCGGGCCGCGTCCTCGAAGCCGGCCTGGTCTTCCTTGCTCAACGGCTGACCACGGAAAAATTCGGCATGGGCCTGGCTCTGGCGCATCGAGAATTGCGCGAAGCTTTCCTTGTGCTCGGTCATGCTCGCCAGCACCTGGGCCGATGGCGTCAGGGACGAATCCTTGACCTTGGCAAGCTGCTCGTCCAGCGCCTTGGCGTGGCTGTCGCCACCGTGGCTGCGGTCCAGCAACGCCGCCAGCGGCGCGATCTTCTCCAGCAACTCGTTAGCCCATTCCTTCAGGCCCACCGCCTCACCCCGACGTTGCAACTGCAGGCCTGGACGCCGACCTTCCTTCACCACGCTGAGGAAGTTCGAGGTGGCATTGCCGCACTCGTTGGTTTCGAACAGCGGGCTCTCGTTCAATGCGCAATACAGCAGGAACGCATCGAGGAAACGCGCCTCGGTCAGATCGATGCCGGTCGGCAGGAACGGGTTGATGTCCAGGCAGCGCGCCTCGACATACTGCACGCCACGGGCCATCAGCGCCTGGATCGGCCGTTCGCCGGTGTAGGTCACGCGCTTGGGGCGAATGTTGGAGTAGTACTCGTTTTCGATCTGCAGGATGTTGGTGTTGAGCTGTACCCACTCACCGTCCTTGTGCGTGCCGATCTCTACGTAAGGTGCGTAGGGAGTGGCCACCGCCTTGCGCAGGCTGTCGATGTAGCTGTCCAGATCGTTGTAGCACGGCGTCAGGCCGGCCTGGGCGTTGCTCTGGTAACCCAGGTCGCTCATGCGCAGGCTGGTGGCGTAGGGCAGGTACAGCGTATCGGCGTCGAATTGTTCCAGCGAATGGGAACGCCCGCGCAGGAAACCGGCGTCCAGGGCCGGCGATGCGCCGAACAGGTACATCAGCAGCCAGCTGTAACGGCGGAAGTTGCGGATCATCGCGATGTAGGCCAGCGACTGATAGTCGCGGTCCGTACCGACGAAGCCTTCGGCCTGCTTGAGCACAGGCCAGAGGCTTTCCGGCAGCGAGAAGTTGTAGTGAATCCCGGCAATGCACTGCATGGTCTTGCCGTAGCGCAGGGCCAGGCCCTGGCGGTAGACATACTTGAGCTTGCCGATATTCGAGGTGCCGTAATAGGCGATCGGAATATCTTCTTCCGCCGGCAGCGGGCAAGGCATCGACGGGCTCCACAGGTACTCGTTGCCGAGCTTGCTGTAGGCAAAGCGATGGATCTTGTCCAGGCTGGCCAGGGTGTCCGCCGGGTCGGCCAGGGCGGGAGTGATGAACTCCAGCAGCGACTCGGAGTAGTCGGTGGTGATTTGTTCGTTGGTCAGTGCGGAGCCCAGCTCTTCGGGATGCGGTGTCTGCGCCAGACGAGCTTCGCCGGTGACGCGCAGGCATTCACGCTCGATGCCGTGCAGGCACTGTTCGAGCAGAGAGAGGTGGTCGCGCTCGCCGAGCAGAGCCAGGCGGCGGTTGAGAAGTTCGCTCAAGTTGGATTCCTTCACGCGTCGGTCGCCCCAATATGGGGGTGGGCAAGACGGTCTACAAGGGTGAAGTTGAGAACTGGCGTGGTCGCC
This sequence comes from Pseudomonas sp. QS1027, assembly GCF_002814235.1. Classification (GTDB taxonomy): domain Bacteria; phylum Pseudomonadota; class Gammaproteobacteria; order Pseudomonadales; family Pseudomonadaceae; genus Aquipseudomonas. The sequence goes on along the minus strand of NZ_PHSU01000020.1, from coordinate 46,616 downwards.
TGGTAAATATCAGAAAACGCCGACACTTCCTCCCTGGGTCGGAGGCAGTGAAAGGGAAAACCCCGACACTGCGTTCACAGTGTCGAAATTAACCCAAATCGAGCCGGGGCGGCTAGAGAACAGCGAAGGTGCCTTGTGCTTTCGCGACAAGTTTGTCGCCTTGACGCACTTGCGCCTCGACCACCAGGGTGCGGCGGCCGGGGTGGATGACCGTGGCGACGCACAACACTTCGCCCTCGGCCACCGCCCGCATGTAGTTGATCTTGCACTCGATGGTCACGCTGCGCTGGTCAAAACCATGGGAGCTGGAGCAGGCCAGCCCCATGGTGATGTCCACCAGGCTGAAGATCGCCCCGCCGTGCATCACGTTGCCGCGATTGCGCAGGTGCGGCTCCAGTGCCAGGGCCACCTCGGCAACACCGGTTTCCAGGCGTTGCAGGCGGCAGCCGAGCATCTCGCTGAAAGCGCTCTGGGTGAGGCCCTCAGGAATGTCCATCAGCGTTTCTTCAACTGTTTGGCGTTGGCGAACAGCGAGGCCATGGCATTGTTGCTTGGCGCCGCCGGGGTGCTTTCCTTGCGCGGCGCGGTGTTCTGCGACGGCCGTGGTGCCGAGCCCGGACGCGAGCCGCGGGCACCGTCGACTTTCTCGCCCGGGGTGTCGCTCATGCGCATCGACAGGCCGACGCGTTTGCGCGGGATGTCGACTTCCATGACCTTGACCTTCACCACATCGCCGGCTTTCACCGCTTCACGCGGGTCCTTGATGAACTTCTCGGACAGCGCCGAGATGTGCACCAGGCCGTCCTGGTGTACGCCGATATCGACAAAGGCACCGAAGTTGGTGACGTTGGTCACCACGCCTTCGAGGATCATCCCCGGCTCCAGGTCCTTGAGGTCCTCGACGCCGTCCTGGAACGAGGCGGTCTTGAACTCGGGGCGCGGGTCGCGGCCGGGCTTCTCCAGTTCCTGGAGAATGTCGGTGACGGTGGGCAGGCCGAAGGTTTCATCGGTGAATTTCTTCGGGTCCAGGCGCTTGAGGAAGCTGGCGTCGCCGATCAGCGAGCGGATGTCGCGGTCGGTTTCGGCGGCGATGCGCTGTACCAGCGGGTAGGCTTCCGGGTGCACGGCGGAGGAGTCCAGCGGATTGTCGCCGTTCATCACCCGCAGGAAGCCGGCGGCCTGCTCGAAAGTCTTCTCGCCGAGGCGGGCGACTTTCTTCAGAGCGGCGCGGGTCTTGAACGCACCGTTTTCATCGCGGTGGTTGACGATGTTCTGCGCCAGGGTCGGGTTGAGGCCGGAAATCCGCGCCAGCAATGCCACCGAGGCAGTGTTCACGTCGACGCCGACGGCGTTCACGCAGTCTTCCACCACCGCGTCCAGGCCACGGGCCAACTTGAGCTGGGACACGTCGTGCTGGTACTGGCCCACACCGATGGATTTCGGATCGATCTTCACCAGCTCGGCCAGCGGATCCTGCAGGCGGCGGGCAATGGACACGGCGCCACGGATCGACACATCCAGGTCGGGGAATTCCTTGGAGGCCAGTTCAGAGGCCGAGTACACCGAGGCGCCGGCTTCGGACACCATGACCTTGGTCATCTTCATGGCCGGGTATTTCTTGATCAGTTCAGCGGCCAGCTTGTCGGTTTCGCGGCTGGCGGTGCCGTTGCCGATGGCGATCAGGTCCACCGAATGCTTGGCGCACAAGGCGGCGAGCACGGCCAGGGTCTGGTCCCACTTGTTGTGCGGCACGTGCGGGTAGACGGTGGCATGGTCGAGCAGCTTGCCGGTGGCGTCCACCACCGCGACCTTGCAACCGGTGCGCAGGCCCGGGTCGAGGCCCAGGGTCGCGCGCGGGCCGGCCGGGGCGGCCAGCAGCAGGTCGTGCAGGTTGTGGGCGAACACATTGATCGCCTCGGTTTCCGCGCCGTCGCGCAGCTCGCCCAGCAGGTCGGTTTCCAGGTGGGTGTAGAGCTTGACCTTCCAGGTCCAGCGCACCACTTCGCCCAGCCATTTATCGGCGGGACGGTTCTGGTTCTGGATGCCGAACTGCTGTCCGATCATGCCTTCGCACGGGTGCATGCTGCCTGGCTGCTCGTCGCCGACTTTCAGCGCGGAGCTGAGGATACCTTCGTTGCGGCCACGGAAAATCGCCAGGGCGCGGTGCGACGGCATGCTTTTCAGCGGCTCGTCGTGTTCGAAGTAGTCGCGGAACTTGGAACCTTCCTCTTCCTTGCCGGCGATGACCCGGGCACTCAGGGTGGCTTCCTGCTTGAGGTAGTTGCGCAGCTTGTCCAGCAGGCCGGCGTCTTCGGCGAAGCGTTCCATCAGGATGTACTTGGCGCCTTCCAGGGCCGCCTTCACGTCCGCCACGCCTTTTTCGCCGTCGACGAAGCGCGCGGCTTCGCTTTCCGGATTCAGCATCGGGTCGTTGAACAGGCCATCCGCCAACTCGCCGAGGCCGGCTTCCAGGGCGATCTGGCCCTTGGTGCGGCGCTTCTGCTTGTACGGCAGGTAAAGGTCTTCGAGGCGGGTCTTGGTGTCGGCCAGCTTGATATCGCGGGCCAATTCCGGGGTCAGCTTGCCTTGCTCCTCGATGCTGGCGAGGATGCTGATACGCCGTTCGTCGAGTTCTCGCAGGTAGCGCAGGCGCTCTTCCAGGTGACGCAGCTGGATGTCATCCAGGCTGCCGGTCACTTCCTTGCGGTAGCGCGCGATGAAGGGCACGGTAGAGCCTTCATCGAGTAGAGCGACGGCCGCTTCGACCTGTTGTGGGCGGACGCCGAGTTCTTCGGCGATGCGGCTGTTGATGCTGTCCATAAAACCACCTGACAAAGTGTGAAAGCAGACGCGTCGAGGCTCTCAAGCCATCGGGACGAATCTGGTTTGGGATCAAAAGGCAGCCTTGAGACCCATGAAATCAGCACATTGCTGTGTGCCTTGGAAAATAAAGAGCGGCACGCCACAGCAATGATCAGACGTTGCCTGAGACAAGAGGCGGCGCATTATAACCAGCGTTCCGGGCTTGCGGGGATTGTGCACCGGCGCAGGGCCTTTAGAGCGTTTACTGGTAGTTGAGGAAAAATCTGCTAACAATGCACCGGATACGGATAAGGGCCGCTGGGCCCATAATGCGTGCCGAGATCAAAGGAGCATCCAATGAGCAGCACTGCAAACCCTGCTGAAGGCGAAAAAATTCTCATCGTTGATGACGATCCCGGGCTGAGCAGCCTGCTGGAACGTTTTTTCACCAGCAAGGGCTATCGCGCCCGCGCAGTGGCGAATACAGAACAAATGGACCGCCTGCTGTCGCGGGAGGTTTTCAACCTGGTGGTCCTCGACCTGATGCTGCCCGGCGAAGACGGCCTGACCGCCTGCCGTCGCCTGCGCGCGGCGAACAACCAGGTGCCGATCATCATGCTCACCGCCAAGGGCGACGAGCTGAGCCGGATCAAGGGCCTGGAACTGGGCGCCGACGATTACCTGGCCAAACCCTTCAACCCGGATGAACTGATGGCCCGGGTCAAGGCCGTATTGCGTCGCCAGTCGGCACCGGTGCCGGGCGCGCCGGGCAGCGAAGACGAAAGCGTGACCTTCGGGGACTACGAGCTGTCCCTGGCCACCCGCGAACTCAAGCGCGGTGAAGAAGTGCACATGCTCACCACCGGCGAGTTCGCCGTGCTCAAGGCGCTGGTCATGCATGCCCGCGAGCCGCTGACCCGCGACAAGCTGATGAACCTGGCCCGGGGTCGTGAATGGGATGCCCTGGAGCGTTCCATCGACGTGCAGATTTCCCGTCTGCGCCGCATGATCGAACCGGACCCGTCCAAGCCGCGCTATATCCAGACCGTCTGGGGCGTGGGTTACGTGTTCGTGCCGGACGGCGCCGCGACCAAGTGACGATGCCCGGTGCCTGTTGACGGGCGCCTGTTGATTGGTAGGAACGATTCGCCCGGGCGCGCAAGCCCCCGGGCGAGTTGCAATCCGCAATATGCGAGCTCGCCCGCTCGCCTCTGCAAAGTGTCCAGCGGCTGCCCATGAAAACCCCTCTCTGGTTCCCCCAAAGTTTCTTCGCCCGTACCCTCTGGCTGGTGCTGATCGTCGTGCTGTTCTCCAAGGCACTGACTTTGGTGTACCTGCTGATGAACGAAGACGTGCTGGTGGACCGCCAGTACAGTCACGGCGTGGCCCTGACCCTGCGCGCCTATTGGGCGGCGGACGAGGACGATCGCGACAAGATCGCCGATGCCGCCGGCTTGATCCGCGTGGTTAGTGGCGGGGTGCCGGAAGGCGAACAGCACTGGCCCTACAGCGAGATCTACCAGCGCCAGATGCAGGCCGAACTGGGCGCCGACACCGAGGTGCGGCTGCGCATGCACTCGCCCCCGGCCCTTTGGGTGCGGGCGCCGAGCCTGGGCGCCGGCTGGTTGAAAGTGCCGCTGTATCCGCATCCGTTGCGTGGGCAGAAAATCTGGAGCGTGCTGGGCTGGTTCCTGGCCATCGGGCTACTTTCCACCGCTTCGGCCTGGATCTTCGTCAGTCAGCTCAACCAGCCGCTGAAACGCCTGGTGGATGCCGCGCGACAACTGGGGCAGGGGCGCAGCGTGCGGCTGCCGATCAGTGATACCCCCAGCGAAATGACCGAGGTCTACCGGGCCTTCAACCAGATGGCCGAGGACGTCGAACAGGCGGGGCGAGAACGGGAGTTGATGCTGGCCGGGGTGTCCCATGACCTGCGCACGCCGTTGACGCGGCTGCGCCTGTCACTGGAGCTGATGGGCAGCCACGATGATCTCAGCGACGAGATGGTCCGGGATATCGAGGACATGGACGCGATTCTCGACCAGTTCCTCGCCTTTATCCGTGACGGTCGTGACGAGTCGGTGGAAGAGGTCGACCTGAGCGAGCTGGTGCGCGAAGTGGTGGCTCCCTATAACCAGAGCGAAGAGCGGGTGCGCACGCGGCTGCAACCGATCCAGCCGTTCCCGTTGCGCCGGGTGTCGATGAAGCGGCTGTTGAACAACCTGATCGGCAACGCCTTGCACCATGCCGGCGAAGGCGTGGAAGTGGCGGCCTACGTCTCGGGCGACAGCAGCGCGCCGTATGTGGTGCTGAGTGTCATGGACCGGGGGACGGGGATCGATCCGGCGGAACTGGAAGGCATCTTCAACCCCTTCACCCGGGGCGACAAGGCCCGTGGCGGCAAGGGCACGGGCCTGGGGTTGGCGATCGTCAGGCGGATCGCCTCGATGCACGGCGGCAATGTCGAACTGCGCAACCGCAGCGGTGGCGGCCTGGAAGCGCGGGTTCGTTTGCCGCTGGGGCTGATGCTGCCCCGCGACGCAGTCTAGGGCTCAGCCCTTGCCCTTGGTCCGGGTCATGTTCGGGCCGCCGTTCTTCTCGATGTGCTCGATGATGATCCCGGCAACGTCCTTGCCGGTGGTCACCTCGATGCCCTCCAGGCCGGGCGAGGAGTTCACCTCCATCACCAGCGGGCCGTGATTGGAGCGCAGGATATCCACCCCGGCCACGCTCAGGCCCATCACCTTGGCCGCGCGAATCGCGGTCATGCGTTCTTCCGGGGTGATCTTGATCAGGCTGGCGCTGCCGCCGCGATGCAGGTTGGAGCGGAACTCCCCAGGCTTGGCCTGGCGCTTCATCGACGCAATCACCTTGTCGCCCACCACGAAGCAGCGGATATCGGCACCACCGGCTTCCTTGATGTACTCCTGGACCATGATGTCCTGCTTCAGGCCCATGAACGCCTCGATCACCGACTCCGCCGCCGTCGCCGTCTCGCACAGCACCACGCCGATGCCCTGGGTGCCTTCGAGCACCTTGATCACCAGCGGTGCGCCGTTGACCATGGCGATCAGGTCGGGAATATCGTCCGGCGAGTGGGCAAAACCGGTCACCGGCAAGCCGATCCCGCGCCGTGAGAGCAGTTGCAGCGAACGCAGCTTGTCCCGTGAACGGGCGATGGCCACCGACTCGTTGAGGGGAAACACCCCCATCATTTCGAACTGGCGCAGCACCGCGCAGCCATAAAAGGTCACCGAGGCGCCGATCCGCGGGATCACCGCATCGAAACCTTCCAGGGGCTTGCCGCGATAGTGGATCTGCGGCTTGTGGCTGGCGATGTTCATATAGGCGCGCAGGGTGTCGACCACCACCATCTCATGGCCGCGGGCGACGCCGGCCTCTACCAGGCGACGAGTGGAATACAGACGCGGGTTACGCGACAGCACAGCGATCTTCATGCAACACCTGTGGCAGAGGTAGTAGTGACCGGGAAAACCGGCTTGTCTTGAACGTATTTGTGCCCCGGATTGACCACCAAGTGGCCATCGATCAGGGCTTTGGAGCCGAGCAACAGGCGATAACGCATGGCCTTGCGGCAGGCGAGGGTGAACTGCACCTGCCAGACCCGGTCGCCCAGGGCCAGGGTGGTGGCGATCACGTAACGCACCTGGGCGTGGCCGTTGGAGCTCTTGATGGTCTTCATCGTCAGCAGCGGCGCTTCGCAGCGGCGGTGACGCAGTTGCACCACACTGCCCAGGTGGGCGGTGAAACGCACCCACTTCTCACCGTCGCGCTCGAAGGGCTCGATTTCGGTGGCGTGGAGGCTGGAGGTACTGGCACCGGTGTCGATTTTCGCCCGCAGGCCGGCGACTCCCAAATCCGGAAGCGCCACCCACTCGCGCAGACCCACAACAGTCAAATGGTCAAATGTCTTCAAAATGCTCAACCGGTGAGAGAGGCGCTCTGGCTGCCCGGCAGCCGTAATCGCGGTATTCACGCAGAATATCGGGTAAATGGCGATAGTTATCTCTGCGACCTGTTTCAGGTCGTGAAATTACCCCCTGGATCACCTGGCATTCTAGACTGGCCAGGACCATTCAGCTTCGACAGCAACGGTAGTACAGTTCGACAATATTTCAGTTTGAGGACGGACAGTGGTGCAGAAAGCGGAAGAGGACGACAAGGTTCGGTTGGACAAGTGGTTGTGGGCGGCGCGCTTCTATAAAACCCGTGCCCTGGCCAAGGCGGCGATTGAAAGCGGCAAGGTGCATTGTCGCGGCGAGCGCTGCAAACCGGGCAAGGAGCCACGGGTGGGCGACGAGATCCAGATTCGCACCGGTTTCGACGAACGGACCGTGGTGGTGCAGGCGCTGTCGCTGGTCCGTCGCGGCGCCCCCGAAGCGCAGACGCTCTATGCTGAAACCGAGCAGAGCCTGGCCAAGCGCGAAGCCGCGGCGGTGCAACGCAAGGCCGGTGCGCTGGGCCTGACCACCGACGGCAAGCCGAGCAAGAAACAGCGCCGGGATCTGTTCAAGTTTCGTGGCAGCGGCGTGTAGGAGCCGGCTTGCTGGCGATGGCGATGCCGGACTCACCGCCGCCCTCACTGGCCGTGCACGGTTTAAAGGACCTTATGTCCTTGACTGGCCGCCATTCGCCCCCATGTTGCTTGGTACAAATCCCGTTTGTTCATAAAATGCTCAGCTTCCTTGGGCCGAACACCCCTATTCCTACTTTCAGAATTGATACCTATGTCAGACCTACCGGACACCGACTACACCCAGCGCTTCATCTTCGATGACAGCGACACCCGCGGCGAACTGGTGTCGCTGGAGCGCAGCTACGCCGAAGTGCTGGCCAAGCACCCCTACCCGGAGCCGATCGCGCAACTGCTCGGCGAGTTGATGGCCGCTGCGTCGTTGCTGGTCGGTACCCTGAAGTTCGACGGCCTGCTGATTCTCCAGGCGCGTTCCGAAGGCCCGGTGCCGCTGCTGATGATCGAGTGCTCCAGCGAGCGCGAGATCCGTGGCCTGGCCCGCTACGACGAGGAACTGATCCCGGCCAACGCGACCCTGGCCGACCTGATGCCCAATGGCGTCCTCGCCCTGACCGTCGATCCGACCCAGGGCCAGCGCTACCAGGGCATCGTCGACCTGGACGGCGAAACCCTGTCGGAGTGCTTCACCAACTACTTCGTCATGTCCCAGCAGGTCGGCACACGCTTCTGGCTCCACGCCGACGGCCGTCGTGCCCGTGGCATGCTGCTGCAACAACTGCCCGCCGACCGCCTGCGCGAGCAGGAAGAACGCGACGCCAGCTGGCAGCACCTGACCGCCATGGCCAGCACCCTGACCGCCGACGAACTGCTGAGCCTGGACAACGAAACCGTCCTGCACCGCCTCTACCACGAAGAAGCCGTGCGCCTGTTCGACCTCCAGCCGCTGCGTTTCCATTGCAGCTGTTCGCGGGAGCGTTCGGGCAATGCACTGGTCAGCCTGGGGCTGGAAGATGCCCAGCAACTGGTGGTCGAACACGGCGGCCATATCGAGGTCGATTGCCAGTTCTGCAACCAGCGTTACCTGTTCGACGCTGCTGATGTTTCGCAATTGTTTGCCGGTGCCGGCGTCGACACCCCGTCAGATACTCGTCACTAAAACGGTTCAGCGCAGGTAAATCTCCTGTCAAACGACAGAAAACGGGCGTTCTGACAGGAGGACCCTACTCTTTTTGGGCTTTTCTGGCATAATCCGGCCCACTTTTTTCGCGGTAGTAGTGCACGACTTTCTACTACAAAACGTTTGGAGCACTCGGCCAATGGCCGACGGGGAATCTCATGACGCAAGCAAACAATGCCGTGTACACCGATCTGAGTGTTGACGATCTGGTAAAAGAAGCCCTGGCTCGTGGTGAAGGCGAACTCGCCGACACCGGCGCGCTGGTAGTGCGCACCGGTCACCGTACCGGTCGTTCGCCGGTCGATCGTTTTATCGTTGAAGAGCCTTCCACCCAGGACGCCATTGCCTGGGGCCCGATCAACCGCAAGTTCCCGGCCGACAAGTTCGACGCCCTGTGGAACCGCGTTGAAGCCTTCATCGGCGAGCGCGAGCGTTTTGTTTCCCACGTGCACGTCGGTTCCGACCCGGCGCACTACCTGCCGGTCAAGATGACCACTGGTACTGCCTGGCACAACCTGTTCGGCCGTTGCCTGTTCATCAACCCGGAAGCCGGCCAGTACAACGCCGGTGGCAAGGACGAGTGGCAGATCCTCAACGTGCCGGAGTTCGAGTGCGTGCCAGAGCGTGACGGCACCAACTCCGACGGTACCGTGATCCTCAACTTCGCGGCCAAGAAAGTCCTGATCGCCGGCATGCGTTACGCCGGTGAAATGAAAAAAGCCCTGTTCTCGGTGCAGAACTTCCTGCTGCCGGCCGTCGATGTACTGCCGATGCACTGCGCGGCGAACATGGGCGAAGAGGGCGACGTGACCCTGTTCTTCGGTCTGTCGGGCACCGGCAAGACCACCCTGTCGGCTGACGAAAGCCGTTACCTGATCGGTGACGACGAACACGGCTGGGGCGTGGGCGTGGTGTTCAACATCGAAGGCGGTTGCTATGCCAAGTGCATCGACCTGTCCGAGAAGAACGAGCCGGTGATCTGGAAAGCCATCCAGCACGGCGCCGTGCTGGAAAACGTCGTGCTGGACGCCAACAAGAAGGCCGACTACGCCGACGACAGCCTGACCCAGAACAGCCGTGCGGCCTACCCGCGCGAACTGATCGAAAAACGCGCACCGAAAAACCTCGGTGGCGAGCCAAACGCCGTGATCTTCCTGACCTGCGACCTGACCGGCGTACTGCCACCGGTGTCGATCCTCAGCGAAGAACAGGCCGCTTACCACTTCCTGTCCGGCTACACCGCTCTGGTGGGCTCGACTGAAATGGGTTCGGGCGCCGGCATCAAGTCGACCTTCTCCACCTGCTTCGGCGCACCGTTCTTCCCGCGTCCGGCTGGCGAATACGCTGAACTGCTGATCAAGCGTATCCGTGGTTTCGGTTCCAAGGTCTATCTGGTCAACACCGGCTGGACCGGCGGCGGCTACGGCGTTGGCAAGCGCTTCAATATCCCGACTACTCGTGGCGTGATTGCCGCGATCCAGAGCGGCGCGTTGATTGGCGCCGAGACCGAGCACCTGGACACCATCAACCTGGACGTGCCATTGGCCGTACCGGGCGTCGAGACTGGCCTGTTGAACCCACGCAACACCTGGGCTGACAAGGCTGCCTACGACGAAGCGGCGAAAGCGCTGGCGGGTCTGTTCATCGAGAACTTCAAGAAGTTCGACGTGAGCGACGCGATCAAGGCGGCTGGGCCGAAGTTGTAAGTATCGGTTGCTCTGCTGGTTGAAAAGAAAGCCGCCCCTCGGGGCGGCTTTTTGGTTAATGCGGGTTTGAAAAAATAAGTGATAGAAAGCCTACCCGCCTTAGTTTTTGAGTTCTGTGTGGGGGCTAAAACTTCAATTTTTTCAGTTCAGCGGTATTCCAGCGTTGTAGCGTGATTGCGTGGTAGAGCATCCCGATGGTCAGTGGGATCTTGCCTCGTCGCTCCTGGGCTCTTCGCCAAAAAAACAGGTCGTAGCCCTCCGGCCTGAAGTACCGATAGGCGTCGTAGTCGAGAAACGTAATCGCGAAACGCTGGTGCAGGGCCTCCATCAGTTCACTGGCGTCATCGCCGTCGCAATGCAGATCATGGTTGATCGAGGTCTTCAGGCTTAGGGGGATGTGCTTGGGCAAACCAATGTGCTCGTCCAGTAACTGGATGAGTTGCCTCATCGGCTCATCATCTGGCAGCTCCGACATTGGGTTCATCGTCAAAATACCTGATCCGAAACGTCTACAACGGCGTTGTATTTTTTCACGCTTAGCACCGCGACCTTATCCAGTTCGTAAGCGGTGTGTATTCCTTATCCCTAGATGCACGAAAACCCGCTCGACGAATCGATGCGGGCCTCGGAAATTGGGCAAATGGTTAACCAGATGCGTTGTGGAAATTTTATAGACTTGCCAAGTTTTTATGCAACAAACTTGAATCCTGTCTTTGTATTAAATCTTTTCAGTGCAGCCGGATTCGTGCAGATTGTTGGGTATGAAGTGGTTATGCTGCCGCTGACCAGACCGAGCTATTTACGACTTTTGGGGCATTTCGCTGATGCATTGGTCAAATATGACTTCGAGGCCTCGGTAATCGCACATCACGGCGCTGATGTTCGCCGGAATCCACGACGCTTCTTTCACTACCCACCAATCGACTGTGAAACCTGTGTTCACAATGATGTTTTCGAACAGGATTCGCTGGGCGCGACCATTGCCTTCACGGAAGGGGTGAATGACATTCAGGTCACCATAGGCCTGAGCGACTTCGACTATAAGGTCGGCCCGCGATAAGTCTTCGAACCAGCCAGCATCTTCCATAGCACGAAAAATCTTTGCTGCCTCGGGGACGATGCGCTCTGGAGTGCAGAACATTGTTTCAGCCTTCTGGATTTTTACAGTCCTGAGCTGACCGGCCCATTCATATAGTTCCGAGAAAAGCGTCTGATGGATGCGTTGCAAAAACGCTAAGTCGTAGGGCGGGGGGCTCAAGGTGATTCTACTAGCGGCGGCTATCTCGTAGATGGCCTGCTCTGCGTCATTGAGGGTCTGTTCGTCTCTGATGTCTAGCCGGTTGCGCAAGGCATCAGTGCCTGGGTAGCAATACGGGTCCTGGCCAGCTCCGTATTTGTCGACCATTAGCGTGAGGTGTTGCGATATTTGTTGAGGACGGCTTCCATCGTCGGAAGTGGCTTTTCCAGATCGGCAGGTGTGGTGTTGAAGCCTTCCAAACGAAGGCTTGCGAGGCAGTTTGATCTGCGGATCCTGTTGTAGTGATCCTGCTTTTCCTGAAAGGTCAGTTTACTCATGGGATTTACCTCCGGGCATAGGGTTAAAGTGTAACGCAAAGCAATGATTCGAGCTGAGGCACGGGCGATTTTTGGTCGGTATCACCAGGTTTTTTTTGCGCTTAGCTGCAAACAATCGCTGAGCGTCTTCATCGGAAATGCTGGGGTGCGGGTCATCGATACTGGCTTGAACCTGAGCCTTGAACCACTCGTCATAGGCCGTAGCTTCATGGGCTTGCTCAAGTGCTGCTGGGCGGTCTGGCCGGCTGTTGAGGTGGACGTGCTCAGCCAGTTCGAAGCAACCCTGATCTTCAATAACGTTCAGATGCATTTGCAGGAAATCTGCGTCGATACGAGGCTGCTCGAACAGGGATTCCCGGCTAGGTTGGGCTTGAGGTCGGCATTTTTCAAGTGCTCGGTGTTGGTTTTCTAATGTCTGCACGGGGCGCTCCATATTGTTCAAAGCCAAGACAATGGAGGAGTCGAAGGGCGTCTTGAATCAGGCCCTGCTGGTATTTGCGTAGTTGAGCTCTCTGAAGTGGCTATGAATTGTCCGAGGCAAGTAGGCCATTTCCTATCAGTGAAATGGCCTGTTTGTTGTGATGTTATTGAGCTACTTGCCTGCTCAATGCCATCGTCCGCTGCTGGACCAGTTGCAACAGATCGCAGCCTTCACGCACCAACAGGTATGCGGCATTGGTGACGTGGGTGAAGTCTTTGTCGCAGGTGGTGATGAGGCTCACACACGTCATGGTTTCCAGCAGGTCGCTGGCCGCCTGAAGGCGTTGATAGGCGCTGGTTTGCAGGTCGTCGAGGCTGGCGTTGGTGCCGATGACCAGGACGGGGATTGTGGTGAAGTTGGTGCTGAGAGGGATGTAACGATTTTGAGTGTTCATAGGTATGCGCTCTGATGAGTTTCATTGATCCGCTCTCATCGTGACCAAGCGATGGGTGGCGGACTGTGCACAGGTTGGTCAACCGGCAGAGCGCACCGGCACACCCGAAGGTGTCCTGCACACAGCCGCCATGAAGCGTGCCGGCACGAAACGCGCCTGCAACATCCACTGTGGCGCTAGTGCGCACTCTGACAGGTGACCAAACCCGGTCGCTGAATTGGCAGCGACGGCGCGAACTATAGAGGGCTTTATTACGGCTCCGCAAGCTGTGGCATTTTGGATTGTCAGGTGGCTACCTATCGGTTTGCTCGCTCGGCCGACGATAGCGGTTTGGTGATGTTTTTTTTTGACGAAATCCAACCGGCAAAAGTTGCCTGTCCATGGACTGTGGATAGGCGAGGTTCCATTGAGATGAAAAATCAAGATGTGTGGCCTCCCTATTTAAAACCAATACTGGAATAAGAGCTTTGCGATTTATCGCGCATAGTTTTAAGGGCTATATATTTTGAACGTTGACCCCAACATTAATGCGGGCGGATGATTGGTCCGCGCGGCGCAGTATGTCCAGATGGTCCAGTCAGCGGCAATTCACAGTTTTTCAGGGCGCCGCACTGATGACGCCAATGATGCACCCATCCTTCTCTATCCGGTGTAAACAAACACCACAATAAGAAGGACTTAGCTATGAACGATAAAATAACGACCGAGCAATCGCAGCGTGCAGGTGAACTTGATCCGGAGTTCAATGGTGGGGAGATACTTGTCCTTCCCGGTACAGATGCAACCGATGTGGCAATTGCCCCCCAGGGTAGGATCTACGTGGTGGGCGGTACGGAGCTCTGGGACTCCAAGTATATAATTTCGGGTCTGAACCCAGACGGTACATTTGACCGGTTTTTCAATGGTGGCGTCCCTGTTACTAACGTGTTCCTTCCAGGTTTCCCAGCAGTGGCAGAGAATGTTCTTGTGTTGCCAGATGGCAAGGTTTTAATTCTCGGTAGGGTGGTGGGCGAGGAAGGTTATATGTTTGGGTTGGCCCGTTATCATCCAGACGGAATGCCAGACCTCTCATTTGGTGTTAATGGTACTGCCGTTCCGACCTATGAGTTCGATGGGGTCGAGATGAGCAAGGATGATTCTGCTGTTAAGGACAAGGCGTCGAGGTATCTTGATACCGATAGCGTTTCGTTATTCGAACATGACGGGCGTATCTATATTGCGGGGCGTGGCAAGGTACGGATTGATAATAAGGTCGTGACGCTGCTCATGTGTCTTGATGAAGCGGGTAACCTCGTACAGGCATTCGGTAACAAGGGAGCCGTTGTTGTCGCGCATCCTGAATACCACGTAAATACACGGCAAATCTTGGTGGCCAATGGTTATATCTATTTGGCCGGGTTTATACAGGCTCCGCGAGGGAATCACAGGACCTGGGTTCGCCTGCATATGGACGGTCGTCTTGACCTGGCTTTTGGCCTGGATGGTTTTGTTTTTGAGATCAACGAGGACTACAGCAGTTGGGGAAACTTCATGAGGGTCGTATTGCAGAACAACCTGAAAATATTGGGCGTCGGTTCAGGTGTTAACGTGGCCACGTTTGTGTATGAGGGGCTATTGGCGAGTATCGACAAGGAGGGTGGAAAGGATTCGGATTTCAATGGGGGCGAGCCCGTCCTGACCCATATGGACGATACGAGATCGGGCTGGCAGGACGGTTCGATTCAGAGGAACGGATATATCGTCACCTGTGGCACTGCGGGTGATCTCGATGTCGAAGATCTGGTTGTCGGGCGTTACCTGCCGAACGGTGATCTGGATGTGACCTTTGGCAGCAACGATGGCTGGACGCGAATTGATGTGAAAGACTGGGTTTATCGGGCGGCGTTGGCTATACAGCCGGACAATGGGATTGTTGTAACGGGCCGATATGTCCGTGATCGGATTTCAACCCCATTTGTACTTCGACTGAAGGGCTGACTTTCGGTGGCTGAGTCCAGATGCCGGGGCGATATGGTTGACCGGGTGCGATAACAACGGTCGTCATAACGCCTTGGTTGCTGGACTCACTCCACATACTCCGTGTCGGGCGTTGAGTAGTGATTCACTCCGCCGCGCTATACGTCTTCATCGCCGTGCAATAGCGCACCTGCATCCCCTTGCTTTTCTCATCCTGGTCGCGGTTCCAGCGCTTCTCCCATTCGCCGCATTGTTCCTTGAAAAAGACCTCCGCCGATTTGCGGCATTCGCGGCGCTCGGTGCTGCCGGCCAGGAAGTTACCGCAGACGCTGGCGTTGTCGATGACGTTGTTGAAGATCCGCCATTTCGCCTGGTAGCGGTCACGACCGTCCCATTCACGAATGCTGACCGTGGCGATTTCGTACTGGCGTGTCTGCCTGGCTTCAGGCGCATTCAAGTTGGCCTGGTAACCGGCCAGGTAGCTGGCCGACACCAGACCCTGGACCTTCGGCACGGGTGCCGAGACCGTGGCGGATGCTGCCGCCGGGGCCTGGGTCTGCACCACGACCACCACTTGCGGTGCAGGTGCCGGAACGAGTTTGGCGGTGGGTTCCGGATGCGCCTGCACCGGCTCCACTGGCGCCATCGGCGCTTCGGGCGGTTCGGATGTTTCAGTCGGCATCGGCTCAGCCGCCGGCAGTGCCGGGATAGGGATCGGGTGGCTGTTGTTACGGTTGACCGTCATGTAGCCGAGCATGCCCACCAGTATCAGCACCAACACCCACATGCCGTAGGACCTTGGCTGAACTGGGCGCGGGACTTTCTGTTTGGCCGGGTGCGATCCCAGCACCACATCGAAATGTTCGGGGTGCAGGCGTTTGAAACGGATGACGCCATCGTCATCTTCTTGCTCGGGGGGATGCATATCGCCGCTGCCTTCCTTGGTGAGTCAGCGGGTTATCGGCGCTTTCTCGTGGGCTTTAAGGGGAGTCGCAGATTAAATCGTTAAACGGCCGTTGGCGAGTAACGACGACTCCACAAAAATGAAACTTTCCCTGATAGAAAGGCGAGACGGATGACAAGGCCGTTGCCCCGGCATTCGGCAGTTCGGCCAAATCGACAACGCGCCCTGTCTGGCGCGTTGTTCGTTTATGGAGGCCGTTATCGGTAGGCGAGATTGGTCGGCTGCTGCTTCGCACGTTCGCCTGCCAGTCGCGTCGCTGCCGCCAGGTCCATCAGGCCGCGCCCGTAAGCCTCGCCCTTGGCAAACAGTCCGCTGTTGTTGGCGCTATCGAGCAATACATCGCGCAGTTGCTGGGGCGTGAGTTCGGGAAAGCGACTTTGCAGGGCGGCGAGCGCACCACTGACCAGCGCCACGGCAGGCGAGGTGCCGGCCGTTTCCTTGTAGCCGCCCTTGGCACTGGTGGTCAGCAAACCTTTGTCGACGCCACCATCCCCGCCCGGGACCGCGATGCACCAGCGTTCGGCCACGCCACAGTAGTTGGACTTCTGGTTGATGGCCGTGCCGTCGTTCTTCAGCGCCACCACGGCGATCCAACCCTTTTCCAGCTCCGGCAAGGCCATGGGCAGGCCAGGTTCGGCCAGGGGTTCGCGGCGTAGCTCATTGCCCGTGGGAAAAACAAACACGGCACCGTCGGCCACCAACTGGCGAGCGACCGGTAAGGAGTCGCCCATCACTTGTTTGTAACGCGCTTCAGTGATTTCGGTGGCGGGAATGTCGTTGGCCCAGGAGTTACTCAGGATTCGGGCCCCGGCGGCGAAGCTGTCTTTCCAGGCGCGGGCGATCTGATCGTCGAAAAAGAACGGTTCGTTGTTGTCGCCGATGCGCATCGCTATGAGCTTGGCGTCGAAAGCGATGCCGTGCATGCCTTGGCCGTCGCGGTTGGCGGCGATAATGCCGGCCATCTGGGTGCCATGGCCGTGGGGATCGATCAGTTCGGGGATGTCGCGTACATAGTCGTGACCGGGGGTGGCGAGACGGCCCTTGAATTCGGGCAGTTCAGGGTTGAGGCCCGAGTCGATGATGGCCACGCTGACACCTTTGCCGGTGCCACCCTGTGCATAAAGTGCCGATGCCTTGACCAGGAGCAGGGCGCGTTGGGCGTTGTATTCCGGGGTTTCGAAGCGGCTGGAGGGTGGCTCGGTCCCGGTCTTGCCTGACTGCTTGAAGTCCAGGTCGTACAGGCAGCCACCGAGCATGAGTGGGGTCAGCAGCAGGCCCCGACCAAGCAGCGAAGAGAGACGTTGAAGTACAGAATCCATGTGAAGCTCCTGTGCAAACGACAGCCCTTGAACCGTCCGTTTCAAGGGCAGGGCAGTCGGGTTCTGAGTGTCAGTCCCCCAAGTGGCTTCGATGTAATCGGTATTTTCACCAGGACGCACCTGATGATTTGTATCCGGGTATTGGTCGCTATCCCGCAGCTCCGGCCCGCTTTGCGCTAGTCTGGCGCGCCGTAGCAGTTTGTAATGCTTGCCTCGGACCTTTTCTCGCCCGACCGCCTAGGGTTTGTTTATCCACAGCGGTCAACGGAGTGACAGCTTATGCACGACACCCTCCAGCGGGTTTTTGGTTATCCACAGTTTCGCGACGGTCAGGAGGCAGCGATCAGTGCGGTATTGGCCGGGCGTTCGGCGGCGGCGATCTTTCCTACCGGTTCCGGCAAGTCCTTGTGTTATCAACTGCCGGCGCTGCTCCTGCCACACCTGACGCTGGTGGTGTCGCCGCTGCTGGCGCTGATGCAGGACCAGTTGGCGTTTCTGCAACGGCACGGCATTGCGGCGGCGAGCATCGACTCGGCCCAGAGCCGCGATGAAGCCAATGCGGTGATGGCCCGGGCGCGCTCCGGCGAGCTGAAGATCCTGATGATTTCCGTGGAACGCCTGAAGAACGAGCGCTTTCGCAACTTTCTCCAGCAGGTGCAGATTTCCCTGTTGGTGGTGGACGAGGCGCACTGTATTTCCGAGTGGGGCCACAATTTCCGTCCGGACTATCTGAAGCTGCCGGACTATCAGCGCCAGTTCCGTATTCCCCAGGCCTTGCTGCTGACCGCCACCGCAACGCCGAAAGTGATCGCCGATATGCAGGCCAAGTTCGCCATTGCACCGGATGATGTGGTCACCACCGGTTTCTATCGGCCGAACCTGAACCTGTTGGTGGAATCGGTCGGTGGCCAGGACAAGCATCGCCGGCTGGTGGAATGGTTGGGCGGGCACCTCGGGCAGCCGAGTATCGTCTACGTCACCTTGCAGAAGACCGCCGAGCAGATCGCCCAGCACCTGAGTCGGAACGAAATTCCGGCCACGGCCTATCACGCCGGCTTGCCCCATGAGCAACGGGAGGCTATCCAGAAGCAGTTCATGGGCGGGCAGTTGAACTGCATTGTCGCCACCATCGCCTTCGGCATGGGCATCGACAAGGCCGATATCCGCAACGTGGTGCATTTCGACCTGCCCAAGTCCATCGAGAACTACAGCCAGGAAATAGGTCGGGCCGGGCGCGACGGCCAGCCGTCCGATTGCCTGGTACTGGCCAATCGCGACAGCCTCAATGTGCTGGAGAACTTCGTCTACGGCGATACGCCGGAGCTGGAGGGGATTCGACGGGTGCTGGACGAGCTGAAGGGCGCTATCCCGGATGGCCAGTGGGAGTTCCTGCTCGGGCCCTTGGCGGACCAGAGCAATATCCGCCAGTTGCCGCTCAAGACCTTGCTGGTGCAGCTGGAGTTGCGTGGCTTGATCGCGCCGCGTTATGCGTATTTCGCCGAGTACCGTTTCAAGTTCCTGGTGGAGCCCGAGGTGTTGCTGGCGAAGTTCGAGGGCGAGCGGCGCGACTTTGTCTCGGCGATTATCCAGACCTCCAGCCGCGCCCGGACCTGGGCCACGGTGAACTTCGACGCCTTGTATCAACAGCATCAGGCCGAACGCGGCCGGGTGGTGAAGGCCTTGGACTTTTTCCAGGAGCGGCGCTGGATCGAGCTGGAAAGCAAGCAGATGACCGAGGTCTACAGCCTGTTGGTCAGCGACTTCGATCCCCATGCCCTGAGCCTGGAGCTGTACGCCTATTTTGCCCAGCATGAGGTCAGCGAGATTGCACGGATTCACGCGATGCTGGCGTTGTTTGCCACCGAGCAGTGCCTGGGTTATCGGCTGGCCCGCTATTTCGGCGACGAGCAGGCGCCCGAGCATTGCGGGCATTGTTCGGTGTGTCACGGACAGGTGGCGTGCCTGCCAGAACCGCCGGCATTGCCTGCCCTCGATCAGCGTGATTTCCCGGGGCTGTGCAGTGGATTTATCCACAGACACCAGGAGTACAACGGGCATTCGCCCAGTGCGGAGTGCCTGACGCGATTCCTGTGCGGTATCAGCGTGCCCTTGTTTACGAAGTTGAAGGCAAGGGCGCTGCCGGGGTTTTCGGCGCTGGAGGCTTATCCCTATGCGGATGTGCGGGAGTGGGTCGCGGCCTGGTCCCTTGAGGGGCAGGCAGCGTAGGCGCTAGCGAGGGTGGCGCGCCTTATTGCGCAGCCGGTCGGTCACTGAGCACGGCGTATTCGTCACCCTCCAGCGTAAAACCCGCGACTTCACGCATGCCCAGGCGTTCATGGGCGCGCAACGAGGCGCTGTTATCCCGGCGTATGAAGAGAATCGCCTCACGACCGGGGTAATGCTGCTGAAGTTGTGCGTAGAGCCGAGGCAGAAGGCCTTGGCCCCTTTCCGTGCTGGCAATACAGGCGGGGCCGTACACATAGGCGTCGGGCGTGCCTGGCCAGGCGGCCAGCATGGCGGTGATCGACGGCGGGGCGGGGTGCATGTCTTTTGCCGCGCTGAACAGCACGCCAACGACCCTGTCATCGCGGGAGGCGACCACCACGGGTGAGCCGCCAAGGGCCATCTGCCTGACCTTGTCGAGAGGGAATTCCCCGGTCAGTGAGCCGCCCTGGGAAGGGGCATTGGCCTGGAGCAGTTGGGCGATACCCTCGATGTCCGCGGCGCTAGCAAGGTGGATGCTGTACATGAGTAGTCTCCTTGGGGGGAGGCGAACCTACTGCATGGATGGCGCCCGGGCTTTCATATTACGCCCGGATTTCGACCGTTACAGGCCCGGATGTATTGCATTCAGTTTTCAGGCGGAGTGGCTGTCAGGTTCTGACCCACCGCCAATCCCGCGCGGATCGCGGCCAGCGCGGCCTGGTAGTAGGCCTTGCCTTCCGGCGACTCGGCAAAGGTGCTGAATTCTTCCAGCTCCGGGTCGGACAGGCCACGATAGACATAGAGCAGGGTGTTATCCAGGTCGCTGCCGATCTGTTCCATCAACCGCTCGCGCTGGCCGTTCAACATGCCTTGCGCCGCGCCGGCACCGAGCAGGCCGGGGATCATCGAGCTCAGGCTGTCGGCCGCGACGCCGGCGATAGCCAGGCTGACTTCGGCCCCGGCTTCGCGCGCCGGCAGCGCACGGCCCAGGTGGTTGATCAGCAGGCGACGGGTGGCACTGGCTTCGATATGCGGCAGGCCCTTGGCGTTCTTGGCCAATTGGTCGCGGCGGGTGGCGAGCAATTCAGCGGAAACGATCTTGCGTCCCAGCGGTGACTGGAAGAACGTCAGGGCCGGCTTCGGATTGGCGAGGTTCTGGCGCAACTGGGCCTCGGCCCGCTGGTCCATGGCCTCGGGCGCGAAACGCTGGTTGCTGTTGCTCACCAGCGCGTCATAGACCGCCGGCGGCAGGCTGTTGCGGTACTTTTGCTGGGCGGCGCTCAGGGCATCGTTGAAATGCGCGCGTTGTTCCGGCCAACCGGCGACCCGGTACAGCTGGTCGTGGTTGTCTGCCCAGGCGGGCAAGGTGCAGAACATCAACAGCGAAAAAAGCAAACGGCGCATAGGGACTCCTGTCTACAGCCGGCTATTGTCCCGGCGAGCGCGGTACTTGTCGAGAATTCCTGTAAGTCGTTCGGGGGGCTCTGTCGGATTTCCGGGCATCTGGATACTATGCGCGGCATGCACATTCCCTCTGATCACCCGCTGCTGTTACGTATCGTCGACGATCTGGCCGAGCGCGGCTGGTCGCAGCAGAACATCTTCCTGCCGCAGGCGCTGACCCTTGCCCTGGCCGCCGAGTGCCGCCAGCGCGCCGCCGAGGGTGAGTTGGCCCCGGCTGGTGTCGGGCGCGGACCGGCCCAGGAAGTGCGCGAGGGGATTCGTGGCGATCATATCCAGTGGCTGGAACCGGGCCAGACCGGGCCCTGCGATGAATACATGGCGTTGATGGACAGCCTGCGCGAGGCCCTCAACCGTGGCCTGTTCCTGGGGCTCGAGGATTTCGAAAGTCATTTCGCGCTGTATCCGCCCGGCGCTTTCTACAAAAGACACGTGGACCGCTTTCGCGATGACGACCGACGGACGGTCTCGGCGGTGATCTACCTGAACGACGCCTGGTTGCCGGAGCACGGTGGCCAGTTGCGCATGTACCTCGGGGACGGCGTGGAGCACGACGTGGTTCCGACCGGCGGTTGCCTGGTGCTGTTCCTCTCGGGGGAGGTGCCCCATGAAGTCTTGCCGGCGACGCGCGAGCGCCTGTCGCTGACCGGCTGGTTCCGCCGGCGAGGGAGTGATCCGTTCCCATGATGCAGAAGATTCTGGTCAGTCGTTGCCTGCTGGGGCATCTGGTCCGTTATGACGGCGGGGCCAGCGGGCCTTATGCGCAGCTGTCCCGATGGCAGGATGAAGGGCGAGTGGTGCCGTTGTGCCCGGAAGTGGCCGGTGGCCTGCCGACGCCCCGTGCGGCGGCGGAAATTCCCGGCGGGCAGGGCGCTCAGGTACTGGAAGGGCTGGCCCGGGTGATCACCACCGAGGGCGAGGATGTCAGCGAGGCCTTTCTCTCTGGCGCGCACCAGGCGCTGGAGCTGGTACGGCGGCATGCCATCGGTATCGCGGTGCTCAAGGCCAACAGCCCGTCGTGCGGCAACCTGCTGGCCTACGACGGAACCTTCAGCGGGGTGAAGGTCCGCGGTGAAGGGGTGACGGCGGCGTTGTTGAAGCAGGCCGGGGTGCAGGTGTTCAGTGAGTTGGAACTGCCGGAAGCGCTTATCGCCCTGCAACGCCTGGAGCATCCCGCAGCGCCGTAAAACACCGGCTCACTGCTTCGGCGGCTGGGTCGCATCCATCCCTAACCACTTCTGCGAGAGCGCCGCCAGGCGCCCGTCGGCCTTCAAGCGTTGCAATGCGTTATTGAGGCTGGCCTGGAACGCCGGATTACCTTTCTGGAACGGAATCGCCAGGGTCACTGTCGGCGCCTCGGCCGCATCCTGGGTGATCGGCAGCGAGTCATCGCGCATGGCGAACGGAATCTGCGTGGGCAGGGTCTCCCGGGGCATCAGCCATTGCGCGCTGGTGTAACCATAAGGTTCGCTGAAGTCGTAACGTTTTTGCAGTTCCGCAGTCATAGGCATGTGGTTGATGGCGACATCGTATTTGCCCGTCTCGATGCCTTGCAGCAAATCGGCGGCATCGGTGGGGACGAACGAGGCTTGCACGTCCAGTTCCCGGGCCAGCTGTTCGCCCAGTTCGACTTCGAAGCCGGTCAGGTGGCCGTCTTCGGTAAAGCCGAAGGGCCGCATGTGGCCTTCCAGGGCAATGCGCAACTCGCCCCGGTCGTTGACGTCATCAATCAGTTCAGCCTGGACGAAAGGGCTGACGAAAGGCAGTAAAAGTAATAGGCCAGGCAGAAAACGCATGGTCGCTCCCGAATTGGAATACAAATATGTACCGTGCCGGTCGGGCACGTTTTGCTATGTTGTTGAGTGCCTTGGACCACAAATCGCCACAAAGTTGTCATAACCGTACTGAAATTGCGGAAAACTGGAGAAGTTGATGAAAACCTTAGTGTCTCGTCTTGCGTTGGCTACTGTTTTGCTGGGTTCTTCGATGCTGGCGGTTGCGGATGATAATATTCCGCGGGTTGCGGCGCCCAAAAGCGCCAAGGTCTTTATCGTTTCGCCGAAGGACGGCGCTACAGTCGATAAGACCTTCACGGTCAAGTTCGGTATGAAAGGCCTGGTGCTCAAGCCGGCCGGTGATCTCACCCCAGGCTCGGGTCACCATCACCTGCTGGTCGACCAGACGGACCTGCCGGACCCAGCCCTGCCGATCCCGGCGACCGACACCGTGATCCACTACGGCAAGGCCCAGACCGAAACCCAACTGACCCTGACCCCGGGCAAGCACACCTTGCGACTGGTGGCGGGCGACAAGGGCCACATGCAGTTCAATCCGACCGTTGCCTCGAAAGTCATCACCGTCAACGTGAAGTAAATCCGCGACAGAAAAAAAGGGAGGCCCTCGCAGGCCTCCCTTTTTTCGTCCAGCGCTTGAGGCTTAGAACAGCACGCGGGACCGGATGGTGCCGTTGATGTGTTGCAGCTTCTCTTGCGCCAGGTCCGAGTACTCGGCGTCAACGTCGATCACCACGTAACCGACTTTCTCGTTGGTCTGCAGGAACTGACCGGAGATGTTAATGCCGTTTTCCGCGAAGACCTTGTTGATTTCGCTCATCACACCCGGGATGTTTTCGTGGATGTGCAGCAGGCGGTGCTTGCCAGGGTGAGCCGGCAGGGCCACTTCAGGGAAGTTCACGGACGATACCGAAGTACCGTTGTCGCTGTACTTGACCAGCTTTTCCGCCACTTCCAGACCGATGTTGGCCTGGGCTTCGGCGGTCGAACCACCGATGTGCGGGGTCAGGATCACGTTGTCCAGGCCACGCAGCGGGCTTTCGAACTCTTCGTCGTTGGAGCGTGGCTCCACCGGGAAGACGTCGATGGCCGCGCCGATCAGGTGCTTGTCCTTGATCGCGTTCGCCAGTGCGTCCAGTTCGACCACGGTGCCGCGTGCGGCGTTGATCAGGATCCCGCCTTTCTTGATCGCGCGGATTTCCTTCTCGCCGATCATCCACTGGGTTTCAGCGGTTTCCGGCACGTGCAGGGTGACGATGTCGGACATGCCCAGCAGGTCGGTCAGGTTCGAGACCTGGGTGGCGTTGCCCAGCGGCAGCTTGGTCAGGGTGTCGTAGAAGAACACCTGCATGCCCAGGCCTTCGGCCAGAACCGACAACTGCGTACCGATCGAGCCGTAACCGATGATCCCCAGCTTCTTGCCACGGATTTCAAAGGAGTTGGCCGCGCTCTTGATCCAGCCACCGCGATGGCAGGAAGCGTTCTTCTCGGGAATGCCGCGCAGCAACAGGATCGCTTCGGCCAGCACCAGCTCGGCAACGGAGCGGGTGTTGGAGTACGGGGCGTTGAACACGGCAATGCCGCGCTCGCGAGCCGCGTTGAGGTCGACCTGGTTGGTGCCGATGCAGAAACAACCGACAGCGACGAGTTTCTTCGCGTGTTCGAAGATGTCTTCGGTCAGTTGGGTGCGCGAGCGAATGCCGATGAAGTGGGCATCGGCGATCTTTTCCTTCAACTGGGCTTCTGGCAAGGAGCCAGTGAGGTACTCGATATTGACGTACCCGGAGGCCTTGAGGACGTCCACGGCGGATTGGTGGACGCCTTCGAGAAGAAGGAACTTGATCTTGCTCTTATCGAGAGAAGTCTTGCTCATCTGCGTAAACCTGTGTCCCGGAGAAAAATGGCAGGGAAATGGACAGCTTGAGCTGACCGCGCGGCGTGATCGCCGGCACCGCAGATCGGCCTGATAGCACGCTTCTGCGGGGGGCGTATGCTAGCATATGCGACCCGCAAACACTCATTCTGCGACGTGAAGCGTCCTCAGGATGACCATGAATTGTTCGAGAGTTCTGTCGATGACCCATCCTGCCCTGATTGATGAGCTGAAGACCCTGGTTGAGCCTGGCAAAGTCCTGACCGATGCCGACTCGTTGAATGCTTACGGGAAGGATTGGACCAAGCATTTCGCCCCCGCGCCGACGGCCATCGTGTTCCCGAAAACCACCGAGCAGGTCCAGGCCATCGTGCGCTGGGCCAATCAGCACAAGGTCGCGCTGGTGCCTTCGGGCGGTCGCACCGGGCTGTCCGCCGCGGCCGTGGCGGCCAACGGTGAAGTGGTGGTGTCCTTCGACAATATGAACCAGGTGCTGGACATCAACCTGACCGACCGTACCGCTGTTTGCCAGCCGGGCGTGGTCACCGAGCACCTGCAGAACGTGGCCGAAGAAAAGGGCCTGTACTACCCGGTGGACTTCGCTTCGGCCGGTTCCAGCCAGATTGGCGGCAATATCGGCACCAATGCCGGCGGGATCAAGGTGATTCGCTACGGCATGACCCGCAACTGGGTCGCCGGCATGAAAGTGGTGACCGGCAAGGGCGATGTGCTGGAGCTGAACAAGGACCTGATCAAGAACGCCACCGGCTACGACCTGCGCCAACTGTTTATCGGCGCCGAGGGCACCCTGGGTTTTGTGGTCGAGGCCACCATGCGCCTGGATCGCGCGCCGAAGAACCTGACCTGCATGGTCCTCGGCACCCCGGATTTCGACTCGATCATGCCGGTGCTGCACGCATTCCAGGGCAAGCTGGACCTGACCGCCTTCGAGTTCTTCTCCGACAAGGCCCTGGCCAAGGTCCTCGGCCGTGGCGATGTGCCGGCGCCGTTCGAAACCGACTGCCCGTTCTACGCCCTGCTGGAATTCGAGGCGACCACTGAAGAAGTGGCCAACCAGGCCCTGGAAACCTTCGAACACTGTGTCGAGCAGGGCTGGGTGCTGGATGGCGTGATGAGTCAGAGCGAAACCCAGTTGCAGAACCTCTGGAAACTGCGCGAGTACATCTCCGAGACCATTTCCCACTGGACGCCGTACAAGAACGATATTTCGGTCACCGTGTCGAAAGTGCCAGCGTTCCTCAAGGAAATCGATGCCATCGTCGGCGAATACTACCCGGACTTCGAAATTGTCTGGTTCGGTCACATCGGCGACGGCAACCTGCACCTGAACATCCTCAAGCCGGAAAACCTGAGCAAGGACGAGTTCTTCGCCAAGTGCGCTACCGTCAACAAGTGGGTGTTCGAAACCGTCGAGAAGTACAACGGTTCGATTTCCGCCGAACACGGCGTGGGCATGACCAAGCGCGATTACCTGACCTACAGCCGTTCCCCGGTTGAAATTGAATACATGAAGGCGATCAAGGCGGTGTTCGATCCGAACGGGATCATGAACCCGGGCAAGATCTTCGCGGTTTGAACCAGATGTCACTGATGACAAAGACCAGGAGTCAGTCATGAGCTATCAGCACCAGTATGTCGACGGTACCCGTATTCACTTTCCTCTCGGCAAGGTGGTCTGCATCGGCCGCAATTACGCCGAGCACGCCAAGGAGCTGGATAATCCGGTGCCGACCGAGCCGCTGCTGTTTATCAAACCGGGCAGTTGCGTGGTGCCGATCGAGGGTGGTTTCAGTATTCCGGCGGACCGTGGTTCGGTGCATTACGAGGCGGAGATTGCCGTGTTGATCGGCAAGCCGCTGTCCAACAAGCCGAGCGTTGAAGAGGTGCTGGACGCCATTTCCGGGTTTGCGCCGGCATTGGACCTGACCTTGCGTGACAAGCAGGCGGAATTGAAGGGCAAGGGCCTGCCGTGGGAAGTCGCCAAGTCGTTCGACGGTGCCTGCGTGCTGTCGCCGTTCGTAGTGGGGAGTACCTTTGCGGACCTGACGAAGATCGGTATCCGCCTGACCATCAACGGCCAGGTTCGCCAGGACGGGATCAGCAGCGACATGCTCAATCCGATCGTGCCGATGATCCAGTACATGGCCGCGTGTTTCTCGCTGCAGGCCGGCGATGTGATCCTGACCGGTACGCCGGTGGGCGTCGGCCCGCTGAATGCCGGGGATGAGCTGGTACTGGAATTGCCGGGCGCCAGCAGCTTCAACAGCAGCGTCCGTTAATCACGACGCCCCCCCCTGTAGGAGCGAGCTTGCTCGCGATGATGGCACAGACACCGTTGGGCATCAGGCGCCCCGCGTTATCGTTAACGCCCATCGCGAGCAAGCTCGCTCCTACAGAGGGGGGCGGTGCTTGCCTCAGACCTTGAGGGTCTTCACGCCTTCGCTGGTGCCCAGCAGCAGCAGGTCCGCCGGACGCGCCGCGAACAGGCCGTTGGTGACCACGCCGACAATCGCATTGATCTGGCTTTCCAGCTCCACCGGGTGGGTGATCTGCAGGTTGTGCACGTCCAGAATGATGTTGCCGTTATCGGTCAACACGCCCTCGCGATACACCGGATCACCCCCCAGTTTCACCAGTTGGCGCGCCACATGGCTGCGGGCCATCGGGATCACTTCGACCGGCAGCGGGAAAGCGCCGAGCACCGGTACCAGCTTGCTGCCGTCGGCGATGCAGATAAAGGTCTTGGCCACGGCCGCGACGATCTTCTCGCGGGTCAGGGCCGCGCCGCCGCCCTTGATCAGGTTCAGGTGCGCGTCGCTTTCGTCGGCGCCGTCGATGTAGAACTCCAGGTCGCTGACGGTGTTCAGTTCGTAGACCGGAATCCCGTGGCCCTTGAGGCGCGCGGCGGTGGCTTCGGAGCTGGCGACCGCGCCGTCGAAGGCGCCCTTGTGCTGGGCCAGGGCGTCGATAAAGCAGTTGGCGGTGGAGCCGGTGCCCACGCCGATAACGCTTTTGTCATCGAGCTTGGGAAGGATGAAGTCGACGGCGGCTTGGGCCACGGCCTGTTTGAGTTGATCCTGGGTCATGCGGGCTCCGAAAGCGGGCAGGGGGGGTGCGAAAGGCCGGCATTATAAGCGTCGGGGCGGGGAAGGTCATTGTCCGTTTGGCCGCAGGCACGGGCAATAAAACCTCAGGAACCCTGTGGTCGTTGCCGCAAGCGCTGGGTTAGACTCCTCGGTCCCTGTCCACACCCGCCAGCGATGCCTTCCGATGCTTGAACAGTACGTCAAGAAGATCCTCACCTCGCGCGTCTACGACGTTGCCGTGGAAACCCCGTTGCAGACCGCTCGCCAGCTCTCCGAGCGGCTGGGCAACAAGGTCTGGCTCAAGCGCGAAGACCTGCAACCGGTGTTTTCCTTCAAGATTCGCGGTGCCTACAACAAGCTGACCCAGCTCAGCGACGACGAGCGCGCCCGTGGCGTGGTGACGGCATCGGCGGGCAACCATGCCCAGGGCCTGGCCCTGGCGGCCAAGGTGCTGGGGGTCAAGGCCACCATCGTGATGCCCAAGACCACGCCGGAAATCAAGATCGAAGGCGTCCGCTCCCGGGGTGGCAAGGTGGTGCTGCATGGCGACTCTTTCGCCGAAGCCCTGGCCCATTCCCTGCGGTTGGTCGAGGAAAAAGGCTACGTCTATATCCACCCCTACGATGATCCGCACACCATTGCCGGACAGGGCACCGTGGCGATGGAGATTCTGCGTCAGCATCCGGGTCCGTTGGATGCGATCTTCGTTCCGGTCGGTGGCGGCGGGTTGATTTCCGGTATCGCGGCCTATGTGAAGTACCTGCGGCCGGAGATCAAGGTGATTGGTGTTGAGCCGGATGACTCCAACTGCCTGCAACAGGCCATGGCCGCCGGTGAGCGGGTGATATTGTCCTCCGTGGGGTTGTTCGCCGACGGCGTGGCCGTGGCGCAGATCGGCCAGCACACCTTTGATATCTGCAAGGACTATGTCGACGAGGTGATCACCGTCAGTACCGACGAGATCTGCGCCGCCATCAAGGATATCTACGACGATACCCGCTCGATCACCGAACCGGCCGGCGCCCTGGGCGTGGCGGGGATCAAGAAGTACGTCGAGTCGCGCAAGATCACCGGGCAGACCCTGGTGGCCATCGACTCCGGCGCCAACGTCAACTTCGACCGCCTGCGCCATGTCGCCGAGCGTGCCGAGTTGGGTGAAGGCCGCGAAGCGATCATCGCCGTGACCATTCCGGAACAGCCGGGCAGCTTCAAGGCGTTCTGCGAGGCCATCGGCAAGCGCCAGATCACCGAATTCAATTACCGTTATCACACCGGTCACGAAGCGCATATTTTCGTCGGCGTGCAAACCCATCCCGACAGCGACCCGCGTAGCGTCCTGATCGACAGCCTGACCAGCCAGGGCTTTCCGGTGCTCGACCTGACCGACAACGAACTGGCCAAGTTGCATATCCGCCATATGGTCGGTGGCCATGCGGCCCGTGTCAGCGACGAGATGGTGCTGCGCTTCGAGTTTCCGGAGCGTCCGGGGGCGCTGTTCAACTTCCTCAACAAGCTCGGCGGGCGCTGGAATATCTCGATGTTCCATTACCGTAACCATGGCGCCGCTGATGGCCGGGTGGTTGCGGGCTTGCAGGTGCCGGAGGAGGAGCGTCATCTGGTGCCTGCGGCCCTGGCGGAAATCGGCTACCCGTATTGGGATGAAAGCGATAACCCGGCGTATCGGTTGTTCCTCGGCTGAAACGCGGTGGATGGCTGCTAAGCTGATGGGCAAGGCGCCTGCTCGAAAGTTGATCGTCAAACCAAGGAAACGATGAAATGGAAACCCTCACTGCCTTGAAACTGCTACACGGTGCGGCGCCGGTGCTTTTGCTGGGCAGCGCGCTGGCAGTGACGATCAGGCTTTGGCGCGGACGTCGTGCCGGCGATGCAACCATTCAAAATCATACTTTGCAGCGCCCCTGGTTCTTCGTCTGGGGGCTGATGGCGCTGTGCCTTGCCGTGCTGCCGGTCAGTGGCTGGTGGCTGGTGCACCTGTCCGGTTGGCCGTTGGGTCAGACCTGGCTGCTGGGTTCGAGTGTGCTCTACACCCTGTGCACCCTGAGCTGGGTGTGGCTGGTGGTCCGCCTCAATCGCCTGCGTCGTGGCATCACGGCACGGCATCCAGGGTTCACGCTGGCCCTGGCGATTTTCACGGTCGTCGGTTTTGTCGCCATTGCGGGCCTGATGGGCGCGAAACCGGTTTAAGCCGTCAGGCCAGGGAATTGCCATGAAGGTGCTTCTGGTGGGGGCCACGGGTTTCGTCGGTCGCCATTTGCTGGGTGCGTTGAGTGCCGCGGGTCACCAGGTGATCGCCACCAGCCGCGGCCATCATTTGCGCTCGCTACCGGGCGTCGAATGGCAGGTACTCGACCTGGATCGGTTGGCCGAGGACTCCAAGCATTTCATCCTGCCCCACGATATCGACCTGCTGATCAATGCCGCCGGGTTGCTGAGTGTCGATGAGCAGGCGCTGCGCTTGACCCAGGACCTGGGTACTCGGGCGCTGTTCGACCTCGCCGCGCGCCAGGGTCTGAGGGTGCTGCACATCTCCGCCCTGGGTGCCGGCGAACAGCCGGATGTGCCGTTCCTGGCGAGCAAGGCGGCAGCGGATGATTACCTGATGGCGCTCGGCGTGCCGGCCGTGGTCCTGCGGCCCTCTTTGCTGGTGGGGGCCGGCGGGGCCAGCAGTGCCTGGCTGGCGCGCCTGTCGCCGTGGCCGCTGATTCCCCTGCTGGACCTGCAAGCCCGTCTTCAACCGCTGCATATCGACGATCTGTGCGCCGCCGTGCTGGCTTTGCTGCGGCATTGGCCGGCGCACTCCCAGATATTGCCGCTGGTGGGTCCGCAGGTGCTGACCCTGGCGCAGGTGCTCGATCAGTTGCGTGCGGCCCAGGGCTGGGGCCCTGCGCGGTATGTGAAGGCACCGGGGATCTTGTCGCGGGCTGGTGCCTGGCTGGGTGATCGCCTGGGCTGGCGGCCCTTGAATCGCCAGAGCCTGCGCATGGCCCAGCGCGACAACGTCGCCGATCCCGAGGCGCTGGCCGAGGTCTGTGGTTACCGGGTCGCGCCGTTATCAACTCGCCTGCTGGATTGGCCGAACGCCGGTCAGAGTGTCCAATGGGCGCTGCGGCCGTTGCTGTTGGCAGTGATGCTGCTGATCTGGTTGGGTACGGCGCTGGTTTGCCTCGGTCCGGGTTATGGCTGGAGCCTGCGGATCATGGCCGAAGCCGGTGTGAGCGGGACGCCTGCGGTGTTCGCGGTCTACGCCGGGTCGCTGTGCGACGGGCTGCTGGGCCTGGGAATGTTGTTCCGACGCTCGCGCAAGTGGGCGTTCCGGGCGCAATTGCTGTTGATGGGCGCCTACACCCTGATTATCAGCCTGGTGCTGCCGCACTACTGGTTTGACCCTTATGCCGCCGTCGCCAAGAACCTGGTGCTGATGGTGGCGACCCTTTGGCTGCTTTGGACCGAACCGCGTCGATGAGTGCTTACCTGCTGCTGAAAACCCTGCATATCCTGTCTTCCACGATTCTTTTCGGCCTGGGTGCCGGTTCCGCGTATTACGCCTTGCGTGCCTGGCGCACGGGCAGCGTCGAGGTGATCGCGGCGACCTTCAAGCACCTGGTGTTCGCCGATTGGGCCTTTACCACCACCACGGCGGTGTTCCAGCCGTTGAGCGGGCTGGGGTTGATGCACCTGGCGGGCTGGCCGATCCAGCAGAGCTGGTTGATGTGGAGCCTGGGGCTGTTCGTGTTGGCGGGAATCTGCTGGTTGCCGGTGGTGTGGCTGCAGATCCGGGTGCACAGGATGGCCGAGCAGGCCTTGCGCGAGGGTACGGCGATGCCGATGCAGGCCGAGACCTATATGCGCTGGTGGTTTGTGCTGGGCTGGCCGGCGTTTTTGTCGTTCATGGCGATTTTTTATCTGATGGTCGCCAAGCCGGCCTGAGTGCCGGCCTGGTCGCGAAGGCTGGGTCAGCCGCGCAAACTGATTACCGGCCACCCACGCTTCTCGGCCTCGGCCCGCAGATTTGGATCCGGATCCACCGCCACGGGATTGGCCACCTGCTCCAGCAGCGGCAGGTCATTCATCGAATCGCTGTAGAAATAGCTGTCTTCCAGGCCATGCCCGGTTTCTTCCAGCCAACGGTTCAGACGCGTCACCTTGCCCTCGCGAAAGCACGGGATATCGGTACTGCGTCCACTGTAGCGACCGTCGATCATCTCGCATTCAGTGGCAATCAAGGTCTCGACCCCCAGCCGCGCGGCAATCGGCGCCGTGACAAAACGGTTGGTGGCAGTGATGATCACCAGCTTGTCACCGGCATCCCGGTGTTTGGCCAGCAACTCCAGGCCCTTGGGCAGCACGATGGGTTCGATGCAGTCGCGCATATAGTCGCGATGCCACTCGTCCAGTTGGGCCATCTCGCTGCGGCCGAGAATTTCCAGGCAGAAATTCAGGTACTCGGCGTTATCCAGGCGGCCCGCCAGGTAATCCTGGTAGAACTCATCGTTGCGGTTTTTATAGGCCACCGGATCGAGAATCCCCCGTTCGCAGAGGTAATCGCCCCAGGCGTGGTCGCTGTCGCCGCCCAAAAGTGTGTTGTCCAAGTCGAATAAAGCCAGACGCATTGCGGTTACTCGCTGATAAGCCTGTAAAAAGGCCTCCAGAATACGGTCTTTTCACAAGAGTGCACATAAGGTAGGAAGGCTCGTTGCTGCTTTCACAACCTTTGTGGAACAATGCGATGACATGCGTTTGCGAGGTGGTTGCCGTGATCGACCCCGATGGTTTCCGTCCTAATGTCGGGATAATTCTGACGAATGATGCTGGGCAGGTCCTCTGGGCACGCCGCATCAATCAAGATGCATGGCAGTTTCCGCAAGGCGGGATCAACCCGGACGAGACGCCTGAAGACGCTTTGTACCGTGAATTGAACGAAGAAGTCGGCCTGGAACGCGAAGATGTGCAAATTTTGGCCTGTACCCGGGGCTGGTTGCGCTATCGTTTGCCGCAACGCCTGGTGCGTACCCACAGCCAACCGCTGTGCATCGGCCAGAAGCAGAAATGGTTTCTCCTGCGCCTGCTCTCCAACGAGCAGCGGGTGCGGATGGATTTGACCGGTAAACCGGAGTTCGATGGCTGGCGTTGGGTCAGCTATTGGTACCCGTTGGGCCAGGTGGTGACATTCAAGCGCGAGGTCTACCGTCGCGCGCTCAAAGAGCTTGCCCCGCGCCTGTTGGCGCGCGACTGACACGGAGTTCGACCCCGAGCCATGCTCAATACGCTGCGCAAGATCGTCCAGGAAGTTAACGCCGCCAAGGATCTCAAGGCGGCGTTGGGCATTATTGTATTGCGCGTCAAAGAGGCCATGGGCAGCCAGGTCTGCTCGGTCTATTTGCTGGACCCCGAAACCAACCGCTTTGTCCTGATGGCCACCGAGGGCTTGAACAAGCGCTCGATCGGCAAGGTCAGCATGGCGCCGAACGAAGGCCTGGTTGGCCTCGTGGGTACGCGCGAAGAACCGCTGAACCTGGAAAACGCTGCCGATCACCCACGGTATCGCTACTTTGCCGAAACCGGCGAGGAGCGTTATGCCTCCTTCCTCGGTGCGCCGATCATCCACCATCGCCGTGTCGTCGGCGTGTTGGTGATCCAGCAGAAAGAGCGTCGCCAGTTCGACGAGGGCGAAGAAGCCTTCCTGGTGACCATGAGCGCCCAGTTGGCCGGCGTTATCGCCCATGCCGAGGCCACCGGTTCGATCCGCGGGCTGGGGCGTGAAGGCAAGGGCATCCAGGAAGCCAAGTTCATCGGTGTGCCGGGCTCGCCCGGCGCGGCCGTCGGTACGGCGGTGGTCATGCTGCCGCCGGCGGACCTGGACGTGGTGCCGGACAAGGCGATCGCCGATATCGACGCCGAACTGGCGCTGTTCAAGACCGCCATCGAAGGCGTGCGTGCCGACATGCGCACGCTCTCGGCCAAACTCGCGACGCAGCTGCGTCCGGAAGAGCGCGCGTTGTTCGACGTCTACCTGATGATGCTCGACGATGCCTCCCTGGGCAGCGAAATCACCAACGTGATCAAGACCGGCCAATGGGCCCAGGGCGCCTTGCGCCAGGTAGTGACCGATCACGTCAACCGTTTTGAACTGATGGACGACGCCTACCTGCGCGAGCGCGCGTCGGACGTCAAGGACCTCGGTCGTCGGCTGCTGGCCTACCTGCAATCCGAGCGCCAGCAGGCCCTGGTCTACCCGGACAACACCATCATGGTCAGTGAAGAGCTGACCGCGGCGATGCTTGGCGAAGTACCGGAAGGCAAGCTCAAGGGCCTGGTCTCGGTACTGGGTTCGGGTAACTCCCACGTGGCGATCCTGGCGCGGGCCATGGGCATTCCGACGGTCATGGGCCTGGTGGACCTGCCGTACTCGAAGGTCGACGGCATCGAGATGATCGTCGACGGCGCCCGTGGCGAGGTGTTTACCAACCCCAGCGAAGTCCTGCGCAAGCAATACGCCGGTGTGGTGGAAGAAGAACGCCAGCTGTCCGAGGGCCTGGACGCCTTGCGCGAACTGCCGTGCGTGACCCCGGACGGCCATCGCATGCCGCTGTGGGTCAACACCGGCCTGTTGGCGGATGTGGCCCGGGCGCAGCAGCGCGGGGCCGAAGGTGTCGGCCTGTACCGCACCGAAGTACCGTTCATGATCAACCAGCGCTTCCCGAGCGAGAAGGAACAGCTGGCGATCTATCGCGAGCAGTTGTCGGCGTTCCATCCGCAACCGGTGACCATGCGCAGCCTGGACATCGGCGGCGACAAATCGCTGCCGTATTTCCCGATTGAAGAAGACAACCCGTTCCTCGGCTGGCGCGGTATCCGCGTGACCCTCGACCACCCGGAAATCTTCCTGGTGCAGGCGCGGGCCATGCTCAAGGCCAGCGAAGGCCTGAACAACCTGCGGATCCTGCTGCCGATGATCTCGGGCATCCACGAGATGGAAGAGGCGCTGCACCTGATCCACCGGGCCTGGGGCGAGGTGCGCGACGAAGGCACCGACGTGCCGATGCCGCCGGTGGGCGTGATGATCGAGATTCCGGCGGCGGTCTACCAGACCCGCGAATTGGCGCGGCAGGTGGACTTCCTCTCGGTGGGTTCCAACGACCTGACCCAGTACCTGCTGGCGGTGGACCGTAACAACCCACGGGTGGCGGACCTTTACGACTACCTGCACCCGGCGGTGCTGCAAGCCCTGCAGAACGTGGTGCGCGACGCCCATGCCGAAGGCAAGCCGGTGAGTATCTGCGGCGAGATGGCCGGTGATCCGATGGCGGCGGTGCTGTTGATGGCAATGGGCTTTGACAGCTTGTCGATGAACGCCACCAACTTGCCGAAGGTGAAATGGATGCTGCGCCAGATCAACCTGAGCAAGGCCCAGGAACTGCTGGCCCAGGTGATGACCATCGACAACCCGCAGGTGATTCGCAGTACCTTGCAATTGGCGCTGAAGAATCTCGGCTTGTCACGGATGGTGGTGCCGACCGTCACGCATTGAGGAGGGGAGCTAGACCTTTAGCTCCACCTCTCCCAGATGCCCGCCATACGGCCCGAAGCTGCGCTCCACCAGATGACGCGTGCCATCGGCGTGGCTGATCAGCACCGTGCTGGCCCGTGTGCCGTAGCTGGGGCTGGCGATAAACACGCTGGATAACAGGCTCTCGGTCGCCAGTCCCACCCCGGTGTCCGGCAACTCGGCAAAGGGCGCTATCGTCGGATCGCCAAGGATCGCCAGCAAGGCCTCCGGCTGGGGATCGGCCAGCGTCCAGGACAGCGCCGCCCGGGCCTTGAGCAATTTTGGCCAGGGCGTATCGAGCCCGGCATTGGACAGTCCGTAGACCCCTTCCGCCAGTTCGCGTGGCTCACCCTCATGGGAATTGAAGTGCCACAAGGCATCCGCTGTGCCCAACAGCAGATTGAAACCCGCATATTCCAGCGATTTTCCGCGAACTTCGGCTAAATACTGATCAATCGACAGGTCCTCGGTGAGAAAGCGAGCCACCAGTTCTCCCCTTGAACGCCGGGCCACCGGTTGGTGCGGATCGCGGATATTGGTCAAGGCTGCAAAGCGCCCCTGCGGGCCTATCCCGAGCCAGGTCCCACCCGCTTCCAGATCGCGCCCCGCATAGACCTGCGGCGCTTGCGGCCATTGCGCCAGCGGCAGGCTCGGCCGGGCATAAAATTCGTCACGGTTGGCCGCGACGATCAGCGGCTGGGCATGGCCCGGGCGCCAGGCAAAGACAATCAGGCACATCAGGTGGTCCTCGATGTTTTTGCCCACTCTACGCAGGGTATCCATCGCCATCCAGTAGAGCCGTGTCCATCCTTCCGTTACCATGCCGGACTTGTTTTGCGGGGTCGTGCATGGAATTTCTGCTCTATCTGGTCTTGGGGGCCTGCGCCGGTGTGCTGGCCGGGCTGTTCGGCGTGGGCGGCGGGATCATTATCGTCCCGGTGCTGGTGTTCAGTTTCACCCTGCAAGGGTTCGATCCGCTGATCCTCACGCATCTGGCGGTGGGCACGTCCCTGGCGACGATCATTTTCACCTCGTTCAATACCATTCGCGGGCATCACAAGCGCGGTGCGGTGCTCTGGCCGGTCTTTGCCTGGATGGCCGTGGGCATCCTGCTCGGCTCGGGCCTCGGCGCGTTGACCGCCAACGCCATCGCCGGCCCGCATCTGCAGAAGATCATCGGTGTGTTCGCCCTGGTGGTGGCGGCGCAGATGGCGCTGAACCTCAAGCCCAAGGCCAGCCGCAGCGTGCCCGGCAAGTTCGGCCTCGGCGTGGCGGGGGCGGTGATCGGTTGGGCCTCGGCGATTTTCGGCATCGGCGGCGGCTCCCTGACCGTGCCGTTCCTGACCTGGCGCAGTGTGCCGATGCAGCAGGCGGTGGCGACGTCCTCGGCCTGCGGCTTGCCGATTGCCCTGGCCAGCACCTTGAGTTTCATGATCCTGGGTTGGCACGATCCGTTGCTGCCGGCCCACAGCCTGGGCTTTATCTATTTGCCGGCCTTGCTCGGGATTGCCCTGACCAGTATGTTTTTTGCTCGGTTCGGTGTGCAGCTGGCACACCAGCTGTCGCCGTTGTTGCTCAAGCGGCTGTTTGCCGGCCTGTTGTTCATTGTCGGCCTGAAGTTCCTGATCTGAGCCACAGGCTCGGTTCAGTCATGCCGGCGCAATATTGGCTTAATGGCGCGCTTGCAGCATGACCCGCCGGCCTGGGCGATTGCTGTTCGCCGGGCCCTGAATTTTTACTCTATCGAGGAGTTGCAATGCTGCCTTACCCGCAGATTGACCCGGTGGCCCTGGCCATCGGCCCGCTGAAAATCCACTGGTACGGCCTGATGTACCTGGTCGGCATTGGCGGTGCGTGGCTGCTGGCCTCCCGGCGCCTGAACCGTTTCGACCCGACCTGGACCAAGGAGAAACTCTCCGACCTGATCTTCTGGCTGGCCATGGGCGTGATCGTCGGCGGGCGCCTGGGTTATGTGCTGTTCTACGATCTGAGTGCCTATCTTGCCAACCCGACGCTGATCTTCGAGGTCTGGAAGGGCGGCATGGCGTTCCATGGCGGCTTCATCGGGGTGATGGTGGCGGCCTGGTGGTTTGGCCGGCGCAACGGCAAGTCGTTCTTCCAACTGATGGACTTCGTCGCGCCGATGGTCCCGATCGGCCTGGGTGCCGGGCGGATCGGCAACTTCATCAATGGCGAGTTGTGGGGCAAGCCGACTGACCTGCCGTGGGCGATGGTCTTCCCGCCGTTCAGCGACCCGGCCCAGTTGCCGCGTCACCCGTCGCAGCTGTATCAGTTCGCGCTGGAAGGTGTGGCCCTGTTCGTGATCCTCTGGTTGTTCTCGCGCAAGCCGCGGCCGACCATGGCGGTTTCGGGCATGTTCGCGTTGTTCTACGGGATCTTCCGTTTTGTCGTCGAGTTCGTCCGGGTGCCGGATGCGCAGCTCGGCTATCTGGCGTTCGGCTGGGTGACCATGGGGCAGATCCTCAGCCTGCCGATGATCATCGGCGGCCTGGGCTTGCTGTGGTTCGCCTATCACCGCGCCCCGACTACACCGGCTGCGAAAGACGCCGCGCTTTAAATTCGAATCGGGGCTCGCGGGCCCCGTATTCAAGGATGCAGGTAACTCATGAAGCAATATCTCGAACTGGTCGCCCACGTCATCAAGAACGGCACCAAGCAGGCCAACCGTACCGGCGTGAACACCATCAGCTTTCCCGGGGCCATGCTGCGTTATGACCTCCAGGAAGGTTTCCCGGCGATCACCACCCGCAAGATGGCCTTCAAGTCCGCTGTCGGCGAGATGTGCGGCTTTCTCCGTGGGGTGAACAACGCCGCCGAGTTCCGTGCGCTGGGCTGCAAGGTCTGGGACCAGAACGCCAACGAAAACGCGCAGTGGCTGGCCAATCCGTTCCGCCAGGGCGAAGACGACCTGGGCGAGATCTATGGCGTGCAATGGCGCAAATGGCCGGCTTACAAGCAGATTGCCAAGAGCAACGTAGCCGCCATCGAGCAGACTCTGGGCCAGGGCTACCGGCAGATTGCCGAGGGCGAGGAAAGCGGCCAGGCCTATGTGGTGCTGTACAAGGCCATCGACCAGGTGCGCCAGTGCGTCGACACCATCATCAAGGATCCGGGTAGCCGGCGGA
This sequence comes from Pseudomonas sp. QS1027, assembly GCF_002814235.1. Lineage (GTDB taxonomy): Bacteria > Pseudomonadota > Gammaproteobacteria > Pseudomonadales > Pseudomonadaceae > Aquipseudomonas. The sequence goes on along the minus strand of NZ_PHSU01000020.1, from coordinate 8,595 downwards.
TTCTGTTCCATGGCTGGAACTGTGCGCAATTGGATGAGATGGCGTTGCCACCGTGCCATTTGCTGTATCAGTTCCATCCGAATGTGGAGACCAGGGAAATTTCCCTGACCCTCTACATCCGCTCGAATGACCTGGGCCTGGGCACGCCGTTCAACCTGACCGAAGGCGCGGCGCTGCTGAGCCTGATCGGGCGCCTGACCGGCTATACGCCGCGCTGGTTCACCTATTTCATCGGTGATGCCCATGTGTATGAAAACCACCTGGACATGCTCAACGAACAACTGACTCGCGAGCCGTTCCCGATGCCGAAACTGGTTATTTCCGAGCGTGTGCCGGAGTTTGCCAAGACCGGGGTGTACCAGCCGGAGTGGCTGGAGCTGGTGGAACCGGGGGATTTCTCGCTGGAAGGCTACCAGCACCATGCGCCGATGACGGCACCGATGGCGGTTTGAGGAGCATCACTCTGTAGCCGGCTTGCTGGCGATAGCGGCCGAGCAGGCGATGCAGGACTTACCGGCCTCATCGCCAGCAAGCCGGCTCCTACAGGATTTGGGTGTGCCTAATGACCGTGGCTTCTTCCGACATGTGAATGCTCTTCCGCCGCCACCACACTGCCGCTGACCTCCAACCGCTGCAAAATCCCGCACTGATCCAGATCCGGCCCGCCGCCACAGCGCTGGCGCAGGTCGAGCAACTGCTTCTGCAACGCCAGCAACCCATCGATCCGCGCCTTGACGTGATGGATATGCTCATCAATCAGCGCATTCACGCTTTCGCACTGATCCTGCGGACTGTCCCGCAGCCCCAGCAAGCTGCGAATCTCCTCCAGCGTCATGTCCAGGCTGCGGCAATTGCGGATAAAGGTCAGGCGCTCCACATGCGCCTGGGTGTACAGGCGGTAGTTGCCCTCGCTGCGCGCTGGTTCCGGCAGCAGGTTTTCCTTCTCGTAATAACGGATGGTTTCCACCTGGCAGTCGGTGAGTTTCGCCAGTTCGCCAATCTTCATCGTTCGATCTCCGAAAAGGGTGCTTGACCCTATAGTGGCTACAGGGTGTTCACTTGGCAACAAGCACTTTCAGGGACGCACCCATGAGCGACTCCATCCACACTTCGCACAAGCCTGCCGGCGATCATGCCCATGCTGGCCACGATCACGATCACGATCACGATCACGATCACGATCACGATCACGATCACGATCACAAGCATGAGCATAGTCATGACCACGGCCATGACCACGATCATGCCGATAAACCCGCGACTCAGTCTTTCCGTGTCCTCCAGCCGGTAAAGGCTTCCCACTCCCATGGAGCGGCCGGGCATGCCCACAGCTGCTGTTCGACCGCCGAGGCCCCCGCGCTGATCAAGCTCAGCGAGACCACCAGCGCCGACGCGCGGTTGAGCCGTTTCCGCATCGAAGCCATGGACTGTCCTACCGAGCAGACGCTGATCCAGAACAAGCTCGGCAAGCTGGCGGGTGTGCAGCAGCTTGAGTTCAATCTGATCAACCGGATTCTCGGCGTCACCCATGACCTGCCGTCGACCACGCCGATTGTCGAGGCCATCAAGTCCCTGGGCATGCAGGCGGAGCCGTTGGAAGAGGGCGCAAGCGCCGAAACCCCAAGCCAGCCGCCGGTGAAGAAACCCTGGTGGCCCCTGGCTTTGTCCGGTGTCGGCGCCCTGGCCGCCGAAGTGATTCACTTCACCGGTCTGGCCCCAACCTGGGTGGTGGCAATCGTTGCGCTGGTTTCCATTCTCAGCGGCGGCCTGACCACCTATAAAAAGGGCTGGATCGCCCTGAAGAACCGCAATCTGAACATCAACGCGCTGATGAGCATCGCCGTGACCGGCGCGCTGCTGATCGGCCAGTGGCCGGAAGCGGCGATGGTAATGTTCCTCTTCACCATCGCCGAGTTGATCGAAGCCAAGTCCCTGGACCGCGCGCGCAACGCCATCAGCGGCCTGATGCAGATGACGCCGGACAAGGCCACGGTGCGCCAGGATGACGGCGAATGGGTCGAACGTGAGGTTAAAAGCATCGAACTGGGTGCCTTGGTACGGGTGCGCCCCGGCGAGCGTATCGGCCTCGACGGCGAAGTGATCTACGGCAGCTCCAGCGTCGATCAGGCGCCGATCACCGGTGAAAGCCTGCCTATCGAGAAGAATCCTGGCGACAAGGTCTTCGCCGGCACCATCAACCAGGCCGGTTCCCTGGACTATCGGGTGACGGCCGTTGCGGGCAACTCGACCCTGGCGCGGATCATCCATGCCGTCGAGCAGGCCCAGGGCGCGCGGGCACCGACCCAGCGTTTCGTCGACACCTTCGCGAAAATCTACACCCCGGCGGTGTTCGCCTTCGCCCTGGCGGTGGCGGTGCTGCCGCCGCTGTTCATGAGCGGCCTGTGGTTCGACTGGATCTACCGGGCGTTGGTCCTGCTGGTGGTCGCCTGCCCTTGTGCGCTGGTGATCTCGACCCCGGTGACGATCGTCAGCGGCCTGGCCGCCGCCGCCCGCAAGGGCATTCTGGTCAAGGGCGGGGTGTACCTGGAAAGCGGGCACAAGCTCGATTACCTGGCCCTGGACAAGACCGGGACCATCACCCACGGCAAACCGGTGCTGACCGACTACCTGGCCCTCAACCCACTGTTCGTCGAGACCGCGCCGTTGATCGCCGCCAGCCTCGCGGCGCGCTCCGACCACCCGGTGTCCCTGGCGATTGCCAAGGATGCACAGGACAAACAATGGACGCTGCGCGATGTGGAAGCCTTCGAAGCCCTGGCCGGGCGCGGTGTGCGCGGTGAGGTCGGCGGCAAGGGTTATCACCTGGGCAACCATCGCCTGGTGGAAGACCTTGGTCTCTGCTCGGCGGCCCTGGAAGAAAAACTCTTCGCCCTGGAAAAACAAGGCAAGACCGTGGTGTTGCTGCTCGACGCCTCCGGCCCGTTGGCGCTGTTCGCCGTGGCCGATACGGTCAAGGCTTCCAGCCGCGAGGCGATCCGCGAATTGCACGCGCTGGGGATCAAGACCCTGATGCTGACCGGGGACAATATCCACACCGCCTCGGCCATTGCCGCCCAGGTCGGGATCGACGAGGCTCGCGGCGACCTGTTGCCCACCGACAAACTGCAGGCCATCGAAGAGCTGTATGCCCGTGGTCATCAGGTCGGCATGGTCGGCGATGGCATCAACGACGCTCCGGCCCTGGCCCGTGCCGAGATCGGTTTCGCCATGGCGGCGGCCGGTACCGACACCGCCATCGAGACCGCCGATGTCGCCCTGATGGACGATGATCTGCGCAAGATTCCGGCTTTCATTCGCCTTTCGCGCCAGACCGCGCGTATCCTCAGGCAAAATATCGCCCTGGCCCTGGTGATCAAGGCGATCTTCCTGGCGGTGACTTTCCTCGGCCTGGCAACCATGTGGATGGCGGTATTCGCCGATATGGGCGTCAGCCTGCTGGTGGTGTTCAATGGGTTGCGCCTGTTGCGCAAGTAAACGAATGAGAGGGTGATGTGCTGAGTGCCGAGCTGAAGGCGTTTTACATGGTCGCCCGCCTGGGCAGCATCACCCTGGCGGCGAAAAAGCTCGGGCTCAGCCAGCCCACGGTGACCACCCAGATCCGTCATCTGGAAAGCCAGTACTCGGTCGAGCTGTTCTATCGCGGCGGTCGGCGACTGAGCGTCAGTGAAGACGGCGCGCGCTTGCTGCCGATGGTCAAGGCGCTGTTGCAGCAGGAAGCCGATATCGAGTTTTTCCTGCGCAACGCCGGGCAGGTGCAGGGCACCTTGCGCATTGCCGCGACGGCACCGTATTACATCCTCGATCTGGTGAAGGCCTTTCGCGAGCGCTTGCCCCACGTGGACGTCTCGGTGGAAATCGGCAACTCCCAGCAGGTGCTCGAGGCGCTGGAGGACTATCGGGTCGATGTGGCGGCTTCGTCGCAGTTGCTCGACGACCCGCGCCTGATCCGCCGCTTGCTGGGCAGCGATCCGCTGGTGCTGGCGGTGCATCGCAACCATCCTTTGGCGGTGCACGATCATGTACCGTTGAGCGCGCTGGCGGGGCATTGTCTGCTGATGCGCGAGGTAGGCTCGACCACCCGTCGCCTGACCGAAGAGTTTCTGCACGGTGCGGGGGTCAGTTTCGGACCGTTGCTGGAAATCGGCAGCCGTGAGTCGATTCGTGAGGCGGTGTTGCGCAATATCGGCATCAGCCTGATTGCCCGCCAGGAAGTGCCCCATGACCCGCAACTGCGGGTGCTGAGCCTGGAGAATGCGCCGCAGATCGCCGAGTACCTGTATTGCCTCAAGGAACGCAAGGCGGCGCGCTTGCCGGCGGCGTTTCTGGGGTTGGCGCAGGAAATGGCGCCGGCCTGAGAGAGCTGTGGTGAATGGCCGTCTGCTGCGCGGCGGTTCGCGGCGGTGCGGCGATCCGACAAGCCCTGCTCCTACAGTCCTGTGTCGTTCACAGGTTTTGTGCATGACACCGGACTGTAGGAGCAGGGCTTGCCCGCGAAGGCGTCGGCTCAGGCGACTCAAATCCTCAACCCAAATCTACCAATACCACTATCGGTAGCTTTGGCCTCATTGCCACATAGCCTACGCATTCCCTCCCTAGCATGACCCTCATCCGCTAGATGAGGTCCGTCCATGAACAACTCGATCGCCAACGCCCTGGCCAACCCCGGCGCCCCGATGAAGGTCCGTGGGGTGCGCAAGCGCTTCGGTGCCTTTACCGCGCTGGACAACGTGTCCCTGGACGTCGCCGCTGGCGAGCTGGTCTGCCTGCTCGGCCCCTCCGGCTGCGGCAAGACCACCTTGCTGCGCTGCATCGCCGGCCTGGAGCGTCAGGACGACGGCGAGCTGTTCCTCGGCGAACGGAATGTCTCCGATCTGCCACCGCAAGCCCGCGACTACGGCATCCTGTTCCAGTCCTACGCGCTGTTCCCCAATCTCACGGTTGAAGCGAATATCGCCTACGGTCTCGCCGGCAGCGGTCGCGAAGTCACCCGCAAGCGTGTCGGGCAGATGCTGGAACTGGTCGGCCTGCTCGGCAGCGAAAAGAAATACCCCGGCCAACTCTCCGGTGGTCAGCAACAACGGGTGGCCCTGGCACGTGCCCTGGCCCCGGCCCCCTCGCTGTTGCTGCTCGACGAACCCATGTCGGCCCTCGACGCCCGGGTCCGCGAACATCTGTGCACCGAGCTGCGCCAGCTGCAACGCAACCTCGGCGTGACTACCCTGATGGTCACCCACAACCAGGACGAGGCCATGTTGATGGCCGACCGCATCGCCGTGATGAACAACGGCAAGGTCGAGCAGTACGCCACGCCCCAGGAAATCTACGACAAGCCGGCCACGCCGTTCGTCGCCGAGTTCGTTGGCCAGGGCAACTGGCTGCCGTTCCAACGCAGCAGCGACAGCCATGCGCGGGTTGGTGGCATGGATGTGCGCCTGGCCGATGGGACTGCCCGCGCGGCTTCCGGTCGGCTGTTCTGCCGCCCCGAATCAATCAACGTCAACCCGCCGGTCCACGAGGAAAACCTGTTTCCGGCGCGGGTTCGCGAAATAACCTTCCTCGGCAATCGCTGCCGCATGAGCTTCGAACTCAACCAGTTGCCCGGCCACGCGCTGTTGGCCGAAGTCGGCCCGCAGGACATGCCGCGCCTCGGTGCGCCGGATATCTGGGTGGCCTTGCCACCGCGCAGCCTCCAGGTGTTTGCCTGAGATGGCTGCTGAAATCAGCCTGGCCCTGTCCCGGCAGTCGAGCGTGAAGACCGCGCGGGTCGGCCTCGGCGACCGTCTGTTCGTGCTCGGCGGCAAACTGCTCTGGCTCTGCCTGCTGGGGGTGGCGGTGTTGCTGCCGTTGCTGGCGATCTTCTGGCGTGGCTTCAGCAGTGAAGCCGGGCAGGGCGGTGGCTGGGTTGCGGCGAAGGAACTGGTGAACAGCGACAACTTCCACTGGCTGCTGGGCAATAGCCTGAAGGTTTCCCTCAGTGTGGCGGCCATCGTCGTACCGTTGGCCTACCTGTTTGCCTACGCGCTGCAGCGGACCCTGATTCCCGGCAAACCCCTATGGCGCGCCCTGTCCCTGTTGCCGCTGATGGCCCCGTCGATGTTGCCGGGTATCGCCCTGGTCTACCTGTTCGGCAACCAGGGCCTGCTGCGTGGCCTGCTGTCGGAAAACATCTACGGTTTCTGGGGCATCGTCCTCGGTGAAGTCATCTACACCTTTCCCCATGCCCTGATGATCCTGATCTCGGCCTTGTCCCTGGCCGATGCGCGCTTGTTCGACGCCGCGTCGAGCATGGGCGCCAGTCCCTGGAAGGCCTTTCGCAGCATCACCTGGCCGGCCAGCCGCCAGGCGGTATTCGCCGCCTTCTGCCTGGTATTCACCCTGACCATCACCGACTTCGGCGTGCCGGTGGTGGTGGGCGGCGACTATCAGGTGCTGGCGCTGGAAGCCTACAAGGCGGTGGTCGGCCAGCAGCAGTTCGGGCGTGGCGCCTTGATCGGCATGATCCTGCTGCTGCCGGCGCTGTTCAGTTTTGCCGTCGATGCCTGGCTGCGCCGCCGTCATGGCGAGGCCATGAGCGGGCGGGCCCAGGTGTTCAAGCCCGCACCGTCGCGCCGCCGCGATGCCTGCTACCTGGTCATCGTGCTGTTGATCAGCGCAGCCCTGCTGCTGGTGTTCGGCATGGCGGTGTACTCGTCGCTGGTGAAGTTCTGGCCGTACAACCTGTCGCTGTCGTTCAGTCACTACGCCTTCAATGCGACCACCGGTAGCGGCTGGCTGGCCTACCGCAACAGCCTGACCCTGGCCCTGAGCACGGCGCTGATCGGCAGCGGACTGATTTTCACCGGGGCCTACCTGATGGAGAAAACCCGCAGCCAGAGCGGCCTGAACCTGGCCTTGCGCATTCTCGGCTTTGTGCCGATGGCGGTCCCGGGCTTGGTTCTCGGTCTGGGCTACGTGTTCTTTTTCAACCTCAACGGCAACCCGCTGAATGTGTTCTACGGGACCATGACCCTGCTGGTGGTCTGCACCATCGCCCATTACCTGACCACCGCGCAGATGACCGCCACCACCGCGCTGCGCCAGCTCGACAACGAGTTCGAAGCCGCCGCCCTGTCGCTCAAGGCGCCGCTCTACCGGCATTACCTGCGGGTCACGCTGCCGATCTGCCTGCCGGCGTTGCTCGACATCGTGCGTTACCTGTTCGTTTCGGCGATGACCACGGTGTCGGCGGCGATCTTTCTCTACAGCCCCGACACCATCCTCGCGGCGGTGGCGGTGCTGAACATGGACGACGCCGGCAACGTCGGCGGTGCCGCCGCCATGTCGAGCCTGATCCTGTTTACCTCGGTGGCCGTGTCGCTGCTGCTGGCCTGGGCTTCGCGCGGCGTGCTGCGCCGCTCCCAGGCCTGGCGGCAGACCGAGCCCGGCCATTGATCCCGCAACAACGCTGTGCCCAACCCCAACCGCACTCACCAAGGAACCGCACCATGTTCAAGCCCCTGGCTCTTGCCGCTGCTGTCCTCACTGCTTTCAGCCTGAATGCCTTTGCCGCGAAAACCGAACTGACCGTGTACACGGCCCTCGAGTCCGAGCAACTGGCCGACTACAAGAAAGCCTTCGAGGCCGCCTACCCGGACGTGGAAATCAAGTGGGTGCGCGATTCCACCGGCATCATCACCGCCAAGCTGCTGGCCGAGAAGGCGCGCCCGCAGGCTGACGTGGTCTGGGGCCTGGCGGCTTCCAGCCTGGCAATCCTCGATCAGCAGGGCATGCTGCAAAGCTACGCCCCCAAGGACCTGGGCAAGATCGGCAACCACTATCGCGACGCGGCGAACCCGCCGTCGTGGGTCGGCATGGACGTCTGGGCGGCGACCATCTGCTTCAACACCGTCGAAGCCGAGAAGCAGCATTTGACCAAGCCGGTGAGCTGGCAGGACCTGACCAAGCCCGAGTACAAGGGCAAGATCGTGATGCCGAACCCGGCCTCGTCCGGCACCGGTTTCCTGGATGTCAGCGCCTGGTTGCAGACCTTCGGCCAGGAGCAGGGCTGGAAGTACATGGATGAGCTGCACCAGAACATCGGCCAGTACGTTCACTCCGGTTCCAAGCCGTGCAAGCTGGCGGCGTCGGGTGAATTCCCGATCGGTATTTCCTTTGAATACCCGGCGGTGCAGCTGAAGCGCCAGGGCGCGCCACTGGACATCATCCTGCCGAAGGAAGGCCTGGGCTGGGAGATCGAGGCAACTGCGGTGATCAAGGGTACGCCGCATGAAGACGCGGCGAAGAAACTCGCGGACTTCTCGGCCAGCCCGGCGGCGATGGAGCTGTACAAGGAAAACTTTGCCGTGCTGGCGCAGCCGGGCATTGCCAAGCCGCAGACCGAACTGCCGGCGGACTACGAGCAGCGCCTGATCAAGAACGACTTTGCCTGGGCGTCGAAGAACCGCGACGAAATCCTCACCGAATGGCGCAAGCGTTATGACGGCAAGTCGGAGAAGTTGCCTCAGTAACTCCGTTGTTTGATCGCGACTCAGTCACTGGCTGAACACGATCCCTTGTAGGAGCAACTGTCTTGAC
>NZ_PHSU01000002.1 GCF_002814235.1 Pseudomonas sp. QS1027 | reverse complement strand
AGCGGAGCTTGCCCGCGAATGGGCCGACCCGGTCTTGAGGTTTACAGACTAAAGCGCGCCACCATGCTGTTCAAATCCACCGCCAGGCGCGACAGCTCATTGCTCGCGGCGCTGGTCTGGTTCGCCCCGGTCGCCGATTGCACCGACAGATCGCGGATATTCACCAGGTTGCGATCCACCTCGCGGGCCACCTGAGCCTGTTCTTCCGCCGCACTGGCGATCACCAGGTTACGCTCGTTGATCTCGACAATGGCCGTATTGATGGTGTCCAGCGCCATCCCTGCGCCCTTGGCGATATTCAAGGTCGACTCCGCCCGCTCGGTGCTGTTGCGCATCGAATCCACCGCCTGCTCGGTCCCACCCTGGATACTGCCGATCATCCGTTCGATTTCGCTGGTGGACTGCTGGGTGCGGTGCGCCAGGGCCCGAACCTCATCCGCCACCACGGCAAAGCCACGACCGGCTTCCCCGGCCCGTGCCGCTTCAATCGCCGCGTTCAAAGCCAGGAGGTTGGTCTGGTCGGCCAGCCCGCGAATCACATCGAGCACCTTGCCGATATCCTGGGATTCCTTGGCCAGGTTGCCGATCAGCGTCGAGGTGCTCTGTACATCGCTGCTCATGCGCTCGATGGCGCCGACGGTTTCCTGGACCAGGTCGCGACCGTCGCCGGCCGAGGCGGTGGCATTCTTCGAAGCTTCAGACGTACTCACGGCATTGCGCGCGACTTCTTCCACGGCGCTGGTCATTTCATTGACGGCGGTGGCGGCCTGCTCGATCTCGTTGTTCTGCCGCACCAGGCCCTTGGCGCTTTCGTCGGTGACGGCGTTCAGTTCTTCCGCCGCCGAAGCCAGCTGGGTTGCGGAACCGGAAATACGCTGCAGGGTATCGCGCAGTTTCTGCTGCATCTTGACCATGGCCTGCAACAGGCGTCCGGCTTCGTCGTTGCCGTCGACCTTGATCGGCCGGGTCAGGTCGCCTTCGGCGATCTGCTCGGCGGCGGTCAGGGCGTCGGCGATGGGGCGGGTGATGCTGTTGGTCAGCAACCAGGCGAGCAGGAGGGTCAGGCCGGTGGCGGCCAGCAGCAAGCCCACCACCATATTGAACGCCAGGCCATACTGGTCGGCGGCCTGTTGGTGGGTGTCGTCGGTCTGCTGGGTATTGATCTCCACCAGCTTGTCGAGCACGGTGTTGACCTGTTCGGAGTTGGCCAGCAAGTCGCTGTTGATCAGGGCTGCCAGTTCAGTGACCTGATTGTTGCGCGACAGGCTTTTCATCCGATCTTCAAGCTGGCGGTACTGGCCGAGCACCTGCACATAGCGGTCGTAGGCCACGCGCTCTTCAGGGCTGCTGATCAGTTTTTCGTAGATGGCCTGGGCCTTGCCGATCTGCTGGTTGCGCTGGCTGAACAGGTCGAGGATTTTCTGTTGTTCGTCGGGGGCGCGGTTGGTGACCAGGCGATAGGACAGCACCCGCAGGCGCAGGGTCAGCTGGGTGAGGTCGTCGAGGCTCTTGATGCTCGGCACGCTGTTGGTGCTGAGCTCTTCGGCGGCGCCGCGGATCTTGCTCATCTGGTTCAGGGCAAATATCCCCAGGATCAGCATCAGCGCGCCGATCAGGGCGAAGCTGAGGAATGCGCGCGGGGCGATGTTCATGTTGCGTAGGGACATGGTGGCTACCTGAGAGGAGGGCGCATTCCGTGCGGCTTTTAAGGCGTATCTGAATGACCTATCGGTCATTCGACTAAAGTCTTAAGCCCCTGCGCGTATTTGTCGCAGGCGAAGGTTTCCGACAGGGGGCGGGGAACATGTCCTGGCAATCGCAGTCCCTAAGGTTCGAAGAAAAGTATCCCGCCAGGAAAATCAAGGCTTTGCGACAGTTTTCCCCTGGCAAACAAGGGGGCTTTTCTTTATCGTACGCGCCCTTTGAAACTGCCCGAGAGATCAAGAAAATGTTGGAAGCTTCCCTGAGTCAATTGGAACAACTGGTCAGTGAGCTGGTTCAGCAAAAACAGGAGCTGCTGGCCGCCAATACCGCGCTGAGCACCGAGCTGGCCCAGGCCAAGGATGAAAACGAAAGCCTGCAACTGAGCCTGATGGAACAGGAAGAAAAGCACGGCGCTACCGCCGCCCGTATCCAGGCGCTGGTCGAGCGTGTCAGCGCAGGTCCCGTGAGCGCATGAGAACCAGCACCGATGGGGTGACCGTCATCTCGATCCTCGGCGAGGAGTATTCGATCAAGGCCCCCGCCGGCCAGGAGCGGACCTTGCAGGACGCGACGGTGATGCTCCGGGCGGCGTTGGCCGACACCAAGAAGAAGTTTCCGACGCTGATTGGCGACAAACTGCTGGTATTGGCGGCGTTGAACCTGTGTTCGCAGCAGATCGAAGCACAGCAGCGTCACCGCGAGGAACTGGACCGTTATCAAGAGCAGGTCAGCGCCACGGTCGAAGTGATTTCGAAAACCATCGGGCAGCACTGAGGGTGTCACCCGGGTTCGGGACCTGTACACGGTCTCTGTAGGAGCGCCGGTCGCCGCTCGATTGCCAGCGATGAGGCTCGCGAGCCTTGTGGTGCCTGTCCGGACACCATCGCCAGCAAGCCGGCTCCTACAGGTCTGTGTTCAACGCAATCTATCGTCGTGCACGGTCCTCTTTAGGCGCCGCGAAGGCCCGTAGCGTCTGTGGTCAGGCGGCCATGACCTCGCGGATATCCGCCGCCAGTTCCCGTACCCGCGCTTCCTCGGTGTCCCACGAGCACATGAAGCGCGCGCCGCCCTTGCCGATGAAGGTGTAGAAACGCCAGCCCTTGGCGGTCAGCGCGGCGATGGCCGGTTCCGAGAGGTGCAGGAACACGCCGTTGGCTTCCACCGGGAACATCAGTTCCACACCGGGGATGTCCTTGACCAGGCTGCTGAGCAACTGCGCGCAGTGGTTGGCGTGGCGGGCGTGCTTGAGCCAGGCGTCGTTTTCCAGCAGGCCGACCCAGGGCGCCGAGAGAAAGCGCATTTTCGAGGCCAACTGCCCGGCCTGCTTGCAGCGATAGTCGAAATCCACCGCCAGGTCGTGGTTGAAGAACAGGATCGCTTCACCCACCGCCATGCCGTTTTTCGTGCCGCCGAAGCACAGTACGTCGACGCCGGCCTTCCAGGTCAGCTCCGCCGGGGTGCAGCCGAGGTAGGCGCAGGCATTGGAGAAGCGTGCGCCGTCCATGTGCAGGTGCAGGCCGAGTTCCTTGCAGGTGGCGCTGATGGCGCGGATTTCATCCGGGGTGTAGACGCTGCCGACTTCGGTGGCCTGGGTCAGGGTCACGACGCGCGGTTTGGGGTAGTGGATGTCCTGGCGCTTGAGGGCGATTTCGCGGATCGAGTCCGGGGTCAGCTTGCCGTTTTCGGTGCGCGCGGTGAGCAGCTTGGAACCGTTGGAGAAAAACTCCGGGGCGCCGCATTCGTCGGTCTCGACGTGGGCGGTCTCCGAGCAGATCACGCTGTGGTAGCTCTGGCACAGCGACGACAGGGCCAGGGAGTTGGCCGCGGTGCCGTTGAAGGCGAAGAACACTTCACTGTCGGTTTCGAACAGCTGGCGGAAGCCGTCGGCGGCGCGCTGGGTCCATTCGTCGTCGCCGTAGGCGCGCTGGTGGCCGTGGTTGGCCTGTTCCATGGCCGCCCAGGCCTCGGGGCAGATACCGGAGTAGTTGTCGCTGGCGAATTGTTGGCTCTTGTCGGTCATGGCCCGGTCCTTGTGAACGATTATGGTGCGCACTGTAACCAGAATTGGCGTTATCGCACAGGCACAGTTTCCGTAGGAAAAGCCTCTATAGATCGAAAGGTTGACGCTGTCCTTGTAGGAGCAGGGCTTGCCCGCGAAGGCGTCAGTATTGTCAACCTGATCTCTGGATCGCCCGCACCGGCCTCTTCGCGGGCAAGCCCTGCTCCTACAAGGGTTGTGGCGTTTTCAAGATCCCTGTTCCAGACGCTGTTCGGCCCTCGACTATCTCAGCGCGCCAAGCCATGTCGTAAACGCACCTTTGCGTGGCGTCCATAGGCATTTGATCGGTCTGCGTCGGCCCTACCATCGCATTCAAAGGGCACTGCCGTCAGGCAACGGCCCCACCGATAAGAATGGCGCACCGCCGCCGCTGGGAGAGATGCGATGTTCAGCAAGCAAGACCAGATCCAGGGTTATGACGATGCACTGATGGCGGCCATGAATGCCGAGGAGCAGCGCCAGGAAGATCACATCGAGCTGATCGCGTCGGAAAACTACACCAGCAAGCGCGTCATGCAGGCCCAGGGCAGCGGCCTGACCAACAAGTACGCCGAAGGTTATCCGGGCAAGCGCTACTACGGCGGCTGCGAACACGTCGACAAGGTCGAGGCTCTGGCCATCGAGCGCGCCAAGCAACTGTTCGGCGCCGATTACGTCAACGTCCAGCCGCACTCCGGTTCCCAGGCCAACGCCGCGGTCTACCTGGCCCTGCTCAACGCCGGCGACACCGTGCTGGGCATGAGCCTGGCCCACGGCGGTCACCTGACCCACGGCGCCAAGGTCAGCTTCTCCGGCAAACTCTACAACGCCGTGCAGTACGGCATCGACACCACCACCGGCCTGATCGACTACGACGAAGTCGAGCGCCTGGCCGTCGAGCACAAGCCGAAAATGATCATCGCCGGTTTCTCGGCCTACTCGAAAACCCTCGATTTCCCACGCTTCCGTGAAATCGCCGACAAGGTCGGTGCCTACTTCTTCGTCGACATGGCCCACGTGGCCGGTCTGGTCGCCGCTGGCCTGTACCCGAACCCGCTGCCTTACGCCGACGTGGTCACCACCACCACCCACAAGACCCTGCGCGGTCCCCGTGGCGGCCTGATCCTGGCCAAGGCCAACGAGGAGCTGGAAAAGAAATTCAACGCCGCGGTCTTCCCCGGTGGCCAGGGCGGCCCGCTGATGCACGTGATCGCCGCCAAGGCCGTGAGCTTCAAGGAAGCCCTGGAGCCGAGCTTCAAGGTCTATCAGCAGCAAGTGATCGATAACGCCCAGGCGATGGCGAGCATCTTTATCAAACGTGGCTACGATGTAGTGTCCGGCGGCACCGACAACCACCTGTTCCTGGTCAGCCTGATCCGTCAGGGCCTGACCGGCAAAGAGGCCGATGCCGCACTGGGCCGTGCCCATATCACCGTGAACAAGAACGCCGTGCCGAACGATCCACAGTCGCCGTTCGTCACTTCCGGTCTGCGCATCGGCACCCCGGCCGTCACCAGCCGTGGGTTCAAGGTGACCCAGTGCGTCGAACTGGCCGGCTGGATCTGCGACATCCTCGACAACCTCGGCGACGCCGATGTCGAAGCGAACGTTGCCAAGCACGTGACAGCCCTGTGCGCGGATTTCCCGGTTTATCGCTGAGAGCGGTTTTGGAGTAAATGACTATGCAACGCTATTCGGGCTTCGGCCTCTTCAAGCACTCTCTCAGCCATCACGAAAACTGGCAGAAGATGTGGCGCACGCCGACCCCGAAAAAGGTCTATGACGTGGTCATCGTCGGCGGTGGCGGGCATGGTCTGGCGACCGCCTACTACCTGGCCAAGGAACACGGCATCACCAACGTGGCCGTGGTCGAGAAGGGCTGGTTGGGCGGCGGCAACACCGCCCGTAACACCACCATCGTGCGTTCCAACTACCTGTGGGACGAGTCGGCGCACCTGTACGAACACGCGATGAAATTGTGGGAAGGCCTGTCCCAGGACCTGAACTACAACGTGATGTTCTCCCAGCGTGGCGTCTACAACCTCTGCCACACCCTGCAGGACATCCGTGACTCGGAGCGTCGGGTCAGCGCCAACCGCCTCAATGGCGTCGACGGCGAACTGCTCAACGCTCAACAGGTGGCGGACGAGATTCCGTACCTGGACTGCTCGAAGAATGCCCGTTACCCGGTGATGGGCGCCACCGTCCAGCGTCGCGGCGGCGTGGCCCGTCACGATGCGGTGGCCTGGGGCTTCGCCCGTGCGGCCGACGCCCTCGGCGTCGACCTGATCCAGCAGACCGAAGTGATCGGCTTCCGCAAGGAAAACGGCGTGTGCATCGGTGTCGAAACCAACAAGGGCTTTATCGGCGCCAAGCGCGTCGGTGTGGTCACCGCCGGTAACTCCGGGCATATGGCCAAGCTCGCCGGTTTCCGCCTGCCGATCGAGTCGCACCCGCTGCAAGCGCTGGTGTCCGAACCGATCAAGCCGATCATCGACAGCGTGATCATGTCCAACGCCGTGCACGGTTACATCAGCCAGTCCGACAAGGGCGACCTGGTGATCGGTGCCGGTATCGACGGCTACAACGGCTACGGCCAGCGTGGTTCGTACCCGGTGATCGAGCACACCATCCAGGCCATCGTCGAGATGTTCCCGGTGTTGTCCCGCGTGCGCATGAACCGCCAGTGGGGCGGCATCGTCGACACCACCCCGGACGCCTGCCCGATCATTTCGAAAACCCCGGTACCGAACATGTTCTTCAACTGCGGTTGGGGCACCGGCGGCTTCAAGGCCACACCTGGCTCGGGCAACGTGTTTGCCGCGAGCCTGGCCAAGGGTGAAATGCACCCGTTGGCCGCTCCTTTCTCCATCGACCGTTTCCACAACGGTGCGTTGATCGACGAACACGGTGCTGCTGCGGTCGCCCACTAACAGGAGAAATCCCTATGTTGCATATCTTCTGTCCTCATTGCGGCGAGCTGCGCTCCGAAGAGGAATTCCACGCTTCCGGCCAGGCGCATATCCCGCGTCCATTGGACCCGGGCACCTGCACCGACGAGCAGTGGGGCGACTACATGTTTTTCCGTGACAACCCCCGCGGCCTGCACCACGAGCTGTGGGACCACGTTGCCGGTTGCCGCCAGTATTTCAACGTGACCCGCGACACCGTCACCTACGAGATTCTCGAAAGCTACAAGATTGGCGAGAAGCCGCAATTCACCGCTAAAGCAGACAGTTCGAAAGTGCCCGGCGCGGCTGTGGGAGAGAAGGTATGAGCCAGGTCAATCGCCTGTCCAACGGTGGTCGGATCGACCGCAACAAAGTCTTGAGCTTCACCTTCAACGGCCAGGTCTACAAAGGCTTTGAAGGCGACACCCTGGCCGCCGCGTTGCTGGCCAACGGTGTCGATATCGTCGGTCGCAGCTTCAAGTATTCCCGTCCCCGGGGCATCTTTGCCGCCGGTGCCGAAGAGCCGAACGCGGTCCTGCAACTCGGCGCCACCGAAGCGACCCAGATCCCCAACGTGCGGGCTACCCAGCAAGCGCTGTATCAGGGCCTGGTCGCCACCAGCACCAACGGCTGGCCGAGCGTCAACAACGACATGATGGGGATTCTCGGCAAGGTCGGCGGCAAGCTGATGCCACCGGGCTTCTACTACAAGACCTTCATGTACCCGCAGTCGTTCTGGATGACCTACGAGAAGTACATCCGCAAGGCTGCCGGTCTTGGTCGTTCGCCGACCGAGACCGATCCGGACACCTACGACTACATGAACCAGCACTGCGACGTGCTGATCGTCGGTGCCGGCCCTGCCGGTCTGGCCGCCGCACTGGCTGCCGCGCGCAGCGGTGCCCGGGTGATCCTCGCCGATGAGCAGGAAGAGTTTGGCGGCAGCCTGCTCGACTCCCGTGAAAGCCTCGACGGCAAGCCGGCGGCCGAGTGGGTCGCCAGCGTTATCGCCGAATTGAAAGGCCTGCCGGACGTCCTGCTGTTGCCGCGCGCCACCGTCAACGGCTACCACGACCACAACTTCCTGACCATTCACGAGCGCCTCACCGATCACCTCGGTGACCGTGCGCCGATCGGCCAGGTGCGCCAGCGTATCCACCGGGTCCGCGCCAAGCGTGTGGTCCTGGCTACCGGTACCCATGAGCGTCCGCTGGTCTACGGCAACAACGACGTGCCGGGCAACATGCTCGCCGGTGCCGTTTCGACCTACGTCCGCCGTTACGGTGTGGCACCGGGCAAGAAGCTGGTGCTGAGCACCAACAACGATCACGCCTACCGTGTCGCTTTGGACTGGCTCGATGCCAGCCTGCAAGTGGTCGCCATCGCCGATGCCCGCAGCAACCCACGGGGTGCGCTGGTGGAAGAAGCGCGGGCCAAGGGGATTCGCATCCTCACCGGCAGCGCCGTGATCGAAGCCCGTGGCAGCAAGCACGTGACTGCGGCGCGTATCGCCGCCATCGACGTCAAGGCCCATAAAGTCACCAGCCCTGGCGAATGGCTGGAGTGCGACCTGGTTGCCAGCTCCGGGGGTTACAGCCCTGTGGTCCACCTGGCCTCGCACCTGGGCGGCAAGCCGACCTGGCGCGAAGATATCCTCGGTTTTGTGCCGGGCGAAGCACCGCAGAAGCGCGTGTGCGTCGGCGGTATCAATGGCGTCTACGGTCTGGCCGATGCCCTGGCCGACGGTTTTGAAGGCGGCGTTCGCGCAGCCAGCGAAGCCGGCTTCAAGGCTGTGGAAGGCGTGCTGCCCAAAGCCCTGTCGCGTCTGGAAGAGCCAACCCTGGCGCTGTTCCAGGTGCCCCATGAAAAAGCTACCGCACGGGCGCCGAAGCAATTCGTCGACCTGCAGAACGACGTCACCGCTGCCGCCATCGAACTGGCGACCCGCGAGGGCTTCGAGTCGGTTGAACACGTCAAGCGCTATACCGCATTGGGCTTCGGCACCGACCAGGGCAAGCTGGGCAACGTCAACGGTTTGGCCATTGCCGCCCGTTCGCTGAACGTGACCATCCCGCAGATGGGCACCACCATGTTCCGTCCGAACTACACGCCGGTGACTTTCGGCGCGGTCGCCGGTCGTCACTGCGGGCATATCTTCGAGCCGGTGCGCTACACCGCCTTGCAGGCCTGGCATGTGAAGCAGGGTGCCAAGTTCGAGGACGTCGGCCAGTGGAAACGTCCATGGTACTTCCCGCGCAACGGTGAAGACCTGCACGCGGCGGTCAAGCGTGAGTGCAAGGCCGTACGCGACAGCGTCGGCCTGCTCGACGCCTCGACCCTGGGCAAGATCGATATCCAGGGCCCGGACGCCCGTGAATTCCTCAACCGCATCTACACCAACGCCTGGACCAAGCTCGATGTGGGCAAGGCCCGCTACGGCCTGATGTGCAAGGAAGACGGCATGGTCTTCGACGACGGCGTCACCGCCTGTCTGGCCGACAACCACTTCCTGATGACCACCACCACCGGCGGCGCGGCTCGCGTCCTGCAGTGGCTGGAGCTGTACCACCAGACCGAATGGCCGAACATGAAGGTGTACTTCACCTCCGTGACCGACCACTGGGCGACCATGACCCTGTCCGGGCCGAACAGCCGCAAGCTGCTCAGCGCAGTCACCGACATCGACCTGGACAAGGATGCGTTCCCGTTCATGACCTGGAAAGAAGGCCTGGTCGGCGGCGTGCCGGCGCGGGTGTTCCGGATCTCCTTTACCGGTGAGCTGTCCTACGAGGTCAACGTCCAGGCCGACTACGCCATGGGTGTGCTGGAGAAGATCGTCGAGGCGGGCAAGCAGTACAACCTGACCCCGTACGGCACCGAGACCATGCACGTGCTGCGGGCCGAGAAGGGCTTCATCATCGTCGGCCAGGACACTGACGGCTCGATGACACCGGACGACCTGAACATGGGTTGGTGTGTGGGCCGGACCAAGCCGTTCTCCTGGATCGGCTGGCGCGGCATGAACCGCGAAGACTGCGTGCGTGATGAGCGCAAGCAGCTGGTCGGGCTCAAGCCGATCGATCCGACCAAGTGGCTGCCGGAAGGTGCGCAGCTGGTGTTCGACACCAAGCAGACGATCCCGATGAAGATGGTCGGTCACGTGACTTCCAGCTATGCCCACAACTCCCTTGGCTATTCGTTTGCCATGGCGGTGGTCAAGGGCGGCCTGAAGCGCATGGGCGAGCGGGTGTTCGCACCGCTGGCCGATGGCAGCGTGATCGAGGCGGAAATCGTTTCTTCGGTGTTCTTCGATCCTAAAGGGGACCGCCAGAACATCTGACGCTGTAGTCCCTGTGGGAGCGGAGTTTGCCCGCGAAGCTTTTGGCGGCTTCAAGGGCCTCTTCGCGGGCAAGCTCCGCTCCCACACAGGGCTACGGTTGTTCATGAGGTGGGGTCAGGTATTGACCCACCGCAAAGACAGCATTCAACACAGGTGTTTCACATGACCACAGCCAACGTTTACCAACAACGCCCGACTTCCGGGGCCAAGGCCGAGTCGTCGTTGCACCATGCCGACCTCGCCAGCCTGGTGGGTAAAGGCCGCAAGAACGCCGGTGTGACCGTGCGTGAAAAGAAATTGCTCGGTCACCTGACCATTCGTGGCGATGGCCATGACGCGGCCTTCGCCGCTGGCGTGCACAAGGCCCTCGGCCTTGAGCTGCCTGTAGCGCTGACCGTGGTTGCCAAGGGCGACACCAGCCTGCAATGGCTCGGCCCTGACGAGTGGCTGCTGATCGTCCCGAGCGGCGAAGAGTTCGCCGCCGAGAAGGCGCTGCGCGAAGCCCTGGGCGACCTGCATATCGCCATCGTCAATGTCAGCGGCGGTCAACAACTGCTGGAACTGAGCGGCCCGAACGTGCGCCAGGTGCTGATGAAGTCCACCAGCTATGACGTGCACCCGAACAGTTTCCCGGTGGGTAAAGCCGTCGGGACGGTGTTTGCCAAGTCGCAACTGATGATCCGCCATACCGCCGAAGACACCTGGGAGCTGGTGATCCGTCGCAGCTTCTCGGATTACTGGTGGTTGTGGTTGCAGGATGCGGCGGCCGAGTACGGCCTTAGCGTCCAGGCCTGAGGTTTTGTTTGACCTGTAGGAGCCGGCTTGCTGGCGATGGACTCACGGGCGCCGCAGTGTTTCAGGCGCCCCGCGTTATCGTTGGCCTCCATCGCCAGCAAGCTGGCTCCTACAGGATTTGGTGTCGTATACAAGGGTAAGGATTGCCTGGAGCCCTCTATCAAGAGCGCTCGCGATCAACCGCTTGGCGGTTGCCCCTCACGAACAGGAGTCAAGCAATGAGCCGCGCCCCCGATACATGGATTTTGACCGCCGACTGCCCCAGCGTGCTCGGCACGGTGGATGCGGTGACCCGCTATCTGTTCGAGCAGGGCTGCTACGTCACCGAGCACCACTCGTTCGATGACCGCCTCTCGGGGCGTTTCTTCATTCGCGTGGAGTTTCGCCAGCCCGACGGTTTCGACGAACTGGCCTTCCGCGCCGGCCTCGCCCTGCGCGGCGAGTCCTTCGGCATGCTGTTCGAACTGACCGCGCCGAACTATCGGCCAAAAGTGGTGATCATGGTCTCCAAGGCCGATCACTGCCTCAACGACCTGCTCTACCGCCAGCGCATCGGCCAATTGTCCATGGACGTGGCCGCCGTGGTCTCCAACCACCCGGACCTCAAGCCGCTGGCCGATTGGCACCAGATTCCCTACTACCATTTCCCGCTGGACCCGAACGACAAGCCAGGCCAGGAGCGTCAGGTCTGGCAGGTGATCGAGGAGTCCGGCGCGGAGCTGGTGATCCTTGCCCGCTACATGCAGGTGCTCTCGCCCGAGCTGTGCCGCAAGCTCGACGGCAAGGCCATCAATATCCACCACTCGTTGCTGCCCGGCTTCAAGGGCGCCAAGCCCTATCACCAGGCCTACAACAAGGGCGTGAAGCTGGTGGGTGCCACCGCGCATTACATCAACAACGACCTGGATGAAGGTCCGATCATCGCCCAGGGCGTGGAGGTGGTGGACCACAGTCACTACCCCGAGGACCTGATCGCCAAGGGCCGCGATATCGAAGGGCTGACGTTGGCGCGGGCGGTGGGGTATCACATTGAGCGGCGGGTCTTTCTGAACGCCAACAGGACGGTGGTGCTCTGAAGAACGGTCGTTTTACGACCTTCGCGGCGGTGCGGCGATCCGACAAGCACCGCTCCCACAATTGACCGGGTAACGCCCAGGCAACGCGGTCCACTGTGGGAGCGGAGCTTGCCCGCGAAGAGGCCCGTCAGAACAACGCAACAACCACAAGCAGTACCCCGAGCAATCTCCCACAGTGGGCGCGGTGCCTGCCGTGACGCAGTTCCCCTGTAGGAGCCGGCTTGCTGGCGATGAGGTCCGCAAGAACAACGCAACAACCACAGGCAATAACCCGAGCAATCTACGCGCTGCCCCCTGGCAACGTGTTGCTACATAAAAACAACAGCGAGGTGAAAGCATGTCTGGCAATCGTGGTGTGGTGTATCTCGGCAATGGCAAGGTCGAGGTGCAAAAAATCGACTATCCGAAAATGCAGGACCCGCGTGGCAAGAAGATCGAACACGGTGTTATCTTGCGCGTCGTCTCCACCAACATCTGTGGTTCGGACCAACACATGGTCCGTGGCCGTACCACCGCCCAGACCGGCCTGGTCCTGGGTCATGAAATCACCGGCGAAGTGATCGAGAAGGGCCGCGATGTCGAGAACCTGAAACTCGGCGACCTGGTCTCGGTACCCTTCAACGTGGCTTGCGGGCGCTGCCGTTCCTGCAAGGAGCAACACACCGGCGTCTGCCTGACCGTCAACCCGGCTCGCGCCGGCGGTGCCTACGGTTATGTCGACATGGGCGACTGGACCGGTGGCCAGGCCGAATACGTGCTGGTGCCGTACGCCGACTTCAACCTGCTCAAACTGCCGGACCGCGACAAGGCCATGGAGAAAATCCGCGACCTGACCTGCCTCTCCGACATCCTCCCTACCGGCTACCACGGCGCGGTCACCGCGGGCGTTGGCCCGGGCAGCAGCGTGTACATCGCCGGTGCCGGTCCGGTCGGCCTTGCGGCGGCGGCTTCGGCCCGTCTGCTGGGCGCGGCGGTGGTGATCATCGGTGACGTCAACCCGATCCGCCTGGCCCACGCCAAGGCCCAGGGTTTCGAAATCGCCGACCTGTCCAAGGACACCCCGCTGCACGAACAGATCGCCGCGTTGTTGGGCGAACCTGAAGTGGATTGCGCCGTCGATGCCGTGGGCTTCGAAGCCCGTGGTCACGGCCATGAAGGCGTGAAGCACGAGGCTCCGGCCACCGTGCTCAACTCGCTGATGGGCGTGGTCCGCGTTGCGGGCAAGATCGGTATTCCGGGCCTCTACGTGACCGAGGATCCGGGAGCAGTGGATGCCGCTGCGAAAATCGGCAGCCTGAGCATCCGCTTCGGCCTCGGCTGGGCCAAGTCCCACAGCTTCCACACCGGCCAGACCCCGGTGATGAAGTACAACCGCCAGCTGATGCAGGCGATCATGTGGGATCGGATCAAGATCGCCGATATCGTCGGTGTGGAAGTGATCAGCCTGGACGATGCGCCGCGCGGTTACGGCGAGTTCGATGCGGGCGTACCGAAGAAGTTTGTGATTGACCCGCACAAGTTGTTCAGTGCGGCGTAAGTAAAGGGCAAGACGGGGAAAGGGCGACTTCGGTCGCCCTTTTTAATTTCGCATCGATTATTGCGTCGGTACCAGGGTGCTGTACGCGAAGGCGCACTGGTTCAGGATACTGTTTTCGCAGCTACTGCCGTTCCAGTCGGTGCCTTGGGCGGCTTGCCAATCCTGGAAGGCTTTGAGCGCCAGGCGAATACCGGCGTAACCGGGGCCCTCGTAGTCACAGATCACGGCCTTGGTACTGTCCTTGTAGGTGGCACCGGTGAAGGTGACTGCTTGCCAGTAGTCCTCCGTGGCGGTCTCATTCTCGCCCGTCCAAAATCCACCTGCCGGTCCTTCAGCCTTGTAGCTATAGCCTCCGCCTGTCATCGGCAGTTGCTCAATCTTGTCCTTTGCCGGGCAGGTTGCGATGGTGACCGGGTCTGCCGCGTAGGCATGGCCCACCAGGGTCAACGTCAGAATGGCCAAGAAGGCCGCGCATGTATTTTGCATGACGCTGTACTCCCTTACGTTGTGTTGGGTCTCAATGTTGAGTCGTAAGGATTTGAGTGCCTACTGTCAGAACTGACAGTGGTTGAGGCTGTTTCGAAATAGCCGGGGCAGGGGCTTATAAGGAACGCTACTAATCGAGGGTTGGGGCTGTTGGCAAAAGGGCGACATCGGCCCAATACCTGTCAGCTAAGAACGTTCTTCAGCTTGGTCGATATTGGTGGCGAGCGGGCTTGCCCGCGCTGGGGTGCGAAGCGCCCCTAAAACCGGCGAATGAGGTCTATCAGGTAGACCGAGGCTGCCGGTTTTACGACTGCTGCGCAGTCGAGCGCGGGCAAGCCCGCTCGCCACAAGACCGCGCTCGGCTGAAAATTTCGTTAATTGAAAGGCATTAGGCATCGGTCGCCGTTTTTAATGGGCGAAATTCAATTTTGTTTCACTGCCCGGTTTCAGCGGTCAGACTCGCAGTCGCCAACCCAGTACATCCATCAGGTCGCAGCCATCGCGCATGACCATCGCGGGGACCTGGAGGATATGTTGGAAGTCGATGTCATTGGCGTTGTGCAGCTCGATGTGAGACAGGGCTTCGAGCATTTGCGTCGCCGCGAGGAAGCGGGCGGCGGCGTTGGCGTGGAGCACGTCGGTCGGGCTTTCGGCGTCGATCAACAAGCTGGGGATCAGGCAGTCGATGGCGGTGAGGGGTATGTATTTCGTCATGGGTAAAACCTCGGGAGTTTAGGACGAGGCCACCACACATCCGTCGCCAAACGAAAGGTGGCAGCTGTACGCAGGTTGGCGAACCGGAAACATCCCAAGCCGGCAGACCCGAAGGTCTCCCGCGCACAGCCGCCATAAAGCGGCTTTGCGGGTGCGAAGGCACCTGCAAACAAGCACAGGGCTTTCGCATGGGAGTTTAACGAGTCGCCAAACCCGTATCGCCAATCAGGGCGACCGGCGGACTATAAGCCGCAGGCTTCCGAGGAAGCAAGGCGGGGAATTGTTACTGATGACTAGCGGGTGATCCGAGCAGTGAGCCTGGAGATCAAAGCGCCGCGAGCGGCCCTTGATACAACACCGGCCCTGTCGGTTGCCCGGTCGGCGAACCGCCCGCCGGCTCAAGGCTGACCGCCAGCACCACCGAGGTGCCGAGCAAGGCCCTATGCGCTTCGCTCAACTCGACGCGCCCTTTGCCTTCTTTCGGCACCAGGCCCAGGGACACCGGCTTGCCATCCACCGGAATCGCCCACAGTTCCAGGCTGCGGTCGGCTTGCACCGCCGCCAGGCTCAACGGCTCGACTTGCAGGTAGTCGGCATGGGCCTTGACCCGCAACGCCGGGGCTTGCGTGCCGCTGAGCAGGGTTGCGCTGGCGCTCACCGGATCATGGTTGTAGAACACGCCCAGGGCCACCACCAGCACCAGCGAACAGGCCGCCGCGAAGACGCGCAATCCGCTCCAGAACGGCCGTTTCTCAGGCAGGTGCAGTCGTTGCGGATCGATTCTTGCGACAACACCTTGCCACACCCGATCCGGCACCGGCTGATCGGCCACCGACTCGGTCAAAACCATCAGGTTTTCCTGCCACTCGGCGACCTGGGCGCGCAGTTTGGCGTCATCGCGCATCAGCGCTTCGAAGCGTCGGCGGGCGGCCTTGGACATCACGCCGATGGCGTAGTCGGCGGCCAGGGCGCGGCGCAGGCGGGGGTTCTGGTAGTTCATGATTCAAGGCACCTGCGCAGGCGCTCCATGCCACGACGTATCCAGGATTTGACCGAGCCCAGCGGCGCCGGCAGTTGTTCGGCCAGTTCCGCGTAGGACAAGCCGTGGAAGTAGGCCAGGGTGATCGACTGGCGTTGCAGGCCTTCCAGGGTCTCCAGGCAGTGGTTCAGCGCGCTGGCCTCGCGGGCGCTGTCGAGCAGTTCATGGGCCGAGGGGCTGTCGTCGGCCAGGCTGTCTTCCTGCCCATCGACCAGGGGCACCTCGCGGAACCTGCGCAACTGATCGATGGCCAGGTTACGGGTGATATTGACCATCCAGGTCATCGGCGCCGAAAGGTGCGCCTCGTAACGCGAAGCGTTGTTCCAGATGCGTACGAAACTTTCCTGGAGGATTTCCTCGGCCAGGTCGGCGCGGCCCAGGCAACGCAGGGCTACACCGTGCAGGCGTGGGGCGACGCTACGATACAGCGTCTCGAACGCGCGGCGGTTGCCCAGTGAGCACTGGGCCAACAGCTGCCTGAGTTGATCGGCGTCGGCGGTGGAAATGGGTGTTCTCCAGACAATCACAAAACGATGAATGGGCCGCGTGTCGCGCTGGTTGCCGGCTGAGGGTAGTTCACGGCACGCGGTTGTTCCATTCATGGATGTTTCCTCAGGGGTGATACGGCCTCAGCTTTTAGGCAGCAGCACCTTGTCGATCACCTGGATCACGCCGTTGGATTGCATCACGTCGTAGGTGGTGATGTCGGCCGTGGTGCCTTTCTCATCCTTGATCACGATGTTGTGCGGGCCGTTCATCATCGCCCACAACTTGCCACCGGACACGGTGGTCAGTTCGGTCTTGCCGCCGCCGGCCTTGATGCGCTTGCTCAGTTCGGCCATGTCCAGTTTCCCGGCCACCACGTGGTAGGTGAGGATGTGGGTCAGGGTGCCTTTGTTTTCCGGCTTGAGCAGGGTGTCGACGGTGCCGGCGGGCAGGGCGGCGAAGGCGGAGTTGACCGGTGCGAAGACGGTGAACGGGCCCTGGCCCTTGAGGGTCGGCACCAGTCCGGCGGCCTTCACGGCGGCGACCAGGGTGGTGTGGTCGGCAGAGTTGACCGCGTTATCGACGATGTCCTTGCTCGGCAGCATGCTTTGTCCGCCGACCATCACACTGTCGTGGTCCATGCTCATGCTCGCCGCCTGGGCCAGGCCGCCGGACAATGCGAGGGTCAGCAGGCTGGCAATCAGGGGCGCTTTGATCGAGATGCATTTCATGATGAGGAATCCTTGTCGGTATGAAGTCGGCCAGGAAGTTCTGTCCGTGCTTGATATACGCAAGGAGACGCGGATCGGATGCAGGGCCGCCGACTTTTTTATGGGCCTGGTAGGAGGATTCATCGAGTGCGGAACAAGTCC
Organism: Pseudomonas sp. QS1027; assembly: GCF_002814235.1. Taxonomy (GTDB): domain Bacteria; phylum Pseudomonadota; class Gammaproteobacteria; order Pseudomonadales; family Pseudomonadaceae; genus Aquipseudomonas. The sequence continues at coordinate 66,615 of NZ_PHSU01000002.1, read as the reverse complement.
GGCTTTTTTGACTCCAACGGCAAGTGTTCGGCGCCCGTCCCTGCTGGCGGGTGGTCATGATGACTTTCGAGGTGTTGCAATGAAGATTTCACGCGGTGTTGTACTGGCTTCGCTCCTGGCATTCGCCGCTACCCCGGTGTTTGCGGCGTTCAGCCTGAACGATGCGGCCAATGCGGTCTCGTCCATGCAAGGCGGGCAAAATGGCAATGCGGCGGCACCGGCCAGTGGACTGCTCAGTACCCTGGGGTCGCAGTTGCACGTCACCCCGGAACAGGCGGTGGGGGGCACCGGTGCGATGCTCGGTCTGGCCAAGAACAAACTCAGCGGCAATGACTATTCGCAGTTGAGCAAGAGTGTGCCGGGACTCGACCAGCTCTCGGGCGGCGGTGCCCTGTCCGGCCTGGGCGGTTTGCTCGGCCAGTCGGGTAACTCGGCGTCGGTGGGCAGCGCACTGGGCAATGTGCAGAACACCAGTGACCTGAACAAGGCCTTCGGTGCCCTGGGCATGGACAGCGGCATGGTCGGCCAGTTTGCCCCGGTGATCCTGCAATACCTCGGGCAACAGGGCGTCGGTGGTCCGCTGCTCAAGAGCCTGGGTGGTATCTGGGGTGCCGGTAGCTGATCAGGCATCGGGCCCGAATAAAAACGCATCGAACGGGTCAGGCTGTTCGATGCGTTTTTTATTGGGGGTGATCAAACGGGCCGGTCTGTCGGCTCGCTCACGTTGCGCAACGCCGCAATGCGCTGGTCCTTCTCGCTCCAGAGCTGGTTGACCCAGTCCTGGATCTGCTGGCGAAACACCGGGTCGTTCTCGTAGTCGCCTTGCCACAGGTCCGCGGTCAGCTCGCGGGTCTGGAAGTCGATGATGACCTTGGGCAGGTTGCCGCTGATCAAATCCCAGAACCCCGGAATCCGCTCTTGTGGATAAACCACGGTGACATCGAGGATCGCGTCCAGCTGTTCGCCCATGGCCGCCAGCACGAAGGCCACGCCGCCGGCCTTGGGCTTGAGCAGATGGGTAAAGGGCGAGTCCTGCTCCTGGTGTTTGGCCGGGCTGAAGCGGGTGCCTTCCAGGTAGTTGACCACGGTCACCGGCTGGCGCTTGAACAGCTCGCAGGCGGCCTGGGTGATTTCCAGGTCATGGCCCTTGAGTTCCGGGTGCTTGTCGAGAAAGGCCTTGGAATAGCGCTTCATGAACGGATAGTCCAGCGCCCACCAGGCCAGGCCCAGGAACGGTACCCAGATCAGTTCCTTCTTGAGGAAGAACTTGAAGAACGGCGTGTGCCGGTTGAGCGTCTGGATCAGCGCCGGGATATCGACCCAGGACTGATGGTTGCAGACCACCAGGTACGAGGTGTCGCGGCGCAGGCCTTCGGCACCGCGAATATCCCAGCGGGTGGGGATGCACAGGGCGAAGATCAGCTTGTCGATCTCGGCCCAGGTTTCGGCGATCCACATCACCGCCGCGCTGGCGTGGTCGCGAAAACGACCGGGCAACAGCAGCTTGAGCAGGGCGAAGAGCATCAGCGGGCCGAACAGTACCAGCGTGTTGAGCAAAAGCAGGAGTGTGACGAAACTGCCGGTGAGCAGGCGGCGCATACAGGGACTCTTTCAAAACGTGAGGGCGCGCCATGATAAAGGCGGCCGCGGGCAGACGCCAAATCGCCCGAGGGACAAATGTTTCACGGGGTGTCGGATAGGTTAGTGTCGGCCTGTCAGATTTGTTCATGAACCAACGCGCGAACAGCGGTCTAAAATGGCGCCCCTTGTGCGTCCACTCAAAGGTACAGCCGAAGTGAAATCCATTCTTGCCCTGTTGTCCCTCCTGGCCCTGCCGGTCATGGCGGCCGAACCGACCCTCTACGGGCGCTACGAATATATCCAGTTGCCGGAAATCGGCCAGACCTTCAAGGCCAAGATGGACACCGGTGCCCTGACCGCCTCGCTGTCGGCCAAGGACATCGAGCTGTTCAAGCGCGACGGCGAGGACTGGGTACGTTTCCGCCTGGGCACGGCCGATGCCGATGGCAAGGTCTATGAGCACAAGGTCGCGCGCATCAGCAAGATCAAGACCCGCTCCGAGGAAGATGAAGACGGCGAAACCAGCGACGCGAGCAAGCGCCCGGTGGTGGAGCTGGAGATGTGCCTGGGTAACGTCAAGCGCAGCGTGGAGGTCAACCTGACCAACCGCAGCAGCTTCAACTACCCGCTGCTGATCGGCGCCAAGGCGCTGCGTGAATTCGGCGCGGCGGTGAATCCGGCACGGCGTTATACCGCCGACCAACCCCACTGCTGATTGACGGGGCGGCATGCGTCCGGCACCGTTGCGCGATCAACAACTGTGCTCGGACGCCATGCCCCATATCCTGATTGTCGAAGACGAAGCGGCGATTGCCGATACCCTGATCTACGCCCTGCAGGGTGAAGGGTTCACCACCACCTGGCTGAACCTCGGCGGTGCGGCGGTCGAGCACCAGCGCACGATGCCCGCCGACCTGCTGATTCTCGATATCGGCCTGCCGGATATCAGCGGTTTCGAGGTGTGCAAGCAACTGCGGCGCTTTACCGAAGTACCGGTGATGTTTCTCAGCGCCCGCGATGGCGAGATCGATCGCGTGGTGGGCCTGGAAATCGGTGCCGACGATTATGTGGTCAAACCCTTCAGCCCACGGGAAGTCGCGGCGCGGGTACGGGCGATCCTCAAGCGCGTGGTGCCCCAGGTGCTGTCTAGCGTTTCCACTGAACGTTTCCAGGTCGATCACGAACGGGTACAGATCAGCTATCGCGGCCAGCCCTTGAACCTGACCCGTCACGAATTCCGCCTGCTCGCCAGTCTTCTGGAACAACCCGAACGGGTCTTCAGCCGAGAACAATTGCTCGATGCGTTGGGCGTGGCGGCGGACGCCGGCTACGAGCGCAATATCGACAGCCACATCAAGAGCCTGCGGGCCAAGCTGCGGGCGGTGGCCAGCGATGCCGAACCGATCCAGACCCATCGCGGCCTGGGCTACAGCTACAGTCCGGGGAACAGCTGATGCCGTTGGGAATCCGGATTTTCCTGGTGTATTTCCTTTTCGTCGGCTTGACCGGCTACTTCGTACTGAACACGGTGATGAAGGAAATCCGCCCCGGCGTGCGTCAGTCCACCGAAGAAACCCTGGTGGACACCGCCAACCTGCTGGCGGAAATCCTACACGACGATGTGAAGAACGGCACCCTCAGCCAGAGTCGCCTGCCCGAGGCACTCAAGGCCTACGGTCAGCGCAAGCCGGCGGCGACCATCTGGGGCCTTGAGAAGAATCAGGTCAACCACCGGATCTACGTGACCGACGCCCACGGCATCGTGTTGCTCGATTCCGCCGAACAGGCGGTGGGGCAGGACTATTCGAACTGGAACGATGTCTACCTGACCCTGCGCGGCGAGTACGGCGCCCGCTCGACCCGTACGGTGGATGGCGACCCGAACTCTTCGGTGATGCACGTTGGCGCGCCGATCACCGACAACGGTCAGATCATTGGCGTGGTCACGGTGGCCAAGCCCAACAGTTCGTTGCAGCCTTACGTGGATCGCACCGAGCACCGTCTGCTGGTGTACGGCGCCGGGCTGATCGGCCTGGGCCTGTTGTTCGGCGCGCTGCTGTCCTGGTGGCTGAGCGCGGCGTTGCGGCGCCTGACCGCTTACGCCCAGGCGGTCAGCGAAGGTCAGAAGGCCGAGCTGCCACGTTATCGCGGCGGCGAGATGGCGCAGTTGGCCAATGCCGTGGAGCACATGCGCACGCAACTGGAGGGCAAGGCCTATGTCGAGCGCTACGTGCACACCCTGACCCACGAACTGAAAAGCCCGCTGGCGGCGATTCGCGGGGCGGCGGAGTTGTTGCAGGGCGAGATGCCGGAGGCCCAGCGCGAGCGTTTTGTCGGCAATATCGACAGCGAAAGCGCACGGATGCAGCAGTTGATCGAACGGTTGTTGAACCTGGCACTGGTGGAGCAGCGTCAGGTGCTGGAGGAGCAGGTCGAGGTCCCGCTGGCCAAACTGGTGGATGAGGTGTTGCAGGCCCAGGCGGCGCGAATCGAACGCGGGCGCTTGCAAGTGGAGCAGTCGATTGCGCCGGACCTGACGCTGTTTGGCGAACCCTTTCTGCTGCGCCAGGCCATCGGCAATCTGCTGGACAATGCCCTGGATTTCACGCCGCCGGAAGGGATTGTGCGCTTCAAGGCCGAACGCCAGGGCCGGGAGCTGTGCTTGGCGCTGTTCAACCAGGCCGAGGCGATTCCCGAGTATGCGCTGCCGAGGTTGAGCGAGCGCTTTTACTCCCTGCCGCGCCCGGGCAGCGGTCGCAAGAGCACCGGGCTGGGACTGAACTTTGTCGAGGAAGTGATGAAGCTGCACGGCGGCGAACTGCACATCGGCAATGTACCCGGTGGCGTCGAGGTCCGCCTGAGCTTTCCCGGATAAACACCGCATCTCCACACAGTCTCCACATTCGCCCCATCAAGCCCCCACACAGGCGGCACAGACTCTCCCCCACACCAACAGGGAGAGAACCGATGAACCGCGGTCTGGCTATAAAACTCGGGGCGATTGCCCTACTGATGCTGTTGTTGCTGGTTCCGTTGATGATGATCGATGGGGTGATCACCGAGCGCCAGCGCTTGCGTGACGGGGTCCTGGAAGATATCGCCCGCAGTTCCAGCTACAGCCAGCAATTGAATGGTCCGCTGCTGGTGGTGCCGTATCGCCAGACCGTTCGCGAATGGAAGACCGATGCCAAGGGCGAACGCTACCAGCAAAGCAGCGAAGTCAGCGGGCGGCTGTACTTTTTGCCGGAGCGTTTCGAGCTCGATGGCAAGGTCCAGACCGAGCTTCGCTCGCGGGGTATCTATGAAGCGCGGCTGTTTCACGCCAATAACCAGATCAGCGGCAACTTCGTGTTGCCGTTGCAATTGGGCATCACCGAGGACTTTGCCGATTACCGCTTCGACGAACCGTACCTGGCGGTGGGCATCAGCGATATCCGCGGTATCGAAAACGCCCTGACCTTGCAGGTGGGCAGCCAGAACCTGGAGTTCCGGCCCGGGACCCAGGTCAGTTGGCTGGGTGACGGTGTGCATGTGAACTTGCCGCGCGTCGATGGCCGCGAAGAACAACGTCTCGACTTTGCCTTCGACCTGGCGCTGCAAGGCACCGGCCAGTTGCAGGTGCTGCCGGTGGGCAAGACCAGCAGCATTCATCTGAGTGCCGATTGGCCGCACCCGAGCTTTATCGGCAATTACCTGCCGGTCAAACGGGAAGTCACCGACCAGGGTTTCAGCGCCCAGTGGCAGACCTCGTTCTTCTCCACCAATCTGCGTGAAGCCTTGAACAACTGCCTGGCGACCAGCGACTGCGACGGCTTCAAGGCCCGCAGCTTTGGCGTGAGTTTTATCGAGCCGGTGGACCAGTACCTCAAGTCCGACCGGGCGATCAAATATGCCTTGCTGTTTATCGCCCTGACCTTTGCCGGCTTCTTCCTCTTCGAAGTGCTCAAGCGCCTGGCGGTGCACCCGGTCCAGTACGCTCTGGTCGGGGTCGCATTGGCCTTCTTCTACCTGCTGTTGCTGTCGCTGTCCGAGCACCTGGGGTTTGGCCTGGCGTATCTGTTGTCGGCCGGTGCCTGTGTCGGGTTGATCGGCTTCTATGTCTGCCATGTGTTGCGCAGCCTGGCTCACGGCCTGGGCTTCGGTATCGGCCTGGCCGCCTTGTATGGCTTGCTCTACGGGCTGCTCAGCGCCGAGGACTATGCCTTGCTGATGGGCTCGCTGCTGCTGTTCTGCCTGCTCGGAGTGTTTATGGTGCTGACCCGCAAACTCGACTGGTACGGGATTGGCCAGGGCAAGCCTGCCGAGGCGCTGAACTTTGATAGGGGAGCTGCCCATGAGTAGGTCGCTGGGGTTACGAGAGGATCAGCAATGGGGCGCGGAGCTGGCCCGTCTGCTCAAGGCCAGTCAGCCAAGGCCGAACACGATCCTTGTAGGAGCAGAGCTTGCTCGCGAAGAGGCCCGCGAGATCACTGAACGCTTCGCAGGTACACCCCGTTTCAGATTACGTGGCGCTTTGTCTTGAAGGCCTCACTGGCGGTTATCCGTGGCGCCGGCCGAGCAACCCGCGCAAGGAGAGGGCCGCCGGAATCCCCAGCCCCACCCAGCTCAGCGCATCCCAGGCGCCATCGCCCAACAGCGCGGCGAACAGGCCGGCGGCGCTGAGCAGGGCGATCAACACGGGAATGCCGAAGACCGTCCAGAAATTCGATGAGCGCGGTTTCATCGGGCATCCTCGGTTTTCAGGCTGGCCCGGCGGCGTACCCACCACAGGTACACGCCGCTGCCGAGCACGATGATGGTCAAGCCATCCAGCACCGCCCAGAGCACCTTCATCGGCATGCCGCCGTAGTCGCCGAAATGCAGGGGTTGCGACATGCCCATGGCGTCCATGTACCAGGGGCGTTGGCCCACGGCGGTGACCTGCAGGGTGGCGGCGTCGATCAGCACCGGGGTCAGCAGGTGCGAGGTGAGGTGGGTGCTGCCTTTCATGAATACCGCGTAGTGGTGTTCGCTGGAAAAGCGCGTGCCGGGAAAGGCGATGAAATCCGGACGCATGCCGGGGGCGGCCTCGGCGGCGATCTCCAGCAGGCGCGTGGCCGGGGCGAGTTCGGTCAGCGGCGGGGCGTCGCGGTACGGCGCGATCATGGCGCCGAGGGCGTCGGTACGCCAGGCGGCGATCAGCAGGTCGGCGCAGGCACTGATCACCCCGGTGATCCCCACCACCAGGCACCAGGTCAGGGTGACGATGCCGATCAGGTTGTGCAGGTCGAGCCAGCGCAGGCGGGTGGATTTATCGCGGCGCACGCTGGCGAACTTCAGCCGGCGCATGAACGGCAGGTAGAGCACCACGCCGGAGATGATCGCCAGCACGAACAGCACGCCCATAAAGGCCAGCAGCAGCTTGCCGGGGAGCCCGGCGAACATATCCACATGCAGGCGCAGCATGACCATCATCAGCCCGCCGTTGGCCGAGGGCAGTTCCACGGCCTGGCCGTTGCGGGCGTCGAGCATGAAGGTGTGGGACGAGTTGGGTTCGGTGCCGGCGGTTTTCGCCATGATGGTGGTCACGCCATTGGGCTCGTCCTCGTCCCAGCCGAAATACTGCATGACCTCGCCCGGACGATGAGCCTCGGCGGCGCGGACCAGTTGCTGCAGATCCAGGCGCGGGGTGTCGGCGGGCAGTGTTGGCAGTGCGGCGGAGTCGCCCAGCAGGTGGTCGATCTCGTGGTGGAAGATCAACGGCAGGCCGGTCAGCGCCAGCATCAGCAGGAACAGCGTGCAGATCAGGCTGGCCCAGGTGTGGACAAAGGACCAGCGGCGGATGGTTTGGCTTTTCATGGATTGCCACAGTCTGGATGGGGGGCCCCTGTAGGAATGGGGCTTACCTCGAGGTTGTTCAGCTAAGCCAATGAGTCCCGGAAAATGCCGAAAACCTGTAGGAGCCGGCTTGCTGGCGATGGCGTCCGAATGGGCGCTGCAAGGCTCAAGGGCCTCATCGCCAGCAAGCCGGCTCCTACAGGTCCGTGGTGGTTCAGGTCGTCCGCGTCATAGGTGTGGTTACCACTTGTAGTTCACGCTGGCGACCACGCTGCGTTCGTCGCCGTAGTAGCACCAGTAGCCGTCGCAGGTGGCGAGGTAGTCCTTGTTGAACAGGTTCTTGGCGTCCACGGCCAACGAGGCTCCCTTCAGGCTTTGGTTCAGGCGACCGAGGTCGTAGTGCACCGAGGCGTCATAGATGGTGTAGGAACCGACATGGCCGAGATAGGTGTTGGCCTGGTTGCCGTAGGTGTCGCCGACGTAGCGCATCCCGGCACCGACACCAAAGCCGTCCAGCACACCGTCATGCCAGGTGTAGTCGCCACGAAAGGTGGCCTGGTTACGAGGGATCTGGGGTACGCGGTTGCCCTTGTCGTCACCGTTGAGGATTTTGGTCTCGGTGTAGCTATAGGAGCTCACCAGCTTCAGGTTGTCAGTGACGTCGGCTGTGGCTTCCAGTTCCAGCCCCTGGGCCTTGATCTCGCCAATCTGGCTGGTGATGCTGTTCTCGGTGATTGAGACGTTCTTCTGGCGCAGGTCGTACACGGCGGCGGTTAGCAGGGTCTTGCTACCGGGAGGTTGGTACTTGATCCCGGTCTCGTATTGGCGGCCCTGGGTTGGCTTGAGCGAGCTGGTGGCGCTGACGTTGGCGCCGGCGGCCGGCTGGAAGGACTCGGTATAGGAGACGTAGGGCGTGATGCCGTTGTCGAAGACGTAGCTCAGGCCTGCATTGCCGCTGAAGGCACTGTCGCGCTGGGTACTGGTGATACCGTTGTTGTTGTAGAAGGTGGTGCCGGTGTGGACCCAATCTTCCCGTCCGCCCAGAGTCAGGCGCCATTTATCCAGGCTGATCTGATCTTGGGCGTAGAGACCGGTTTGATCGGTGATCTGGTTGTAGTTGTACAGGGCCGAGTATTGAACTTTGGAAAAATCCTGACCATAGATCGGGTTATTGACGTTGGTGCCCGGCACGTTGGCATAGCCGTAGAGCCAGCGGTAGTCGGTGTTCGAACGTTGGTGATCCAGGCCCAGCAGGAGAGTATGGGTCAACGAACCGGTTTGGAAGTCAGCCTGGAAGTTGTTGTCCACGGCGATCTGGGCGATATCTTCGTTGACGATGCCGGTGGAGCGGCCGATGTTGCCGTCGGAGTCGACCGCGTTGGCACCGTTGGCCACGGTCAGGCCCTGGAAGTTCAGTTCGCTCTTGGTGTAACGCAGGTTCTGTTTGAACTGCCAGACATCGTTCAGGCGATGATCGAAGGCATAGCCGAGTGCGTAATAGGTGCGGTGGTAGAACTCCCAGCTCGGGTCACCCAGGTCTTTGCTATGGGAGATCGGGCCAAAGGGCGAGTCGATTTTCGTACCTTGCAGGGGCAGGAACTGCCCTGTGATGCCGGTGTTGTCGTGGGTGTACTGGGAAATCAAGGTCAGATGCGTATCGTCGTCGATATTCCATGTCAGGCTCGGTGCAATGTTGTAGCGCTCGTCCGGGATATGGTCGGTGGCCGAGCCGCTGTCGCGTACCACGCCGCTGACACGGTAGAGAAACCGGCCATCGTCATCGATTTTTCCAGTGCTGTCGAAGTTGATCTGTTTGTGGTCGTTGTTGCCGGCCTGCAGTTCGATCTCATGTGCGCTTTCAGCCTGTGGGCGGCGGCTGACCATGTCTAGCATGCCACCGGGAGGCGTCTGGCCGTAGACCGAGGAGGATGGGCCGCGCAGTACGGTGATTCGCTCCAGGTCCCACGGCTCGACTTTCGGGTTGGCGTAGGAGCCTTTGGGCAGGGGCAGACCATCGAGGAACTGCGTGGGGTCGAAGCCTCGAATCCGCAGCCAGTCGGCACGGGAGTCGGAACCATAACCGCTGCTGGTGACGCCGGCGGCATAGCGCAGCGCGTCGTTGAGGTTGAGCACAGTGCGGTCGTCCATCTGCTGGCGTGTGATCACCGACAGGGAACGTGGGACTTCGACAATCGGCGTATCGGTCTTGGTGCCGGCGGCGGTGCGCGTGGCGGTATAGCCTTCGACCGGCCCCCAGGCGCTTTCAGCGATGCCCTGGCCAGTGATATTGGTTTCCGGCAAGGCCACGACGCCGCTCGGGATCGCGATCAGGGTGTAGGTCCCGGCGCTGCTTTGGATCAATTGCAGACCGGTACCGCCGAGGGCGGTGTGCAGGGCGGTGATCGCGTCGAACTGGCCTTTGACCGGGGCCGAGGTTTTGCCCGAGGCCAGCGCCGGGTCGAGGCTCAGGGCCAGGCCCGCCTGGCTGGCGATCTGGCTCAGGGTCGAACCCAACGGCCCGGCCGGCAGGTTGTAGGCGTGAACGCTGGAAGCCTGTTCGGCCGCCATCAGCGTCGGGCTGAGCAATGGGGTGCCAAGGGCGATGGCGACGGCGAGGAGACTGGGGCGGAGCAAGGTTTCGAGCGAGCGCGACATAGGACAGGTTCCTGAATGGAAATGTTTCTCAATGCCTATGGGCCGAACGAACTTCAGAAAGTGATAGGGCTGATTGAAAATAATTTAGATTCACATCGACAGTGTGGATGAACGGAGATGTCCCTTGTGGCGAGCGGGCTTGCCCGCGTTCGGCTGCGCAGCAGTCGTAAACCGGCAATCGCGGTCTGCCTGATAGAGCGCGTTTTTCGGTTTTAGGGGGGCTTCGCCCCCCAGCGCGGGCAAGCCCGCTCGCCACAAGAGCGCGCTCCGCTTCAAGGTTTCTGAACCGACGGAGAGTGGTGCAAACATCCTTGCCAGGAGATTTGCACCCATTACGACTCAAGGCTTGGTTTCGGCCTTGGCCTGCACCGTCACCCACCACTGGGTATGCCGCTCGATCTGTACCGGCAAGGTCGGCAGCAAGGCGGTCAGTGCCAGGTCGGTGTCGTGCAGCGGGAAGCTGCCGGTGATCCTCAGGTCGGCAACGTGCGGATCGACACCCAGATGGCCACGCCGATAGCGGCCCAACTCTTCGAGCATGTCGGCCAAGCGCACGTTGTCCACCACCAGCATGCCCCGGGTCCAGGCGTCGGCGCCGGGGTCGAGGGCCTGCAACGGACCGAGGCTGTCACGACGCATCAGCACCTGCTGGCCTTCATGGAGGATCTGTTCGTCGGCACTGCTCTGTGGACGGGCAGCCACCGCCGATTGCAGGACGCTCAATAGCGTGCCGTCATCTTCACGCTTGACCAGGAAGCGCGTGCCCAGCGCGCGCATGCGTCCTTCATCGGTTTCGACGATAAACGGCCGGGCATCGCCATGGCCGGTCTCGATCAGGATTTCGCCATCACGCAGGACGATGCGCCGGGTCTTCTCATCGAAGCGCACATCCAGGGCACTGTGGGTGTTGAGCTGGATCACGGTGCCGTCGGTCAGGTGCAGGGTGCGTTGCTCGCCGGTGGCGGTGCGCTGGTCGGCCAGCCAGTAATCGATGGGCAGGTAGCGATTGCCGAGGAACAGCGCCAGGCCGCAGGCCAGCATCACACTGGCCAGGCCGCTGCCGAGCTTGCGTACCCGCTGGCGGACGCCGTCGCGGGATTTCAGCAGGGCGCCCCGCGCCGGGCCGCTGGTGCCGCTGAAGCGCTGGTCGAGCATGCCCAGCTGCGACCAGGCGCGGGCGTGTTCTTCATGGGCGGCGTGCCATTTCTCGAACTCGGCCTGTTCCACCGTGTTGCGACCGCCTGAGTCCAGGCACAACTGCCAGGCAATGGCGGCGTCGAGGACGCGGGCGGAAACCGGTTTGGCGCTGAACTGATTCATGTCGGCTCGCCGTACAGCGCGACATAGCACTGGCGAATGCCCTGGGCCAGGTACTGGCGCACCCGGGGCACGGAAACGCCGAGCTTTTCGGCGATCTCGGCATGGGCGAGGCCGTCCAGGCGACTGTAGAGGAACGCGGCGCGGGCCTTGCTCGAGAGCTTGCCGAGCAGGTGGTCGATGGCCCGCAGGTCTTCGAGAATCAGGTGCTGTTCTTCCGGGGACGGTTGTTCGCCTTCCGGGATCAGCATCAATTCACTGAGGTAGGCCTGTTCCAGCGCGGCGCGGCGGAAATGATCGAACAACAGGCCCTTGGCGATGGCCACCAGGAAAGCCCGGGGCTGGTGCGGGGTATTCAGTTCGTCGCGGCCCAGCAGGCGGACGAAGGTGTCCTGGCTCAGGTCTTCGGCCCGCTGCGGGCAGGCGATGTTGCGGCGCAGCCAAGCCAACAGCCAGCTGCGATGGTCGCGATACAACGCGCCGACAAGGGCATGGTGGGGGCTTCGGACTGACGACAACGGACATCACCGACGAGAAGTTTAAACTAACGAGAATTATTCGCGATTGTGTCAGGGCGTAGGAAAAGGCGCAATGGCTGCTGGTCGGTTGGTTGTGTGCCATTTGTCTGGATGGATATTGGGCTGTGGGAGGTGGGCTTGCTTGTGGTAGGCCCCTTGGGGATTGTGGCGCCAGGACTGACGCTTTCGCGGGCAAGCTCGGCTCCCACACACAGTCTTCTGTCGTTCACAGATTTTGTATACGGCATAAAACCAATGTGGGAGCGAAGCTTGTCGGATCGCCGCACCGCCGCGAAGAGGCCTGAGAGCCTTGCACCGCCCATGCGGACGCCATCGCCGGCAAGCCGGGCTCCTACAAGGGGATGCGGCAGGCTTTAGAAAGAGGGACTCTGCTGACGACGTTTCCACTGCCCCAGGCGTTGTTGCAGCTTCAACGGGCTATCGATCTGCTGCTGCCGCGCCCGGCTGAAGAGGATCAGCACCAGTTCGGCGGTGGCCAGGGCGTCGGCGCTGGCGTTATGCCGCTCCTCCACCTGCAACTTGAAATGGCCGATCCAATCGTCCAGCCCGGCTTCGCGCAAGGTCGCCTGCGGGCATAACAGCGGCGCGATATCGGCGACATCAAAAAACGGATGTTGCAGGCGATAACCAAGGCTGTCTTTCAGCGCACGCGTGAGCATGTGCTGGTCGAAGGGCGCATGGAACGCCAGCAGCGGGCTGTCGCCGACGAACTCCATGAAGTCCAGCAACGCCTGCGCCGGATCGCTGCCGGCGGCCAGGGCACTCGGTCCCAGGCCGTGGATCAGCACGCTGGGGTTGACGCTCTGTCCGGGGCGCAACAAGGTCCGTTCAAAGCACTGCCCCAGGTCGATGGCGCCGTCTTCGATCACCACCGCGCCGATGGACAGCACCTGGTCGCGGTTCAGGTTCAGGCCGCTGGTTTCCAGGTCGACGACAATCCAGCGCTGTTCCCGCAGCGAGCACTCGTCCAGGGGCTTGGCGGCGGGCAGTTGCCCGAGTCGTGCCTGGGTCGCGGTGTCCAGTGTCGGTTCACGGCTTCTCAACCAGGAAAACAGCTTCATAGCTGATACCGCAGGGTCAGGCTGCTTTGCAGGCGCTGGGCCTGGCGCAGGGCTTCACGCAGGATGCGCCGGTCCAGCTGGTTGAGGCTGTCCGGATCGACCCGATTGGAATACGGCAGATTCTGCCGGGTCTGCAGTTGATGCTGCTGCAAGCGGGTCTGCTGGATGAAGTGGTAGGCCTCTTCATAGGCCGCGCCGTCGAGACGTTCGATCACTTCCTTGGCCACCAGTTGGCGCAGGCGTTCGAGGGTGTTGCTGGCCTCGATGCCATTGGCCAGCGCCAGCAGGCGGGCACCGTCGACGAAAGGGGTCAGGCCCTGGACCTTCAGATCGAGAGTGGCCTTGTCGCCACCATTGCGGCTCAGTACGAACTCGCGCAAACGCCCCACCGGCGGACGCTGGCGCAAGGCGTTGTCGGCCATCATGCGCTGGAACAGCCGGTTGTCGGCGACCTGGGCAAGGATGCCCTGGCGCAGTTGCTGGCAGGCCTGTTCCTCGCCCCAGACCACCCGCAGGTCGAAATAGATGCTCGAGGCCAGCAGGTTCTCCGGCGTCGCCTCGCGAATAAAGGCGGAGAAGCGCCGCGCCCATTCGGCCCGCGACAGGCACAGTTCGGGGGTGCCGGCCATGATATTGCCCTTGCACAGGCTGAAGCCGCACAGCGCCAGGCTCTGGTTGATCTGCTGCGCCAGGGGCAGCAGCTTGCCGCGAATCTCGGCGGCATGGGCGGCGTCGCGGGCCTCGAAGAGGATGCCGTTGTCCTGGTCGGTGTACAGCGTCTGTTCGCGGCGGCCTTCGCTGCCGAAGCACAGCCAGCTGAACGGCACGCCCGGGTCGCCCTTGTCGGCCAGGGTCAGCTCGATGACCCGGCAGACGCTATGGTCGTTGAGCAGGGTGATGATCTGGGTGATCTGGGTCGATGACGCACCATGGGCCAGCATGCGCTCCACCAACTGGCCGATCTCGCCGCGAATGGCGATCAGGTTGTCCAGGCGCGCCGCGCTGCGGATGGTCCGCGCCAGGTGCACCAGGTCGACCCGTTGCAGGGAAAACAGGTCGCGTTCGGAGACCACGCCGCACAGGCGCTGGTCTTTCACCAGGCAGACGTGGGCGATGTGCCGTTCGGTCATGGCAATCGCGGCGTCGAAGGCGCTGTGGTCCGGGGTCAGGGCAAAGGGCGCCTGGGTCATGTGCCGGTCGATGGGCTGGCTGAAATCATGGACGCCGTCGGCCACCACCTGGCGCAGGTCGCGCAGGGTGAAGATGCCGAGCGGGGCCTTGGCCTCGTTCACCACCACGATGCTGCCGACCTGTTGCTCGTGCATCAGGGTCACTGCTTCGCGCAGCGGGGTGCTCGGGCTGCAGGTCACCGGGTGACGCATTGCCAGCTCGCCGAGGCGGCTGTTGAGCGAATACTGGGTGCCGAGGGTTTCCACGGCCTTGCGCTGGACTTGCTGGTTGACCTGGTCCAGCAGACTGCTGACGCACCGCAGGGCAAAGTTGCGGAAAGTCTCGGAGGACGAGAACAGCTTGATGAACGCCGGTTTGTTCAGTTGCAGACAGAAGGTGTCCTCGCCGGCCAGGTGTTCGGTGCGGGTCGCCCGCTCGCCGAGCAGCGCGGCGAGGGGGAAGCACTCGCCAGTGGTGATTTCGAAGACCGTTTCGCTGCCGCCCTTGGCCGTGTGCGGGCGTTCGCCGACCACGCGTCCCTGCTTGACGATATAAAAGTGTTCCACCGGCCCGTCGGCGGGCTTGATGATGCTCTCGCCGGTGCTGTAGAACCGCAGCTGGCACTGCTCGACCAGATAAGCCAGATGGGCGTTCTCCATCTGGTTGAAAGGCGGGAATCGCTGGAGGAACTGCAAGGTGCCGTGGATGTTTTGCAACACCGCGGTCTTCCCGGCCTGGCTGAAGGCATCCGCTTTGCTCATGACCGCTACCGCTTTTTGTCCGTTGTTATGGGCGCGAAGAATCGCTGTTTTACCCATGTTCGGCCCCCGCTTCCCGAGTGCCCATTGGACGTAAGTCTAGGTTTGTGAAATGGCCTACAGTTGAATAAGGGAATTCTTAACAAATATCGACTTGGAAAACTTTCCGACGAAGTGCACATTGAGCATCCGTTTAGCGATGTCTGAGCACTGTGCTAGGGGATTGGATTGCTAAGGGATACCAGAGAGCCGTATGTCCGACCACGATATTTTGAGCGATGCCGAGCGCGAGGCCATTCTGCAGGTGATGCAGGCACCGCAATTGTCGTATCAGCGGGTCCTGATCGTCGATGACGATCAGGATGCCCGGGAGTTGCTGTCGGAAATTCTCGCCCTGCACGATATCCACTGTGTGACCGCCGCCAGTGGCGCGGCGGCCTTTGCGTTGCTGGAGTCCAACCGCGGCATTGGCTTGCTGATCACTGATTTGCGCATGGCCGACGACGGGCTGGACCTGATCCGCAAGGTGCGCGACTCGGAGCGGGCGGCGCTGCCGATCATTATCGTCTCCGGTAACGCCGATGTGCGTGATGCCATTGATGCGATGCATTTGAGCGTGGTGGATTTCTTGCTCAAGCCCATCGACACCACGCAGTTGCTGAAGCTGGTCAAGCGTGAGTTGGGGATGGTGGCCTAAGGCCTGTTGCTATGGCTGTTGTGTGGGAGCCGGCTTGCTGACGATGAACGATAACGCGGTCTGTCTGAAACACCGCGTTGCCCGCATCGCCAGCAAGCCGGCTCCCACAGGTACGGTGTCCGGAATGAAAAAGCCCCGATCGTTGCCGATCAGGGCTTTTTTTCGTCCGTAGCGCGGTCTTACAGGCCGTTGCGGGCCTTGAACTCACGACGCCGACGGTGCAGTACAGGCTCGGTATAGCCGTTGGGCTGTTTGGTCCCTTCGATCACCAGTTCGACCGCCGCCTGGAAGGCGATGTTGCTGTCGAAGTCCGGGGCCAGCGGGCGGTACAGCGCATCACCGGCATTCTGCCGATCGACCACCGGGGCCATGCGCTTGAGACTTTCCATGACCTGGTCCTGGGTGACCACGCCATGGCGCAGCCAGTTGGCGATGTGCTGGCTGGAAATGCGCAGGGTGGCGCGGTCTTCCATCAGCCCGATGTCATGGATGTCCGGCACCTTCGAGCAACCGACACCCTGGTCGATCCAGCGCACCACGTAGCCGAGGATGCCCTGGGCGTTGTTGTCCAGTTCGCTGCGGATCTCCTCGGCCGACCAGTCGGTGTTGCTCGCCAACGGGATGGTCAGGATATCGTCGAGCGAAGCCCGCGCGCGCTTGGCCAGTTCGGCCTGGCGGGCGAACACGTCGACCTTGTGGTAATGCAGCGCATGCAACGCGGCCGCGGTGGGCGACGGGACCCAGGCGGTGTTGGCGCCGGCCAGTGGGTGGGCGATTTTCTGTTCGAGCATCGCCGCCATCAGGTCGGGCATGGCCCACATGCCTTTACCGATCTGGGCGCGACCTTGCAGGCCGGTGCTCAAACCGATATCGACGTTCCAGTTCTCGTAGGCGCCGATCCATTTTTCCGTCTTCATGGCCGCCTTGCGCACCATCGCGCCGGCTTCCATGGAGGTGTGGATCTCGTCGCCGGTGCGGTCGAGGAAGCCGGTGTTGATAAACACCACACGCTCGCTGGCGGCCTTGATGCAGGCTTTCAGGTTGACGGTGGTGCGCCGCTCTTCGTCCATGATCCCGACTTTCAGGGTATTGCGCGGCAGGTTCAGGACCTCTTCGATGCGGCCGAACAGCTCGTTGGTGAACGCCGCTTCTTCCGGACCGTGCATCTTCGGCTTGACGATATAGACCGAGCCGGTGCGGCTATTTTTGCGCACGCTGTTGCCGTTGAGGCTGTGGATCGCCGCGAGGCTGGTGATCAGGCCGTCGAGGATCCCTTCGGGCACTTCGTTGCCGTGGCTGTCGAGGATCGCGTCGATGGTCATCAGGTGACCGACGTTGCGCACGAACAGCAGCGAGCGACCGTGCAGGCTCAATTCACTGCCGTCGACGGCGGTGTAGCGGCGGTCGGCGTTCATGGTCCGGGTGAAGGTGGTGCCGCCCTTGGCGACCTGCTCCGCCAGGTCGCCCTTCATCAGGCCGAGCCAGTTGCGGTAGATCACCACCTTGTCATCGGCATCGACGGCGGCGACCGAGTCTTCGCAGTCCATGATGGTGGTCAGGGCCGCTTCCATCAGCAGGTCCTTCACGCCAGCGGCGTCGGTCTGGCCGACGGGGCTGCTGGCGTCGATCTGGATTTCGAAGTGCAGGCCGTGGTTTTTCAGCAGGATCGCGGTGGGTGCCGAGGCATCGCCCTGGAAGCCGATCAACTGGGCATCGTCGCGCAGGCCGCTGTTGCTGCCGCCCTTGAGGCTGACCACGAGTTTGCCGTCGACGATCTTGTAGCCCACGGAGTCGACATGGGAGCCGGCGGCCAGGGGCGTGGCTTCATCGAGGAAGGCGCGGGCGAAGGCGATGACCTTGTCGCCGCGGACCTTGTTGTAGCCTTTGCCTTTTTCCGCGCCGTCGGCCTCGCTGATGGCATCGGTGCCATAGAGCGCGTCATACAGCGAACCCCAGCGGGCGTTCGAGGCGTTGAGGGCGAAACGCGCGTTCATCACCGGCACCACCAGCTGCGGGCCGGCCATGCGGGCGATCTCGTCGTCGACATTCTGGGTAGTGGCCTGGAAATCCGCCGCTTCTGGCAGCAGGTAGCCAATGTCTTGCAGGAAGGCTTTGTAAGCCACGGCGTCGTGGGCCTGGCCGGCCCGGGACTGGTGCCAGGCGTCGATCCGGGCCTGGAAATCATCGCGTTTGGCGAGTAGGGCCTGGTTCTTCGGCGCCAGGTCGTGGATGACCTTGTCGGCGCCGGCCCAGAACTGGTCGGCGGTCAGACCGGTACCGGGAATGGCTTCGTGGTTCACGAAGTCGAACAGGACTTTGGCGACCTGAAGGCCACCGACTTGAACGTGTTCAGTCATTGCTTGCCTCACTCTGCTCAGCTATTCAGCTCTTCTATTTAAAGCCTTGCGTGCTTCTCTGAACACAGTACCAGAACATGCCCTCGCGGACGGCTGGGCTCACCCGGCCGACCTGAGCCGGCGGGGCTTTCCGTGATCTCACAGACACTCGGGCAGACGTCGATCCAACGTTATGTAGTGCGTGCCGACGCATACTACATGATGCATTGCGGTTGTGAAAATCAGACTAAATACGTCGTTTCGCGACCAGTGGGTTCTGTCTGGTCACGCAGAAGCCGCTGATGTTCTCAAGAAAAGTGTTAATTGTTCCAGATAAATCTGAAAATAGTACACGATTTGTTTTGCGGCGGACCTCTGTCCCGGAGGCTCGCGATGACTACGTGTGCGGTGGGTGGGGGTGTGGGAGCGGTGCTTGCCCGCGAAGAACGATAACGCGGTATATCGCCGAACCCTGCTCCAGCAAGACCAGGCACCCGGGCCCTATCTAGGCCATCGTTCGTCAGATGGGCAAGCTTGCGCCTTTCATCACTGAGCTATACTGAGCGCTCGGGTATTATGTGTCAGCCAGTTGTTGGCAAACGCTCTACTCTTCGCCATTGCTGTATCCATTGCTGTTACCTCACCCGTAAGCAAAGGAGAACTGTAATGAAAAAGAGCGCTCATACCCCCGACCCTACAATGTCAGATCAGGCACCTGAATCCGGCTCTAGCCGGGCGATAACCATCCCAACGGGTCCCGTAAAAATATTCTCAGCTACAGACGGAACAAGCTATCTCTATTTTCGTGATGGGCGTGATAACGAACTTAGGATTACTCGTGCAAGTAGCCCTCCACCCAACTCGTTGTGGACGTTCGAAAGATACACTCATGTAGATTACTATATTAAATCTTATCAGAGTTCCTTGTATATTACTGCAACGGACAGGGATGATCTCGTCGCGGAAGCCCGTGTTGGGGCGAGCACCCACCTTCAAGTTTGGTATATTGCTGAGGCAGGAGGTGGTCTTGTATCTATATCTAAATACGGATACCCCAATAGGGTTTTTACTCTCGGGAGCAGCGGAGCAGAGGGTAGTCCCGTTTACCTTGATTACGATCATGAGACGACCCATCAGAAATTCAGGCTAGGAACTTAACCCCGCCGGAGTGAGCCGTCTCTGCAAAAGAGGGGGTCGAAAAAGCCCTCTCACTGCCTTTTATAATCAGGCTAAGCTGGGCGTTTGGGTGTTATGTGTCAGCCGGTCGTTGGCAAGCGCTGTCAATACTTCGCCATCGCTGTCTCCATAGTGGTTGCCTCACCAGCAAACAAAGGAGAACTGTAATGAAACCGCGCAGCAAAACCCTTGATCCCGCAATCCTCGAGCAGATAATCGGGACCGGCTCAGGTCGTGCAGTAACCGTTCCAACGAGTCCCAAAAAAATATTCACTGCTTTAAACGGGAAAAGCTTTATAAAGATGGGTTCTGATAATGTTGTAAGACTTTACAGTAGTGAGAACTTGGTGTTTTCAACCTGGGTTTTCAAATATAACGAACAAAAAAAGGCTTACCAGATTCAAGTGTTTCCAATTACTGATGGATACCTGACGGCAGCCAGCAATGGGGATGCCATTACGACGAACAATACTGGGGCCAGTAATCAATTCTGGCTGATCACGGATGCAGGCAGTCGTTTTGTCTATATCGAAAACCAGGGCAACGGTCGGGTTCTGGACGTCTCCGGATCCGGCACGGCGGATGGTACCAAAGTTATTCTTTATCCAAAGGGCGGGTCGAGCAATCAGAAGTTCCGAATAGGGGCCAATCCTCCAGGCGTTTCTCCTGAAGCTATTTTCCTGGAAGAGTCATACAGCAAAAATGCTCCTTTGCCTGGCCAGTCAGCTAGGAGTGGACCTGATTTCCTGGAAGGATACGCTGCCAAGTATACGGCCCACCTGTATTTCGTTCCTCTTCAAGGCGCCTCCGGGAGTATTTTCATCAAAAGGGATATATCGGGTGGTGGCACCGATTCTGGCGCGGGGTGGGTCATTATGGAGTCAGGTCGCGGAACTTATTTGAATGTCCCTTCTGTAACGTCGACAGGCGTCAGGGGATTATACGCTGCCGATCCTCGATACTTCAGCCAGGGTGAAGTGCGTTTCGATGTCTATCGCCATTACTGAGGGCCGGTTCGAAAGAACGGGTCATGCCAGCCCCGCAAATCCATATGAGAAGTTTTTGAGCGAGCCCCTGCCAGAGCAGGGGCTTGTTTTTCCAAGCCCGTCGTCGTGAGGTAGCACCCCTTGCCTATACTGGAGCGACCAACGACAAGAGGGCTATCCCGTGGACCATCTCGTACTGACTGTATTCGCACCCGACAAGGCCGGCCAGGTCGAACAGATTGCCCTGTGCATCGCCGAGCATGGCGGTAACTGGCTGGAAAGCCGCATGTCGGGCCTGGCCGGGCAGTTTGTCGGGATTGTCCGGGTCGAGGCGCCCGCCGAGGCCCATGACGCCTTGATCAAGGCACTGCAAGCGCTCGCCAGCCAGGGGATTCGGATTCAGGTGATTCCCGGCGGTGGCGAAGCGCCCGGCCGCTGGAAACCCATCGCGATGGAACTGGTGGGCAATGATCGCCCGGGCATTGTGCGGGACATCACCCGCTTGCTGACTGAGCAAGGCATCAACCTGGAGCAACTGGTGACCGACGTGAGCCCCGCGCCCATGAGTGGCGACCCGCTGTTCCATGCCGAGGCGATCCTGGCGGTGCCGTTTGACCTGCCGCTGGAAGCCCTGCAGTCGGGCCTGGAAACCCTGGCCGACGAATTGATGGTGGAGTTGATGTTGCGCAGCGACGAAGCGTGAGGCGGGTTATCCAGTTTTAACGGGGATGGGCCTGTGGATAACCTGGGGAGAGCCTACGCCCGACCAGGCCGGCCGGGGCTTTCCAGGGTATGAGCAAAAAACGAGCAGTTTCAAGGGCTTGTGCACAAACGGCGTGGACCGGCTTGTGGATAACCTTGGGGTAGAAGCCTGCAGCCCAGGTGGAGCAAGGTTTGCAGGCTTTTGTGTGTTTTTTGATCAGCTGCGCTTGCGCAGGCTGAGCCAGGCATCGACGCTGTACACCGCCAATCCCGTCCAGATAAACACGAAGGCCACCAGATTGCTGGCGGTCAGGTGTTCGTCGTACAGCAGCACGGCCAACAGCAACACCAGGGTTGGCGCGATGTATTGCAGGAAACCCAGGGTGGTGTAGGGCAGGTGACGTGCCGCCGCGTTGAAGCTTACCAGCGGGATCAGCGTGACCGGGCCGGCGGCGATCAACCACCAGGCTTGCGAGGTGGTCCAGAATTCGGCCTGGGCGCTGGTGGCGAGCGGGTGCAGCAACAGCCAGCCGATGGCGATGGGCACCAGCATCCAGGTTTCCACCACCAAGCCCGGCAGGGCCTTGACCGGTGCCTGTTTGCGGATCAGCCCGTAGAAACCGAAGGTCAGCGCCAGCACCAGCGAGATCCAGGGCAGGCTGCCGACCTGCCAGACCTGCTGCGCCACGCCCACGGCGGCGAGGCCAACGGCGATCCATTGCAGGCGGCGCAGGCGTTCGCCCAACAGCAGCATGCCCAGCAGTACGTTGACCAGCGGATTGATGTAGTAGCCCAGGCTGGCCTCGAGCATGCGCCCGTTATTCACCGACCAGACGTAGGTCAGCCAGTTGGCGGCGATCAGGGTGCCGCTCAGGGCCAGGATCGCCAGGCGGCGCGGGTTGTCCCGCAGCTCGCGCCACCAGCCGGGGTGCTTCCAGACCATCAGCAACAGGGAGCCGAACAGGGCGGACCAGAGCACGCGGTGGACGATGATCTCGACGGCCGGTACGGCGGCGATGGCTTTGAAGTACATCGGGAACAGGCCCCAGATGACGTAGGCGCTGAGGCCAAGGATGTACCCGCGACGCGGGTTGGCGGCTTGCATGCAGAGTCCTTTCTTAGGCTGCTGACTAATTTCTTATAAGAGTTTTATTTTATTGAATGAGGGATGACGCCTTTTCAGGCGTCAGTAAATCCTGCCACAACCGTCAGAATAATTTCAGCGGTTCTTCATTCAGTGCGGAAAGTTGTTCGCGCAACGCCAGGACCTGGTCGCCCCAGTAACGCTCGCTGCCGAACCACGGGAAGCTGTGGGGGAACGCCGGGTCGTCCCAGCGGCGGGCCAGCCAGGCGCTGTAGTGCATCAGGCGCAAGGCGCGCAGGGGTTCGATCAGCGCCAGTTCGCGGGGATTGAAGTCGTGGAACTCGCTGTAGCCGTCCATCAGTTCCGACAGTTGGCCGAGGCATTCCTGGCGATCGCCGGCGAGCATCATCCACAGGTCCTGGACGGCCGGCCCCATGCGGCAGTCGTCGAGGTCGACGATATGGAACATCTCGTCGCGGCACATCATGTTGCCGGGGTGGCAGTCGCCGTGCATGCGGATGTTCTGGTGCGGGGTCTCGGCGTAGACCTGTTTCACCCGCTTGAGCAGGTCGCGGGCCACGGACTCATAGGCCGGCAGCAGGCTGCGGGGAATGAAGTTGCCTTCCAGCAGGGTGGTCAGCGAGTCCTCGCCGAAGTTCTTCACGCCGAGGGCTTCGCGGTGTTCGAACGGCCGGGTGGCGCCTACGGCGTGCAGGCGGCCGAGCAGTTGCCCGAGGCGATAGAGCTGGTCGAGATTGCCCGGCTCCGGGGCGCGGCCGCCACGGCGGGGGAACAGGGTGAAGCGGAAGCCGGCGTGCTCGAACAGGCTTTCGCCGTTGTGGATCATCGGCGCGACGACCGGCACGTCGCAGTCGGCCAGTTCGAAGGTGAAGCGGTGTTCTTCGAGGATGGCCTCGTTGGTCCAGCGCTGGGGGCGGTAGAACTTGGCGATCAGGGGTTCGCCGTCTTCGATGCCCACCTGATAGACACGGTTTTCGTAGCTGTTGAGCGCCAGGACCCGGGCGTCACTGAGAAAGCCGATGCTTTCCACGGCGTCGAGCACCAGGTCAGGGGTGAGTGTTTCAAACGGGTGGGACATGCTGACTCCTGCGGGCGGCAGGCGGCCGCGTCCGGCCAAGCATGTTAGCGCAGACGGGGTGGCAGGTGTGGCGGCTGTTGGGGTTTGTGATCGGCCCCATGTCGGGTACGGCCTGTGTAGGAGCCGGCTTGCTGGCGATGAGGCCAGTGAGTCTTGCATCGACTGATCGGCCGCTATCGCCAGCAAGCCGGTTCCTACAGGGGGCGGTGTTTTCGGTTCGGTTGATCAGGCGCCGATAATCCCGCCATCATCCCGCCGGATCGCCATCACCGACGAGCGTGGCTTGCCGTTCGGCAAATGCTCGGGGAAGGTCGAGTTGCCGGCCTCGCCAGGATGCTGGATGCCGACGAACAAGGTTTTCTGGTCCGGCGAGAAGCTGATGCCGGTCACTTCGCAGCCTACCGGGCCGACCATGAATCGACGGATTTCCCCGCTGGCCGGGTCGGCGCAAAGCATCTGGTTATTGCCCATGCCGGCAAAATCCCCGGCGTTGCTATAGTCGCCGTCGCTGAGGATCCACAGACGGCCGGCCTTGTCGAAACCCAGGCCGTCCGGGCTGTTGAACATGTTCTGCGCAGTGATATTGGACGAGCCGGCCTTGGCCGTGCCGGGATGCGCCGCCGGGTTGCCCGCCACCACGAACAGGTCCCAACCAAAGGTGTGGGCGCCATGATCATTGCCTGCGGCCTGCCAGCGCAGGATCTGCCCGTAGACATTCTTCTCCCGGGGATTAGGGCCGCCGGCCGGCATGCCTTCTTCACCGCGTTTGGAATTGTTGGTCAGGGTGCAATAGACCTGGCCGTCGATGGGGCTGACGACGATCCATTCCGGACGGTCCATGCGTGTCGCCTTGACCACGCTGGCGGCCAGCCGGGCGTGGATCAGCACTTCGGCCTGGCTGGTGAAACCGTTGCCGGCATCGATGCCGTTTTTACCGAAGGTCAATTCGACCCATTCACCCGAACCTTTCGGACGGTCCGGGTTGCCGTCGCCGTTGTCGAACCGCGCAACGTACAAGGTGCCGTGATCCAGCAGGTCACGGTTGGCCTTGGGGTGCTTGTGGTCGATCTTGTCGCGGCTGATGAACTTGTAGATGAACTCACCGCGCTCATCGTCGCCCATATAGACCACGGCGCGGCCGTCACGGGTTTCGGCCAGGGCGGCGTTCTCGTGCTTGAAACGGCCCAGGGCGGTGCGCTTGACCGGGGTGGACTGCGGGTCGAACGGATCGATTTCCACCACCCAACCGTGACGATTCAGTTCGTTGGGGTTCAGGGCCATGTCGAAGCGTGGATCGTGGGCGTGCCAGTTGATCTCTTTGCTGGTGGCCACGACCCCATAGCGCTTTTGCGCGGCATCGAATTTCTGTTCGGTATGGCTGCTGCCGAAGCAGTCGGTGAAGTTCTCTTCGCAGGTCAGGTAGGTGCCCCACGGCGTCTTGCCGTTGGCGCAGTTCTGGAAGGTACCGAGGACTTTGCGACCCTGCTTGTCGGCCTGGGTCTGCAGCCAGGGGTGGCCGGCTGCCGGGCCGCCGAATTTGATCGGTGTGTTGCCGTGGATCCGCCGGTTATAGGACGAGCCCTGGACGAAGTGCCATTGATCGTCCTTGCGCTGTATTTCGATCACCGACACGCCTTCGCTGGCCTGGGCCTTGCGCACGTCTTCGAGGGATTGCGGCTGGCCGCCGTGGGGGTAGAGGTAGCGGTAGTTGGTGTATTCGTTGTTGATCGCCATCAGCGCGCGGTTGTCGTCGCCGGGGAAGGGGAACAGGCTCATGCCGTCGTTGTTGTCGCCGAACTGGACTTCCTGGGCCTTGGCGGTGCCGTTGCCGCTCGGGTCGAAGGCCGGGCCGTTCTTGGCCAGGGGTTGGCCCCAACTGATCAGCACTGACGAGGTATAGCCGGGCGGCAAGGTCAGGGTGTCGCGGGTGGCGGCGGCGACGCTGTCGAAACCCAGCAGTTGGCCGGAGGCGGCGCTGACGCTGGCAGCCATCACGCTGCGGCTCAGCAGGTTGCCGCCGAGGAACATTGCCGCGCCGCACAAGGCGCCGGCACTGATAAAGCCACGACGGCTGAGGCCGACCATCTGTTCCAGGTCGGTGGGTTGGTTTTCTTCTAAGAGGTTCATGATCAGGCTCCCTGCGGGTCAGGGGGTCACCTTAGTAATGCGCTGTGACGGATTTGTTGCAGAAAAAGCGCGGGATCGCTGCGTGATCGATCGCCGGCAAGCCGGCTCCTACAGGTGGGATATGTTCTTCTGTAGGAGCCGGCTTGCTGGCGATGGCGTCATAACGGTGTACCCAAAATCACCAGGGACGGCGCAAACACCGTCTGCACCGGGCTTCCCACGCTCAGCCTGAGGTTTTTTATCTGCTCCGGTTGCGCCAGCGCACAGAGGATTTGCCCGTTCGGCAGCGCGATTCTGACCTCCGAAGGGCCGTCTTCATCCTCGGAAATGTCCTCGATTTGACCGCCTAGAGAATTGTGTCCGGATTTTGCGGGATGCCCGATTGCACTTAATTCCAGCCAACCGGCCTTGATCAGGGCGACGACTTCGGTGCCGCTCTCCAGCTCCAGGCGCAGGGTGCTGTCATGGGTGATCTGTGCCTGCAGCGTGAGCCCACCGGCGAGGGCCAGACGCACGAGGTCGTTGCGCCCGTGGCGGGTGATGTCCTGCACTGTGCCGTGAAGCTGGTTGCGGGCGCTGGTGCGCAGCATCAGGCGGCCGAGCAGGTCGAGGTCGCCGCTGTCTTCGGCGGCTTCGAGGACCTGGGCCTGGAGGGTTTGCAGGCGTTGATAAAGACGCAGCACCCGTTCGCCTTCAGCCGACAGCTTGGCGCCACCGCCGCCCTTGCCGCCAACGCTGCGCTCCACCAAGGGTTTTTGCGCCAGGTTGTTCAACTCGTCGATGGCGTCCCAGGCCGCCTTGTAACTCAGGCCCGCACTTTTCGCGGCGCGGGTGATGGAGCCCTGTTCGGCGATATGTTGCAGCAGGGCGATACGCTGCGGGCGGCGGACGATGTGTTGGGTCAGCAGGACGGGCAGGGACATGGGGCGGACTTCGGGCAGCGGGGGTACTGGGCAAGGTGCCTCTCGGTGCTTTCGACGTCAAGCCGCCGATACGGGTTGACTCAAGCCGAACGCGGTTTCTGCAGGAGCCAGCTTACTGGCGATGGCGTTCGCAAGATCGCCGCAAGGCTCAAGGGCCTATTCGCTGGCAAGCCAGGCTCCTACAGGTTCCGTGGTGTCTCTGAGACGGCTAACGACTTTCCGGGCTCGGTGTACGCGCCAGGCAATAGACATCGACCCGCCGCGCTCCCGCCTTCATCAGCAACCGGGCCAGGCTTTCGGCGGTAGCTCCGGTGGTCAGTACATCGTCCACCAGCGCCAGGTGCAGGCCTTCGACTTTCGCCCCGGGCGCCAGGGCAAAGGCGTTCAGCAGGTTGCGTCGGCGAGCCCTGGCGTCCAGTTCCTGTTGCGCGATGGTGTCCTGAACACGCAGCAAACGGTGTTCATCTGCGGGGATCTCCAGGCTCTGGCTCAGCCAGTTCGCCAACATCGCCGCCTGGTTATAACCCCGCTGACGCAGGCGTCGGGTCGCCATGGGCACCGGCAGCAACAGGTCCGGTCGCGGTAAACCATCGTCGAAGCGCTCGCGCAACGCCTGGGCCAGCAACTCCCCCAGCAGTCTCCCCAACGGCCATTGGCTCTGGTGCTTGAAACGGGTAATCAGGCTGTCCAGCGGGAAACGGTAGGTCCAGGGCACAATCACCTGCTCGAAGGCCGGCGGCTGCTTGAGGCATTGCCCGCAGGTCAGCCCCGCCGCCGACAAGGGCAGGGCGCAGACCTGGCACGCGTCCATCAGCCAGGGCAAATCGCTCTCGCAGGGCGTACAGATCGGGTGGGGGGTATCGGTGGTTTCATCGCACAATAAACAGGTTTGTTTGTTTTTTAACCAGATGTAAACCGGTCCTTCGTATCGTGGTTGACAGCGCATGAGTCTTCCTTAAATATGCCGAGCATCCGTGTCGCGTCTGTGGGTATTCCTTTGCCCCAGCCGCTTGCCCAGCATAAAACAAGGAACTCCGCCGATGAGCGCCAGCATCACCGCCACTTTGCGTCACGATTGGTCTTTGGCCGAGGTCAAGGCCCTGTTCGTCCAGCCGTTCAACGACCTGCTGTTCCAGGCCCAGACCGTGCACCGCGCGCACTTCGACGCCAATCGCGTGCAAGTGTCGACCCTGCTGTCGATCAAGACCGGCGCCTGTCCGGAAGACTGCAAGTACTGCCCGCAGTCCGGCCACTACAACACCGGGCTGGAAAAAGAAAAACTGATGGAAGTGCAGAAGGTACTGGAGGAGGCCGCGCGGGCCAAGGCCATCGGTTCGACCCGTTTCTGCATGGGCGCGGCGTGGAAACACCCGTCGGCCAAGGACATGCCCTACGTGCTGCAGATGGTCAAAGGGGTCAAGGCCATGGGCCTGGAAACCTGCATGACCCTGGGCAAGCTCGACCAGGACCAGACCGCCGCCCTGGCCGACGCCGGCCTCGACTACTACAACCACAACCTCGACACCTCGCCGGAGTTCTACGGCAGCATCATCACCACTCGCACCTACGGCGAGCGCCTGCAGACCCTGGCCTATGTGCGCGATGCCGGGATGAAGATCTGCTCTGGCGGTATCCTCGGCATGGGTGAGTCCCTCGACGACCGCGCCGGGCTGCTGATCCAGCTGGCGAACCTGCCGGAACACCCGGAGTCGGTGCCGATCAACATGCTGGTGAAGGTCGCCGGTACGCCGCTGGAAAACGCCGATGACGTCGATCCGTTCGATTTCATCCGCATGCTCGCGGTGGCGCGGATCCTCATGCCGCAATCCCACGTTCGCCTGTCGGCGGGCCGTGAGGCGATGAACGATCAGATGCAGGCCCTGGCGTTCTTTGCCGGCGCGAACTCGATCTTCTACGGCGATAAATTGCTGACCACCGCCAACCCGCAAGCCGACAAGGACATGCAGTTGTTCTCGCGCCTGGGCATCCTGCCGGAAGCCCGTGAAGAGCACGCCGACGAAGTGCACCAGGCGGCCATCGAGCAGGCGCTGGTGGAGCAAAAGAGCAGCGAGCAGTTCTATAACGCCGCTGTTTGATCCATACCGTCCTTCCTGCGGGAACACGGGTTTTGCAGGAACCGGGCTTGCCGGGACGCCGTGAAGGTGTCTAAAAGCTTCGCGGCGGTGCGGCGTCCCGACAAGCCCTGCTCCTACAAGGTCATGCCGTGTTCTTCGGATCGCATTTGCGAGGCTCCAATGTCCTTCGATCTCGCCGCCCGGCTGTCCGCCCGCCGTGCCGAAAACCTCTATCGCCAGCGCCCGTTGCTGGAGAGTCCGCAAGGCCCGCAGGTGGTGGTCGATGGCCAGCCCCTGCTGGCCTTCTGCAACAACGACTACCTGGGCCTGGCCAATCATCCGCAGGTCATCGAAGCCTGGCAGGCCGGCGCGGCGCGCTGGGGTGTCGGCGGCGGTGCCTCGCACCTGGTGATCGGTCATAGCGGGCCGCATCACGCGCTGGAAGAGGCCCTGGCCGATTTCACCGGGCGCCCGCGTGCGCTGTTGTTCACCACCGGCTACATGGCCAACCTCGGTGCGGTCACCGCCTTGGTGGGGCAGGGCGACACGGTGCTGGAAGACCGTCTCAACCATGCGTCGCTGCTGGATGCCGGGTTGCTCTCGGGTGCGCGTTTCAATCGTTATCTGCACAACGACGCCGCCAGCCTCGCCAAGCGCCTGGAAAAAGCCACCGGCAATACCCTGGTGGTCACCGACGGGGTCTTCAGCATGGACGGCGACCTGGCCGACTTGCCGGCCCTGGCCCGTGAAGCCCGGGCCAAGGGCGCCTGGTTGATGGTCGACGATGCCCACGGTTTTGGTCCGCTGGGGGCCAGCGGTGGCGGTATTGTCGAGCATTTCGGTCTGAGCCAGGAGGACGTGCCGGTACTGGTCGGCACCCTGGGCAAGGCCTTCGGCACGGCGGGCGCGTTTGTCGCCGGCAGTGAAGAACTGATCGAAAGCCTGATCCAGTTCGCCCGCCCCTACATCTATACCACCAGCCAACCGCCGGCCCTGGCCTGCGCGACCTTGAAAAGCCTGGAGTTGCTGCGCACCGAGCACTGGCGGCGCGAGCACCTGAACGCGCTGATTCGCCAGTTCCGCCAAGGCGCCGAACAGATCGGCCTGACCCTGATGGACAGCTTCACGCCGATCCAGCCGATCCTGATCGGCGACAGCGGTCGGGCGTTGCGCTTCTCGCAGTTGCTGCGTGAGCGCGGGCTGATGGTCACGGCGATTCGTCCGCCGACCGTTCCGGCGGGCAGTGCCCGGCTGCGGGTGACCTTGTCCGCGGCCCACAGCGAGGCGCAGGTGCAGCTATTGTTAGAGGGACTGGCCGAGTGTTTCAGCCTGTTGGGCCCCTTTGATCCAGTGGAGCCAAACCATGCGTGATCGTCTGATCCTGTTGCCCGGTTGGGGCCTCGGCATCTCGCCGCTGGAACCCCTGGCTGCTGCCTTGCGCGGGCTGGATGAGCACTTGCGGGTGGAAATCGAACCCTTGCCGGAACTGGCCAGCGGCGATCCCGAAGAGTGGCTCGACGAACTCGATGCGACCCTGCCGGACGACGCCTGGCTGGGCGGCTGGTCCCTGGGTGGCATGCTCGCTTCGGCGCTGGCGGCGCGGCGCGGCGAACGCTGCTGCGGTCTGCTGACCCTGGCGAGCAACCCGTGTTTCGTGGTGAGTGATGGCTGGTCCGGGGCTATGGAGAACGATACCTTCGACCTGTTCCTGGCCGGCTGCCGCGCCGATCCGCAAACGACCCTCAAGCGTTTCAGCCTGCTCTGTGCCCAGGGTTCGGCTGACCCGCGCAGACAGGCGCGACTGCTCCTGGCCGGTGCGCCGCACACGGCTCCCGAGACCCTGTTGAACGGGCTGGAGGTGCTGGCGCAACTGGATACCCGTCAGGCCCTGCAAGCCTATCGCGGTCCGCAACTGCACCTGTTCGCTGGCCAGGATGGCCTGGTGCCGGCTGAGGCCGCCAGTGATCTGCTGGCGTTGTTGCCGGATGTCGAAATCGGCCTGATCGAACAGGCCGGCCACGCTTTTCTACTGGACGACCCCCATGGAGTGGCCGGGGCGATCCAGGCCTTTTTGCATGAGTCCGGTGATGACTGATCTTTCCCACCCCGTCTTGCCGGGCGGCTTGCCCGACAAGCGTCAGGTTGCTGCCTCGTTTTCCCGCGCGGCGGCCAGCTATGACAGCGTCGCCCAATTGCAGCGCGATGTCGGTCATGAATTGCTCGGGCGCCTGCCGGCCGAGTCGAGTCCGTCCCGTTGGCTTGATATGGGCTGTGGCACCGGCTACTTCAGCCGAGCCCTGGGCGTTCGTTTCGCGCAGGGCGAAGGCGTGGCGCTGGATATTGCCCAGGGCATGCTGGAGCATGCGCGTCCGCTGGGCGGCGCCCGACACTTTGTCGCCGGGGACGCCGAGCGTCTGCCGTTGCAAGCCGCTAGCTGCGATCTGGTGTTCTCCAGCCTGGCGGTACAGTGGTGCGCCGATTTCGCCGCGGTACTCGGTGAGGCTCAGCGGGTATTGCGGCCGGGCGGGGTGATGGCTTTTGCCAGCCTGTGTGTCGGCACCCTGCACGAGTTGCGGGAAAGCTGGCGGGCGGTGGATGGCCTGGTGCACGTCAACCGCTTCCGGTTGTTCAGCGACTATCAGCAACTGTGCCGGGACAGCGGTCTGCGTGTGGTCAGCCTGGAAAGCCGGCCGCAGGTGCTGCACTACCCGGATGTGCGCAGCCTGACCCATGAACTCAAGGCATTGGGCGCGCATAACCTCAACCCTGGTCGGCCGGGTGGTTTGACCGGGCGGGCGCGGATTCTCGGGTTGATGCAGGCCTATGAACAGTTTCGCCAGGCCGAGGGTTTGCCGGCGACCTATCAGGTGGTCTACGCCATTCTGGAGAAACCGCTATGAGCGCTGCCTATTTCATTACCGGCACCGATACCGACGTGGGCAAGACCACGATTGCCGCCGGCTTGCTGCACGCGGCCCGTCAGGCCGGCCTGAGCACCGCGGCGGGCAAGCCGGTGGCGTCTGGCTGTGAGGTGACGCCGCAGGGTTTGCGCAACGCCGATGCCCTGGCGTTGCTGGCCGAATGTTCGCTGCCGCTGAGCTATGCCGAGGTCAATCCGATAGCTTTCGAGCCGGCGATTGCCCCGCATCTGGCGGCGCGCGAGGCGGGGATGAAGTTGACCGTACAGTCCTTGCTGGGACCGATGCGGCAAGTATTGGCCAAGCGGGCCGACTTCACCTTGATAGAAGGCGCCGGCGGCTGGCGAGTGCCGTTGGCGGACCAGGCGAGCCTGTCGGATCTGGCCCAGGCGCTGGCCTTGCCGGTGATCCTGGTGGTGGGGGTACGCCTGGGGTGCATCAGCCATGCCCTGCTGACCGCCGAAGCCATCGAGCGAGATGGACTGCAACTGGCCGGCTGGGTCGCCAATATCATCGAGCCGAAGACTTCACGCCTGGAAGAGAACCTCGCAACCCTGGCCGAACGCCTGCCGGCCCCTTGCCTGGGGCGGGTGCCGAGGCTCAAGGCGGCGAGCGCCGAAACCGTCGCGCAGTACCTGCAGTTGGATTTGCTGGACTAGGCGCGGGGCTGCGGTGTCTGCGGGTTGGTTGAGGCTTCCCTAAGATTCTGCCTATCAACAGGCAATCTGCCATTATTGTTTTTGACGGGTGTTTCTTTGACAGGTCTGCTTAAATGCAGACTGTCGATCCCGTCTTCAGTCGAGTTTGCCCATGGAAATCTCAGGAAATACCGCTGTTTATGCCGGTCTGAGCACTATTCGGTCCGGGCAGAATCGTGTCGACCAATCGGCCAGTCAAACCGCCGATACCATTGTCGGGCGCTCGCTGAAGAGCCAATCGTCCGATACCCAGGTCAATCGACTGTTGTCGGTGGACCGCAGCCAGCAAGATCTGTCGAGCACCATGGTGGACATGACCCAGGGCAAGCTTCAGGTCGAAGCGGGTGCCAAGGTGGCCAAGGCTTCGGATCAGGCACTTGGTACGTTGATCGATACCTACGCCTGATAGCTCCTCTCCATCAGAATTGAAACGCGATCCCTTGTAGGAGCCGGCTTGCTGGCGATGGCGGCCGATAAGTCGATGCAAGACTGACGGGCCTCATCGCCAGCAAGCCGGCTCCTACAGGATTTGCTGCGTTTTCAAGTCTTCGACTTTTAGTTCCTCCCTCGCATAACCCGCTCTCACCCTCGACTATTCTTTCCATTACGTGCCCCTGGCTGCCTTTCAAGGCTGCCGGCCTTTTCCTGCGCATCTTTCATCCATGTATGACGAATGGACCATGAACGACACTTGACAAGGAATGAGCGCAAACGTATGTTTCAAACAACCGTTTGACCGGCGTGGCAAATCGACGCGGTCGCTCATTCCAGGATTCATCAGCAGAGGTTTATCGCTATGCCTGACTACAAGGCCCCCTTGCGTGATATTCGCTTCGTCCGTGACGAGCTGCTCGGTTACGAAGCGCACTATCAGAGCCTGCCGGCATGCCAGGACGCTACCCCGGACATGGTTGACGCCATCCTCGAGGAAGGCGCCAAGTTTTGTGAGCAGGTACTGGCCCCGTTGAACCGGGTCGGCGACACCGAAGGTTGCACCTGGAGCGAATCCGGCGTTAAGACGCCCACCGGTTTCAAGGAAGCCTACAAGCAGTTCGTCGAAGGCGGCTGGCCAAGCCTGGCCCACGACGTCGAACACGGCGGCCAGGGCCTGCCAGAGTCCCTGGGCCTGGCGGTCAGCGAAATGGTCGGCGAAGCCAACTGGTCGTGGGGCATGTATCCGGGCCTGTCCCATGGTGCGATGAACACCATTTCCGAGCACGGTACTCCTGAGCAGCAAGAGGCCTACCTGACCAAGCTGGTTTCCGGCGAGTGGACCGGCACCATGTGCCTGACCGAACCGCACTGCGGTACCGACCTGGGCATGCTGCGGACCAAGGCTGAGCCTCAGGCCGACGGTTCCTACAAGGTCAGCGGCACCAAGATCTTCATTTCGGCCGGTGAACACGACATGGCCGACAACATCGTCCATATCGTCCTGGCCCGCCTGCCGGATGCACCGGCCGGCACCAAGGGTATTTCGCTGTTCATCGTGCCCAAGTTCCTGCCGAACGCCGACGGTAGCGCGGGTGAGCGCAATGCCGTTTCCTGCGGTTCCCTCGAACACAAGATGGGCATCCACGGCAACGCCACCTGCGTGATGAACTTCGACGCGGCCACCGGTTTCCTGATCGGCCCGCCGAACAAGGGCCTGAACTGCATGTTCACCTTCATGAACACCGCTCGCCTGGGGACCGCGCTGCAAGGCCTGGCCCACGCCGAGATCGGTTTCCAGGGTGGCCTGAAATATGCGCGCGAGCGTCTGCAGATGCGTTCCCTGACGGGCCCGAAAGCGCCGGACAAGGCCGCCGACCCGATCATCGTGCACCCTGACGTGCGTCGCATGCTGCTGACCATGAAGGCCTTCGCCGAAGGCAACCGGGCAATGGTCTACTTCACCGCCAAGCAGGTCGACATCGTCAAGTACGGCCAGGATGAAGAAGAGAAGAAGAAAGCCGACGCACTGCTGGCCTTCATGACTCCGATTGCCAAGGCGTTCATGACCGAAGTCGGCTTCGAAGCCGCCAACCATGGCGTGCAAATCTACGGCGGCCACGGCTTTATCGCCGAGTGGGGCATGGAGCAGAACGTTCGCGACAGCCGCATTTCGATGCTGTACGAAGGCACCACTGGTATCCAGGCGCTGGACCTGCTGGGTCGCAAGGTATTGATGACCCAGGGCGAAGCGCTGAAGGGCTTCACCAAGATCGTCCACAAGTTCTGCCAGGCCAACGAAGGCAACGAAGCGGTCAGCGAGTTCGTCGCACCGCTGGCGGCCATCAACAAGGAATGGGGCGAGCTGACGATGAAAGTCGGCATGGCCGCGATGAAGGACCGTGAAGAAGTCGGTGCCGCTTCGGTGGACTACCTGATGTACTCCGGTTATGCCTGCCTGGCTTACTTCTGGGCCGACATGGCGCGCCTGGCCGCCGAGAAACTGGCTGCCGGTACCAGCGAGGAAGGTTTCTACACCGCCAAGCTGCAGACCGCGCGTTTCTACTTCCAGCGCATCCTGCCGCGTACCCGCACTCACGTGGTCACCATGCTGTCTGGCGCGAACAACCTGATGGACATGAAAGAAGAGAACTTCAGCCTGGGCTACTAAGCCACACTGAGTCCTCTGTAAAAGCCGCTTCGCCTTCGGGGGAAGCGGCTTTTTTGCGTGCGGCCCATGGCGACGGGCGGCGAAAAAATTCCTGACTAAATCGCTAAGAAGAATCGCCGCGCTGCCGTTAAAGAGATGGCATTTGTGACTGATGTCACATTGCCGTACTTTAGGTCTTACAATACAGGCACAATGCCATTTATTGCGTTGCCGGTCGGAGCTTTACCCTTGCCGCGTTCTTCCACTGTCCATGCTGGTCATTTTTTACCCTCTCTCCTGTTGTTGCTTGCGGGGCTCGCGGCTGCCTACGTCAAGGAACTCAACGTCTTCTTCACCTCGCTGTTCAATGTGCTGCCGACCCTGGTTTTGCTGCTGGGCGGGTCCTACTGCGCGGTGTACCGACGTCAGCGCGAACTGTTCCTGATGGTGACGGTGTATATCGCCTATTTCCTGCTCTCCACCCAGACCGATTACTACCGGGATCACGGCAAGGTCCGCGAGGACGCCGCGGTGGTCTTCCACCTCTGTTGCCTGTTGCTGCCCCTGCTGTTTGGCGTTTACGCCGCCTGGGAGGAGCGCACGCACCTGTTCCAGGACATGGTCGCGCGGTTCGCCGTGCTGCTGGCGGTGGGCAGCGTGGCACTGGGCCTGGAGCAGAGTTATCCGCAGACCTTGCTCGACTGGCTGGCGGAAATCCGCTGGCCGGCGCTGCACGGGGACTGGATGAGCCTGATCCAGTTGTCCTACCCGGTGTTCTTCGCCTCCTTCGTGTTGCTCACAGTGCAGTACTGGCGCAATCCGCGACCGCTGCACGCGGCGCAATTGACCGGGTTGCTCGGGTTGTTCTGGATGTTGCCCAAGACCTTCATCCTGCCGTTCACCCTGAACATCATGTGCAGCCAGGTGATGTTGATGATTGCCGCGGCGGTGGCCCACGAGGCTTATCAGATGGCTTTCCGCGACGAGCTCACCGGCCTGCCGGGACGCCGCGCGCTGAACGAACGCATGCAGCGCCTGGGGCGCAACTATGTGCTGGCGATGACCGACGTCGACCACTTCAAGAAATTCAACGACACCCATGGTCACGACGTCGGCGACCAGGTGTTGCGCCTGGTGGCGAGCAAGCTGGCGAAGGTCAGCGGCGGCGGTCGTGCCTATCGCTACGGTGGTGAAGAGTTCGCGGTGGTGTTCGCCGGCAAGACGCTGGAAGAGTGCATGCCGCACCTGGAGGTCATTCGCGAAGTGATCGCCAACTACCATATCCAGTTGCGCAACCAGGACAATCGCCCCCAGGACGACCAGCAAGGTCGTCAGCGCCGGGCTGGCAGCGGTGTTTCGAGCGTCTCGGTGACCGTGAGTATCGGTGTCGCCGAGCGTCAGCCGGAGCAGCGCACTCCGGAAGAAGTGCTCAAGTCCGCCGACCAGGCGCTCTATGCCGCCAAGGGCGCGGGGCGTAACTGCGTGGTCGCGGCGGGGCAGAGCCGACGTGGGGCGATTCGCACGGGCGAAGCTGTTGGCTGAGTGATGGTGGAGCATTCAGCGGTTGGACGGTGATTGTCCGGGGTCGGGCAGGGCAGTAGGTTGAGTTATCTGCTGCCGGAGAAACGACCATGCCTGAGTACAAAGCCCCGCTACGCGACATGCGCTTTCTGATCGACCATGTTTTCGATTTCCACGCCCACTACCTCGCCCTCGGCGCCAACGATGCCAGCCCCGACATGGTCGGCGCGATCCTCGAAGAGGGCGCGAAATTCTGCGAGCAGGTGTTGTCGCCGCTGAACCGCTCCGGCGATGAAGAAGGCTGCCATTTCGACAATGGCGTGGTGACCACGCCCAAGGGTTTCAAGCAGGCCTTTGCCCAGTATGTCGAAGGCGGCTGGCATGGCCTGGCGGCGGACCCGGCCTATGGCGGGCAAGGCCTGCCGTTGTCCCTGGGGCTGGTGATCAGCGAGATGATCGGCTCCAGCAACACCTCCTGGGGCATGTACCCGGGCCTGACCCACGGCGCCATGTCGGCGATCCATGCCCACGGCACCGAGGAGCAGAAAAACACCTACCTGAGCAAACTGACCGAGGGTCGCTGGACCGGCACCATGTGCCTGACCGAGGCCCATTGCGGCACCGACCTGGGGATCATCAAGACCCGCGCCGTGCCCCAGGCCGACGGCAGCTATGCAATCAGCGGCAGCAAGATTTTCATCTCCGCCGGCGAGCACGACATGAGCGAGAACATCGTGCATCTGGTGCTGGCCAAGCTGCCGGACGCGCCAGCGGGGACCAAGGGCATTTCGCTGTTCATCGTGCCCAAGTTCCTGGTCAATGCCGCCGGTGACGCGGGCGAGCGCAACGGTGTGCAGTGCGGCTCCATCGAGCACAAGATGGGGATCAAGGCTTCCGCGACCTGCGTGCTGAACTTCGATGACGCCAAGGGCTATCTGATCGGCGAGGCCAACAAGGGCCTGAACTGCATGTTCACCATGATGAACCATGCCCGGCTCGGTACCGGGATGCAGGGCCTGTGTCTGGGCGAGACGAGTTTCCAGGGGGCGGTCCGGTACGCCAACGACCGCCTGCAGATGCGCGCGCTCACCGGCCCCAAGGCGCCGGACAAGGTGGCTGACCCGATCATCGTGCATCCTGATGTGCGGCGCATGCTGCTGACCATGAAGGCCTTCAACGAAGGCAACCGGGCACTGACCTACTTCACCGCGCAGTGGCTGGATGTCGCTCATCTGGCTAGCGATGCGAGCCAGCGCCAGGACGCCGAGGACCTGTTGGCCTTCCTGACGCCGATCTGCAAGGCCTTCATGACCGAAACCGGTCTTGAGGTGACCAACCACGGGATGCAGGTGTTCGGTGGCCATGGCTTCATTCGTGAATGGGGGATGGAGCAGTTGGTCCGCGATTGCCGGATCGCGCCAATCTATGAGGGCACCAACGGGATTCAGGCGCTGGATCTGCTGGGACGTAAAGTGCTCGGCAGCCAGGGCAAGTTGCTGCGTGGCTTTACCAAGATCGTGCACCGGTTCTGCCTGGCGAATGCCGGGCATCCGCAGCTCAAGGGTTATGTGGCGCAACTGGGCGGCTTGAACCAGCAGTGGGGTGAACTGACCACCCAGGTCGGGATGGCGGCGATGAAGAACCCGGATGAAGTGGGTGCGGCGGCGTTGGATTATCTGATGTACAGCGGCTACATCATTCTTGCCTACCTCTGGCTGCGCATGGCGCTGGTGGCCCAGGCCCGGTTGGAGGCAGGGAGTGGTGACGCCGAGTATTGCCAGGGCAAGCTGGCGACCTGCGAGTTCTACTTCAAGCGGCTGTTGCCGCGCACGACTGCCCATCGGGCGGCGGTGGAGGCGGGGAGTGAGTGCCTGATGCGTCTGCCGGCGGAGGTGTTTGCGTTGTAGCTGTTTTCGAGTGAGCCTGAGGGCGTTAGAACAGACACCTCATGCCTCGGATATGCGTGTGACTAAAAATAACTAAAAAGTCACACATAGACCCTATGTGTCGTAAAAGTTGTTAGGGTAAACTCAAGCCATAGAAAATCGGCCCCATCCGGGGCCTGTCGTTTAGATCCTGCGAGGTTTGCCATGGCTGACTACAAAGCGCCCCTGCGCGATATGCGCTTCGTCCTCAATGAAGTGTTCGAGGTCGCGAAACTCTGGGCCCAACTGCCTGCCCTGGCCGAGACCGTCGACGCCGAAACCGTCGAAGCGATTCTCGAAGAGGCCGGCAAGGTCACCGCCAAGAGCATCGCGCCCCTGAGCCGTGGTGGTGATGAAGAAGGCTGCCGCTGGGACAACGGCGCGGTGTTCACCCCGGCCGGTTTCCCGCAGGCCTACCAGACCTACGCCGAAGGCGGCTGGGTCGGTGTCGGCGGTGATCCGGCCTTCGGTGGCATGGGCATGCCCAAGGCGGTGTCGGCCCAGGTCGAAGAAATGATCAACTCCTCCAGCCTCGCGTTCGGCCTCTACCCGATGCTGACGGCCGGTGCCTGTGTCTCGATCAACACCCACGCCAGCGAAGAACTGAAAGCCACTTACCTGCCGAACATGTATTCGGGTGTCTGGGCCGGCTCCATGTGCCTGACCGAACCCCATGCCGGCACCGACCTGGGGATTATCCGTACCAAGGCCGAGCCCCAGGTGGACGGTTCCTACAAGGTGACTGGCACCAAGATCTTTATCACCGGCGGTGAGCACGACCTGACCGAGAACATCATTCACCTGGTGCTGGCCAAGCTGCCGGACGCCCCGGCCGGTCCCAAGGGCATCTCGCTGTTCCTGGTGCCGAAGTTCATGGTCAACGCCGACGGCAGTCTCGGCGCGCGCAACCCGGTGAGCTGTGGTTCCATCGAGCACAAGATGGGCATCCAGGCCTCCGCGACCTGCGTGATGAACTTCGACGAAGCCGTGGGTTACCTGATCGGTGAGCCGAACAAGGGCCTGGCGGCGATGTTCACCATGATGAACTACGAGCGTCTGGGGGTGGGTATCCAGGGCCTGGCGTCGGGTGAGCGTTCGTACCAGAACGCGGTCGAGTACGCCCGCGATCGCCTGCAAAGCCGTTCGCCGACCGGGCCGAAGGCCAAGGACAAGGTCGCCGACCCGATCATCGTGCATCCCGATGTGCGGCGCATGCTGTTGACCATGAAAGCCTCGAACGAAGGCGGCCGGGCGTTTTCCACCTACGTGGCGATGCAGTTGGACACCGCCAAGTTCAGTGAGGACGCCACCACCCGCGAACGCGCGGATGGCCTGGTGGCCTTGTTGACCCCGGTGGCCAAGGCGTTCCTCACCGACCTCGGCCTGGAAACCACCGTGCACGGCCAGCAGGTGTTCGGCGGTCATGGCTATATCCGCGAGTGGGGACAGGAGCAACTGGTGCGTGATGTGCGCATCACCCAGATCTACGAGGGCACCAACGGTATCCAGGCCCTGGACCTGGTGGGGCGCAAGATCGTCGGCAACGGCGGCGCCTATTACAAGCTGTTCGCCGAAGAGATTCGCCACTTCATCAAGACCGCCGACGCCGGGCTGGCCGAGTTCACCCAGCCACTGGGCGCCGCGCTGGATAACCTCGATGACCTCACGGCCTGGGTCCTGGAACGCGCCAGGACCAATCCGGACGAGATCGGTGCGGCATCTGTCGAATACCTGCAAGCCTTCGGTTACACCACCTATGCCTACATGTGGGCACTGATGGCCAAGGCAGCGTTGGGCAAGGAGAGTCAGGAGACGTTCTACGCGAGCAAAATGGGCACCGCGCGGTTCTATTTCGCACGTCTGTTGCCGCGTATTCATTCGTTGACGGCCTCGGTAAAAGCCGGGAGCGAGTCGCTGTTCCTACTGGATGCCGAGCAATTTTGATTCTTCGTATGCCATGTAAGCATTTACTTACATAACGCGCTGCTTTTTGCCCCTATCGCCAAATTGGATCCAGCGATAATCTTTGCACCAAGGACGTCGAGCAGGAAGCTCAAAAGCAACAACAGGGACACGTAGGATTCTGCCAGGACGGCGGAGTGAAAGGGATGTCAGGGAAACAGTCTGCAAAACCCCGCCTCGGCGGGGTTTTCTTTTGCCCGCGAAAAAGTGGCGGTCAGTTCAGCCCTTCTCGTACTACCGGCGGGGCCCCGCCCGGGCGGTTCGTCAACATCACGTCTTCGAGCAGGTTGCGCAACAACTCCAGCGTCGCCTGTTGGCGTTGCACATCGCGACACACCAGCCCGACTTTCAAGGCAACCCGCGGTTCGGTCAGCGGTTTCCACAGCAGCAGGTCGTCGTCGTGCTCATGACGCGAGCGGCCCGGTAGCACCGTCGCCAGTCGCGTATGCGGCAGGCTGTCGAGGATACCGGCCATATTGTTCAGCTCGGCCTGGACCTGAGGGCGTCGTCCCAGATTGGCCAATTGTCCCTGCCAGATCTGACGGATCTGGAACTCCTCGCCGAGCAGCAGCATCGGCAGTTCGGCGGCCTGGCTCAAGGAGACCTTCTTGAATTCGCGCAGTGGATGATCGCTCGGAATCACCAGTTGCAGCTCATCTTCGTACAACAGCACCCCATGCAAGCCAGGTTGCCGCGTTGGCAGGTAGCTGATGCCGATATCCAGCGAGCCATTGAGCAGGCGTCGCTCGATCTCCATGCCGGTCAATTCGTAGATCTGCACCACCAGGTGCGGCTGGGCCTTGCGCACCCGTTCCAGCATCTGCGGCACCAGGCTGGTGTGCACGGTCTGCAGCACACCGATGGCCAGGGTACGCAGGGCCTGGCCCTGGAAGTTGCGCAGGTCGTCTCGGGCCCGTTGCAGGCCATCGAGCAGCGGCAGTGCGTGGTTGTAGAGGGTATGGGCGGCGAGGGTCGGCAGCAGGCGCTTGCTGCTGCGTTCGAACAGGCCGACATCGAGGTTGTGTTCGAGCTGGCGGATCTGCTGCGAGAGAGCCGGTTGCGAGATCGACAGGCGCTCGGCGGCCCGGCCGACATGGCCTTCTTCATACACCGCGACGAAATAACGCAGTTGCTTGAAATCCATAAGCTGTACTTATCGAAAATGCTCGAAAAACGAAATGGCCGCAGGTGCCGGGGAAGCCTAGTCTAACCCTAATCACAAGGCTTACAGGGCCATAGAGCGCGATGAATACTGTTTACGTGGACGGTGTTTACATAGGCAAGGCAAAAAATCTGGGTCAGGGTCTGGTGGGGGATACGGATAAACACCGGGTTGCCAACCGGCTCTGGTTGTGGCCGCAGGGCCTGGGTAGCGATGAGCATGGCGATCCGCGCTTCCATACCGGCCCCGAGCGGGCGCTGCATCACTATCCCGCCGAGCATTACGCTTACTGGCGCCAACGTTATCCACAGCTTGATTGGGCGGCCCCGGCTTTTGGCGAGAACTTGTCGACGCGGGGCCTGACCGAAGAGCAGGTCTGCCTGGGCGATCTGTTTCGCTGGGGCGGTGCGTTGTTGCAGGTCAGCCAGCCGCGCTCGGCCTGTTATCGCCTGAGCCGTCTCGGAACATTGCCGGACCTGCCGCAAGAGGCCCAGGACACAGGGCGTTGTGGTTGGTTCTACCGGGTGCTGAAGTCGGGCTTTGTCAGCGCCGATCAACCGTTCGAGCTGATTCAGCGCAGTTATCCCGGGCTGACCGTGGCCTGGGCGCTGCATGCCTTCTTTCAGGAACCCCTGGAACAGGCGGGCCTGAAGAAGCTGGTGGATTGTCCTGCGTTGTCTTCGCGCTGGCGCGATACGGCGATCAAGCGCCTGCGCAGCGGACGCGTGGAAGACTGGTCGGCGCGGTTGCTCGGTCTGCCTCTGGAAGGTCTGCGCGCATGAATCTGTTCAGCTTGCGTCGCACGCCGCCGAGCCTCGATGACCTGACGGCCGAGTACCGGCAAGCCACCCGACAAGACAGTGTCAGCCATGAATACCTGATGCCGGCTGCCGCGCGTCTTGCTCCGGTGTTCGTGCGCGGTCAGGGCTCTTCGGTGTGGGATACGCAGGGCCAGGCTTATCTGGATTTCAGCCAGGGTGGTGGCAGCAACAGCCTAGGCCACAGCCCCGGTGTTCTGGCCCGGGCCTTGTCCGACCAGGCCTATGGTTTGATCAATGCGGGGCCTGGATTTCATAACCAGGGTCAATTGAATCTGGCCCAGCGACTGTGCGAAAGCACCGGTTGCGACCAGGTGCATTTTTTCAACAGCGGCTCCGAAGCCTGCGACGCTGCGATCAAGCTGGCGCGCAAGTGGGGGCAGCTGCATCGCGCTGGCGCGTCTCGGATCATCTCGGTGAGCAACGCCTGTCACGGCAGTGGTTTCGGCGCCATGGCCGCCTCGGACGCTTTTGACAATCGATTCGAGCCGCAACTGCCGGGCTTCAGCCAGGTGCCATTCAATGACTTGTCGGCCTTGCATGCGGCGGTGGATGCCAAGACCGTCGCGATCATGCTGGAACCGATCCAGAGTGCCGCGGGGGTGATTCCGGCGACCGGGCACTACCTCAAGGGCGTCGAGCGGTTATGCCGTGAGTTGGGCATCCTGCTGATCCTGGATGAAGTGCAGACCGGCATGGGGCGCTGCGGCACCTTGCTGGTCGAACAGCAGTATGGCGTGAAGGCGGACATCATCACCCTGGGCAAAGGCCTGGGCGGCGGCGTGCCGCTGGCCGCCCTGCTGGCGCGGGGCAAGGCTTGCTGTTTTGCGCCCGGCGAAGTCGGTGGCAGTCACCACGGCAATGCCATGATGTGCAGTGCCGGGCTGGCGGTGCTGGAGACGCTG
This sequence comes from Pseudomonas sp. QS1027, assembly GCF_002814235.1. Taxonomy (GTDB): domain Bacteria; phylum Pseudomonadota; class Gammaproteobacteria; order Pseudomonadales; family Pseudomonadaceae; genus Aquipseudomonas. The sequence continues at coordinate 24,022 of NZ_PHSU01000002.1, read as the reverse complement.
CTCGCGGGTGATTTCCTTGCCCAGGTCCGTGAAACCGGACAGTACCTGCGTGATGGGCTGACGCGTCTGGCCCAACGTTACGCCGAGGGAGAGTTGCGCGGGACCGGCCTGCTCTGGGGCTTGAGCCTGGGCGACGAGTCGGCGGATGCGCTGGTCAAGGCGGCGTTGCAGGAAGGGCTGCTGCTGGATGCGCCGAAAGCCGACTGCCTGCGTTTTTCACCGGCACTGAATGTCAGCAAGGGCGACATTGACGAGATGCTGTTGCGCCTGGCCCGGGCTTTTTCCCGAGTGCGGACCGCCCAGGTCCAGTGCCGCAAGGGCATTGCCGTCTGACATTGACCGACGCCTTTTCCCCAGCGAATTCCCGAACCGTCTCGCGGTATAACGCGTCGCCCTGTGCCTGACTCTTTTGGCACGGGGTGTTTTTTTGTGGGCGGCGTTTCAAGGGGAGGCCCCTCGGGAGCTCGAACAGCAAGCTGTGACGAATTTGATTTTATATACCACTGGGTGGTTTGTTTTTCGGCAAGTGATTTTCGTGCCATAGGCCAGTGCCTATGAGGCGCCCAGCGGTACCAACAGCTACTGGAAATGAAAGAGTTTGTGGAGATAGGTCATGACCAAGACATTTAAAAGCGAGGCGCTGGAGTCGGTTCATGAATCGGCCAGCGCGTTGCAGGCGATTGGGGCGATCAGCAAGGCGACCATGCGTGAGTTCGATGAATCCGGCCTGGCGCAGGTCCCGGATGAAATCGCGCCGGAGCAGATCAAGCAACTGCGTGAGCGTAACCACGTCAGTCAGCCGGTTTTTGCCCGTTACCTGAACACCAGTGCCTCGACCGTGAAGCAGTGGGAGGCGGGGGACAAGCAACCCAGCGGCATGGCACTCAAATTGTTGAGCATCGTGCAGAAATACGGCTTGCAGATATTGGCCTAGCGTTCGCGGCGATTGCGTGAGCGGTCCTGGGCAAAAGTGCGTAGCCCGCGGTGGGCGCTGGTTTGTCCGCGGATCAGACCGGCGCGGTCGGCAGGTTCTGGGGGCGTTACGGACGGCGGCGTTTGCGCTGGCTCCCCGGATTCGTTCGAGGACACCGGACCTTCGGAGTCGGAAGAGGTTGGCAGGGACATGGGCGTTTCCTTGGAAGAGGAACGCCCATTTTAGCGGATAACGCTCGCTCAGTCCTGGCTCAGGTCCGTATAGAGCGCCGGACGGCGGTCCAGCAGGTAGCGGTTGCTGGCTCGTGAGGCCTGCATCAGCGAACGGTCCAGGGTGGCGACGATCAGGGTTTCATCGAGGCCGGCGCGGGCCAGGCGGCTGCCGTCCGGTGCGGCGATGCTGCTCTGGCCGCAGTACTGGATATCGCCCTCATTCCCGCAGTAGTTGGCATACGCGACAAAACACTGGTTCTCGAAGGCCCGGGCACGAATGGTGACATCGGCGACGAAGTCGAACGGCACCATATTGGCGGTGGGCACCAGAATCACCTCGGCTCCGCTCAAGGCCAGGCGCCGGGTGTTTTCCGGGAACTCGACGTCGTAGCAGATCAACAGTCCGAGTTTCCAACCGCCCAGTTCCACCACTGGAAAGTGGTCGGGGCCAGCGCTGAACATCGAATGATCCAGGTCGCCGTAGAGGTGGGTCTTGCGGTAGTTGCACAGGCTCTTGCCCTGGGCGTCGATCAACTGCACCGCGTTATAGATCTGGCCATCCTCGGCGCGCTCCGGGTAGCCGTACACGATGGCCATGTTCGCCGCCCGGGCGAGGGCGGCAATACGCTGCGCGCTGGCGCCATCGTGGGCTTCGGCCAGGGCACCGACCGCTTCGGCGCCGATGTTGTAGCCGGTCAGGAACATTTCCGGGAGCACCAGCACGTCCACGCCACGGGCCTCGACGGTCAGGCGCTGCAAGCGTTGCAGGTTACCCGCGACATCCAGCGGTTGCGGCGGGCATTGATAGAGAGCGATCTGCACAGGCGCGTTCCTTTCAGTCGGCCAGGGCAATCGGACCGATGTCCTTGAAGACATCGCCCGGTCCCGGGTTCTCGGCGTGGGTGCGTCCCCCGAAGTGGTTCATGATGCCCCATACCGCATTGAGCGAAGTCTGTACCGCGCCTTCGACCCAGGCCGGTGTCCAGGACACATCGTCACCGGCAATGAAGATGCCGCGTTGTTCGGCGGGCATATCGGCCTGCATGAAGTGCGCGTACATCCGCTGGTTGTAGCGGTAGTGGCCGGGCAGGGCGCCTTTGAAGGCGCCGAGGAAGTGCGGGTCGGCTTCCCAGGACACGGTGATCGGGTCGCCGATGATGCGCGCGGCGATATCCACTTTCGGGTAGATCTTCTTCAGCGCGTCCAGGGCCAGCTTCACCCGTTTGTCGATGGGCTGCGGGAGCATTTTCAGGGCATCGCTCATCCACGAGTACGACAGGCAGATCACGCCCGGTTTGTCGTCGCCGTTGTCGAACAGGTAGGTGCCGCGGGTCAGGCGATCGGTGAGGGTCATGCTCATCAGGTCGCGACCGGTTTCCGGGTCCTTGTCCTTCCAGAACGGCCGGTCGACCATGACAAAGGTCTTCGAGGACTGCATGTAGCGTGTGCGGTCCAGGGCCATCCACATTTTCTGGGAGAACAGCGACTCCTCGCATTCGATCTGGGTGGTCAGCAGCCAGCTCTGGCAGGTGGTCAGGACGGCGGCGTAGTGACGGGTATCACCCCAGTTGTCGGTCACCGCGAACTGACCATCGGCGGCACGGGCAATGCGCTTGACGCCGGTGCGCGGGGCTCCGTGATGCAGGCTGCTCAGGCTGGTGCCGGCCGGCCAGTGGGCGCAGCGTTGCGGCACATGGCGCCAGATTCCCAGGGGAACCCGTTCCACGCCGCCGACCACCAGGTGCTGGTGGTCGTCGCAGTTGGTCATGACCACGCGGAAGATTTCCAGCATCGAGTTGGGGAAGTCCGAATCCCAGCCGCCGGTGCCGAAACCGACCTGGCCGAACACTTCGCGGTGTTGGAACGACAGCTTGGCGAAGGCTTTGGAGGTGGCGACGAAGTCGTAGAAGGTGCGGTCGTCCCACAGTGGCACCAAGGTGTTCCACAGCTCTTTCAGGCGCGGCACGTCGCGGTCGCGAATGGCCTGCTGGATATCGCCGAAGCGCGCGCCGTCTTCCAGGGCGTCGGCCCAGGCGTCGGCGACTTCCTGGAACAGGGCGGGCAGGTCGGCGAGTTTCTCGGCGTAGTAGGTTTCGCCTTCGAGATCGATCACCGTGCTGCCGGAAGCCGGGGTCAGCGGGTTGGGGAAGGGTTGGGTCTCAAGGCCGAGCTTGTCGACGTAGTGGTAGAACGCGGTGGACGAGACCGGGAAACGCATGCCACCGAGCTCGGCGATGATGCCTTCGGCGCCTTCAAAGGCCTGGGAGCGCAGACGGCCACCCATTTTCGAGGCTTCGTAGACGACCGGTTTGAGGCCCAGCTTCATCAGTTCGTAAGCGGCCACCAGCCCGGCGATCCCGGCACCGACAATCGCCACTTCCGCCCCGTGATTTTCCGCCGGGATGCTGCCCAGGCCGGCGGGGTGCTCGATCCAGTCATCGAAGGCGAACGGAAAGTCCGGGCCGAAGATGGTGATGGGTTTTTTACCGTCGGCAGGATGGCGATTGTTCTTGTTCATGGCTGACCTTGCTGGCGACTCGGGCCGGGCGGTGTGTCCGGCTGGAGTATAGATAGGAAAAGACTGAGGCCATTGTAGGGAGCGGGGAGTGCGTTAATAAGACGCAAAGTGTCGTCGTTTTGATCTTGCATGATGCTTTGTGACGAACTGTCTGTTCGAAACGACGCGTACCTGTAGGAGCAGGGCTTGCCCGCGAAGAGGACCTTGAGGGCGCTAAAAGCTCCGCGGGCAATCGAGCGTCGACCGGCCGCTCCTACAGGTACGCGTCCAGCCAGCAAACTTGCGGGGTTAAACCGGCTGCCCCCGATCCACCTTGCTACTGAGAATGATCGAGGTAGTGGTTTTCTCCACCCCTTCAACGCTGCCGATCTGGTCGAGCAACTGGTCCAGTTGTTCCGGTGAATCGCTGCGCAGCCAGGCCACATAGTCAAACTCGCCGCTTACAGCGCAGAGCTGCTGGATCTGCGCCATGGCACTGAGGCGCCGCACCACATCCTTGCCCGAACGCGGTTGGACCGTGATCCCGACATAGGCCTGCAAACCGCCATCGACCACCCGCTGACCCAGTCGCACGCCATAACCGGTAATGACCTTGGCTTTTTCCAGACGTGCCAGCCGCGAAGTGACCGTGGTGCGCGCGATCCCCAACTGCCGCGCCAGCATCGCCACGCTTTCACGGGCATTGATCTGCAGGGCGGAAATCAACTGACGGTCGATTTCATCGAGCGCGGGAGGGCGGGTGTCGGACAAGGTCGGGCTCCGGTGGCGGGTGTTGAGAGTGGTGCCATGTTACAGGCTTGAAGGATCCGCCGGCCTTAGGCCGGGAATCTGATAGCGGGTACTGCGTCCGCCTCCGGGAAGGCGATAGAGGCAGCCTTTTTTCAGGAGATCCGCCAGATGGCGGGTCGCGGTCGCCTTACTGACTTTGGTGACTGCCTGGTATTGCGCAGCATTGATACCATCCTCGAAACCTCCCTCACTGCCATCGAGCAGCCTGTTGATAACTTTGAGTTGTTCCGGCGAGAGTTGAAGATGGCGGTGCTGCTGCCAATACCGTGCCTTGACCAGCACCCGGTCGATATTGGCCTGAGCCTGTTCCAGGCTGCGCAAAAGGGTTTTCAGGAACCATTGCAGCCAGGGGGTGATATCCAGCGAGTCTTTCTGGCAGGACTCGAGTATTTCGTAATAGCCCTTCCGGTCTTCGAGAATGCTCGCGGACATCGCATAGAACCGAATCGCCTGTTGTTCGCCCTGGGCCAGTGCCAGATCAGTGAGGGTACGGGTCAGGCGACCATTGCCATCATCGAATGGATGCAAGGTCACGAACCAGAAATGCGCGACTCCGGCACGCAATAGTGGGTCGAGTGCCGTATCTGCCTGACTGGCGTTGAACCAGTGGATAAATGCCGCCAGTTCTTCGTCGAGCCTGGCTTGCGGTGGTGCCTCGAAATGCACGACAGGTCGATCCAGACGTCCGGAGACCACCTGCATCGGCTCGTTACCGCGCAGCATGCCGATACGGATTTTCGGTGCCAGAGGGCTTTCGTCGGGCTGGAAAAGCAGTGTTTGCCAATACAGTAGGCGCTCAAGGCTCAACGGCGATTGGTGGTGTTGCGTTGCGTCCAACAGCAGTTCCGCCAGGCCCTCGCTACGTGGGCTGGCGGATTGGTCGGCGCTCAGCCCCAGGCGTCTTGCCAGTGAGGACCTGACAGAGCCGACATTCAACGGCTCTCCTTCGATGGCCGATGATGTGATGATGTTTTGCAGCAAGGCATCCAGTTCGTTCTGCGCGATGCTGTCCTCGCCGATGGCTGCGGCCATGCCGAGCAAGCGTCCCTGGGCGTGTCCGCATTCCAGCAGCAGCGGCGTCAGGGCCTTTTCCTGCCAGGTGAAATGAGGCCAGTCGGGCTGTTGCCAGATCCAGTGAGGCAGATCGTTCATAGAGGACTCCGCATGAGCGTGAGCTGAATAAAAGGCTTATTCGGCTCATTTTGTGAGCCGATTGTGCGATTTATTCGGCTCATCGTCTAGCTGGACCTCTGGCATACCCTGCGTCGAAAGCAGCGGGGCGGGGACGTCAAGATAGGGATTTACTCTGGTCTTATTGTTTCTCATTGTTTGCTTCTATTGTCGTTGCTCTTAAAGCATGGAAAATTTCCCTGGATACCTTGAGAAAAGAGGGTGATGACAATGACTAAAAAATTCGCCGATTTGGTGGCACGGCGCTCGCCTGAATCACGCGGGCGCGTCTATGCCATATATCAACAATTACGGGCTGAAACGCCCCTGCATGAGCTTAGCCAGGAGCACCCCCTAAATCAGGATGCCTTGGCCAAGACGTTGCACATCCTGTCGAAAAAGGAGTGACCTGGAAGAGTCGCCATCAGCAGGTGATTTCAGCATCGGGTGTGTACTCCTTGAGATGCATACATTTGCACACGCTTTTCAAGTTGCACCAGCCAAGTACGACAACTACCTTTTGACTGTCGCTGCAAAATCAGCGATCGGGCTGGACACCCGTGGCTTTCAAACGTAGTCGCACAATTCCGCGCTTGCGGTATTCTTGTGTTCGCTTTATGGCGGACTGTGCGCGGGACATCCTTGAGGGGTGTGCCGGGTCCTACGTTACCCGGTTGTCCACCTGCGTACAGTTCGTCACCTTTTCGCTGGACACGAAAATGTACGAACTCCTTGAGGTATTTCTTACGTAGGAGTTTTACCTGTGACCAAGAAAATCACTCCCGACCCACCTCCCGTTTCCAAAGACTTCAAGTCAGATGAGGGTAGTGCTCTCGTTCGTGGCGTTGTTGATGGCGCCAACGGCTCTGTAAAGTCGATCCGGTCTGATACGGCCCGCTTGCTTGGTACTCTCTCTTTAACCGTATCCAAAACCATCAACCACTCTGATCCTCTCAAACCCTCGATTTTTGCCATCCAACCAGGCGTCAATGCTCAGGACGCGTTGATCTACGTGTCGAAATTGCTTGAAGCCGCCGAACTGAATGGTGATGAAATCAGCTTGCACACGAATCCGGTGGAGCGATCTCTGTTCTGGGGCATGCTTCACTCGGTAGAAATGGCACGGGCTGTCGTGGATGCCCTGCTTGAGGGATCGTCTTCAGCTCATCGCGCATCACTCGCATTAGACAACCAACCATTTGATTGACGTGGCGCATGCTGCGTTGGGTTTCTGATCAGCAGGGTAAACGGACATATTACGGGCTTGTAAAAAAGGCCTTTTTGCCTCACTGTAATGACCAATGTCATTACAGTGAGGTGCATCCCATGGCATCCATTAACGTCCGCATTGACGACGACCTCAAAGCACGGGCTTACCATGAGCTGGAAAAACTGGGTGTCACGCCTTCCGAGCTGATGCGCCAAGCCTTGCAGTACGTGGCGGAGCGCGGCCAGCTACCGTTTAAGCCGATTCTGATGACTGAGGACGATGAAGCCTTGCTCGCCACGGTGCGCGAGCGATTGGCCGCTCCCCAGCGAGTGAAGGTTTCACTGGATGACCTATAGCCTTGAGTTCGATGCACGAGCGTTAAAAGAGTGGCACAAACTGGGGGATACCGTGCGCCAGCAACTCAAGAAGAAGCTGGCTACGATCCTGCTCAATCCGCGCATTGAAGCCAATCGCCTGCATGCTTTGCCCGACTGCTACAAGATCAAGCTGCGTAGCAGCGGCTATCGGCTAGTTTACCAAGTGCTCGACCAAGAGATCATGGTGTTTGTGGTGGCCGTCGATAAGCGCGAGCGCGAGCAAGTTTATCGCAAGGCAGCTGAGCGGCTGAGCTAGCGAGTACGTCACGTATGTAAGTGGGAGCCCGCCGAGTGGCGAGCTGTGGTTACGAGAGCTTGGTTCACGCGTTCTCAAGTGCGGAATTGGCTGACCATTTCCTGCAACTCGTGGCCCACCCTGGTCAGTTCGACACTGGAGGCAGCCGTCTCCTCGCTGGCGGCGGTTTGCTCGGAGATGTCGCGCGCGTTGAGCAAGCTACGATGGATCTCCTCGGCCACGGCACTCTGCTCCTCGGCGGAGGCGGAAATCTGCTGGTTCATCGATTGGATTGTCGGCACCGTGCGGGTGATGCTTTCCAGTGATGTCACGGCGTGACGGGTCAATTCGACGCTGTTATCCGTTAGAACACGACTGCTTTCCATGACCGCCGAGACTTTCTGGGTACCGCTCTGCAGGCCGGCGATCAGCCCTTCGATTTCTTCGGTGGATTTTTGAGTGCGCTGGGCCAGGCTTCGGACTTCGTCGGCCACTACCGCGAAACCGCGTCCGGCTTCACCGGCTCGCGCGGCTTCAATGGCCGCATTGAGTGCCAGCAGGTTGGTTTGTTTAGCCACGGCTTTGATCACGTCGAGCACGCCGCTGATTTTTTTGCTTTCCAGCTCCAGAAGGTTCATCGCTTCGGTGGAGTTGCCGACTTCGATGGCCAGTAATTCGATTTGATCGATAGCTTCACCGACCACTTTTCCACCGGCGCGCGCTTCTGTATCCGCGGCTGCGGCGGCGTTTGAAGCTTCTTCGGTATTGCGTGCCACTTCTTGTACGGTGGCGGCCATTTCGTTCATGGCGGTCGCGACTTAATCCGTCTCGACTCTTTGGCTGTTCACATTCGCGCTGGTCTGCTCGGTAACAGCGGACAACTCTTCCGCCGCGCTGGCAATCTGGGTGACGCCCAGGCTGATGCCTTCCGCAGGCTCATCGTCATGTACTGCATGCTGCGCTGCAATTGGCTCAACTCGTCACGTCGCTCGGTCTTGATGTCGTGGCTGAGATCCCCGCCAGCGATACGCTTCGCGGCTTTCAGGGTTTCCAGCAGCGGATGGACTATCTGGTCGGTGATAAGCCAGGCTGCGAGGATGCCCAAGGCTAATGCCAGCAGTGTGCTGATCATCAGCAATTGGCGGGCACTTTCTGCCTCGCTATCCCACGTCTTGCTCTGGTTGTCTATGAGCTTCTGGCTAGGGTAGCTTTAATCGAGGTAGCTGGAAAATACGCAAGGCGAACATTTCTCAATCGACATTGGGGTAACCATCCGTAAACCGTCAGCAGGTGACGGTCGCTTTTTCTAGGATTAGAAGTAATGTTTTTTTTGAGAGGTTAAAATAGTTATCCAATTCAACGGTATTAGCGACTTGGTGTTAGAGATGCTATCGCATTTTGCACCTGCCCCCGGTAATGTAAGGCGTGTTCGTTTTCCATTTTTAGAAAAATTCCTAGGTACTGAATGGCGCCTACATATATTGACTCGTAGCTCACTTCTCCCTTTCGGGATGATTTGACGTGGCCATCAATATATTTATACACCGCGCTTAGAAGGAAATGGCCTCTTAGATGGAATTCGATCGGTATTCCGTGCTCCGCTAAATGAGTGTCCACTATATTTAGCAGGTCGGGTTTGAAGTGTGTGGCGATTTTCGACTGATGGGCATTTATTCGAGCTGTGCAAGGTAAGCAAGATTTCTCACTTTGCATGAGTCGAGTGCAATTATCGAATAGAACTGCTACGCCCTTCTTTGATATATAATTGGCTATGTCGTGACGAATTAGGTCAGACAAGCTTGCGGAAATTTTATCAATCCACGAATCTACCTTGCTAGTGTCGGGCTCATCACTGCGGCAGGCCATGCCGGTTAATTCTGCAATGGCACTCCTAGTTAAAAGTGTATTTTCAATTGAATAGCCATATGTGTAAAGGATTCTAGGATGGTTTTTAGAGTTTTTGCTTAGTCTGATAAAGTCAGAGTCTCTAGCGGCCAAAAAATTCACTGGCTCTGAGAAAATCATGTCTATTTTTTCGTCTATCTGATCGGCTCCGCCTACGGGTATTATTTGAACTTTTATATCCGTGAGCTCTTTGAATATTTTATTCCAGAATGGTACGTCATCGTCTCCTTCAACATAGAGGATAGATTTGGCGCGATAAAATCGAGCTAGCACATTATATGCAGCAGGGGAATAATCCAGCTTAGGCATAGAGAATTTCCTCCATGTCCATGATGCATTCGGGGAATGCGGCGGCAATTTCAGGCGAATGAGTAGCCACAATCACTTGTGCATTCGGGTTGAGCCGTTTTATTGCAGGCAAAATTTTACGCTGCCATTCAATATGCAAAGACAGCTCTGGCTCATCCGCGAGAAAAACATAGGGTTTTTTCCGCTGCAACAGTGCCTCGATGAATAAAATGAGCAGCTGTTTTTCCCCGGATGATAAACGCGATACTGCAATCGTATTTAATCCATGCTGTACAACTAACTTACCGGAATCGAAGCTGAATTTTTTATTGGTGATAAACTCGGATAGCATTTCAGTGAAAACGTTAATCTGACTGAATACGGTTTTTATCTTTTCCTCTGCGTCCAAGGACATATCAAAAACTTTGTGTGCTCGACGGTTTGCCTCGAGGGGGGTAAAATCAAGTTTTTTAGCAGCAGCTTTCTTGTCTTCTGACGTATCTTCTACTTGAAGGTACTCTTTTATGTTCTTGACGCTGGCGTCAACAGCATTGATATGCTCTTGAATTCTCTTGGTTGCGATGCTGCCTGCTACACCTAGTTGACGGTAAGCTGAGGTAAGGTTCTGTTTCTCTTGTTCCGCATTGAAGTCAACTGCGTAGCCTACTTGGTTTGGCTCGGTTGCAGGCTGGTAAAGCAAAGACATTAAAACTTCTTTCTGGAGGGATATAGATATCTCTCGTGCCTGCATGGACAGTTCTAATTGGTATTTTGTGAGTTCCTGCATTAGCTCGTCTAGTCGAGCGTCCACAGGTCCTTGTCGCCTTGAGGGTGCGCGCTCAGGTACGTCATTTTCTAAGTTGCGGAACCTATAAACAGAGAGCGCTGCAAGAGATACAAGGCTGGAAAGTTCAGCCCTTATTTTTCCAATTTCATCCTGGCTTATACGACGCCGGGAGTAGGCCATGCCTCGACTTTCGTCTGTAGGCGGAAGTAAGGAAAAGTTGAAGGATTTACGTGCTATCTGATATGTGATCGCGGGAAATGGGAAGCCGGATTTTTTTACGACTTTAATTGTCCTAGTGCTTTTTCCGAAGGCTAATGTTACTGTAATTTGTTCGAATTCGTTTTCGTAAAGCCCAATTGGATCTGCTGAAAGCGCTGCGTTAAGAATATTCATAAACGTGGTCTTGCCAGTCCCGTTCATGCCGATAATTATGTTAACGCTCTCGAGGAATGAACAGTCGGCTTTGTACTCTTGCCAAAAGCCATCAATAACCACTTTAGTTATTTTATACATTGGCTCTCCATGTCTCTTGATAATATTTCTGGCTTGAAAAAATATGGCATCGAGTATAACCAGCTTAAAGTTAGCTGGCAAATTGCCATTTTCACCCTGGTCGACTGGAGGATTGGTCGGTTGGTGTCAGGTGATCTGATCGCTGAACGAGCCCCATGAAAGACAGGACACCGTTCCCCCCTTAAGATAAGGGATAGGCAAACGGGTATGTTTATGACTAACAGCAACGATAAGGGTGGCGAGCTGCTCGGCCAGGAACGCCGACGCCGCTGGAGTACCGACCAGAAGCTGGCCATGGTTCGCGAGAGCCTTGAGCCTGGGTAAAGCGTGTCCGTGGTTGCCCGGCGCAACGGCATCAACGCCAACCAGCTGTTCCTGTGGCGCAAGCTGTACCAGGACGGAAGCCTGTCGGCGGTTAGTGCTGGCGAGGCCGTGGTGCCGGCGTCTGAGCTGAGTGATGCACTCAAACAGATCCGCGAATTGCAACGGATGTTGGGCAAGAAGACGATGGAAGCGGAAGTCCTCAAAGAGGCCGTGGAGATCGCCCGGTCGCGAAAATGGATTGCGCACTCACCCTTGTTGCCGGGGGACGACCAGTGAAACTGGTCAGCGAATGTCTCGGTGTGTCGCGCTCGCAATTAACGGTTCGAAGCAAGCAATCGATATCGCCCGTCGCACGGCGACGCCGGCTCGTGAACGATACGGAATTGGTCGCCGAGATTAAGCAACACGTCAGCGAACTGCCCAGCTATGGCTACCGTCGCGTCTGGGGCTTGTTACGCCGCGAGCGTGAAACCCAGTCGTTGCCACCGATCAACGTGAAACGGGTTTATCGTGTCATGCGTGATCACGACCTGCTGTTGGCGCGGCGTATTAAACAGCCTGGCGTACCGCGCCGGCATGAAGGCCGTATTGCCGTGAAAACCAGTGATACACGCTGGTGTTCGGACGGCTTTGAGTTCCGTTGCGACGATGGTGCAAAACTGAGCGTGACCTTTGCCCTGGACTGTTGTGATCGAGAGGCTATCGGCTGGGTTGCGAGCCCGACCGGCTACAGCGGCGATGACATCCGAGACTTGATGTTGGAAAGCGTGGAGAAGCGTTTTGGCGACCAACTGCCGAACACGCCCGTGCAGTGGCTGAGCGATAACGGCTCGGCCTATATCGCCGAGCAGACCCGCCTGTTTGCCCGCCAGATCGGCTTGCAGCCGGTGACCACACCGGTACGCAGTCCGCAAAGCAACGGTATGGCGGAGAGTTTTGTGAAGACGATCAAGCGAGATTACGTGACGCACATGCCCAAGCCAGATCGAGAAACAGCACTGCGCAATCTGACGATTGCCTTCGAGCATTACAACGAGCAGCATCCGCACAGCGCGCTGAAATATAGGTCGCCGAGAGAATTTAGGCGCTTGGCAGCGGCATCAATTTAACGGGGAATTGGTGTCCGGTCTGGTAGGGGCAAGTCCAATCGCACTCCCCTTCTCAAGCATCGAGGAGGCAATAGTTATAGGATGTCCCGTCTCAACGTAGCACGTAGCGTAAGGGCGACAAGCAGCTGCGCGTGCTCGAACGCTTTGTAGGAAGAGTGGGGAGGTGAGAAGGGGGCAGCATGGCAAGCCAGGCTGAGACTCTGGTTTAAAACGTCGAGTCCTACGGGCTCGTACTAGGGACTGAGCGACTACGAGTCGCTGCACTAGCCGTCAGAGCTAAGGGCGGTCGTCGCGTCACGAGCGGCGGCATCAGTTGATGCCTGATCCTAGAATGGGCTCCAGGAAGCGATATCTCTTACTGTCATCAAATCTGTCGGGATGCGCCTCTAAAACGATAACAGTCTTGGTCTTCACTGTGGCGAACCACCCAGAAACGCAAAAGCCGCGCACTGCGCGGCTTTCAAAGGTGGTGGGCCCACACGGACTTGAACCGTGGACCAAAGGATTATGAGTCCTCTGCTCTAACCAACTGAGCTATAGGCCCTCAGTAGGCCGCGAATTATAGCGATGGTTTCTCGCGGGGGCTATCCGAAAACTCCGAAAGCCTCATATGAAGGAAGGTCGCGGCGAATTCTTCGGCCTGTAGCGGCAGGCTGACGATGTAACCCTGGATCTGTTCGCACCCTTCGACGGCCAGGAAATCCTGCTGTGCCTGGTTCTCCACACCCTCGGCAATCACCGTGAACTGCATGCTGCGGCCCAAGGCGATGATGGCGCGCACAATAGCGGCATCATGGGGATCGTCCGGTAAACCACGTACAAACGACTGGTCAATTTTCAACACATCCAGCGGCAGGCGCTTGAGGTAGCTCAGTGACGAATAGCCGGTGCCGAAGTCATCAATGGCCAATTGCACCCCCAGGTGCTTGAGTTGATGCAGGACCTCCAGGGCCTCCTCGGCCTGGCTCATGATGAAGTTTTCGGTGATCTCCAACTGCAGGCAGCCGGGCTCAAGCCGGTAATCCCTGAGCAACTGTTCGATCCGTGCCAGCAGGTTCGGCTGGCGCAACTGCGCGCCGGCGAGGTTGACCGAGAGCGGGCCGAAGTCGCCATGGGTCCTGTTCCAGCGATGCATCTGCCGGCAGGCGCGCTCCAGCACCCAGTCGCCAATCTGCAGGATCATGCCGTTCTCTTCGGCCAACGGAATGAAATGCTCCGGCGGCACCTCGCCCAGGGTCGGGTGCTGCCAGCGAATCAAGGCCTCGGCCCCCACCAGTTGACCTCCGTGGAGACTGATCTTGGGTTGGTAGAGCAGGTGCAGTTCCTGGCGCTCGATGGCCCGGCGCAGTTCGTGCTCCAGGGCCACGCGTTCGCTGGCCTGGGCGGTGAGGTCGCGGGTATAGCTTTCGACCCGGTTGCGGCCCTTGGCCTTGGAACGGTACATCGCCGCGTCGGCGTTCTTGACCAGGGTGGCGACGTCGTTGCCGTCCTTGGGGTAGAGACTGGTGCCGATGCTGGCACTGATAAAGAACTCGTGCTCACCCGCCTGGAACGGTGCGCCGAAGCAACCCAGCAGCTTGTTGGCCAGGTGCGTGGCGTCGCTGGCCTGCTGCAGGCCCGGGAGCAGGATGATGAACTCGTCGCCGCCCAATCTGGCCACGGTGTCGATGTCGCGCAGCTGCTCCTTGAGCCTGGCGGCAATGCCCTTGAGCAACAGGTCGCCCACCGGATGGCCGAGACTGTCGTTGATGTGTTTGAAACGGTCGAGGTCGAGAAACAGCACGGCGCCCTGCCCACCGTTTTCGGCCTGGTTGTTCAGGGCGGCCTGCAGGCGGTTTTCGAACAGGGTGCGATTGGGCAGGCCGGTCAACGGGTCGTGGTGGGCCTGGTAGTCCAGGCGCGCCTGGGCGTGCTTGAGGCTGGAGATGTCGGCGAACACGGCAACGAAGTGGGTGATGATGTTTTCGCGGTTGCGCACGGCACTGATGGTCAGCCAACTGGGATAGAGCTCGCCGTTCTTGCGCCGGTTGCAGATCTCGCCTTGCCAATGACCTTCGGCGGTCAGTTGATGCCACATGGCCGCGTAGAAGGCACTGTCATGCTGGCCGGAGGCGAGCAGGCGCGGGGTGTGGCCCAGGGCCTCGGTTTCGCTGTAGCCGGTGATTTCGCTGAAGGCCCGATTGACCGCGCTGATGTGTTGCTGGATATCGGTGATCAGTACGCCCTCGGCGGTGCTTTCGAAGACGGTGGCGGCCTGTTGCAGCTTTTCCTGCATGACATGGCGTTCGGTGATGTCCCGGGCGATGGTCAGCATGCAGTCCTCGCCACCGATCGGCAACGGCCGGCTGGAGACTTCGCACAAGCGGATCTGCCCATCGTTGCGGCGGATATGACAGCTGAAATCGCGGACGAAACCATCGCGCCGCATCATTTCGAGCATGTGCTTGCGTTCGTTCAGGTTGACCCAGATGCCCAGTTCCAGGGTCGAGCGATCCAGTGAGGTGGCACTGTTGTAGCCGGTGAGGTGGCTGAAGCCTTCGTTGACCTCCATCAGCAGGCCGTCGCTTTGCCGGCTCAGCAGCAAGCCGTCGGGGGAGGCGTGGAAGGCCTTGGCGAACTTTTCTTCGGACGTCTGCAGTTGTTGTTGGGTCTGCTTGAGCTGGCTGATGTCCCTGACGACCACCACCAGGGCTGGCGTGGTGTCGAGTTCGAAGGGTTCGGCGGAGATCAGTCCGGTGAACATTTGGCCATTGCTGCGCCTGAAAGGCATCTCCAGGTTACGGATACTGCCGCCTCTTAACCGCTCCAGCAGTCCCGAGCCGACGCCGTCGATGCCCCAGATGTGGAGATCGGTGGCGGTATGCCCGATCGCGTCCCTGGCTTTCAGGCCGATCTGTTCCTCGAAGGCGGTGTTGACTTCCAGCAGGTAGCCGTCGGACAGGCGAGCGATGACCAGGATGTCCGGGCATTGCTGGAAGACCGAGGCGAATTTCTGTTCCGACAGGCGCAACGCTTCTTCGGTGCGCTTGGTTTCGCTGATGTCGATCATCAAGCCGCGGATGATCGGCTCACTGTCGTGTTCGATCAGGCTGACCAGGTCGCGGACCCAGAGCGTGCGACCATCGGCGCTGATCACCCGATAGTCGAGCGTGTGGTCGCGACCTTCGGTGATCTCCTTGTCGCAGAAGGCCTGGGCACGGGTCAGGTCGGCAGGGTGGGTGATGCTGCGCCAGAAGCCGGGGATCAGCCAATGGGCCAGCGGATAACCGAGCAAGGCTTCGGCGTGGGGCGAGACATAGGTGTAGGTAAAATCCATGCGCGCTTCCCAGGCGATGGCCGACAGGCTCTCCACCAGACCGCGGTAATGGTATTCGCTGCTGCGCAGTTCCTGCTCGAGGGCCACGCGTTGGGATATTTCCGAACTCAGGCGGCGGTTGATGCGAATGACCACGGCCAGTATGGCGATCAGCAGCAGGACGCAAGGCAGGCCGTAGAGCAGCAGGTCGGCCCAGATGGAGCGACTGACCAGGACGTCGCCTACCCAGCGATTCTGGATCGTCTCTTTCTCGGTGACGGTCATCTCGGCCATGACCTTGTCGATAATGCCCACGAGGATTTTCTGCTCCCGGGGCACGGCCATCGCCAGTTGGTAGCGATAGGGTGTTTCGCCGCTGACGTAGAGTCCCTGGAGCTTGAGCTGGTTCAGGCTCCAGACACTGGAAGCGAGATCGCCGACGACGGCATCGACCTCGTCGGTGGCCAGGGCCTGCAGGGCCGAGCTGACGCTGGGCATGGGCACGAGGTTGAGGTCCGGGTGATGGCTGCGCAACAGCTCGTGGGGGGCGTAGTTCTCCACCACGGCGATTTTCAGGCCATAGAGTTCTTTCAGGTTGTGGGGGTTGGCGCCACCTTCACGGGCCAGGATGACAATCGGAAAATCCAGGTAGGGGCGGGTGAAGGACAGATAGGCTTGCCGTTCCGGGGTCGACATGATGCCGGGCAGCAGGTCGATCTGGCCGGCTTTCGCCTGTTGTAGCACTTCGGTCCAGCTCACCGGCTCGATGGGGTTGAGCGTGATGTCCAGGCGGTCTTCGATCAGGTTGACGTAATCGGTCGTCAGTCCCTGGTAAGCACCATTTTCGCCCCTGAACTCGAAAGGCGGCCACGAGGCATCCACGCCCAGACGCAGTTGCGGGTGGGCTTTCAGCCAGTCACGTTCATCATCGGTAAGATTCAACGCACCAGCCGTAGCGGTCCAGGTAAGCAGCGAAAACAGAAGCAGGGCCGACAGTCTGGGCATAACGGTCTCGTTATGGCTCGGAGGAATGATTCGAGTGTAGACGGGCAGCGCGCGGACGGCGGACATCAGGGGAGGGAATGTGCAGAAAGCAAAACCCCCGGCTAGCCGGGGGTTTTGATGTTACTCGTCGAGGAAGGAGCGCAAATGCTCGCTTCGCGTCGGGTGGCGCAACTTGCGCAACGCCTTGGCTTCGATCTGGCGAATCCGTTCACGGGTAACGTCGAACTGCTTACCGACTTCCTCAAGGGTGTGGTCGGTATTCATGTCGATGCCGAAACGCATGCGCAGAACCTTGGCTTCACGGGCAGTGAGGCCGGAGAGTACTTCGCGTGTCGCTTCTTTAAGGCTCTCAACGGTAGCAACATCGATTGGCGACTGCATGGTCGAGTCTTCGATGAAGTCACCCAGGTGGGAGTCTTCGTCATCACCGATCGGGGTTTCCATGGAGATCGGCTCTTTAGCGATCTTCAATACCTTGCGGATCTTGTCCTCAGGCATTTCCATGCGTTCGCCCAGCTCTTCCGGGGTCGGTTCGCGACCCATTTCCTGCAACATCTGCCGGGAAATACGGTTGAGCTTGTTGATCGTCTCGATCATGTGCACCGGAATACGGATGGTGCGGGCCTGGTCGGCGATCGAGCGAGTGATCGCCTGACGGATCCACCAGGTGGCATAAGTCGAGAATTTGTAGCCGCGACGGTATTCGAACTTGTCCACGGCCTTCATCAGGCCGATGTTGCCTTCCTGGATCAGGTCGAGGAACTGCAAACCGCGGTTGGTGTACTTCTTGGCGATGGAGATCACCAGACGCAAGTTCGCTTCAACCATCTCTTTCTTCGCGCGGCGGGCCTTGGCCTCACCGATCGACATGCGACGGTTGATGTCCTTGATCTCGGCGATGGTCAGGCCGGTTTCGGTCTCGAGCGCGGTCAGCTTCTGCTGGCAACGAACGATATCGGCCTGTACGCGACCAATGGCTTCAGCGTATTTGCTTTTGCCTTTGGCCAGTGCATCGGTCCAGCTTTCGTCAACTTCGTTGCCGGGGAACTGGCGCAGGAAGTCGGCACGCGGCATGCGGGCATCACGCACGCACAGCTGCATGATGGCGCGTTCCTGCTGACGCAGGCGATCCAGGGCACCACGAACACGCTCGACCAGGCCTTCGAATTGCTTCGGTACCAGTTTGATCGGCATGAACAGCTCGGCCAGCGCCAACAGTTCGGCAATTGCCGCCTTGTTGTTGCGACCGTGCTTTTTCAGGGCCTTGCGGGTGATCTCCATCTGGTCGGCCACGGCGCCGAAGCGCTGTGCGGCAATGACCGGGTCCGGACCGCTTTCGGCTTCTTCTTCGTCGTCGGTGCTGGCTTCGGCTTCTTCGTCGTCCGTGTCGTCGTCGGCTTTCACGGCCTTGGCGTCGACAGGCGGCGGTACTTCGGCGGCCGGCGGCGCAATGCCGTCGTCCGGGTCGATGTAGCCGCTCAGGACGTCGGACAGCCGACCGCCTTCGCTGGTAACACGATCGTATTCGCTGAGGATGTGATCAACCGTGCCGGGGAAGTGCGCAATTGCGCCCATCACTTCACGGATGCCTTCCTCGATACGTTTGGCGATTTCGATTTCGCCTTCACGTGTGAGCAGCTCTACCGTACCCATTTCGCGCATGTACATGCGCACCGGGTCAGTAGTGCGACCGATGTCGGTTTCCACGGCCGCCAACGCAGCCGCTGCTTCTTCGGCAGCGGCTTCGTCGGTATCGGCTTCGGCCAACAAAAGGGCATCCGCATCCGGAGCACTCTCGAATACGTTGATCCCCATGTCGTTGATCATGCGGATGATGTCTTCCACCTGTTCCGGATCTGAAATATCCTCCGGCAGGTGGTCGTTGACCTCGGCGTAAGTCAGGTAACCCTGCTCACGACCACGGCTGATCAACTCTTTGAGGCGAGACTGCTGTTGCGCTTTTCCGGACATAACACCCTATCCACTGAAGGTCTTGGCGGGCAAAAAACAAGCCGAGGATTATACCCGAGCTATGACCTCACGCGCCAGTTGAGGTCGGGTTTGATGCAGGAAGATTGCGTTTTAGCAGCTCAAGCAGCTGAATTTTGTCTTCAGCGCTCAAATCGCCTTGTCGCGACTTCCTGATGAGTTGTTCCAGCTTTCGCTCGGTTTGACGGGCCGATAAGCTGGTTATGGTGTCGAAAAACTGTTGTTCAAGGTTCTCTCCTTCAATCAGCCACTCCTTTTCCGCCAGACGGGTGAGTAATCGACCCTGGTCGGTGCCGTGCCAGCGCGAAATCAGTTGAAATGAGCTTAGCCCAGGATTCTTTTGCACGGCTTCGAGCAAGGCCACGAGCAGCTGTGCATGGGTGTTTTCTTCGTCCGCGAGGTGACCGGCGGTCTCGACCTTGCCGGCCAGTTGCGGGTGATGGACCAGGGTGCGCAGGGCGGTGAGCGTCGGCGGCTCGACGGCGGCCGGGATGCGCGGGCCGCGAGGCTCGTCGCGGTCGCCGCCGCGCTTGCCGTTCTTGTCCCAGGGCTTCTTGTCCCACTTCTTGCCGCCCGCACCAGGCTTTTTCGGCGTCCACTCCTGCTGGGGCGCGTAGGCCTCCTGCTGGGGGGCATGATAGTCCGAATAGTCGGGCATCGCGTCATAGTCGATGCCGGGGTCGTAGGCCGGTGGCGCTTCGCTCGGTGCACTGTGCACCAGTTGGCTGACGGTTTCGTGGGTCAGGCCGGTGATCTGGGTGAGGCGCTGGCGCATCAGGGTGCGCAGGTTGGCGCCTGGCACTTTGTCGATCAACGGTGCGGCGAGGGTGGCCATGTGCGCCTTGCCCTCCAGCGAGCGCGGGTCGGCCTCCTCGGTCAGTTGCTGGAAGAAGTAATCCGCCAGGGGCTGCGCGTGCTGGTTGATCCGGGCGCGGAAGGCGTCGGTACCTTCGGCGCGAATCAGGGTGTCCGGGTCTTCGCCTTCGGGCAGGAACAGGAAGCGCGCGCGGCGGCCGTCCTGCAGGCTGCTCAGGGTCGCTTCCAGTGCGCGCCAGGCGGCGTTGCGGCCGGCCTGGTCGCCGTCGAAGCAGAACAATACGTTGGGTACCACGCGGAACAGGCGCTTGAGGTGTTCTTCGCTGGTGGCGGTGCCCAGGGTCGCGACGGCGTTGCGCAGGCCTTGCTGGGCCAGGGCGATGACGTCCATGTAGCCTTCGACGACGATGATTTCCTCGAGGTTGCGGTTGTTCTTGCGCGCCTCGAACAGGCCGTAGAGTTCCTGGCCCTTGTGAAACACCGGGGTTTCCGGGGAGTTCAGGTATTTCGGCTTGTCGTCGCCCAGCACCCGGCCGCCGAAGGCGATGATCCGGCCGCGGCTGTCGCGGATGGGAAACATCACGCGGTCGCGGAAACGGTCATAGCGCTTGCCGGTTTCGGCGTTCTCGATCAGCAGGCCGGCATCGATCATGGCTTTCTGCTGCAGGGTGTCGCTGGACAGGTGCTTGAACAGGTTGTCCCAGCCCGGCGGGGCAAAGCCCAGGCCGAAATCCCGGGCGATCTCACCGGTCAGGCCGCGGCCCTTGAGGTAATCCACTGCCGCCTTGCGCGCCGGATGGCTTTTCAGGGCCTGGCGATAGAAGTCGGCGGCCGCGGTCAGGAGTGGGTAGAGCGGCGAATCGGTCGGCTGGCGCGGTTTGCGCGCGTGTCCGCTTTCCTCGCGGGGTACTTCCATGCCGGCGGCTTTGGCCAGGTCCTCGATTGCCTGGGGGAAATCCAGGTTGTCGTGGTCCATGAGGAAGCCGAGGGCGTTGCCGCCAGCGCCGCAGCCAAAGCAGTAGTAGAACTGCTTGTCCGGGCTGACGCTGAAGGACGGTGTCTTTTCCTTGTGGAACGGGCAGCAGGCGGTGTAGTTCTTGCCAGCCTTTTTCAGTTGCACACGCGAACTCACCACGTCGACGATGTCGGTGCGGTTGAGAAGGTCGTCAATAAAGCTTTGGGGAATTAGCCCGGCCATGGCGTTCTCATCATCGCAGAGTGCTCGATAGCTGGAACGGAAAGGGTGTGCTCGTCGGTAGCCTTGGAAGGCTCGTCAGAAAGACGCGCACCGCTGGCAAGTGCCAGGTCTGACGGGGTCAAGCAGGTTCGTCTGGGTCGCATCGGCGGCTTCGACGGTGAAGCATCAAGCGATATCCGCAAATGCCATTAGCCCGGCTGAGGGCCGGGCTTGGCAGAAGCTTGCAACGAACGTCTGTGTATTAGTACAGACGAACGGCGCGGCGCTGTTCGCGCTGAACTTTCTTGGCGTGACGTTTGACAGCAGCTGCTGCCTTGCGCTTACGCTCCGAAGTCGGCTTCTCGTAAAATTCGCGGCTACGAACTTCAGCCAGAACACCGGCTTTTTCGCAGGAGCGCTTGAAACGACGCAGAGCTACGTCGAAGGGTTCGTTCTCTTTAACTTTGACGGCTGGCATCCAGAGCTACCTTCATTCATTACCGGGGTCGACGTCCTCAGGCAAAAGCGCACTGGAGATCGTCGGTTTTTAAGGGTTGCGGATGTTAACCCCTCATGACGCGGAATGCAAAGCCTCTGATCGAAAACCGCTGGTAGGGGCCTGGAGTGACGACTATTATGCGCGCCTTCGAATCTAGCCTCTACAAGGCGCAAACCCATGCTAGTACTGGGATTAGAAACCTCCTGCGACGAAACCGGCGTCGCGCTGTACGACAGTGAACGCGGGCTTCTCGCCGATGCGTTGTTCAGTCAGATCGACCTGCATCGTGCCTATGGTGGCGTGGTGCCGGAGCTGGCCTCCCGCGATCACGTCAAGCGCATGCTGCCGTTGATCCGCCAGGTCCTGGCCGAGGCCGACTGTGGGCCGACCGAGATCGACGCGATTGCCTACACGGCCGGCCCGGGGCTGGTCGGGGCCTTGCTGGTCGGGGCTTCGTGTGCCCAGGCCCTGGCCTTTGCCTGGAATATACCGGCGCTTGGCGTGCATCACATGGAAGGCCATTTACTGGCGCCGATGCTGGAAGAGCGACCACCGGAGTTTCCGTTCGTCGCTTTGTTGGTCTCCGGCGGGCACACGCAGCTGGTTCGGGTCGATGGCATCGGCCAATACGCGTTGCTGGGGGAAAGTCTGGATGACGCGGCCGGCGAAGCTTTCGACAAGACCGCGAAGATGATGGGGCTCAATTATCCGGGCGGTCCGGAAATCGCCCGGCTGGCCGAGCAGGGTGTGGCGGGGCGCTTCGCCTTCCCGCGGCCGATGTGCGATCGCCCGGGGCTGGATTTCAGTTTCAGTGGTTTGAAAACCTTCGCCCTGAATACCTGGCAGCAGTGCGCGAGCACTGGAGACGACGGCGAGCAAACCCGTTGCGACATCTCTCTGGCCTTCCAGCAGGCGGTGGTGGAGACTTTGACCATCAAGTGCAAGCGTGCGTTGAAGCAGGCGGGTATGAAGCGTCTGGTGATCGCCGGGGGGGTCAGTGCCAACAAGGCCCTGCGTGTTTCCCTGGAAAAGATGCTCGGTGAGATGAAGGGCGACGTGTTCTATGCCCGTCCCGAGTTCTGCACCGATAATGGCGCGATGATTGCGTTTGCCGGGTGCCAGCGCTTGCAGGCCGGACAGAAGGAAAGCCTGGCGATCAGCGTACAGGCACGCTGGCCGATGGAGCAGTTGTCGGCGATTTGAGCGGGATCGGTGCAAGGTGGCGCGTGAGTCACCTTCACGATCAGGATCAGAAATGTCGTTCGCGCCCTGCGAAAAGGTCGCGTAGATTGCCGCGATGGCGCCAGACGATCAGCCCGGTCACCACGCTCATCGGCAGCAATGCGGCCGGTTCCTGCCAGGCCAGCAGCGGCAGGGTCAGTGGCGTGGCGATCAGGGCGGCCAGCGAGCTGGTGCGGGTGAGGTAGAAGGTCAGCAGCCAGGTCAGCAGGGCCAGCAGGGCAGCGGGGGGATACAGCCCCAGCAGCATGCCGGCGGCCGTGGCGACGCCTTTGCCGCCGCGAAAGCGGAAGTACAACGGAAACAGGTGGCCGAGGACGGCGCAGAGCCCGACCCAGGCTTGCTGTTGGAGCGAAAGCCCGGCGTAGCCGGCGATCAGCACCGGCAGCAGGCCTTTGCAGAGGTCGCCGAGCAAGGTCAGGATGGCCAGCTTCTTGCCGGCCAGGCGCAGCATGTTGGTCGCGCCGGCATTGCCTGAGCCACTCATTCGCGGATCGGGATTTCCCGTGAGGCGGCTGAGCAAAATGGCGAAGGACAGAGAGCCGAGCAGGTAGGCGAGGATCGCCAGTAACCAAAACATGCTAACTATTCCGGGCGGGGACGCCCTGATTCTAACGGCGCATTGCGCCCTTGTCGTGCTGCGGAGAGAAGTGCTTGGACAGAGTGTTTATCGAGGGCCTGGAAGTCGACACCGTGATCGGTGCCTATGACTGGGAGCGCGGCATCCGTCAGTGCCTGCGCCTTGATCTCAGTTTTGCCTGGGACAACCGCCCGGCGGCGGCCGGCGACGATCTGAGCCTGGCCCTCGATTATGCGAGCGTTTCTGCACGCATCCAGCTGTTTGCCGAGCAGTCGCAGTTCCAACTGGTGGAGACTTTCGCCGAGCGTCTGGCCCAGGTGCTGATGAGCGAGTTCCAGATTCCCTGGTTGCACCTCAAGCTGACCAAACCGGGGGCCGTTGCGGCGGCCAGGGGCGTGGGCGTGGAGATCGAGCGCGGATGTCGCTAACTCAGGTTTATCTCGGGCTCGGCAGTAATATCGAGCGCGAAACCCACTTGTGTGCCGGATTGGATGCGCTGGCCGCGTTCCTGGTGGATATCCGCTGTTCGGCGGTGTTCGAAAGCCAGCCGGTGGGGATCAAGAGTGGGCCGTTCTTCAACCTGGTGGTGTCGGCGTTTACCGACCTGCCGTTGCAGGAGCTGGATCGGCGCTTGAAGTTCATCGAGGCTGACAATGGCCGCTATGCGCCGGACCGCAAGGGGCTGCCGCTGGACATCGATGTGCTGTTGTATGGTGAGCTGGTCGGGAATTTCGACGGGCTGATCCTGCCTCGGGCGGAAATTCTCAAGAATGCCTTTGTGTTGTGGCCGTTGGCGCTGATCGCGCCGGACCGTTTGCATCCCGAGGCGGGGAAGTCTTTCGCGACGTTGTGGGAAGAAGCGCGGATTGACCAGGTGCTGGCCCCCGTGGCGTTTGAGTGGCGAGGCGCACAGTTGACGCCTCCGGATCTGTTGTAGAGTCTCGTGCCTCGCAACCACGGCCAACGTGGTCATTGTAGGAGCCGGCTGGCTGGCGATGGCGGCCGATCAGGCGATGCAAGGCTCACTGGCCTCATCGCCAGCAAGCCGGCT
>NZ_PHSU01000019.1 GCF_002814235.1 Pseudomonas sp. QS1027 | reverse complement strand
CGAACAACAGACGCAACTCGACGCCATCCTGCTGGCGGGCCTGCTGGGCAACGGCAGCCTCAACAGCACCCTGACCGTGCAGTTGAAGGCGGCGGCCGCCACCCTGATCAACCTCTACGAAAACCTGCAAGGCGCGGTGGACACTGCGTACAAGGCCACGCAGGAAGCCCGGCTGGTCCTGTCGGATGTGCCGCCGCCCTTTCCCGATCCCCTGCTGCTACGCCTCAACCGCCAGGGCGTGGCGCAACTGCGCAGCCTGATGCCCGAGACCTTTGGCGACCTGTTTATCATCGAGCGGCGCGATTTCAAGGTCGAAAGCCATTACCTGTTCGGCCTCAGGGACCTTTCCCGCGAGCCGGAGCGCCCCTTGCGCCACTACGGCGAGTTTCTGGGCGAGCACGGCCGACCGATCAAACCTGCCCCTCTCCAGCGGGGCCAGGTGCGTAACGGCGCGCAGTTGGTGGTCATGCCATTTCATCACCCCACTGCGCGACGGATCAGCGAGTTGAACCGACATATCGACGCGGTTCATCGATACGATCAGCAACAACAAGCCGCGCAACAGCAACAAACCAGAGCTCAAGGCGCCTTGCAGGAAACGCTGAATCGCTTCGAGGCGCAGAAGAGCAGCACGGTGTATCGAGTGCTGGATTCACTGCCGTTCACGGCGGCGGTGTTGATGTTGGAGTTGTGGAATGTAAGGAATGAGTTTGACGCGTGGGATCAGACGAAACGAGAGAAAGGAGAGTTGAGAGCGAAGTCAGGAACAAGAGCAGCGTGGCTTGACTTGATGATTGCAATAGAAGCCTTAACCGTCAAATTGGTGGGAAGTCAATCGGTACTGGCTTTCGCTCGACGCACGCTCTTCACGATACCCGAGGCGTCAGCCAAACGGGTTTTCGGGTCACTGAGCGAATACATGCTGAAAGAGTTCAGCCCCCGTGTGCTCCTTCAAACCTCTGCTGGCCTGCTCTTCGTCGGCCTCAACCTATATGACGCCTGGTACACCTATCAATGGGGTGATAGTGCTTATTGGGGTTATTTGACGATGGCCTCCGGCGGACTTGCCGGCGTTATCGGCGGCCTGACGGTGGGTGGCCCGACCTTCCTGGGTTTGGGGCCGGCCGGCTGGGCCGCGTTGATCCTGATTCTTGCAGGGGCCGGAAGCGCCTACCTGCTGAGCAGCACCCCCCTGGAGGACTGGCTGAAGCGCGGCCCCTTCGGACCGGATATCAACCACCTCGGCGCTCATCTGCAAGAACCGAAACAGGCCTTCTACTACTTGGTCAGCCTGTTTGCCGATCTGCGTATTGCCGTCGAACGCAATCCCTATCACGAACCCGATCCCAAGATCAGTTTCCTGGACGACGGAAAACTGGCCTATGACGTTCGCAAAGCCAACATGCGGGTACGCGTCGAGAGCAATCTACCCGGGCTACTGGCGAGTTTCGGCCA
Source organism: Pseudomonas sp. QS1027 (assembly GCF_002814235.1). Classification (GTDB taxonomy): domain Bacteria; phylum Pseudomonadota; class Gammaproteobacteria; order Pseudomonadales; family Pseudomonadaceae; genus Aquipseudomonas. The sequence goes on along the minus strand of NZ_PHSU01000019.1, from coordinate 229,771 downwards.
CCTCAGTCTGAGCGTGGATTATCGCCTCCAGAAAACCCAGCAATACAACGACGGCGAACACATCCATCAGCAAAGCTCACACTCGCCGACACCCCGGCGTCTCCTGGCCCATCGCCTGCTTCCGGAGGCCCTCGAACTTTACCTCGACAGCCCTTACAGCCAATCGGTCGATCCAACGCGGCCAGGACCAAGCACTTATTACACCTGGCTGGTACGAGCCCAGGTGATCCTCAACGACGGCGACGACATCTGGGTCTTTCCGGCGCCACTACCCAGGGACCCCACAGCCTTCGGCCCTCAGCACGCCAAGCCGGACTTCGACAAGCTCGGACAGCCCTTCTGGGCAGATCAGACCACCCATAAAGCGCGACAGGAACAGTAAGCCGTATGAATGAATATTACGCATCCACCGCCTACCGTTCCGACCGTCTGCCTAACCAACCGCCTTCCAGGGAGCGACCTTGGCTTAAGCGTTTTTCCTGCATTCGCCTGCCTTGGGGAGACACCGAGGATATCGCTCCCGAGGCTTTGCTGACGAAACTTTCTCCTGAAAGCCTGCGCTTTCGGGAAAATGCCGTGAAGGAAAGGGAAGAACAACTTGCAGCGGGCACTTATGTACCCGCCCCCTACGAGCACGTGGACTTTCATGATCGGCACGACCATGAACGTTTCAGGTTTGCCGTATGGTCCAAACGCTCGCACTTTTGGCTTTATATGCTCGGGGGCGGGCGCGTCTTGTTTTATGTGGCCATAGTGATATCGCTACTGAGCTATTTTTCAACTCTGAGCCTCACAAACGAATCATGGAAAGAACATCTTTATAGCTCCCTCCCATTTGAGGCTGTATGGATTGGAACCCCCCTACTCTGCTGGGCCCTGGGCGCCCTGGTCGTCTACAAATTCCCCCGCCTCTGGGTCAAGCCTTCCCGAGGCCCCCTCTGGGAACTCAACCGCCGCACCGGCCTGGTCACTCTCTTCGACTACGACAATAACGGTGCCTACAAAAAACACGGCACCATCGGCGAAATCACCGCACCGTTCCACGAGTTCGACGCCTATCTGGTGAGCTTCCCCGACCGCCAGGGCCTGATGATGCACAAGCTGGTCCTGGGCCATCGCTACCGCGACATCCTGATCGACTTTGGCGCCCTGGTCTCAATCGGCCCCGCGCACCAGTTGCCCTGTGCCCTCTGGGACTTTATCCAGAACTATATGGATACCCGCAACCCATTGCCCGATCTGCCGCGCTACGAGGAATACCGCCACCTCGACCCCACCACCGCCGACTACGACCGCCTCTACGCCCGCCCGCCACGTCTGTGGATCGACATGGGCGACGAACTGTTCAAGGCCTGCGTCCAGGACATGCTGATCCGCATCGACAATATCACCACCCTGCAACGTCCCAACCAGATGGCCCGTCATGTGGAGTATGTCGATTGAGGCTCGCACCGAGGAGCGGCCCGATCACCCGGACCACCCCGCCCCTGCCGACCTCAGATATCCATATGTTTTTCGCGATGGAATTCGAGGTACATCACCGTGCGGTTTTCCTTTTCCGAGCCATTGAGCGCGAAGTGGTCGAGGGAGCCGTCAAAGATCACCAGGTTGCCGTTGGTGCTCTGGTTGAAGCTGCCGTTGACGTTGAGGTAGGCATAGCTCTGGTCGATCGGCGCATCGATCGTCAGTTGCATGTGCAACAGCCCCTCTTCCCAGGTACCGCCATGGGAATGGGTACCGATGAACACATTGGGCTCCATGCGCAGCAGGGCGCAAAGCTTGACCCCGGGAAGCTGGCTCAACAGCTCGATGGTCTTCGGCATGGCGGCCTGGGCATAGGGGATCGGATTGTCGTAGGCCATCAGGGCATACTGTGTCCACGTGGGCATGGGCACGTCACCGTGACCCCAACCCCAGAGCCAGCCATATTCGCCACCGGCTTCCATATGCTCGGTCATTTCTTCGACGAGCTGGGTGATCGACTTGCCCACGCGGTCGATGGTCAGGGTCGGCGCATCAAGGGCGAGAAACTCCTCACGGATCACTTCCCAGTTATCGGCAAGGTTCTGAAGCTTGGGGAAGCGCTTGAGGTCATAAAACGACGGACGCATAGGTCCTCCTTTATCGATTGTTGTCGGTTCGGATGGCGGTGCAGACACGGTCCTGTTGGATCCGGGAAACTGCGCGAAAGCCTACAAAGGTTGACCCAGCGGCCGGGGCCTGTCTGTCACGGGAATCCGGTACAGCAGGCCGGCCACCGGGTGCCCGAGGCCGTTTCACAAGGCATCGACCTGCGGTGTATCGCCCGTCCGCAGGGGCGATACCTCGGACGGCCGCCCCTCCAGGCGCCGCATTGGCCCGTAGAACAGGGCACCCAGGGCCAGCAGCGCGAAGCTGGCGCCGGTCATCACGTAGAGCATGCCCACGCCGCGCCCCTCACCGACCCCGATCCAGCGCCCGATCGACCCGGCATAGGCCCCACCGGACTGCAACGCGGGCTGCAACCAGTGATCCACCAACAGGCCTCCGCCGAAGATCGCCAGGCTGCTGCCGGCAATGGTCAACATGCTGATCAGCGCAAAGACACTGGCACGATTGCCGGCGGGGATCCGGCTCATCCACAGCGCATTGACCCCGGCATCGGCAATGCTCGCCACCATGATCGCGCCGAAGGCCATGACACAGTAGGCAATGGTCTGCGACGCCAGTCCCAGGGCGATGATGCAGAGCGCCAACAGCAAGTCGGCGATCGCCGCCATCACCATCAACCGGCGCTGGCTGCCCATGTACACCAGCAACCCGGCGCCGAGCAGCCCGCCCAGGGCCGCCCAGGTATAGGTCAGGCCCAGGCTCTGGCTGCCGAGGGTGGACAACAGCAACGGCGTCATCATCAGCGTGACCATCGATAGCAGCGCGTTGCGCATCACGGTGTAGACCAGCAGCCAGGCCATCAGGTGACTGGTGAAAAAGAATTTCAGCCCCGCCGTCACGTTGCCCAGCGCACCGCCCGAGACCGCCTCCTGGCCAGGACTCTCGTCATGCTGCGTCGGCACCCGGCGCACATAGGAAAACGCCTTGATCACCAGCAAGGTGCCGGAACAGAAGGTGATCAGGTCCAGCGCCAGCACCGTCACCAACCCGGCCTCGGCCATGATCACCCCCGCCAGCAGCGGAGCGACCAACGACGCGGCATTCTTGCTGAGGCCCATCAAGCCCGAGGCCTGGGTGTATTTTTCCGGGGTCACGATCGAGCTGACCGCCGCCTGGTACGCCGGGGTACGGAAGGCCGAAACGGTAGAGGCCAGGCAGTTGAAGATATACAGGTGCAACGGCTCCAGGCGGTCGAACCAGAGCAAGCCGATGACCCCGAGGAGGAGCACGGCCAGGCTGACGTCGCAACAGACAATGATCAGCCGGTGACTGAAGCGGTCGGCAAGTCCGCCGGCAAACGGCAGGAATATGATCGCCGGCAAGGTGGCCGCCAGCACCACATTGGCAAAGGCAACCGCCGAACCGGTATGGGAGTAGACCCAGACGCCAAGGGCGAACTCCATCAGCGCCGTCGCCATGATTGCCAGGGACTCGCCGGACCAGAGGAAGTAGAAACTCCGCCCCAGATCGCCCCCCGTGGATGAACGCCCGCGCCTCCAGAAACTCATGGGCGCAGATCCTCGGGCACGGCGGCACCACTCAACTTGCGCACCAGCCGATAAACCTTCGAGTAGAGCACCGCGCCTACCACCAGCAGCGCCCGACGGGAAAAGAAATGGGTGCGCAACACCCGCCTGGCGATGGGCGAGCGCAGATCGCCAATCACGTGCAAGGGCGTCTGGAACGTCGCCGCGACCGTCACACCGACGGCCTCATCCATCGATTGCACCGCGTGCCACCAGTAGACCGGGATGTACAGCGCATCGCCCGGCTCCACCACTGTGCGCAAGGCTTTCAAGCTCCGGGTACTCGGGAAACGCTGGGTATCGATGTTGTACAGGTATCCGACCTCTTCGATCACCGGCCGCAACGCTCGCCAGCTGGTTTCGTCCGGTGGCAGCAACAGGACTTCCTTGGAGCCGACCACCTGCGCCATGAAGGTCTCGTCGGCGCCGTGAAAATGCCAGTCGGTATAAGAGTCGCGGTACACAAAACTGCGAAACGGTGGATAGTGCAGCGGCGTGGACAGCTCCGGCATGAACGGCAGGCCGCCCACGTCATGCCTCAGCGGCTCGAGCGCCTCGCCCTCTTTGAAACCGCAACTGTCGGCCACCAGCGGATTGCGGCCCACGCCGAGACTGTCGAGAAACTCATGGAACGGGATGTCCTTGTGGACCACGTCCGAGTACTCGGTCAAGGCCGCCTTGACGTCGGGGCTCGACCAACCCATGACCTCCGAGATGACCTTCGAGCGCACCACCACGTCACTGTTGCGCGAATGGGCCTTTATATAGTCCAACTGCTTCCACTTGCTGAACGCCGGCCAGTGCCGCACGGCATTCTTGACCAGGCACGGACGGTTGTAATTGACGTAACGGCGGACGAAGTCTTCCCTGGAAATCGTCAGCGCATCGATCACTTCCACAGACCCGGCCTGGGGGTGATTGGGAAATCGGGACAGACTCCAGAACTTCGAATCAGGACGATCCACTTCAGCGATCAATGACATTGTACGACCCTCGCAAGAACACTCAGGGCCGTTGATATAACAGACTCGCGCGCGTGTTCCCAAGCGCACCGATGGCCCCCGCACGGGGTTGTCCCTGCTTCCCATGACAGACATCGCCCAGTGGATGCTCTAGTTTTTTCCCACGCTTTTCCTTCGTCCCGCCGACAGGCAGTTGACCACACTCCTACGTAGCGGAGACGAACCCACTGATTCTGCAAACAGGTGCTCTGAAATGGATTCGTCGACCGACAAGCTGTCCGCGCAAGCCTGCGCGTCCCACGAACTGGCTTCGGTCCAGCAGGGTATCTGGCTCGATCAGATCGCACACCCTGACCTGCCCTACTACAACATCGGCATGTCCCTGGAGATCAAGGGCGAGGTCAATATCCCGCTGTTCGAGAAGGCCATCGAGATGGTCGCCAACCGCAATGACACCCTGCGCCTGTGCTTCAGCCACGAGGGTGGCCTCGGTCGCCAGCGGGTCCTGCCCGAGGTCAAGGTCAAGCTGGAAGTGGTGGAGTTCTCCGAGGCCGACGACGATGCCGGGCTGGCCATGGCCTACCTGCGCGACGCCTTCCGCCAGCCCTTCGAATCGCTGACCGGGCAACTCTGGGAAGCGCGCCTGGTGCGTTGTGGACCGCAGCGCCATTACTGGCTCAACCGCTATCACCACCTGGTCACCGACGGTATCGGCGTGGCGCTGATCGGCCATGCCGTGGGCGCCGCCTACAACGGTTTGCTGGCCGGCAACGAAGAGGTTGCCGAAGGCCATTCGTACCTGTCGTTTCTCGAAGAAGACCGAGCCTACCTGCAGTCTTCGCGATACGAGCGCGACCGCCAGTTCTGGCTGGACACCTACGCCCAGTTGCCGCCGTCACTGCTGCAGCGCCGGGCCGACTTCAAGGCCGGCAAGGCCAACGACCTGGCCCCCAGCGAGCAGGTCCAGGCCATGTTGCCGCGCGCCCTGTACAACGCCCTGACGCAGTTCGCCAGCGAACGCAGCCTGTCGGTGGCCCATGTACTGATCAGCGTGGTCAGCACCTATTTCTGCCGCACCGTGGGCGTCGATGAAATCGTCATCGGCATGCCCGTGCACAACCGCACCACCGCTCGCCAGAAAGCCACCGCCGGGATGTTCTCCTCGGTCAGCCCGATTCGCCTGGCGGTGGACCCGCAAGGCTCGCTGCTGGACCTGATGAACGCCGCCGGCGGGCAACTGCGCCGCTGCTATCGCCACCAGCGTTTCCCCATCGCCGAGCTCAACCGCACCCTGCGCCTGGCCCAGACCGGTCGCCGGCAGCTGTTCGACGTTTCGCTGTCGTTCGAAAGCCTGGACGGCGACGATCAGTTCGGTGGCACCTCGTCGCGGGTGATCACCATGGACAACGGCTACGAGCAGACGCCGATGGCGATCTTCGTCCGCGACTACCACCCGTTCGAAGACGTCCACCTCGACTTCAACTTCAACACCGCCTACTACAGCCTCGAAGAAGCCCAGCGCCTGCAACAACGCATGTTCGCAATGCTCGAAGCCGTGCTGGAACAGCATGACACGCCGGTGGCGCACTTCCCGCTGATGGCCGAAGACGAACGCCAGCGCCTGCAAGTCGAATTCAATGCCACCGCCCGCGAGTATCCGCGCGATGTACTGATCCACCAGTTGATCGAACAGCAGGCCGCCCAGCGTCCGGACGCCTGCGCCGTACGCGGCGACGGCGGGCCGTTGCTCAGCTACGCGCAACTCAACCGCCGGGCCAACCAGCTCGCCCATCGCTTGATCGAACTGGGCGTGGAGCCGGACAGCCGGGTGGCCGTCAGCCTGCGCCGTGGCCCGGAAATGGTCGTCGCGCTGCTGGGCATTCTCAAGGCCGGCGGCGCCTATGTGCCGATCGATCCGGACCTGCCGAGCGCCCGCCAGGCCTACATGCTGGGCGACAGCAGCCCGCGCGCGGTACTCACCACCCATGAGTTGCTCGACGGCCTGGCATCCTTGAACGTGCCAGTGCTGGTGCTCGACGATACCAGCGACAGCGCGCAACTGGCCGCGCAGCCGACCTACAACCCGGACACCCAGGCCCTCGGCCTGCTGCCGACGCACCTGGCTTACGTGCTCTACACCTCGGGTTCCACCGGCACGCCGAAAGGGGTGATGAACGAACACCTGGGCGTGGTCAACCGCCTGCTCTGGGCCCGCGACGAATATGCCGTCGACGCCAGTGACCGGGTGCTGCAAAAGACTCCGTTCGGTTTCGACGTATCGGTCTGGGAGTTCTTCCTGCCGTTGCTCACCGGTGCCGAACTGGTCATGGCCCGTCCGGGCGGCCACCGGGAGCCGGACTACCTGGCCCAGGTGATGCGCGACAACCGCATCACCCTGCTGCACTTCGTGCCGTCGATGCTCGACCTGTTCCTCGAACACCGCGCGGCCCGCGACTTCCCCGACCTGCGTCGGGTGCTGTGCAGCGGCGAAGCCCTGCCCCGTGGCCTGCAACGGCGTTTCGAACAGCAACTGACGGGGGTCGAACTGCATAACCTGTATGGCCCGACCGAAGCGGCCATCGACGTCACCGCCTGGCAGTGCCATCCCACCGATCCGGGCGAAAGCGTGCCGATCGGCCGGCCAATTGCCAATATCCAGATGCATGTGCTGGATGCCCTCGGCCAGGTGCAACCCCTCGGCGTGGCCGGGGAACTGCATATCGGCGGTATCGGCGTGGCTCGCGGCTACCTGAACCAGCCAGAACTGAGCGCCGAGCGTTTTGTCGCCGACCCGTTTTCCAGCGATCCCCAGGCGCGCCTGTACAAGACCGGCGACCTCGGCCGCTGGCTGGCCAACGGTGCCCTGGAATACCTGGGGCGCAATGACTTCCAGGTGAAGATTCGCGGCTTGCGTATCGAGATCGGCGAAGTCGAAGCCGCCCTGGCCCTGTGCGCCGGTGTCCGCGAAGTGGTGGTGATGGCCCGCGAGGACGATCCGAGCCAGCCGGACAGCAAGCGCCTGGTCGCCTATCTATGCGGTGAACCGGCACCGGCCGGACAACTGCGTGTCGAACTGCTCAAGCATCTGCCCGAATACATGGTGCCCAGCGCCTTCGTGCACCTGGACAGCCTGCCATTGACCCCGAACGGCAAGCTCGACCGCAAGGCCCTGCCGGCACCGGATCTCGAGGCACTGGTCAGCCATGTCTACGAGGCACCCGAAGGCGATATCGAAATCGCCCTGGCGCAACTCTGGCAAGAACTGCTGGGGCTGTCCCGGGTCGGCCGGCATGACCAGTTCTTCGAACTGGGCGGCCACTCGTTGCTGGCAGCGCGCCTGATCTCGCAAATCCGCCAGCAACTGGGGGTCGAACTGGGCCTGGCGCCGTTGTTTGCCCATCCCGAACTGGCGGCCCTGGCCCAGGTGATTGCCCAGGCCGGGCGCAGCACGCTGCCGGAGATCGTGCCGGTAGAACGTAACCAGGCCTGGCCGTTGTCCTTCGGCCAGCAGCGCCTGTGGTTCCTCGCCCAGATGGAAGGCGCCAGCGCGGCCTACCATATGCCGGGCGGCCTCAACCTGCGTGGCACTCTGGATCGCGAGGCTCTGCAGCGGGCCCTGGAACGCATCGTCGCGCGCCATGAAGGCTTGCGCACCACCTTTGTCCTGGGCGATGACGAACAGCCACTGCAACGGATTGCCGCGGCGGACGCCGGCTTCAGCCTGCAACTGCACGACTTGCAGGGATTGGCGGATGCCGAAGCCAAACTCCAGGTCCTGGCTGCCGAGGAAGCACTGCAACCGTTCGACCTCGCACAGGGGCCATTGATTCGTGGTCGCCTGGTCAAACTGGCCGAGGACCATCATGTCCTGCTGGTGACCATGCACCACATCGTCTCCGATGGCTGGTCGATTAACGTGCTGACCCGCGAGCTGGCCGCGCTCTATGCAGCGTTCAGCCAGGGCCAGGACGATCCGTTGGCACCGTTGGCGCTGCAGTACCTCGACTACGCCGTGTGGCAGCGCCGCTGGCTCAGTGGCGAGCTGTTTCAACAACAATGCAGCTATTGGCAGCAGACCCTGGCGGAGGCACCGGCACTGTTGATGTTGCCCACCGACCGGGTCCGTCCGGCGCAGCAGGACTATGCCGGTGCCACGCTGCCAGTGAGCTTCGACGAGAACCTGACCCGTGGCCTCAAAGCCCTCGGTCAGCGTCACGGCACCACCTTGTACATGACTGTCATGAGCGCCTGGGCAGCACTGTTGGGGCGCCTGGCCGGCCAGGAAGAAGTGGTGATCGGTTCGCCGGTGGCCAACCGCACCCGCAGTGAAGTCGAAGGGCTGATCGGCCTGTTCGTCAATACCCTGGCAATCCGTGTCGACCTCAGCGAGCAACCGACCGCCCAGACGCTGTTGGCGCGGGTCAAGGACGTCACCCTGGGCGCCCAGGCGCATCAGGACCTGCCATTCGAACAAGTGGTGGAAGTGGTCAAACCGGTGCGCAGCCTGTCCCACAGTCCGGTTTTCCAGGCGATGTTGACCTGGCAGGACCTGGGTAGCACGGACCTCACCCTCGGCGATCTGCAACTCGAAAGCCTGGATGTGACCAGTACCCTGGCCAAATTCGATATCTCGCTGGATCTGGGCGAGACCCAAGGCCGTCTGCTCGGTTCGCTGGAATACGCCACGGCGCTGTTCGATGAAAGCACCATGGTTCGTTACCTCGGTTACTTCCAGCGCTTGCTGGAAGCCATGGTTGCCGACGACGGCCAGGTGCTTGAACACGTACCGTTGCTCGATACCGTCGAGCGTGAACTCCTGCTGGTGGGCCTCAACGCCACCGAAGTGCCTTATCCGCAGGACAGCACCATTCATCAATTGTTCGAGGAGCAGGTCCGGGCACAACCCGAAGCCATCGCGGTGGCCTTCCAGGCACAGCGCCTGAGTTACGCCGAACTGAACCGCCAGGCCAACCGCCTGGCCCATCACCTGGTCGGCCTGGGCATCGGCCCGGACGATCGGGTGGCGATCTGCGTCGAACGTGGCGTCGAAATGATGATTGGCCTGTTGGGCGTGCTCAAAGCGGGCGCGGCCTATGTGCCATTGGACCCGGCCTACCCGGCCGAGCGCCTGGCCTACATGATTCAGGACAGTGCACCATCAGCCTTGTTGACCCAGCGTGCATTGCAGGATGGTTTGCCAGCCCTGGAATTGCCGTTGGTACTGCTTGACGATGATCAGCGCCAGGGTTTCGCAGACCGTGACGACAACCCCGTGGTGCCAACGCTGGGGGCGCGCAACCTGGCTTACGTGATCTACACTTCCGGCTCCACCGGCAATCCAAAAGGGGTGATGATCGAACACCGTGGCCTGGTCAACTACAGCCTCGATGCCGCACGTCTTTTCGGTCTGACTCCGGCGGACACCGTGCTGCAACAGAACACCCTGAACTTCGACCTGTCGGTGGAAGAAATCTTCCCGGCGCTGCTGGCCGGGGCAACCCTGGCACCAAGCCGCGAGATCTTCGGCAGCGAAGGCAGCGAAAATCACGGCATTCGTCCGACCTTCCTGCACATGACCGCCGCTCACTGGCACACCCTGGCTGCCGAATGGCACAGCCAGCCGCAGGTTGCCCAGCAGCGTCTGGCCGATGTGCGCCTGATCAACGTCACCGGCGATGCCCTGTCGGCACAAAAGCTCAAGCTCTGGGATGAAGTGCGGCCGGCACATACGCGACTGATCAACACCTATGGTCCGACCGAGGCGACGGTGTCCTGCACCGCGGCCTACGTCACCCATGATGCAATGGCCGGCAGCGAGGGCAGCGGCAACGCGACCATCGGCAAGCCGATGGCCAACACCCGTATCTATCTGCTCGACGCCCATCAGCAACCGGTGCCATACGGCGTAGCCGGTGAAATCTTTATCGGTGGCGACGGCGTGGCCCGAGGTTACCTGAACCTTGAACAGGTCAACGCCGAGCGTTTCCTCGTTGATCCGTTCAGCACCAACCCTGAGGCTCGGATGTACAAAACCGGTGACCTGGCGCGCTACATGGCCGACGGTCGCATCGAGTACCTGGGTCGTAACGACTTCCAGGTCAAGGTTCGTGGCTTCCGTATCGAACTGGGGGAAATCGAATCGCGCCTCGGCAACTGTGCCGGGGTCAAAGAGGCCGTAGTGATCGCCCGCGAAGACCGTCCGGGAGAAAAACGCCTGGTGGCCTATGTGGTCGCCCAGCCGGAAGCGAGCCTGGATGCCGCCGGCTTGCGCGCCGAACTGGCACCGCAACTGGCCGAGTACATGCTGCCGAGTGCCTTCGTGATTCTCGACGCACTACCGTTGACGCCAAACCGCAAGCTTGACCGCAAAGCCTTGCCGGCCCCGGCGGACGATGCCTTTGCCAGTCGCGCCTACGAGGCACCGCTCGGCAGGATCGAGCAGATTGTCGCGACTATCTGGCAAGACCTGCTGGGCATTGAGCAGATCAGCCGTCACGACCGTTTCTTCGAACTCGGCGGCCACTCGCTGCTGGCCGTCAGCCTGATCGACCGCCTGCGCAAGCAGGGCCTGAATGCCAGTGTCCGCACCGTGTTCACCGCGCCCAGCGTGCAGGAAATGGCCCTGGCCATCAGCCTCGACAACCAGACCCTGTTCCAGGCGCCGGCCAACCGTATCCCGGCCGACTGCACGCAGCTGACACCGGACATGTTGCCGCTGGTGGAACTGAACGCTGCCCAGCTTGAACAGATCGTCAACGCCGCTCCCGGCGGCGCTGCCAATATCCAGGACATCTACCCCCTGGCACCGCTGCAACAGGGCATCCTTTTCCATTATCTGCTGGACAATGAGAGCGACGCCTACGTGGTCCGCTCGATGATCGAATTCGACGACCGCCCGCGCCTCGACGCCTTTCTCGAAGCCCTGCAAGGGGTCATCAACCGTCATGACATCCTGCGCAGCTCGGTGCACTGGGTCGGCTTGCCGCAAGCGGTCCAGGTAGTCCATCGCCAGGCGCAATTGCCGGTACAGACCCTCACACTGACGCCGGATGAAGACCTCCATACGCAGCTGGATCGCCTGACCGATCCGCAGCACGTGCGCCTGGACCTGCAGCAGGCGCCGCTGATGCGCGCCTGCATCGCCCGCGACCCGCACTCCGAGCAGTGGCTGCTGGCCCTGCTCGACCATCATATGATCAGCGATCACGTGACCCAGGAAATCGTCCTCGAGGAAATTCGCCTGCTGATGCAAGGCCAGGCGGCCGACCTGCCAGCCCCGCAGCCTTATCGGGAGTTTGTCGCGCATATCCTCGCCTCCCCCACCGAGGTCCACGAAGACTACTTCAGCCGCCGCCTGGCCGACGTCGAGGAGCCCACTGCGCCTTTCGACCTGCTGGAAGTCCAGGGCGACGGCAACCACATCGAAGAAGCCGAGGTGCAACTGAGCGACGCCCTCAGCCAGCAGATCCGCGACCTGGCACGGGAGCGCGGGATGCCCGCGGCCGTGTTGTTCCATGTGGCCTGGGCCCAGGTGCTGGCCCGCTGCACCGGTCGCGATGACGTGGTGTTCGGCACCGTGGTCGCCGGCCGCCTGCAAGGTTCGGCAGGCGCCGAACGGGCCCTCGGGGTGTTTATCAATACCCTGCCGGTACGGGTGCAACTGGCCGCGCAAGGCGCCCATGAACTGGTGCTGGCGACCCACCGTGACCTCAGCGAACTGCTCGCCCACGAACAGGCGCCCCTGGCCCTGGCCCAGCGTTGCAGTGGCGTGGCCACGGGTGTGCCGTTGTTCACCAGCCTGCTCAACTACCGTCACCAGGGTCAGGACAGCCGGTTGCAATGGCCCGGCATGCGCCTGCTGGAAAGCGCCGAGCGGACCAACTACCCGCTGGCCCTGGCGGTCAACGATTACGGCGATACCTTCGGCCTGTCGATGCAAAGCGTACGGCCGGTGGACCCGCAACGCCTCTGTGCCTTGATGCAGTGCGCCCTGGAGCAATTGACCGAGGCCCTGATACACACGCCGAAGATCGAGCTCACGCAACTGGATGTACTGCCGCTCACGGAACGCACCCTGTTGCTGGAGACCTTCAACCAGAGCCGGCAGGACTACCCGACGGACGTCTGCATCCATCACCTGTTCGAAGAGCAGGTGCGCCAGGCGCCCGAGGCCATCGCCCTGGTCTTCCAGGATCGGCACCTGAGCTATGCCGAACTGAATCGCCAGGCCAACCGTATCGCCCACCGCCTGATCGGCCTGGGCATCGGCCCGGATGATCGGGTGGCGATCTGTGTCGATCGCAGCCTGGAAATGGTTGCCGGGCTGCTGGGGATTCTCAAGGCCGGCGCGGCCTATGTGCCGCTCGACCCGGCCTATCCGCTGGATCGCCTGGCCTACATGCTGGAGAGCTGTACGCCGGTGCTGATTCTCACCCAGCAAGCCTTGCAGTCGGTACTTCCAGCCAGCGCCGTACCGGTGCTGTTGCTCGATCCGGAACATGCCGGGCGCGAAGGTTTTCTCGCGCAGCCCGAGCTCGATCCCGTGCGGGCCGAGCTGCGCCCTGAACATCTGGCCTATGTGATTTACACCTCGGGCTCCACCGGGAACCCGAAAGGCGTGCAGATCCCCCATCGTGCCTTGAGCAACTTCCTCCGTTCCACAAGCCGGGAACCGGGACTTTCGGCGCAGGATCGCTTGCTGGCCGTCACCACCATTTCCTTCGACATCGCCGCGCTTGAGCTGTACCTGCCCCTGGTCAACGGTGCCTGCGTAGTCCTGGCTTCCCGCGAGGCGGCCATGGACGGCCTGCAATTGCAGCGCCTGCTGGACGAGCAGCGAATCAGCGTGATGCAGGCGACCCCGGCCACCTGGCAAATGCTGGTGAGCAGTGGCTGGACCGGTAACCAGGACCTGCGCATTTTCTGCGGTGGCGAAGCCCTTCCTCGCAGCCTGGCGCGCGAGTTGCTGTCGCGCAGCCGTGAGCTGTGGAACCTCTACGGCCCCACGGAGACCACCATCTGGTCCTGCGTCGAGCATGTCGATGGACAGGGCGAAGCGATCTTCGTGCCGATCGGCAAACCGATGGCCAACACACAGACCTACCTGCTGGACGAGCACCGCCGGCCGGTACCGCTGGGTGTGGCGGGTGAACTGTATATCGGCGGCGCCGGCGTGGCTCGCGGCTACCTGAACCGCGACGACCTGACCGCCGAACGCTTCCTCAATGACCCTTTCAGCCAGGACGCTTCGGCACGCATGTACCGCACCGGCGACCTCGCTCGTTATCTGCCGGACGGCACCCTCGAATACCTGGGGCGGAATGACAACCAGGTGAAGATCCGCGGTTTCCGCATCGAACTGGGGGAAATCGAAGCCCGTCTCGCCGCTTATCCCGGGGTCAAGGAAAGCGTGGTACTGGCACGGGAAGACCATCCGGGCGACAAACGCCTGGTGGCCTACTTCACCACCCAGCAGCCGGAAGCGCTGCTGGAGGCCGAGAGCCTGCGCGGTCATCTGCAGGACGCGCTGCCGGAGTACATGGTCCCGACGGCCTACGTGCAGCTCGACGCCCTGCCATTGACGCCGAACCGCAAAGTCGACCGTAAAGCGCTGCCGGCACCGGAGGGCGCCGCACTGGCCAGCCGCGAATACGAAGCGCCACAAGGCCAGACCGAAGAACGCCTGGCCGCGATCTGGGCCGACCTGCTGCGTCTGGATAGGATCGGTCGCCAGGACAACTTCTTCGAACTCGGCGGCCACTCGCTGCTGACCGTGCAACTGCAGGCCCGCCTGCACCAGGACCTCGGCGTCGAGATCAATCTGCGCAGCCTGTTCGGCCTGAGCTCCCTGCCGGCCCTGGCCGAGTCCGTGGACCAGGCGACCCGGTCGCAGGTCCAGCCCATTGAAGTGACGTCGCGCGACCAGGACCTCCCACTGTCCCTGGCCCAGCAACGCTTGTGGTTCCTCGACCAGTTGGACCATGCCGCCAGCGTTGCCTACCACATGCCGGCGGCCCTGCACCTGCGCGGCCGGCTCGACCGTGATGCCTTGCAACGGACCCTGGACCGCATCGTCGCCCGTCACGAAAGCCTGCGTACCACCTTCGAACGGCAGGACGATAACGTCCGCCAGCACTTTGCTCGCGAAGACATCGGCTTTGCCCTGGCCGAGCACGACCTCCGTGCCCTGGCCGACGAAGCCCGACGAGAGCAGGTCGAGCAACTGAGCCAGGCCGAGGTCCAGGCGCCTTTCGATCTGAGCCAGGGCCCGCTGATTCGCGGACGCCTGCTGCAACTGGCCGAAGACGAACATATCCTGCTGGTCACCCAGCACCATATCGTCTCCGATGGCTGGTCCGTGGCGGTGCTGATCGACGAATTCAACCGCCTGTACAGCGCCTTCAGCCAGGGCCTCGACGACCCGTTGCCGCCATTGGCCCTGCAATACGCCGACTACGCGACATGGCAGCAACAGCACCTGCAAGGCGAGCGCCTGCAAACCCAGACCCGTTTCTGGAGCGAGCAGCTCAGCGGTGCGCCAGGTCTGCTCGAACTGCCCACCGACCATCCACGGCCGCAGGTGCAAAGCTATCGCGGCGCCACCCTGGCACTCGAGCTGCCCGCGCCGCTCAGCCGCCGGTTGCGGCAGTTCAGCCAGCAACAGGGCCTGACCCCGTTCATGACCCTGCTGGCGGCCTGGTCGGTCCTGCTCTCACGCCTGAGCAATCAGGCGCAGGTCGTGATCGGTACCCCGGTGGCCAACCGTCCGCGCCAGGAAACCGAAGCGCTGATCGGCTTCTTCGTCAACACCCTGGCCCTGCGCGTCGATGTCCAGGCCCACAGCCGCGTCGACCAGTTGCTGGCACAGATCAAGGCCCTCACCCTCGACGCCTACAGCCATCAGGACTTGCCTTTCGAACAGGTGGTTGAAGCCCTGCAACCGGAGCGCAGCCTTGCTCACAGCCCGCTGTTCCAGGCGATGCTGGTACTCGGCGATACCCCGCGTGACCAGGTCCTGGCCCTGCCCGGCCTGGAACTGACACCACTGCCCCAGGCCACCGGCGGCACCCAGGTCGACCTGAGCCTGTCGCTCAACGACGACGGCGAAAGCATTCACGGCCAGTTCGAATACGCCACCGACCTGTTCGATGAACGCACCATCCAGCGCTGGAGCCGTCACCTGCTGCAACTGCTCGATGCCCTGCTCGGCGACGTCGCACAACCGCTGGCGAGCCTGCCATTGCTCGATGCGGAGCAACGCCAGCAACTGTTGACGACCTTCAATCCGCCCCAGGCGCCCCTGGACGAAAACCCGCAGCGTCTGCCCCAGCGTGTCTTCGAGGCACAGGCGGCGCTCACCCCCGACGCCGTGGCGCTGGTCTGCGCCGGGCAAACCCTCGGCTACGCCGAACTCAATGCCCGGGCCAACCGTGTCGCCCACCGCTTGATCGCCCTGGGGGTGCGTCCAGACGACACCGTCGGCCTCTGCGCCCGTCGCAGCCCGGAAATGGTCATCGGCTTGCTCGGTATCCTCAAGGCCGGTGCCGCCTACGTCCCACTGGACCCGCAATACCCGGCGCAACGCCTGGCCCATATGCTCGCCGACAGCGCGCCACGGGCCCTGGTGTTCCAGCAAGGGCTGGACGAACTGCCATTGCCTGCGGGCCTGGCAACCCTTGAGTTGAACGACCCGACGCTGCTCGACGTGGCGGATCACAACCCGCAGGTCCCGGCGCTGAACTTCAGCCATCTGGCCTACGTGATCTACACCTCCGGCTCAACCGGGCTGCCCAAGGGCGTGATGGTGGAACATCGCGGCCTGCGCAACCTGCTGGACTGGTACCTCGAAGACCTGGCGTTGCATGCCGGCGATGCGGTATTGCTGGCCTCCTCCTACAACTTCGACCTGACCCAGAAAAACATCCTCGCCCCGCTGATGATCGGCGCCGCGCTGCACCTGGCCGAAGAACCGTTCAACCCCGATGCCATCGTCGCGCAGATCGCCGCGGCCGGCCTGACCCACCTCAATATGTCGCCCAGCGCTTTCCACGCGCTGGTGGAGTCGGATACCCGGCAAGCCCTGGCGTGCCTGAAACGAGTGGTGCTGGGTGGCGAACCGATTCAGATCGCCATGCTGGAAAAACTCGGCCAACCGCGCCCCATGGTGGTCAACAGCTACGGTCCCACCGAGTGCAGCGACGTCGTTGCCTGGCACAAGGCGGACAGCGACCTGGCGACTTACCAGGATCGCTCGATGCCGATCGGCAAGCCGATCCGCAATATGCAACTGCATGTCCTGGACGACCACGGTCAACTGTCGCCGGTGGGTGTGCGCGGCGAGATCCATATCGGTGGTGTCGGCGTTGCCCGTGGCTACCTGAACCGCGCGGATTTGAGTGCCGAGCGCTTTATTGCCGACCCGTTCTCTGATCTGGCCAACGCCCGCCTGTACAAGACCGGCGACGTCGGCCGCTGGTTGCCCGACGGCACGCTGGAATACCTCGGCCGCAACGACGACCAGGTGAAAATCCGCGGTCTGCGCGTCGAGCTGGGGGAAATCGAAGCGGTTCTCGCCGCCCTTCCCGGGGTCCGCGAAGCGGCGGTCATTGCCCGCGAGCACCAGGGCGACAAGCGCCTGGTGGCCTATCTGTGCGGTGAGCCGGCAGCGGCCGAGCAACTGCGTGCCGAACTGCTGACCCGTCTGCCCGGCCATATGGTGCCGAGCGCCTTCGTGGTGCTGGATGCCTTGCCCCTGACCCCCAACGGCAAGCTGGATCGCCGTGCCTTGCCCGAACCGGACCAGGACGCTTACGCGAGCCGTGCCTACGAGGCACCTCAAGGTCCGGTGGAACAGGTGATTGCCGAGATCTGGCAACAATTGCTCGGGCTTGAACGTGTCGGCCGTCACGACCGCTTCTTTGAACTCGGCGGCCACTCGCTGATGGCGGTGAGCCTGATCGACCGCCTGCGCAAGGAAGGCCTGAATGCCAGTGTCCGCACCGTGTTCACCGCCCCCAGCGTGCAGGAAATGGCCGAGGCCATCAGCCGCGACAAGCAAGCCCTGTTCGAGGCACCGGCCAACCGCATCCCGGCCGACTGCACCCACCTGACCCCGGACATGCTGCCACTGGTGGAACTGAGCCCCACCGAGCTTGAACGGATCGTCGCCGCCACACCTGGCGGGGCCGCGAATATCCAGGATATCTACCCCCTGGCGCCGCTCCAGGAAGGCATCCTGTTCCATCACCTGCTCGGCCAGGAAGGCGACGCCTACCTGTTGCGCTCGCTGATCGAGTTCGACAACCGCCAGCACCTCGACGCCTTTATCGGCGCCTTGCAGGTGGTGATCGAGCGCCATGACATCCAGCGCACGGCCGTGCATTGGGAAGGCCTGCCCCAGGCGGTGCAAGTGGTCCATCGTCACGTCCACCTGCCGGTGCACAGTGTCACCCTCGACAGCGACAAGGACCCGGTGGAGCAGTTGCTCGCCCTGAACGATCCACGGCACCTGCGCCTGGACCTGCACCAGGCACCGCTGGCCCGCGCCTGCATCGCCCGCGACCCGCACTCCGAGCGCTGGCTGCTGGTCCTGCTCAACCACCATATGACCAGCGACCATGTGACCCTGGAAATCGTCCTGGAAGAAATCCACGCGATCCTCCACGGCCAGGTCGACAGCCTCCCGGCTTCACAGCCCTACCGCGACTTTATCGCCCTGACCCAGGCCACTCCGGTCGAAGTCCATGAAGCCTACTTCAGCCGCCGCCTGGCCGACGTCGATACGCCCACCGCGCCTTTCGACCTGCTGGAAGTCCAGGGTGACGGCCATCACATCGAAGAAGCCGAGGTGCACCTGAGCAACGTGCTCAGCCGGCGTATCCGGGCCCAGGCCCGGGAGCGCGGGATGCCCGCGGCGGTCCTGTTCCATGTGGCCTGGGCCCAGGTCCTGGCCCGTTGCACCGGTCGCGATGACGTGGTCTTCGGCACTGTGGTCGCCGGCCGCCTGCAAGGTTCGGCAGGGGCTGAGCGGGCCCTCGGGGTGTTTATCAATACCCTGCCGGTGCGGGTGCAACTGGCCGCGCAAGGCGCCCACGAACTGGTACTGGCAACCCACCGTGACCTCAGCGAGTTGCTGAGCCACGAACAGGCGCCCCTGGCCCTGGCCCAGCGTTGCAGTGGCGTGGACAGCGCCGCGCCGTTGTTCACCAGCCTGTTCAACTACCGGCACCAGGCCGATGACAGTCAACAGCAATGGCCGGGCATGCGCCTGCTCGAAAGCGAAGAGCGGACCAACTACCCGCTGTCGCTGTCGGTCAACGATTACGGCGATGACTTCGGGCTGCTGATCCACAGCGTGCGGCCAGTGAACCCGCAACGCCTCTGCGCCCTGATGCAATGCGCCCTGGAGCAATTGACCCAGGCCCTGATGTACACGCCGAAGATTGTGCTCACGGAACTGGATGTGCTGCCGCTCGCGGAGCGCACCCTGTTGCTGGAGACCTTCAACCAGAACGTGCGGGACTACCCGACGGACGCTTGCATCCAGCACTTGTTCGAAGAACAGGTCCGGGCGCAGCCCGAGGCCATCGCGGTGGCCTTCCAGGCTCAGCGCCTGAGCTACGCCGAGCTGAACCGCCAGGCCAACCGCCTGGCCCATCACCTGGTCGGCCTGGGCATCGGTCCGGACGATCGGGTGGCGATCTGCGTCGAACGTGGCGTGGAGATGATGGTCGGCCTGTTGGGCGTGCTCAAGGCCGGTGCGGCCTATGTACCGCTGGACCCGGCTTACCCGGCCGAGCGCCTGGCCTACATGATCGAGGACAGCAAGCCGTCGGCGTTGCTGACCCAACGCGCCTTGCAGGATGGTTTGCCAGCCCTGGAATTGCCGTTGGTGCTGCTCGACGACGATCAACGCCAGGGTTTCAGCGAGCGTGACGACAACCCGGTGGTGCCAGCCCTTGGCTCGCGCAACCTGGCTTACGTGATCTACACCTCCGGTTCCACCGGTAATCCGAAAGGGGTGATGATCGAACACCGTGGCCTGGTCAACTACAGCCTCGATGCCGCCCGTCTGTTCGGCCTGACTCCGGCGGACACCGTGCTGCAACAGAACACCCTGAACTTCGACCTGTCGGTGGAGGAAATTTTCCCGGCGCTGCTGGCCGGGGCCACCCTGGCACCGAGCCGGGAAGTCTTCGGCAGCGAGGGCCGTGAGGATCACGGTATTCGTCCGACCTTCCTGCATATGACTGCTGCCCACTGGCACACCCTGGTTGCCGAATGGCACAGCCAGCCGCAGGTCGCCCAGCAGCGTCTGGCCGATGTGCGCCTGATCAACGTCACCGGCGACGCGCTGTCGGCACAGAAGCTCAAGCTCTGGGATGAAGTGCGGCCGGCGCATACACGACTGGTCAACACCTATGGTCCGACCGAGGCGACGGTGTCCTGTACTGCCGCCTATGTCACCCACGATGCCGTGGCCGGCAGCGAGGAAAGCGGCAACGCGACCATCGGCAAGCCGATGGCCAACACCCGGATCTACCTGCTCGACGCCCATCAGCAACCGGTGCCGTACGGCGTGGCCGGTGAAATCTTTATCGGTGGCGACGGCGTGGCCCGGGGTTACCTGAACCTCGAACAGGTCAACGCCGAGCGCTTCCTCGCCGATCCGTTCAGCGCCAGCCCTGACGCCCGGATGTACAAAACGGGTGACCTGGCGCGCTACATGGCCGACGGTCGTATCGAATACCTGGGCCGCAACGACTTCCAGGTCAAGGTTCGTGGCTTCCGTATCGAACTGGGGGAAATCGAGTCGCGTCTCGGCAGTTGCGCCGGGGTCAAGGAAGCGGTGGTGATCGCCCTGGAAGACCGTCCGGGAGAGAAACGCCTGGTGGCCTATGTGGTCGCCCAGCCAGAGACCACTCTGGACGCCGCCGGTTTGCGCGCCGAACTGGCGCCGCAACTGGCCGAGTACATGCTGCCAAGCGCCTTCGTGATCCTCGACGCGCTGCCGTTGACGCCAAACCGCAAGCTCGACCGCAAGGCCCTGCCAGTCCCGGGTGCCGAGGACTTCGCCCACCGCGAGTACGAAGTGCCCAACGGTGAGACCGAAGAACAGCTGGCCGCTATCTGGTCCAACCTGCTGGGCATGGAAAGGATCGGCCGTCACGACAACTTCTTCGAACTCGGCGGTCATTCGCTGCTGGCGGTGCAGGTCATCCTGCGGGCCCGCGAGACCTTTGACGTCGAAGTGCCCCTGCGCGGCCTGTTCGAACACCCGTCGCTGCAAGCCCTCGCCGACCTGATCACCACCCTGCAATTGGCGCAGTACGAGTTGGACGAGTTGCTCGACCTGCAACAAGAAATGGCTTCGCTGTCTGAAAGCGAACTGCTCGCTATCGTCTCCAAGGATGCTTGATAAATTGAACACACATAACGATAGTCTCGACCAGTTGAAACGTGCCGCCCTGCTGCGCCTGCTCAAGCAACGCGGCGCCACGCGGGTCGTCGATACCCCCCAGGACGACATGATTGCCGTGGACCGCGAAGGTCCGCTGGCACTGTCGTTCGCCCAACAACGCCTGTGGTTCCTCGATCAACTGGACCCGACGGCCAGTGCCGCCTACCACATCCCGGCGTCGCTGGTGCTGCGCGGTACCCTTGACCACAACGCCCTCAAGGCCGCGCTGGATCGCCTGGTGGCCCGGCATGAAAGCCTGCGCACCACTTTCCGCCGTGACGGCGAACAGCCGGTGCAAGTCATCGCCCCGGCCGATTGCGCTTTCAGCCTGGTGGAACACGATCTGCGCCAGCTGCCCCGGGACCAGGCCGAAACCCGGGCCGCGCAACTGACCGAAGACGAAGCGGCGGCACCTTTCGACCTGCTGCAAGGGCCGCTGATCCGTGGCAGCCTGCTGCGCCTGGCCGACGATGAGCACCGCCTGCTGATCACCCAGCACCACATCATCTCCGATGGCTGGTCGATCGACGTGCTGGTCAAGGAATTCGCCGCGCTGTACCAGGCATTCAGCGCCGGCCAGCCCGATCCCCTGCCCGCCCTGGCCCTGCAATACGCCGACTACGCGGCCTGGCAACGCCGGCACCTGGAGGGCGAACGCCTGGGCCAGCACGTTGAGTTCTGGCGCAGTCACCTGGCCGGCGCCCCGGCCTTGCTTTCGCTGCCCACCGACCGGCCACGCCCGGCGGTACAAAGCTACCGTGGTGAAACCCTGGTCTTCGACCTGCCCGTCGCGCTGTCCGGCGCCCTCGCCAAGTTTGCCCAGTCCCGCGCCGCCACCCCGTTCATGACCCTGATCGCCGCCTGGGCGGTATTGCTGGGCCGGATCAGTGGCCAGCAGGACGTGGTGATCGGCACCGTGACCGCCAACCGCGATCGCCAGGACGTGCAGGGGCTGATCGGCTTCTTCGTCAACACCCTGGCCCTGCGCGTGCGCCTGGATGCCAATCCGACCCTCGACCAGGTGCTGCAACAGGTCAAGGAACTGCTGCTGGAATCCGCCAGCCGCCAGGACACCCCGTTCGAGCAAGTGGTCGAAGCTCTCAAGCCACCGCGCAGTGCCAGCCACAGCCCGGTGTTCCAGACCATGCTCTACACCAACGCCGGCGGTGCCGGCGGGCAGTTGCAATTGCCGGGGCTGAACCTGGAGTTCCTGCCGTCGCACAAGGACAACACCCAGCACGACCTGTCGCTGCACATCGACGAAGGCGGCGCGAGCCTGTCCTGCAGCCTGTCGTACTCGACCGCCTTGTTCGACGCCGGCACCATCGAACGCCTGACCGCGCGCTTCGAGCGCCTGCTGCGCTGCTTTACCGAAGCACCGCAAACCCGCATCGGCGCCCTGGAACTGGACGCGGCACTGGTCCTGCCCGAGGTCAACGCCCTGGCACCAGTGCCGGCGCGGCTGCCGCTGTCCTACCACCAGGAGCGGGTCTGGTTCGTCGACACCTTCGAAACCGGTTACCTGTACGCGGCCAACCCGGTCTATCACAACGTCGCGCTGCTGCTGGAGCTGTCCGGCGAACTGCAGGTCCCGGCCCTGCAAACTGCCCTCGACGGGCTGCTGGCCCGCCACGCCATCCTGCGCTGCCGGGTGCATTCCGACGGCGCCAGTGCCTGGCAGAGCCTTGACGGTCCGGCGAGCCTGGCGCTGGAACAGCTGCAAAGCACCTCGGGCGAGATGAGTGCCCGCGCCCTGGCCGAAACCCGCCGCCCGCTGGACATGAACGGCGGCAGCCTGGTGCGTGCCAGCCTGGTTCGCGCCGATGAGAAAAATGCCGTGCTGGCCCTGGCCGTGCACCACCTGCTGGCCGACCGCACGTCGATGCAACTGATCAAGCGCGACCTGCTGGCCCTCTATGAAGCCGCCTGTGCCGAGCGCGAAGCCACGTTGCCGGCACTGTCCCTGGGTTACGGCGACTTCGCCGCCTGGCAGCGCCAGTTGCCGGCCGCCGTGCGCGAAAACCTGCGGGCCTACTGGAGCTATCAACTGCGCGGCAAGCTGCAGGCCCTGGAGCTGCCCCTCAACCGCCCACGGGCGGCGGTGCATGTCTTTACCGAAGCCACCCATGAGTTCGTTATCGAAGCGGCGCTGGCCCGGCGCCTGGAAAACCTGGCCCGGGAAGTCGGTGTCAGCGCCGACAGCCTGGCCCTGAGTGCCTTCACCGCCCTGCTGCGGCGCTATGCCGGACACGATGAATTGGTCATCGGCACCACCGCGGCCTGCCGCGAACCGGCCCTGCAAGACGTGGTCGGCCCGCTGGACAACCTCCTGGTGATCCGTGGCGCCTGCGATAGCGACACCACTCTGCAAACCCTGCTGGAACAGACCGCTGGCACCCTGGCCGACGCGCGCCGTCATCGGCATATGCAGTTCGACCAACTGGTGCTGGCCCTCAATCCGGCCAAGGACATGAGCCGCACCGCGCTGTTCGACGTGCTGTTCAACTTCCAGTCTGCCAGCGACAGTCGCAGCCTGATCGCCGGGCTGGAAGTCAACAGCCTGGAAACCAACCTGGGCTACGGCAAGAACGACCTGCACCTGCTGATCAGTGCCGGCGAGCAGCACTGGAAGGGGCACCTGGCCTATAACGCCGATTTCTTCGACCCTGAATTCATCCAGCAGTTGATGCGTCATTACGTACGCCTGCTACAGGCCTTTGTCGACACCCCGCAACAGCGCGTCGACGACGTCGCCCTGCTGGATGCGGCCGAGCGCCAGCGGCAGGTCCTCGACTTCAACAACACCGAAGCCGCCTGGCCCGACAACCTGACCCTGCACCAGATCTTCGAGGAACAGGCGCGCCTGACCCCGGACAATATCGCGGTCAACCTCGGCGAGGAACGCCTGAGCTACCGCCAGCTCAACGAACAGGCCAACCGCCTGGCCCACAGCCTGCGCGACGCCGGTGTGCAACCGCAGGAGCTGGTGGCCGTTGTCCTCGAGCGCTCGCTGGCGATGATCGTCGCGACCCTCGCAGTGCTCAAGGCCGGCGCCGCCTATGTGCCGATCGATCCTGCTTCGCCGGCTGAACGTATCGCCTACGTGTTGCGCGACAGCGGTACGAGCAAAGCCATCGCCGGCCAGGACATCAGCCCTGCGCTGCTGGCACTCGGCATCGAAGTCTTCGCGTCCGAATCGACCCATGCGCTGCAGCACAACGCCCGGGATTCGGCCAACCTGCCCAACCTCAACGCCCCGGATCATCTCTGCTATGTGATCTACACCTCGGGCTCCACCGGCGAACCCAAGGGCGCGCTGCTGGAACACCGTAACGTGGTGCGGCTGATGCACAACAATCGCTCGGAGTTCGCCTTCAACGCCGAGGATGTCTGGTCGCTGTTCCACTCCAATGCCTTCGACTTCTCGGTCTGGGAAATGTACGGTGCCCTGCTCTATGGCGGCCGCCTGACCCTGGTCCCCGAAGCCCTGCGCCGCGATCCGGCGGAACTGCTGGGTTTCCTCGAGCGCGAGCAGGTGACAGTGCTCAACCAGACCCCGTCGGCCTTCCTCCAGCTCAGCGGTGCCGCCCTGGCAGACAACGATGCGCGGTTGGAGCACCTGCGTTATGTGATCTTCGGCGGTGAAAGCCTGGAGCTGGGCAAGCTCGAAGCCTTCCATCAAGCCTTCGCCCATGTGGCGCTGGTGAACATGTACGGCATCACCGAAACCTGCGTGCACGTGACCTACAAGGCCATCGAAGCGGCGGATATCGCCGCCGGCATCTCCAATGTCGGGCGGCCGATCCCGACCACCGTGGCCTATGTCCTCGACGCCCAGCAGCGCCTGCTGCCGATCGGCGTGGCCGGGGAAATCTGCGTCGGCGGCCTGGGGGTCGGCCGTGGTTACCTGAACCGTGAGCAACTGACCGCCGAACGTTTTATCGCCGACCCGCTGCGTCCCGGCGAACGCCTGTACCGTTCCGGAGACCTGGGCAAGTTGCTGGACAACGGCGAGATCATTCACCTCGGCCGGATGGACGCCCAGGTGAAGATTCGCGGTTTCCGTATCGAACTGGGGGAAATCGAAGCCAAGCTGCTGGCCTGTGACGGCGTGCGCGAAGCCCGGGTCCTGGCCCGTGATGACGCCAGCCAGGGCAAGCGCCTGATCGCCTACCTGATCGCCAAGCCATCGGTCCGCCTGGAAGTGGCGGCCCTGCGCAAGCAACTGGGTGCCACCCTGCCCGACTATATGATCCCCAGCGCCTTTGTCAGCCTCGCGGCCTACCCGCTGACCGGCAACGGCAAGCTGGACCAGGACGCGCTGCCGGCGCCGGACCTGGACGCCATGTCCGAGCGCGGCTACACCGCACCGGAAGGCGCCACCGAACTGGCCCTGGCGCAGATCTTCCAGGAGTTGCTGGGCCTGGAACGGGTGGGCCGCCATGACGGTTTCTTCGAACTCGGCGGCCACTCCCTGCTGGCCGCGCAACTGGTTTCCCGGGTACGCCAGCAACTGGGCGGCGAGATGATGCTGCGCCAGCTGTTCAGCCACCCGACCGTGGCCGAACTGGCGCGGGTGGTCGGCGGCCTGCAAGCGACCGAGACCGACAGCATCGAGCCGATCGAGCGCAGCGCGCCGTTGGCGCTGTCGTTCTCCCAGCAACGCCTGTGGTTCCTCGACCAGCTCGATCCCGGCGCCAGCAGTGCCTATCACATGCCGATGTCGCTGCTGCTGCGCGGCCATCTCGACCACGCCGCGCTCAAGGCCGCCCTCGATCGCCTGGTGGCGCGTCACGAAAGCCTGCGCACCACCTTCGAACGCCACGGCGAACAGCCGGTGCAGATCATCGCCCCGGAGGACTGTGGTTTCACCCTGGCCGAGCAGGACCTGCGCACGCTGTCCTACGAACAGGCCAGCCTCAGCGCCGCCCGCATCGGCAACAGCGAAGCCACGGCGCCCTTCGACCTGAGCCAGGGTCCGCTGATTCGCGGGCGTCTGCTGCGCCTGGCGGATGACGAGCACATCCTGCTGATCACCCAGCACCACATCATCTCCGACGGCTGGTCGGTAGGGGTGCTGGTCAAGGAATTCGCCGCCCTCTACCAGGCCTTCAGCCAGCAACAGGAAGACCCGCTGCCGGCCCTGTCGATCCAGTATGCCGACTACGCCGCCTGGCAGCGCCGCACCTTTACCGGCGAGTACCTGAGCCAGCAAGCCGACTTCTGGCGCGGACACCTGGGCGGCGCCCCGGCGCTGCTGTCGCTGCCCACCGACCGGCCACGCCCGGCGGTGCAGAGCTACCGTGGCGGTGACGTACCGGTGCGGATCGAAGCGGCGCTTTGCCAACGCCTGGAACGTTTCTGCCAGGCCCACAACATCACCCTGTTCATGGGCCTGCTCAGTGCCTGGTCGGTGCTGATGGCACGCCTGGGCAACGAACGCGACGTGGTGATCGGCGTACCGACCGCCAACCGCGGCCGTACCGAAACCGAAAACCTGATCGGTTTCTTCGTCAACACCCTGGCCCTGCGCGTCGACCTGGGGCAGAACCCGAGCGTGGCGCAGTTGCTGGAACAGGTTCGCCAGACCACCCTGGCCGCCCACGAGCACCAGGATATTCCGTTCGAGCAAGTGATCGAGGCCTTGCAGCCACCGCGCTCCCTGAGCCACAACCCGCTGTGCCAGGTTGCCCTGTCGCTGGACAACACCTCCACCGGCGGCGAACTGAGCCTGCCGGGACTGAGCCTGCTCCCCGTGCTCCAGGCCCATGAAACCGCGCAATTCGACCTGATGCTGACACTGGTCAACGAAGACGGCGCGCTGTGCGGTGTCATCGAGTACGCCAGCGATCTGTTCGACCGTTCGACCGTGGAACGCTTCGCCCAGCACTTCCAGATCCTGCTGGAAGCGATGCTCGAGGATGTTGCGCAACCGGTACTCGGCCTGCCATTGCTCACCCCTGCCCAGCGCCAGGCCTCGCCGGCGCTGCTGCCGCCAAAAGCGACTTTCGCTGTCGAGCAATTGATTCACCAGCGTTTCGAAGCCCAGGCGGCCAATCACCCGCATCGCACCGCCCTGGTGTTCGGCGAACAGACCCTGACTTACCAGGCCCTCAACCGCCGCGCCAACGGTATTGCCCGCGCCCTGCTCGCCCAGGGGGTACGCCCGGATGATCGGGTGGCGATCCTCGCCCTGCGTGGCGTCGACATGCTTTGCGCGGTACTGGCCGTGCTCAAGGCCGGCGCGGCTTACGTGCCGCTGGACCCGGCCTACCCGGCCGAACGCCTCGCCTACCTGCTGGACGACAGCGCACCGGTGGCGCTGCTGGCCCAGTCGGACTGCCTCGACGCCTTGCTGGCGCATAACGTGCCAGTGCTGAAGCTCGACGAACTGAATCGCCAGGACGCCGAAGCCGACGGCAACCTGGACCTTGACCCGCAGGCCGACGAACTGGGCCTGGCGCCACGACACCTGGCCTACGTCATCTACACCTCGGGTTCCACCGGCTTGCCCAAGGGCGTGCTGGTGGAGCACGGCAACGTCGCGCGACTGTTCGACACCACCGCCGAGTTGTTCGACTTCGACCACAACGACACCTGGACCCTGTTCCACTCCTTTGCCTTCGACTTCTCGGTCTGGGAAATCTGGGGTGCCCTGAGCTACGGCGGCAAGCTGGTGATCGTGCCGAGCGACGTGGCCCGTTCGCCGGATGACTTCTATGCCCTGGTCTGCCAGCAGCAGGTCACGGTGCTGAACCAGACTCCGAGTGCCTTCCGCCAGTTTATCGAGGCGCGCAGCCGCAGCGAGGAGGAGCACGCCCTGCGCGAAGTCATCTTCGGCGGCGAGGCCCTGGACTTCCGCAGCCTGCGGCCGTGGACCGCGAGCACCCCGCTGTCGCGTACCCGTCTGGTGAACATGTACGGCATCACCGAGATCACCGTGCACGCCACCTACTACCCGGTCAGCCAGGCCGAGATCGACACCGCCGCACCGAGCCTGATCGGCCCGGCGCTGCCGGACCTGTGCCTGCGCATCCTCGACGACTACCAGCAACCGGTGCCGGTGGGTGTCAATGGCGAGATCTATATCGGTGGCGCCGGGGTCGCCCGGCATTACCTGAACCGTGACGCGCTGAACGCCGAACGTTTTATCGCCGACCCTTACTCCGCCGTGCCGGGTGCCCGTCTGTATCGCACCGGCGACGTCGCCCGCTACCGCACCGATGGCGGCGTGGTCTACGTCGGCCGCAACGACTCGCAGATCAAGATCCGCGGTTTCCGTATCGAACTGGGTGAAATCGAGGCGCAACTGCTGGCCTGTGCCGAAGTCCGCGAAGCCCTGGTGATCGTCCGTGAGGACCAACCCGGCGACAAACGCCTGGTGGCCTACCTGATCGCCGAAGACGGCAGCGCTCCCGAGTCCTCGGCCCTGCGCGGCCAACTGGCCAGCGTGCTGGCCGAACATATGCTGCCAAGCGCCTTCGTGACCCTCGAAGCCTGGCCGCTGACCACCAACGGCAAGCTCGACCGCGCAGCCCTGCCGGCCCCGGACCTGTCCGCCGCCGTCAGCCGTCACTACGAAGCACCGCTGGGGGCGATCGAAACCACCCTGGCCGGTGCCTGGCAGGAATTGCTCGGGGTTGAACGGGTCGGTCGCCAGGACCACTTCTTCGAACTCGGCGGTCACTCCTTCCTGGTCATCAGCCTGATCGAACGCCTGCGCCAGGCCGGCCTGCTGCTGGATGTGCGCACGGTATTCTCGGCGCCGACCCTGCAAGCCATGGCCACCGTCCTCGCCGGCGGCGGCAGTGCCGAGCGGGTGGTCCCGGCCAACCTGATCCCGGCCGATTGCACGGCGTTGACCCCGGAAATGCTGCCGCTGGTGACACTGAGCCAGCAGGAGATCGAGCAGATCGTCGCCGATGTTCCGGGCGGCGCGGCCAACGTGCAGGACATCTACCCGCTGTCGTCCTTGCAGGAAGGCATTCTGTTCCACCACCTGCTGCAGTCCGAAGGCGATGCCTACCTGATGCGCACCGTGGTGATCTTCAACACCCGCAGCTTGCTCGATGACTTCCTCAGCGCGGTGCAGGTGGTGATCAACCGCCATGACATCCTGCGCACCGCCCTGCGCTGGCAAGGCCTGCCGCAACCGGTGCAGGTGGTCCATCGCCAGGCACAGCTGCCGGTCATCAACCTGGTCACCCCACCCGGTGAAGACGCCCAGCAGATGTTGCGCGAGCGCACCGACACCTATCATCTGCGCCTGGACCTGCAACAGGCACCGCTGATCGCGGCCTACATCACCTACGATGCCGAGCGCGAACAGTGGCTGCTGGCATTGCTCGACCACCACCTGATCAGCGACAACGTCACCCTGCGCCTGATCACCCGGGAGATCCAGGCGGTGATGGCCGGCCAGGCCGACGACCTGCCGGCGTCCCAGCCGTATCGCAACTTTATCGCCCAGGCCGCCAACGTTTCCCAGGCCGAACATGAGGCCTACTTCCGCCAGTTGCTGGCGGATGTCGACGCCACCACCGCGCCCTACGGCGTGCTGGATGTGCGCGGCGGCGGCGCCGAGATCCTGCGTTCGGTGCAGCACTTGAGCGATGACCTCGCCGCACGGGTGCATCACACCGCGCGGGCCCAGGGCGTACCGACTTCGGTGCTGTTCCATGCGGCCTGGGGCCTGGTGGTCGCCGCGACCAGCGGACGCGACGACGGGATCTTCGGTACCGTGCTGTCGGGGCGTTCCCAGGGCACGGCCGGCGCCGACCATGCGTTGGGGATGTTTATCAATACCCTGCCGATGCGCATTCGCCTGCAACAAAGCAGCGTGCGCGATATCGTCCAGAGCGCCTACCAGCAACTCAGTGAGCTGCTGACCCACGAGCAGGCGCCCCTGGCCCTGGCCCAACGTTGCAGCGCGGTGGATGCGTCGCTGCCGTTGTTCACGGTGATCCTCAACTGCCGTCACGGCGACCTGGTCAATGCCTCGGGGGAAAGCTTCGAGGACATGGACGACCAGGAAGGCATCCATTTCGTCGCCTCGGAAACCCGGACCAACTACCCGATCGAAATTGCCGTGGCGAACGTCGGCAGTGGATTCTCCCTGACCGCGCAATCGATCAGCGGCATCGACCCGCAGCGCATCGCCACCTATCTGAATCAGGCCGTTGCCCAACTGGTCGAGGCCCTTGAACAGGAACCCGCACGCCTGGCAGCCAGCCTCGAAGTGCTGCCTGAAGACGAGCGGCAACTGCTGCTCAACGACTTCAACGCCACGACCACTCCCTTCGCCCCGGCGGAGCCAATCCATGCCCTGTTCGAAACCCAGGTGCGTGCCAATCCCGACGCCGTGGCCCTAGTCTGCGAAGACCGGCAACTGAGCTATCGCCAGCTCAACCGCCGCGCCAACCATCTGGCCCGGCAACTGCTGGCCCTCGGCGTACAGCCGGACGAACGCGTGGCCATCTGCGCCGAACGCAGCCTGGACATGATTGTCGGCCTGCTGGGTGTACTCAAGGCCGGTGCGGCCTATGTGCCGATTGATCCGGCGCACCCTGCCGATCGCATGGCCTTTATGCTGCAAGACAGCCAACCGCGCGCCCTGCTGACCCAGACGGCGCTCACCCTACCGGCCGGCGACACGCCGCTGTTGCTGCTCGACACCGCCGAATCCCTGCGTGCCGCAGACGATGAGGCTTTCGACGCCAACCCAACGGTTGCGGGCCTGACGCCGGAAAACCTGGCCTATGTCATCTACACCTCCGGCTCCACCGGCCAGTCCAAGGGCGTGATGGTCGAGCACCGTTCGGTGTTCAACTTCTGGAACGTACTGACCCGCACCACCCACCAGCATTGCCCGACGCCGGCTACCGTGGCCCTTAACGCCGGTTTCTTCTTCGACATGTCGATCAAGGGCATCTCGCAGCTGTTCTCCGGCCACAAGCTGGTGATCATCCCGCAACTGATCCGCGCCAGCGGCAGCGAGTTGCTGGACTTCCTCGAAGCCCATCAGGTGCATGCCTTCGACTCGACGCCGTCGCAGCTCGATACCCTGCTTTCCGCCGGCCTGCTGGAACGCAGCAGCTACCAGCCGATCAGCGTGCTGCTGGGTGGCGAAGCGATCAATGCCAGTACCTGGGAGAAGCTGCGCAACTGCCCGACCATCCGCTTCTACAACATGTACGGCCCGACCGAATGCACGGTGGACGCCACCATCGACCTGATCCGTGACCTCGGCGAAAAACCGAGCATCGGCCGGCCGATTGCCAACGTCCAGGTGCATGTCCTGGATGCCCGTGGCGGGCCCGCGCCGCTGGGCGTGGCCGGGGAAATCCATATCGGCGGCGTCGGTGTCGCCCGTGGTTACCTCAATCGCGACGAACTGAGCGCGGAACGTTTTATCGCCGACCGTTTCTCCGACGTACCGAATGCCCGCCTCTACAAAACCGGCGACCTTGGCCGCTGGCTGGCCGACGGCACCCTGGAGTACATGGGCCGCAACGACTTCCAGGTGAAGATCCGCGGTTTCCGTATCGAACTGGGTGAAATCGAAAACGCCCTGCTGGCCGTTCCGGGCATCCGCGAAGCGGTAGTCATCGCCCGCGACGACAGCCAGGGCGATTCGGAGAACCAGCGCCTGGTCGCCTATGTCTGTGGCGAGCCGGTGCCGGCCGAACACCTGCGCAGCGAGTTGCTCAAGCATCTGCCCGAGTACATGGTGCCAAGCGCCTTCGTCCATCTGGACGCCCTGCCGCTGACCGCCAACGGCAAGCTCGACCGCCGCGCCCTGCCCGCACCGGGTCAGGACGCCCTGGCCAGCAAGGCCTACGAGGCGCCGCAAGGCGATACCGAAGTGGCCATCGCCGAGATCTGGAAAGGTTTGCTGCACCTGGACCAGGTCGGCCGCAACGACGGTTTCCTCGAACTCGGCGGCCATTCGCTGCTGGCCGTGCAGTTGCTCTCGCGACTGCGGCGCAAGCTCGGCGCGCGGATCACCCTGCGCGAACTGTTCGATGCACCGACCGTGCGGGGCCTGGCTTCACTGGTCAACGCCTCGGCGCCGAGCGAAGCGCAATCGATTCCCCTGGCCAACCGCTCGGGTCGCCTGCCGCTGTCGTTCTCCCAGCAACGCCTGTGGTTCCTCGATCACCTGGATCACGCCGCCGGCGCCGCCTACCACCTGCCAATGGCCTTGCGCCTGACCGGCACGCTGGACAAGGCCGCCTTGCACGCCACCCTGGATCGCCTGGTGGCGCGCCACGAAACCCTGCGCACCCGCTTTGAACTGGTGGACGGCGAACCGCTGCAGAAAATCGCTCCGGCCGATACCCGCTTCCCGCTGGCACAAGAGGACCTGCGCGGATTGCCGAGCGATGAACGCGCCGCGACCCTGGCCCGCCTCGGCCAGGACAGTGCGACACAGTTGTTCGACCTGAACCAGGGGCCCCTGCTGCGTGGTTTGCTGCTGCAAATGGCCGACGAAGAGCACGTGCTGCTGATCACCCTGCATCACATCGTCTCCGACGGCTGGTCCAACAGTGTCCTGGCCCATGAGGTGAGCGTGCTGTACACCGCGTTCAGCCAGGGCCACAAGGACCCGTTGCCGGCCCTGGCCCTGCAATACGTGGACTACGCCGCCTGGCAGCGCCAGTCCCTCGACGGCCCGGCGCTGCAAGCCCAGGTCGACTTCTGGCGCCAGCACCTGGAAGGTGCGCCGAGCCTGCTGAACCTGCCACTGGATCGTCCGCGTCCGGCCATCCAGAGTTATGCCGGTGGGATCGTCAACTGCGCCTTCTCGCCGGCCTTGAGCGCCGACCTGCGCGCCTTCAGCCAGGCCCAGGGCAGCACGCTGTTCATGGTCCTGCTGGCCGGCTGGTCGGTGCTGATGAGTCATCTGAGCGGCCAGAACGACGTGGTGGTCGGTACCCCGGTGGCCAACCGTCAACGTCCGGAGCTGGAACCGTTGATCGGCTTCTTCGCCAACACCCTGGCGTTGCGCATCGCCAGCGACCGTGACACCCGGGTCGCCGAGCTGCTCGGGCGGATCAAGGACCAGACACTGTCGGCCTATAGCCATCAGGACCTGCCGTTCGAGCAGGTGGTCAGTGCCTTGCAGCCGACCCGCAGCATGAGCCACAGCCCGTTGTTCCAGGTGATGCTGAGCCTGGACAACACCCCGCCGGCGCCGCTGCAACTGCCCGGCCTGCAAGTCGAGTCCCTGGACAGTGCGCACCGCACCACCCAGTTCGACCTGTCGCTGTCGCTGGTGGACACCGCCGAACACATCGGCGGCAGCCTGCAATACGCCAGCGACCTGTTCGACACCGCGACGGTGGAAGCCATCGCCGAACTGTTTGCCAAGGTCCTGGAAAACCTGGTGGCCGGCGCGCAGCAGACCATCGGCCAGGTGCTGGAGAACACCCCGGCGCTGCCACGCTCGGTCCATGCCGTGGCGGTCCCCGCCGCCGTTGAAGAACAGCCGGCCGAGGCACTGCCTTACGAAGCGCCCCAGGGCGACACCGAAATCGCCATCGCCAATCTCTGGAAGGACTTGTTCAAGCTGGAACAGGTCAGCCGGCATGACGACTTCTTCAGCCTCGGCGGTATTTCGCTGATGGCGGTGCAGATGGCCTCGCGCTTGCGCAAGGTCCTCGGCAAGCCGATCGCCGTACGCGATCTGTTCGTCGAACCGACCATCGCCGGTTTCGCCCGGACCCTGGACGGCCAGGCCCGCCCCGGCCAGCACAGCAACCTGGTGCCGGTCCGCCGCACGGGCTCGCAACGGCCGCTGTTCCTGGTCCACCCCCTGGGCGGCGAAGTGCAATATGTCCGCGACCTGGCCCCGGTGCTCGACCCACAGGTGCCGCTCTACGGCCTGGCCGCCAGTGGCCTGGTCGCCGGCGAAACACCCTTGTTCGAGGTGCCGGCCATGGCCGCGCGTTACCTCGCGGCAGTTCGCCAGGTCCAGCCGCAAGGGCCTTACCGGATCGCCGGCTGGTCGGCCGGTGGCCTGATCGCCTATGAAATGGCCCGTCAGCTGCAAGCCGGCGGCGAGCAGTTGGAGTTCCTCGGCATCATCGATGCCTCGGCCCGCCCTGATCAGGAGGCGCCGGAGTCCTTGAGTGAAGGGCAGTTCCTGATGGACTGGCTGCCCGAGCAGGTCGATCCCGACGTGCAGCGGCAACTGACCGGACTGGCGCAGGAAAATGCCATTGAGGCGATGCTGAGGCTGTGCATGGAGCACCAACTGCTGCCGGAGGAACTGCCCCGGGATGTCGATGCCAGCTTGCTGCGCGGCTATCTGGCGGTGGCCTATGCGACACGCCTGGCCATCGGTGCCTATGTCAGCCCGCCCGCTCCGCTCAAGGTGGCGCTGTTTACCGCCAGCGGACAGGAACGCAGTGACCCTCTGCTGGGCTGGGGCGCCTTGCTCGGGGACTCGGTCAGCCTCACGGCGCTGCCCGGGACCCACGACACGCTGGTCAAGGCCCCTTATGTCAGCGCGCTGGGCCAGGCGATCGCCCAGGCGTTGCAGGCGGGTGCCCAGTCATGAAGCAGATGGAGAAGCGCGTTTCATTCTCAAAAATGTCAGCCTCAGCTAAACAGCGCCGGCTTGGCGGCGTAGGATGTCCCTGTTTTCCACTACAGACTTTTCCTACTCAACTGAGCTTAATTATCACTACTGACTGAATCGTTTTTTGTGAAGGGATTCACGGGTGATGCCTGAACTTCCAGGTATCAAGGCAAGAAATGGTTTGAGCGTCGCGGGGGGGCGGACGGACTTCGTCCCCCCCGAGGACAGAATTGCAAGCTACTTCTGATATGCAGGATCAGCATATGAACCAACAGACGAATGCCAAAGATAAAGATGTAGTGAAGGCCCACCTGTACCTGGAACTGGGGAAACTGGTTTCCAGTGTCGGCGACGATAAATTCCTGAGCAACATGCACCAACTGATCAACGCCTCGGTGGCGGTCAGTCGGATCGAGCTCAGCGAATGGACCGTCGACGACAGCCAATCGGCGGTGGTCGATGTTCAACTGCTGGGGCATG
The DNA here is from genome assembly GCF_002814235.1 of Pseudomonas sp. QS1027. Classification (GTDB taxonomy): domain Bacteria; phylum Pseudomonadota; class Gammaproteobacteria; order Pseudomonadales; family Pseudomonadaceae; genus Aquipseudomonas. Next base: position 194,608 of record NZ_PHSU01000019.1, on the reverse strand, counting down.
CCGGTGTTGAGTTGAGCCCGCAGATGCAGGCGGTTTGCCCGACCAATGCCAAGCACCGCAACGACCATCCCCTGGTCAAGCGCGTGCTGGAAGTGGAAGACGCACTGCTGATCCACCTGAATGCACGGATGAAAAACGAGAAGGACAATAACTGCCTCGGCACGTCCCATCAGTGCAGCCTGATTTCACGCAAGGCCAATCGCTGCTGTGTGATCTCGCTGCACCGCCCACGGGTGGATCGCGATTTCACCCTGCAAGAGCTGTCCTTTCTGAAATACCTCTCCGAGACCTTGTTGCCCCTCACGGAGCGACATGCCCGTGCCCATCGCCAATCCAGTGCAAAAAGCCCGGGTGGGTCTACCCCACGCAACCTGGTTGCCCTGGAACAGACGCAACTGCAGCGCGAGTTCAACGAGCGTCTGAGTGCTTGCGAGGTCACCCTCTCGGTGCGGGAAAAAGAGGTCTGCCTGGGGCTGCTGGCCGGCGGCACCGTACCTGAGATCGCAGAAAAACTCTGCGTCAAGAACAGTTCCATCGAAACCTACCTCAAGCGTTCCGCGGCCAAGCTGGGTGTCAGCGGGCGACATGGGTTGGCCAAGTGGATGATAGGAGCATAATGAACAAATCCCTGAGCCCCTGGGTGGCCATGGCCTTTGCCCTGAGCGGCTGCTCGCTGATCCCCGACTACCAGCGCCCCGCCGCGCCGGTCGCCGCGCAATACCCGCAGACGCCCGCCTACGCCCCGGCCCTCGCCGGAACGATGGCCGCGGACATGGGCTGGCGCGAGCTGTTCCGTGACCCGACGCTGCAACAACTGATCGAAAGCGCGGTGCTCAACAATCGCGACCTGCGTGTGGCGGCCCTCAATGTCCAGGCCTACCAGGCGCAATACCAGATCCAGCGCGCCGACCTGTTCCCGGCCATCAGTGCCAACGGCACCGGCACCCGCCAGCGCCAGCCGGCCAGCATCACACAAACCGGCAGCGCGGTGACCAGTGGCACCTACTCGGCGACCCTGGGGATCAGTTCCTACGAGCTGGACCTGTTCGGGCGCATCCGCAGCCTCAGTGAACAGGCCTCGCTGACCTATCTGTCCAGCGAAGAAGCGCGCCGCAGCACCCAGTTGAGCCTGGTGGCGAGTGTCGCCAACGCCTACCTGACCTGGCGCGCCGACCAGGAGCTGCTGGCCCTGACCCAGGACACGCTCAGCTCCTACGAGAAGAGCCTGCGCCTGACCGAACGCAGCCAGCAAGTCGGCACCGCCTCGTCCCTGGCCCTGGCGCAGTCGCGCACCTCGGTTGAAAGCGCCAGGACCAGCCTCGCGACCTTTCAGCGCCAGGTCGCCCAGGACCTCAACAGCCTGACCTTGCTGGTGGGCACCGCGGTCGCGGACACCCCGTCCAGCCGCCCATTGGCCTCCGACTGGCTCGCCGAAGTACCGGCCGGCCTGCCTTCGGACCTGCTGCAACGGCGCCCGGACATTCTCCAGGCCGAATATCAGTTGCAGTCGGCCAATGCCAGTATCGGGGCGGCCCGCGCGGCGTTTTTCCCGAGCATCACCCTGACCGCCAACGCGGGTACTTCCAGCAATGAACTGTCCGGGCTGTTCAAGGGCGGCGCGGGAAGCTGGCTGTTCCAACCGCAGATCAATATCCCGATTTTCAACGCCGGCAGCCTGCGGGCGAGCCTGGATTACTCGAAGATCCAGAAAGATATCCGCGTCTCGCAGTACGAGAAATCGATCCAGACCGCCTTCCAGGAAGTTTCCGATGGCCTGGCGGCACGCCAGACCTACAAGAATCAACTGAAGGCGCAGAACGATCTGGTGCAGGCCAACCAGGAATATTACCGCCTGGCGGAACGCCGCTATCGCATCGGCGTCGACAACAGCCTGACCTTTCTCGATGCCCAGCGCTCGCTGTTCAGCGCCCAGCAGAGCCTGATCACCGATCGGCTGTCGCAACTGACCGCCGAGGTCAATCTGTACAAGGCACTCGGCGGCGGCTGGACGGAGCAGACACAAAAAACCTTGTAACCTCGTGAGGTCACTGATGATGGGCACATTCGAACCTGGTTCACATGTACGCCTGCGCTCGGGCGGCAAGATAATGGTGGTCAAGCACGGCTCAACGGCCACCCATCTCCCGGATACCCTGCTCGTGCTGTGCGAGTACCGGGCCAAGAATCGCTTGATCCAGGGCTTCTATTCCGCCCGGGACCTGATTCTGGCGCCCCGGGAGGCGGTGTCCAATCAAGGCTGAACACGGTCCTGCAGGAGCAGGGCTTGCCCGCGAAGCTTTTGGCGGCCTCAAGTACGCCTTCGCGGGCAAGCCCTGCTCCTACAAGGTTGTGGCGTTCTCAAGATTTCATTAACTGGCCGGCATCGGTGCAGCGGCGCTCGGAACCACCTTGCGGGTCTGGGCCACATCGGTGCTGGCGACAAAATCCCCCTGGCGCAACAGCAGCAGCGCAATCAGCGATACCACTCCCGTGCCGACGTAGAAGTACCAGGGCGAAGTAATGTCCCCGGTCAGCTTGATCAGCCAGGTGGAAATCAGCGGCGCGCTACCACCGAATACCGCCACCGGGATGTTGTACGCCACGGCGATGCCGGTGGAGCGGATACGCGTGGGCAGCAGCTCGCTCATCAGCGCGTAGGTCGACGAGGCATAGAGCCCGAACAGGATTGCCACCGCCATCAGCGGCCAGAAAAACGAGGCGGCCGTTGCCGTCGGTGCCGACTTGAACATCCAGTACATCGCCAGGGTCGCCAGGGTTCCCACCACCAGCAGGAACGGCTTGCGCCCATAGCGATCGGTGAACGCCCCGCCGAACGGCATGACAAAGGCCGCCGAGAAGCTGGCTGTGAAGACATAGAACAGGGTTGTGCCGGCGTCGAATTTGAGAATGCTCGACATGTAGGTCGAGGCAAAGGTCAGCACCAGGTAGAAGATCGAGCTGTGCAGGGTGATGATAAAAAACACCAGGGCAATCGCCCGCTTCCACTGCCAGACTTCCCGCAGCGGCGCCTTCGAGGTCTGCCCGGCCCGGAGCAAGGCCAGGAACTCGGGGCTGTCTTCCAGTTTCAGGCGGATGTACATCGAGATCAGGCCCAGGGGCGCCGCCAGCAGAAAGGGAATGCGCCAGCCCCAGTCCAGCATCGTCTGGGCCCCCAAGGTCCAGGTCATGCCGTTGGCCACCGCACCACCCAGCAACAGGCCGAGCACCGCCGTGACCATCAGCCAGCAGGTGGCAAAGCCACGCCGTCCAGGCCCCGCGTACTCGGAAATAAAACTGGTGATGGTGCCGATCTCGCCGCCGGCGGAAAAACCCTGCACACAACGAATCAGCACCAGCAGGATCGGCGCGGCGATTCCCAACGTGGCATAGGTCGGCAACAGCCCCAGCAGGCAGGTTGAGCCGGCCATCATCACCAGCACGGTGATCAGGGTCTTGCGCCGGCCGATCTTGTCCGCCAGCGGACCGAAGAACAGCCCGCCCAACGGCCGGATGAAAAAGCTCAGGGCAAAGGCGGCGAAACTGGCGAGCAGGCTGGTGGTGGGGTCGTCGGAGACGAAGAACGACTTGCCGATATAAACGGCGAGAAAGCCATAGACGCCGTAGTCGTACCACTCGATCAGGTGGCCCGAGGTCGCACCGATAAACGCCCGGCGCCGTTGCCGGGCCGGGTCTGTGTGTTGCATTCCCATGGAAGGGACTCCTGTCTGATGGCTATCCGTAAAAGGGTTGTTCAGGGAACGAGGGTGTCATTGGCGCTGTGCTTTAACCACAGGCGCAGTTCGGTCTTGAGGACCTTGCCATAGCTGTTTCTCGGCAGATCGCTGCGAAACACGTATTTCTTCGGTTTCTTGAACGAGGCCATGCGCTCGATGAACCAGGCATTGAGGGACGACTCGTCGAGGGTCCCGGCCATGCGCGCGACGACGAACGCTACCACCGATTCACCCCAGTGTGCATCCGTTTCGCCGACCACACAGACTTCAAAGACCCCCGGGTGCTGTGCCAGCACTTCCTCGACTTCCCGGGGATAGATGTTGCTGCCGCCGGAAATGATCACATCCTTGGAGCGGTCGGTGAGCGTCAGGTAACCGGCCTCGTCGACAAAGCCCACGTCACCGGTCAGCAGCCAGCCTTCCACCAGGGTCTGGCGCGTTGCGGCCTCGTTGCGCCAGTAACCTTGCATGACGGTGGGCCCGCGCACAGCGATTTCGCCCATCTGGCCAACCGGCAGCGGCTGGTGTCCGGGATCGAGGATGCGTATTTCCACACAGGACTGGGCGCGGCCCACGGACGCGGTCAGCGTCGCCCATTCGGGGTGCTTGCGATCGGCGATCACCTGGCGGGACAAGGCACTGATGGTCATCGGGCTCTCGCCCTGGCCATAGATCTGCACCAGTCGTGGCCCGAAAGTAATGAGGGCCTCCTTCAGGTCCGCGTGGTACATGGGAGCGCCACCATAGACAATCGTCTTGATGCCCTCCCCGCTATAGCCTTGACGGCGGGCCTGCTCGACCATGCGCTTGAGCATGGTGGGCGCCGTGAACAAACTGACATTGCCCAGCCAGTTCGCCAGGCCGAACAGCTCGTCGGCCCTGAAGCCACGGGACTCAGGGACCACATGGCGCGCGCCACGGCGCACGTGGATAAAGTTGTAGAGACCGGCACCATGGGACATCGGTGCCGCATAGACCACGGCATCCTCGGCACTGACCGGGTCCACATCCAGCGGATAGCACAGCGACATGGCCATCAGGTTGCCATGGCTCAGCATCACGCCCTTGGATCGACCGGTGGTGCCCGAGGTGTAGAACAACCAGGCCAGGTCATCGGCATGACGCAGACAAGGGGTATCCAGCGCCGTCGAAGCCACCGGCTCGAACTCGCCCATGTCTTCCCGATCCAGCTCTCGGCAACCCGGCAGCGGGATATCGGGCGCGAACACCTCGCCACCGTCAGTGAAAATCAGCCGGGCCTGGGCGTTCTCGACGATCCAGCTGACCTCGACGGGGTGCAGCTTGCAGTTGATCGGCACTGCCACGGCGCCGACCCACCAGATGGCGTAGAGCAGCTCGAGGTATTCACAGCAGTTCAGCATGAACAGGGCGACACGATCACCAGGGACGATCCCGTGCTCGTTGACCAGATACGCGGCCCGGTGCCGGACCAGGGCCACAAAGGTCCCATAGTTGGCGACTTGCCTCAGCCCCTCGAACAAGGCGGGTTGCTCCGGACAACGCATGGCGGTGTCTTCCAGCCAGTTGGCGATATTCATGCTCAGCTCCTGCGTGCCTGAAGAACCGAAGCGTAGTTGGCGACCGCCATACCGCCCATATTGAATACCAGACCGAACTCGGGATTCTGCGCCGCGAGGCCAATCGGTTCGCCGGTCAGTTGCCGAAATGCCAGGGCATGCATCGAGACCCCGGTCGCGCCCACCGGGTGTCCCTTGGCCTTGAGTCCGCCGGACAGGTTCACCGGCAGCCGTCCGCCCGCCCGCACAGTGCCGTCATCCAGGGCCCGATGCCCTTCGCCCCGGGGCGCCAGGCCCATGGCTTCGTAGATCAACAGTTCGGCGATGGTGAAACAGTCATGGACTTCGGCAAAACCGAGGTCGCCGAGGGTCACGCAGGCACCGCGCAAGGCCGAGTGGATCGCCCGCTGCGGCCCTTCGAAGGCGAGGATGTCACGGCGTGCGATCGGCAACAGGTCATTGACCTGGGCGGTCGAGCGGATCTGCACCTCGCGGCGGAACTGCCGCGCGCGCCTGGACGAGGCCAGTACAATGGCCGCCGCGCCGTCGCTGATCAGCGAACAGTCGGTCAGACGCAGCGACGGCGCGACATAGGGATTGCTCTGGGAGACATTGTTGCAGTGTTCGAAATCCATCACCCGGTGCATCTGCGCCAGGGGATTGGCCATGGCATTGGCGTGGTTCTTCGAAGCGATGGCCGCCATGGACGCCATGGGGCAGTGGTAACGCTGGCGGTACTGCTGCGCGGCAAGGCCGAACAGTTGCGGAAAACTCAGGCCCGCCTCCTCGATATCGTTCTGGTACCCGGCACCGGCCAGGGCCCGGGTGACCTCGGCCGTGGAGTTGGCGGTCATCTTCTCCGCGCCCACCACCAGCACCAGTTCGGCGGAGCCGGAGAGAATCGCGTTGATTCCCGCCTGGATCGCCGCCGAACCGGAAGCACAGGCGTTTTCACAGCGGGTGGCGGGTTTGAAGCGCAGCCCCGGGTCGGCTTGCAACAGCAACGAACTGGCGAAACCATCCGGGACCATGCCCGAATTGAAATGCCCGAGGAACAACGCATCGATCTCCGAAGCCGAGATCTCGGCGTCCGTCAGCGCCTGGCGGGTCACTTGAACGATCAGATCTTCCAGGGTGGAACCGTCAAGACGGCCAAAACGCGAGTGGCCGGCCGCAACAATGGAGACACAATCATGAATCATGGTGATTTTCTTCTTGGCATGGATCAGGCATTGCTTACAATGGCGCACCGCCGGTATCGCCCGCCAGTTAGTACAATTACGTACCTGGGTACGTAGCGCCCCCGGACCTGGAATCGCCAGTATCGGACTCACCTTGAGGCAGGATGCCAATGACCGTCTTCACGCAAGAACTGAAAGACCTTCAGCGCCTGGCATTCATGGTCTCGCCCGCCGCGCAATTGATCACCGGCAATCGCCTGATGCTCGATTGCAACGAGGCCTTCCTGGAATTGTTCGGCTACCCGCGCGAAGAGCTGCTGGGACAATTGACCCTGCTGATCTACCCGTCCCAGGCGGACTACAAGACCATCGGCAATCGCAGCCGCAGCTGGTTGCGCCGCAGCAAGAGCGGCTCCTACGCCGACGAACGTTTTATGCAGCACAAGAACGGCGAGGTGTTCTGGGCCAGGTCCCAGGGCTATACCCTGACCCCGGACGATCCGTTCAAGCTGATGGTCTGGCACTTCGAGCGCCTGGATCGGGCCCATCACGCCACGGTGGACCTCACGCCACGGGAACGGGAAGTGTCGATGCACATCGTCAACGGCCTGACCTGCAAGGAGGTAGCCAGGAAGCTGGCGATCTCCCACCGCACCGTGGAAGTCCACCGCGCCCGCCTGATGAAAAAGATGCAAGCCAAGAACAGCGCGGACCTGGTGTCGAAGATCATCTTTGTCGATTGAGCTGAAAGCGCCCTCCTTCTGTCGGCGTAATGAACTCCGGGCGATATCCAGCCTCAAAGATTACGACTACAATCATTAAACCCGACGATCCGCTATCGTCAACCGCTGCCGAGTGCACCCCGGGGTTATCAACCCGGGCGTGTGGCGCAGCGCTGAATGTCGCAAGAGGCCAGCATGAAAGTCACCAAGGAACAAAGCAGCCTGAACAAGGAGAAAATCCTCTCGGCCGCCTCCAGGCTGTATCGGGAACACGGCATCGACGGTATCGGGATTGGCGAGCTGGCCAAGTCCGCCGGGCTGACCCACGGCAGCTTTTATCGGCAGTTCCCCAATGGCAAGGACGAGTTTGTCGCGGCGGCGGTGAGCCGGATCTTCGAGGAATACCAGGACTTCTGGACGACCGCGCAGACCACTGAAGATATCGTCAGGTCCTATGTCACACCCAAGCACTGCCAGGAGAAACAGGCGGCCTGCCCGATCCCGACCCTGGCGGCGGATGTGTCGCGGGTTGGCGGCGCGGCCAGCGAGGCCTTTAGCCTGGGTGTGGAACGCTTGCTGAAAACCCTGATGAGCAAGCAGGACGGTGACGCCGGTAACCTCTCGGAAGAACGCGCCATGCAGGTGCTGGCGTCGATTACCGGGGCCATGCTGATCGCCAAGGCCACCCACGATCCGGTCCTCGCGGACAAGATCATGACCTCGGTGATCAACCAGTGGTGCGGCGAAACCGCCGATCGCTGATCGACGGTTCAGCCAGCCTCGCCGGCTATTGCGGTTTGCCGGCGGCCACCACGCTGGAACTGTCCCAGCCCCCGCCAATCGCCCGGAACAAGGTCACCGCCGCCCGGGCCGAATCAGCCTGGGTACCGTTGAGGCTATCGCGGGCCACCAGCAACTCGCGGTTGGCGTCCAGCACATCGGTCAGCGGCGTGGCACCGGCCTTGTAGGCGATCTCCGAGAGATCACGGGCACGGGTCAGGGCACTCACCTCCCCGGCCAGTTCTTCCCTTCGCTGCTCGGTCTGCGACAACGAGACCAGCGCGTTCTCGACATCTTCGGCAGCCTTCAACACCGCCTGGCGGTAGAGCGCCAGGGCTTCGCGGTTGGCGCCCTTGGCCTGGGCCACTTCGGCGTCGATCTTGCCGAAGTCGAACAGGCGCCAACGCACCAGCCCGGTGATCGAGGGCTGGAACGAGCGCTGGGTGAACAGGCCGTTGCCGGTGCCGCTGTCAAACCCGAGCGCGCCGGACAACGAGACGCTGGGGTAGTACTGCGCGATGGCTTCACCGATACGCTCGTTCGAAGCCGCCAGGCGCCGCTCAGCCGCCATGATATCCGGGCGCCGACGCAATACATCGGCCGTCGCCAGGCTGTCCTTGACCGCCGGCAACCCCGGGATCGCCGTGGCCTTGGCCAGCATCTGCGCCGAGCTGCCCGGCTGCTTGCCCATCAGCACATCGAGACGATTGAGCTGCGCCTCCAGGGCAATGCGCAGCAGCGGCACGGTCGAACGGGCCTGTTTGAGCAAGGCCTCGGCCTGGGCGACATCGCGCTCGTCCACGTCCCCGACCCGCCGGCGAACGTTGACCAGTTCCAGCAGTTGCTCATCGGTACTGATCTGGTCGGTGGCGACCGCCAGCCGGGCCTGGTAGCCGCGGATCTGCACATAGGCATCGGCCGCCTCGGCCACCACGGTGATCCGCGTACCCAGGTGCGTCGCCTCCGCCGCCTGCACTTCGGCCTGGGCCGCTGCCGCACCTCGGTGCAGTCCCTGGGCTAGATCGGCCTCCCAACTGGCGGACAGGCCTGCGGCCAGTTCCTTCTGGTTGCGGTCGTAACCTGGCAGGCTGCTGCCCAAGGCGCCCAATGGACTTTGCAGACTCTGCCGCTGGCGGGTCGCCGAACCGTTGAAATCCACCGTCGGGTACAGCGCGGCACCGGCACCACCGGCCGCCGCCCGGGCCTGATCGACCCTGGCCAGCGAGGCCTCCAGGTCGAGGTTCTGGGCCACCACCTGATTGACGATTTCCATCAGCAACGGGTCCTTGAAGCCGTACCACCAGGTCGACAACTCGGGCGCCGGCAGGCGGCTTTCGGGACTGCCGGCCAGGGTGTTGTGGAAGGCCGCGAGCGGTATCTGCGGCGCCTGGTAGTCGGGACCGACCGAACAGCCCGCGAGCCCCAGGCCGAACAACAATCCGCCAGCCAACAGCGTCGATTTGCCGTGCACGTTCAGATTGAAAGCAGTGTGGGCAGCCATCAGCGTCTCCCATGGAAGTATTTGCGGATGAAGATGTAGAACGCTGGGGTGAACAACAAACCAAAGCAGGTCACCCCCAGCATGCCGAAGAACACGGTGGTGCCCAGCGACTGGCGCATCTCGGCGCCCGCGCCGGTGGCCACCGTCAGTGGTGCGACCCCGAGAATGAACGCCAGCGAGGTCATCAGGATCGGCCGCAGGCGGGTCCGCGCGGCATGCACCGCCGCCTCCACCGCCGTGCCGCCCTCGTCCTGTTTCTGCTTGGCGAACTCGACGATCAGGATCGCGTTCTTCGCCGCCAGGCCGATCAGCACGATAAAGCCGATCTGGGCCAGGATATCGATCGGCATGCCACGCCCGATCAGCCCGCTGATGGCCGCCAGGATGCACATCGGCACGATCAGGATGATCGCCAGCGGCAAGCGCCAGCTTTCGTATTGCGCCACCAGCACCAGGAAGCAGAACAGCGCCGCCGCCGCGAACACCAACAGGGTCGGCGTGCCGTGCTGCTGTTGCTGGTAGGCCAGCTCGGTCCACTCGAAGCCGATGCCTTGCGGCAGGGTCTTCTGCGCCAGCTCTTCCATCTTGCGCAGGGCATCGCCGGTGGCCACACCCGGTGCCGCCGCGCCCTGCACTTCCGCCGCCGGATAGAGGTTGAAGCGCGGCACCCGGTAGGCAATGGTGTTGTGCTCGATGCTCGCCACGCTGCCGATCGGCACCATCTCGCCAGCATCGTTGCGCACCTTCAGGCGGGTGATGTCTTCCGGCGTGGCCCTGAAATTCGCATCGGCCTGGGCGACCACCTGGTAGGTCCGACCCAGGTAGTTGAAGTCGTTGATGTACTGCGACCCCAGGTAGACCTGCAAGGTGGAGAACACGTCGGTGGGCTTGAGGCCGACCTTCTCGGCCTTGACCCGGTCGATATTGGTGAAGATCGACGGCGAGCCGGCGTTGAACAACGTGAACATGCCGACAAAGGTCGGGTCCTGCCGGGCCGCCGCCACCAGCTTGTTGGCCGCCTCGGCCAGGGCCTTGGAACCGAGTCCCGCACGGTCCTCGAGCATCAGCTTGAAGCCGCCGGAGCTGCCCAGGCCCTGCACCGGAGGCGGTGGAATGGTCAGGACATAGGCATCCTTGATCACCGAGAGACGCCGACGCAGATCCGCCAGCACCGATTGCGCGGTGAGCCCCGGCATATCGTGGCTGTACAACGACGGCAGCCCGGTGAATACGGTGCCGGCGTTGGAGGCCACGGTGGAGGTGGTCGCATCCAGCCCGACAAAGGGCGCGGCGTGTTCGATGCCCGGCGTGGCCAGGGCGATATCGATCACCTGGCGCACCACGGCCTCGGTGCGCTCCAGGGAGGCACCGGGCGGCAGTTGCACGATGGTGATGAGATAACCCTGGTCCTGCTCGGGAATAAAGCCGGTGGGCGTGCTATGGAACTCGAAGCCGGTCAGGCCGATCAGGCCGACATAGACCGCCAGCACCAGGCCCAGCACCCGCGCCAGGCGCCGGGTCAGGTTGCCATATCCGAACGAGAGCTTGTCAAAGGCCCGGTTGAAACGGCCAAAGCTGGCGTCGAGGAGACGCCCGGCCCAGGACAGATGTTCCGGCCCGTGGGCGCTGGCGGGTTTGAACAGCACGGCACACAGCGCCGGGCTCAAGGTCAGCGAGACGATGCAGGAGATAATGGTCGAGGCCGCAATCGTCACCGCGAACTGTTTGAAGAACAGCCCGGAGATACCGCTCAGGAATGCCGCGGGGACAAACACCGCACAGAGGGTCAGGGCAATCGACAGCAGCGCGCCGCCCACTTCATCCATGGTGTGGTGCGCCGCCTCACGGGGCGACATGCCGCCGTGGATATTGCGCTCGATGTTCTCCACCACCACAATCGCGTCGTCGACCACGATCCCCACCGCCAGCACCAGGCCGAACAGCGACAGGTTGTTCAGGGAGATCCCGGTCAGGTAGAGCACGGTAAACGAGCCGAACAGCGAGATGGGGATCGCCACCACCGGAATGATCGTCGCCCGCCAGTTCTGCAGGAACAGGAAGACCACCAGCACCACCAGCAGGATCGCCTCGAAAATGGTGGTGATCACCTCATGCACCGACTTGCCGATAAAGATCGTCGGGTCATAGATGATCTTGTAGGCCACCCCGGCGGGGAAATCCTTCTGCAAGTCTTCCATCTTGGCCAGCACGTCATGGTCGACATCCAGCGAATTGGCGCCAGGCTGCGCGTAGATCAGCAAGGCGGAGGCATCGCTGCGGTCCATAAAGGCCGTAGAGCCATAATCCACCGCCCCGACCTCGACCCGACCGACATCGGCAATCCGGGTAATCCGGCCCGCGGCATCGGTCTTGAGAATGATCTGGGCAAACTCATCCGGGGTGGACAGCCGTCCCAGCGCCTCGATATTGATCTGGTAGGCCTGGCTGCTTTTGGTCGGTGGCTGATTGAGCACCCCGGCGGAGACTTGCAGGTTCTGCGCACGCAGTGCCGCCAATACCTCGCTGGCACTGAGGTTGTGGGCCGAGACCTTGTCCGGGTCGAGCCAGATGCGCATGGCGTATTCGCGACCGCCCTGGAACTGCACATCGCCGACGCCCGACACCCGGGCCAGCACATCCTTGATATGCAGCGTCGCATAGTTGGACAGGTACAGCGTGTCCTTGCTGCTGTCGTCGGAATAGAGGTGCACCGCCAGCAGGATGCTCGGCGTGGCCTTGCGCACCTGCACGCCCAGGCGCTGGACGTCCTCGGGCAGCCTCGGCAAGGCGTTCTGCACCCGGTTCTGGGTCAGGTTCTGGGCGATGTTCAGGTCCGTGCCGATGCGGAAGGTCACGGTGATGGTCAGCTTGCCGTCACCGGTGGACTGACTGTTCATGTAGAGCATGTTCTCGACGCCGTTGATCTGCTGCTCCAACGGTGTCGCCACGGTATGCGCAATGGTTTCGGCCGAGGCCCCGGGGTAGGAGGTGATGACCTGTACCGTCGGCGGGACGATTTCCGGGTACTGCGCCACCGGCAGGACAAACAGCGCGCCGACGCCGATCAGGGTCAGGAAACAGCTGACCACCACGGCAAAACGCGGGCGATCGATAAAGAAATGGGCGATACGCATGATATGGGCCTATTCCTTCGCGGGATCGTTGTCAGCTTTGAGGGTCGTGTCCTTGGCATTGACCAGGGCACCCGGCGCGGCAAACGGCAGCCCGCCGACGATGACCCGATCCTGCGCGGACAACCCCGACTTGATGACCCGCAGGCCATGGCGCATATCGCCGACACTGACCTCCTTGGGCGCGACCCGGCCATCCTTGTCGACGGTCAGCACGTTGAAACGGGATTGATCGGGCAGCACCACCGCATCAGGCAGTAACAACGTCGGCGCGCTGGCGGAGGTGACCACCCGGACCCGGGCAAACTCCCCCGGGGTCAACCCACGGTCACCGTTCCTGACGATGGCGCGGGCATGAATGGTGCCGCTGGAACGGTTCAAGGCGTTGTCGATAAAGTCCAGGGTGCCCGGCGTCGTGTAATCACGCCCCCCGTCGGCGGCGATCTGCACGTTGTCCGCCGAGACGCCCTGGCCGTTGGCCTTGTAGCGTTTGTATTGCTGGTAGTCCGACTCGCTCATATCGAAATCGAGGTAGATCGGGTCCACCGACACCAGGGTCGCCAGCAACGTGGTCGGGCTGCCCGCGGCACGGCTGCCGGCGATCAGGTTGCCGACCGAGACCAGGTGGTTGCTGATCCGGCCCGAAAACGGCGCGACAATCTGGCAATGATCGAGGTCGAACTGGGCGTCGCGAACCTGCGCATTCGCCTCGGCCACCGCAGCCTCGGCCTCCTGCCATTCGGATTTGCGCTGTTCCAGGCTCTGCACCGAACCTGCGTTGTTGCGCACCAGCTCGTCAGCACGCTGGAGTTCATTTTTGGCGTAGGTCAGGCGCGCGGATGAACGCTGCACTTGCGATTTGGCCTGGGCCAGGCGGATCTCGTAAGGCACCCGGTCGACACTGAACAGCAGCGCGCCTTTCTGTACGAGTTCACCATCCTTGAAGTGGATGCCGGTGAGCGTGCCGCCGACCTGGGCCCTCAACTCAACCCGGTCGACCGCGGAAAACTGGCCGAGGAAACCGAGCCGGGTCTCCAGCGGTTGCACCAGGGGCTGGCTGACCAGCACCTCGGGAAGCGCCGGAGCGGCACCCGCCGAAGCCGTGTGGCTACCGCCCCAGACCATGAACAGCCCGGCGCAGAGCGCCACCGACAACAGCCCTCCCCCCGCGACCCCGACTACCTTGCGCTTATGGAAAAGCCGCGCCGACGGCGACTGTTCCTCCATCCGTTCAGATTCCACTGGCACACCCTCAGCTTGCAGACACAGACATCGAGGGGCACCCACGCACCCCACTCCCAAGCGCTGGACGCGCTGCCGCGGATTGCGGCAAACGCTCATGCACCTGCCGCATTGATGATATCCATCATCATTGTGATCGTAAAGATGATGGCCGAAATAATTAATCCATCCCCCGAATCAGACCCGGGCCAGCCGTGCCCAACCTGGTCAGTGATCGGCGCCCGCCAAGTCGACATAAACACCTGCGCCTGGAGGCCCGTCGCCCAGGTACGACACAAGTCGAATCAGATCAATTTTATAAACAGAAAAGGAAGGAAAGTTAGACGCTTCAAACACTTTCACTCTCAAACGAGCCTATAAAATATTCGCTATAAACTTACCGTGTTTATTTCGTTGACTAATAAGCCACCCAAACAACCGATCCGCGCCAATATCAAATCAATATCAAACTACCGTTCGTCGCACTTCCAGAAAATTATATTCAACTTTTCACCCAGGCCGGCAATCCCAATAAGTGCTTGCTGTTATTGCAGGTAACATTCAATTAACCAAGAGGTACTGAACCATGGCTAATACCGGAAATTCAAATCCTGGGAATCATTCAAACGATCGTGAAAAAGCGTCTGAGGCCGGCAAGAAAGGCGGCCAGGGAGCGGGTGGCAACGTTGCCAACGACCGGCAGAAAGCGTCGGACATGGGCAAGCCTGACGCCAACAAGAAAGGTGGTCAGCATGGCGGCGGTGGCCGTAGCTGATCATTGATCCAACCGTGAAGTCATGCGGTCAGGCCGCTTTCCCCTCTCTTCGGTGGAAAGCGGCCTTTTTATTGATAAGGCATGAAGGGAAGTTCCGCCGTAGCGACGTTTGAACAGAGAAAACTGTTGGGGAGCGCAGCGCCGAAGAAACCTTTGCCCGGTTTTTGCACTCCATTCAATAGAGCCCGTGTTCATGCCAGAATCGTTCAGCCTGGGAGGCCCGCAATGACCGAGCACATCGTCCACTTTCATTGCCAGATTGATCAGAGCACCACTGAACGTTTTCGCGACTGTTGCCTGGAGGCCATTGAACAAGGCGCCAGTTCACTGTTGCTGAACCTGTCCACCACCGGCGGCAGCACCAACTTCGGTTTCTCCCTGTACACCTTTCTCAAGTCGCTGCCGGTGCCGCTGTGCGCGATCAATGCCGGCAACATCGAATCCATGGGCATCATCATGTACCTGGCGGCCGGCCGACGTATCACCGCGCCCCATTCGCGGTTCCTGATCCATCCGATGAACTGGTATTTCAACCAGAGCTCGGTGGACCACCAACGGCTGCGGGAATACCTGTCGAGCCTGGACAACGACCTGGCGCGCTACGTGAAGATCTACCAGATCGAAACCGCCGATGCGGCGACCCAACTGGATATATTCAAATGCCTGTCGGCCGAGGAAAAAGTGATTGCCGCCCATGAATCACTGGCCTACGGCATCGCCCACGAAATGAAGCAGATGATTTTTGCCGAGGATGTCAAACATTGGAAAGTCGGGGGCAGCTGAGTTGGATGAATGGATGCCAGGCCAATTGCCAAGTAGGGCTGGATGTTAGCGCTTGGCCGGCTCCTTGATAGTCGTTCGTTGGATGAGCTACGCGCTGACGTCCAGATGATCGCTTGCATCCCTCGCCTCTGCTAACCCGACATTCCCCTCCGTTAGCCATACGATCTGCCGTTAACCAACCTCAAAAAGAGAAATTTCTACTCGGATCAAAGCCGCATCCGATAGAAACGCTGCCTGCTCGACTGGATCATGAGTTCGCTTGAATTGATTTCTCGGTAGTCCCCTCTCAAGGAACTCATATGGTCTTCGCAAAAGGAGCAGACACACGGCCATTGCAGAGTGTGATGTATCACATCACAATCAAACCATGATCGTCAGCTGGAGGCATAAAGGCCTTCGGATTTTTTTGAAAGTGGCTCAACCAGCGGCATCAGAGCGGACCAGGCGAAGCGATTATCTGGCGTATTGCTCGCGTTGAACCGCGCAGAGACGCCAGATGATGTCAACCTTCCCGGTTGGAGGCTGCACGCTCTAAAAGGTGAAATGTCAGGATTCTGGTCAATCACCGTGACCGCCAACTGGCGTGTAATCTTCCGTTTCGTAGGAGCGGACGTCGAATTGGTCAACTACTTGGACTACCACTGAACGGAGGTTCTTCCATGGGCATGTTCAACCCACCTCATCCTGGCGGAATCCTTCTCGATGATGTGATACCCGGTCTGGGGACCACCATCACCGAATTTGCTCGCCATCTGGGCTTTGCTCGAGAGACGCTTTCGAGAATCCTGCATGGCCATGCCCCCATCAGCCCGGACCTTGCTGTAAGGCTGGAGCGCGCAGGGATCAGCACTGCACGTCTTTGGCTGAGCATTCAAGCAGACTACGATCTTTGGCAGGCAGAACACCGCGAGCACCCACCTATAGAGCGTTATACCCAGGCGGGCTGATGCAAAGCCACGGTGAATCCCTTCGCCTTCCTAGAAACACGGTGCCTGCATGTCGCAAGGTTTCACCAATGGCAAGGTCACGACAAACTCGCTGCCTTTGCCATCACCGTCACTCTTGCCCGTCACGGTGCCGCCGTGGGCTTCGACCAGCTCACGCACCACCGTCAGGCCGATGCCCAGGCCCGCGCCGTTGAAACCGATCGCGTGGACATCCTGCACAAACGGTTCAAAGATGAAGGGCAGCGCCTGGGCGGAAATGCCAATGCCGTTATCGCGGACCCTGATCTCCACTACGTCCGCCGAGGTCGAGACCAAAAGCCTGACCGCCCCTCCAGCGGGTGTGTATTTGGCCGCGTTGCCCAGCAGGTTGCCGAGAATCTGCGTGAGCCGGACCGGATCGCCATTCACCGCCACCCCGTACGCGGGCAGTTCGCTGCTGAAGTGCAGGTGGTGAGCGACCATCACCGGACTGCAGACCTCGATGGCCTCATGAAGGATCTGCGCCATATCGATCACGCGGCAATCGAGGCGAAACTTCCCGGTGCTGGCCCGTGAAACGTCGAGCAAGTCTTCCACCAATCGAGACATGTGCCGCACCTGCCCTTCGATCAGTTGCTGCATGCGCGGCAGCTCCTCGCTGGGCACCCGCACCAGGCGGCCGGCAATCATGCTGATGGGGGTCAGTGGATTGCGCAGCTCGTGGGCCACCAGGGTGAGGACATTGCGTTGCTGTTCCAGCGCGTGTTCGGCCGAGGCTTGCAGATGTTGTGCGCTGAGGGCGGCGATCACCAATTGCTCGTTGGCTTCGCGCAACGCCAGGTACAGCCGCTGTTCTTCCTGCGCAAGATCGGGCTTTTGCGCATCGGACTGCGCCAGGAGAATCGCCAGCACCAATTGCTGGTTGGCCTCGATCAGTTGCTCGACCTGCTGGAGGTCGATCAGACGGCTGCTGGCATCGCTCAACTCTTTTTGCAGGGCCGCCAGGACAGCGCGCGCCTCAACGGTTTTCTGGCCGAGCAGAAGCAGTTCGCGAACGGCAATCGCCTTCGCGCCCTCCTCCTTGCTATCGGCTTCGCTCATGGCCTTGACTCACCCATTGTTGACTTGAGGAGACTGCCGGGTTGGCCGTCCCCCCAGCAAACCTTCCTGATCCGGCAACATTTCGCCGATCTGCACACCGTTATCGTCGATACGATACAGACGCAACTCATCGGAGTGGGCACTGGCCCGCACCTTGACCACGGCCATGATACGCAGCAAGCGGCTCTGCACTTCGATATAGCGCTGGACAATGATCGCGTCGGTGAGAAACGCCGTGCCGTAGGGGCTGAAACGCAGGTCGGTATAACGGTCTTCCAGCTCCGAGGTCATCAGCACGCTGACGCCCGCGCTGGTCAGTGCGGTGACCATGCGCGACAGCGACTCGCGAAAGTCTTCGCGGAAGGTCGGCGCCAGTGCCAGTTCGAACCCCGACAGCGAATCAATGACCACACGGCTGGCTTTCAGCCGGTTGATCTCGCTGAGCAGCAACTGGACAATTTCATCAATCGACAGATCGGGAGCGCGACTGTCCACCAGGCCGACCTGCCCGCTCTGGATCAGTCCGGCAAGGGTAGCGTTCTGGGAGTGATTGGGGCGTTGCTCAAACACCGCGATCACACCGGTTTCACCATTGCGCACGCCTTCGGCGAGGAAGGCAGCCGCCAGGATGCTCTTGCCCGAACCCGAGGGCCCGGCGACCAGCAAGGAATAGCCGCGAGGCAAGCCGCCACCGAGCATGTCGTCGAGCTGCGGAACGCCCATCTTCAAGCGCTTGATCGGGAACTCCAGCGGCGCTTCCACCGGGTTGAGCGCCGCGGGCGCAAACACCTTGATCCCCGAGCTGGCAATGCGGAAGGTGTGCAGGCCTGGCAGCGTAGGCTGGCCGCGCATCTTCATGATTTCCATCTTGCGCACCATGGAGTTGCGCTCGACGCTCTGGCGCAGCCAGATCAGGCCGTCGGCCACGGTGAAAATCGGGTTGGTATCGGTTTCGGTGAAGTACTCGCCGATCAGGAAGGTCGTCGCCTGCCAGGTGGTCATCAACATGCCCAGTTGCTGAACGAACTGTGGCAGGTTGTTGTTCGGGTTGTCCTGGGTCTGGCTCGCCAGCACCACGGAGCGGAACGAGTCGACAAACACCAGCGCCGGCGAGTGCGCCTCGACCTCGCTGACGATGCGTCGCAGCACTTCGTCCAGATTGCCGGCCAGGGTGTCATCGGCCAGGTTGACGTAACGAATCGACTGGTTGATCGCTTCGCTGTCGAAAAAGTCGAATTGCTGCTGATAGCGCAGCATCTTCAGCGGCGGCTCGCCCAGCACGGTAAAGAACAGCGCCGGGCGCTCGGGGGTCGCCAGGGCAAACATCATCTGGTGAGCCAGGGTGGTTTTGCCACAGCCTGGCGGGCCGGCGATCATGTTGAACGAAAATTCCGGCAATCCCCCGCCCAGCACCTCGTCCAGTCCTGGCACACCAGTGGCCAGGCGGTTGATAGTCACTTTGGTGCTCATGGCGAATTTTCCTGCGAAGGGGTGTCACTCAAAGAAGGTTCCCACACGCTACTCAGCAAACGCGCGGTGAGCGAAGGCCCGATCAGTGTGGTCAGCAACTCGTAGTAAGTGGTCAGCAACACTTCACCGAAAAACAGCGCATCGGTTTCGCTTTGCTCGGCGAGTACGGATGAGAGGGCCGTCAGATCCATGGAGCCCTGCACACTGTCATAGGTGCTGGCCAACCGAGGATGAGTGGAGGTACTCAGGTGGAGACTGCGGCGATAGAGCGCGGCAACCCCTTGCTGGCCGATAATGCCAGTGAGGGCAGCGCCCATATCTTGCAAGGTCGAAATAATCGCGTGGGCGACTTTTTCAATGTCAGCGTTAGGGCCGACGCGGTGCGCCAGAGAAGCTACGATCCGGCGGCTCTCTTCGCTTAGCGTGGACATGGCTAACTGATATCTGATGGACAGAACCTTGATAGTACACCCAATAGCGTGCAGCCGAGATGCTTTTGATACGGAATTGCAACTGCACGCGGTGGTAGGGGCGATTCCAGGTTACCCGCTCTGCAAAAGAGATCTGAACCAACCAGGCCCTAGCGCTTGGCCAGTTCCATGATCATCCGACTCAGCAGATAGATCCGGGGGGACACGCTTTCCACCTCGGCGTACTCCTCGGGGGTATGGATATTGCCGCCGACAATCCCGAAGCCATCCAGCGTCGGCGTGCCCACGCCCGCCGACAGGCTGGCATCCGCCGCCCCGCCGCTGCCCTCGATGGTCAGTTTGCGGCCCAGTTCGCCGTAGATCCCCTGGGCAATAGTCACCAGCGCATCCGACTCGGCGGTTTCCGGCATCGGCGGCAGGCCGCGCAGCAAGCTGGTCTTGACCTCGGTTTCCGGAATCAGCTTGTTGGCCGAAACCCGGGCCAGGTCCTTTTCGATCCGATCGAACTCCTCCGGCAAGGCCGCCCGCACATCGGCCTTGGCAATGGCCTCGTCCGGAATCACATTGACCCGGTCCCCGGCCTTGAGCACGGTGAAGTTGATGGTGGTTTTCTTCTCTTCGTCGCCCAGCTTGCTCAGTTGCAGGATCTGGTGGGCCGCCTCCATCGCCGCGTTACGCCCCAGCTCTGGCGCCACACCGGCATGCGCGGCCTTGCCCTTGACCTCGACCACCGCGGTGGCGCTGCCTTTGCGCCAGACCACCAGGCCATCGGCCGGACGACCGGGTTCCAGGTTCAGGGTGACGTCGTGGGCCTTGGCGGTTTTACGGATCAGTTCGGACGCGATATCCGAGCCGGTTTCCTCGCTGGCGTCGAGCAGGAAGGTGATCTGCGCGTAGTCCTGGAAGTTCTGGTTCTTCAGCACCTTGAGGGCATAGATCCCGGCGACGATGCCGCCCTTGTCATCCATCACCCCGGGGCCATAGGCGCGGCCGTCCTTGATATGAAACGGCCGCTCGCTCGCCGAGCCTTCCTTGAACACGGTGTCCATATGCGCCATCAAGAGGATTTTTGCCTTGCCGGTGCCTTTGAAGGTAGCGAGTACATGACTGTTGTGGGCGTGCGCATCGGGAACCAGCTCGATGGTGGCGCCGAGCTTTTTCAGCTCATCGACGGCGATATCACGCACCTGGGTCAGGCCCGGCTCGTAGCCGGAACCCGAATCGATATTCACCAGACGCTCCAGCAACTTCAAGGCTTCAGCCTTGTACTGTTCGGCATCGGCCTGGATTTGTTTATGGGGTTCGGCGCTCCAGGCCGGGGCGGTAAAACCGCAAGCGAGCGCCAGGCCGAGGGTGGTGGCCAATACGGTGCGGGGGAGATTGAACGTCATGAACGGATCCTTGTTTTTTGTTGGCGTGATGCGTGTTGCTGTTCGGATATTTGATGTCGCGTAAAATTAGTCGGCCTGATCCGCAAACAATCCAAGGATGAAATCGCGCACATGGACAATGCTCGGATTGCGCATCGAGGCTTTTTTCCAGACCAGATACAGATTATTCGTCGGGGCGTCCTGGAGCGGCGTAATAGTCACCAGCCTTCCCGATTCAAGCGCCTCGGTACACTGGTAATCGGGAAGGACGCTCCATCCCTGCCCCTTCACAACCAGGTCCTGGATAATACGCAGATCCGCAATGGTGAGTGCAGCCTGCAAGGTCGGCGCGAACCGGAACAGGGCTGTCCACACCGGCCGAATCAGCGGTAGATCTTCGTCGAAAGCAATCAGCGGCAGCTTCGCCAACCCCTGTTCGGTGGGCTGTTTGCCAAGCGCCTTCGCCAGATGGGGGGCCATCACCAGCAGAAACCGTTCGGTCAACAGCCGTGCAAACCCATGGGAACGCTCATCCGGCATGGAGGCCGTAATGGCCAGATCGACGGTTGAACTGTTGAGTAGGCTATAGATGCGCTCCCGGTTACCGGTATGTAAACGAATCTGAAACCCCTGGGCCATTAGAGGCGCCAGCCCCGATGTAATCTTTGAATAGATAAAGTCGGAGGGGCCGGCGATATGGACGGTCCCGCCAATTTCACCGCTGAGGCGGTAGGAAGCCAGGCGTGTTTCCAGCCCGTCCAGCATCGGCCCAATTGCTCGTGCCAATTCGTCTGCGGCCTCTGTCGGCGTGACACCACGGGCTCGCCGTACGAACAGGGGTTTGCCCACGAAGGCTTCCAGCGCTTGAATGTGCAGCGACGCGCCGGGCTGTGTCATCCCCAACGATTCGGCCGCACGCGAGAAGGATTGCAGCCGGTAGGCCTCAATGAATGTCCGTAAATGATCAAGATGACTCATGAAGCGCTACCACGCCGATGCCGGCGCCCTCTCGGAGTTTTCCAGGCGGGTAAGCCCGGGACTATCAGGCGCCTGATGGGCTGTCAGCATAGTGCCCAGCCTGAACAGACGTATAAATATATTTATCTATAGACCCATAAACAATAATTTCCAGTATCAATTCAACCTCTCTAGGATTCCGGGCAATCACGGCAAAAGGCCGATTTTTTCCCAATTCCGAAAGAGGCTCATATGCCATTCATCGTGTACATATTCACCCTCAGCGCCTTTGCGCTGGGCCTCGCCGAATTCGTTCCCATCGGCCTCACCGAGGTCATGGCCCAGGGCCTTGGCGTCAAGGTCGAGCAGGCTGGCGCCGCCGTCACCCTGTATGCATTGGGCGCGACCTTCGCGGCACCGATTCTGACGGCGTTGACTGCGGGGTGGTCGCGCAAGCGCGTCATGCTGATGACCGTGTTGGTGTTCTCGGCCGGTAGCCTGATCGCGGCATTCGCCACCAGCCTGTCGATGCTGCTGGCCGCACGCTTTGTCGCAGGGATGGGGCATGGCCTCTTCCTCGCAGTGGCCTCAAGTACCGCCGCACGCCTCGTTGGGCCGAAGAAAGCCGGCAGCGCAGTGGCTGTCGTCTTTGGTGGCTTCACTATTGCCATGGCCATTGGCGTCCCGATCAGCACCTATCTGGGCGGCATGATCTCCTGGCGCCCCGTGCTTGGCGCCATTGCCGTATTCGGTGCACTGGGTTTCCTTGGCCTGCTGCTGGGCATGAAAGAACCTGAGAAAGCACCAGGTCATGGAGGCAACGCATCCGTAGGGCAGGCCCTCAAGGCCCTCTTCCATCCTGCATTGCTGGCCGCCGCCTTTGTGACCGTGCTGGGTTATGCCGGTTCGTTCACCGCCTATACCTACATCGCCCCGCTGCTCACCGAGGTGACGCACGTCAGCAGCCACACCGTCGGCATCTTCATGCTGGTCTATGGTGTGTTTGCCGCAATCGGCAACGTGCTCGGTGGCAAGCTGACCGATCGTCTCGGGGTAAACCGGGCCAGCGTGATCATGATCGTCGGTATTGCCCTTTCCGCACTCGGCATGTGGGTCTTTGCCCAGTCTGCCGCGGTCATGGGCATCCTTGTCGCCTTGCTGGGCATGTTCACTTTCGCTGCTGTACCTGCCTTGCAGGCCCGTCTGATGGGGGTCGCTGAGCAGTATGTGCCGCACGCCCATGGTGTCGCGGCCGGGCTGAACATTGCCGGCTTCAACTCAGGTATTGCACTGGGATCGTGGCTGGGGGGCGTCACCCTCAGCACTGTCAGCGTTTCCTACATGGGCATGACGGGAGCCATCGTCTCAGCGCTGGGACTGGCATTACTGCTCCTGCTGATGGCCAGAAACCGCAGCGTCGACTATCGCGCCTTCGCCGGCGCAGGTCATTAATTTCAAGCTTCCGCCAAGCGGAGCCGAGCAGTAATGAAAGGAAGGCAATGCCCATGACATCCCCCAACAAGTCCTCCACCAGGCGTATCACCGTGCAGATTGCGACGGCGTCGGGCGACATGATCGAAGCGTGGGTCTACCTGCCCGAGAGCAGCGGCCCCCACCCTGCCGTGGTGATGGCTCACGGTATCGGCGCCATCAAGGCGGGAGGACTGGCGCCGTTCGCGGAGCGCTTCAGCGAGGAAGGATTCGTCGCCATCGCCTTTGACTACCGAAATTTCGGTGGTTCCGGTGGACAGCCGCGCGAGGTGCTCTCTGTCCCACGCCAACTCGCGGACTACAGCAGCGTCATCGGTTGGGCCGTTGAGCAGGCCTACATCGATCCGCGCCAGGTCATTGTCTGGGGGACTTCGTTCGCCGGCATGCATGTCCTCGAACTGGCTGTCTCCGACACTCGGCTGGCTGGAGCGATTGCCCAGGCCCCACTCACGGACGGCTTGGCCGCGGCGATGATGGCCCCGCCCAAGAACGGAATCCGACTCTTTGGGCTGGCGCTGTTTGACCTTCTCGGTTCCCTGTTCGGCCGCCAGCCGATCTACATTCCCGGTCATGGGAAACCTGGGGAGCTGTCCATCGGCGCCACACCGGACGGTCTGTTCGGAGAGAGGCTCATGACACCGAAGGATGGGACACAATGGCACAACCGCGTGGCCGCGCGGTCTCTGCTGAGCTTCTCCTGGCGCCGCCCCGTGCGCCGCGCCGCATTCGTGCGTGTTCCGCTCCTGCTGGTTGTCCCGGAGGCAGACTCCATTGCACCGGTGCCTGCCGCGCTCAAGGTCGCACGCCGAGCACCACGGGCCGAATTGTTCCGCAGCAGCGGTGGCCACTACGATGTCTACGAAGGTGGGGCGGCGTTCGACGACGTGTTGCGCACGGAGGTCGAGTTCCTCCATCGTCACACAAGGTCGGTTCTGATGCCTGTTCAGGGTTAGAGCGCCGAGAGGCATGCTGAGTGAAGTTTCAGCCTGGTGTGTTTTGCGCAGCTCTTAACGAAAAATAGATCAAGCGGCCAAGCTTGATCTCTCTAAGTGGGGAAACGGGAACAGATT
The DNA here is from genome assembly GCF_002814235.1 of Pseudomonas sp. QS1027. Taxonomy (GTDB): domain Bacteria; phylum Pseudomonadota; class Gammaproteobacteria; order Pseudomonadales; family Pseudomonadaceae; genus Aquipseudomonas. The sequence goes on along the minus strand of NZ_PHSU01000019.1, from coordinate 170,426 downwards.
TATTTGCTCACTACCTCAATCAACCGAATGGTTGCCCGCTACGGCGGACAGCTGATTGGATGGGGACGCGCCTTCAAGCAAGGCATCCACCACCGCACGCGCCACCTCCACCGAATGCAACATACCCCAGAACAACGCTCGCTCGACGGGGTTGGTATGCAGGCTGATTTCGTCGCCGTTGAGTTCCGCCGTTTCGAGCAGATTGGAAACGTAGATCAGTGCGTCCTGGGCGTTGATGCCGGGTTGGATGGCGAACAGCGTGGGCTTGTATGGGGCTTCGGGGGTGACGGGTTTGGCGCAGGTGAATGCGAGGGTGTCGAGCAACCGAGGGGGATTGGTCGGGACCGACTCGGGCTCGTTGGATGGGGTATCAGAGAGTTTGCGCAGGTAAACGCTTCTGTCAGCGGTACCGAGAGGTTTGCGAACAACCGGCGGATCGGGGGTGATTTTCTTTGACATGGTGACGCTCCTTCTTAACTGTAAGAGAACTCGTCATCTCCACGCTGCAAAACGAAAGGTGGCGAGCCGTACACAGGTTTGCAGACCGGTAAGAAGGAACCGGCAGGCCGAAGCCTCCTGCGCACAGCTCGCCATAACGCGAGCAAAAAAACCGCTTCCGCGGTGCTGTACGCCTTCTTAGAACCCGGGCTGCAAAACCCGATGTCGCTGAATTTTCAGCGACATCCGAACTGTAGCCCTGGCGTTTGGCGCACGCAATATTCTCCCATGCCTGAAGCATGTGGGAAATATGAGTTTTTTCGGAAGGATTCTTCGCGTGCTGATTGAGGGTCGCGGGCTGCGCCTGCGGTAGAAAAAGCCGCCGACTCGCAGTCCTACGATGCCATCGACTTAGTCGACGAAACGCCAAGCCCTGCCCTTGCTAATGACAATACATAGATCAGCGAGGACCGGTGTCAGGAAAAATAGATGCCCGAAGAAGGATAAGTAAATACCACTCACATCAGGGGTAGTGTTGCCGGGAATGTAGCACCGTCACTATATCGATATGCTCGACCACTTGGTACACCACCACGTAGTTTGGATGGACAACCATTTCCCGAATATCGGGCAATCAGCCATGCTTGAAGCTGTAGGGCATTGCGGATAGCCCCTCGGTAGCGGCCACAATTGTGCGGTGCAGAGAAGCGGCGGCAGCGGGGTTGTATTGCTCAATGTAATCGAGAATCTCGGCCAGGGCGTCGAGGGCCTGAGGCCTCCACTTAACGAGCAGCACGCCAAGCCTTGCGCTTGTCCTCTAACATCTGCTCAAGCCTAGCCATAGCTTCGTCGTGATGGATGCTTGGGCGCGGATCATCAAGCGAAGCCTGCACCTTGGCGCGAAACCAGCGGTCATAGCTGGCAGCCTGCTCTTCGGTTTCGAACTCTGAAACGATGGGGGAAAGTTGGGCGTTCATGGAGACCTCCGCAATTGACACCTGGTCAGCCTAATCTGTCCATGGCGTGCTGTCATTGGTGTCAAAATGGAGCGTATGTGAATGGCACTTGTTCAGCACCTAACTAGCTGATATGGCTTAAAAAATCAAACCAACCAAGCAGCCTACCCGCAATCTCGTGCGCAAAAAGCTGGGCTGGGCGTTCCCATTTGCAGGTTGGTGGGGATCGTCTGCCTCGCCAGTGGGGAATGCCTCGCTAGGGCGTTTTCACAGTATGAGCAGATGCTGCCCAGAACCCTGCCAGACACTTTGGGCCGAGGTGATATTGCGTTGGGGGATGCCTACGTGGCTTGCCGGTGGTGTTCGCAACTATCACCTTAGACCAAGACCGGCCTTTTTCATTTCTTGCTTTTAATTCAGACACTTAGCCGTTAAGTAAGTGCCATTCAAATCCGTCCCCTTTTCGATCCTTTGCGAAACTTCAAATAATCGCAACAGGACAAATACCCAAACGGCTAGTAAATACGTAAGACTCCAGCCCATTTCTCTCAGGAAGAATAGTCACCCCCCCTACATCAAATCTCATTATCAAAGTACCATCACTTTCAATTGAGACCTGTTCCACCCGATGATTTAAAAATGAAAATAATAGTGCACTATCAATCGCTTCCTCACCATGCCCCCATTTAACCCCACCCTCTATCTCACACTTAAAAGGGCATTGAATCAAAATGGAAACACTGTTCTCAAAATTCAAAACCTGCGAACCGAGCCCGACGGTTACACCAGTGAACAATGATGACTGTAGCTCCGCTAAATCGGCATTATCAATAACAACCATAATTACTCCTTATCGCGCAGGTGGAAATGTATCAGGTGGCAACGGAACATGAGTCTCACCCCTAGTACCTGTCCCACCCGTTGCAGGGTTAATCGGCTGCCCATCTTTCACAGAAATCCAATAACCATTATCTAGTCCTGAAATAGGGGTTGAGCCGGAGGGCATCACACGAATATATGTACTCCCAGGAGCGCTTGGGTCAGTACCCGGCGGGTAATAAATCATGCTATCTGGCGTCCTACCTAGCCGGCTGACCCAGTTTGAAGGAATAACGGGACCTTGAGGAGGGTTGGTGAACGGCTGCAATTTAGGAGGCACCTTGGGCCCACCAGATGATGCTTTACCCACAATCAATGTAGCAAGCGCAACAGCCGCACTGCTCACTCGAGGATCAGAAGGATCAAGCCCCAAAGCCTGAATGAAGGCCTCAACCGAAGGCATCGCTATCGTAGCAGTAGGAGCGGCACTCGCGTCGATGTTGAGCTCATGGAAGGCCTCAAAGGTACGCTTGAGCTCCGGGGACAAATTGTCAACATCGTAGTCACCCTGCTGGAACCCCAACACTGCGTTGTAAATATCGAGTACGGCGGTCTGGCACCCTGTTCTATCTACAGCACAAACCGCCTTGAGGGTCTGCTCATTGGCCAGGTGCTTTTCAAAATATTTGGTAGAGACTCCGTCGCAGGTATTGGTTTGCTCGCAGGTATTGAGCTCCTCCGCAAGCTTTTCCATATCCGCATGATTCAAGTAGTTGTACAGCGTTCCGTTCGCCGATACCGCGGCTGCGACTGAGGCATCCCCTCCTGTTGCGGCGGCTGCCAATACTCCAATCAGCTGGGACGCTGCCAGGAGTTTATTCACACCCTGCTTGTAGTCTTCACCGTCACTACTCCCCCCAGCCGGCAGTAATTTTTCTGCCAGAAAATCCACCAAAGCTGCGTTGGCTCCAGCGGCCAGAGCTCCAGTACGGAAATCCCCCCCCATGGCCTCGGCCATTAGTCCACCGAGAGCAGCATGCATCGCGACTTGAGTCAGCTTTCCATTTTCAAACGCGGTGACATCGCCAATCTTGTTGGCGCCAATAGCCCCACCAATGCTGATCCCCGTCCCCACTGCTGACTCAAGCAGGTTATCGGTCAAACTACCGCCCATGATCGCAGTTTTGGCCAGCGCGTTAGCTGCCACGTTAGTTGCGACGGTTTGAGCACTGGGCAAATCGAACGTCAAATCGGTTGGAGTAAAACCAAACTGGGAAGCAATACCTGCCTCGACGCCAGAAAGTACGGCTCCCTTGAGGCTGCCCGAAGAGAAGGTATCCTGAAGAGCTGCGCCCAAATTACCCTTGTTATTAATGGTACTGACCACAGCGGTGCTGGCCAGGGAGGTCAACATTGCCGATCCAATGATGTTTCCCAGCCCGGCTGAGGTAGCGACGGTTGCAGCAGTCGTAGCAGTGGCAGCAGTAGCTGTCGTAGCGGCCGCCATGGTACTGCCAGCCCCCACTGATTCACCTGCTGATGCCACCAAAGTGCTTGCTGTACCTGCCGTCAGCACGGAGACAATGATGATGATCGCCAGCATCGCCCCTTGCCCAAGGCTGGAGCTGCTGTAGCTGTAGGAGTCATGCAGTTCCTTGATCTGCTTCCAATCAACATCCCCGCGTTTCTCGGCATCCTTGAGCCAGGCCAGTTGCGGATCGGCCTGGACCATTGCGTCAATGGCCTGGCTCACCGTCTGTTCATTGACCTGCTTGACGTCGATATGCAGCCCATCGACCGCCTTGATAACCAACTGCCCCTTGGCCGACATCTCGGTCTGCTTCAGGGTTTCGTCGGTGCTACCGCTACCGCTCATGCTGGTCCAGGCCAGGCTGTTGTCACTCTTGGCGTGGTCTTCCTTATGCAGGTCTTTCACACCTTCAAAGTCGATGCTCCCGTCACTCTGCAGGGTGAGGTCCTTGCCACTCGTAAGCTTCGCCGCCTGATAGTGCTGATCGCTGCCGCTGATCAACGCGACATCGCCACCGGCCTTGATCTCACTACCAACATTGGTGATCTGCGTGACTTCATCGTGCCGGCTGCTGCTACTGCCCCAGCCACCGCTGTCCTTCTTGTCGTACAGCGTGTAATCGGTATTTTGCGCAGCGAGTACGTTCAGCTTGCCACCGGCTACCAGGTCTGCCTCATTCCCGGCAGTGACCTTGCTTGAAACAACCGTCATGTCCTGGCCTGCGCTAAGCCGGACATCACCACCGGCGCTGACGCTGGCCGCCACCTGAGCAACATGATCCGCCTGCTGGGTTCTATGGTTGCCATCGGAGTAGGTGTGAGACTCATTGGCCACCGAAGCCAGAACCAGGTTCTCCTTGGCGGACAGAGTGGCATCACGGGCTGCATCAAGCTGGCTGGCAATGGCCGAAAGATCGCGCCCCGCGCTGACCGAGAGGTCGCGACCCGTCGTAACGGACCCGGTCAATTGCGTGACTTTGTCGTCGAGGAAGTCCTTGCCACCGGCGAGTTTGTTATCGGTCTGCACTGCCACCAGGTTTACGTCACGTCCTGCCGTGATGCTGGTGTCGCGACCGGCTTGCAACACGCTGCCGGCGTTGTTGACGTCACGACCGGCGTTGATGGTGAGGTCGTTGGCGGCCTCGATACGTGCGGCCGCGTCAGCATAGGCGTAGCTGGAAGACATATAGCCGTCGGAGCCGGCGGCGGTGGTCACCGGGCGATCGTTGACCACATCTCCGCTGACCGCGGTCAACGTCACATCGCGCCCGGCAATCACGCCCCCGGCCGTGTTGGTCAGGTTGTTGCCGGCCAGCATGTCCAGACGCGCGTAGGCCTGGGTCAGTCCGCTGTTGACCAGGTCGTTGCCCGCCGCCGCCGACAAAGTGTTGTTGGCGTGCAGGGTGCCGCTATTGGTCAGGTCCTGGCCGGCAATCAGGTTGACATCGTTGCCCTCGATCAACGCGCCATTGGGCGCCAGGCGGTTGTTGGCCTGGGCCAGGTAGAGCACTGGCACCATGACTTCCTGACCGTCCACCACCTCCTTTTCCATCCAGACGATGTCGTGGGTCAGGGCCGCAACCTGCTCGTTGGTGAGGCCGACGCCGTAGCTGAGGTTGAGCTGCTTCTGGCTGCTGATGGCGTTGTCCATCAGGTATTTGAACTCGGCGTCGTCCGAGGTCTGGCCGTCGATGAAACGCTGCCCCGTACGGGCCGCCACAGCCTGGTCGATCAGGCGTTCCTCGTAGAGCCCGTCACCCAAACGCTTGGCGCTGTCATCCGGGTTGTAACCCAGGTTGGACAGAAGATAGTCCGAACTCATGAACTGCTTGAGGTCGGTGAGCACCGGGTTGGTTTCGATCAGGTATTTCTGCGGATTGGACTTGACCGAGGTATCGGGCAGGCCCAGGACGCGGGGGATGCTCAGGGCACCGACCGGAACGACCTGCGTCACCGGGTCGTTGGCCGAGACACCGAGGTTGATGGCTGGCGCGCTGATATTGGCCGGCTGACGTGCCGCAATGCCCGGGTCGACGCTGCTAGAGGTGAGCTGAGTGGCGTTGACGGGCCCAATATCCTGGGCCTGAGTGACCGACGCAACGGGTTGGCGTTGTGCGACACCCAGGCTGCTACCTCCGATGCTCCAGGTTTGCGGGGCGAGGCTGGCTGAAGTGCTGCCCTGCCCGCTCAGACGGAAAAGACCGTTCTGACCGCTCGGCAGGGTGAATCCCGGCAAGGTGATTGGGTTGACCTGCTGCTGGGCCAAGTCGGGGCGCAGTTGGGCATTGAGGCTAACGACGGTGGGCGCCGGCAGGCTGCTGACCTGGGTTGAGCCGACCCGTGACGCTCCGCCAACAAGGCTGACGCCTTGGCGGACCACGCTGTTGGTGAGGTTCTGCGTGGCGGTGATATTGACCGCGCCACCGGCCTGCACGATGGCGTTGGCGTAGGTTGACGGGGTGTTGTAGGTCAGGGTGTTTTCGAAGAAAGCCGCGTTTTGCACAAAGGCCGGAGCTGCGGCTCGTGGCTCATCCGGGTTGTAGTGAGGCGAGGTAAAAATCTCATAACCGCCACTGTAATCAACACTGATCGGGCCAAAGCCGATCTCGGAGTTACCTGATCGTCCTCCACTGCGCTCCATTACACGGGCCATGGACTCAACGTTGTCGCTGGTCCAGAGATGCAAACCGGGATGAGTAAATGGCCCACCCCCCCCTGCCTCTGCATGCCCCAAAATTCCGTCGTCATAGGCAGGATCATTAGCAGCGTTGTAGTCCATCAACGCATGCCAGCTATCTAAATCTTGTTGCGCTGTGCCAGGAGCAGCAAACGAACGCCGTACGCTGTAATCACCTACAGAGGCGCCCTGATTGGTGAACGTCTGCAAGCTGAGGGTCAAGTTGCCGCCAGCGCTAACCGTCGAAGCCTGATTGAGAAAATCCCCACCGCTGGCCAGAAAGTTACGTCCTGCCGTCATACTGGCCGACGCAGAGTCCTGCACGATCTGAGAAGCGTAGTTTTCCACCCAAACCAGATGACTACTCACATTGGTTCCATCAAATGCAGAGCAGCTGTAGCACTGCACCCCGATATACGCCGAAACCAACCCCCCAGTCGTTTGAAAAACGTCCTTGCGATTCTCGATATGCGTAGCCGACAGACTCATATCGCCGACACTTTCCATCGTCGAGGAAATGTTATTGATCGAAGCACTCGCCCCGTTATTGTCATCCTTGGCAATGCTGATATTTCCAAGGCTGTAGACGTCGGCGTAACGATTAGTGAAATTGTTGGTGCGCAGCGCCATATCGCCGCCGCTGAAGATCAGGCCATTCTGGTTGAGCAACGTGTCGGCATTGACCCGCAGATTCGCGGCGCTGCCCAGGGTGCCCTGGTTGGTCAGGTTCGCGGAATTGACCGTAAGATCGCCAATAGCCGTCACTCGACCATTGTTCGTCAGGCTCCCACTACTGCTCACCAGGCCCGTGCTACCCGCCGTAATGCCAGCCGCCGACCCCAGATCAATTTGTGCCGCGCTCACCCCCAGGCTACCCAGACTGCTGACCTTGCCGTTGCCGCTGTAGTTGCCGCTCAGGTTCAACGCGAGGCTGCCGTTACTGGCGATCAGACCATCGTTGCTCCAGTTGCCACCGGTGCCGGTAAGACTGTCGGTGGCCAGCAGTTGGCCGCTGCCGGTCTGGGTCAGATTGTTGATATTCAACGTCAACCGACCGACCTGAAGCACGCTGCTGTTGGTCCAGCTATCGGCGGTCAAGGTCAGCCCGCCGCGGGTCACCAGGTTGCCGGCTCCAGCGTTGAAGATATTGGCCGTCGACATGTCCAGGGTGCCCGTCCCCAGGTGCAGCAGGCTGCCGCCCTGGTTCAGGAAACTGCTGGCATTGAGCGTCAGGTCGGTGGTGGCGGTTTCCAGCTTGCCGTTGCTGTTGTCGAACAGCCCGCCGATCTGGAATTCGGTCTTGCCGCTGGTCCCCAGTGCGCGCAATTGTCCGGTCTGGTTGTCGAGACTGGCCGCGCTGATCGTGAGGTTGTTGCCACTTTCGATAATGCCCAGCCGGTTGTTCAGCGCACCGCCCAGCGTCAGGGCAATCTGGTTACCGCTGATCTGCCCGTCGTTATCACCGCTGTTATCAAAGTTATGGCCCGTGACCTGGACCAGGCCCTTGGCATACACACCGCCGTTGCGGTTATCAAAGTCCCCTGCCCCGGTGGCGATCACGGCATCGCCGGTTTGCGCGACAAGATGCCCGCCGTAGTTGTCGATACCGCCCCAGGCTTGCAGGTCCAGGCGTTGGGCCTGAAGCACACCGCCCTGGCTGTTGTTGTTGAGGTCGTAGCCGTTTTTCAGCACGCCGACGACACGGGCTTGCAGTGCACCACTGATGCTGGACAGCAGACCGCCGCTACTGTCGATATTGGCCGCATTGAGGGTCAGGTCGCCGTTCTGGGCGATCACCTGGCCACTCTGGTTGTCGATATCGCCGCTGATATCCAGGCTGACCGCGCCCTGGCCTTGCAGCGAACCTTTACCGTTGCCGAAGCTGCTGGCGCTCAGTTGCAGGTCGGCGTTGCGGCTGGCGATCAGGCCGCCGCTGCCGTTCTGTAGCGTGCCGGTCGAGGTGATCAGCAGCTTGTCGCCGGAGCCAATAGTGCCGTTGTTGCTGTTATCCAGGCCGCCAGTCAGCAGGGTCAACAGACCCTGGCTGGAGAGCTGACCGCCCTGGTTATTGATCTGGGTGGAACGCTGGACCAGCAGCGGACCGACCGCGGAGAGCTTGCCGTTGGTGTTGGTCAGTGTGCCGAGCAGGTCGAGGGTGACGCCGGCACCGCCACTCAGGGTGCCGTTGCTGTTGTCGAGATCAGTACCGGTGAAGGTCAACGCCTGTTGTGCATTGATCGTACCGCTGCTGGTCAACGCCATGGCGTTCAGGGTCAGGGCCGCGCCGCTGTCGATCAGGCCGCCCTGGGCGTTGTTCAGCAGACCGCTGACCGTCAGCGCTTGCCCCGCGCCACTGGAAAGAATGCCCTTGTTGCTGTTGTCGATACTGGCAGCGTTGACCGTCAGGGCTTGCTGGCTGGCCAGTGCCCCGGCATTGCTGTTGAGCAGCGCACCACTGAGGGTCACGGCAACGTTGCCGCTGCGGCTGGAGACCGTAGCGTTGTTGCGGTTGTCGAGCGAGCCAGCGTTGATCGTCACGCCTTGCCAACCGGACAGCAAACCAGCGTTCTGGTTGATGAGGTTGTCGGCGCTCAGACTCAGCAGATTGTTGCTGATCAACTGGCCAGCGTTGCTGTTGTCCAAGGTCCGCGCTGTCAGATTCAGGTTTTGCGCACTGCTGAGCACACCGCCCTGGTTATTCAGGTCACGCAGGTGGTTGATCGTCAGGTTGCCGGCGGTGGTGATCTGGCCGGCAGCGTTGTTCAGATCGCCCGTTGCCGCGCCAAAGTCGAGGGCGATGGCGCTGCCCAGCAGGCTGCCGCCCTGGTTGTTGAGGCCGGCACTGTTGAGGGTCAGGTTATTGGTGGCGTTGATCAGACCGAGGTTCTGGTTGGTCAACTGACCATCAACGATCAGGCCCAGGTCGGCGCGACTGGTCAGGGTGCCGCCGCTGTTGTCGAGGCTGCCGGCATGCGCATCCACCGAAGCCGCCGCGATCATGCCCTTGATATTGCTCAGCGCCTGGTCGATACGCAGGGTCAAGGCCTGGTTGCTCAGCAATTTGCCGTTGTCGTTGCTCAGGCTTTCAGCCGCCAGGGTGAAGGCCTGGGCGCTGGAGATCTCGCCGCCCTGATTGTTCACACCCTTGAGGTTGTTCAGAACCAGCAACGGCGCGTTGATCAGGCCGCCCTGGTTGTTCAGTTGACCATGGTTGAGGTCCAGGGTCAGCGACGCATCGCCCTTCAGCGAACCGCCTTGCTGGTCCAGGCCGGTGACGCTGGCAGTCAGGTCCTTGGCGCCGATACGGCCGCCATCCTGGTTGGTCAGTTGGGCGGTGGTCAGACTCAGGTGGTCGCCGCTGCTGAGGAAACCGCCGTGACTGTTATCGAAATTGCCGGTGGCGATCAGCACCGGACCCAGGCCGCTGATCGTGCCTTGCTGGCGGTTGTCGAGGCTGGTGCTGTGCAGGTCGAGACCGCCGTCGGTGACCAGACGACCGCCCTGGTTATCAAGCAGGCCAAGACCACCCAAGCTCAACTGACCGGCACTCGACAGGCTACCCAGGCGGTTGGCCAGGCTGGCCGCGCTGACGGTCAACAGCCCTTCGCTGCTGATCGTGCCGGCGCCGTTGTTCAGGTCGGCACTGAGCGTCAGCAGCAGATTACGCTGGCTGCTCAGGCTACCCGTGGTGTTGTCCAGACTGCCGCCCAGCAGGGTCAGGCCGGTTTGGGCCGAAAGCAGGCCCTGGTTGCGATTAAGCACGCTGCCTACGTTCAGGTTCAGCGCCTGATCGGTCACGACACGACCGCCATCGCTATTGTCGAGCTGGTCGCCGCTCAGGCTCAGGCCGGTTTTGCCCGACAGTTCGCCGCCGCGGTTGTCGACCTGATCGACCGCGAGCGTCAGCGCTTGTGTCGACCCCAGCAGTCCGCCCAGGCGATTGTCCAGGCTGGTGCCGGTCAGGCCCAGCGCCCCTTGGGCGATCAGTTGGCCGCCCTGGTTGTTGAGGCTGGCAATCGTCCCGTGGACATCGGTCTTGCCGGAAATCCGTCCCAGGCTGTTATCGAGGCTGGCGGCATTCAGCAGCACTGCACCATCGCCAATCATGAGGCCACTCTGGTTGACCATCGAGGTATCGGCGGTCAACCCGAGGCTGCCATAACTGCTGATCAGGCCATGGCTGTTGTCCAGGCTACCGCTATGGCTATCGATCCCATTGGCGGAGATCTTGCCATTGAGGTTGCTCAACGCCTGGGCAATGCTCAGGGTCAGGGCCTGGTTGCTGATCAGTTTGCCCTGGCTGTTGTCCAGGCTCGCGGCGGCCAGGGTAAAGGCCTGGGCGCTGGAGATTTCGCCACCCTGGTTGTTCACGCCCTGAAGGTTTTTCAGCATCAGCAATGGTGCGTTGATCAGGCCGCCCTGGTTGTTCAACTGACCTTGGTTGAGGTCCAGGCTCAGGAAGGCCTGGCTGCCGAGGCTTCCGCCCTGCTGGTCGAAACCACTGACGCTGGCGGTCAGGGCGCCGTCGCTGGCAATCCGGCTGGCATTGCTGTTGCTGACCTGGCCCGCGGTCAGGTCGAGCGTTGCGTTACTGGTCAGTTGGCCGCCCAGACGATTGTCCAGGGTGCCGGTGCTGATGCGGCTGGCCCCCTTGCCGCTGATCACCCCAGCCAGGCTGTTGTCCAGGCTCTGACTGGTCAGCGTCAGGCTGTCACCACTGGTAATCGAGCCCCCCTGGCTGAGCACTGCGCCCGTGCTGCTGAGCACCAGGCCAAGGCCGCTGGACAGGGTACCGCCGGTGTTATCCAGGCTGGCAGCGCTGACATTCAGATGGCCGTCGCTGCTGATCAATCCCTTGAGGTTGCCCAGGGCCTGATCCAGGCGAATATCCAGGTCGCCGTTGGTGACTACCTGACCGTTGCCATTGTCCAGGTGCTGGCCGAACAACAACAGGCTGCCCTGGCTGGACAGCAATCCCTGGCCCTGGTTGATCACCTGGGCCACTGTCAGGCCCAGGTGAGTGGTCGCCAGGACTTTACCGAGATTACTGTTATCGAGGGTCGAGCCGGTCAGGCTGACGTCGGCGCTACTGGAGAGTGCGCCAGCGCGGTTATCGATAGCGTTGACGTTGAGGGTCAGCGCTTTTGTCGAGGAGACGACGCCGCCATTGCGGTTATCCAGGGAGGCACCGCTCAGGCCCAGGCTGCCGGCAGCCACCAACTGGCCCTGCTGGTTGTTCAATTGGGCGATCCGGGCATCCAGGTCGCTTTGGCTGGAGATCCGCCCACCGCCATTGATGGCGCTGATCAGATCCAGCTGCAGTGGGCCGATGGCACTCAGCAGGCCACCCGCGTGATTGTCCAGGCTCGCGGCAGTCAGGGTGAAGGCCTGATTGCTGGCGATCTTGCCGCCCTGGCTGTTGTCGACGGTTCCCGCCTGAAGATCAAGGGTACCGAGGCCGGTGATCTGCCCGCCCTGGTTGTTCAGGGCGCCCGTGCTGCTCAGGTGCAGGGCCTGCCCGGCGGAAACCAGCCCGGCGACGTTGTCCAGGGAGGCCATCTGTACGGTCAGGGTATCGAGGCTCGACAGTTCGCCCCCTTGATTGCTCAGGGTGCCCAACTGGCCATTGAGTGCTCCACTGCTGTGGACCAGACCGCCCTGGGCATTGAGCAGTTGCCCGACAGCAACGCCTAGGGTGCCCCCCCCCAGGACCCGACCTTTGTTCTGGTTGTCCAGCGTGCCAGCGGTGACGCTGGTTTGCCGCTGCCCACTCAAGGTGCCGCCCTGGTTGCCCAGGGTTTGCGTCGCGGTCACCGTCAAGTCGCGACTGGCAATCACGCTCTGCCCGCTGTTGACGACGTTCTGCGCCGTAACGCTGACATCGCCCGTGGTGTTGCGCGTGTTATCCGCGTTGACCCCGGCCTCGATGATGCCGTGGTTGGTCAACTGGCCGCCGCTGTTGAGGGTGATACTGTTCCTGGCCGCCAGGTTGTTCTGGCTATTCAAGTCACCCGTGGTCTGCACGTTCAAGGTGCTGCCGGCGTAGACCGGACCTTGCGCATCCAGGCTCGCGGCCTTCACATTGACGGCGCCACTGGCGGTGGCCTGGACCATGCTCAGCTGGCCGTTGGCATCGAGCTGGATATCGCCGCCGCTGGCCGCCAGATTGCCGGCCAGTTTTACCCCTACCCCGGCTTCGGTCCCCACCAGCTTGATGGCGCCGGCGTACATGCCACCCAACACCGAGGAATCGATCGCCACTTGTGGCTTGGTGCTGCCGTCATCGGCACGCGCCGTGGCCTGGAGAGTGCGGGCGTCAACATCATTACGACCGGCAATAACGGTCAATTGGTTGGCATTGATCTGCGCGTTGATGCTCGCGGCGCGGGTGATGATTTCGAACTGGTCGATATTGCTGGCGTTAAGACCCGCGCCATCGATGGAAACACTGCCCTGGTCGACCTGATAACCCGTGACCTGGCCGTTGGTAATCACCGCCTTGCCGGTGGTCAGCGTCACCTGTGGCGTATTGATAAAACCACAGCCGTTACAACTGATGCCATACGGGTTGGCGACGATCACATGGGCGGACTGCCCCGCCACTTCGGTGTAACCACGCAATTGGCTCGGACTGCCGCCATTCACTTCGTTGAGGATGACATTGGCCGCCGTGCCATTGAGATTCTGGTTGCCGAGGATGATCCCGCCCAGTTGCGTGGACTGGGTACGCGCGGTGGCGTTGTTGAGGATGACCCCGTTGGCCCCGACGTTGTAGTCGCTGAACTGGTTATGCGACAGCCCCTGGGCATTCGGCGCGGCGATATTGACGATCGGTACGCCATTACCCGCCTGGCCCAGCGTGGTGCCCGGCGCATTGACCACGATCCCATCCGCCTGGGCCAGCAACGGCTGCCAGAACATCGCGTTCGCCAGAATGAACGCCAACCCGCGCTTGGGCAGCCCGAGGAAATGCTCACGGTTTTTCAGGGCAGCAGAAGGCTGGCGGGCCAGGAAGGCAAACTGACGAACGTCCATGTCGAGATCTCGATACACGAAGGCGACAAGGCGCCCTTCAGATGGCGCTATGCCATCAACCGGCGGCGATACTAGGGCGACAATCCAGTGGCGTCAATTTGTCCAACATTAAATATTTTCAAAACATTTCAAGGTGTTCGCCTGAACTGAGGGGCCGCTTTACAGGGATGTACGGTAATCCCTTGATACGTATCGGTTTAGATACCGAACGGTACCGATCTCCCATCCAGCACCCGGCGAAGACCCCTTTGCGCATTCCCGGCATATCCATAGTGATAAAGGGTATTTGGTATATACCAGATGACTCCCTTATAAATCGGCCCCATCAAACACAGTTGCCTCGGTCCTGAGCGGAACCGAGGCTGGAGTCGAGCACGATGGTTTCTGTCAGGGTAATGCTGGAGTACTTTCATCCATGGCCAAATTCGGCGGGGCTGTATCTGGCCCGTGAACGCGGCTGGTATCAGGAGGCTGGACTCGACGTCGAGCTGGTGGTCCACGACCCGTGGCGCGGCGATACCCTCGATCATCTGTTGACCAAGGCCGTGCATTTCGGTGTCTTTCCCAGCAATCGCCTGTTGGTGCGTCGTGCCCTGGGGCAACCGCTGCGCGGGATCGCGGCGATCAATCATCAGGGCCTGGAATCGATCCAGACCCTGACCGACTCCGGCATCCAGCGGCCACGGGACCTGGCCGGTCGGCGCCTGGCGCTGAATCCGACACCTCGGGGCCTGGCGATGGTCCGGCACCTGGTGCGGGTTGACGGTGGCGATCCCGATGCGCTGATCCTGGTGGACAGCGGCACCCGAGAGCTGCGTCCCGAGCAATTGGCCGAAGGGATCGCCGATGCCAGCTTCGGCGGCTACTGGGCCTGGGAGGCGCTGATGAGCAGTCCGGTCGCCACCGAACGGCGGGTGGTCTGGCCGGTCGATGAGATCGGTGCGCCGGCCTACCACAGCTATCTGCTGGGTGCCCACGAAGAGACCCTGGAAGCCGAACCGGAATTGACCCGCGCCTTTCTCGCCGCCAGCGAGCGCGGCTATCTGGCCGCCGCCGCCGATCCCGTCAGCGCCCTGCAAGCCTACGAACGTGTCACGCCCTACTTCCCCAGTGAATTGCTGGAGCAGTCCCTGCACAAGATCGCGCCGACCTGGCTGCATGAGGGCACCTGGGGCCGGCAACGGGATGAGCTGCTTGAGCCCTACGCCCACTGGTTGCAGGAAAATGGCGTGCTGGACAATGCCCAGGCCTGGCGCCAGGCGACCAGCAATGTATTCCTGCCGGAGCCTGTCTGATGGCCGCGCTCAAGGCGTTGAACGCCCACGGCCTGGGTCTTGAACCGGTGGCCGCCGATTGGCCGGCGCTGAGCGCCGATGACGTGGCCAGCCTGCTGAGTGGCTATGGGCAAGTGGGAACGCCGCTGGACCTCACCTGGCACAGCCCACGGCCTTTTTCCGCCGCCTGCCTGGTGCGAACCACCGCCGAAACGGTCTTCGTCAAACGCCATCACTCCAGTGTTCGCACACCGGCCTGGCTGAGCGAAGAACACCGGTTCATGGCGCATTTGCGAACGCGTGACGTGCCAGTTACCCAAGTACTGGCCAACCGCGAGGGGCAGACCGCTGTCGCCCAGGGCGAATGGACCTACGAAGTACATGCCGCAGCCGAGGGACATGACCTTTACCGCGACGCCCTGTCCTGGACACCTTTCCTGAGCGAGGCCCAGGCCTGGTCGGCGGGAGCGTCCCTGGCCCGGCTGCATCGGGCCGCCGAGGACTATCAGGCGCCGGCGCGCGAGGCCCAGGTGTTGCTGGCCAACTTCAAGCTGCTCGCCGGCAACGATCCGGCGGCGGACCTGCGCAGCGCTGTGCAGCGCACCCCGGCATTGCTCGAATATCTGGGCCGACGCGACTGGCAGGACGAATTGCTGCCGCTGCTGTTGCCCTGGCATCGAGAGCTGCAACCCCATCTGGCCCGCCAGACGCCGCTCTGGACCCACAACGACTGGCACGGCTCCAATCTGCTCTGGAGCACCGGGGCAGCCGATGCACAAGTGAGCGGCGTGCTCGACTTCGGCCTGGCCGACCGCACCTTCGCCCTGTTCGACCTGGCCACCGCCATCGAACGCAGCTGCATTCCCTGGCTGGACCTGGACAGCGGCGGCGATGCCCCGGCCTTTCTCGATCAGGTCGACGCCCTGCTGGCCGGCTATCGTAGCGCCAGGCCCTTGTCGGCAGACGATATAAGGACGCTGGTTGCCCTTCTGCCGGTGGTGCATGTGGATTTCGCGCTGTCCGAAGTGGCTTATTTCCAGGGTGTAGTCGGTTCCAGCGCAAGTGCCGATGTGGCGTATCACACTTACCTGATCGGCCATGCGCGCTGGTTCGCCGACAGCCAGGGCCAGGCGTTGCTCGGGCACCTGCGCGAGCGGGCCAATCCTTCACCACGGAGCAGCAGGACATGAGCCAGGTATCGCCGCCGCTGTTGATCAGCCCCGAAGCACTCGCGACCCTGATGAGCCACACAACGTTGAACATCCTCGACGCCACGGTCGAACTGCCGACACCGCGCTTCGACATGGACTATCGCGCAAGCAGTGGTCGGGCCGGTTGGTTGCAGGCACATATTCCCGGTGCCGTGCATGCCGACCTGATGGAAGACCTGGCCGATCCCCAAGCCACTTTCAGCTTCGCCCTGCCCCCTGCCGAGTCACTGGCCCAAGCCCTGGCGAAACTGGGCATCAACGCCAACAGCCAGGTGGTGATCTATGACCGGGCCGACGGTTTCTGGGCCGCACGCCTGTGGTGGATGCTACGCGCAGTGGGCCTGCATGCCCGCGTCTTGGACGGTGGCTTCAAGGCCTGGCGGGCCGCCGGATTGCCGGAGCACCAGGGTGATGAAACGCCCCGGGCCGCCGAAACCCTGCCTCTGGAACAACGGCCCGGTTTCTGGATTGACCGCCAAGGTGTGCAGTCGGTGCTCGCGGGTGAACGTCCGGGAAAGCTGGTCTGCGCCCTGTCCGCGGCCCTGTTCGACGGTTCCGCCCCCAGCCGTTACGCACGGCGCGGGCATATCCCCGGCAGCCACAATCTGCCGGCCCGACAACTGCTGGACGAACAGGGCCGCTACCTGGAAAACGAGCCGCTGAAGAAGGCGATCGGTCTCGAACTGCTCACCTCGGATGAACCCCTGGTGCTCTATTGCGGTGGCGGTATTTCCGCCGCGGCGGTGGCTTTGGCGCTGGCGAAGGTCGGACGCGACAACGTGCTCCTGTATGATGGCTCGCTTCAAGAATGGGCCGCGGATTCAGAACTGCCAATGACCACCGGAGCAACTCCGGCCTGACGCCCCAGGGCACACCGCTTTTTTTCCAGTCTTAACAGAACGACTCTTTCCCGAGAGCGTCTGGGCCCCTGCGCCCGGAATTTCGCTGTCGGGGGGACAGTCGTCGTCGAGGAGCTTTGCATGAATAGGTTTTACCGGACGCCTCCCCCGGGAGAGTCCGCCCCGCGGTTCGCGCTCAATCTCTTGACCCTCGGCCTGCTGATCGCCGGCAGCCTGCCAGCGGCCCATGCCGCCGATACCGAACTGGCGCCGGTCACCGTCGTCGGCGAGGACAACTCCGGCTATAACGCCGGCAGCGCGTCGGTCAGCGGCTTCGGCACAGCGCCCCTGCTCGACACGCCGGCGTCGATTTCAGTGGTCACCGACGCCCTGATCAAGGACCAGCAGGCGCGTCTGCTCAGCGAAGTGCTGCGCAACGACGCCTCGGTGGGCGACAGCTATGCACCGGTCGGTTACTACGAGAACTTCGTGGTGCGCGGCTTCTCGCTGAACGCCGCCAACAGCTACCGGATCAACGGCCGCAGCATCACCGGCGAACAGAACGTCGGGCTGGAGAACAAGCAGCAGGTGGAATTGCTCAAGGGGCTTGCCGGGCTGGAAAGCGGCGTCAGCGAACCCGGCGGGTTGGTCAACTACGTGACCAAGCGACCGGCACCCGTGCGTTCGGTCACCGTGTCCACCGATGACCAGGGCAGCGGTTACCTGGCCGCCGATGTCGGCGACTGGTTCGGCGCCGAGCAGCAGCTGGGGCTACGGGTCAACGTCGCCCATGAAGATATCCAGTCCTATGTCGAGCACACCAATGGCCAGCGCGACTTCGCCTCCCTGGCCCTCGACTGGAACATCAACCCTGATGCCGTCCTGCAACTGGACGCCGAGTATCAGACCAAGCAGCAGCGCTCGGCCCCCGGCTACCAGTTGCTCGGCGGCACCGAGCTGCCCCACGACGCGTCACCGAGAAGGCTGCTGGGCTACCAGATCGGCTCGCCACCGGTCACCAACGACTCGCTGAACCTCAATGGTTTGTTCGAATACCACTTCAATGATCGCTGGAAAGGCAGCCTCAGTGCCTCCCGCAGCCGCGTGGTGATCGACGACTACAGTTCGTTCGCCTGGGGCTCCGCGGACGGGACCTACAATCACTTCAGTCCCGAGGGCGGCTACGATATCTACGACTATCGCAGCCCCGACGAAACCCACCGCAACGATGAGCTCCAGGCGTCCCTCAATGGTCGTTTCGACAGCGGTTTCCTCGGCCATGACCTGACGGTGGGGACCAGTGCGTTTCGTCGTATCGTCGACCAGCACGACCCGATCAACGAGTTGATCGGCAGCGGCAATATCGACAGCGATCCAGAGCAGTTCCCACGCTACGACGGACCGATCGGGCCCTCCTACCGACACCTGGACAGCCGCCAGTACGGGCTGTTCTTCAATGACCGGATCAGCCTGAACGAGCAGTGGCAGACCATCCTCGGTGGACGCGAAGTACGCCTCGACGAAAGAACCTTCGACGAACAGGGCACCACCACCCGGCATACCCAGGAATATGTGTTCCTGCCTTCGGCCGCCCTGATCTACAAGCCCATCGAGAACCTGTCGCTCTACACCCGCTACAGCAAGGGGTTGTCACTGGGCGGCGAAGCACCGTGGTTCGCCACCAATGCCTTCGAAATCCTCGCGCCGACGGTCTCGCGGCAGATCGAGGCCGGGGTCAAGTACGACTGGCAACGGATCAGCCTGGCCGCGGCGCTGTTCCAGATCCGCCAGGCCTATCAATATTCCAAGCCCAATGACGACGGCAGCTTCACGTTCACCCAACAGGGCGAACAGAAGAACACCGGCCTGGAACTCTCGGCCAATGGCTGGGCGACCCAGCGCCTGCAGGTGGCGGCCAGCGTCGCGGCGATTCAGGCACGGGTTACCGGCAGCGGCACGCCGGCCTATGAAGGGCATCAGGCAATCAACGTCCCGAGGCTGCGCGCCAGCCTCTCCGGCGACTACGCCCTGCCCTGGTTCGATGGCCTGGCATTGCTCGGCGGGGTTCAATACAGTGGCAGCAAATACGCCAATCGCGAAGGCTCGGTAGCCACCAGCGCCTACGCCATCTTCAATATCGGCAGCCGCTACAGCACCCGCATCGAAGGCTATGACACGGTTTTTCGACTGACCGTGGACAACCTGTTCGACAAACGCTACTGGCGTGATGCCGGTGAATACGAAGGCGACGCCTACCTGTTCCAGGGCGCCCCGCTGACCGCACGACTGAGCGCATCGATCAATTTCTGATTGCGTGTCCCTACTGTTTCCGTTGAGGAACCCTGCATGTCCACACTTGAAATCATCGCAGTACTGGTCAATGTTCTCGGCGTCTGGCTCACGGCCCGGCGTATTCGCTGGTGCTGGCCGGTCAGCGTCGTTGCCGTGCTGCTTTACGCCTGGATTTTCTACGATGCCAAACTGTATTCCGACACGCTGCTGCAAGGCATCTTCGCCGTGTTGCAGGGTTATGGCTGGTGGCGCTGGAGCCAGGGCGGGCTGAGCGAGGGCAAGGTCCATGTGGCCCGTTTGTCCCTGCGCGAAGGCCTGCTCGGCCTGCTCAGCGGCGCCGTTGGCGCGGCGCTGCTGGGGGGCCTGATGGTCCACTTTACCGATGCAGCGGTGCCGTGGGTCGACGCCTCGCTCACCGCCTTCAGCCTGGTGGCCAGTGTCTGGGCGGCGCGCAAGTATGTCGCCAGCTGGTGGCTATGGATCGTGCTGGACGTGATCTACGTCGGCCTGTTCCTGTTCAAGGACCTGCAACTGACCGCCGCGCTGTACGCCGGCTTCGTGGTGCTGGCGATCTATGGCCTGCGGGCCTGGCAGCAGGACCTGAAGTCCCAGGAACAGCCGTCCCTCCCAGGGTCGGCGGACTCGACGAGCGGCGAGCTGATTCGTTAGTGTAGGCACCTTACACCCGGCGCCTGCCCTCCAGGCGCCGCGGTCTCTTGCGACCAACCGGCGGTCCCCCTGAATGCCTTTCGATCCCTTATCACCGCATTACCTGCGGATCCGCGACGAGATCGCCAGAGACATCAGCGCCGGTACTCCACCGGCCAATGAAAAGTTTCCTTCCGAACGCGACATGATCGAGCGCTTCGGCTGTACCCGCGTGACCTTGCGCCAGGCACTGCAACAGCTGGAAGCGGAAGGCCTGGTGTACCGGGAAAATCGCCGGGGCTGGTTTGTCAGCCCGCAACGCATCCGTTATGACCCGACCCGCATCACCGGTTTCATGGACTACGTCAGCAGCCAGGGTCGTATACCGAAAACCGAATGCCTGCAGGCCCGCCTGCAACCGGCTGGAGCCTGGCTGGCCAAGCGCATGGGCCTGGACTCGGCGGACGAGCCGGTGTTCTTCCTGCAACGCCGACGCTGGATCGACCGACGCCCGGTCTTGCTGGAATTCAACGCCTTGCTGGCCAGCTGGTGCCCGGGCCTGCTGGAAGAAGACTTGAACACCTCTCTCACCCGCCTGCTGCGCGAGCGCTTTTCGCGGGTGCAGTCGCGTTGCGAGCTGGAGATGCATATCGGCACGGTCAACGAGGAACAGGCGCAGTTGCTGCAACTGTCGGTGGGTTCCACCAGCGTCTACCTGGAACGCCTGAACTTCGGCGAAGCCAACCAGCCGGTGGAATTCGACCAGGAATTCTGGCGGCCCGATGCGCTGTCGATCGTGATGGAGACGCGGTATCCGGGGACAGCTTCCTGAATCCCGCTATGACAAGGGTTCAGTGCACTGGACAAAAGTTCTCCGGTCTGCCAAAGACACCCTAAAGTTATTTGTGTCGTCGTCGATACACTCCTGTACATAGAATAATTCTCTTGCTCCAGGAGGTTCCATGACAGGGATATCGTCGATCAATGTTTTGACGCTGAACCCTTCCCCGCTTGTAGGTAATCAGCCGGCTGGCGTCCAGTCTGTCGCAACAACCGCTGCTGTTTCCGCACCGGCCGCCACCGTGATTCTCGGCCAGACCAATGTGGTCGAAATCAACACCTACAATGCCCGTGGAGCCTTGCCTAACGCCGCGCTGCAACCTGCCTGGGAAAGCAGCCCGCTGGACAAGGTGTCGTTCACGATGGGCGGCAACTTCAGCAGCAGCTCCAACTCCAATGCCTCGCGCTTTGCCGGTCTGGGTGCGGCGTTGCTGTCGCAGTTGGCCGATGGCAAGAAGAACATCTCGCAATCGGTTATCCAGCAGTCCGGCAGCAAACCGCTCAACGCCGCCGAGCTTGCGGCCGCGCAAGCCAAGCTGCACGGCAGCAATGCCGACAGCACGATCAGCCTGACCCTCAAGACCGCCAGCGGTAAAACCGTGACCTTGAGCCTGTCAAACCAGGACGATGGAATGGCCGTGCAGGCCCAGGTGGAAGGCGGCGACCTCACGACTGAAGAAAGTGCGGCCCTGGAAAAAATGGCCAAAGGCTTCCAGTCGGCGATCGATGGTTTGACCGCCGAGCCGCCTCAACTGAAGCTGGATGCCCTGACCCAGTTCGATTCGAAGGTGTTTTCGTCGGTCGACCTGAGCACCAAGCTCAAGCTGGGCGACAACAGCGTCCAGACCCTGGAGTTCCACGCCGACAACCAGAAACGTTCGGTGAACATGAGCGGCCCTTCGGGTGATCTGCAACTGTCCGTGGACCTGAAGAGCCAGGCGATTCTCGGTAATGCCAGCCAACAGGCCAAGGCCCTGCAGAGCTACCTCAAGCAGATCGATGCGGCTGCCGCCCGAGGTCACGCCGACCGCGATCTGATGTCGATGTTCAAGGATGCGTTCTCCTCCCTGAACAGCAACTATCCCGCCACCCGTGCGACCTCCACGCCGGCAACCGTCGATCCACTGGCACCCACCAATCTGGACCGCAAGCTGTTGAGCGGCCTGGCGGACTTCTCCGCGTCGATGACGCAGACAAGCCAGTCAAGCAACCCGATGCGTCCCAGCGAGCGGGATACCTTTGCTTATAACGTGTCCCAGACCACTCGACTCACAGGCAGTGATCCGCAGAATCGCTCCATTAAGCAGGACCAGCAATCGAGCCTGACCGCCAGCTATCACCAGGCGCTGTCCGGGGGCCAGAAGCTGAAGCTGTCCACCAACGCGGAATCGCAGAACTACCTGTTCTACCAGGTCGACGACCAAGCCAGCAGCCAGACCAATATCGGCTACAAAGACGGTGAGTTGACCAATGCGTCGGTGACCCAGTCGGCCAGCCAAACCACACATATCTCCAAATACGTGATGGGCCACCTGGTGAGCCAGACGTCGACTCCGGTCAACACATCGAAAACCCAGAGCTTCCTGAATGTGCTGGAACAGGCATTGCACCCGGAGACAGCGGACAAGACGTCATCGGGCGTTGCGCGCTTGAAGGAAACCCTGGATGGCCTCCAGGACAAGGTACTGCTGGATTCGTACCCGAAAAAACTCAACAGCTGACCCTGGGGGTCAGCCTTACCCCAGCCACATGGGCAAGAGGGCGGGTCTTTACCCGTCCTCTTGCCGTGGACCTACCCGCGATATTCCTGACTCCCTCCTCGCTCGTCACCGTAGTAACGGCCATGGTCACGCCCGCCACCGTGTCCGCCATCATGCCAAAAAGGCCAACAGCCCCCCAACAGCAGGGCGCCAGAAAGTATCAGGATCCATAGGCTCGTGCGTTTCATGTGATCGTTCTCCAGTGCAACGGATTAGCGGCTGCTCTCATTGCCATGGGCAAGTGTTGTTGGCACAGCAAAATCCCTGAATGCCGGGTAAGGAACGATGACATATCATCGACAGTTCGTCGGTTCGCTGCCGCGCTTAGTGGTAAGGTTGGCGACATAGATGCCGCCCTTTTAATCCGGATAGACGAATATGAAAAACTTCGCATTCAAAGCGGCCCTGCCCGCCGTGTTGATGCTGGCCGCCCTCAGCGCTTCTTTCTCGGCACCGACGATGGCAGCGAGCAGCTCTGACGCTGTCTCACAGGCAGCCGCCCGTCATGCCAAAAAATACGAAGACCTGGTAGAAAAACGGATCAACGAACTGCACGCCAAACTGAAGATCACCGACAAGCAGTCCGTCCAGTGGGAGGCCTATGCGAAAACCATGCGTGACAATGCACATGGCACCGATAAAGCCTACCTGGATCAGGCGCAGAAGCTGCCCTCGCTGAATGCCGATGACGCGATGCAGTCCTATGCCAGGCTGGCCCAGATGCACGCGGACAATCTGCACAAGCTTGCCACTTCATTCAGCGCGTTGTACGGCACGCTTTCCGCCGATCAGAAAAAGACCGCCGATAAACTGTTTCGCAGTGAGCGCGGGGAGCGCCACGAAGTCGCGGATAGATTTCATTGATGTGAAGTGTGTTGTGCGCTACCGAACAGACATGGGTCGGTAGCGGCTCCTAACCTGATCAAAGGTCGGCCGTGGCCGAGTCATGATCGGATGATCGCAGATACGGCCACGAGCAGGGCCATCGCAATGACTTTGTTCATCCGTATCACTGGCATTGGAGTACAACCATGACCTCTTCACTACGCTCACTTCTCTTTATCGGCGCTGCAACCCTGTCACTGCTTTCCACGGGGTTGCTCAATAATGCAAGCGCCGCCACCGCCGAGGATCTGAACAGAGACTCCCGACAGGCGTTGCAAATACTCTACAAAGCTCATCCATTTGCCGAAACCATCTCGCACCGGGCCAAGGCTATATTGGTATTCCCTAAAGTCATCAAAGCCGGCCTGGTATTTGGTGGCAGTTATGGTGAAGGGGTCATGTTCAGCGGCCCGAAAGTGGACGGTTACTATAACTCCGTGACCGGTTCATGGGGACTGCAGGCCGGCGCCCAGTCTTATGCCTATGCGGTGTTCCTGATGACTGACAAAGCGGTCAACTACGTCCGTGAAACCAAAGGCTGGGAAGTCGGTGTCGGCCCTACCGTCGTCCTGGTTGACCAGGGAATCTCGAAAAACCTGTCGACCTCGACCTTGAAGGACGATGCCTATGCGTTTGTCTTTGACCAGCAGGGCCTGATGGCGGGCGTCAGCATCGAAGGCACCAAGATTTCGCTGATCAAACGTTAGACCCTCCATGCCCCGCCTCTGGGGCATGTAACCCTGGCGTACGCGCCAGGAAGGTTCGTCATGAATACCCTGACCATCGAAGGCTGGTACAAGACCAGCGAAACCAGTAAACCCGTGGAATTGGGGCAAATCCATTTCCACGTCAGCGTCGCTGACCATCTGCGCCTGGAACAGGCGGAAGAGCGCCTGAACAAGACCCACGAAGCGGAAATCATGGTGGATGTCGACATGAGTCGGATGGAGCTGATCATGCCGCAGGAATGCGGTCCGTTATCCGATTGTCAGTTCCGTGTCTATTTGAGCACACGGGACCAACGTGGACAGTTTCATCTGGTCGGACATCGCGAGAGTGACGGCAGTCTGGTCTATAGCAACGCGGTGATGATCGACCAACTGGGTTAGCAGGGCTATTGCTCAAGGCAATCGCTCCCAGACTTCCGCATTGGCCAACTCCCTGTCGGTCACGTGTCTTGCACGGCCACTGACAGGGCTCAGTTCATAGCTGCCGACCACCTCACAAACCGCCAGATAACGCACACCACTGAGCTTATGAAGATAACGCAGTAGTGGGTGGCACTGCGCGTTGATGCGCAGTACCAGGGCTGAATCGGTCATTGCGTTCATGGTCATGCCTGCTGCAGCGAAGACTGCTCTGTTATTATTTTTATTCTGCTCCTGATCGCCGCCATGCTCTGTACGCCATCACACGAAGGGTTGCCCCTGGAATCCCCGTGGCAGTCTCTGCAGCCCTGGCAGTGCAGTGAGTCTTTCCTGCCAGGAAATGCGCCAGCCGTTGACGCCACGCATCCCCTTGGCTTTTCGCGCGGATCGGCGCGCTGCATTGCGCGCATCTTTACGAGCCGCCTTGAATGCATCGGTACCACGACAGCTGCGGCATTTCACACGGGCAAGTTCGACAGTGGAGGTGAGGTTGTCGCCATGATGGCCGCAGGCGAGATGCCCGGCGACCTTGAAGTGAGTGAGCATGGATAAGTGTCCTTCGGAGTGAGTGCGCAGCCCGGGATATAACTCAGTCGCTCGGCTGCACGGGGCCCATCGGTATGTAACGAGGGACCGCTACCTGGCAATCCCATGTCCCGAGTTTGATTGATCGCCGGCAGATGATCTGTTCGCTGAAGCACATAGGCTCCGCGAACAGTCCATTGATCCGATGGTTTAACTCAAGTGGAACCGTTACCCCTTTGAACGGTCGCGCGCAGAACAATGTTTTTCAAACCATTCTGTCTAATAATGAAACTATCCGATAAGCCCAGCTGACTATAGAGAAGACTGTTCTTTCCTCATCACAATAATTAATAACGAAAGCTCCCGGAAAGAGAAGAGATCAGATGAGCGACAAACTTGAGGGCGATGAAAAGGCGCTTTTCACCGCCAAACGCGAGCTTGCCAGGATCGACGAGGAAGCACAGAAGGCGCAAGCAACGCTGAGGCGTTTGAAGGAGGCACTGTTGCACGCCCAGAAACGCCTGAGTGAAAGTCAGAGACAGTGTAATTTGCTCGATGCCAATGAACACTTGGTGGTGGAAATAATGCGCTTGCACAGTGACGCGGAAACGACAGCGAAGACACTCGACCAAGTCGTGCATTTCGCGGATCTGGATGAACTGACCAATCTACCCAATCGACGTCGGTTGCTGGAACGCATAGAGCGCTCCATTGGTCACTCCATCCGACATGACGACGGTTTTGCCCTGCTGTTCCTGGACGTTAACGGCTTCAAATACATCAACGACAAGCTTGGGCATGCGACCGGAGACCTTGTGCTGAAAAAAATAGCTCAATGTCTGACGACCGCCGTCCGCGAGACTGACACGGTCAGTCGTTACGGTGGCGATGAGTTCTTGATTCTACTCAGCAACGTATCGAGAAAATCGGATGCGATGTCGGTCGCCGACAAGATATTGAGCACATTCGGCTCCCCCCATCCGATAGGTGACCAGAGCCTGCGCCTGTCAGTCAGCATTGGCATCAGCGTGTACCCCGAGGATGGGACCAACCCTCAAACGCTGATCGAGAAGGCCGATGTGGCCATGTACCAGGCCAAACGAGCAGGGCCTGACAAGTTTCAGTTTCACGGCGAGCAGGTCCCCGGCTTCCTGGATCCAACGCCTGGCAACGCCGTGGACCGGCATGTTGAGATTATGTGCGAAGCCAACGAGCAACTGGTCATGGCCGCCCTCGGAGCTCAAAAGCTGCAGTCGGATGCTGAACACGCCCTGCAGCAGCAGAAAGATCTCCTGGCCAGGGAGGCTCACGAATTGCGCAACCCGCTCACGCCATTGGGCAAGACGGCGGGTTTGCTGGCAAGAGTAAAACTGGCGGACTTGCCTCGCATCCAGGCAACTATCGAACAGCAGGTTCGGCACATGTCACGCCTGGTTGAAGACCCGCTTGATATAACCCGTGTCGATGCCGGGAAGCTGAAGCTGGATCGGCAGTCCATCGATCTGAACAACGTCATCAACGAGGCCGTGGGGTCTTGTCACTCCTTGATAGAGGCACGCTTTCAGTACCTGAAGGTGCAACTCTGCGAGCCCCCCGTGTTCATTGAAGGGGACGCCGTGCGACTGGCTCAGGTTTTCTGCAATCTACTGGACAATGCCTCCAAATACACACCCAAACACGGTGCGTTGTCGCTTTGCATGCGCAGAATCGAGCAGAACGTGGAGGTCGTGGTCGCCGATAGCGGGATCGGCATGACCGCGCAGATGTTGCCCCTGATATTTGACCCCTATGTTCAAGACATGGCAGCAATGCGCTTCAACTGTGCAGGCCTAGGTATCGGGCTCACGGTGGTCCGAGAACTGGTACAGGCCCATCACGGCAGTGTAGAAGCTAAAAGTGGGGGCCTGGATTTAGGGAGCCAGTTCATTATCATTCTTCCCCTCCCCGGGCTGTTGGAATCAATCTAGCTTGCCTATCCGTGGGCCGGCCGAGAGGGCACGTAGGGCAGCAAGCGGTCGGTTTCCTTTTTGACCACCGCGTAGCACTCGCAACTCAGTTGCTCAAGTTTGGCCCTGTCCAGCACCTTGATATGCCCGCGGCTGTATTCGATGACCCCCAGGCGTTGCAGCTTGCCAGCGGCATCGGTCACCCCTTCCCGACGGACACCGAGCATGTTGGCGATCAACTCCTGGGTCATGGTCAGTTGATTGTCCTGCAGGCGATCGAGAGACAACAACAGCCAGCGGCATAACTGCTGATCGATGGAGTGGTGCCGGTTGCAGACCGCGGTCTGGGCCATCTGGGTAATCAATGCCTGGGTGTAGCGCAGCATCAGCTGGAGCATCTCCCCGTGGCGATTGAACTCGTCCTTGAGCCGCTGGCCAGGCAACCGGAAGGCATGCCCGGCGCTCTGGACAATGGCCCGGCTGGGCGTACTTTCGCCGCCCATGAACACCGCGATGCCGATCAAGCCCTCGTTACCGACCACTGAAATCTCCGCCGAGGCTCCGCTTTCCATCACATACAGCAGGGAAACAATGGAGTCGGTCGGGAAGTAGACATGACGCAGCGCATCGCCGGACTCGTAGAGCACCTTGCCCAACGGCAGGCTGATCAGTTCGAGGCAGGGCAGCAGGCGTTCCAGCGCGTCCACGGGCAAAGCGGCCAGGAGATGGTTTTGTTGCGGCTTGGGAGCATCGAGCATATCCGCCACCGTTCAAGGAAAAATGCCTCGCGTACCAAAGATTAGGCCAAAGTGCGCTATGTGCGTTAGCGCACAGAACCGCCCATCGGTTTCCCTGTGCACACTCAAGTGTGTCGAGCGCTTTGACCGGGGGTAACACCGCAATCCAGCCGTTCACGCAAGAACTCGATCAGCGCCCCCACCGGTCGAGAGCCCTGGCGATGCTGCGGATAAACCGCCGATAAAGCCAACGGCTCAGGGCAGAAGTCAGCCAGTACCGGCACCAGCCGCCCATCCTTCAAGGCCGAATCGACAATGAAGGTCGGCAAATAGGTAATCCCCATGCCGGCGATGGCGGCGTCCTTGAGCAACTCACCGTTGTTGACCCGCATCCGTCCCCTGACATTGACGATCAATGGCTTGCCCCGCCCTTCGAAACGCCATTGCACCTGACGGCCGTGGCCGTAAGGCAGGCAGTCATGGGCTTGCAAATCCTCGGGTTTGGCCGGGGTACCGCGCGTGCTCAGGTAAGCGGGACTGGCGCAATACACCCGCTGGATGGACCCGATACGTCGGGCAATCAGCGTCGAGTCTTCCAGCACCCCGATGCGCAATGCCAGGTCGTAGCCCTCACCGAGTAAATCTACCGGCCGGTCGCTGAGATCGACTTCAACTGTAACGTCGCAATAGCGCTGCAAAAAAGCCGGCAACACCTCGCTCAAATGCGCCATGGCAAACGACAGCGGAGCACTCAAGCGAATAGTGCCACGGGGCTCGACCGTCTGACCGGCGATGCCCTGCTCCACTTGCTCGACTTCACTGAGCAGGCGCAAAGCCGACTCGTAATAACTCTGCCCCAAGAGCGTCATATCCAGCCGCCGGGTCGAGCGATTGATCAGTCGCACGCCCAGACGTTCCTCCAGTTGCATCAGACGCCGGCTGACAAACTGCTTGGACAGGCCCAACTGATCCGCCGCTGCGGTGAAGCTGCCGGAGTCCATGACCTGGCAAAAAATGCGCATATCTTCAAACGGGTTCATTGTCACTCTCTGGTTGACAG
The DNA here is from genome assembly GCF_002814235.1 of Pseudomonas sp. QS1027. Taxonomy (GTDB): domain Bacteria; phylum Pseudomonadota; class Gammaproteobacteria; order Pseudomonadales; family Pseudomonadaceae; genus Aquipseudomonas. The sequence goes on along the minus strand of NZ_PHSU01000019.1, from coordinate 141,806 downwards.
TCAAACACGTTATAGCGACTTTTCCCCGTTCTGACAGCCCATTAACCGCTATCCAGGGTGTTGATGAGTCCTGGATTGAAAGGCCCGCTGGATGGTTGCAGAAACGTTGATCCAAAAAAATGCCCGCACAGTGGCGGGCATTCATTCAAACCAGTAGCGCAGCAGAACTTATCTGGCGGCCAGGGCCGAATAGCTGTTCATCAAGTTGCGATAGTTCGGAATGCGCGGCGACAACAGGTTCGCCAGACCTTCCATGTCGTTGCGCCAGTCGCCTTGCAGCTCGCAGGCTACCGAGAACCAGTTCACCAGTTGCGCACCCGCCGCCGTCATCCGTGCCCATGCCGCCTGCTGCACGGTTTCGTTGAACGTGCCCGACGCGTCGGTGACCACAAACACTTCAAAGCCCTCCGCCAGGGCAGACAGGGTCGGGAACGTCACGCATACGTCGGTCACCACGCCGGCAATGATCAGTTGCTTGCGACCGGTCGCCTTTACCGCCTTGACGAAGTCGGCGTTGTCCCAGGCATTGATCTGGCCAGGGCGCGGAATATACGGCGCATCCGGGAAGAGTTCCTTGAGCTCCGGCACCATCGGGCCGTTCGGGCCGTTTTCAAAGCTGGTGGTCAGGATGGTCGGCAGTTTGAAGAACTTGGCCAGGTCTGCGAGCGCCAGTACGTTGTTCTTGAATTCGTTGGGTGAGAAATCCTGCACCAGCGAGATCAGGCCGGTCTGGTGATCGACCAACAGCACAACGGCATCATCTTTGTTCAGACGCTTGTACGGAACGTTGCTCATGTAAAAACTCCTTGGTGGATGGATATTGCACAGGGTGCCGACAGCTTTGGCCGGCGCTTTTTTTGATTGTCAGAAAGCAAAACACGAGCAGCCGAACGCGCCCCAGAAACCCTGGAAGTCACTGACCGGTGCATTCGACAGACGCGCCCGCTCATGGCTGTGGGAGTGAACGGCACAGGGCCCACTGCAATGGTGAACCTGAGCCTGCATCGGCGACGTCGGGCGCCAATGACCGGGCACCTTGGCGACCGGCGACCAATCCGGTAGCACTGGCACGCTGGCTGGCCCGAGTTTTTCGAATTCTCCGGCGGCATACACCACCTTGCCGCCGACCACCGTCAGCAGCGACTCGATCCACTTGATGGCCTCTTCTTCGACCTGGAAAAAATCCGCGGTCAGGGCGACAACGTCTGCCAGTTGCCCGACCTTGATCTGGCCTTTCTTGCCCTGCTCGGAAGAGAACCAGGCGCTGCCATGGGTGAAGAGCTCCAGTGCGGTCTGCCGGGAAAGCCCTTCGCGGTGCAATTCCATGCCGCCCACGGTACGCCCGCTGACCATCCAGTACAGTGAGGTCCACGGGTTGTAGCTGGAAACCCGCGTGGCATCGGTGCCCGCGCCGACAGGGACACCCTCGGCCAGCATACGTTTGATCGGCGGCGTGGCTTCGGCAGCCTTGGCGCCATAACGCTCGACGAAGTATTCGCCCTGGAACGCCATGCGGTCCTGAATCGCAATACCGCCGCCCAACGCCCTCACCCGTTCGATGTTCTGCGGGGTAATGGTTTCGGCATGATCGAAGAACCAGGGCAAGCCATTGAATGGAATGTCGCGATTGACCTTCTCGAACACATCGAGCATTCGGCTGATGGATTCGTTGTACGTCGCGTGCAAACGGAACGGCCAACGTTGCTCCACCAAATGGCGCACAACCGGTTCCAGCTCTTCTTCCATGGTCTGCGGCAGGTCCGGGCGCGGTTCGAGGAAGTCTTCGAAGTCGGCGGCGGAGAACACCAGCATCTCCCCGGCACCGTTGTGCCGCAAGTAGTCGTCGCCCTGGTGCAAGGTGACGCTGCCGGTCCAGTTCTTGAAATCGCTCAGTTCTTCCTTGGGCTTTTGGGTGAACAGGTTGTAGGCGATGCGAATGGTCAGTTGCCGGTCCTTGGCCAACTGCTCGATCACCGCATAGTCATCCGGGTAATTCTGGAAACCGCCACCCGCATCGATAACGCTGGTCAGGCCGAGACGGTTGAGTTCACGCATGAACTGGCGAGTCGAGTTGACCTGATACTCCAGGGGCAACTTCGGTCCCTTGGCCAGGGTCGAGTACAGAATCATCGCATTGGGTCGCGCCACCAACATGCCCGTCGGGTCGCCTTTGGCATCGCGCACAATTTCACCGCCGGGCGGGTTCGGCGTATCACGGGTATAGCCGGCCACCCGCAGTGCGGCGCGATTGAGCAAGGCGCGGTCGTACAAGTGCAAGACGAATACCGGCGTGTCCGGTGCGGCCTGGTTGAGTTCTTCCAGGGTCGGCATACGCTTTTCGGCAAACTGGAATTCGTTCCAGCCGCCCACCACCCTCACCCATTGCGGCGTCGGCGTGCGGTCGGCCTGCTCCTTGAGCATGCGCAGCGCATCGGCCAGGGAAGGCACACCTTCCCAGCGCAGCTCCAGGTTGTAGTTCAAGCCACCACGGATCAGGTGCAGGTGCGAGTCGTTGAGGCCAGGGATGACGCAACGGCCCTTGAGGTCGATGACCTGGGTGCTCGAACCGCGCAAGGCCATGGCTTCGGCATCCGTACCCACCACCACAAAGCGGCCGTCGTGGATCGCCACCGCACTGGCGAGGGGCTTGGCACGGTCAACCGTGTGGAATTGACCATTGAACAAAATCAGATCGGCGTTCATCGCGTTTCCTCGGACGAAGTGGAATGGGACGGGGCGGCGGTCAACCAGGGAGCAAACAGTCGGGTCGCCAGGGGCATGAACAGGTACACCACCGAGAGCACGATGGTCAGGGTGATCAGGAAGGTGGAGATCAGGTAATTGGAGAGGAACGCGTCGAGCCGCAGTACCGGCCCCCAGATCAGCGGCACCAGAAGGGTGTGCGGCAGGATCACCATCAATGTCAGCACCGCCTGCTTCCAACGCGGGGGTGGCGAGGCGGCATCCGCCGGCGGTGAAAACCAGAACGCATTGACCGGATGGACCTCGGTCCGATCACCGTCGGCGAGCATCGGGGCGGCTTCGTTGACCAGCTCCAGCCGCTGCGGCGAATCAAGCCAGCGCTGCATCGCCTCGGTGGAGCAGAAGCGCAGCACGCAGGTGAACAGGTCGAGACCGGCACTCCTGCCACGAATCACGTCCACGCCCAAATGCCCCTCGCGCTGCCCGGCAATGCCGACAATGCGCCGTAGCCAAGCCTCATAGGAGGCCTCGAAGCCAACCTTGACCCGGTGTTTGACGATCAGTGTCACGACTTCATCAGCCCCCCGCACCGGGCGACTGACAAGATCGAGGCGCGTGGAATCAGCCATGATACGAAGCTCCAGCGAAGGGATCGGGGATGTTCAATGGTTCAGACATGTACTGGCTGATCCGCGAACGTAACCAGCGCTCAGCCGGGTCGTTGTCGTGCACGCCACTCCAGGCCATCGACAGTTGCGCCGCCTCGATGGGGAATGGCGGCTCTTCCGCTCTCAAGGCACCGCCTTCAACCAACGCGCAAGCCGCGTAGTCGGGCACTGTGGCGATCATTTCGGTACCGGCGAGCATCGCCCGCAAGCCACTGAACTGCGGAACCCCCAGCACCACCCGCCGGGTACGGCCGACCTTGGCCAGGTCGAGATCGATATTGCCGCTCAGGTCGCCGGAAAACGACACCATGGCGTGGGGTCGCTGACAGTATTCATCGAGCGTCAGTTGACCGGGGCGATTGTCACCGCGTAACACTTTGCAGGGGATATCACGCAGCCTCTTGCGCTTGGCGTTGGCCGGCAACTCGGTGGTGTAACTGACCCCGACGGAGATTTCCCCGGATGCCAGCAAGGCCGGCATCAACAGATAATTGGCCCGACGCACCACCACAACGACCGCCGGCGCCTCCTCCTGCAACTGCCGGAGCAACGGCGGAAACAAACCGAACTCGGCATCGTCCGAAAGGCCGATGCGAAACACCTCGCAGCTGGTCGCCGGGTCAAACGCCTTGGCCCGGCTGACCGCACCCGAGATGGTGTCCATCGCCGGTTGCAACTCTTTGAGGATCGCCAACGCCCGCGCCGTCGGTTCCATCCCACGACCGTTACGCAACAGCAGCGGGTCGTCGAACAAATCCCGCAGGCGTCCCAGCGCAGCGCTCACGGCCGGCTGCCCCATGAACAGTTTTTCAGCCACTCGGGTCAGGTTCTTTTCGAACATCAGGGCCTCGAAAATCACCAACAGGTTCATGTCGACGCGACGCAGATCGTTACGGTTCATCAGTACGCGCTCACAAGCAATCAACCCTTGAGGAACGCCAGCAGATCGGCGTTGAGTTGATCCTTGTGGGTGTCGGTCAGACCATGGGGGGCACCGGGATAGACCAACAGCTTCGAGCCTTTGATCAGTTTGGCCGAGGCGATGCCGGCGGCCTCGATCGGCACGATCTGATCGGCGTCGCCATGCACCACCAGGGTCGGCACGTCGAACTTCTTCAGGTCTTCGGTGAAATCGGTCTCCGAGAACGCCTTGATGCAGTCATAGGCGCTTTTGTGGCCGGCCATCATCCCTTGCATCCAGAACCAGTCGATCATGCCCTGGGAAGGTTGAGCACCCGGCTTGTTGAAACCAAAGAACGGCCCGCTGGCGACATCCTTGTACAACTGCGAGCGGTCGGCCAGGGAGCCCTGGCGCAGGCCGTCGAACACCTCGATCGGCAAACCGCCCGGGTTGGCTTCGGTCTTGAGCATCAGCGGCGGCACCGAAGAAATCAGTCCCGCTTTGGCAACCCGTCCGGTACCGTGACGACCGATGTAGCGGGCCACTTCGCCACCTCCGGTGGAGAAACCGAACAGCACCACGTTATTCAGGTCCAGCAGCTCGATCAATTGGGCCAGGTCGTCGGCGTAGGTGTCCATTTCATTGCCAAACCAGGGTTGGCTGGAGCGGCCATGGCCACGACGGTCATGAGCGATGACCCGATAACCCTTGGAGGCCAGGAAGATCATCTGCGCCTCCCAGCTGTCGGCATTCAGCGGCCAGCCGTGGCTGAAGACGATGGGCTGACCGGTACCCCAGTCCTTGTAGTAGATCTCGGTACCGTCACGGGTGGTAAATGTGCTCATGGCGATTGCTCCTCGGGGTTATCGTTGCAAGAAGGCTGAGCTTTGCGTTGAACTTGAAGGATTGGATTTTTGAACGTAGAACGGGCACAGGACGAGTTAAACGTTGTTAATTTTCCAGAGGAGTAAGCTGTTGGCCCTTCCCCCCGCGCAGGCCGTGCTTTTCGGCCCCTACCGGATCTACCCCGGACAACGTCTGGTCATGGAGGGCGATCAGCGCCTGCGCCTGGGGCGGCTCGCCCTGGACATTCTGTTGATCCTGCTGGAGCACGCCGGGAATGTGGTCAGCAAGCAGCAATTGATCGCCCGGGTCTGGCCCAGAAGCGTTGTCGAAGACACCAATCTGCGCGTGCACATCGCCGCACTGCGCAAAGCCCTCGGCGACGGCCAGGCTGGCCAGCGCTACATCATCACGGTCGCTCAGCGTGGCTACAGCTTTGTCGCGCCCTTCTCTCTCGAGGCTATCGAGCAAAGCCCCGGGAGCGCCTCGGACGAGCCCAAGGGTCATAACCTGCCCGTACGTCGCACCCGCATGATCGGGCGCCACGCCTTGCTGGACAGCCTCGTGACACAACTGCCCGACCAGCGCTTCATCACCCTGGTCGGCCCCGGTGGCATCGGCAAGACCACCGTGGCGCTGCGCGTTGCCGAACAGCTGATCGGTCACTACCGTGACGGCATTCGACTGCTGGACCTGGCGCCGATCCATGACCCACGGATGATCAGCGCTCATCTGGCAACGCTGCTGGACCTGGCGCTGCATGACGGCGAGCCGGTGAACTGCCTGGCGACCTGCCTGCGCGAGCGGCAGATGTTGCTGGTCATCGACAACTGCGAACACCTGGTCGATGCCATCGCGTTGCTCTGCGAAAGCATCCTGCGCGCGGCGCCACAGGTGCATATCCTGGCCACCAGCCGCGAGAGCCTGCGGGCCGAAGGCGAATTCGTGCAACGCCTGGAGTCGCTGGACTGCCCGCCGCCCATCGCCGCACTCAACCGCACTCAGGCCTTGGGTTTTTCGGCTTTGCAATTGTTTGTCGAGCGGGCGATGGCCAGCCACGACAGTTTTGAATTGGCCGACCACGAGCTGCCCCTGGCGATCGAAATCTGCCGGCGCCTGGACGGTATTCCCTTGGCGATCGAGCTGGCGGCGGCGCAAGTGGCCAACCTGGGAATAGAGGGATTGCTGACGCAACTACAAGGCAGCTTTCGCCTGCTGACCCAGGGTTCCCATACCACACTGGGTCGTCATCAGACCTTGCGTGCCACGCTGGACTGGAGCTTCGAACTGCTCAGTGCCTGCGAGCAGGCCTGTCTGCGCCGACTGGGCATCTTCAGGGGAGGATTCACCCTGGCGTCGGCGGCGGCGGTGATCGTCGGCGAACATATCGCCTCAGACCTGGTTTTTGCCTCGATCACCCAACTGGTGGCCAAGTCCCTGCTGAACGTGGAAGTTGGTGACGAGGAGGTGTTTTATCGCCTGCTGGACACCACCCGCAGCTACGCCCTGGAAAAACTCGACCAGGCTGCCGAGCTGACGGAGGTCCGCGAGCGTCACGCCGAACGTTGCCTGGCCTTGATGCACCAGGCTCAAGAGGACTGGGAACTGACCCTGTCCGAGCTATGGATCGAACGTTACGCCCGAGGCCTGGAAGACATCCGCGCGACACTCGACTGGGGCTTGAAGGGCGATGGCCCGTCTTTGTTGGCAATCCGTTTGACAGCCGCCTCGACGCCGCTGTGGCAGGAACTGTCGCTACTCAAGGAACACGGCGGGTATGTACGCAAGTCTCTGGCCCGTCTGGAGGCAGCCGCGCACCCCTGTCCTCGCTTGACCATGGCCCTCAAGCTCGCCCTCGGCAGCTCCTGCTACCACGCCCAGGGCGGTACCGCCGAAACGGTCGACGCCTTCGTCAGCGCCCGAGCCCTGGCCGAAAGCTGCGCCGATGTGGCCGGCCAGCTCCGGGCGGTATCCGGGCATATGGCGGTCAACCTCAGTTGCGGTCACTACCAGCAGGCCCTGGAGCAAAGCCGGCAGTTCGACCGACTGGGTCTGCTCGGCAACGGGACCGCCGCGATGTCCCTCAGCACCCATCGCTTGCGGGTGCTGGCCCTGCACTTTGCCGGGGACCAGCCACAAGCACGGGAGAATGCCGAGCAAGTCATCCAGCGCATGGCCCAGAGCGGCCACCTCAATCGCTTCACCCGCGGCTTTGGCGTGCAGTACGACCAGAGCGTTGCCGCCCTGACGATCCTGGCGCGGATCCTCTGGCTGCAAGGCCATCCGGAAAAAGCCTGGCACACGGCTCGCCAGGCCCTGGATATCGCGATCCAGATCAACCACGGCACCTCCATCTGCTACACCCTGGCGCTGTCCGGTTGCCTGATCGCCCACTACAACGGCGACACTGGGACGGCCCGTGAACTGTTGCGCCTGCTGCTGGAGCAGGCACAGAAGCACTCGGTGCTGCTGTTCTACCGCTGGGCCCGGGGCTATGCCCAGGTGATCGATAGCGCCGCAGAGTACTCGTCGCCGCCACCCGGCACCGGGCTGATCAAGGACATCATGGTGACCCTGGACACCGGCTTCCTCGATGACGCCTTGCTGGAACGCGCCGAAACCGGCATGGCCGGCTGGAGTACGGCGGAGATCCTGCGGGCCAGGGCCAATACGCTGCTGACAGCTAACTGCGCGAGCGCGGCCGAGACGGTTCTGCTCAAGGCGCTGGCCGTGGCAAAAGCACAGGGTGCACTGGCCTGGGAGCTACGTAGCGCCACCTCACTGGCACAGCTTTGGCAACGCCAGGGCCACTTCCAGCAAGCCCATGAGCTGCTCGCACCACTCTACGCCCGATTCACCGAAGGCTTTGCCACACCGGACCTAACCAACGCTCGTCAGTTGCTCGACGAGTTGCAACGACACCGTGCCCCGTGATGCCCAATGTGCCGGGCTGAAGTAGCGGGCATAGCGCATTTCAAACGCCCGCAGCAGCCCACCGTGCTCAAGCTTCTCCAGCGCGAAGGCGCGGGTGGTGTTGAGCAGCCGGTAACGTGTCATGCCGTTGCGCTGTTCGACCGACAGCAGCGATTTGCGCGCCAGTCGTTCCACCACGTCCACCAGACTGGTGGGTCGCAGTACCACACAGCTGATGGCACCGACGGCGGCCTCCAGGGTAAAGGCCATTTTGAACACCGCCAGCCCCTGCAACACGGTTTGCTCCAGCGGGCTGAGGCGCTGGTAGCTCCAGTCCAATGCGGACTTGAGGGTCTGATGCCGTGGAACCGCAGTGCGTCGGCCTTGGGTCAGCAGTTGCAGGCAGTTGCCCAATTGGGCTTGCAGTCCCACCAGTGCCAGCGCATCGATCTGCGCCGCCGCCAGCTCGATGGCCAACGGCAAACCATCGAGTCGACGGCAGATTTCGCGCACGGCCCTGAGGTCCCGTTCGCGCAAGCAAAAGGCTGGCTGACGGGCCCGAGCCCGGCTGACAAACAGCTGCACGGCCGAATAGCCCATGACGTCGGCCACACTGTGCAACGCCGACGCGGGCGGAACGGCCAGGGGCGGCACGTGCAGCACTGTTTCAGCCAATGCCCGCAGCGGTTCGCGGCTGGTGACCAGGATCGACAGTCGTGGCGCCGAAACCCGCAATGCCTCGACGACTGCTCGACAGCCTTCGAGCAGATGCTCGCAGTTATCGAACACCAGCAAGGCGTGCCATGGCATCAGGGCGTCCACACCGCTGTCCAATTCAAGGGTGTGAGCCAGATACCCGATGATCCGCGCGGGATCATCGATTGCCGCCAGATCGATAATCCAGACACCGTCGCGGTAGTGCTGCAACAGTAATTCAGCCACACGCAACGCCACTGTGGTCTTGCCGATGCCGGCCGGACCCGCCAGGGTCATGAAACGGTGGACGGGCAACTGCCGGACCACACTACCGACCATCGAGTCTCGACCGGTAATGGAGGTCAACCGCGCAGGCAGGTTGTGCTGGCGCTTGTTTAAGGTATCGATCGCGAGCGCTGTACCTTGCGCCACCCGCTGCACCGGGGCGATGAAGACATAACCACGCGGGGGAATGTTGACGATGTAGCGCTGCCCCTCCAGGCCATCACCGAGGGCCCGACGCAGGGCGGCGATGTGCACGCGCAGATTGATTTCCTCGACCACCGAGGTCGGCCAGACCCGCGCAATAAGCTCGTCCTTGCCGACCACATTGCCGGCGCGCTCAACCAGCACCTGCAAAATATCCAGCGCCCGCCCACCCATGCGCAGCGGTCGATCACCGTCGAGAATCAACCTTTGCCGCGGGTGGAACATATAGGGACCGAAGCGCAGCGGCCCATCGCGGTTTAAATCTCTGAGGTCGTTCATGCACGCTCACGTGCTGAAAACCGGGTTCGGCCCAAAGGTACTGCATTCTCCGTTGCGCGCGTTGACCCAGGCTCCCGCACCTCCATGGCTAAAAGTTCATGGGTATCTTGGCAGGCGTGGGTGACGGCACAACAACCACGAGAGGAGCGGTACGGCCATCCCAGTGCGCAGGACGGACAAGAGTGCTCTAGCTGAACTGTTCGCGGTACTGGCTGGGGGTCAGGCCGAGTTTCTCACTGAACAGAAAACGCATGTGCCGCACACTGCCGAAGCCGCTTTTGTAGGCCACGGTCTTGAGCGGCAAGTCGCTCGTTTCCAGCAGACGCCTGGCGCAATCGATGCGGGCGCTTTGCACAAACGCCATCGGCGTCATGTTCACTTCCCGGGTAAATATCCGGGCAAAATGCCGCGCACTCATGTTCGCCAGCCCGGCCATGCGTTCGACACTGAAGGTTTCATCAAGGTGTTCGAGCACATGATTCTGAACCCGGGTGACCGGGGTTTCATGGGGCGACACCGCCGCAATCAACGGACTGTATTGCGCCTGTCCGCCCTGGCGCGTCATCACCACCAGCAAGACCTTGGCCACGTCCTGGGCGACTTTCTTGCCGTGATCCCGGGCGACCACCGCCAGGGCCAGGTCAATGCCGGCGGTGACGCCGCCAGAGGTGATCAGGTTGCGGTCCTGGACGTAAATCTGATCGATCTCCACCGCCGCCTTGGGGAAAGCCTTGATCAACCGTTCCGTATAGTGCCAATGAGTCGTCACACGATAGCCATCCAGTAAACCGGCATGTCCCAGCACGAAGGCACCCGTGCAGATCGAGCCATAACAGGTCACCCGCTGGACGGCGTCCTGGAGCCAGGCGAGCAGCGACGGACGTTTTTCGTTGTAGGCGCCAGGGCCGCCAGGCACCAGCAACAGCTCATAGCCCCCATCCGCCTGATCGATATGCGTATCGGCCTGCACCCGGACACCGTTGGAAGCCCGCACCGCATCGTGCTCAGTGCCAATCAGCGACAGCTGATAGTGGTCGCCGGGGGCCAGATAACGATTGGCAATGGAAAACACCTCCATGGGCCCGGCCATGTCGAGCAGGAGAAAGTCCGGGAACAGCACCATCGCCACTGTTTTCATGGTTTTCAAGTCACTGATATCAAAGGAATATAAACCTCACACCAACACTGGACAGTATGACCGGTTGTGGCGCGATCAGCGGCTGAGAATACGTGATTTGTCGCACAAAATTGTCAACCTGAAAGAGACAGTATTTCAATTTCCATCTACTTATTGCACAGAGCGGTAAACATTAACCTTCTCCTCACTCGGACGAATGCTCGTCCCTACAGGAGATCCCATCATGCTGACCCTTCGCAAAGCCTCTGATCGTGGCGCGGCCAATCACGGTTGGTTGAAGTCGTTCCATACCTTTTCCTTCGCCAATTACCGCAATCCGCGGGAGCAAGGTTTTTCCGATCTGCTGGTGATCAACGACGATCGGGTGGCCGCCGGCAAGGGTTTCGGTCAACACCCACACCGGGACATGGAGATTTTCTCCTATGTGCTCGAAGGCGCCCTTGAGCACAAGGACACCCTCGGCACCGGTTCGGTGATCCGCCCCGGCGACGTGCAACTGATGAGCGCCGGCAGTGGCGTGGCCCATAGCGAGTACAACCACTCGGCAAACCGGCCGGTGCACTTCCTGCAAATCTGGATCGTGCCGGACGTCAGCGGCGCCAAACCGCGTTATCAGCAAGAGCATTTCAGCGCTCAGAAAAAACGCGGTCGGCTGCAACTGATCATCTCGCCTGACGGGGCCAATGGCTCACTGAGCGTGCGTCAGGATGCGCGGGTTTATGCCGCGCTGATTGACGGCAAGGAAAGCGCCACCCTGGAGTTGGCCGCCGATCGCTATGCCTACGTGCATGTCGCCCGGGGCAAGGTCGAACTCAACGGCGTGCAACTGCAGGAAGGCGATGGCGTGCGGGTTCGGGATGAACAGGTGCTGACCTTGAGCAATGGCGCGGATGCCGAAGTGCTGGTGTTCGACCTGCGCCCTCAAGAACTGCCGCAAATGCCATGAGTGTAGCGGGCCCGGTGCTGTTTACCGTCGTGGGCGAGTGCTGTCCCGCGCACTTGCAGCAACGCGTCAATCGCTGAGTCCGCGCCCACGAGAGAATTCACTTGACTTATTGGTCATTAACTCAGCAATTAGTCTTCTGCTGGGCAGTAGCGCCTTGGGCCCGGCGCTACCCTCCTCCCGCAGTTTGCGCATAAATCGTCGTTCAAGGAGGCAAAGGGCGCAGGCTTGATCTATTCATAAACTAACTAATGGATTAATTAGAGAGCCCATGAAAGAGCAACCCCGGCGGCAGGCGATTTCTCGCACCTGGCAGGCTCTTGCTCCTGCCAGTGTACTTTGCATCGCCCTGCTCACGGGCTGTGCCGTGGGCCCGGACTTTGCCCGGCCCGGCGTCGCAAAAAATGCCGGTTATTCGCAGGAGAAGCTGGCGACAACGACTGCCTCGGCGGACGTGGCAGACGGAGGCGCCGCGCAAAAGCTGGTCGAGGGCATGGATATTCCCGGCCAATGGTGGACGCTTTTCCGCTCGCCGACACTCAACGCGCTGGTGGAAGAGGCACTGAAGGCCAATGCCGATGTGGCCGCCGCCCAAGCAGCCCTGCATCAGGCCTACGAACTGGTTTACGCCGAACAGGCTTCGCTGTTTCCGTCCCTGAGTGCCGGCGCGTCCCGTACGCGAGAATTGCCATCGGCGGTCACTACGTTTGGCGCGCCCTCGCAGATTTTCACCGTCAACTCGGCGTCCCTGAGCGTCTCTTACGCCCCGGACGTTTTCGGTGGCGTCCGACGCCAGATTGAATCGTCCACGGCACAGGCCGAGTATGAGCGCTACCAGTTGGAGGCGACCTACCTCACGCTGACCTCGAATGTCGTCAACACGGCTGTGACCCTCGCGTCCCTGCGCGATCAGGTGTCCGCCACCGAGGCAATCATCCGGCTGCAGAGCGACCAGCTTGAGCTGCTGCGCTCGCAACGACGGCTCGGGGCCATCGCCAATAACGACGTGCTCACCCAGCAGGCCTCACTCGCGCAAACCCGAGCAACCTTGCCGCCCCTGCAAAAACAGCTCGCGCAAACCCGCAACCAGCTGATGGCCTATCTCGGCCGTTTCCCCAATCAGGACCAGGGGGAAAATTTCGACCTGGCCTCCCTCCATCTGCCGGAGCAGTTGCCGGTCAGCCTGCCCTCGACCATCGTCGAGCAGCGGCCGGATGTGCGCTCCGCCGAGGCACAACTGCATCAGGCCAGCGCCAATATCGGCGTGGCCGTCGCCAATCAACTGCCGCAATTCAGCATCACCGGAACCCTGGGCTCCGCTGCGCTGGGCGGCACCCGGCTGTTTTCGGCGGGCACGGGGTTCTGGAGCCTCGCCGGATCGGTCAGCCAGACTGTCTTCGACGCCGGCGCACTTGAGCATCGCAAGCGCGCTGCCGTGGCTGCCTATGACGAATCCGCCGCACGTTATCGCAGCACCGTGATCGCCGCCTTCCAGGATGTCGCCAACGCACTCAGGGCGCTGCAAGCGGACGCCGAAACGCTCAACCAGCAGGTGCAGGCCGAACAGGCTGCCCGCGAAAGCCTGGATCTGGCACAAGAGCAGTTCCGCCTTGGCGCCGTGGGTTACCTGAATCTGCTGACGGCGCAACAGACCTATCAGAACGCGGTACTCACCCGCGTCAAGGTGCAGAGCGCCCGCTATAGCGACACCACCGCCCTCTTCCAGGCACTGGGCGGTGGATGGTGGAACCGAACCGATGTGGCCCCCGCCTCCCTGGGAAGCCCCGACCGTTTTTGAAACAGCGAGAAAAAACCATGGCTGATGCCAACACTGCCGCTGCTCCATCGCCCCAGCCGACTGAACCTGGCGGTGCACGTAAACGACGGCTGTTCAAGCCCATGCTGATCATGATCGCGGTGGTCCTGGTCATTGTCGCCATCATCGTGGGGGTGAAATTCACCCAGATATCGAAGCTGATCGCCCAATCCAAAGTGCCCCTGCCGCCCGCCGTGGTGACGGTCATCCGCGCCGAACTCGCCGATTGGCAGCCGAGCGTTTCCAGCGTGGGGTCGATCAAGGCGGTACGCGGTGTCGATGTCACCACCGAGGTCGGCGGTATCGTGCGCACCCTCGGCTTCAAACCGGGCCAGGAGGTGGCGGCCGCCGACCTGCTCGTCCAGCTGAATGCGGACTCGGACATCGCCCAGCTTCACTCACTCGAAGCCACCGCCAGCCTGGCCGGCACCGTCCTCAAACGCGACAAGGCACAACTGGCGGTAAGCGCCGTATCCCAGGCACAAGTAGAAGCGGATGAGGCCGACTTGAAAGCCAAGGTCGCGGCGGCAGAACAGCAACGGGCGTTGGTGGCGAAGAAAACCATCCGCGCGCCCTTTGCCGGCAAGATCGGGATCACCAGTGTCAATCCCGGTCAATTTCTCAACCCCGGCGACAAGATAGCCACCCTGCAAACGTTCAACCCCATCTATATCGACTTCAACATACCGCAAGCCCAGGTGGGGGCGATTGCCCTCGGGCAACCCGTCGCGGTCACGGCGGGCGGCCTGCCCAAGCAGACCTTCGCCGGCAAGATCACCGCCATCGATACGCGGTTCGATCCGACCACCCGCAACGTCGTGGTTGAAGCCACCGTCGAGAATCCCAAGCAAAGCCTGGTGCCCGGCATGTTTGCCCAGGCCGTCGTGGAGTCCGGCGCCAAGCAGCGCTACCTCACCGTTCCACAAACCGCCGTCACCTATAACCCTTATGGGACGACGGTCTTCCTCGCGGTACAGAAAAGCGACCAGGGCAACAATGAGCTCACCGCGCAGCAGACCTTCATCGAGACCGGGCCAACCCGTGGCGACCAGGTGGCCATCCTGTCCGGCGTCAAGGAAGGCGACCAGGTGGTCACCAGCGGTCAGATGAAGCTCAAGAACGGCTCATCGATAAAAGTCGACAACCAGAGCGTGCCCTTGAACGACGCAGCCCCCAAGCCGCAAGAAAAATAGGTCTCCTCGCCCATGAAGCTCACCGACATCTTCATCAAGCGACCGGTCTGGGCCGTTGTCATCTCGCTGTTGATCCTGATACTGGGGCTGCGATCGATCTTCGGGCTGCCGGTCAACCAGTGGCCGCGCACCGAGAATACGGTGGTCACCATCAGCACCAGCTACTACGGTGCGGACGCGGCCACCGTGGCCGGCTTTATCACCCAACCGCTCGAATCGGCCATTGCCCAGGCACAGGGCATTGATTACCTGGCGTCCTCGAGCATTACCGGCGTCTCGACCATTACCGCAACCCTGCGGCTCAACTACGAAGCCAGCAAGGCACTGACGGAGATCAACACCCAGGTCAACTCGGTCAAGAACCAGCTTCCGGCGCAGGCCCAGGAGCCGGTGCTCACGGTCGCGGTCGGACAGACCACGGACGCCATGTACCTGGGTTTCTACAGCGATACACTGCCCACCAACAACATCACCGATTACCTGTTGCGGGTCGTCAAGCCCAAGCTCGACTCCCTCGAAGGCGTGCAGACCGCCGAGATTCTTGGCGGGCGCCAGTTCGCCATGCGCGCCTGGCTGGACCCCGGCAAGCTGGCCGCCCACAACGTGTCGGCGCAGGACGTTTCGGTCGCCTTGTCGAACAACAACTACCTGTCCGCCCTGGGTGCGACCAAAGGCCAGATGGTCACGGTCGACCTGACCGCCGGCACCGATCTGCACACCGTGGATGAATTCAAACAGCTGGTCATCAAGCAGAACGGCGATGCCCTGGTGCACCTGGAAGATGTGGCCACGGTCACCCTGGGGGCGGAGAACTACAACACCAGCGTTGCATTCTCCGGCAAGCGCTCGGTGTTCATCGGCATCAAAGTGGCGCCGAACGCCAACATCCTGACCGTCGCCGCCAACGTCAGAAAGGTCTTCCCCGACCTGCAATCGCAACTGCCGAGCGGCGTCAGGGGCGAGATCGTCTACGACTCCACGGAGTTCATCAATACATCGATCTACGAGGTGGTGAAGACCCTGGTTGAGGCCATGATCATCGTCTCGGTCGTCATCTATCTGTTCCTTGGCTCATTTCGCGCGGTGATTGTTCCACTGGTGGCGATACCGCTGTCGTTGGTCGGGACCTTTTTCATCATGTTCCTGCTGGGGTACTCGATCAATCTGCTGACCCTGCTGGCCCTGGTATTGGCCATCGGCCTGGTGGTCGATGACGCGATCATTGTGGTGGAGAACGTTGACCGCCATATCAAGGAAGAAGGCAAAGGGGTGCTGGAGGCCGCCATCATCGCGGCCAGGGAACTTGGTGGTCCGATTGTCGCCATGACCGTGGTGTTGATTGCCGCGTACGTCCCCATCGGCCTGCGCAGTGGTCTCACCGGCGCGCTGTTCAAGGAGTTCTGTTTCTCCCTGGCGGGCGCCGTGACCGTGTCGGCCGTGGTGGCGCTGACCCTCTCGCCGATGATGACCTCGCGACTCTTCAAACCCGGGCAGGAAGAGGGTCGCTTCGCCCGCCTGCTGGATCGCTATTTCGACCGGCTACGCCGTCGATACCACCGGATACTGTCAAGCGGGCTCAACAACTGGCCGGTACTGGTTACCTTTGGTTTTATCCTGTTCCTGCTGGTGGCCGCCAGTGGCATGACCGCCAAGAGCGAGCTGTCGCCGACCGAAGACCAGGGGTTGGTGTTCATGCAGATCCAGGGCGCCTCGACAGCCTCCCCGCAGCAGATGGAGCGACTGGCCGACCAGGCCTTCCAGATTTCGAAAACCGAGCCCGAGTACGCGCAGATGTTCCAGCTCACCGGAGTGCCCTCGCTCAATCAGGGGCTCGGCGGCGTGCTGCTCAAGCCCTGGGGGCAGCGCACGCGCTCGCAGGCAGAATTGGTGCTGGACCTGCAACAGAAGTGGAACCAGGTGGCCGGCGCGAAGATGGCGGCCTTTCCGCTGCCGTCGTTACCGGGCTCCCAAGGCTTGCCGGTGCAGTTTGTGATTACCACCACCGAATCCGTCGAGAACTTGAATGAAGTCGCCCAGGCGGTCATGGCCGAGGCCCAGAAGCAAAAGCTGTTCTGGTTCTCCGACCTGGACCTGAAGATCGACAAGCCACAAGCCAAGCTGATCGTTGACCGTGACAAGATCGCCGCCCTCGGGATGACCCAGGCCGACGTCGGTGCGGCCCTCTCGGCGGCGCTGGGTGGGAACTACGTGAACTATTTCTCCACCGCCGGGCGCTCGTACAAAGTCATTCCCCAGGTATTGCAGGTCGACCGTCTGAACCCCGATCAGATTCTCGATTACTACATTCGCACGCCCTCCGGCGCCATGATCCAGGCGCGCACGGTGGCGCATATCGAGACCTCGACGGAAGCGGAGTCGATCAACCACTTCCAGCAGCTCAACTCGGCCACCCTTTCCGGCGTGAGCGGTGTGTCCCAAGGTGAACTGCTGGCGAAACTGGACACCATCCTCAACAACGTCGCCCCTTCGGGGTACACCTCCGATGCGTCGGGTGAGTCGCGTCAGTTCGTCCAGGAGTCGGGCGGATTCGTCAGCCTGCTGCTGTTCTCCATTCTGATCGTCTACCTGGCGCTGGCTTTCCAGTTCGAGAGCTACCGCGACCCCGTGGTGATCCTGTTCTCGGTGCCGCCGGCGCTGTTCGGCGCGCTGGCCTTTATCACCATGGGCTTCGCCTCGATCAACGTGTACACCCAGGTGGGGCTGGTGACCCTGCTCGGGCTGATCACCAAACACGGGATCCTGATCGTGCAGTTTGCCAACGAACTGCAGCGCGCCGGTCGCAGCAAGCGCGAGGCCATCGAAGAAGCCGCGGCGGTCCGCCTGCGGCCGATCCTGATGACCACCGCGGCCATGGTGCTGGGCGTGGTGCCGCTGGTCTGGGCCTCCGGGGCCGGTGCGGCCGGACGCCACGACATGGGCCTGGTGATCTTCGCGGGTCTGTCGATCGGCACCCTGCTGACACTGTTCATGGTGCCGGCCATGTACCTGTTCATTGGTTCTACTCACCATCAGGAGGCACCGGAGCAGCCGCTTTCCACACCGGTTGCATGACGATCATGATGCAGTCGTTGACGGGCTTGAGCGCGTCATGACCGCGGTCACTCCAACCGTGCGCGAAGGAACTCGATGAAGCGCTGGGTCTTGGCCGGCAGCAATCGGGTCTCGGTCACGGCATACACCGTCACCGGCTTGCCCCGCCATTCGGGCATGACACGACGCAGTTGGCCATTGCGCAGTTCATCGGCAATGATTTCCTCGTTCATCAGTACGATGCCCTGATCAAGCGCGGCAAGCCGCCGCAGCATCCCGACACTGTTGACCATGAAACGCCCGCCAACCGCCACCGAGAGGGTTTGTACACCATCACTCAGTGTCCAGCTCCCGGCCTTCTGAATATTCAGGCACTGATGCCGCTCGAGATCACTCGGTGTACGCGGCTCGCCCGAGACTTCGAGATAACGCGGCGAGGCATACAAATAAGACACCAGGGTGGTCAAGGGGCGTGCGATCAGTTGCGAGTCCTCCGATTCGCCCATCCGAATGGCGACATCGAAGGGTTCGCTCACCAGGTCGACGCGCCGGGAGGTCAGATCCAGATCGAAGGTGATCCCCGGATAAAGTCCGGAAAACTCGGCGATCAAGGGCGCCAGGTAAGTGACCGCAAAGTCCACGGGGAATGAGACCCGCAGCACTCCGCTGGGTTGCGCGAGCATCTCGCCCAACTGTTCATGGGCCAGCCGGGCCTCATCGACAATGCGCTTGCAGCGCTCGAAGTAGATCTGCCCCGCTTCAGTCACCTCGACCTTGCGCGTGGTCCGATGCAGGAGCCGCAAACCGATCGCCTTCTCCAGGGCACTGATACGCCGGGACAGGGTGGAGTTCGGCATGCCCAACACCTCGGCCGCCCCGCGAAATCCTTTCGCTTTGACGACCTCGACAAACAACGCCATATCGTTCAGAAGTTCCACGCCAATTGCTCCATATATGGATCAATAAAATCCAGAAGACCATATTTATCCCAAAAATAATAAGACTGATGATGCGCTCCCAGCAACACACACTTTTGAGGATCACATCATGAGCTCAGTCTTCGCCCCCATACACGTCGCCAACGCCACGTTTTCAAACCGTCTGGTCATGGCCCCCATGACCCGCAGCCGCGCGGAATTCGATGGCACGCCAGGGGAACTGGCAACCGAATACTATGCCCAGCGTGCCAGCGTCGGCCTGATCGTTACCGAGGGTACACAGCCGTCTGACGATGGTCAGGGTTACCTCACCACACCCGGTATCTATAGCGATGCACACGTCGCCGGCTGGAAGAAAATCACCGCCGCGGTACACGCCCAAGGTGGGCATATCTTTATCCAGCTGATGCATGCCGGTCGGATGTCCCACCCCGACAACACACCCCATCATCGCCAGGGTGTGGCGCCGTCCGCCATCGCGCCGAATACGCCCATGTTCACCCTCAAGGGTATGCAGGACATCCCGGTACCACGGGCGTTGACCACTGAAGAGGTGCGCCAGACCGTCGCTGATTTCCGCTTCGCCGCGCGCCGGGCCATTGAAGCCGGTGCCGACGGTGTCGAAATTCACGGCGCCAACGCCTACCTGGTCCAGCAATTCCTGGCCCCCAGTGCCAACACCCGAACCGATGAGTACGGTGGTTCGATCGAGAACCGCGCACGCTTTGCCATTGAGGTCGCGACCGCCATCGCCGAGGAAATCGGCGCCGAAAAAACCGCCATTCGCCTCTCGCCCGGCATCACCATGTGGGGCATCGATGAAGGCGAAGAAGGTCCGGACCTCTACCGCTATCTGGTGGCCGAACTGAACAAGCTGGGCCTTGCTTACGTCCACATCATGCATAAAGGCGACGACGCGCTTCTGGTGGACATCCGCAAGGCCTGGAACAACACCCTGATAGTCAACCGCCCAGGCCGCCCACGGGAGCAGATTGGCGCCGATCTGGCTGCCGGGCTTGCGGACATGGAGGCCTACGGCCAGATGGTTCTGGCCAACCCGGACTTTGTCGAGCGCTTGAAGGCCGATGCGCCGCTGAATCAAGCGGACAACACCACCTTCTTCGGCGGCAGCCAGAAGGGATACACCGACTATCTCGCTTTGAGCATTTGAAGACAACGAAAGGAAATAGCCAGGGCATTCTGTTGCCCTGGCTAGCGCCGTTAGACTGGAGACTGCTAACTCACCACCGATTTTTTCAGTATCACCGGGATCGACAGGGCAATCAGCGCGGCGATCACGCAGAGCAGCCCGGCGATGAAAAACGCCGGCGTGTAGGTCGCCAGCAAGGTCCGCGTCAACCCGGCGCCGTAGGCGGCAAAGGCCGCGCCCAGTTGATGGCCGGCAAATACCCAACCGAAGACGATATTGGCCCGCTCGCCGCCGAACTTCTGCGCCACCAGCTTGACCGTGGGCGGCACGGTAGCGATCCAGTCCAGGCCATAGAGCACGGCGAAAAAAGACAGGCCGAACACGGTGAAGTCGGTAAACGGCAGGAGCATCAGCGAAATGCCGCGCAAGCCGTAATACCAGAACAACAGCCAGCGGTTATCGAAACGATCCGACAACCAGCCCGAGCCCACGGTGCCGAAAAAGTCGAAGATGCCCATCATCGCCAGGATACCGGCGGCACTGGTGGCGACCAGGCCGAAGTCGCCGCACATGCTGATGAAGTGGGTCTGGATCAGCCCGTTGGTGCTGGCACCGCAGACGAAGAACGTCAGGAACAATACCCAGAACGTCCAACTGCCCGACACGTCGCGCAGCACCTTCAGCGGGCTGATCAGCATCTGCAGCAAACTGCCGCGGTGGGCGGGTGCTGGCAGAACCTCTGTCTCCCCGTACAGCGGCAAGTCCAGGTCCACCGGACGATCGCGCAACAGCGCCAGCACCGCCACCACGACCACCGCCATGGCGCAGCAGATGAAGCTCAACGCCAGGCGCCAGCCATAGTGTTCAGTCAAGGACGCCATCAGTGGCATGAACAGCAGTTGTCCGGTGGCGGAACTGGCCGACAGCAGCCCGACCACCAGGCCGCGACGGTGGGAAAACCAGCGGGTCGCCACCGTGGCCCCGAGCACCATGGCGGTGAGCCCGGTACCGACACCGACCACCACGCCCCACAACAGCACCAGTTGCCAGAAGCTGTTCATGAACATCGAACCGATCATGCCGCCCAGCACGATCACCAACGCCACCAGCACCACCCGGCGCAGGCCGAAGTAGTTCATGAAGGCTGCCGCGAATGGCCCCATCAACCCGTACAGCATGAAACGAATCGCCAGGGCCCCGGAGATCTGCGCACTGCTCCAGCCGAACTCGTGCTCCAGGGGCACGATAAACACCCCCGGTGCCCCCATGGCCCCGGCCATCACCAGCATGGTCAGGAAGGTGACGGCGGCCACCACCCAGCCATAGTGAACCTGACGCCGTGCCAGGCGGTTTGCGACCAATGTAGACAGCATGGAGTGTTCCTTGTACTTGCGGGGCGTGCCGCATCTCGTCGGGGAAAGACAGAATAGATTAGTTACAATCTTTATTTAATAGATGTTTTACATCATGTATTTATACCTGACAAGACCCTCGCCTCAGTGACAGGCAGGCTCGGCATGCTGTTTTTCTGATCTCACGCGAGGCGAGTACACCCGGACTCTGCAAGAAACAGAGCCGGCTCGGTGCCCCACACAAGGTCACGGATCACTACAACTGGACTGTATTAGCACGCTACAGAGTTGCTCTATCGACCATGCTCACTATCGTCTTGAAGAGCTCGTCGGTAGCCTGCCAGGCTTCGATTTCTCCGGCTGCCGCTGCATGCGACAGTGCCTCGGCCGCCCCCAGCATCGCTCGAAGACTGGCATGGGAAATCTCACCGCCGCCGGCGTAAGGAAGTAGAACACTTCGGCACTTTGCCAAGAAAACCGCTTCGTATTGCCTTTTGATTTTTTCGAGCTCTGGCGACCCCACCAACGCGGCAATAACACCAGGGATTTCGTTGCCCTGGGTCAGGACACAATCTACGTACGACGATGCAATAACACGCGCGGCATCGGAAAGCTCAGGTTTGAGCTGCTGAAGAGCCGCGTCCATCAGCGACGCTTGTTTCGCATCAAAATCCTGGTAGAGCGCCGCTAACAGCCCCGCCCGGGTCTGAAAATGGTCGTACACCACGGGCTTTGTCACCCCCGCGCGCTCAGCGAGCCTGCCGAGCGACAACTCCTCGGTTCCATCGCTGCGAATCAACAGCCAAGCCACGTCCAGCAACTGACGTAGCCGATCCTCCCGCAACATGCGCAGGCGTGGCGACGAGCGTCCCGGTGCTTCCCCTTCAGCGCTTGACATCGCTATATACCAATAGTAGGTTACCAAACTTACTAAAAGTATATAGCTCACTACTGCGGACCTCAACCACCGAGAGGTAGATTCAAATGCACGCACTCATCGTCGTCGCTCACCATGACCATCACTCCCTCACCCACGGGATAGCGGCTCGAATTGGGGATGGAATCTCGACAGCGGATCACAGCAGCACCTATGACATCGCGGACCTATACGGTGAAGGATTCGATCCACGATTCACCGCTGGCGACCTGGCGGTTCACCATAATGAAGCATTGCCGCCACCTGATATCCGCGCTGAACAGCAACGCATTGAGCGCGCGGATGCACTGGTCCTCGTCTACCCGGTTTACTGGTGGTCGATGCCGGCCCTGCTCAAGGGCTGGATTGATCGTGTGTTCTCGAATGGATGGGCATTCGAATTCCGCCCAGGCGCTCCGCTGATAAAGAAACTGGGTCACCTGCCCATTCACTTATTGGGGGTGGGTGGAGCAGATCCGGGTACCTACAACCGACATGGTTATGCGGCCGCGATGAAAACCCAAATTGACCATGGTATCTTCAACTACTGCGGCGCCAATGTAATAACGTCGGAACTCATGCTTGAGTCTGAAACAGCCAATCCGGCCGTACATCTGGCGTCTGCGTTTGGCCTCGGCCGTCGATTATTTATTGCGAAAACCCAAACCGCCCACATGTGAGTAGCGAGGGCAGCTAACAGGCTAGTACAGCGAAAAAGATCATATCCAAGTAATCTTTATTTCAATATAAAAAACAAGCAGTGGTGTGCATGCACCACTGCCAAAAGTGCTTTTCCTACTCAGCCTGACAACTGTAATTCAATCCCTCTTCAATCATCGCGAAAACATCATCTAATACATCAGAATAGAGCACAGAAGAGTCCTCGAGATCCTTCCAAACGTCGTACGCCGCACTATTGGCAAACTCAAGCACACCCGCCACTACACCGGGTCGGATATCTTCTTCAGGATCGACACCCATCTTGCTCGCGATCACGGCAATCAGCGACGCTTTACGAATTTGCGTTCGTTCCAGATTTCCAGCGCAAACCAGAGGATGACCACGAATAAGATGTTTCAAGACCCTAAACCTATTGGAGTCCAGGCCGTAGGAACCTAACTCACATCCATTGACCACTTCGACAACGGCGTGCCGCAAAGAGGTCAAAATGGACTCGCCTTCAGGCCTGACTTTCAAAGCAGCAATAACTTCATCGTGCTCGACTTCTTGATAGTCAAGAACGACCTCCTCTTTGGAGGAGAAATAACGGAAAAACGTCCGCGAAGACACATCAACCCTATCGGTAATGTCCTCAATCCTTGTCTCGTCAAATCCCTTTTCTTCGAACAGATTGTACGCAGACTCGATCAGAGCCTCACGCAACATTAGCTTCTTCCGCTCTCGACGGCCGAGCTCCTCAGGTTCCTTCACGATCTACCTCTTGCTAATTAATTCCTGTTTTCGCTGCAGCCTCCCTGCCAGGCTTTCAGGCTCTCAGCCTGACGCAAAAAGTTTTTAACACAGAAGGACTATTTTCTCAATGAGAAAAAATTCATCTATAGACATAAGACACGAAACGAATTATGTCACCAGATGAATGTTTATCAGCAACTGCGGCGACTTAAACCGTCTGAGGTCCACAAAAGAAGCATCAATGAAAACCTTCCACAGTCCCTGTTACAGGGTATCCAACCATGCAAACGTAAATACATCAGAGATCAATCGTAGACGATGCTCGTAATTTTGACCGATTTCTCTCCGAATCGCCCCAAATCGACACCCAACTGAATCTAAAATTCCGTGCAACACCCCCTCCTTCAGTCCATGGTGACAGCCTCGAGATCCTGCCCCGCCCCCCCCCTCTTGCCTCCTCTCCCACCACCGTCGCCCATCAGATCGAGCGACCTCCACTTCCCATTCCAAGCCAAAAACTCCCATTCCCAGCCTACAAAAATCTCAAAAAAGTCAGATCTCCGAGGAAAAACTCACTAACTTATTGATATAAAAAGACTTTAAACAGTCTTAAAGTGAATTTTATCCTTCATTGAATTTTGTCAGTTGACACATTTTGTCTCTGCACGACATAATTATTTGACGCAAGCGCATGGAGTGCCTGCCATGCGCACCGTACCGCCGAAAGGTCTGCAACTGCGCCGATCGGACACCCAGTTGTTGGTTATCAAGGAGAGACTCATGACCGGCATACCATCCATTTCCCCGTATCAAATGCCCACCTCGTTCGATCTTCCGCCGAACATTGCTCAGTGGGATGTTGATCCCGACCGCGCCGTCCTGCTCATCCATGACATGCAGCGCTATTTCGTACAGCCGTTTGAGGGACAGCATCGCAACGGTCTTATCCAGAACATTTCATTGCTGTGCGGGCGAGCCAGGAAATTGGGCATCCCAGTTGCCTATTCCGCGCAACCGGGCGGTATGAACCCCGAGCAGCGAGGCTTGCTGAAGGACTTTTGGGGCCCAGGAATGAAGGTTGATCCAGACGATCGGAAAATAGTCGAAGAGCTCGCCCCCGAGCCCAATGATTGGCTCTCCACAAAATGGCGTTATAGCGCGTTCTTCCGCTCGGGCCTGCTCGAACGCATGCGTGAAGCGGGTCGTGACCAACTGGTTATCTGTGGGGTGTACGCCCATGTGGGTGTGCTGTTTACCGCAGTCGAGGCATTTTCCAACGATATTCAGACGTTCCTGGTGGCTGATGCTGTTGCCGACTTTTCAGAAAAGCATCACCAACTGGCGCTGGACTATGCGGCGAAGAATTGCGCGGTGGTGTGCACGACCGAGGAAGTCTTTGTATGAGCACACCATTGGTTGTGCCTGGCCTCAAGGATGAGTTGCTAACAACCATACTGGGCAACTCGCCGCCCCCTTTTGCGCTGATCTATCGTCCTGAATCAACCAACAGCAAAGCAGTAGAAATCCTGACAGGCCAGGTCAAGCAGTTGGAAACGCTGACAGACCTTGCTCAGTGCTATTCGCCCCATCTGTCGAAGGGCGGTGATCACGATGTCCTCGCAATCATTCCTTATCGCCAGATTACGGAAAGGGGATTTGAGTGCGTTGATGACAAGGAACCGCTGATCGCGCTGTGTATCGAGGCAGCCGCCCAGTTGTCGAAGCTCGATTTGCTGGCACAGATTGCAGACGGCGGAATCGAGCTGAGTGGAGAGCATTACGACATTGATGATGCCACTTACACCGAAACCGCGTTGCAGATCATCAAAGACGAAATCGGGATGGGGGCAGGCTCAAACTTTGTTTTGAAGCGCTCATTCCTCGCGTCCATCAATGACTTTGATCATCACAAGGCGTTGACGCTTTTCCGTCGACTTCTGCAACAGGAAGTCGGGGCCTATTGGATTTTTATCATCTACACAGGCGATAGAGTCTTCGTCGGAGCGACGCCTGAGCGGCATGTCAGCCTCGAGCAAAATATCGTCACCATGAACCCCATCAGCGGTACCTATCGATACCCGGCATCAGGCCCCAGCGTGGAAGGTATCCTCGGTTTCCTGGGCGATCACAAGGAGACCGAAGAGCTGTACATGGTGGTGGATGAAGAGCTCAAGATGATGGGCAAAATTTGCGGCAAGGGCGGCAGCCTCCAAGGCCCCTACCTGAAAACAATGACTCGCCTCGCCCATACCGAATACCTCATCACAGGAGAAACCCAATCCCAACCGTGGGACATTTTACGCGAAACCCTGTTTGCCCCCACCATTACCGGCAGTCCTTTGGAAAACGCCTGTCGGGTCATCAAAAAATATGAACCTGAAGGCCGAGCCTATTACAGCGGTGTTATCGCGCTTCTGGGGCGTGACGAATACGGTGCTCACCGTCTCGACTCCTCGATATTGATTAGAACAGCCGATATTAACAAGTACGGCACAATCCGGATTTCGACCGGCTCCACACTCGTACGCAATTCATGCCCAGCCTCGGAGGCCGCTGAAACACGAGCCAAGGCCTCAGGCCTGCTTTCTGCGCTAGGCATCCTTGATCCTGAAACAGGCACCGCCACCTCTGGCCGAGCCCTTAGTGAGCAGGATTATAAAAATCTCGCCGCTCATCCAAGTATCAAAGTCGCCTTGCAAAGTCGTAACGACAACATTTCAAATTTCTGGCAGTCACCGACAGAAGAACGAGGGCAGCCACAAGAAGAACTGAAGGGTCTCAGGGTCCTGGTACTGGATGCCGAAGATACCTTCACCACAATGATCTGCCATCAATTGAGTGCATTCAGCCTCTCTGTGGATGTGGCCAATGCAAAACATCCAATACCCTACGACAACTATGACATTTTCGTATTAGGGCCGGGCCCAGGCGACCCGAACAACCTAGAAGATGCTCGAGTTTATAGTTTGCACAATGCGGTCAAAACGCTGATCAAACAAAAACGCCCTTTTTTGGCCGTTTGCTTGAGTCATCAAATACTCTGCACTCAGTTGGGCCTGCAGGTACAACGCAAGGACATGCCCAACCAGGGGACTCAAAAAGAAATCGACCTGTTTGGGCAACCTGAACGGGTGGGATTTTACAACACCTTTGCCGCCATGATGAATGACTCGACATTACGATACGACGGCGTGACCCTGGAAGTCAGTCGCGATCCCCACTCCGGCGAAGTGCATGCACTGCGCGGGCCTTTATTTGCATCGTTTCAATTCCACCCTGAATCCATACTCACCCAAAACGGAGCACAACTACTCGGCACGGTGATTGGCAACCTGCTGAAATAACAAACACCCGCAGCATTTAACTTCTCTTTTCAAGCACACAACTAAAGGTCATTTCATTATGCACCAAGCTACTATCGCTCAGCCTGCGAACAGGCAAGCATGGTTAGGATTACTGACTGTTCTGGGACTGGTTGCACTCGTCGCCATGGACGGTTCAGTGCTGTATCTGGCCATGCCAAGAATCACTTCCTCCCTGGTGCCCAGTGCCGACCAGGCGCTATGGATTCTGGATATCTATGGGTTCGTCGTGGGCTCCCTGCTCGTGGCGTTCGGCAATATTGGCGATCGTTACGGAAGATTGAAACTTGTCATGGTGGGGGCCATGATTTTCGGTGGAGCCTCCATTGGTGCTGCCTTCTCGACAACACCCGAAAGTCTGATCGCGTTCAGGGCGCTCATGGGATTGGGTGGGGCAACACTGCTGCCTTCAGGGCTGGCCATCGTCAGCAATCTCTTCCCCGATCCCAAGCAACGGGCACAAGCCATTGGCATATTTGCAGCCACTTTTGCCGGTGGGTTTGCGGTCGGACCACTAATCGGCGGTGTTCTGCTCAATAACTACACGTGGGGATCCGTCTTTCTTATCAACGTGCCAGTGGTCGTCATTTTCATGCTGTTCGCGCCACATTTGTTGCGTGAAGTGCATGCTCCGACCAGCGGAAAAATCGACGGACTGAGTCTGGGACTGTCATTTATCGGCATCCTGCTTTTCACTTACTCACTGAAAACCGCCGCGGCTTATGGTATTTCCCCGAGTCAAATGGCAATCGGTGCGGTTGGGATCATTGGGCTCTTTTGGTTCGTCAATAGACAGCGTCACCTCAAACATCCCCTGCTGGATGTCAGCCTCTTCAAAGACCGAATTTTTACCATTGCGATTCTGACAGGCCTGTTGTCGCTGGTGGTTTGGTCGGCCGCCGGGTACCTCGCCGGGGTCTACATTCAGTCAGTACTGGGTTTTGACGTTTTCACCACCGCCTTGTTAATGATACCTGGGGCTCTCGTCCTCACGGCAACCTGCATCTGGACGAGCAAAATTGTCGAGCGCATCGGAAGAAAGTGGGCACTGGTCGCTACACACTTCCTGATCAGCGCCGGGATGCTGTTGCTGTTCATGACAACCACCAGTCAAGGTGCGGGATATTTCGTTGCATCGACCATCGTCGCCGGAGTTGGCTATGGCCTGTCCTTCAGCCTGGTCGCGGAAATCGCCGTCTCCGCAGTCCCCCCTGAACGAGCGGGTGCAGCGGCCTCTATTGCAGAGACCAGTAACGAAATCGGCAATGCCCTGGGTATTTCCATCCTCGGCTCGCTCGCGGCCTTGTGGTTCCGCCTGTCGGGCCCCGATGTGGCCGGCACGCTGAACGAAACACTCGATCAGTCGGGTCTTGCCGCGGAAACGATCGCTCAGGCTCAACAAGCCTTCTTGTCTGGAATGCACCTGGCGGTGGCGGTGGCAGGCCTGCTGACATTGGCCGTAGGACTTCTCGCGGTCTACTGGTTGCCGAAGACACTTCCCGAATAACTCCAGGGCCGGATTATTCAATTATCAAAGTACTACCTGCCAATTTTAATCAAGGAACGTATTATGGGCTTGGCAAAAATCGTCGCTGATACAATGAGCAAGTATGCTGATCGTCCGGCTATCGGGGAGCGTGACCGAAAACTTCGGACTGATGAATCCGGCAAGACAGTCTCGGTCCAATGGCTACCTCAGTACAGCACGATTACTTATCAGGAGCTTTGGGCCCGAACGGGGCACCTGGCGTCAGCACTGCACCATCATACGGCTGCGCCTTTAGAGGCAGGTAGTACCGTTGCATTTCTGGCCTTTACCAGTGGCGACTATGCGCTGCTGGACCTTGCCTGTATTCGCCTGGGGGTCATCGCCGTCCCGCTTCAAACAGGATCGTCGGCTGCCCAGATAGACTCGATTCTTCAAGAGACCCAGCCGTTGATATTGGCGGTGAGCGTTGATTATCTCGACATTGCGCTCAAGGCATCTCTGAAGACCCCCTCTATTCAACGGATCTTGCTGCTGGACTATATACCCGAAGTCTCCGAGCACGCCGCGAAGCGTGAGCATGCACTGACGGCCCTGGCCGCTCACTCAAGTGCGGTCTTGATCGAGGATTTGAAACATCTTTTGCAAGTAGGCGCTTCATTGCCCGAAGTCCCCTTGTATGAGAGCGCGTCTGCCGACGATGAACTGTCCATGCTGATTTACACTTCTGGCAGTACCGGCGCCCCCAAAGGTGCCATGTACACTCAGAAACTGGCATCTGGCATGTGGGGCGGCTCTTGGTCGACGATTTTTTCCGAAGAGCGAGCTATCACCTTCCACTACATGCCGATGAGCCATGTGGCCGGTCACTCGTCGCTTAAAAGCACGCTTGCCAGAGGTGGAACCTGTTACTTCACCGCCATGAGCAACCTTTCAACCCTGCTCGAAGACATCTCGTTGGTTCGCCCCACGGAATTATCCCTGGTGCCGCGGATATGCGAGATGATCTATCAAAAATACCAGGGCGCACTCGTTAGAAACAAAGCCGTCCAGGGTGATGCTGTGGCCTTGGCGATTCTCGAGACGATGCGTACTCACGACCTAGGCGGCCAGGTCAGTTGGGCAAGTTGCAGCTCTGCACCGTTGTCCAATGAGCTGAAGGTCTTCACCGAGGCCTTGCTGAATATTCCGCTGCACAATGTCTACGGTTCGACAGAAGCGGGAGCCATCTGGATCGACAACGAACTGCTCTCCCCGCCGGTCGAAGACTATAAGATCATTGATGTCCCGGAACTGGGTTATTACAGAACCGACTCGCCCTTCCCCCGTGGCGAGCTGCTTCTGAAAACTCAATCGATTATCCCGGGCTATTACAAACGACCCGAGCTGGCCGCTGAGCTATTCGATGAACACGGATACTACAAAACCGGGGACATCGTGGCGGAAACGGGCCACAAACGACTGGTTTATGTAGACCGTCGCAAGAACGTCATAAAGCTTTCCCAAGGGGAATTCGTTGCAACCGCTCAATTGGAGACCCTGTTCTCAGCAATAGCGGATATCCAGAATATTTTCGTACATGGACGTAGCGAGTGGTCGCACCTCCTCGCCGTCGTCGTTCCCTCAGATCGCCTTATAAAACGCTTCGAAGGCAAACCCGAACAGATCAAATCGTTTCTCGGCGAAGCCATACGAGGCCTGGCAAAAGAATCACAGCTGCGCAGCTATGAGATTCCCAGGGACTTCCTGATCGACAGCGAGCCCTTTACTCAAGCCAATGGCCTGCTCTCTGACCATGGAAAACCGTTGTGGCCGCGGTTACGAGAAAAGTACGCACAGCCGCTTGAAGAATTGAATGATCAACTCATGGCCAATGAGCGGGATAAACTCCATGATCTCCATGATCGGGTAAACCAACAGCCCGTGATTGAAACACTCAAGCAAGCTGTGCGCAGCCTGGTCGGCGCCTCCGCTGAGGAAATAAATCCCCAGGCTCAATTCAGAGATATGGGGGGAGACTCGCTATCGGCGGTCAGTCTCTCCTCGATTCTTTCCCAAGCTTACGGGATCAGCGTTCCGGTCGATCTGTTGATCAGTCCGGCCTACGACCTTCAGCACGTCGCGGACTATATTGAACGTACGCTGCAATCGGGCCTCGTGCGCCCATCGGCGGCCTCCATTCACGGCGCCGAGACGAAGACCTTCCACGCGAAAGATCTGTCACTGGAAAAATTCATCAGCTCGGATGTCCTGCAAAATGCCCATGGACTGCAAGCCTCTGTAAGATCGCCCAAGACGATCTTGTTGACGGGATCGACCGGATACCTGGGCAAGTTCCTGGCCCTTCAGTTGCTGGAAGCGTTCGGCGAAACGGATGGCAAGCTCATCTGCATCGTACGAGGAAAGGATACGACTGCTGCGGCCAAACGACTGCATGAGTCGTTTGGTAGCCTGAGCTCGCCGATTTTCCGAAAGGTACAGTCGCTCTCCACACTCCATCTGGAAGTTTTGGCCGGAGACATCGGAGAACCTGCGCTAGGCCTGGACCAGGAAGCCTGGGAGCGGTTGGGTCGGGAAGTCGATCTTATCGTCCATGCCGGGGCATTGGTGAACCACGTTCTTCCCTATAGCAGCTTGTTCGACGCCAATGTCACCGGCACAGGGGAAATCATCAGCCTGGCGCTCACCCACCATCTGAAACCGGTGGTGTTTCTATCCAGCATCGCAGTCGCCTCCTTGTTGAGTGATCCCGCTACCCTGGACGAGGACTCTGACATCCGTGTATCAGCCGCCTCGCTTGAGGTGGAAGACACTTATGCGGCTGGCTACGGCCTGAGTAAATGGGCGAGCGAGGTCATGCTCAGAGAAGCTCATACGCGCTACGGATTACCCGTCACCACGTTCCGCTCAAGCATGATTCTGGCGCATAGCCAATACCCCGGACAGCTCAATATCCCCGATATGTTCACTCGCCTGCTGCTGAGTATCGGACTTACGGGCATTGCTCCCTTGTCTTTTTATCAGCCGCCAGGCCAGGAGGGTGGGCAACCCCATTACGATGGTTTGCCTGTCGACTTCACCGCCTCGGCGATTCTGAAAATCGGGGTTCGACAGTCTTTTGCAGACTATAGATCCTTTAATCTGGTGAATCCGCATGACGACGGTATTTCACTGGATAGTTTTATCGACTGGATGATTGAGCAAGGTATCAAAATAAAGAAAATTGATAACTATTCGGATTGGTTCAGCCGATTTGAAACAGCGTTGAGAGGTCTACCTGAACGGCTGAAACAACACTCCTCACTCACGCTGATTCATGGTGTCAGCCAGCCCGCCGAGATCGTCAGTGGCTCAAATATTGTGTCCACGCGTTTTCAAGAAGCCGTCAAAGCCGTGGGCTCCGATAATGAAACATTCGAAATCCCTCATCTTTCGGAATCTCTTATTCGTAAATACATTGCTGACTTGCAGATACACGGTCTTCTGGAAAAAAAACAGCGCCCTTCCCTTCATCGCCGGTCCACAGCCGCACTGGAACTGCAGCCATGAATATTCCGGGGGTTATAAAGCAACCTTAACGGACTAAACCTGTAAGTCTTACTCACCGCGTATTGAAACACTCCCCACTCTCGACATTATCCGACAGCCGTCCTGGAAAAACCTGGGCGGCACCACTTCGCTCAGGATCAGGCAACCGATATGAACTCTCATTCCGTCGTTTCACCCGTATCCCTATCTGTACAGCCATCTCTCCAAGGGCAACTTCCCAGTTCGCTGACACTTAAGCAAAAACTTCCGCTCAGCGCTGCTGTCATGCGTCAGGTTCAGGAAAACCGAAAAGCGATACGAGCCATCTTGAATGGCGAAGACCAGAGGTTGCTGGTGATCGTCGGCCCCTGCTCACTTCACCATGCCGATTCCGCACTTGAGTTTGCTGAAAAGCTTTCGGTATTGGCTCAGTCCGTTAGCGATGAAATATGTTTGGTCATGCGAACCTATGTGGAAAAACCACGTACTACGGTTGGCTGGAAAGGCTTGGCCTATGACCCTTGGCTCAACGGTAGCAACGATGTGCATACCGGCCTGGACGTTTCAAGGAGCCTGCTGCGTGAGATCGTGGCCAGGGGCTTGCCGATTGCCAACGAACTCCTGCAACCCATCGCAGCGGGTTACTTTGATGATTTGCTGAGCTGGGCTGCGATCGGAGCACGCACCACCGAATCGCAAATCCATCGCGAACTGGTAAGTGGGCTGGACTTGCCGGTTGGATTCAAAAACAGCACTGATGGCAGCATCTCAATCGCCTGTGACGCCATGCGGGCTTCAGCCCACCCACATACCCATTTTGGCGTGAACGGCAACGGGCACTCGGCCGTACTTCGAACGGATGGCAATCCTGACACCCATCTGGTTCTGAGAGGCGGTGCTTCAGGTCCCAACTTTGATCGACTGAGTATCGCCGACGCCAAGTCGGCCATGAACAAAGCCTCCCTTCCCTCGCGAATTTTGGTCGACTGCAGCCACGCCAACAGCAATAAAAGCCACAGTCGCCAGCCCGAAGTTTTTACCAACGTCCTGGAGCAACGCCTTGAGGGTGAATATGCGCTCAAGGGTATGATGCTGGAGAGCCATCTTTACGAGGGCTCACAAACACTAGGTGAATCCATGCGTTACGGAGTTTCAGTGACTGACTCATGCCTGGGATGGGACGATACCGAAGCCCTTTTGACCCGTGCGGCAACGGCGTTGGCGAGGGCCAAACCGTTGATGAAAGTCGGCTAACCCCGGCTTCAAAGCACTCCGAAAAACAGACGCCCGCCCCTCAAGAACGAACCACCGAGCCCGAAACCGGCAGATTGTCCAGCAGCTTGAGCCCGGTGGTTTTCACGAACGTCTCATAGTCCATCGGCTTCTCGATGCGGGTTTCCGCATTTGGTAGCACATAGGCCCAGGCTCGCCTGGACGACACGTCATAGACCAGCTTGAACAGGCGCGTGGGCACCCAGACCTGGTCATCACCAATGGTCCCATGGCCCTCGTCGAAGATCGGACCGGTAAAGACAAACACATTGCCCTCGGCCCGCGCCGCGAACTTTCTGACATCGGCCTCGACCTTGCTCCAGATCTTGCGGTTATTGGTCGGGTCCTGCGGGACCATGTTCGACAGCGCAAAGGACTGCGCCATGGCATTCGGATTCGGCGCATCGGCCGCCGGCGCCTGGTGGCCACGATCCACGGCCGGATGTTGGGCCCGGTAGTCGCTCAGTTCGGCTCGCGCACCTTTGGGAATGCGCGGATCCGGGTAGAACTGATTGGTACGCTCCTCCCCTTTCGCATTCTGTAGCTGGGCCGCGCTCAGGCGCTCCACCACCACGAGCGGGGTCTTGCTGGTTTGCGAGTACAGCACCGCAAAGCTGTCGGAACACAGGGCCATGGGTTTCATCGTCGCCGGCACACTGGCGGTGCTGATCGGCCTGGCGCCCGGGAACAGGTCGGCACAGCTGTCGAATGAAGCCTGCTGCTGTTGGTTCGAATACAGGTCAATCGCCGCGCCCTGGCTGATGGAGCCTGAGCGGTGCCCTTGTCTCTCGTGCTGGCTGGGTGGATCGATAAGGTCCAGCAGGTTGCGCGCTTGTGCGGCGTCGGCAGAAAACAACACAAGGGCGGACAGCCCCACTGCGATATGGCGTAGGTTCATGCTTGGATTCTTTGAATTGGAGTGCGGGGATACAGATGACAAAGCCCTCTGGACGAGGGCTTGGAGGGGCGTTTTACGCGTTATGAGCGGAAATTGCCAGCCGCGCGCGCTGACGCTTGTCAGCCAGGTGCTGAACCACCAGCCGGCCAATCAACACCAGCAGTGTCAGGGTAATCAGCAGGACCGAAATGGCCGCGACACTCGGGTCGACGTTATCGCGCAAGCCGCTCCAGATCCTTTTCGGCAGCGTGTCGACATTGACGCTGGTGATAAACAGCGTCACCGCCACCTCCTCCCACGACAAGGCAAAGCCCAGCAGCGCGGTGGAAGCCAACCCCAGTTTCAGGTTCGGCAGGATCACCATGAAGGTGGTCTGCATCAGGCTGGCACCGAGGTTGCGCGACGCCAGTTCGATGCGCCGATCAATCTGGCTGAGGGCAACCAGCATGGTCACCACCCCGTAGGGCACCACCATGATCACATGGGCAATCACCACACCGGTCAGGGTGTCGTAGCCGATACCCGGTGCGTAGCGACCGAGCTTGGTTTCCATGAAGTACAACACCAGGGCTGAAATCACCGGTGGAATGGCCATCGGCAACAGCACCAGGCCCATCAACGCCGTGGCCAGGCGTGAACGCATATACCAGATGCCGAGGCTGAAACTGGCCGCCAGCAACGTGGCGATCACGCTGGTGGCCAAGGCGATGATCAGGCTCTGGCTGATGGCATTGAACCAGTCCGGATTGCTGACCAGGGCTTCATAGTGCCGCAGGGACCAGTTGCCCTCCGGCATCGACAGGAAGCGTTTGCTGGTGAAGGAGACGGGAATCACCGTCAGCAGCGGGAACAACATGAAGGCCATGGCGACCACGGCCAGCAACCGGGTACTCAGGCTTGTGCGATGGGTATTCATAGTGATCTCAGCCTACCAGTCGGTTCACACGGGTCATTTTCAGCAGCACCCAGATCAACGCGCTGACCAGGATCAGCAGCACCACGCTGAGGGCCGCGCCCAGGCCCCAGTTGCTGGTCTGGAACATCTGCAGGAACACGTACTCGGCGATCATCACCGTTTGCCCGCCACCCAGCAGCACCGGGGTGATGAAGAACCCCAGGCAGAACACGAAGACCATGATGAAGGCACCCAGCATGCCCGGCAGGGTCTGCGGCAGCAGCACTTGCCAGAAGGTGCGCAAGGCACCCGCCCCCAGGCCCCGCGAAGCCATGAGGATGCGCGCGTCCAGCTGGCGCATGCTCGACAGCAACGGGAACACCGCGTACGGAATCATCACGTGGAGCATGCCGATCACCACGCCGATTTCATTGCGGCTCAACTGCAACGGGTGATCGATCAGGCCCAGGGCCAACAGGCTTTCATTGAGCACACCGTTGCTGCGCAGGGCGATCAACCAGCCGAAGGCCCGGACCAGCACGGAAATCCAGAACGGGATGAAGATGCAGATCTCCACCACCCGCTGCCAGAACGGCGGGCTGAACACCCAGCAATACGCCAGCAGGTAGCCGATCAACAAGGCCAGGCAACTGACGGTCAGGCACAGGCGCAAGGTGCGCCAGAGCATGTCGTGGATCGCCGGGTCAGTGGCAATGCGCTGATACTGCTCGATACCCGGCGTCGGCAGGGAGAAGCTCCAACCGACTACGCCGAGAAACGGCAGCACGTAGAAAATCAGCAGCAACACCGGCAGCGGAAACAGCAGCAAGCCGCGCTCCAGGCCCGGCGAACTGAACCGGGCCTTTGGCTTGCTCAGGGTTGAGGTGAGGGTCGTCGTCATGGTCGATGGCTCACTTGGACAACCGCGTCAGGTACTCTTCCAAGGCTTTCGAGTAGTGGTCGGCATACCACTGGGCGTTGAGGGCGATCTGTTTTTTCAGGTTCGCCACGGAACCACAGTTGGCTTCCAGTTGCTGGGCCGACATCAGTTTTTCGGTAGCGCTGTTCGACGGCCCGTTACCCAGCAATTCAAAGAGCTTGAGCTGGCCTTCAGGCTGCAACGCGTGCTGGATGAATTGCATGGCCGGTTGCGTGCCGCCCGGGTTGCCCTGCAAGACCGCCCAACTGCTGGAGTTGATAAAGCCGTTATCGAAGCTCCAGCGCACGCGGTTATCGGTGTCCTCGGCCAGCAGCTTGGCGCGGGTATGCCAGATCGCCCCCACCGAGACTTCGCCATCGACCATCAGTTGCTGGCTCTCGGCGCCCGAACTCCAGAACGACAGCACATGGGGTTTGATCTCGTCGATCTTGGCCAGCGCCCGGGCGACGTCCAATGGGTAGAGTTGATCAGCCGGTACGCCATCCGCCAGCAACGCCGCTTCGAGCATGCCGTTCATCCATTTGTACAGCGTGCGCTTGCCGGGGAATTTCTTGACGTCCCAGAAATCGGCCCAGGTCTTCGGCCCGTTATCGCCGAATTTTGCGCTGTCCCAGGCCATCACATAACTGAACTGGTAGCTGGCAATGCCGA
This sequence comes from Pseudomonas sp. QS1027, assembly GCF_002814235.1. Lineage (GTDB taxonomy): Bacteria > Pseudomonadota > Gammaproteobacteria > Pseudomonadales > Pseudomonadaceae > Aquipseudomonas. The sequence goes on along the minus strand of NZ_PHSU01000019.1, from coordinate 105,372 downwards.
AATCGGAAGACAGTGCCGGGGCCACCTGGTCGCGCTGGATCACCTTGTAATCCAGCGGTTGCAGGATCTTTTCGCGGCCCAGGACAATGGCGCTGTAGCTCTCGACATCGACCACGTCCCAGCTCGGTTGGCCGCTGGCCAGTTGCGAACGAATGGCTCCCTCGGTCGGGCCGGCGCCGTCGATACGCACTTGAATGCCGGTGTTCTTGGTAAAGGTATCGGTCCAGGCCGAGCGGAAGGCGTTCAGCGCATCGCCGCCCCAGTTGACCACCACCAGCGGCTTGCCGGCCGACCAGCTGATACCGCTGCGCAGTGCCAGCGGCACCGCCGCCAGCAGGCCCATGGCCTGGACGAAGGTGCGACGGTTGATCTGGCCGCCACGGGCTTTTTCGATAAGCACTTCAATACAGTCGCGTTGATGATCCTGGCTCATGGGCAAGTCCTCTATCGGCGGATGTCGCGGCGGACACCGGCCTGTTTTTGTTGTCATTGGGAGAGAGCTTTGTGACGCGTTGTCTTGCGGGGTCAGGCCTGTAGCAGAAAGCTTTGCTGCACCGGCCAGCTCAACCAGACCGGCGCCCCGCTGGGCATCAGTGCGCCAGGGTGGTTACCGGGTACGGACAGGTTGATCGGCAAGGTGTCGCCGCCGACCTTGAGCGCCAGGTGGGTGCTGGAGCCCTGGTAGACCTTGTCGGTGAGTTGCGCAGGCATCACGTTGTAGCCTTCCCGGGTCGGGCATTCGCTGTGCAACTCCATGTGCTCCGGACGCACGGCCAGGACGATGGGGTCCTTGCTCAACGCCGACGGGGCCTGGGCGTGCAACACGCTATTGCCGCAGCGGCCGCTGGCGGTCAGGCCGTTGCGGCTCATGTCGGCCAGCGGGAACAGGTTCATCTTGCCGAGGAACTCGGCGACGAAGCGGCTCTCGGGGTGGTTGTAGATGTTTTCCGGGGTATCGACCTGGGTCAGGCGACCATGGTTGAAAATCGCGATACGCGATGACAGGGCCAAGGCTTCGTTCTGGTCGTGGGTGACGAAGACGAAACTGGTACCGACCTGGCGATGGATGCGCTGCAACTCGGTTTGCAGCTGTTCGCGCAGGTTCTTGTCGAGGGCCGACAGCGGCTCATCAAGCAACAGCAGTTCCGGCTCGAAGACCAGCGCCCGGGCAATCGCCACCCGCTGTTGCTGACCACCGGACAACTCGGACGGCTTCTTGTGCATGTGCGCGCCGAGGCCGACCACTTCAAGAATATGCTTGACCCGGCGCTGGCGCTCCTCGGCGGCGACTTTGCGGATACGCAACGGATAGGCCACGTTGTCCGCGACACTCATGTGCGGGAACAGCGCATAGCCCTGGAACACCATGCCGTAGTTTCGCTTCTCGGCAGAGCGCTTGATGATGTCGACGCCTTGTTCCATCAGCTTGCCCGAAGTCGGGCTGAGAAAACCGGCGAGGATCATCAGCAAGGTGGTCTTGCCGGAGCCGGAGGGACCCAGGAGGGTGAGGAATTCGCCTTGGCGAACATCAAGATCGACGTTATCCAACGCAGCGAAACGACCGTAATACTGGCTGATACCTTGTGCGCTGAGCTGAACCGCTGAACGGCTGGACACTATGGAGTTCCTCTTTTTATTAGCCCATATGCGTACGAGGACGGATGTGAATCCGACATGGGCCTTGGGCTTATTATTGTTAAAAGTTTCGCTACATCAATAGAATTATTTTGCCCGCATTGGTTACTTTTATTGAACAGTTCCCTGGGGTTTTCCATCATCCTCCCCGTCCCGCGCCCTGCCCTTCTAGAGCGTGTCCTGCCAGGCCTGGTGGGATGACTGAAGCTGGGTCTTGACCCAGTTGCTGAAGGCCTGGACCACCAGGCGCTCGGCCTTTTGCGGGTCGGCGGCCAGGTAATAACCACGGTGCAGGTCGATGGTGATATCGAACGGACGCACCAGCAAACCCTTGGACAAGGCATCGCCGCTGATCAGGTTATCGCCAATCGCGATGCCCTGGCCGGCGATGCAGGCGGACTGCGCACAGTGCGCATCGGAGAACAGGATGCCGCTCAGGGCGTTGACGCCCGAGGCACCGGCGGCCGTCAGCCAGACACGCCAATCCGAATAGTCGGTCATGTGCAGCAACGGGTAAGCGCTGAGTTCCTGCGGGTGTTTCAGGCCGCTCAGGGCGTTGATCAGGCGCGGGCTGCAGACCGGGAAAAAGCGCAACGCAACGATTTCCTCGACCACCATTTCCGGCCAGTCGCCAATGCCATAGGCAATGAACAGATCGGCGCCGGGATTGCTGATGTCATCCGGTGTGCGGGGGGAAATCAGCTGCAATTGCACCTGCGGGTATTGGCGCAGGAACGCCCCGATGTGGTGACACAGCCAGTAGGTGGCGAACCCCGGCGCGCAGCTGACACACAAACGCCCGGAGATCTCCTGGTCGTCGACCAACTGACCGGCATCCAGCAGGTTCAACAGAATCCCGTGCACTTCACGGGCATAACGTTCGCCCTGGTAGGTCAGGCCGATGCCCCGGCCAATCCGCTCCGTCAGCGCGAAGCCCACGCACTCCTCCAGCTTGCTGATCTGGTGGCTGATGGCGCTGCGGGTCAGGTTCAGTTCCCTGGCCGCGACCGACACGCTGCCCAGGCGGGCCACCGCGTCCAGGGCACGAAGAGCTGTCATCGAGGGAAAGCGCATAAATCATTCCACTGCAGTCCGAAGTGACGCCTATGGTGACTTAAATCGAACAGTCAGGCCAAAAAAATTCGATTGTTGTATCGGTTGATTCACCAATACTAGGTAAACAAGTCGTCCGGCAGGATGGGCCGGTGAACAGATTCCGTTTGCCTGGCTCACCAAGGCTGGCTCCATTATCAAAGAGGTGCTGCATGACCAGTTGTGCCCAGGCGCTCGTTCAGTTGCTTGAAGGCTATGGGGTTGAAACCGTCTTCGGCATTCCCGGCGTCCACACCGTCGAGCTGTATCGGGGCTTGCACGGCAGCCGCCTGAAGCACGTCAGCCCACGCCATGAACAGGGTGCCGGATTCATGGCCGACGGTTATGCCCGCGCCAGCGGCAAGCCCGGGGTCTGCTTCATCATCACCGGCCCAGGGATGACCAATATCCTCACCGCCATGGCCCAGGCCTATGCGGACTCGGTGCCGATGCTGGTCATCTCCACCTGCAACCGCCGTGAACATCTGCGCCTGGGCCATGGTCACCTGCATGAGCTGCCCGACCAACGCGCGCTGGTCGCGGGGGTCTGTGGGTTCAGCCATACGTTGCAGCACCCGGGCCAATTGCCGGAAGTGCTGGCGCGGGCCTTTGGCCTGTTTGGTTGTAGCCGGCCGCGGCCCGTGCATATCGAGATTCCCCTGGATGTGCTGGAAATGCCCGCTACCGGTCTCGACTTGCGTCCGCGCGCCTTGCCCGCCGCCGCTGCTCCGGCCAACGTGGCCATAGAAGCCGCCGTGGCCTTGCTCGACAAGGCCCGCCGCCCACTGATCCTGGCCGGTGGCGGCGCCCGGCGAGCCAGCCAGGCCCTGACCTTGCTCGCCGAACATTTGCAGGCACCGGTGGCACTGACCACCAATGCCCGAGGTTTGCTGGCGCCCGAACATCCCTTGCTGCTCGATGGCGTGCAGTCCTCCGGCCACGGTCGCGAGCTGATCGCCGAGGCCGATGTGGTACTGGCCGTCGGCACCGAACTGGGAGAAACCGATTATGACTTTTTCGGCTTGGGGCCTTTGGCGTTCAAGGCACCGCTGATTCGCCTGGACATCGATCCGCTGCAGATACTCGGGGTACAACCGGCTGAGGTTGGCCTGCTGGGGGACGCCGAGCAAGGCCTCCGTGCCCTGCTCTCGCACCTGCCACAACGCCAGGCCGATCAGACCTGGGCGAGTGAACGGGTGGCGCGGGTCAATGCGCTCGAGCGTAACGGCTGGAACCAGAAACAGTGTCGCTTGCAGCAGGTGCTCGACACCGTGCGTGATGCCTTGCCACAGCCGCTGATCGTCGGTGACTCGACCCAACCGGTGTATCAGGGCGCCCTGGGTTATCGGGCCCCCACGCCCAACAGCTGGTTCAACGCCGGCAGCGGCTACGGCACCCTCGGCTACGCATTGCCGGCCGCCATCGGCGCCAAGCTCGCACAACCGTTGCGTCCGGTGGTGGCCCTGGTCGGGGATGGCGGCCTGCAGTTCTCCAGCGCCGAACTGATCGCCGCCAGGGAGGCTGGCGCAGGCATCATCCTGCTGCTCTGGAACAACCACAGTTATGCCGAAATTCGCGACTACATGGAGGCGCGAACGGTGCCGTTGGTGGGTGTCGACATTCTCACCCCGGACTTCGCCGCCCTGGCCCGCAGTTGCCATGTTGCCCATCACCTGGTGCGCAATCTGGACAGTTTGCGCGAGCTGCTTGGCCAACGGGATGACCCTCACGAACCGCTGATGATCGAACTGGACGCCGCGGCTTTTCTGGCGACTTGAACGGCGCGGCATCGCACCGCCCACACAATAAAAATTTCAAATTCCCGGGGTGCCGCACGCCCGGTAGACCTTTCTATCTCCCTGAACTCAAAGGTGGCTTACATGGCCGAGTCCGACAACTTCACCTCTACCCATTCCGCGCAAGGGACCTACGCTGATCTGATCCTCGGTAATGGCCGCATCTATACCCAGGATCCGACGAACCCCTGGGCCGAGGCCGTGGCGATTCGCGACGGCAAGTTGATCGGAGTCGCCAGCCTCGACGAGCTCCAGGCCTTCAAGGGCCCGAACACCGTGGTGCATGACCTGCAAGGCGCGTTCTGCATGCCGGGCCTGCACGATATGCACACCCACCCCGACCTGGCGTTGGCCCCGCGCTACAGCGACGACCTGGATGTCGGCATCGAAGACCCGACGCCCGAACAACTGCGCGAAAGCATTCTCGCCTATGCCGACACCCACCCCGGCGACGGCTGGATCTACGGGCAATACTGGGTCCGCTACACCTTCCGCGAAGCCGGGTTGACCCCGGGCCGGGCCTGGCTCGACAGCGTGATGCCGGACCGCCCCGTGGCGCTGCTCGACCGCATGTGGGGCACCATGATGGTCAACTCCAAGGCCCTGGAGCTGGCGGGCATCGATCGTCATACCGCCGACCCGCGCAACGGCTACCTGGAGCGCGATGAACTGACCGGCGAACCCAACGGCCTGATGATCGACGGCGCCTACGCCATGATCCACGCCGCCATGCCGCCGACCCCGGTCAGCGTGTTGCGTCGCGCCTATCGCGATGGCGTGCATTTCCAGAGCTCCCGTGGCGTGACCGCGAGCAAATATGTGCACGTCTGCGAGCAACGCCTGCAAGCCTTGAAAGAGCTGGATGACAGAGGTGAATTGACGGTTCGCATCGAAGCGGCGATCAGTTGGCAGGACGATATTTTCCCGGTACGTCGGCGCTGGGAATTGCTCAGCGGTGAACGGCACTACTACCGCAGCGCACGCCTGAGTGCGAACTCGGTCAAGTTCCACTTCGACGGCACGGTCGAGCCCAAATCCTCGTACCTGCTGACGCCCTGGGGGCAAGAATCGAACTGGCGCGGCAAGCTCAACCTGACCCCGGAACACATCACCGAGATGGTGGTGGACATGGACAGCAAGGGGATCCGGGTGATCGCCCACTGCACCGGCGACGGCGCTTCCGATGTGTTCCTCGATGCCGTGGCCGAGGCCCGCCGGCGCAACGGTTTCAGTGGTGTGCGTCACCAGTGCGCCCATAGCACCCTGCTCCACCCCGGCAACCTGCCGCGCTTCAAGGCACTGGAGGTCATCGCCGAATTCTCGCCGGCGGCCTGGTACCCGACCCCCTTCGCCAGCGGCGCCCGCTCCGGCTACGGCCAGGAGCGACTCAAACGCATCTACGACTTCAAGGGCGTACTCGAAGCCGGCGGCACCGCGGTGATGGGGACTGACTGGCCGGTGGCCTCGATTGATCCGTGGCTGGCGCTGGAAACCATGGTCACCCGGCAGAATCCCTGGAATGACGATCCGACCTGCTTCGGTGAGCCGATCAGCCTTGAACAGGCGTTGAGCGTGATCACGCTCAACGGCGCCATCGCCATGGGCCTGGAGCACAGCACCGGCAGCCTGGAGGTCGGCAAATCGGCGGACCTGATCGTTATCGACCGCGACCTGTTCGCCGAACCCGCGCGCAACTACATCCATCGCACCCACGTGCTGCTGACCTTTGTCCAGGGCCAGTTGGTCTACGACCGCCACTCCACCCTGGCGGCGGCGGGACTCAAAGCCGTCTGGCAAGGCGAACCACCGGTACTGGAGGGCAAGGCGTAATGGACAGCTCACGAATCGCCGTCACCGTCGTTTCAGGCTTCCTGGGAGCGGGGAAAACCACCTTGCTCAATCGCATGGTGCTCCGGGCGCAAGGCGTCCGGCTGGCGGCAATCGTCAATGATTTCGGGGAACTGAACATCGATGCCGCCATCGTTTCCGAAGTCACCGACACGGTGGTCAGCCTGCAGAACGGCTGCATCTGCTGCACCGTACAGGAAGACCTGCTGGCGCAACTGACGAGCCTGGCGCACATGCAGCCCAGGCTTGAACGCATCGTCATCGAGTGCAGTGGCGTGTCCGATCCGCAGCGCATCGTGCAAACCCTGGCCTACCCGCAACTGCGCAGCCAGATGCAACTGGACATGGTGATCACCGTGGTCGACGCCACCCGTCACCTGCAACTGGAGGGTGAGTACGCGCGGCTGGCCAGGGCCCAGATCGCCGCAGCCGACTTGCTGCTGCTGAACAAGACCGACCTGGTCGATGAACAGCAATTGCAGGCGCTGCACGGCACCCTGGGGGCCAGGACCCGGGTGCATGCCAGTGTGCACGCGCAGTTGCCCGATGCGCTGTGGCTGGATTCGCAACCGGACCTGTCATCACGGGCGTTGAAACCGCTGACGCCGGTCTCGACGGATGATCACAGCGAGATGTTCAGCAGTTGGTTATGGCAAAGCACGGCGGCACTGGATATCGAACGTCTGCGGAGTTGGTTGCGGGCACTGCCCAGCGAGATCTTCCGGGTCAAGGGGCTGGTGGTACTGGAGGGCATACGCAAGGCGCACTGGTTGCAGCATGTCGGTACCCGCAGTCAATTGATGCCCTCCGCGGAGGAGGCTGAAACCGCTGCCACACGGCTGGTGCTGATCGCGGGCCGTGGTTTCGACGGCTGGGATGAACTGGGGAAAGGCTTGCAAGCCTGCACAGTGAAAGAGGAAGCCTGAGATGAATGCAACGGAACACGCCTTGCGCGAAGAACTGGCGGCCTGTTATCGCCTGGTTGCGCACTTTCGCATGACCGATCTGATCTTTACCCATATTTCGGTGCGCCTGCCCGGACCGAAGCATCACTTCCTGATCAACCCCTACGGGCTGATGTTCGAGGAAATAACCGCGTCCAATCTGGTCAAGATCGACCTCGATGGCCGCGCCGTGGAGCCGTCGCCGTATCCGGTCAATCCCGCCGGCTTCGTGATTCACAGCGCCATTCACGGCGCCCGTGAAGACGCCCGCTGCGTGCTGCACACCCACACCCGATCCGGTTGCGCGGTCGCGGCGTTGAAGTGTGGCTTGTTGCCGGTGAATCAGATTTCCATGGAGTTCTACGGACGGGTCGCCTACCACGATTATGAAGGCGTGGCCCTGGACCTGAGCGAACAGCAACGCCTGGTCCAGGACCTGGGCGACAAGCCGGTGCTGATGCTGCGCAACCATGGTTTGCTGACGGTCGGCGAGACCGTGAGCCAGGCGTTCCTGCGCATGTACTACCTGGAAAAAGCCTGCGAAATCCAATTGGCCGCGCAGGCCGCCGGTGAGCTGGTATTACCGCCGGCTGCGGTCTGTGAACACACCGAGCGCCAGTTCAACGACCCCGAACGAGCGCTGGATGAAGGCCAACTGAACGATCCGGACGCCCTGCAATTGGCTTGGGCCGCGCTGTTGCGGATGCTTGAACGTGTGGCACCGGGTTATCGGGATTGATGCACGGACTTTATTGCGCACCAGGCACGATCCGCAGGGTTCGATCCTCCAGATCGAACAGGTTCCAGCGCGCGCCTTCATCCGATTCGACCAGCAGACGGTTCAATGGCCCGAGAAATTTCATGAACTCTTCATCGGTGCAAGTGGGCAGGAAGACCGACAAAACCCGTGGATCGTAATACCGAAACATCAGCAGTTTTTTATCTTCGGTTCGCACGCGAAGGAATTTCTTCAGATGTAAACGTATGGCGAGCATCGGCAATGCCGCCGGGGCAAAGATGAATATCCCCCAAGCACGGCCCCACCCTCGCGCCAGCAATTCCCGGGTTGAAGGCGACGTGGGCGTCAGTTGGACAAGGTAAGGAGCCGCCGCCTCAAGACTCGCTGTCAGCGGGCCCGAATACAGGCACGAGAACTGGAGCCCGCTGAGTCGAAGCCATTTCAATATCTCGGGATCACGTGCCCCGTCGAGTACGCAATAGACAGCATCACCTGGCGAGTCTTCTGCGTTTGGCCATAGCAGCGTCATCAGCGAGTCGAGCGCGGTTGAATTCATTCTGTCCCCCCCGCGGCCAGACGCGCAGCTTTATTGCGTTCACATATTTCACAGAAAGGCGTTGCGCTCTTGGCGGCTGCCACCAGTGTCGCCGCCTGGTCATTTTGCACAGCCTGGGTGTTTTTTTGTTGTTCGGATTGAGCGGGAGGTGGCGAGACAGGTACCGGGGTATCCGTTTCTACACTGGGCTTTTTCGCTGGACGACGAACCGCGGGGCTTGCGGCTGGAGTAGCCATCCGCGCCACCGCTTCCGACTCCGGTACCCGGGTACGCGCCATGGGGACGTAGGGATAAACGTAGGCGCACAAATGCCCGCTCTGGAGGTTGCGGGAAAACTGTCTCAGAACTTCCGCGTCGGGTAAGCGGTGGTTATGCGCCAGCTGGCCGGAAAGCAGGGAGCGCACACGATGCATCTCTCCAGCCCCCTGGAAATATCGACGAACAAAACGCTCCACCTGCCACGCCTCACCCAGGTCCATTTTCACCGCGCGCTGGTCGTAGGTCCGGTTGCCCGTCCTCGAATCGAACGGGTCAGGAGCAAACCCGGCCCTGTCGCCAATCTCGACGCGGTCCAGCCCATCGAAAAAACATAACCGCATAGGCTGCTGGCCCTTAAACGGGATAAAGCGTCATTTGTAGCATAAGTGGCCAGGTGTGCGACCCGGTAAACCATTTGTCTGCGCCGACGCCTGGGCAGCCTGCTGGACATCCAGGAAGCCGAACGTCAGCACAAAACCCACCGTAAGAACAGTCCTTGTTTTGTGTAGGAGATCTTTACATTCCTCCCAATGAGCGGGTTCGAGATGCCACCAAAAAACCCTTCAGCGCCTTAAAATACAAGGGCTAGAGCGGTTTCAAGACCTCCTGGAAATGGCCGTATTTCCTGGGGCAATGTAAATTCAAAGATACAAATAGCAATGATTATCATTGGTTTTAGTGTTTTAACTCGTTATCCTCCGCGTGCTTTCAATCAAGGCCAAGTACAAGGAGTCAGACTTGAAAAATGGATACAGCAAGAAACCGCAGGCCCTGCTGAGTCGCTGGAGCGAAGCGCTCGGCACCCCTCTTTTCCAAGCCAACCACATCACTCTCGACGCTCTGGTCAACACCCTCGCACCCGCCGCCGAACGCAGTTTCCAGCGTTTGATCCAGGCGTTGTTCCGCGAAGGTCTGCTGGATGCCGGCGCGCTCGAATACGACGAGCACCCTCGATGCTGGCTGACACTGGCCGACCAAACCCGCCTGTGCTTCGACCATCTGCTGCCCGGGCGCATGAGCAGTTGGGACCTGCGGGGCGATATCACCGCCTACGGCGATGATCATCCACCGCACAAGATCCAGTTCCCCTCGGAACTGCTGGCCCTGCTCAACCATGGCCTCGAGTCGCCTGCCGACGCCGAGGTGCTGCGCCGCCTCAACGAAGAACTCGACGACAGTTTCGCCAACGACACCCTGTGCCTGGCCTTCCACGAGCGCTGGACACTCCAGTTGCATGAGTCCATGGACCCGGTGCATGACGACAATCTGCTGGGTTGGCTCAAGGATGAGCCGAGCGTTGCCAACCCCACCTCCCTGCTTGAACAGTGGGGCACGCTGGGCCATCCATGGCACCCCAACTACAAGACCAAACTGGGCCTGAGCACGGATCAGGTCATCGATTTCTCACCGGAATTCGAAGCCCGTTTCCCGGTGATGCTCTGCGCCTTGCACCACCAGTTTGCCCATGTCGAATCATTGGCCGGCACAGTGGATTACTGGCAGTGGTGGCAAGCCCACTTCCCCCAGGCCGCACAGCAGTTGACCGCGGAATTGACCCGTCAGGGCCTTGAAGCCAGCGACTACCTGCCGCTGCCCGCCCATCCCTGGCAGGCACGCCAGGAGTTGCCGCAGACCTTCGCCAACGAAATCGGCGACCGCCTGCTGGTCCTGACCGATATCGTCGCCTTCACCGCCCTCCCGACCATGTCGTTCCGCACCGTATTGCCCGAAGGCCGCCGTGACGCGCCGATGGTCAAGCTGCCGGTGTCACTGCGCCTGACCAGCGTGCAGCGCACCGTCTCGCCACGTTCGGCGCGCATGGGCCCGCGCATCAGCCATTTGATGCAAACCATCCTGGCCCGCGAACCCGGGATCCGGAACATTCTTGGCATCGTTCCCGAACGTCTCGGCGTGCATTTCAAGCCGCAACCGGCAGACGACGAACGTTCCCGCCACCTGGCCGTGCTGTACCGGGACAACCCGCTGAGCCAGTTGCAGCCGGGCGAAATGGCCATTCCGGTCGGCAGTCTGTTTGCCATCGACCAGCACGGCCAACCGCTGTTGAGGCAGTGGGTACGCCTGGCCAAGGGCACGGACGATAGCGCCGCCATGCAATCGTTCTTCCACGACTACGCGTCGATTGCGGTCCCTGCCCTGCTTGGCATGTACCTGCGCTACGGCGTCGCGTTCGAGGCTCACCAGCAGAACAGCTTCATGATCATGGCCGCGGACGGACAGTTGAGCCGCCTGTTGCTGCGTGACTTCGGCGATATCCGCATCGACCGCAAGACCTTGCACGCACAGGGCCTGGACATCGAACTGCATGATCCGAAGATGACCCTGTATGACGACGCCGGCTTCGTGCGCGACAAGCTGCTGCATACGGTCTTCATGTGTCATCTGGGCGAACTGGTGTTGCTCAGCGCCCGCCACTTCGACATTCCCCAGGCCCTGCTCTGGAATGACCTGGCCACCCAGGTCAGCCAGTGCTTCGACGACTTGCGCGAGCAGGTCGAACCGCAGCGCTGGGCGACCGAGCGCCAGGCCCTGCTGGAACAGGACTGGCCCGCCAAGTCGTTCATGCGCATGCGCCTGCTTGAAAGTCACGCCGATATCGTCGGACGTCTGCGCAACCCGCTGAGCGTCAACGCCGATGGCAGCTAACGACACGGCACTGCGGTTGCTGGTCGGGATTCAGCTGGTGTCCATGGGGGCCATGGAAATGAGCGGTCCCTTCTGGCCCTTGCAGATCCAGAAACTGCTCGGCACCGCCAATGCCCAGTACACCGGCCTGCTCTCTTCGCTGGTGTACGCCGGGCCGATGATGGCGGCGATGATCCTGACGCCCCTGTGGGGGCGGCTGGGCGACCGGACCGGGCACAAGCCGATGATCATTCGCGCGTTGCTGGCGCTGGCGGTCTGCCAGGCGCTGGCCGCGATCACCTTCGATCCTTGGCTGCTGGTGGGCATCCGGGTGGTGCAAGGTGCGCTGGCCGGCTTCATTGCCGCAGCCCAGGCCTACGCACTGGCCTGCTGCGGAGACGGCGGACGCGGGCAGATTCTCGCCCGTTTGCAATCGGCCACCGCGGTCGGCTCGCTGGCAGGGCCGGTGCTGGGCGGCTGGCTGATGGATGTCTCGGGGTTTGCATTGCTGTGCTACAGCGCCACCGCGATTTGCCTGTTGTGTGCGGCGATCAGTCTGTTTTTGCCCAGCGACACCCAACGGGTGCCGGCCAAGCAAAAACCGGCGCACGCGGCGCTGCCCAAGGGTTGGCTGGGGGCCATGCTCGGGGTCATCGTGCTGATCCAGGCCGCCAAGATGATGCCGCAACCTTTTTATGCCTTGTACGTGGCAGACGTCCTGCATGCGCCCGGATGGCTGATCGGCGCCAGTTATGCCGCCAGCGCCGCCACTCTTGCCTTGTCCGCACCGCTGTGGGGTCGACTGTTCGACCGCCATCAGCCCGCGCACACCTTGCGTGTCATCGAATGGGTCGCCTGGGCCTGTGCCTTGACCCTGGCCTTTACCGCCGTGGCCAGCGAATGGATGGGTTTCCTGGCCAGCCGACTGCTGTGGGGCGTGTGGCAAGGCGCGCTGCTGCCCGTCGCCTACACCTTGATCGCCAACACCGTTGCTCCCAGCCAGCAAGGCTTTGCCCTGGGCCTGGGCAACAGCGCCGCCAAAGCCGGCGCGTTGTGCGGAGTTTTGATGGGGGGCATCGGCATGGGGATCGTCGGGGTGGCCCACAGCTTCTGGCTGGTCGCCCTCACCTACGCCGTTGCCGCGCTGGGTATCCGCGCCATCCGATCATTTTCACGAACGCCGGAAACCAGCGTTTTATCGACCCACACTTCTGCGAATCAAACAAAGAAAGAGCCATGAAAAAAATACAACTTTCCATCCTGCTGCCCCTTATCGGCTCGCTGAGCGCGCCGGCCTGGGCCGATCAGAGCGAGTCCGCCCAGGCAGCGCCCGGCACCCTGCAACTGCAGGAAATGGTGGTGTCCGCCACCCGTAGCGAAACCAGCATCGCCTCGATTCCAGGTTCCGTGCAGGTGATCAACGAAGAGCAGATCCGCCAGCAGACCGGCGCCGGACGGCGGGTCGCGGATATCCTCGGCCAACTGGTGCCGGGCATTTCTCCTCCCACCGGCGGCATGAGCAACTTTGGCCAGACCTTGCGTGGGCGCAACACGCTGATCCTGATCGACGGGGTGTCCCAGAACGCAACGCGGGACAACTTTCGCCAGCTCAACAGCATCGCCCCGGAAAGCATCGAGCGCATCGAGGTGGTCTCCGGCGCCAGCAGCGTCTACGGCGCCGGCGCGTCGGGCGGCATCATCAACATCATCACCAAGCGCAACAAGGGTGAAGAGCTGGCGTTCAGCAGCAAGATCGGCATGACCACCGGCAACAACCTCAATAACAAGGGCTTCTCCTACGACGCCTTCCAGAGCGCAACCGGGCGCAAGGACGCGCTGGACTGGTACGTGTCGGCCAACACCGTGCAGCGCAACGACCAGTTCGACGGCAACGGCAACCGCATTCCCCAGGACACGTCCCAGGGCAGCAATATGGACACCAGCACCTACGACCTGCAAGGTCGTTTCGGCTACGCGCTGGATGCCGACAAGAAGATCAGCCTGTCGCTGCAGGACTACAAGGACCAGCAGGACACCGACTACACCAAGGACCCGCGCATCACCAGCCAAGCCGTCGCGGTAAAAGGCCTGAGGCTGGATGACCAGCCGTACACCCATAACCAGGCGGTCAACCTCAACTACACCGACAAGGATTTCTACGGTCAGGGTCTGCAGGTCGAAAGCTACTGGCGGCGCGCCGATGCACTGTTTTTCCCGGACTTGTCACGGGGCCTGGCCGGAATTTCCGACAACAACAGCATCCAGGATGTCTACGGCCTGCGGGCAGCGATCGAAAGCAAGATGCCGGATATCGGCCCGGCCACCGGCACACTGGTCTGGGGCGCCGACTACGATCACGAAACCTCGCGCCAGCGCGGCGATCAGTACACCGTCAATGGGCTGACCTACACCAAGACCGGCACCACCTTTGAAATGGGCCCGGACACCGTGACCGCCACCAAGGCCATTTTCGGCCAGCTGTCCTACGACGTCGGCGACTGGACCCTGCGTGGCGGCGTGCGTCGCGAATGGATCGAAAGCGAGATCGCCGACAGCATCGCCTATGGCGAAATCGTCCAGACCGGCAATCGTGCGACGCTGCCCGGCGGCACCCTGAATTACAACGACACCCTGTACAACCTCGGCGCGGTCTATCACCTGAACGAAAACCAGGACGTGTTCGTCAACTTCAGCCAGGGCTTTTCCCTGCCGGATATCCAGCGTTTCCTGCGTGACGTCAGCAGTACCTACAACATCCATGACCTCAACGCCCAGGCCATCAAGGTCAACAGCTATGAACTGGGCTGGCGTGGCAACTGGGACAAATGGCAGGCCAGCGTCACGGCGTACGAAAACACCTCGGATGTCACCCAGTTCTATGACGCCAACAACCGCGTACTGCGCCTGATCAACCAGAAGGAACGCGTGCGCGGCGTGGAAACCAGCCTGAGCTACAACGTCACGGATCAATGGTCGGTGGGCGGCACCTACGCTTACGCCAAGGGCGAGACCGATCAGAACGGCAAATGGATCGACCTGCCGGCCACACGCATTTCCCCGGCCAAGACCACCGCCTTCGTCGGTTATGAGCACGGCGACTACAACCTGCGTCTGCAAGGCATGCGCCTGTCGGACTATGACGCGGCCTTCAACGACAACAACGGTCGCGACATCAAGGGCTACACGCTGTTCGACCTGCTGGGCTCGGTGGCGTTGCCGGTGGGTCGCCTGGAGGGCGGCGTCTACAACCTGGCCAACCGCAACTACCAGAACATGTTCGCCCAGGCCAACGCCCGTGCGCCTTATCCGAATGCCGAAGGCCGGACCTTGAGCGTGAGTTACGCGGTCGATTGGTAAAACCCGCCCGTGAAGGCGTCAGTCCCTGGCCTTCGCTGGGACTGACGCAGCGCCTTCCCATAAGTAATTCTTCACATTCAGGGGGGAGCATTCCCCGCCATGGAACTGTCCTCTAGTGATCGGCAACTTTTTACCCTCACTGACGACTGGAGTTCTTCATGGCGAAAATCACCCTGGCCCAGCAATTGGCGACCACCCTTGAGCAGGCGGGCATCAAACGCATCTGGGGCCTGACCGGCGACAGTCTCAACGGCCTGACCGACGCCCTGCGTACCATGGACAGTATCGAGTGGATGCATGTGCGCCACGAAGAGGTCGCGGCCTTCGCCGCCGGCGCCGAAGCCGCGGCCACCGGCGAACTGACGGTGTGTGCCGGCAGCTGCGGACCGGGCAACCTGCACTTGATCAATGGCCTGTTCGACTGCCATCGCAACCATGTGCCGGTCCTGGCCATCGCCGCCCAGATCCCCTCCTCCGAAATTGGCCTGAACTACTTCCAGGAAACCCATCCCCAGGAACTGTTCAAGGAATGCAGCCACTTTATCGAGCTGGTGACCAATCCCGCGCAGATGCCCCAGGTGCTGCACCGCGCCATGCGTTCGGCGATCCTCAACCGTGGCGTCGCGGTGGTGGTGATTCCGGGGGATGTGTCACTGCTGGAAGTGGAAGACAGCTTCAAGCCATGGCCGGCGCTGCTGGCGCCGCGCACCTTGCCGGCGGAACAGGACCTGCAACGCCTGACCGATATCCTCGAACACAGTAAATCCGTGACCCTGCTGTGCGGCAGCGGCTGTGCCGGCGCCCACGACGACGTCCTGGCCCTGGCCGACGCCCTCGGTGCGCCCGTGGTCCACGCCCTGCGGGGCAAGGAGCATGTGGAGTGGGACAACCCCTTCGATGTCGGCATGACCGGCCTGATCGGCTTCAGTTCCGGTTACCACGCAATGCTCAACTGCGACACGCTGATCATGCTCGGCACCGACTTCCCGTATCGGCAGTTCTACCCCACCGACGCGAAGATCATCCAGGTCGACCGTAATCCGCAGGCGTTGGGCCGGCGTGTCACACTGGACCTGGGGATCGCCGCTGACGTCAGCGAAACCATCCAGGCCCTGTTGCCACGCCTGACCCGCAAGACCGACCGCAGCTTTCTCGAAACCTCCCTCAAGCATTACGAGAAAGCACGCCAGGGCCTCGACGACCTGGCACAACCCTCGAAGGCTGGCCGGCCGATTCACCCGCAATACGTCACCCGCCTGCTCAGTGAACTGGCCGACGACGATGCGATCTTCACCGCCGACGTCGGCTCGCCCACCGTCTGGGCCGCGCGCTACCTGAAGATGAATGGCAAACGCCGACTGATCGGTTCGTTCAATCACGGCTCCATGGCCAACGCCATGCCCCAGGCCATCGGTGCGCAGGCGGCCTTTCCCGGGCGCCAGGTGATTTCCCTGTCCGGCGATGGCGGTTTCAGCATGCTGATGGGCGACTTCATTTCCCTGGCGCAGTTGAAGCTGCCGGTGAAAGTCATCGTCTACGACAACGCCTCCCTGGGCTTCGTTGCCATGGAGATGAAAGCCTCCGGCTACCTGGACACCGGCACCGAGCTGAAAAACCCGGACTTCGCCGCCATGTCCAACGCCATGGGCATCCTCGGTATTCGTGTCGAGCAATCCGAAGACCTGGAACCGGCCCTGCGCCGTGCCCTGGCCCATGACGGCCCGGTGCTGGTGGACGTGGTCACCGCCACCCAGGAACTGGTCATGCCGCCGAGCATCAAGCTGGAACAGGCCAAGGGTTTCAGCCTGTATATGCTCAAGGCGGTAATGAGCGGACGCGGTGATGAGGTGATCGAATTGGCGCGGACCAACTGGTTGCGCTGATCCGGTCATTCAGTGACGACGGGTGGCACCGTAGCGGACGATCACCCGGGTAATGGCCTCGATAATCAGCGGATCCGCCTCCGGGGCGCTGAATAAACGGAACTCGGCATCGGGCAGCGGCGGCAAGCCATGTTCGGCGCCGAGGACCGTCAACCCCTGGGACACCTGGCTGCGGGTCATCGGCGCGATGGCAAAGCCGGCCAGGGCCGCGGCCTGCAACGCGGCATAGCTGGTACACAGCATGGCCGTGCGCTGGGGGATTCCGGCCTGGGCCAGCGCCTCCCGGTAAGGACAAGGTTCCGGGAACAGCGCCAGGGGCAAGGGTGTCGGCAAGATGCCGAGGGGTTGTGCCGACCAGGCCCAGACCAAGGGTTCCTGCCATAGCGCCAGGCCGGGCTCGCTGGACTCACACAACGAACCGACCACCACATCCAGTTCGCCCTGCTTCATCAGGGTCAGCAACGAGCCGGGAATGCTGACCTGCACGTTGAGCTGCATGCCCGGATAGTCGGCGGCGAAGGCCTGCAACTCACGCAGCAGACGGGCCTCGGCAAACTCTTCCGAGACACCGATACGCAAACTCCCTTGAAACGCCGAACGGGTCAACTCGGCCCAGGCATCCCGATTGAGCGCCAGAATGCCCCGGGCATAGGCCATCAGCCGTTCGCCATCGGCCGTCAGTTGTTGGGAGCGGGTGGTGCGGGTAAGCAGCGGTTTGCCCACCTGCTCTTCCAGGCGCCGCAAATGGCCGCTGACGGCCGACTGGGTCAGGTGCAGACGGGCCGCGGCGCGACTGAAGCCGCCTTCATCCACCACTGCAACGAAGGTCTTGAGCAACAAGGCATCGAACATATGCTGATACGTGATCAATCAGGCCATAAAACACGATTTATATTTCAAGCAGCGCTATGTTGCAATGCTTGGGTCTTCTTTCCCCTTTCCTGAGGCCCGCCATGACCGTCCTTCTGCACATCGAATGCTCCCCACGCAAACAGCGCTCCGCCTCCCTGGAAATCGCCCGCCAGTTCATTGCCCGCTATCAGCGCAACGCACCAGAGACCGAGGTCGTCACCCTGGACCTGTGGAACCTGGACCTGCCGGAATTTGACGGGCCAGTGATGGACGCCAAATACGCCGGCCTGAGCGGCACCCCATTGACCGGGGAACAGGAGGCCGCCTGGACAGTCCTGAAAGATCTTGCGGCTCACTTGCATCAGGCTGATGTACTGGTGTTCTCCGTTCCGCTGTGGAACTTCGCCGTGCCCTACAAGCTCAAGCACTTTATCGACGTGGTCTCGCAGAAAGACGTGCTGTTTGAATTCAGCCCGGAACACGGCCTGCGGGGTTTGCTGCACAACAAGACCGCCGTGAACGTGTACGCACGAGGCATGGACTTTTCCGAACCGGCCACGCAACCGATGGACTTCCAGAAACCTTATATGGAAGCCTGGTTGGGCTTTATTGGTGTGACCGACGTGCATTCGCTCTATGTAGAGAAAACCATTCTCGGGCCTGACGTCGATTTGGCCTCTCGCCAGACCACCACCGGAGAGGCCCTGGCGCTGGCTGACCGACTGGCCTGATCGCACGTAAAAACAGACCCAGCCGAAACGGCTGGGATCGTGACGCAGCAGAATCATCCCGCAATAATCGGCATCACGTCTTACTTGATAAAGCGTATAACACCCGCTAAAGCATCTCCATCCAAGTACAACTTTCCGATACTTATCTCTTAAATCAACCACTTATACAGTGAAAAAGCCTGTAGTCCGCTTTTTATACTGCGCGTCCCGCTGATCTCGCAGGCTTTGCCCTGCAAGACCGGTCGCCCCACAAGGTCGACCCGGTTGAGCGAGTACGGGCTATCCGTCGGTACTTCCAACGCTCGGTGGCTCATATCCAATAACAAGATGAGGTTGTATTTCTATGCGCGCAGACAACCATCTGCCCAACGGGGGGACTGCCCAAGGCGGACCGCTCAAACGTGAACTGGGCGAACGACATATTCGTTTGATGGCCCTTGGCGCCTGTATCGGTGTCGGACTGTTCCTCGGTTCGGCCAAGGCCATTCAAATGGCCGGTCCGGCCATCATGCTGTCCTACATCATCGGCGGTCTGGCGATTCTGGTGATCATGCGCGCCCTGGGCGAAATGGCGGTGCACAACCCCGTCGCCGGCTCGTTCAGCCGTTATGCACAAGATTACCTGGGCCCGCTGGCGGGATTTCTGACCGGCTGGAACTACTGGTTCCTGTGGCTGGTGACCTGCGTGGCGGAAATCACCGCGGTGGCGGTGTACATGGGCGTCTGGTTCCCCGATGTGCCGCGCTGGACCTGGGCCCTCGCCGCCCTGGTCAGCATGGGCACGGTCAACCTGATCGCGGTGAAAGCCTTCGGTGAATTCGAGTTCTGGTTCGCCCTGATCAAGATCGTCACCATCATCGCGATGGTGGTGGGCGGGATCGGTGTGATCGCTTTTGGTTTCGGTAACAATGGCGTGGCGCTGGGCATTTCCAACCTGTGGAACCATGGCGGCTTCATGCCGAATGGCATCACCGGCGTGCTGATGTCGCTGCAAATGGTGATGTTCGCCTACCTGGGCGTGGAAATGATCGGCCTGACCGCCGGAGAAGCACGCAACCCGGAGAAAACCATTCCCCAGGCGATCGGCTCGGTGTTCTGGCGCATCCTGCTGTTCTACGTCGGGGCCTTGTTTGTCATCCTGTCGATCTACCCCTGGGGCGAGATCGGTACCCAGGGCAGCCCCTTTGTCATGACCTTCGAACGGCTTGGCATCAAGACCGCCGCCGGCGTCATCAACTTCGTGGTGATCACCGCCGCGTTGTCGTCCTGCAACGGCGGTATCTTCAGCACCGGGCGCATGCTCTACAGCCTGGCACAGAACGGCCAGGCGCCGAAGGTTTTCGCCAGGACCGCCAGCAACGGTGTGCCGCGCAATGCACTGCTGTTGTCCATCGCCGCGTTGTTGCTGGGCGTGCTGCTGAACTACCTGGTGCCGGAAAAGGTGTTTGTCTGGGTCACCTCGATTGCCACCTTTGGTGCGATCTGGACCTGGGTCATGATCCTGCTGGCCCAGCTCAGGTTTCGCAAAGGCCTGAGCGCAGCGGAACGTGCCGGCCTGAAATACCGCATGTGGTTGTACCCGGTCAGTTCCTATCTGGCGTTGGCGTTCCTGGTGCTGGTGGTCGGGCTGATGGCCTACTTCCCGGATACCCGCGTAGCGCTTTACATCGGACCCGCGTTCCTGGTGCTGCTGACGGTGCTGTTCCATGTCTTCAAGCTGCAACCGGTCAATACCGCCCAAGGTGCGGTGCGTTTGACCTCTTGATTGTGATGATCGCACTGCTGCTGACCCACGCGCGGCAGCAGTGCGCACTGGCGACTGCCCATTGAGCACTGACGCATACCTCGGTTATTTCCGACTTCCTCGCCCCAGCAGCCCCCACCTGGACTAGCCTCTTGGACAGGTCAAGCATTTTCCTGGAAACGAGGAAGCCCGTATGCACCTTAGAAATCTCAATGTAGCCCCGCGCTCGGCGCTGTTTTTCGCCTTGATCATCGCCTTGGTTTTTATCCTCGGCGCAGTCGCGGTGGTGCAGATGGGCGGTCTGCGGGACTCGGAAAAAGATGTCGAAGCCAATTGGATGCCCAGCGTCCGACAAACGGCATTGATGAGTCTAGGGGTGATGCGCCTGAGACTTGAAGTCCAGCGCAGCATTGCTGACCCCGAAGCTCTTCAAAAGACCGCTGAAGCCTTCCCGGGCTTCCGAAAGGCTTTCATGGAGGCGGTGGCCAATTATGAGCCTCTCGTTGCGAGCGACCAGGAGCGCGCGCTTTATCTGAAGGTAAAGGCATCCGCCGAGGCGTACTCCAGGCAGTTGGATAGTCTCGAACCGCTCATGAAACGCGCTGACTTGCCCGCGATAGCCAGCCTGAATGTGACAAGCATCCGGCCTATCACCACCTTGATGGAGGGGCAGATCAAAGACCTGACCGACATCAATAACGAGGGCGCGGCACTGGCGGGGAGAAATGCAGCCAATCTCTACTCCACAGGGCTTTGGCTCGTTGTCGGTCTGATTGCAGGTGTAGTGATTCTGACCGTTGGGTTGGCCATAGTCCTGACCCGAAGCATCACGTCGCCTATCAGCGATGCCTTGTCCGTCGCCGAGCGTATCGCCGGTAGTGACCTCTCAAAGGAAGTACGGGTGAGCGGAACCGATGAAGCCGGACGGCTGTTAAAAGCCCTTGCTCAGATGCAGGAAAACCTTCGCAACACCATCGTGCAGATCTCCGAGTCATCCACGCAACTGGCCTCGGCCGCCGAGGAGATGACAGCGGTCACCGAGGAGTCCAGTCGAGGCCTGGTTTCACAGAACGACGAAGTCAATCAAGCCGCTACGGCCGTCACCGAGATGAGTGCCGCGGTTGATGAGGTCGCGCGTAACGCAGAGTCCGCTTCCGAAGAGTCCAGGCGCACCCAGGGCTTTACCGAGGTTGGCCTGAAGCGAGTGGCGCAGACATTGAAATCCATTCAGAAGCTGAGCGGCAATGTTGAAAACACCAGTGAGCAGATTCAAGGTCTGTCGAATCAGGCCCAGGGCATCAATAAAGTCGTCGAAGTGATTCGGGCAATCGCCGAACAGACCAACCTCCTGGCGTTGAACGCCGCTATTGAAGCAGCACGAGCCGGTGAACAGGGACGTGGTTTTGCGGTGGTTGCCGACGAGGTCAGGGCTTTGGCCCACCGAACCCAGCAATCGACCCAGGAGATCGAGCAGATGATCGCGGCGATCCAGAGCGATTCGGAGCACGCCGTGGAAGCCATGAATACCAGCAAGGAATTGGCGAGCGAATCCCTTGGCGTGGCTCAGGAAGCGAGCAGCTCCCTGGATCAGATCGCCAGCGCCATGGTTCAGATCAATGAACGTAACCTGTTGATCGCGACCGCTTCTGAAGAGCAGGCCCACGTTGCCCGCGAGGTCGATCGTAACCTGGTCAGTATCCGCGAGCTTGCCGCACAGAGTTCCGCAGGCGCCAGCCAAACGGCCAGTGCCTGCAATGAGATGTCAAAACTGGCGGTCAATCTCAATCAGTTGGTGAATCGCTTCGTGGTGTGAAAGCTTTTATCGTACTGAAGATCCGCTTGAGGCCCGTCATAGGCGACTTCTGCAAGACGGGCACGGACGACTCAGGACTTGGCGCCCAACTCCGCGGAAATCCGTGCGGCAGCGCTTTTGATCTGCGGAATCAACTCGGCCATTTTCTCCAGCGGCATATAGGGCACCGTACTGGCGATACTGATGCCGGCAATGATTTTCCGGCTGGCATCGCGTATGGGCGCGGCCACGCAACGGATCGACGGTTCATTGTCTTCCAGGTCGAAGGCATACCCCCCTGCCACATACTCCTGCATGCGCGCGCGGAACTGCTCCCAGGTCTGTTCCACATGCTGGGGCCACAGGGCGTTCTTGCCGCCCACCGGCAGGCTGACCTGATACAGGCGCTGCCATTCCTGCGGAGAACAATCGAGCATCAGCGCCTTGCCGATCCCGGTTCGCGCCAGCGGCATGCGATGGCCGACCCGCGAACGCATTTCCGGACCATTGCGCCCCGGATTCTTGTGCAGGTACAGCACGTCATCGTCTTCACGGATGGCCAGGTGGATGGTGTCGCCGGTCAGCGCCGACAACTCATCCAGGAACGGCGTGGCCAGGGTCACCAGTGGCAGGGCTTCGCGGGCCTGGAAACCCAGTTCGATCAGCTTCGGCCCCAACAGATAGCCAACTTGCGGCACCACCCGCAGATAACGCTCGTCCACCAGGCAACTGGCCAGGCGATGGGTGGTGCTGCGCGTGGTCCCAATCAGCCGGGCAATCTCCTTGAGATCGCGGGCGCCGTTGGCCACCGCCTGCACCACGCCCAAGCCCCGGAGCAGCGTCTGGGTGCCGGTGGGTGCGGAGTCCTTGGCGTTTTTCAGGGTGTCGTCCAGCATATGCGGCCTTATGAAAGGGTCTACGAAAACGAAGGCCATTATGGCCGTTCACTTGCCCGCCTGCATGTCACTTTTCAGGCCTTCAGCTCACTGCGCCGAGAAGCGGATCAAGGTGGTCTGCCGATAGACCTCCCCCGCCTCGATCCAGGCCCGCGGAAAACCGGGTTGGTTGATGCCATCGGGACAGTTCTGGGCCTCCAGGGCAAAACCGGCCCAACGCGGATAAGGCTTGCCCGCCTTGCCCTGAGCGCTGCCGTCGAAGGCATTGCTGGTATAGAACTGCACCCCCGGCTCGGTGGTGTGCAACTGCAATCTGCGACCGCTTTTCGGATCGTGGATCTCGACGGCCAATCGGCTCAAATCACCCTCGGCATCCAGCATCCAGTGATGATTGAAGCCCTGCTGCGCGGCACCGCTGATGCGCAATTGCGGATGCTCATCGGTGATGTGCCGGCCAATCGGCGTGGCCTGGCGAAAGTCCATCGGCGTACCGGCCACAGGTGCTATCTCACCGCTGGGTATCAGTTGCTCCGTCACCGGCAGGTAATGGCTGGCGTGCAGCGTCGCCACCTGCGAAAGGATATCGCCGTTACCCGCACCGGCCAGGTTGAAGTAGGCATGCTGGGTCAGGTTGACCGCCGTCGGTGCATCGCTGACCGCCTGATACTCGACACGCAACTGGTTGTCATTGTCGAGGCTGTAGATGACCTCGGTCCGCAGGTTACCGGGAAAACCCATCTCGCCGTCGGCGGACAGGCAACTGAGCCTCACCCCGACCCAATCGCTGCCCTGGACGGGCTGCGCCTCCCAGACCTTCTTGTCGAAACCGTCAGGACCGCCATGCAAGGCATTGGCGCCGTCATTGAGCGGTACCTGATAAAGCCGCCCCGACAACTCGAACCGGCCTCCCGCCAGCCGATTGGCATAACGCCCGATCAACGCGCCCAGGTACAACCGGTGATGCCGCTGGTAGCCCGCGAGATCGTCGAAGCCCAGCACCACATCCTCGTAATGCCCGTTTCTGTCCGCCACCAGCAGCGCCTGGAGAATACCGCCGTAGGTCAGCACACTGGCCTGCATGCCGTGACGGTTGCCCAGCACATACTTGTGCACCGGCGTACCGTCATCCAGATGACCGAAGAGACTTTCCCGGCAGGTCAACTCCAGCACTGGCGTACTGTTCATCGGCGCGCCCTCAGCGTTGCTTGAGACGGTCGATGATCACCGCCCCGAGAAGAATCGAACCGCGAATGACATATTGGTAAAAGGTGTCGATATTCTTCAGGTTCATCGCGTTCTCGATGATCGCCAGAATCAGCACGCCAGCAATCACATGGCGGATCAGCCCGATCCCGCCGCTCAGGGAAACCCCGCCGAGCACACAGGCGGAAATCACTGTCAGCTCGAAACCCTGGCCGATCATCGGCTGGCCCGAGGTCATGCGCGAAGCCAGGATCACCCCGGCCAGCGCGCCGATCAGCCCATGCACGGCGAAGATGATGATCTTGGTCCGGTCCACATTCACCCCGGCCAGCAGCGCCGCTTCCGGGTTGCCGCCGATGGCCATGGTGTTGCGGCCATAGGTGGTGTAGTTGAGCAGCCAGCCGAAGAACACGAAGCACAGCACGGTGATCAGGATCGGCACCGGCACGCCGAACAGCTGGCCGTTGCCGAAGACGAAGAAGCCTTCGTTCATCACCCCGACGGCCTTGCCGTTGGAGAAGATATAGGCCAGCCCGCGCACGATCTGCATGGTTGCCAGGGTGGTGATCAGCGCGTTGACCCGCAGCTTGGCGATCACGATACCGTTGATCAGGCCCACGCACAGCCCCATGGCCAGTGCCGCCGAGACCCCGAAAAACACGCTGTCGGTATCACGAATGACAATACCGGCCACCACTCCCGCACAGGCGATCACCGAGCCGACCGAGAGGTCGAAGTGCCCCGAGGCCAGGCAGAACAACATGGTGCAGGCGGCAATCCCCGTGGTGGAAATCGCCAGGCCCAGGCCGCGCATGTTCAGGGAGGACATGAAGTTATCGATAAACAGCGCGCAGAGCACAAAGATCCCGATGGCCGCGAGCAGCATGACCCAATCGTCGAAGAACTTGCGCTGATTGAAGCCGAGCCAGAATGCGTGTGTATTTTTGACCTGTGACATAGACACCTCAATAGGTTTTCAGTCCCGCGAACGCGGGAGCGCCAGTTGCAACAAACTGGCTTCGTCGGCTTCGCTGCGTAACCGTTCACCGGTAATCGCGCCTTCGCTCATGACCAGGATGCGATCGGAAATGCCCATGACCTCCATCAGGTCGCTGGACACCACGATCACCGCGATCCCCTGCTCGGCGAGGTTGTAGATGATCTTGTAGATCTCGGCCTTGGCACCGATGTCGATGCCGCGAGTCGGCTCATCGAGCAGCAGCACTTTCATCGGCATCGACAGCCAGCGGCCCAGAATCGCCTTCTGCTGGTTACCGCCGGACAGGTAGAGGATCGGTTGGCTGGCCGAAGGCGTACGGATGTTCAGCGCGGCGATTTGCGCTTGGGCATTGTCCCGCTCCCAGGCACCGCGGATCAGCCAGCCGAAGCCTGCGTGATGAGTGCGGGCGCTGATATTGATGTTCTCCGCGACACTGGCACGGGGCACGATGCCTTCCTTCTTGCGATCCTCCGGACACAGCAGCACACCCGCCGCGATGGCATCGCGTGGCGATTTGAACGCCACCGCCTGCTCATGCAGCACCAGGCGCCCGGCCTTGCTGCGGGACAGGCCGGCCAACAACCGCAACAGTTCGGTGCGCCCGGCACCGACCAGGCCGAACAGCCCGAGGATCTCGCCCTTGTTCACACTGAAGCTCGCCGGCTCCAGCACACCGGGCCCGAGCAGGCCCTCGACCCGCAAGGCCTGGCCGCCTTGCGGGCGAGGACGGTAGTCGTAGATATCCTTGATGTCGCGCCCGACCATGCTGCTTACCAGCCGGTCAATGCTCAGCTGCTGCATGTCCTCGAAGGTGCAGACAAAACGTCCGTCCTTGAACACCGTCACCGCATCGCAGATGCGGAACACCTCTTCCATGCGATGGGAGACATACAGAATCACCCGCCCCTCATCCCGCAGCCGGGCAATGATCACCATCAGCCGCTCGATCTCCCGCGCCGACAGGCTGCTGGTGGGCTCATCGAAGGCAATCACATGGGCATTACGCGACATGGCCTTGGCGATCTCGATCATTTGCCGCTGGCCCAGGGACAGGCTGCCCAACCGCGCATTGGGATCAATCTCGTCGGCCAGCCCCTTGAGCAGCTCGCGGGCGCGCCGCACCATCGCCCGGCGATTGACGATGCCCAGGCGCGAAGGCATGTGCCCCAGCAGCAGGTTTTCGGCCACGGTCATTTCCGGCACCAGATGCAGCTCCTGGTGGATCACCGCGACGCCATGGGCAATGCTGTCGGCCGCCGACTTGAAGCTCATGACCTGCTCGCCAATCTGCAGGTTGCCGCTGTTGGGCGTATAGAACCCGCCGAGGATCTTCAACAGGGTCGACTTGCCGGCGCCGTTCTCGCCCATCAGCGCATGCACGCTGCCGGGCCGGGCCTCGAAGCTGATCTGCGCCAGCGCCCGTACCCCGGGGAATTCCTTGCCGATACCGTTGAAGCGCAGGCTAGCGGCCGCCTTCGATTGTTCCAACATAGCCTATCTCCCGCACCGGGCCGCGCGCTGCGCAACCCACAGGGTGGACGTCAGGCGCAAGGTCCATCCCTTGCACCGGCGGAGTGTCATTTCCACAGCCCGATCTTGGTCAGCTCTTGCTGGAAGTTGGCGCGGGTAATCAAGGTCACGTTGTCCAGGGCGGTGTACTTGGCCGGCTCCTTGCCGGTGCTGACCCAGGTAAACATCTGGCTGGCGGTTTCATAACCCGAGGTATCGGGGCTCAGCAGCATCGAACCGTAGAAGCCGCTGTCGGTCTTTTTCAGCTCGCCGATGGCGTCGGTGCCGTTGATGCCGACACCGATCACATTCGCCGCCTTGAAGCCGGCGCTTTCGGTGGCTCGCACACCGCCCAGCACGGCACTGTCGTTCATGCCGCCAACGATCAGGTTCTTCGCCGCACTCGGCAGCTTGACCAGCGCCGAATTGGTGGAGTCCATGCTGCCAGGGACGTCGAGGGTTTTCTGCGCCGTGAAGAGGATATGGTCCGCCGGCAAGCCCGCGGCCTTGAGTGCGTCCACCGAGCCGTCGGTGCGCTTCTTGCCGGTGTCCAGTTCGTCGAAGGTGTTGATCACCGCGTAAGTGGCGTTCCAATCCCAGCCGCGCTTCTTGGCTTCATCGGCCATCGCCAAGCCTTGCTTCTGACCGATCTTGAACGCCGCCAGGCCGACATAAGGCACGTCTTCCATAGGCTTGCCGTGGGCATCGACAAAGCGGTCATCGACGGCCAGGACCTTGAGGTCGTTGAGCTTGGCCTTGGCCATGATCGCCGGGCCCAGCGAGGTGTCCGGCGGGCAGATGACAAAACCCTTGGCGCCGCTGGCGGCCAGGGTATCGATGGCCGCCAGGGTCTTCTCGCCATCGGGCACGGCGATCTTGATCACCGTGAAGCCCTTGTCCTTGCCGGCCTTTTCGGCAAAGGCCCACTCGGTCTGGAACCAGGGTTCCTCGGCCTGCTTGACCAGAAAGCCGATCTTCACTTCTTCGGCCGAGACCCAACCGCTGAAACTGCTGGCGGCAACCAGCGCCGCGGCGCAGGTCAGAGAGCGGATGTTGCGCTGAATAAACATAAGTAACCCTCTTGTTGTTATTGGTTCGTTACGTACGGAAAAACTGTCCGGCCCGGCGGCCGGCTGGGTATTACTCGTGGTAAAGCACCGAACGGCCGCCATCGATCATCAGGCAGGTGGCGTTGATGAACGGCGCTTCGTCGGTCGCCAGGAACAGCGCCGTCATCGCCACCTCGACCGGCTGGCCGATACGGCGTGGCGGGTGCAGGTCGAAGGCCCGTTGCCGTTCGGCGTGGGGGTCGTCGAAGCCGTTCCAGTAGTCGACATTGAGCTGGGTTTCGATATAGCCCGGGGCAATGGCGTTGACCCGAATCCCCTTGGGCGCGTACTCGATACCCAGCGCCCGCGTCAGCCCGAG
The DNA here is from genome assembly GCF_002814235.1 of Pseudomonas sp. QS1027. Classification (GTDB taxonomy): domain Bacteria; phylum Pseudomonadota; class Gammaproteobacteria; order Pseudomonadales; family Pseudomonadaceae; genus Aquipseudomonas. The sequence goes on along the minus strand of NZ_PHSU01000019.1, from coordinate 77,466 downwards.
CAGGCCATGCTTGGCCACCGGGTAGGGAAAGCAGCCCGGAATGATGTGGCTGGAATGGGTGGAGGCGATGTTGATGATGTTGCCGATGCCCTGCTCGATCATGTGCGGCAACACGGTGCGGCAACCGAACCAGGCGCCGTCCAGGTCGATGGCGAAGCAACGGCGCCAATCCTCGTCGCTCATCTCCAGCGGGTCGCGAAACACATTCACGCCGGCACAGTTGACCAGTACATCGACGCGCCCGAACTTCTCGATGGCCAGGTCCACCAGGGAGCGACATTGCTCCTTGGAGGTAATGTCCACGGCCTGGGCATGAACCTCGGCGCCACGTTCACGCCAGCGAGCCGCCACACGTTCGACTTTCTCACCCTGGATATCGCCGATCACCAGCCGTGCCTGTTGGGCCTGGAAGCAGGCGACAATCGCCTCGCCGATCCCCTGGGCCGCGCCGGTCACCACCACCACTTTGTCTTTCAGCCGGTCGCCGTAGGTGGGCTCCGGAACCGCGGGTAAAGACAGCGCTTCAGCCATTTCAAATGCTCCTGCAAGTAAGATGTTCAGCCCGAAAAACGTTGGCAGGCCAAGCCTTTCACGCCAACGTCGGCCATCAATAACGCGCCGTCCATGGCCCCCTCTGTCCCTTCCCCGCTGCTCGCCGGTCGGGCGCTGGTGACGTAAAGCGTGGCCAGATCGACCCCGCCAAACACACAGCTGGTGGGGTACTCGACGGGTAATTCGATCACCCGGTCGAGCGTGCCGTCGGGGGCATAGCGGATCAGGCAATGACCGCCCCAGCGGGCGTTCCAGACGTAGCCCTGGCTGTCCATGGCCGAACCGTCCGGCACACCGCGGCTGGACGCTTGCGCCCAGGTGCTGCGCGCGCCCAGGGAACCATCGGCCTCTATGGCATAACGATAGAGTTGGCCATCAAGGCTGTCGGCGCAGTAGAGCTGGCTGCCCGTGGCGTCCCAGAGCAAGGTGTTGACGATGCCCTGCCCCTCCAGCAACGGGGTGACGCGAGCATCCGGGTCAACCCGGAACAAACCGCCCGAACGCCGGGTGATCGGCAGGTCGCTGCCATCGGCGGCCAGATTGTTTTGCATGCTGCCCAGCCACAGTCGCCCCTGCGCATCGCAACGGGCCTCGTTCGCGCGGTTGCCGCTCACCGGGTCGGCCACGCAGAACAGGGCCAGGGCCGGATGCTGCGACGGCGAGTCGAGGTCAAGGCGATAGACGCCACTGGCCAGGGTCACCAAGGCATCACCACGCTCGCACGGAATAAAGGCCGACACGGCTTCGGGCAACTGCCACTGCTGGTACCGCCCGCCACTCAGGCGGCAGGCCAGCCGAGCGGCGATATCCACCCAGTACAAGGTCTGGGTCGGGCCGTCCCAGAACGGGCCTTCCGCCAACATGAAGCGCTGTTCGCTTACCGGCTTCCATTGCATGATTGATCCTCCTGTCTGATCCATGGCCTTACCACTCGGCAAAGCTGCCGTCGGCATGACGCCAGATCGGGTTGCGCCAGCGGTGACCGATGGCCGCGCGTTCGATGACGTACTCCTCGTTGATCTCGATACCCAGGCCCGGACCGTTGGGGATCTTCACAAAGCCCTTGTCGTAGTCGAACACCCGCGGATCCTTGACGTAATCCAGCAGGTCGTTGCTTTCGTTGTAATGGATGCCCAGGCTCTGTTCCTGGATAAACGCGTTGTAGCAAACCGCGTCCAGTTGCAGGCACGCCGCCAACGCGATCGGCCCCAACGGGCAATGCAGCGCCAAAGCCACGTCATAGGCTTCGGCCATGTTGGCGATCTTGCGGGTTTCGGTGATGCCACCGGCATGGGAGGCATCCGGCTGGATGATGTCGACATAACCCTCGCTGAGTACCCGTTTGAAATCCCAGCGGGAAAACAGACGCTCGCCCAGGGCAATCGGCGTACTGGTCAACGGCGCCAGTTCTTTAAGGGCTTCGTAGTTTTCGCTGAGCACCGGCTCTTCGATAAACATCAATTTGTAGGCATCGAGTTCCTTCATCAGCACCTTGGCCATGGGTTTGTGGACCCGGCCATGGAAGTCCACGCCGATCCCCACATTCGGCCCTACCGCATCGCGTACGGCAGCGACGTTGGCCAACGCCAGGTCGACTTTCTCGAAGCTGTCGACGAACTGCAGTTCTTCAGTGCCGTTCATTTTGACGGCGGTGAAACCTCGCTCGACGGCTTCCCGGGCAGCCCGGGCGGTGTCGGCCGGACGGTCGCCGCCGATCCACGAGTAGACCCGGATCTTGTCGCGAACCTGCCCGCCCAGCAGATCGCTGACCGAGACGCCGAGCGCCTTGCCCTTGATGTCCCAGAGCGCCTGGTCGATCCCGGCCAGGGCGCTCATGTGCACCGCGCCGCCACGGTAGAAACCGCCGCGATAGAGCACGGTCCAGATGTCTTCGATATTGCGCGGGTCCTTGCCGATCAGATAGTCCGACAGCTCATCCACGGCCGCCGCAACGGTGTGGGCCCGGCCTTCGACCACGGGCTCGCCCCAGCCGGTCACGCCCTCGTCGGTTTCGACCTTGAGGAACAACCAGCGCGGTGGAACGATAAAGGTCGTCAGTTTGGTAATTTTCATCGTGTTGTCTCTCTTGTTCAGAGGCAGCGCCCACGGCGCCGGAAAGTCTTAACGCAATGCGTTCCAGGCCTGCACATAAGCCTTGGCACGGACCGCCACTTCGTCAGGTGTCAGGCCCGGTTTGAACAGTCCGGACCCGAGGCCGAAACCGCTGACGCCCGCCTCGACAAACACCCGCATGTTGTCCGGTGTGATCCCGCCGACCGGGATCAGCAAGGTTCCTGCCGGCAGCACCGCCAACCAGGCCTTGACCACCGCCGGTCCCATTTGCTCCGCCGGGAACATCTTCAGGACATCGGCGCCTTCGGCCAGGGCGGCAAAGGCTTCGGTCGGCGTGGCGACACCCGGCGACAGGTACAGGCCTGCCGCCTTGGCGGCGCGCAAGACCTTGGGGTCACTGTGGGGCATGACGATCACCTGCCCGCCGGCCGCCTTCACGTGCCCGACCTGTTCCGCGGTCAGCACCGTACCGGCGCCGATCAGGCAATCGGCAGGCAACAGGCTGCGCAGGATGCGAATGCTTTCGTAGGGTTCAGGCGAATTGAGGGGCACTTCCATGACGCGAAAACCAGCCTGGTACAACACCTCGCCGATGGCGGCCGCCTCTTGTGGGCGCAGGCCGCGAAGGATCGCGATCAGCCCGTTTTTCGCCAGTGCTTGCTTGAGCATGTCAGACCTCCTGGTAGTTGAACGCAGACGCTCAGCCGAGCAGCCCGGCCGCTTCGGCCAGGTGCCATAAACCGCGCTCGGTGGCCTGTTCGGCCAGGCTCACCGGAGCAAAGCCGCAGGCATCGAGCGCCCGGCTGTAGCGGGCACAGAGTTGGGAGTTGCCGATAAGAATGATCGAAGGCAAGTCGCTGCTGTTGCGTCGACGGCGCTGCACGTCGGCGAGGGCCGCGAGTTCATGACCGATCAACAGGCCCGACAGATAGTCGACTTGTTCGGTGGCACTCAGTTCGCCGGTCAGGCCAAGGCTGCGGGCACTGAACAAGGTCGAAAGCGGGCCGATCTCGCCGTCAGTGGACAACGCCACCTGCACGCCGCGATCAAACGCCTGGCCATCAAAAGCCGCGCCGCGTTGTTGAGTACGGCCCAGGATGCTGTGTTCGCTGAGGATGGCGAACAGTTCGCCGGTCATGAAGGTATCGAAATGCACGATGCAGCCATCGGCCACTTCGACCCATTTCGAATGGCTGCCCGGCAAGCCGATCAGCAGATTGTCGCCCGCATCCGCTGGCAGGCTTTGCAGGACGCCGAGGACCTGGGTCTCTTCGCCGCGCATCACATTCGGCAACGGTGAACGCTGGATCACCCCGGGCACGATATGCACCTCGACGCCGCGCAGGCTGCGCAAGACTTTCAAGGAGGTGCCGAGGTTGGCGACATTCGCCGGGGTGTCGCAGTAGGCGGCTTCGCGCCAGCCCTGGGCGCTGCCGACCATGCCACAGGCAATCACTGGCAGCTCGGGCTGCGCCTCGAGCCAGTCACCGCAGGCATCGTCGAACGCCAGTTCGAAACCATCGGTGCACATCTGGCCGGCGATCATCCGCGGCCCACTGGGCAACTGCATGATCCCCGACGACAGCGAACGCTGTTCGAGCACCTGGCCGCCAGCAGCAAGTTTGTAAGCCCGAAGAGAGGTGGTTCCCCAATCGAGCGCGATCAATTGCGCCTGCATCGCTTCACCTGAATTTATTTTTGGACAGTGAGTGCGTAGAGCTGATGGGGCGACTATAGACCCTGGCCTTAGGAAATCTCAATATATATTTATACATCCCATATATAGGGATTAGACAATCAATTAAACGAACTCGCCTTGCGTCGGCTAGGGGGGTTTAATAAATCGTGCTATTCAATTGTTATTTTATTTAATCGAGGGCAAACCCTTGGTATCGGCGTGAACAGGCGGGGCCGACCGTTGCTGAACGCCGGGCTGTTCCAGCTCGGCTGGTTCGCGTGCGTGCTGAGTGCGCAACGTCCGTGGCTGCTTTTGATTGCAATCGCCTGCCTGGCCGTACACCTGCTGTGGATCGCCGATAACCGCAACGAGTGGCGCACGCTGTTGCGAGTGGCGGCCTGTGGCTGGGCCCTGGACAGCGCCCTGCTGCACCTGGGGCTGTTTGAGTTCCCCGGCACCAAGGTGCTGCTGCCTCTGTGGCTGGCAGTGCTTTGGCTCCTGTTCGCCAGCACCTTGCATTACAGTCTGAACTGGACGGCGCGCCCCTGGTGGCTGGCCAGCCTGCTGGGGGCGTGTGGCGGCCCCCTGTCCTATCTGGGTGGCGCCAAACTGGCAGACATTGGCCTGCCACTGGGTCTATGGCCCAGCCTGGTGCTACTCGCCTTGATATGGGCGCCGCTGCTGCCGGCACTGCACCGGCTGGCCGGACGACGCCCCGACTGACTCACGGCTGCTTGCGGAAGAACAACGTCACCTGCCCCACCTCCAGGCCGAACTTGCTCATCAACGATCGGTTGGCCATGGTGTGTTCGTCCAGCAGGTACATCCAGTCATCCAGGTGAACCTCATAAACCTTGCCGTCCACCGGCAGGTTCAGTAAATAACGCCAGTGCAGGGTATTAGAGCTACACCAAGCTTTACGAGGCCGACAAAAAGTTCGCCTGAGGCTTTCTGACGGATTGATAGCCCAGGTCCAATAACCACTCTAGCCTGACAGAGGCCCTCGCTTGCGAGGGCCTTTTTTCATTGCAACGATCAAGCCTTGCCCAGCAGGTTGTAACTCTGGTCGGCACTGGCGGTGGACTGCAGGAGCCATGACGCAAGCGCGTGAAACATGCCCGCGCCATGATGAGTGTCATCACCAGGACTCACGCTCGACGAGCGGGCACGCAACCCTGTGAGTGGCTGGGTCGTCCCGGCCTTGAATCACATGCTCGGCGGCACGACGCCCCATCTCGTAGTACGGCAGTTGCACGGTACTCAGCGGCGGATAGAACAACTCGGCCACCCCGATCATGTTGTCGTAGCCAAGGACCGCCACATCCTCCGGAATACGCAGGCCACGGCTGAGCAGGTATTGATAGGCGACCAGCGCAATGCGGTCGTTGCCACAGATAAGCAGGTCAAACGCCGGCTTGCCCTCCGGGCCGCGCAATTGCTGCTCCAGCGCGACCATGGTTTCCTGATAGGCATCGTCGGTCGACAGGTTGTATTGGGGAATATCGTCCACCGACAGGCGGACCTCGGCGAGGGCGCGAACCAACCCGCGCTGACGCCACTCCCAGGCCAGGCTGCTTTGCGGCAGGCTGATGCACAGCGGACGCCGGTAGCCGCGTTTCAAGGCGTTTTTTACCGCCTGATACTGACCCTCTTCATCGTCCGGTATGTAGCATGCAACGCCGGCTTGCGAACTGATGCAGTTGCTCAGCACCAGAGGCAGGCTGCGCAGTACCCGGGGGATTTCGACCGTGCGTAACTGCATGGCGCTGAAGATGATTCCGTCGGGTTGATGCGACAGCATCAGATCGATGGTTTGCTGGTTCGGCGGCGCTTCGAAGACGTTGAGGATGAAAACGTTCCAGCCGTTTTCCCGTGCCGTGCGCTCCATTGAAAGGAGCATTTCCACGGCGAAGGGGGTTGTCGCGGTATCCAGCGCGAAGACGCCAATGGTCTTGCCACTGGAGTGACCGCCACGGATCTTGCGCGCTGAAAGGCTGGGGACATAACCCAGGGTCTCAATCGCTTGACGAACCTTCGCCAGGGTTTCCTGGTTCAGTTTTTCCGGGGTGTTGAGTGCCCTGGAAACGGTCATGAAGGAAACCCCCGCCAGCCGTGCGACATCTTTAACTGAAGCCATTCGCGGGTGCCATCGATTGTCTGGCCGGGCATCATGTCATGCCTGGCAAATGCATAACAACACCATGACCGGAGGCCGACGGCACGAATGGCGCATCCGCTGTCATCAGAGCTGCAGATCGGCGAGACTCCAGACAGCCGTCTCCCCGAACCGCCCCGTCCCATTGACCGCGAATGCACTGACGGCGAGGCTGTCGGGCCGTGGATAAATCCGGCTGGTAAGGCTATAGGTGCCGTCGTCGACGAACACCTCGATGGACGAACGATCAAGAAAGACCCGCAGGGCGATCTGCTGCTGCCCTGGCGCCACCGGTACGCTACGAACACCGCTTACGCCGGCGCCCGAGCATTGCCTGTCGAGCACCAAACGTCGGGCCATGGCATCGAAGTACAGCAAGGTGCGTTCTTGCTGGTCTTCACTGCAGCGCAGCGCCAGGCCAAAGCGCTCGGCGGTGCTACCCGCAAGGTCCAGTTCGAGTTCGAACTCCAGCAGTGCACCACGCACATCGAGTGGGCAACTGCGTGATTCGATCACGCCGATCCGCAGCGTTCGTCTGTCTTGCCGTAGCGCCTTCAGCTCTCGGGCCGGACGCATGCGCAACCGCTCACCGTCGCGGCTCAACTCACGCGGCAACGAAAGCGCGCCACACCAGTGTTGCGCCTGGCTCGGCATCGGGCTGTCCCACATATCCATCCACGCCCAAAGCAAACGTCGCCCGTCTGGCGCCAGCAGTGTCTGCGCCGCATAAAAATCGTGGCCGTGGTCGAGCTCGTACAGCTTGCCGCACTCGCTCAAATGCCCGCGGTCATCCAATTGGCCCAGCCGGTAGCTGTTCTGGAACTTGTTCCAGTTATCGTAGCCGCTGGGTTTCAAACCTTGCGGCGAATAGAGAAAGACGTCGCATCCCCCGAGCTCGAACAGGTCCGGACATTCCCACATGTAGCCGTCCGACTCGCGAGCACCTTTCAGGGCGCAGCCCAGGTATTGCCAGTGGCGCAGGTCTTCGGAGCGATAGAGCAGCAGTTGCGGGTCGTCTCCCTGGCGCGCCCCCAGAGCCATCCACCATTGCTCGCCTTGCCGCCAGACCTTGGGGTCGCGGAAATGCATGATGTCCGGATCCGGTGCCGTCTCGATCACTGGCCCGTGTTTCGTGAACACGAGGCCATCTGAGCTGCTGGCCAGGCATTGGACCTGGCGGATGTGCTGGTCATCACCCGGAGCACCCAACCAGGTGTGCCCGGTGTAGATCAGATAAAGCCTGTCATCCATGACCACCGCCGACCCTGAAAAACACCCGTCCCGATCGTAGCTATCACTGGGCGCCAAGGCGATGGGCAAATGCTCCCAATGCACCAGGTCGCTGCTCTTGGAATGCCCCCAGTACATCGGGCCCCAGTGCGCAGAGTATGGGTGATGCTGGTAAAACACATGGTATTCACCGCGAAAATGGACCAGCCCGTTCGGATCGTTCATCCATCCCGCCCGAGGCGACAGGTGATAGCCGAGGCGATAGTCATCGCCGCGTTCGGGTATTGTTCTTTCGATGGCGCGATGCGCTTCATCCAGCAGTGCAGCGTGCATGGCTTGATCCTTACTAGGGTTCGTAACGAGTGGCGGATTGAACAATGGCCGGAAGCTCCAGCGGTTCGGCAACCTTGGCGGGAGAAGAGGTGCCGGCAGGATCGGTGCGCAACAAGGTCCATGACAGCAGCAGGCAACCGCCGACCAGGCCAGCCATCAGCACGTAAACGCTCGAGAAACCGACATGGTCGTAGCCGTAGCCCACCAGCGGCGAAAGCAGCATCGCGGTCAATTGCTGGGCGAACTGGAATCCCACCAGGTAGATCGAGGCGGACAGGCGCGAATCGAAATTGAGCGATATGTACTTGAATACCGAAACCAGGAGGATGGGCACTTCCAACGCGTGCAACATCTTGCAGGCGGCGATGCTCCAGGCCTGCGTTGCCAGCCCGGAGCCCAGAATCCGGACGAACATGATGCTGCCCGCCAGAATCAGTCCGTACTTGGCGCCTGTACGGCTGACCACCCATGGCGCGAACAACATCAATACCGCCTCAAGCAGCACCTGCGATGAATTCAGGTAGCCATAAGCACGGGTCCCCTCCTCCGGGGTTGGGAAGAAAGAGGAGAAATACACCGGAAACTGTTGTTCGTAGATCATGTAGATCCCGCACACACCGGTCAGGTACAAGCTGAATGCCCAAAAACGCGGCAGTCTCAGTAACTTCCAGAGATCGTGCACGCGCACGGGCTTCGCTGCCCCTTCACCGAATTGCACGCCGGGTTGACTGAAGCGGCTCAAATCCAGCCTGGAGAGGATCAACAGGAACGCCACGCCGGCAGCGCTGCTCAGGTAAAACGCGATGTCCGGGTCAATGTTGAAGACCACGCCAACCACACCCGTCGCGCTCGCCCAGCCCAGCGAACCCCACATTCTGGTAGTCCCGAATTCAAGGTCCGCATGGCGCGACAACCGCTCCGTGTAGGACTCGATCACGCCCACGCCCGCGAGCATGGCCAAGGCCAGAAAAGCCGCGCCGACCACAGCCCCCAGCACCACGTTCTGAGCCAGCAGATGGGCATATACGTAAATCGCAAACGGGGCCGCCGCGCAGAGCTGGATGCCAATCCACACCAGCAGTTTTTTCGACAGGCCAAGCCGATCCTGCAGCGCGCCATAGAACGGTTGAATCAGCAGCGCCGCAATGGCATTGGCCGCGAAAACAAAACCGATTTCCGTGCCATCCAGGCCGATGACTCGATGCAGCCAGATCGAGAACAGCGAGTAGCTGGATGACCATGAGAAGAAGAAAAAATACAGCAAACCACTGATGAGCCAGTACTCGCGTTTCACTGGAATTGGCATGGAACAGTCCTCTTGTTTTTATTTTAGTTAACGTTAACATCGCAACACATTACGCGTCCTGGACGGGTTCATTGTCAAGTGGGTTGAGTGCAACTGCCGGTGATATCCCGTTGAGCAAGCGGGGCAGAAGTTGCGCTGCCGGTAGTTCCAGCGGGCCCTTGCGATCACGCAGCAATGCCCGTTCGACCAGGGCAGGAACTCGTTTGAAAGGTGTGTAGTGCCCCAATACAAAAACAAGAGGGTTAACATGCGTCATACGCCGCTTCTGGGTATCTTTGCCCTGCTTTTTTCAACCACCAACCTGCTGGCCGAACCGGCCTTCACCGTCGAGGAACGTCTCGCCCAGCTGGAGGCCAGGACCGCCACCGCCGAGAAGCGGGCAGCGGCGGCTGAAACCGATGTTGTCCAGTTGCACAGGGAGGTCGAGCGCCTCAAGAGTCAGCTCGCCGTCAATGCCTCGGCGCCCACGGCAGTCCAATTGCCTCTGGGCGAGAGAGTCGCCCAGATTGAAACACGCCAGCAGTCCATGGAGCAGCGCACCTCCACCCTCGCCTCTTCGGTGAATTCGATCCAGGACGTCACGCAAGGCTTCTCCTTCAGCGCGTATGCGCGTTCCGGAATGATGACCGATGGCGGCGGCGCCGGTCGGGGCGGTCCCAACATCACCCCCGCCGGATCGATTGGCGGGTCGGTTGGGCGGCTCGGCAATGAGGTGGATACCTACGCAGAGGCGAAATTCTCGAAGCAAAGCCAAGCCGACAACGGCACGCGCGCCAAGTACCTGTTCGAGATCGCGGACGGCGTGGAAACCCCCAACGATTGGACCGCGGCGCAAAGCTCGCTCAATGTGCGCCAGTCCTATGCCGAACTCAGCCACCTGGTGTCATTCCAGAACACGCCCATGCTGCGCGACGCGACCTTATGGGCCGGCAAGCGCTTTGACCGAGACAATTACGACATCCATTGGCTTGACCGGGGCATCGTGTTCCTGGCCGGGACCGGTGGCGGGATCTACGACGTACGCCTTGCCAATGACTGGCGCATCAATGCCTCCCTGATGAGCCGCTCCTACGGTGATTTCGGGACAGAGGAAAACAAGGACATCAGGAGCTATGTCGCGACCCTCAACCAATTTTTCGATGATGGCCGCTGGCAGCTCATGCTCAATGGCATTGCATCAAGCCAGAACGACGCCAGGCTGACGGCCGGCGGCACTCGGCTGAACGCGTCGGGGTTCAGCCCTGCCGAAAGCGGCTCCCATGGTCTGTTCGCCTACCATCGACCAGATTTTTTCGGTCGTGAAGGCTATTTCAAAGCCGCGTTGCTGTACGGCAAAGGACTGGGAGCGGAGGTCAGCAACATTGGCGCCGATGGCGACTTGCTTGAGCAGGCTCAGACGTTGCGGCTGGCACTCTATGGCCATACTCGCCTGAATGACGATTGGCGTATCGCACCGACCCTGATTGCCGAACATAGCCAGGATCGCTATGTCCCCGGCGACGACTATCGCTACTTGACCCTCAACGTGCGATTGGCCAATGAACTGAGCCGCAACTTCGAAATGCAATATGAACTGAGCTGGCAGACGATGGACCTGGATGCACGTGGCTATGCCGGCCGCCATACAGCCGACGGCGACTATTGGAAATTCACCTTGGCGCCCACCTTCAAGCTGCAAACCGGCGACTTCTTCACGCGCCCTGAATTGCGCCTGTTCGCCACCTATATGAACTGGTCCAGGAACCTCGATAACTTCAGCTCAACCGATGATTTCGGCCAGAAGGGCTTCAGGTCTGGAGGCGTCTGGCAACTGGGGGTGCAAATGGAAACCTGGTTCTAGCGCCGGCACAGAGACACCGCGGATACATTGGTCATCGAGGCGGGACCACAGACCGTTGACACCCAAGAGAGGCAAATCGCCGTACCACGCTACGCCGAGGACTGCCCTGCAACCCTCGACAAGGGCATGTCCTTCGACGGCGAAATCGGCGCTTGCTCCAACGAGGCATTTCATTCACGGTACTGCGCCATGCTGCCAAACGATGAGCTGTCAGTTGCAGTTCTCACCGTGTGCCCCAAAGAACAAGGACCTATGAATGAACATCTCATCACGAGTATCCCTCACCCCCCAAGGGCCGGAGTTTTCACGCATCGTCTTTGGCATGTGGCGTTTGAGCGAATGGTCCCTGTCGGTCCATGAACGCCAGCAACTGATTGAAGCCGCGCTCGAACTCGGGGTGACGAGCTTCGATCACGCGGACATCTACGGCAACTACCAGTCCGAAGCCTTGTTTGGTGAAGCGCTCGCCGCCGCACCGCATTTGCGCGAACACCTGCAACTGGTCAGCAAGTGTGGAATCAAGTTGGTGTCGGCCCGGCGGCCGGAGCACCGACTCAAGACCTATGACAACAGTTTCGAGCACATTGTCGCCTCGGCCGAGAACTCACTGCGTGCCCTGCATACCGACTACCTGGATGGGCTGCTGATCCACCGTCCTGATCCGTTGATGGATGCGGATGAAGTGGCACGCGCCTTCAAGGCGTTGCACCAGGAGGGGAAAGTCAGAAACTTCGGTGTCTCGAACTTTACCCCCTCCCAGTTCTCCCTGCTCCAGGACCGGATGGTCGCCAATGGTCTTTCACTGGTGACCAATCAGGTCGAGTGTTCACTGCTGCAACTGGCCCCTCTCTATGACGGGACCTTCGACCAGGCTCAACAGCTCAAGTGCGCCCCCATGCTCTGGTCGCCGCTCGGTGGCGGGCGTATTTTTACCGATTCAGACCCTGTGGCCAGGCGAGTCAGGGAAACCCTGGCACACATAGGAGAGCAACTGGGAGCGTCTGCCACCACGGTCCTGATGGCCTGGTTGTTGGCACTGCCCAGCCGGCCGTTGCTGATCTCGGGATCGAGGCGCATCGAGGTGCTGCGTGAATCGGTAGACGCCTGCCAACTGAAGCTGACGAAAGATCACTGGTTCGAACTTCTGAGCTCGGCACAGGGCCACGAGGTTCCATAGAGACCGGATATCAACGCTTACCTGTCGACTGCCACTCTGCGTCAACCGACCCCAGCTCGCCCGCTGGGTGGTCCCAATACATGGGCGTCCCGTCGACCGACGCTGGCGCCTTGATGCGTTGCGCGGGGCCCCACGACGTGTGCTCGATCTGCGCGGCCAGGTCGTCCGGGTGTTCCGGTTGCATTGGGACACCCCCCTCTTGCACACCGGCATGGGCAATCAACAACTGCGCCGTCCTCGCCAGCGATGCCCGGGCGACGCAACCCGCCCCCGTCGTAAGCCGCTCGGTCAATCCGCGGATCACGGCGGCGGCCATCAGGTAGCCGGTTCCGTGATCGATCCCCTGCCCCGGCAACGGCACCGGACGATCGCTGCGTGCCATGCGCATGCCGGCGTCGGCAATGCCGCTGCTCATCTGCACCAGGCTGTCGAAGCCGCGTCGCTCACACCACGGCCCGCTCCAGCCATAGGCATCGAGCGATACATCGACCAGCGCCGGGTTCAACTGGCGACGGCGTTCAACGCCCAAGCCGAGACGGGCCAAGGCATCGGGCCGGTAACCGTGAACCAGCACATCGGCTTCGCCCAGCAGACGCTCGAACGTAGCGCGGTCGAAGGCATTGCGCAGATCGAGGCGCGCGCAGCGCTTGCCCAGGACAACTTCCGGCACCAGACCCGGCTCCTCCCAGCCGTACGGATCGATGCGCAGCACCTCGGCGCCAAATCCGGCCAGGAAGCGGGTGGCAACGGGGCCCGCCAGAACCCGCGTGAGATCGAGCACACGTACGCCTCGCAACGGCCGGTCTGCCGGAACCGGCCATTTCGCTCTCGCAACCCTGGCGCTCAGCGCGTGGTGCAGCAGCGGCTCGTCCCGGACCGCTTGTCCCTGGGGATGATCGGCCCACTCCTGCAAGGTATGCATGGCCGCCACGCAGCCATTGCGTTCGACGATGGCCATCTCAAGCGCACTGGCACTCCAGCCCGAGACGGCGCGCGCAACGGTATCCCGCTCGCCAGCCACACCGAGCACCGCCAGCGCTGCGTTCCGGTGATGAGGGGCGTTGGTGTGCAGCCGGATCCAGCCGTCAGCCGCCCGGTAATCTCCTGCGACCGGGTCCCATGGAGAAGGCAGCGCCCAGCCTTGCGGGCGAAGCGAAGTGCCGAACCAGAAGGACGCGAGGCGCCGGTCGACCGTGACGGACGGCAGCTTGCCCGAAGTGACGGAGAGCAGTTCAGCGATGGCCAGGCTTGCCGCACCGATGGCCGCCGCCGCGAAGTCCGTGTAGGCAAAGGCACAGGGCAGCGAGCCGTTTCCGGTCACGGCAAGATGAGCCAGATGCTCCGGGTTCCCGCCGACCGCCTGCCAGAACGCCTGCAGATAACCCGCGAAAGGACTCGACGCCGTCGAATCTGGCGCCTGAGTTGAGTCGTCGTTGAACATGATGAGGCTCCGCTGTGGGTTCGATTTGCGAAATATCTGCCGCTCCTTTTTAATCGTCAATATTGATTAAATTAATCAACCAATCACCGCCGGAGACGCGTTGATGCCGAACTATCTTTCCTCCGCCGAAGCCGCCCAGCGGCTCGGGGTCTCGCGACAGACGCTCTATGCCTACGTGAGCCGTGGCCTGCTGCACGCGGAAACCGGGGACAGTCATCGTGAGAGCCGCTATCTCGCCACGGATGTCGAACGCCTGGCGGAGCAGCGCACTCGGGGCCGCAAGCCGAAAGAGCTGGCGAAAGCCACGCTCAACTGGGGCCTGCCCGTACTCGAATCGGCCATTACGCTGATCGATGATGGCCAACTGTTCTATCGCGGCGAGAACGCCCTGGAGCTCGCGGCGTCGGCCTCCGTGGAAGAGGTGGCCGCGCTCCTTTGGCAATGCGATGCGAAAACGGCGTTCGGAGCGCCTGCACCAGGACTTGCGCAAACGCTGCCAGCGCTGATGGCCCACTATCGTGGCCGCCGCGCCGAAGAGGTATTGCTGCCCCTTTTCACCGTCGCCAGCGACGATGCCGCCACCGCGCTCTGGCAGACATCCGCCGAACGCCGCGCAGAAGGTTGCGGCGCCATCGTCCGATTGCTGACGGCCTGCCTGCTGGACTCGACACCGGACAGCTCGCCGATCCACGAACAATGCGCCCGGGCCTGGGGCGTCGACGAAGACGGCGCGGACCTGATCAGGATGGCGCTGGTGCTGTGCGCGGACCATGAGCTGAACGCCTCGAGTTTTACCGCCCGTTGTATCGCGTCAACGGGGGCCAGCCTGCGCGCCGGTGTGGTCGGTGGCCTTGCCGCCTTGACGGGCGGCCGCCATGGCGCCACCACCGCGAGAGGCGAGGCGCTGTGGGATGAGCTTGGCGATGACGATATCGCCAAAAAGATGCGTGAGCGGCTGGCAAGAGGCGACGATCTTCCCGGCTTTGGACATCACCTCTACCCCAATGGGGATGTGCGCGCGGCAGCGCTGCTCGCCCGGATCCTGCCGCACCACCCTCAGTGGCAGGCCATCATTGACCTGGCGTTTACACTGGTGGGCCAGCGCCCTTCTGTCGATTTCGCGCTGGTGGCCGTCCGCCGACACCTGAAGCTTCCTATTGGCGCCGCGTTCGGTCTCTTTGCGCTGGGCCGGTCGATTGGCTGGATCGCCCACGGCCTGGAACAACGCGGCAGCGAGAACCTGATCAGGCCAAGGGCGGCCTACACCGGCCCTCGCCCCCACAATCCCGGACGGAGCTGATTCGCCGCAGCAGATAGCCGCTGACCTGACGCCTCAGGACTTGCGCCGATACAGCATCAACAGCACCAGATAAGGCCCACCAAGCAAGGTCGCCACCAAGCCGGCCGGCATCTGCTCGGGAAATACCCACTGCCGCCCCAGCCATTCCGAGACGACCATCAGCACCGCGCCGAACGCCGATGCCACCCAGAGCTGTTGCAGCGGCTGGCGGGCACCGGCAAAACGGGCGATATGGGGGGCCAGTAAGCCAACGAAGGACAGCGGCCCCACCAGCAGGGTCGCCATGGTCGTGAGCACCCCGGCGAACAACAGGATCAGCAGTCGCGCACGGGCAACCGGTACGCCGACACTCGCCGCCGAGCCCTCCCCCAATGAGAACGCTTCAAGCCAGCGCGTGAACAAGGGCGCCAGGCAAAGGCCCAGCATCATCACCGCCGCGCTCACCCAGGCCAGTGCCGGGGGAAGGTAGTAGATCGAGCCGGTGACCAGCTGGAGCATCAGCTCCGCACGGGGATCGCCGCTGGCCAGGGTCGCGCTGACCATCGCCTGGAACCAGGCACTGACCGCCACGCCCACCAGCAGCAGGCGTTGCGGATTGAAAGCGCCACGGCCCAACCACAGCAGCGCCCCGAGCGCCGCCAGCGACCCCGCCAGACAGGCGCCGAACAGCACGGTCGGCGATGGCTGGCTCATGGCGAAGACCACCACGACAATGCCCAAGGCCCCTCCCGAACTGACCCCGAGCAAATCCGGGCTGGCCATCGGGTTGGCGGTCGCCCGTTGCAGCAAGGTGCCGGCCAGCGCGAGCAGGCCGCCGGCGGTGGCGGCGATCACCGTATGGGGCAGTTGCCAGAACAGCAAGGCGCTGACCTGGGCCGCCGTGGCAATCCGCCAACCGTCCAGGCTGCGCGAGACCATGAAGGACAGGAACAGACCGAGGAGCAACAGCGCAGCCAGCCCCCAACGGCGGCTAGGCGCGAAACCCGTACTGTTCGGCCAGTTCGGTTTCCATTGAGTGGCAAGACCGTTGCGCAGGCGTGGCAGCATCAGGATCAACAGCGGCACGCCGAGCAACGAGGTGACGGTGCCGGTCGGAATCAGATGGGCCGAGAGCGGCGCCGTATTCGACAACACCAGGACAATCTGGTCGGTCGCCGACAACATGGCCGCGCCGATGCACGTCGACCCGACCAGTCGCTGGTACAAGGTTCGCGCCCCAAGCAGACGCGCCAACGCCGGGGCGGCGAGACCAAGAAAGCCGATCACGCCGACCTGTGCCACCACCAACGCCGTCAATACGACCGCCACCAGCAAGGCGATCAAGCGTGTCCGCTCGACCTTCGCCCCCAGGCTGCGCGCGGTACTTTCACCACTGTCGAGCAGCACCAGCGGTCGCCGCACCAGCCATACCGTCAGCATGCAGGCCGCCAACCCGGCGGCCAGATGGCTGCTGGGTTGCCAGCCCGCCTGCTCCAGCGAGCCACCACCCCAGATCTGCAACCCCAGCAACAGGTCGTAGTGAATCAAGGCCATCGCCAGGCTGATCGCACCGCAGTAGAGATTGACCACCATGCCCGAGAGGATCACCGCCATCGGCGACAGCTTCTGCGGCCAGGCCAGGGTCAGCACCACCAGCACTGCCAGGGCGCCACCGCCCAGGGCCACCAGTTCACGACCGCCCGGCAAGCCACTGGGCACATAAAGCGTGTAGAACGCCAAGGCCAGATAAGCCCCGGGAAAAATCCCCAGGGTCATGGGCTCGGCCAACGGGTTGCGCAGCACCTGTTGCACCAGCGTGCCGGCCAGGCCCAGCGCCGCGCCACAGAGCAGTGCCATGGCGACACGCGGCAGCAGCGACTCATGCACCAGCACCTGACGCACATCATCACGATCCGGGGCCAATAGCGCGGACAGCCAGGAGCTGCCCGCCAACAGTGCATTCACCTGGAACAGCGCCAACACGGCCGCCAGGGCAAACAGCCCGACCACCAGCAACAGGCCGCCACGCGGGGCAAAAGACAGACGAAAACTAGACAATACCGGGCTCCCGCTGGGCCGTTTGAAACAACGCCGTCTCCACCGCACGGGCAAAGCGTTGCATGGAGGACAATCCGCCATAGGGGGCGATCACTGGCAGCAGCGCCACTCGCCGTTCGCGCACGCAAGGCATGGCCTGCCACACCGGACTGCGCTGCAAGGCCGCCCGTACACTCGGGGCCACCGACCCCATCAGCAGCAGGTTGGCCCCGGGCACCTGGGCGATGCGCTGCAGCGGTACCAGGGCGGAGCCCGCCGAGTTGGTCACCCACTGCCCCGCCGCGCCGTCGACCGGATGCGTCGCATTGTTCACCCCGATTTTCTGCAACACCGCATCGAACAGGCTGCCGGCGCCATAGACCCGCAAGTGATGTTCATCGATCGCATCGGCAACGAAGGTCGGTGCCGTGGCAAGCCCCGGCTGCGCCGACAGATGCTCGCGCACCGCCGCGAAGCACTGCTCGGTCGCCGTGATCAAGGCCTGCGCGCGTTCCGGGCAGTCGAGCACCCGAGCCATCTGCCGCGTGTCCTCCTGCAAGGCCGGATAAGGCTGTTCGGCGCCCATGTAAGCCCCGAGCGTGACCGTCGGCGCCAGGCGCGCCAACAAGGGTTGCAGGCTGGCGTGCCCGGGCGTCAGGATCAGCAGGTCGGGCGCCAGTTGCTGGAGCACCTCGAAGTTGGGCTGGTACAGCAGCCCGATATCGATCACCCCCTCGGGCAGCGGCGGCTCGACAATGGTTTTCGTGTACCACTCCGGCAGAGACATGGCGACGGGCGAGTGCCCCAGTGCCAGCAGCGTTTCGGTCAGTTCCCAACTCATGGAAACAATCCTTGACGGCGCGGCGGGCGAAGCCCACGAAGCGGCCATCCAGAATGCCGGCGGCGCACTGGCCATCAGTTGCAGGATGCGCCGGCGACTGAACAGCCTACTCATCGTGGAAAACCTATCAGGCGCCCGCTGGCCGGGTCGGTCACCACGCCCATCGGCACGCCATAGACGTGTTCGAGGTGGTTCTCCTGGAGCATGTCGCCGGCCTTGATCTGCAACTGCAAACGGCCCTCACGCAGGGCGATGACCTCGTCGCAGAAGCGCGCCGCCATGTTCACGTCGTGCAGGATGATCACCGCGCCCATGCCACGCTGTTCGCACAGATTGCGAACCAGTTCGAGCACCGCGAGCTGGTGCCCGATATCCAGGGCCGAGGTCGGTTCGTCAAGCAGCATGCAACGGCAGTTCTGCGCCACCAGCATGGCAATCCAGGCCCGCTGGCGTTCGCCACCGGAGAGGCTGTCCACCGGGCGTTCGGCATACTGCAGTACATCGGTGGCGAGCATTGCCTGCTCGACCCACTCGCGGTCCTGCGCGCCAAAACGGCCGAGGGCACCGTGCCAGGGATGTCGCCCCAGGGCCACCAGCTCGCGCACCAACAGGCCGTCGACTTCGGGCGGCTGTTGCGGCAGATAGGCGATCTGCCGCGCAAAGGCCCGCGACGACCAGCCATGCAGGGGCTCGTTGCCTAACTTCAGCGAGCCGGCCGTGGCCGACTGTTGGCGGGCCAGCAGCTTGAGCAGGGTCGACTTGCCCGAGCCGTTATGGCCGATCAGGCCGTAGAGACGCCCTTCCTTGAGACGCAGATCCATGGGGTGCAACAAGGTCCGGGCGCCGATCTTCACACTGGCGCCGTCAAGGCGAAACAGGTCCTGGCCGTCAGGCAACGCAACGGCGCCGACGGTGGGACACGGCTCAATCATGTTCATCGAACGGATAGCTCCTCTACGCTGACGCTGTCGGACAGCTCTGCCACGATCTGGCCCATCTCCAACTTGATGCGCCGGTCGGCCAGGGCGAAATAACGATCATCGTGGGTGATCACCAACACCGCCTTGCCACGCGCCTTCAGGTCGGGCAGCAGGCTTCTGTAGAACACTTCCTTGAAGGCCGGGTCCTGATCCGCCGCCCACTCGTCGAAGACGTAGAAGGCCCGGTCTTCGAGCAGTGCGACCAGCAAGGCCAGGCGCTTGCGTTGCCCTTGCGACAGATTGAGGGTGGTGAAGGCGCCGTTCTCGATACTCACCTTGTGTTCCAGTTGCAGCGCCTTCAACAGGCTCCGGGCCTGTGGTTCCAGATGCGCGGGCATCACGCCCAGCAAGGTGTCGAACAGGAAGAAGTCGCTGAACACCGTGGAAAAGCGCTGGCGATAAGCATCACGGGTCGCCGCTTCGACGGGCTGGCCGTCCAGCAGCACGCTGCCGCTCTCACCTTCGTACAAGCCCACCAACAGTTTGGCCAGGGTGGTCTTGCCGCTGCCATTGCCACCGATCAGGTAAGTGATTTCGCCCGGTGTAAACACCAGGTCGACGGGGCCGAGCATGAAATAGCTGTTTTCCTTTTCGCGAAAGTAGCGGTGCGTCAGGGCCCGCAACTCGATGCGTTGAAAGCCCGTGTCAGCGCCCTGTTCGCCCATGATCTCGGCGGGCAACTGCGTCTCCAGGCGGGCAATCCGCTCCAGGGCAATGCGCGCCGAGCCGAGGGTCGGCAACGCCGCCAGCAGGCCCTCGATCGGCAGGATCATGTAGAGGAAGATCATGGCGTAACCGGACATCACCTGGTGGTCGACACCGTAGCTGCGCGCCAGCACGAACAGTGTCAGGCCGACAAAGGAGAACAGCACCAGGTTGCCCCAGCTCGACGCCGCGCTGAACAGCACATAACCCAAGGTGCGCTGCACCCGTACCGATTCGATATGCGGCGCCAGGGTGTCGTCGATAAAGGCCTCACGCCGGGAGCGATGCAGCTTGAGTTCCTTGGCCCCGTCGAAGAGTGCGCGAAACTGCTGGATCAGGTCGTCCTCGCGCTGGCGGGAACCGCGCAGATGCTCCAGCGCCCGGCTGTTGACCAGCAGGAAACCCACCGCGCCGATACCGATGGCCAGCAGCGCGAACAGCAGGATCTGCCAGGACAGCCAGCCCAGGTAAGCCAGGCAACCGATGATCACCGTGCTCTGCATCATGATGGTCGGCAGGTTGATGAACAGCACCACCAGCGTATCCAGGTCGCCGGTCAGGATCGCCAACGGACGCCCGCCACCGAAACGCTCGAGGTGCGCGTAGGAGGCATTGGCAATGTGGCGGATGGTGCGCAGGCGCACGCTGGCCTTGGCCCGCTGCCCGAGGTACATGAACAGGGTCTGCGAGAGCAGGCGCAACAGCAGCACCGCGACCCCGAGCAGCATGAAACGCAGGCCCAGCGCGCCCAGTTCATCGCCCTGCGCGGACAGCGCCTGGTTGATCAATGCGACCATCGCGGCGCTGCCAAAGCCGCTGACCAGACTGGCGGCGGCGGCAAGCAGAAGCAACCCGCGCGCGCCCTGGAGCATGCTCAGCAACAAGGCGAACGGTGTGGTGGAGTCCCCTGGCCAGGAATCCTGGCCAGCCGTGTGGTGGTTGGTTTTTTTAGTCGAAGTCATGGGGGATCAGTACTTCACCCGCAAGGTCAACGTCGTATTGCGCGGCTCGCCATACAACCCGTAGTAGCTGGAAGGCACCCGCGCATAGTAGGTACGGTCGAGCACGTTGTTCATGTTCAGGGCCAGGTCGAGATGGCTGTTGACCTTGTAACCGATCAACCCGTCCACCACCGCGTAACCGCCCTGGTAGCTGACCTCGTTGCGGGTGGTGCGGCTCTGGGCACGGACGCCGCCGCCGACCCGCCAGTTGTTCAGGGTGTCACCCTCGAAGTGATAGGTGTTCCAGAGCTTGATCAGGTGCTTGGGCTCTTCCGGATCCTGGACCGTGCCATTGCCATCGCCCGCCGCCGCCCCCAGCAGCTTGGTCTGCAAATAGGTGTAACCGGCCTGCACATCCCAGTTCGGCAGCACCTTGCCGGTGACTTCCGCTTCGAAGCCGCTGCTGCGCGCCTTGCCCTGGGCCAGCCAGTGACCGGGGTTGGCGTCATCGGCGATCGGACGGTTCTGGTCATCGATCTGGAACACCGCCACCGAGGCGCCGAGCCGACCGTCGAGGAAGTCACCCTTGAGGCCGACTTCGGATTGATTGCCGGTACGCGGCTTGAGCACATCACCGCTGGCGGTGGTCTGGAAGGCCTGGGAAGGGGTGAAGATGTCCGAGTAACTGGCATAGGCCGAGAGCCAGGCGTTCAGGCCGTAGACGACACCGGCATAGGGCGTGAACTTGTTCTGCTCGGGGTCGTTGACCGTGGGCTGGGTCGACGGCAGGAAGTCCTGGCGCGAGCTTTCGTAATGGTTCTGGCGACCGCCGAGGATCAGCGACAGCGCATCCGTGGGTTTGAAGGTGACCTGTCCGTACACGCCATATTGCGAGGTATTGGAGGTAGTGCCGGAGTCGTAGGGGATATAGGGGTTGGCGACATTGATGCTGTCGATATTGACCGTGCCGCCATCGGTGCCGCCCGACAGGCTGCGCTGGTGGCTCTCGGCGTAGTTGACCCCGAGCATCAGCTCATGGGTGCGCCCGAACAGCTGGAAAGGCCCGTTGATATAGGAGTCGACGCCGATCCAGCGGTAATTGTCCTGCTGGCGCTGCAACCAATAGTCGTCCGTGCGATCCGGATTGACCGGACCTGCGACGTAACCATACTTGGCGCCCACGGCCGAAGTGCGGTAGTTGATCGCCGTGCGGCTCTGCCAATCGTTGCCGAAGTGGTGCAGCAGATCGGCATAGACTTCGGTCATGTTGGTGTCGGCGTAGCTCCAGTCGGAGCCGTAGAAACCCGAGCGCTTGCCATTGATGAAGCTGCCATCGGTGAAGGTCGACAGACCGTAGTCCACGCCATTGAGGGCGATCTGCTGGTGTGCGGCACCGACCGTCAGTTGGGTGTCCGCATCCAGGTCAAAGGCCAGCGAGCCATAGATCAGGCCCTGCCCATTCTGCCCCGCATCTTCGAAGCTCTTGCCGTTCTGGCCGCTGAAACCCAGGCGCCCCTTGATATTGCCGCTGTCCGTCAGCGGGCCGGTGACATCCCATTCGGTGCGGTAGGTGTTCCAGGAGCCGGCCGAGACCGCGCCGGTCAGCCCGAAGACATCCTGAGGGCTCTTGCGCACCAGGTTGACCGTACCGCCCGGGTTGCCGAAACCTTGCAGCAGCCCGGCCGGCCCGCGCAGGACCTCGACCCGGTCGTACAGCGCCAGGTCGAACTGCGGCAGGTACTGCAGCCCGCTATTGGCGGGCAAGCCATCGAACTGCACCTCGGCCGGGTAACCGCGGGACTGGAAATAACTGGTGCCATCGCCATAGGTCACCGCAGTGATCCCCGGGGTATTGCGCAAGGCGTCATCGACGCTGGTCATGGCCTGGTCGTCCATGCGCTGGCGGGTGATCACCGAGACCGAGGCCGGCAGGTCCTTGGGGGCCACCGGCACCTTGCCGACGGTCACCAGGGAAGGTTTGTAGCTGTCTGAACCTTCGGTCGCCGCCGCATCCTGTAGAGTCTGGTCACCGACGATCCGGGTTTGCGGCAATACGGTCTCTTGAGCAGACTGGGCCTGCGAGCAGGTGGCGACCAGTATCAGGGGCACGAGCAAAAGCGGGTTACACGTCAGAGAACGGCTATACCGGTACGGGCTCAACGGCGCGGACACAAAGCGTTCAATCTTACTTCTGCTCATGAGAATCATTGGCTCCAGTGCTTGAAAATGCGATTCATTTGCATTAATTTTGCCAGTCTGTTTACTTGGCTTCAGGACAACTTGTATCGATGAAAGGACAGAATTGGCGCTTTTCTGCCGCTCATGACCATCCCGCCCAAAAAGCAGCCATGACCCCGCACAAGGAATTCGCTGACGACGCCGCGCCGCTGGTCGTCAGGGCCTATGACTACGCCTCGGGCGCCCGGCAGCAGCCCCACTGCCATGAGCGCATTCAACTGATGTATTCGCCGCGCGGCTTGATGCGCGTCTCCACCGAAACCGGAGCCTGGACCCTGGCGCCCATGCGCGCCTTGTGGATACCGGCCGGCGTGACCCATGAAGTACGGATGGTCGGGGATATCTCGATGCGTTCCGTCTATCTCGACCAGCGCGCCGTGCCGTGGCACTGGGATGAATGCTGCGTGCTGACGGTGACGCCGCTGATGCGCGAACTGATCCTGATGCTCAATGACCAGCCGACCCTGGGCGAGCAGCCACGACAGCAGGCCTCGGGATTGCTGATCCACCTGCTGGCCCAGGCTTCGCGGCAAAACAACAACCTGCCGATGCCGATGGATCGTCGGCTGCGTCGGGTCTGCGATGCGATCCTGCAAAGCCCGGACAACAACGACACCCTGGAAGAATGGGGCGAACGCATCGGCGCCAGCTCACGCACGCTGGCGCGGCGGATGAAAGAAGAAACCGGCGTGACCTTTCACCACTGGCGCTTGCAGGTGCGGGTCGACGAGGCGATGTGTCGATTGGTCGAGGGGATGTCGATCAGCGACGTTGCCCAGGGCCTGGGCTATCGAAGTTCGAGTGCGTTTATCTATATGTTCCGCAGTTTGCTGGGCAGCACGCCGTCGCAGTATCTGGAGAGGATATTGTCCGGGGGCCAGACCCCCACGGAAAACGTGCCCCCCTCGGCTGCATAGTGATAAAGCGTTAACGTGCCTGGGGCAAAACCGGCGCTACTGTCCGGAAATGGGCGATAACCGCACAGGTTTTCTCTGACTCAAACGGCTCTCCCAGACCCGGCACCAGAGCCGAACCTCCCTGCCCGTAACGCTTTGCGGCCAACGTGCGCCCTCTCTTTGACTTTTCGGCTTTTGATCAGGCGCAACATCGACGTGCCCCCCCGTTGACGAAATTAACCATTTGGTACATTTTCACGGCGCCTGCTTGGCTGCCTCTGCCGATGCGTGAAAAAAACAATGGAGGTCATTGCAATGACTCATGTAATCCTGGTGCTCAATGGCCCGAACCTGAACATGCTGGGCACTCGTGAGCCGGCCACGTACGGCTACGAAACACTGGCTGATGTCGCCGATCTGTGTGAACGCACTGCCGCCTCTCACGGTCTGCAAATCGAATTTCGCCAAACCAATCATGAAGGTGAACTCATCGACTGGATTCATCAGTCCCGAGGTCGCTGTGGAGGCATCGTGATCAACCCGGCCGCCTGGACCCATACTTCCGTGGCAATCCGCGACGCCTTGATCGCTGCAGAGTTACCGGTGATCGAAGTGCACCTGTCCAACGTGTACAAACGTGAAGAGTTCCGCCATCACTCATTTGTCTCGGCCGTTGCTGTCGGCGTGATTTGCGGGATGGGTACCCACGGCTACCGCCTCGCCCTTGAACATTTCGCCCACTTATTGAAAGCCTGACCACCATGAACCCGAACAAGAAATCCGTACTGGCCGGCCTGATTGGCGCTGGTATCCAAGCCTCGCGTACACCGGCCATGCACGAACAGGAAGGTGATGCCCAAGGCATTCGCTATGTGTATCGGCTGATCGATCTCGATGCCTTGAAGCTGGATGTCAACGCATTGCCCGAACTGCTCAAGGGCGCTGAACAGATGGGTTACACCGGACTCAATATCACCTATCCCTGCAAGCAGGCCATCCTCCCCTTGCTCGATGAGCTTTCTGACGAGGCTCGCGGTATTGGCGCGGTCAACACGGTGGTGTTCAGGGATGGCAAGCGCATCGGCCACAACACCGATTGCCTTGGGTTTGCCGAGGGATTTCGCCGTGGTCTTGCCCAGGCCGCACGTCACCGTGTGATTCAGATGGGGGCCGGCGGCGCCGGTGCGGCGGTCGCACATGCGTTGCTGTCCGAAGGGGTCGAGCAACTGGCGATATTTGAAGTCGACCCGAGTCGCGCCCAGGCTCTGGTTGATAACCTGAACGCCCACTTCGGACCTGGACGGGCGATTGTCGGGCGGGATCTGCCTGTTGCCGTTGCGGCGGCTGATGGCTTGGTCAATACCACCCCGGTGGGCATGGCAAAACTGCCTGGCACGCCGCTGCCGGTGACACTTCTGCACGCCGGGTTATGGGTGGCCGAGATCGTCTATTTCCCACTCGAAACCGAGCTGCTCAAGCAGGCTCGCGCCTTGGGTTGCCGTACGCTGGATGGCGGCACTATGGCAGTGTTCCAGGCCGTCAAGGCCTTCGAGCTGTTCAGTGAGTGCCCTGCCGACGCCGAGCGCATGCAGGCGCACTTTAACAGCATGAACAGCTGAGCCCGGAAACCGAGGCGGTGCGTCTATCAATCGCGCCGCTGCGGGTCTTCGCGCGGAGCGTGAATATCAGATGCCGGCCTGCAAGTAGTGCAGCACCGACTCGCAAATCATCGCCTTGTGCCGATGCTTGATCTGTTCCTCGGAGAGATCGATCTGGAATATCTCACCGAAGGTATGCCGGTTGGAGACTCGATAAAAACAGAAGGAACTGATCAGCATATGCAAATCGATAGCCTCTACGCCCCGACGAAAAACCCCTTGGGCTTCACCGCGCAGTAACGTTTCCTTGATTGTCTCCAGGACGTGATGGCTCATCGAGCGAATCACCGGGGACTGCTTGACGTTGGCACCGTTGTGGATGTTTTCGATGCCGACGATGCGTACGAAATCGACATTGCGGTCATGGTGGTCGAACGTGAACTCCACAAGGCGCTGGATGGCTTGCAGTGGTTCCAGCTCGGCCAGTTGCAGCTGACTTTCTGTACGCCTGATATCGCCGTAGAGTTTCTCGAGGACTTCAACGTAGAGCTGTTCCTTGCTACCGAAATAGTAATAGATCATGCGCTTCGATGTTTTCGTGCGCTCGGCGATGGCGTCGACCCGCGCACCAGACAAACCCAGGCTGACAAACTCGACAATGGCTGCCTGGAGGATGTCCTTGCGGGTTTGTTCCGGGTTGTTTTTTCGGCCCTGGTGCCGTGCTTCGAGGGGTTGAGGTGCACCGGCATCGGCGAAATTCGTCATTCTGGGCTCACGACCGCGTTGGAGTCGCCCGATTATGGGCTGAGCGTCTCCCGGAAGGAAGTCTCATTCAGAGCCTGGATTGGCGCGCAGCACCTCTACGGGACTTGGCCATCGCTGCCAACCGTACCGCTACGTTGGCCGCGCCATAGCCGGCATAACCATTCTTGCGTTGCAGTATCTCGAAGAAAAAGCGCTCGCCGAACGGCTCCGTGTAGACGTGGAAGAGCTCGCCACCCTGGGCATCGCGGTCATAGAGCACGTTGAAGTAGGCCAGCTCGCTGAGGAACTCATCATCGAAGTCAAAGCGCGCCGCCAAGTCGTCATAGTAATTGAGCGGGATATCCAACAACGGCACCTGAGCCGCCTTGGCACGGCTGACTTCAGCAAAGATATCCTCGCAGGAAAATGCGATGTGGTGCACCCCTGAGCCCTGATAACTGGACAGTGCATGGGAGATCGCCGTATTACGATTTTCCGAGATGTTCAGCGGCAAACGCACGGTGCTGCATCGGCTGCGCAACGCCCGGCTTTTGACCAGGCCGTAGGGATCGGGCAGCACCACTTCGTCGTCGGCCTCGAAATCCAGCAAGCTTTTATAGAACAGTACCCAACTGTCGAGACTGTCCGCAGGCAACGCCATTGCCATGTGATCGATGCGCTGCAAGCCTCCTCCCGGCATCGCTTGCGGGTCCAACTTGAAATCGCTGTCGTAGATCGACTTGCCCGCCTCGGTCGGCTCAACCAGATAGATCAGACTGCCATCCGGCGCACGCACGGAAGGAATCTCGCGTTCGTTGGGACCGACCAGGCCACGGTATGGCTGCCCCTTGTACATCTGCGCGCGCTCCAACGCCGCACTGCCGTTCTCGACCCGTAACGCCATGGCACATAGCGAAGGGCCGTGCGCCTCGAAAAAGTTATGGGCGAACGAATAGGGTTCGGCGTTGAGCACGATCTTGATATCACCTTGACCCAGCAGGCTGACCGCTTTCGAGCGATGCTGACCGAGACGGGCAAAGCCGAGGCTCTCCAGCCAGGTGGACAGCCGGGCGCCCTGGGCTTCATCTACCGCGAACTCGAGAAACTCAACGCCGTCATAGCGGCTTGCGGAAGGTGGGTTGAACAGCATGTCGGTGTTGATGGGCTCGGCGTCTTTTTCCAACAGCTTGCGGGTTTTCTCTTCCAGATACAGCAGCGAGCGCAGGCCATCCGCCGCATTGGCTCGCGGCGGCGCGGCGCGGAAGCCATCGTTGAAGATTTCCAGCGACAGCGGCCCGCTGTAACCGCTGCGCAGGATTGGCGCGAGGAATCCGGCCAGATCAAACTCACCCTGGCCGGGAAAGCAGCGAAAATGTCGGCTCCACTCCAGCACATCCATGGCCAACAGCGGTGCATCAGCCATCTGCACGAAGAAAATCTTGTCTCCGGGAATCTGCGCAATGGCGCTGGGATCGCCCTTGAGTGACAAGGTGTGGAAGCTGTCGAGCAGCACGCCAAGCGCCGGATGATCGACCTGGCGAACCAGGTTCCATACCTGCTGCCAGGTATTGACATGACGCCCCCACGCCAGCGCTTCGTAGCCAATGCGCAGGTTTCGAGCGCCAGCGCGTTCGGCGAGCAGGCTCAGGTCATCCAGGAGAATACGTTCATCGCCCAGCGAATCCGTCGCGGTGTTACTGCACACCAGGACAAGGTCAGTGCCCAGTTCCTGCATCAAGTCGAACTTTCGTTCGACGCGGTCGATGTTGCGCTGCAGGCGATCACGACGGCAGCCTTCGAAGTCGCGAAACGGTTGAAACAACGTGATGGCGAGACCCAGATCAGCACACATCTGCCGGATGCTGCGCGGACTGCCATCATCGTAAAGGAGATCATTTTCGAAGATTTCCACACCGTCAAAACCCGCGGCCGCAATGGCTTCGAGTTTCTCCGACAGGGTACCGCTCAAGGAAACGGTGGCAATCGAACGCTGCATGCTGCGGGCTCCTGGATGAATGCGGCCGCTGCGGGCCGCCCTGTTAAAGCACCGGATTGATCAGCCTGTTCCGGGCCATTACGGGTGCTGCGGAGAATTATTCGCTTGTGAAATTAGCACGACAATCATAAATGTACTAACCAGTTAGTTTTGTGTTCGATTATCGAACAAAAGCCGCCATTGCCAATTGACGCTGTTTCGCTCGCTGCTCAAAACTAGCTGCACATTCATAGGACGAACCCGAAAAAGCGTTAGCCAGTGGCTTGGGAATCCAGTCGTCCTCGGTCGTGTCACCCGACAGCTCATAACAATTTCAAAAATAGGGCCTTACCCATGTTTCATACCGAAGTAACTTCCCGCATGACTGCGGCGCACCCGGGTATCGGTGGAAAAATCCGCGATGCCATGGCCGTCGGTAAAACCCGCTGGGGCATGCTCGCCCTGGTATTTTTCGCCACCACACTGAACTACATCGACCGCGCCGCCCTTGGCATCATGCAGCCGCTCCTCGCCAAGGAAATGAGCTGGACGGCGATGGATTACGCCAACATCAACTTCTGGTTCCAGGTCGGTTATGCCATCGGCTTTGTGCTGCAAGGCCGCTTCATCGATCGGGTCGGCGTCAAGCGTGCATTCTTCCTGGCCGTGTTGCTGTGGAGTTTCACCACGGGCGCCCATGGCCTGGCGACCTCTGCCGTCGGCTTCATGGTGTGCCGTTTCATTCTCGGCCTGACCGAAGCCGCCAACTACCCGTCCTGCATGAAGACCACGCGACTGTGGTTCCCCGCCGGTGAACGCGCCGTCGCGACCGGCATATTCAATGCCGGGACCAACGTTGGCGCGATGATGACCCCTGCCCTGCTGCCCTTGATCCTGTCCATATGGGGCTGGCAAGCGGCGTTCATCTGCATGGGCCTGCTGGGCTTGATCTGGGTGGTGTGGTGGAACTTGAAGTACCACAACCCTGAAGATCACCCCACCGTGCGCCAGAGTGAGCTGGATTACATCAACAAGGACGTCGAGCCGGCATCGGTCAAAGTCCCCTTCTCACGCATCCTGCGTATGCGCGGCACCTGGGCGTTTGCCTTGGCCTATGCGCTCACGGCCCCCGTGTTCTGGTTCTACCTGTACTGGCTGCCGCCGTTCCTCAATCAGCAATACAACCTGGGTATCAGCGTTACCCAGATGGGTATTCCACTCATGCTGATCTGGTTGACGGCCGACTTCGGCAGTATCGGCGGCGGGATTCTTTCTTCCTGGCTGATCGGTCGCGGAATGCGCGCTACCACGTCGCGACTGCTATCGATGTTGATATTCGCGATCACCATCATCGGCGTGATTTTCGCCGCCAATGCCAGCGGCTTGTGGATTGCGGTATTGGCCATCGCCCTGGCCGTCGGTGCACACCAGGCCTGGACTGCGAATATCTGGAGCCTGGTGATGGATTACACGCCCAAGGACCTGATCAGTACCGTGTTCGGTTTCGGTGGCATGTGCGCAGCGATTGGCGGCATGTTCATGACCCAGATCGTCGGCGCGGTACTGACCGCGACGAACAACAACTACAGCGTGCTGCTCATGATGATCCCGGCGATGTACTTCATCGCCCTGATCTGGATGTACTTCATGTCTCCGCGCAATGTTGAAGTCATCAAGGACTGATCACCCTTGATTGTTGGTAAAAGAGGTCGCCCTCCAGGCCTCTTTTCTTGAAGCATTCCCCGCCAGAAATTTTCAATAGCTCTAACCAGCCCCGAATTCGATGCCCTCATATAACTATAAGAAGGTCCGTTACCATGCCCGAAATTCGTCATGTCATCCGCGCACTTCCAGCCGCTATCGCCGCCAGCGTCCTCGTTCCATTCACTACCCAGGCAGCCGGATTTATCGATGATGCCAACGTCAATCTGAATATTCGGAACTTCTTCATCAATCGTGATTTCGTCAACCCCGCCAACGCGCAACGCACTGCCCAGGAGTGGACCCAGAGTTTCATCCTCGACGCCCGCTCCGGCTTCACCCAAGGCACGGTCGGCTTTGGCGTCGATGTGCTGGGGCTGTACTCAATGAAGCTGGATGGCAGCAAGGGCACAGGGGGCACGCAGTTGCTGCCCATCCACAGTGACGGCTCTCCGGCAGATGATTTCGGGCGTACTGGAGTGGCCGTCAAGGCGCGCTTTTCCAAGACGGAGTTGAAGGTCGGGGAATGGATGCCCCTACTACCCATCCTGCGCTCCGATGACGGTCGCTCGCTGCCGCAAACCTTTCGCGGGGGACAGATCACGTCCAGGGAAATCGATGGCCTGACGCTTTATGGTGGCCAGTTCCGTGGCAACAGCCCACGCAACGATGGCCTCATGGAGGACATGTCGCTGTTCAACCTGCCGAAGGTGACGTCCGACCGCTTCAACTTTGGTGGTGCCGAGTACACCTTCAACGACAATCGCACCCAAGTCGGCGTGTGGTATGCCCAATTGGAAGATATCTACCAGCAACAGTATTTCAACCTGACTCACCGTCAGCCGATGGGCGATTGGATACTGGGCGCCAACCTCGGTTTCTTCACCGGAAAGGACGATGGCAGCCATCTGGCAGGTCATCTTGATAACAAAACCTGGTCAGGGATGTTTTCGGCAAGGTACGCAGCCAACACCTTTTACCTCGGCCTGCAAACGGTCAACGGCGACAACTGGATGCGGGTCAATGGCACCAGCGGCGGCACACTGGCCAACGACAGCTATAACTCCAGCTTCGACAACGCCGGCGAGCACTCCTGGCAACTCCGTCATGACTACGACTTCGCCGCCCTCGGCATCCCCGGCCTGACGATAATGAACCGCTACATCCGTGGCGACAACGTGCACACCACCAGCACCAGCAACGGCCGGGAGTGGGTGCGGGAGTCAGAGCTGGCTTACGTCATACAGTCAGGCACCCTCAAGAACCTGTCGCTGAGGCTACGTAACTCAAACATGCGTCGAGACTACAGCGTCAACGAGTTCGACGAGAATCGGTTAATTATCAGCTACCCTCTGTCGCTGCTGTAACAAGCCGAAAAAAAGCAGGGCGCCGGTCAACTGCGCAGAGACTTGCGGTTCGGCGCCCAGCATCTGGCGCACGGGGTTGCCCTGGCGCGCCACTTCGAGAAAACACACCAGATGACGGAATTTCAGGTATCGATATTCATCGCCGTTCGCTGCCTTCGAGGTCTGGCATCCGCTAACGCTGGATACGGAATTGTTTCGGTGACTGCCCTGTACCGCGCTTGAAAAAGCGCGAGAAGTAGGCCGGTTCGGAAAAACCCAGGCTGTCCGACACCTGGTTGATGGTCATGGCGGTGTAGACCAGATCGCGCTTGGCTTCCAGCAGCAGCCGCTGGTTGATCATCTGCAAGGCCGATTGCCCGCAGAGGCGTCGGCACAGGGCATTGAGGTGAGCCGTGCTGATCCCTAGCGTCGCCGCATAGTGCTCGATGGGCAGGTGCTCGCGAAAGCGCAGTTCCAGTGTCCGGGTGAACATCTGCAAATGCTCGCGGCCCCGTTCAAGCGGCAAGGCGTCTGGCGGCGTGCGCTCCAGACTGCGGCGACTGAGCCAGATGGACAGCACCGTGATCAACGATTGCAGCATGGGATCACGACCGGGCTGGTGTTCGCTGTATTCCCGAGTGATGGCCGAAAACAGTGTGTCCAGATACGGATGCGCAGAACC
Organism: Pseudomonas sp. QS1027; assembly: GCF_002814235.1. Classification (GTDB taxonomy): domain Bacteria; phylum Pseudomonadota; class Gammaproteobacteria; order Pseudomonadales; family Pseudomonadaceae; genus Aquipseudomonas. The sequence goes on along the minus strand of NZ_PHSU01000019.1, from coordinate 45,718 downwards.
GATCGGGTAACAGGCCGCCACGGTCAACACCGGACTGTTGAGCGAAGCGCCGAGCTGTTCGGCCAGGGGCTGCGCCAGGCTGAGTACGTGGCCCTGAATATCCTCGGAGAACTTGAAGGTATGCACGCTCAGCGCCGGAACGACTTGCAGCGAAGGTGAATCGATGTAGTGGATCTCGTCCTCGACTTTCAGCGTCGCCTGCCCTGCCTGCACGTAGAGAAGCTGCACCAGGTCGCTGTGCCGGTGGGGTTTGATTTCCCAACCATGCAGCTTGCTGCGCTCGGGGATCGACTCGCAATGGATCAAGTCAGGGGTCGGCCAGGCGCCGGTCTCGCCGTAGAGCTTGAACACCGGAACAGGTGCCGCGAATGATTTCGACATTTTCCTCCCCTTGCGACGATCCACGAAAAGTCCATGGAATGCTTCGGATATTGCCTTCATATCCACGCTTGAGCCACTAAAAATACAGGAGACAAAAACAACAGTGCCCCGCAAGGCCTCATGCCTTCAGCGGTACCAGACAGGACTACCCTCCATGAAAACCCAAGTCGCTATCATCGGCTGCGGCCCGTCCGGACTTTTGCTCGGTCAACTGCTGCACCGCGCCGGCATCGACAACGTCATCGTCGAACGCAAGAATCCCGAATACATCCTCTCGCGCATTCGCGCCGGTGTGCTGGAACAAGGCATGGTCGATCTGTTGCGCGAAGCCGATGTCAGCGCGCGCATGGATGCCGAAGGCCTGGTGCATGACGGCTTCGAACTGGCTTTCGACGGACGCTGTGAGCGCATCGACCTCAAGGCACTGACCGAGGGCAGAACGGTCATGGTCTACGGTCAGACCGAAGTCACCCGTGACTTGATGGACGCACGTGCCGCCGTGGGCGCAATGACTCTTTACGAGGCCGAGAATGTGCAGCCCCACGGCATGCAGAGCGACAATCCTTACGTGACCTTCGAACATCACGGCGAGACTGTGCGCCTGGACTGCGATTACATTGCCGGCTGCGACGGCTTTCACGGTGTATCCCGACAATCGATACCGCCAGAGACGCTGAAGATTTTTGAACGGGTCTACCCCTTTGGCTGGTTGGGAATCCTGGCCGACACCCCGCCGGTCAGCCATGAACTGATCTACTCCAACCATGAGCGAGGCTTCGCCTTGTGCAGCATGCGCTCGCCGACACGTACCCGTTATTACGTGCAAGTGGGCGCCGAGGAAAAGGTCGAGGACTGGTCGGACGAACGCTTCTGGGAAGAGCTCAAACGCCGCTTGCCGACCGCTATCGCCGAGCAATTGGTCACCGGCCCCTCGATTGAAAAGAGCATCGCGCCCTTGCGCAGCTTTGTCGTCGAACCCATGCAATATGGTCGACTGTTCCTGCTCGGCGATGCGGCCCATATCGTTCCGCCCACCGGCGCCAAAGGCTTGAACCTGGCGGCGAGCGATGTCAGCACGCTGTACCGGATCCTGCTCAAGGTTTATCGCGAGGGTCGCACCGACTTGCTGCAGAAGTATTCGTCAATCTGCCTGCGTCGGGTCTGGAAAGCCGAACGTTTTTCCTGGTGGATGACCTCGATCCTCCACCGTTTCCCCGAGACTGACGTTTTCGGCCAGCGTCTCCAGAAGAGCGAACTCGATTACTTCACAGGCTCGGCCGCCGGACGCAAGACGATTGCCGAAAACTATGTCGGGCTGCCCTATGAAGCCATTGAGTAGCGCCAGCGCCTGGGCACCAGGATCAACAGCCCGCTGCAGATTGAGCCACTCCAGGTGCTGCTGACTCGGGTTATGTCACCTCGATTCGCCCTGGTGGAGATCTGAGCGACCAACCGCTGGCGGGCGCTGTTTTCGCTATCAATCCGGGGATCAGCGCGAACAGGCTGACGCATATGGCCACCAACAGATACCAGGCAGGTGCCATCGGAGCCGACACTGGTGTCTTCGCCAAAATTTATGGCGCCCGCAATTTGCCAGAAAAAACTTCTGCAAGTTTCTGCGTACGAAATGCTTGCGTGACGAAATCGACAAAAGCGCGGGTCTTGGCGGGTAGCAGTTTCTGGCTGGCGAAGTAGAGTGAAATCGGACCGAAATCACAATGCCAATCAGGTAGCAGCCATTCCAAAGCACCACTTTTCAAATGTGGCAGCGCGTGGGGCATGGCAATCAGACAGACGCCAAGGCCCAGCAGTGCGGCGCGACACACAGCGTCCGGATCATTCATAAACATAATCGGCTTTTGCACCGCAGTCATCTCGTCTCCAGCCCCGTTTCGCATGACATGCGTACGCACGCGGTTATTGAGTGCCGAGCGCATTGCCAGCCCGGCGAGCGCTGAAAGCTCAGTGGGATCCTTAGGGCGATTTTTACCTTGCATAAACGCCGGTGACGCCACCGCAATGACATGAATCCTTGCCAGTTCGCGCGCAACCATTCCAAGCGGCAAGTCGAATCCGCCACCGATCGCAGCGTCGAAGCCTCCAGCGATAAGATCCAGCGGACGGTTATCGAAGGTCCAGTCCGGTATCACTGCCGGATAGCGTTCGAGGAACTCGGGCATCAGTGGTAGCAAGTATTCCATCCCCAACCCTGGCGCGGCATTCAGCTTCAGCACCCCGGAAGGTTGTCCGGCATTGACCGTGATGTCGGCAATCGCGCCTTGAATACTGTCGAGCCCCCCTTGTACCGATACCAGGAAGCGTTCACCGGCCTCGGTCAACATCAAACCGCGTGTGCTGCGCTGGAACAGCCGCACGCCGAGATTGCGCTCCAGGTGCGCGACGTTGCGGCTGACCGCCGCAGGCGTCAATGCCAATCGACGCCCGGCCGCCGAAAAGCTTCCTGTCTCGGCACTGCGCACAAAAGACTCCAGGTTTGCGAGCGTCTCCATCATTTCACCTTCAAGCAATGCTTGAAACAGATACTACCGGACGACAACTAACACTGACACCTGAAAGCGCCTAAATTGAACTCAGCAAACATTGCTCCCCCATCATCTAAAGGAACCATCATGAGCATCTCAATTATCGGCGCAGGCGCAATCGGCTCGGCTATCGCTCGCAAACTCGCCCGCCATGGCATCGACGCGACTATTGCCAACAGCCGCGGCCCGCAGTCATTGCAGGATCTGGTCAAAGAGCTCGGCCCGCACATCAAAGCCGTGAGCCTTCAAGAAGCATCCCAGGCCGACCTGGTATTTGTCGCGGTCAATTGGGATCGCTTGGAAGGCGCGCTAAAAGATCTCGGACCTTGGAATGGTCGCATCTTGGTCGATGCCAACAATGCCGTCGAAGTACCGTCCTACCAGGCCGTTGACCTTGGCGGTCGCGCATCCAGCCGAGCCGTGGCCGAGTGGGCACCCGGTGCTCGCGTCGTCAAAGCCTTCAACCATTTGGTAGCACCTTTACTGGATGCCGATCCCGAAGCCGAGGGCGGCCGCCGCGTGCTATTTGTCTCGGGAGAAGATGCCGCTGCGAAGAAGACCGTCAGCGATCTCGCCGAACGCTTGGGCTTTGCCACCGTGGACCTGGGAGGCGAATCTGAAGGTCGTCTCGTGCAGTTCCCGGGCGGCCCGCTGGCAATTTTGAACCTGGTGAAGTTCGGCTAGAGCGCAGACGCGCAGTACGCTGAAGCAATCCTTTATCGAGGATTACACCGAGCTCACGTCAGTGATGATTCGCTAGTGATTGCAGTTGGACTGCGGCCCGTGCCTCGGGCCGCAGGTGCACTTGAGTCACTGCGCCAGCAGACTTGCTTCAGGCTTTTTTGCGAAGACCTTGCGCGGCAGCAACAACCAGGCCAGTGCCGGCAGCAGGATCAAGGCGCCGAGCATATTCACCAGGAACATGAAGGCCAAAAGGATCCCCATGTCGGCCTGGAACTTGATCGGCGAGAAAGCCCAGGTCGACACCGCCACCGCGAGTGTCATACCGGTCAGCAGCACCACCTTGCCGGTGAACAGCAGCGCCTGGTAATAGGCCTGGGCCAGGCTGTCACCGGCCCGCATCCGTGCCAGGATCACGCTCAGGACGTAGAGCGCATAGTCGATGCCGATGCCCACGCCGAGCGCGATCACCGGCAGTGTCGCCACCTTCACCCCCATCCCCAGGGCGACCATCAGCGCCTCGCAAAGAATCGAGGTGAGCATCAGCGGCAGCATCGCGCAGAGGGTGGCACGCCAACTGCGGAAGGTCAGCAGGCATAACAGGCTGACCGCGCCATAAACCCAGAACAGCATCTCATGCATGGATTTTTTCACCACGATATTGGTCGCGGCTTCGATCCCGGCGCTGCCGGCGGCGAGCATGAACTTGACCTCCGGCACCGGATGCCCGGCGATAAATTGCTCGCTGGCCTCCACCACCCGGCTCAGGGTATCGGCCTTGTGATCGGCCAGGTAAACGTACAGCGACAACATCGAGCAGCCCTGATTGAACAGCTCCCGTGGTGCCCGGGTCTGCACCGCGCCCAGTGCGCCGTCATTGGGGATCAGCTCATACCATTTGAAATTGCCTTCGTTGTAACCGACCGTGGCGATCTTGCTCAACGCCGCCATCGAGGTGGTCGACTCCACGCCGGGCAGTTGCTCCAGCCGCCAGGCCAGCGCATCTAAGGCGGACAGGCTGGCATAGCGGGTGCACTGATCTTCCGGCGTCTTGATCATGACCACGAAAATATCCGAGCTGGCCGCATAGTTGCCGGTCATGAACTGCGCATCACGGTTGTAGCGCGAGTCGACGCGCAACTCCGGGGCACCGGGATCGAGATCGCCGATCTTCAGGTGCAGACTCACGGCAAAACCGGACGCCGCCAGCAGCAGGCCACCGAGCATGGCACTAATGGCCCAGCGCCGTCCGGTAAACCGATCGAGAAAACGCCACAACGGATGCTTGATCCGGGCCTGTAGCTCGGCGGTTTCCGAACTCAGGCTGCGTTGCGCCGCTGCCGGGCTGACACCGATATAGCTGAGCAGGATCGGCAGCAGAATCAGGTTGGTGAAGATCAGCACGGCCACGCCGAGGCTGGCGGTGATCGCCAGGTCCTGGATCACCCGGATATTGATCAGTAGCAACACCGCGAACCCCACCGCATCGCAGAGCAATGCGGTCATACCGGCGGCAAACAGTCGGCGGAAGGTGTAACGCGCGGCCACCACCCGGTGGGTACCGCGCCCGACATCCTGCATGATGCCGTTCATCTTCTGCGCGCCATGGCTCATGCCGATGGCGAACACCAGAAACGGCACCAACGCCGAGTAAGGGTCCAGCTCATAACCGAGGGTCGCGAGCAGACCCAGTTGCCAGAGCACCGCCACCAGCGAACAGGTCACCACCACCAGGGTGCTGCGCGCGCAACGGGTGTAGCCATAGAGCACCACCACGGTCACCAATACCGCCACCACGAAGAACAGCAGGACCTGGGTCAGCCCCTCGATCAGATCGCCGGCGATTTTGGTGAAGCCGGTGATGTGAATCCGCAGGTCATCGCTCTGGTACTTGCTGCGCAGGGCTTCCAGTTGCCGGGAAAACTCACCGTAGTCCAGGGCTTTGCCGGTCTGCGGATTGATTTCGAGCAAGGGCACGAAAATCACGCTGGACTTGAAGTTGTCGGCCACCAACTGACCGACCTCACCGGAGCGGGCGACGTTGGTTCGCACCTGCTCGATGCTGGCGACAGACCCGTCGTAGTCGTCAGGGATCACCGTGCCGCCATCGAGTCCCTCTTCGGTCACCGCGGTCCAGCGCGTGGTCGGGGTCCATAACGACTTCATGTAAGGCCGGTCGACGCCCGGCAGCAGGTAAAGCTCGTCGTTGAGCCTGGCCAGTGTGTCGAGGTAGTCCTTGGTGAAGATACTACCCTGCCTGACCTCCACGGCGATCCGCAACGAGTTGCCCAGGCCGCTCAGTTCACTGCGATTCTCCAGGAAGTGGGCGACATAGGGGTGGCCGGTAGGAATGGTTTTCTCATAACTGGCGTTGATGCCGATGCGCGTGGCTTGCCAGCCGAGCACCAGGGTCACCAGCAGACACAGCAGGATCACCCAGGGCCGGTGGTTGAAGATCGCCCGCTCGGCGAAATTACCCGAAGCCTGGTCGAAGTCCTCCAGGCGGCCAATCACGGTTTGAGTTTTGTCGTCTTTCAAGTCTGACTCCTGTTGCACGGGCCATGGCCCGATAGTGCTACACCGTGAAGTTTCAAGGTTTACCGGAGGCCTGCGGATCCTGGTCGGCGGCCACGCCACTCAAGCCGACACTGGCCAGACTGCCGTCGGCCACCTGTTGCACGGCGGCGACCGTCGCGCCGCTGCGGCTCTGACGTTTGTCAAAACTGCGACCCTGGTCATGGCTGAGCAGGAGTTCCCCGCCCTGGCTGGCCAGCAGCAGGCTGCCGTCCTGCAGTTCGATGGCACTCGCCAGCGTTGACTCGACACCGGTGTCAAGGCGTCGCCAGCTGGTGCCACGGTCATCCGACCACCAGGCGTTGCCGCGCAAACCATAGGCAATCAACGCGCCCCCACGGGTGCCGAGCAGACCGAAAAAGCTGCCGTCATAAGGCGATTTCAAGGCCTGGAACGAATGCCCGGCATCGCTGGAACGCAACAATAGGCCGCGTTCCCCCACCAGCAGCAGATCGTTGCCCGATGCACGAATGCCGTAGAGGTTCAGGCCTTGTGGATTGTCCACATGCGACATCCAAGGCAGCCAGCTTCGTCCACCATCGTCGGTGCGATAGATCTGGTTGTAGGCACCGACGATGTAGCCATGCAGCCGATCGCTGAAGTACAGGTCAAGAAACGGTTTGTCCGGTCCGTCGCCCAGTAAATGCCGCGCCTGCTCCAGATTGCCGGCACCGCCCGCCTGATCGATATCGTGCTGTGCGCTCTGCACTGCCAACGCGGCGGCAGCCTCTCCATCGAGCTGCTTGTGCCAGGTTTCGCCCCTATCCTCGCTGTGCAGTACCACCCCCAGATGCCCTACCGCCCAACCCTGCTCGACATCGACGAATTGCACCGCCGTCAGGCTGACGCTGACCGGCACCTTGGCCTGACGCCAACTTTTCCCCGAGTCGTCCGAGAGCAGCACGATGCCGCGCTCACCGACCGCCACCAGACGATCCCCGGCCCGGGCCAAACCGAGCAATACCGCGCGGGGGGCCTTGGCGGTGGGCAGTGCCGGCTGCTGCAGTGCCGCGAACGTCGCTGCCTGCACCGCAAGAGGCGTGCTCGCCAACAGGTACAACGCCAGGACGCAGGTCCCCCAGCGCCAGCCAAAGCGCGCAAAGTTTTTTTCAACGTTCATGTCTTTATCTCGCCTGGAAAGTCACTGGCGACCGCGACGAGCCTATTGCCCACCGCGGCCGTCCAGGGTTCAACGCATGTTTTCGTTGGCCATGGCATCCGGTGTGAAGAAGGACGCCGAAGGTTTCGCAACTTTCTGGTACTGAACCGCCAGGTCATTGCTCGAGGAGTTGAGGAAGTAGGCACCGGTGTCGAGGTTGTAGCTGCCCCACATGACCTGCGCGGTGAGCGCCGGCAGGTCCGGCGCCAGCAGCGTCAGCGAATACATCTGGCGACCCAGCTTGCCCTGGGCGTCATAACCGTCGGCCATCAGGATCTGCCAGGAATCCTCATCGATGTAGTAGGTCCGACGCGGCACCACATGGCGCTTGCCGGATTTGAGCGTGGCCTCGACCACCCAGACCCGATGCTTCTCCCAACGCACCAGGTCGGGATTGAGGAAGTTCGGTTTGACCAGATCATCGCTCTTGGCCAGACCGGCACGGTTATTGTTGTAAGCGACGATCAGTTCTTTCTTGCCCATCAGCTTGAGGTCATAACGATCAGTTGGCCCAAACAGCATGAAGGCTTCGTCGAACAGGCCGACACCGGAGGTGACGAAGTCCGGGGTGTCATAGGCAATATTCGGCGCCCGACGCACCCGGCGCTGACCGACCAGGTATTGCCAGGCCGCACGGTTGGCCGGGTCCAGGTCCCAGTGAGTCATCAGGCCTTCGCCGGCCTTGGACGACGGCAGCTCGGTGAACAGTTTGCCGATCAGGTATTTGCCGGAGAAATTTTCCGGGCTGCCGTTTTCGATGTAATAGGGAAACTGGTAGGTGTACAGCGCCCGGGTGGCCTGGACCTTCTTGCCCCCCGCGGTCATCAGCCAGGTGTCGAACGGTGAACTGATGGTGTCCCCGCCCTGCCAGGACAATCGGTAGTTCCACAGGACTTGCGCGCCGTTGTCCGGAATCGGGAATGGGATACCGCCATAGGCGCCGCTGACTTTCTCGCTCTCGACGTCCAGCGTGGCGCGGGTGGCATTCCTCGCGGTGTTGTCATAGACCCATTGCGGAGCGGCTGCCGAACGGTGGGTCGGGTACACATCCAGACGATAGTCCGGGTACTTTTTCAATAGAATCTTGGTGCCTTCGGCCAGCTCACCGGCGTACTGCTGCATATTCGCGGCTTTGATCGTGTACAGCGGTTTCTCCCCGGCGAAGGGGTCGGGACGTTTTTCACCGGCTTTGTAGCCCGGCGCGACCTTGGTGTAACCACCTTCCCAGGCCGGGATGCTGCCATCGGCATTGCCGGCACGTTCGCCGCCCAGGGGCGTCAGTTCCGACTTCAAGCGTGCAGCCTGTTCGGGCGACACCGCCGCCTGCGCCAGGCTCATGCCGACAAGGGCCAGGGTCAGGACGCAGGTGTTGAAAAAAGCTTGGTTGCGCATGGCAAATCCACCTTATTAGAATGAGGTTTTCACGTAGAGCGAAATGAAGTCGCGGTCGGCCAGGGATTGTCCGTAGCTGAAGTTGCCGTCCTCGCGCAGCCCGGCTTTCGGGGCGCCGAAGAAGTTCACGTAGTTCAGGCCGACATCCCAGCGCTGCAGATAGGTCGCCTTGAGCCCGACACTCCAGTCGCCGGAGTGGGTGTTGCCGAAGCCCGACTTGTTCACCGCCGAAGAGCGCCCGTCGAGCACCACGCCCATGCCGATCGGCACAGTCAGGTCGATCCCGTCGATAATCTGGAAATACGCCGGCTCCACCAGCACCCGTAGCGCCGTGGCGTCACGGGTCGTATTGGCGTCCAGGGCCGCGGCGTTCTCGGTGATGCTCAGGGTGCGGTTCCAGGCCAGCTCGGCCAGTGCCGAACCGCCGTCCCAGAAGGCCGTCGGCGACAACAGATAGATCGCTGAGAGGTTGGCGTGGGCGGTTTTGCCTCGGGCAAACAGCGAGTGGTCACCGCCGTCCGCCAACATGCCTGGGGTCACCACTTGCAGATTGCTCACCAGCGGCGCATTCCAGCGAATCGAGGTTTCACCGGCGAAGTTGAACGGGCCCTGGGCGGTGGAGAAGCTCATGCCGGCAGTGCGAATATCTTCGGCATAGACCTGACGATAAGTGCTCAGGATCGGCAACCCGGTGGCCGCCGCGGCCGGGCCGTCGAGGTAGGCGTACAGGCCGATCGGGGTTTTGTCGTGATATTGCGCGGCGTAAAAACCCAGCTCCAGCTCGGTCCCGGCCGGTTTGAAGCGGATCTGCATACCACCCTGCCCCGAGTTTTTCGGTTTCAGATCGCCCGCGTTCACCGTGTCATTGCCGAACACTTCATGCAGCGAACCGCTGCCGTAGCCGATGGCGTCGGTATCGCTCAGGTAGCTGCCGGCACCAGGCAGGTTGGAGCGTTCCCACTCGAACTGGTAGTAAGCCCCCACCGACAGTTGCGGGTTGATCTGTAACTGCCCGGAGATCTGGTTGACCGGACGCAGGATCTCCTTGAACTGGGTCCCCGGCACGCTGAGCAACTTGACCACATCGGTCGGCCCCTGGGCGTTGGCGATACCGTTGCCACCGTAGAACAGGCTTTCACCATAGACCAGACTGTGCCGCCCCAGGCGCACCACTCCCTGGGAGTCTTCACCGAGATCACCGCGCAGGAACACAAAGGCGTCGAGGATTTCGGCGTCACGGCCATTGAGCTTGCGGGTATCGCTGAGGAAATGCGGTTGCTCGCTGCTGTCGGTTTCCTTGTTGTAGACATCGTCGTACCAGGCCGCGCCGCTCACACGCAGCCCGTAGTTCTTCCGGCTGAGGTCCATTTCGGAAAACAGGTCCAGGCGATTGGAGACCAGGCCGGTGCCGAAGTTTTTATCGCCCTGGCCCTGGATCGAGGGATACAGACCGTTGGCGGTCGGTGCATTCGTCAGGCGGCTGTCCTGCCCCTGCAGGCGCCAGGCCTGGCTGTACTTGATGGTGTTGTCCCAGCGCAGTTTCCAGTCGGAATCACCGAGGTCCAATTGCATGGCCTCCGCCCTTTCAACCATCGCGCCTGTGCTGCATAACGCCAGAAACAGGGCGCAATGTTTAAAACGAAAGCCACCTATTACGTTGTCCATGGACGCTCCTCATTATTTTTATTTTCGGCATGGCTTTGCACGCATGGCGCCAGCCAACACGCTCGGGTAGCGGCCTGCGCCGCTGCTTACAGGTTTGCGTTTCAGATATAGGTGGAGGCCAATCCGCCATCGACCGCCAGGTTGACGCCGTTGATCCAGCGCGACTCGTCGGCACACAGGAAGGCGATCACCGCCGCCACCTCATCGGCATAACCAGGACGCTTCATGCGATGGGCATCGGCCTGGGTCCTGGCCTCGCCGAGCATGCTCACGAAGTCGCCGAGGATGGGGGTGAACACCGGGCCCGGCGCCACGCTGTTCATGCGCACCGAATGTTCGAGAAACCAGGGCTGGGCCTGCAGATAGTTCCAGACGATCAAGGCTTCCTTGAAATACTGGTAGCAGGTCTGGTCCGGTACCGGGTGCCCGGCCAGCCAGGCTTGCGCGGCGGCAAAACCCTCGATGCGCGCCAGCTCCTTGTGCAGTTCCAGGCGCAGCGGCCACTCGGCGCCAAGGATCGAGGCGATATTGACGATGCTGCCCCCCGCCGTGATGCGCGGCAGCAGCACGCGGCTGAGGTGGCGCAGGCCGAGGTAGTTGACCCGCGCCAGCAGTTGCGGGTCGGCGGTACCCGGGACTCCGGCGATATTGCACAGGCTATCTATCCGTGCGGGTAGCTGCGGCAACAGCCGGTCGATGCTCTCGGCGCTGCCCAGGTCGCCCTGGACAAAGCCGTCCAGGGTCATGTGCGGAGCCTTCAGATCCACGCCGATCACCTGGGCGCCGTGGCTGCGCAGCAGGCTTGCGGTGGCGGCGCCGATACCCGAGGAGACCCCGGTCACCAGCACAATCTTGTTGTCGAGCTTCATGTTGTGTCCTCTTATTGTTTTTGTGTATTCATCTGGCCGACCGCTCGCGTCGACCTGTCTTGCTCAGAACGGGTAGCGCGGCGCGGTGTCCTTGACCGTCACCCATTGCCATTGGGTGTATTCGTCCCAGTCGGCCGGACCACCAACGCTGCCGGCATTTCCCGAACTGCCACGCCCGCCGAATGGATTGATGCACTCATCAGCCACCGTCTGGTCGTTGATATGCAGCAGGCCGCAATTGAGTCGCTCGCCCATCGCCATCGCACGCCCGAGCGAAGGCGAGATGATTCCCGCGGACAAGCCGTACTCGGTGCGATTGGCCAATTCGATGGCCTCCTCGTCGTCGGCGAAACTCACCACCGTGGCCACCGGTCCGAAGATCTCCTCGTCGAACGCACGCATGCCCGGACGCACGCCGGAAAGTACCGTGGGTTGGTAGAAGAGTTGGTCAAACTCGCCGCCCGCCTCCAGACTTGCCCCCACCCTCAAACTGTCCGTGACGATTTCATGCACGCGTTGCAACTGGCGCTTGTTGATCAAAGGCCCCAGCACCGCCTCGCCACGAGCAGCATTGCCGACCGTGATCGTCCGGGCTTTCTCGGCCAATCGACGGACCAGTTCTTCAGCGATCGATTCATGAGCCAGGATGCGTCCGGTGGCCATGCAGATTTGCCCCTGATGCAACCAGGCGCCCCAGGCGGCATTGCTGGCCGCCAGGTCGAGATCGGCGTCTTCGAGCACGATCAGCGAGTTCTTGCCGCCCAACTCCAGGGCGACTTTCTTCAGATGACGCCCCGCCACCTCCGCGACCTTGCGGCCCGCGGCGGTGGAACCGGTGAACGCGATCATCCGCACATGCGGGTCGCGGCACAGCGCCTCACCGGCAACGGCTGTGCCCGGCAACACCTGCAACAGGCCTTTGGGCAGACCAGCTGCCTCGAACAGCCGGGCAATGATGAAGCCACCACTGACCGGGGTCTGCGGATCGGGCTTGAGCACCACGGCGTTGCCGGCCGCCAACGCTGGCGCCACCGAGCGCAGTGAGAGCACCAGCGGGAAGTTGAACGGGGAAATCACCCCGACCACACCGTGGGGCAAGCGGCGGGCATAGGACAAGCGCCCCGCCTCGCTGGGAAGAACCAGGCCATGGGGTTGAGACAGCAGACCCGCCGCCTGATGCAGCAAGACGATCGCCTCCCTGACCTCATGTTCCCCCTTGAACAGACTGCCGCCGCTTTCCCGGGCGATATACAGCGCCAACTCGGCAAAATGTTGCTGGGCCAGTGCGGCGGCCTTACGAAAGATCTCCGCACGTTCCCGTGGCCCCAATGCCGCCCAGGCCGGCTGCACGCGGGCAGCGCTGAGGCTGGCAAAGGCGATGTCCGCCGCATCCGCAAGCCCGGTCACCGTCAGCACCTCACCGGTGGCCGGCTCATATACGCTATTGCTGCCGCCCAACGGGCGTATCCAGTCGCCGGTGAAAATACGTTCACACCACAACTCGTCCTGCAGCAAATCAGAGGGTTCACTTACCGCCATTTCGGCCTCCCGGCTCTTGTGTTTGTCATCGCCCGACACCGCCTTGCTGAGGCGCTGAAGTCGTCTGCGTGGTGAAAGCACTAGAGCAAGGGCCATGCCGATTTCCGCCAGCGCGCCGTTCTTCAAGCCGCGAAGGCTCTGGCTTGCAGGTTCGCGCGCAATACCTGCGGACAGAGCGATAGACCCGGCGAGCGCCCGATTTTGCGGCACTTGTCCAAATGATAAAGTTATGTTTAATAACTATTATTGCAGTTGATCATTTCGATCAGTCGACTCGCCCAGGGGCATAACAATGAAAAATCCCCATTCGCTGTTCCCGGATCTCGCGGTATCGGAGGAACATTTCTCGCCAAGGGGCGACAGTACCCAACTGGCGGAGGGCAACTCACCGACCCTGGCCGAGCTGACCGAGTGCCTGTTCTTCTCCCCGGTCGACGGACGCATCTGGCTCAATGATCAGCGCATGCTGCTCTTGCACAGCTCATCCTTCGGCGCACTGCGTCGGGAGATCATCGATCGCCAGGGACTGGAACAGACCCGTGGCCTGTTTACCCGCACCGGCTACCTGTCCGGCGCACGGGATGCCCGACTGATCCGCGAGCGCTGGCCGGACGCCGATGCCGCGGCGATCTTCTCCGCTGGCACACGCCTGCATACCCTTGAAGGCATGACCAAGGTCGAACCCCTGCACTTCAAGTTCGATGCCGACTCTGGTTTCTACGAAGGCGAGTTCCTCTGGCATCACTCCTGCGAAGCCGACGAACATATCGCCGCCTACGGGATCGGCCAGGACCCGGTGTGCTGGACCGAACTGGGCTATGCCATCGGTTATGTCAGTGGGCTATTCGGGCGCCTGGTGATCTTCCGGGAAGTCGAATGCCGGGGCATGGGCCACGAGACCTGCCGCGTGGTCGGCAAGACCGCCGAGCAATGGGGCGATGTCGAACAGGACCTGAGTTATCTCACGGCATCACCGACCCACGCCCCCTTCAGGCAGCACCAAGCCCCGGCACCCGCGCCCCAGGATGACAACGAGCTGTCCAGCGGCCCCAAACCCATTGGCGCCAGTGCGGCCTTCAATGCCGCCACCCTCGCCCTGCAACGCGTAGCGCCAACACCCGCAACGGTGCTGTTCAGCGGTGAGTCAGGGGTTGGCAAGGAGCTGTTTGCCCGTCAGTTGCATCAGTACAGCCCACGCCATCAGGCAGCTTTCGTAGCCCTGAACTGCGCCGCGATCCCGGACAATCTGATCGAGGCGGAGCTGTTCGGCGTCGAACGCGGCGCCTATACCGGCGCGACCCATTCGCGTCCCGGACGCTTCGAACGGGCCCACGGCGGCACCCTGTTTCTCGATGAAATCGCCAGCCTCAGCCTGCCTGGGCAAGGCAAGCTGTTGCGTGCCTTGCAGGAGCGCGAGATCGAACGCGTCGGTGGCGGTCAGCCGATCAAGGTCGATGTGCGAGTGGTGGCGGCGACCAACGTCGACCTGCGCAAAGCGGTAGCGGCTGGCGACTTTCGCGAGGACCTGTTCTACCGTCTGAACGTCTTCCCCATCACCCTGCCGCCGCTGCGCGAGCGACGCGACGATATCCCGTTGCTGATCAATGCGTTCCTGCGACGCTTCTGCCAGGACTACGGGCGCAAGCCCGCCGGGCTGACCATGCGCGCGCTCAAGGCGCTGCTGCGCTACGACTTCCCCGGCAACGTGCGGGAACTGCAGAACCTGGTGGAGCGCGGCCTGATCGCCAGCGAAGATGGCCAAGCCATTGACCTGGTCCACCTGTTTCGCAACGAACCCATCCCCCAGGAGCTGTATTCCCTGGACAACAACGGCAGCCTGGCGGCCATCAACCAGAATCCCTCCGGCACACAGCCGCGTGCGGCCTTGCTGGAAACCTTGAGCCGGCTGGAGCAGGGTTTCTCCATCGAAGGACTGGAGTCACGCCTGATCGACGAAGCGCTGCAACACAGCGCGGGCAATCTGGCGGCGGCGGCGCGCTTGCTGGGATTGAGTCGGGCGCAGTTTGCCTATCGCCTGAAAAAGTACCAACAGGCATCGGCCTGACTCAGGCCGCGCCTCTACATTCCACCACCCGAAGTGGCCTCGGTTCGCGCCGGAACCGGCCAATTGAAAGCCCCGTGCCGGGCCTGGAGGGCATGTGCGGATAAGCTTTATTTAATAAAGTATTTTTGCGACAAAGATAATCGATTATCCTGCTGGCTTTTGTACCCGCCCATCTAGAAGGACCTCCCGTGACTGGACTGCGTGAACGCCAGAAAGTCCTGCGCCGCCAGGCCATCAGCAAGGCCGCAGTGGAGCTGTTCGAGCACCAGGGCTTCCAGAACACCACCATCGAACAGATCGCCAACCAGGCCGGGGTCTCGGCGCCCACGGTGTTCAAGTACTTCGGCAACAAGCAGGAAATCATCCTGGAAATCCTGCACGCCGCCGACCAGCGTGCCCTCAAGGACACCCGCAGCCAGATCCCCGAAATGGACGATCCGGTCGACACCTTGTGCTACCTGGAACAGCTCTTGACCCGCTACGCCCTGGAAGTGATGCACCCCAGTCTCTGGCGCGAACTGCTGCCGCTGATTCTGTTTGGTGGCGACAATGAACTGCCCGAAGGCTACCGTGCCATGAACGATGCGTTGCGCTCGGAAATCAGTGGCCTGCTCAGGGACCTGCAGCAGGCCGGCAAGCTGCGCGGCGACCTCAACGTCGAGACCGCCGCCTTCCTGCTCAATGACTATGCGCACCTTCAACTGCTGCGGCTGGTCAATCAGGAGCCGCCAGACATGGACTCTCATTCCAACCAGGTCCGACGCATCACCGCCCTGCTCTTCCAGGGCATGCACGCCTGAGCCGAGACTCGGCAGCCAGGCTTGATCAGCGATTGGTCTTGATGCTCGTCCAGGTGCGGGTGCGGATCCGCTCCATGGCTGCCGGCATGGGTTGCAGGGCGAACAGCGTTTTACGCGCCTCGTCCGGCACATACATATTGGGGTTGTTACGGATATCGGCATTCACCAATGCGGTGGCGTCCTTGTTCGGGTTGGGGTAACCGATCTTGTTGCTGATCCGGGCGATCACATCCGGTCGCAGAATGTAGTTGATGAACGCATGGGCCTCCTTGGCATCCGGCGCGTTGACCGGCACCACCATCACATCCGACCACATTGGCGCACCTTCCTTGGGCAATGCCATCTCGACCTTGACCCCCTTGCCAGCGGCATCGGCCAGTTGCTTGGCCAGCGCTACGCCGCCTGACCAGCCCACTGCGACGCAAATATCACCATTGGCCAGATCCATGCCGTAGCGCGAGGAATTGAAGTAGGTGATGTAAGGGCGAATTTTCATCATCGCGGCCTGGGCCTGCGGGTAGTCCTCACGCTTCTGGCTGTTGGGATCGAGGCCCTTGTAGTGCAAGGCGATGGGCACGATCTCGTTGGCTGCATCGAGAAAACCGACGCCGCAACTGGCCAGTTTGGCGAGGTTCTCTTCCTTGAAGATCATGTCCCAGCTGTTCATCTGCACATTGGCGCCCAGGACCTGCCGCACCTTGTCGACGTTATAGCCGATCAGCGTGGTGCCCCACAGGTAAGGAACCGCGTAGCGATTGCCCGAGTCTCCCACGGCCTCCAGGGATTTCATGAACTCCGGGTCCAGGTGCTGCCAGTTCGGCAACTGGTTGCGCTCCAGGGGTTCGATGGCACCCGCGGCGATCAAGTGACTCAGGTTGGAACTACTCGGGAATACCACGTCGTACCCGGAGTTGCCGGTCAGTAGCTTGGACTCCAGGGTCTCGACACTGTCGAACACATCGTAAATCGGGCGGATGCCCGTTTCCTCCTGAAAACTCTTCAGGATCTCGGGCGGCAGGTACTCGATCCAGTTGTAGATCCGGACAGTCCGCTCTTCAGCCAGGCACAAACCACTGGCCAACAGCGAAACGACAGCGCTCAGCAAGGTGTTACGCAAAAGACGGTTCATGATGAAACACTCCAGCGCGGCCGCAAAGGCTCGCGGCACTTAGTAGCGGTAGGTGAAATACAGTTCCAGCGCGCTGAACTTCTGATCGTCGCCGAACACCTGCCTGGCTGCCGCCAGCGGCTTGACCCAGTTATAGGACAGCGAGGTGGACAGCGATTTCGACGCGGTCCAATCGAGGAAGACGACGCTCTCGTCGGCAAAGCGTCGATCGCTGACCGCCGCGCCCAGGTAGTTTTTTTCATCCAGCCAGAACTGGTAGTGGATCGCGCCAAGGGTCAGGGCTTCGTTGAGGTGGGTCTTGAGCGAGAACTGTTGAACGTTTTCATTACTGTTGAACAGCAGGTAGTTGCCGACCACGTCGCCAATCAGCCAGGTGCTCCAATCGACAAAGCCCTTGCTCAAAGGGTCCCAGGCTTTCTGGCGGTTATCGGAAAGGTTGTTGTCGCCGGAAAAGCTCGCATAGCGATAGCCGATCACCGGGGTCAGTGGCAAGGTGTTGAAGGCATAATCCGCCTGGCCATACCAGGCATTGGCATCGTAATCCACGCCTTCGCCACTGCCCCGCTCCAGGGCGTATTCGCCATTCAGGGTCAGGTTCGCCACACCCGGGACTTTCGCATTGAGCGCTCTGAGGTTATACACCAGCATCCCGTCACGGCGTTGCGGCAGAGTACTGCCCCTGGGCCCCAGCGCATTGACCCTCATCGCCATGGCCCCCAACGTCACCTGATCGTCGAGGTTGTAATCCAGGTTGGCGCCCGTCATGCGGAAGTCCCCCAGATCGTCATCGGTGCGCAAGGTGAAGGCCTGGGATTTCAGGGAGGCATGGTCCCAGGCCAGGATCGCCGAATCCCTGAAGGCCGTCCTGGGACCCAGCCAATAGGCACCGTCCTTTTTCTGGTCGAGGTTACCGTCCATGACGATGAAGCCGGTGCCGATCAGGTAATTCTGGCGACCGGCAGTGAACGTCCACTCGCCACGGCGAAAACCGCCGTAGAGTTCTTCTGTCGCCGCCTTACCGTCGGAACTACGGGTGAAACCACCAGCGTCACCATCGCCCAAGGTCTTCGCCGCCACCAGCGACCCACCGCCCAGCAGACTGAAATCCGGCTGCACCGCATACTCGAGCTTGACCCCGGGTTTCACGTAGAACTCCTGCCAGTCAATGCTGCTACCGCCGTTCCGGCCGTTACGCATATCAATCCGGCCGCTACCGAAGTTGACATTGCGAGTGAAAAGCGTCGCTGCGCCGGCTGTGAGATTGACCTCCCCCTTGAGGTCGCCATCCTCGAAGGTGTAGCCCGCCATCGCCGCCTGGGTAGCCAGGGGTAGCCCGACCGCCAATAGCGCGCGTGAAAAACGCATCATGGGAAACATAGTGAAGCTCCTGTGTGATTTATTGTTGTTACAGGGCAGTTGAGCGGCGGCGCAGTACGCCGCCAAGACCCCTTCGGGTCGAGTGAATCGATTCGCAACGTTGTTGTTTTAAGGCGGAGCTCAACGACTCAGATGGCCGGCGATGGCGCGCAGCATGCGCACGCTGTCGGCATCGAATGGGCCGACGGCATCGGGCAGTGATGACTGCTTGACGATCACCACGCCGGATGGCTTGTCGATGAACAGGTATTGGCCATGAATGCCACCGGCCATGAGCGCCTGACTGTGGTCGTTGAAGACGTACCACTGGCTGCGATAGGACGCGCCGGGTGTCCATTTGGAGAACTCGGGGTTCGCGGCGTAGATCGCCGGATCGGAACCGCTGACGATGCACGCGATGGCCTCGCTCGAGAGCAACTGCCGGCCGTCCTGCCTCCCCTCATTGGCCAAAAGGCGGCCGAAACGTGCCATGTCCCGCAGAGTGGCGCTGAAACCGGCTCCCGCCACGCCACGGCCCCAGGGATCGGCCATGAAGTAGCCGTCGCGCTCACAACCCAACTGGCTCCAGATGCCTTGCAGCAACTGGTCGCAGGACTTGCCCGAGGCGCGCTCCATCACCCAGGCCAGGGCTTCGGTGGTGGCGGTCACATAGTGGAAAAAACCACCATGTTCACCGCGCTTTCGCAGGGACGGCAGGTACTGGTAAAGCGACTCGAACTGAGCGTACTGCGGCGGGGCCGGCTGGAAACCGCAGGCGTAGCCATACTGTGAACTCTCGGAATTGGGGTCGTCATAGACCTCGCTGTATTCGATGCCCACGGCCATGTCGAACAGTTGCCGCACGCTGGCATCGGCAAACGCGCCGCCCAGCAACTCCGGCACGTAATGCACCGCGGGCAATGCCGGGTCGAGGGTGCCCTCGCAGACCAGTTGCTCCCCCAGGGTGCCGATCAGCGACTTGGTGACCGAGAACATGGCGTGCCGATCCCGGCGCTGCTGGCCGTTGAAGTACCGCTCGAAGAGCACCGTGTCGCCTTGCATCACCAGGAATGCGTCGGTGTGACTGGCCACCAGGTGATCGATGACGCTGATGCCCAGGCCGCATTCACTGACGAAATTCAGCTCATCCAGCGCCAGCGGCGCCTCCTTCAAGACACCGGTCGTACCAGGGTTGGCCTGCACGTCGATGGACGGACGCAGGCGTGCCAGGTTGCGAAACCCCCACTGGTTGAATGGCGGGCTCATCCAGTTGGACCAGGTGACGCGATGTTCCGGTTCGGCCGGAAAACCTTGCATGAGTGACGGCGCGACAGGTCCGTCGACTGAAGACTCATTGGCCTCGACATAAAGACTGGCCAGCAAAGGCAGGTGGTTCTGACTCATGGGGTTGCCCCTGGAAATGACTCTGCGTGAGAGCAGATGCAGGGAAATGATTGATCAAGCACATTTACTTAGTCAATAAAATATTTTACTCAATAAACAAATAGCTTTCCCGCTACGCCTGTCAGGCATTCGCGCGATCCATCAATGGATCCATTAAATTGAATAAATGATTTTTTTGTTTGACTAATCCAAAGTAAAACAACCTAATGGATCCACTAAATACAAAAAAGCTGGGAGAATCGCCATGTATCTCAAAAACACCTGGTACGTCGCCTGTACGCCTGATGAACTCGACAAGCCCCTGGGCCGTCAGATCTGTGGTGAAAAGATGGTTTTTTACCGTGGGCATGAAGGCCAGGTGTCGGCCGTCGAGGACTTCTGCCCCCATCGCGGCGCTCCGCTGTCACTGGGATACGTCGAAAACGGCCAGCTGGTGTGCGGTTATCACGGCCTGGTGATGGGTTGCGATGGCAAGACCGTGGAAATGCCAGGGCAGCGGGTCCGGGGATTCCCCTGCAACAAGACCTTTGCCGTGGTCGAGCGCTACGGATTTGTCTGGGTCTGGCCCGGCGATCAGGAGCAGGCCGACGCGGCGCTGATCCCTCATCTGGAATGGGCGATCAGCGATCAGTGGGCCTATGGCGGAGGTCTATTTCATATCCAGTGCGACTATCGCCTGATGATCGACAACCTGATGGACCTGACCCACGAAACCTACGTGCATGCGTCCAGCATCGGCCAGAAGGAAATCGATGAGGTCGCGCCGATCACCACGGTCGAGGGCGACGAGGTGATCACTGCCCGCCACATGGAAAACATCATGGCACCACCCTTTTGGCGCATGGCCCTGCGCGGCAACAACCTGGCCGATGATGTGCCGGTTGACCGCTGGCAGATCTGCCGCTTCAGCCCCCCCAGTCATGTGCTGATCGAAGTCGGCGTGGCCCACGCCGGCAAAGGCGGTTATCACGCCGATCCGCAGTTCAAGGCGTCGAGCATCGTCGTCGACTTCATCACCCCGCAAACCGAGACCTCGATCTGGTACTTCTGGGGTATGACGCGCAATTTCAACCCGCAGGACGAAGCCCTGACCGCGAGCATCCGCGAGGGTCAGGGCAAGATTTTCAGCGAAGACCTGGAGATGCTCGAACGCCAGCAACAGAACCTGCTCGACCATCCCCTGCGCAACCTGCTCAAGCTCAATATCGACGCCGGCGGCGTGCAGTCGCGCCGAGTCCTGGAGCGTCTGATCGCCCGGGAACGAGCCCCACAGGAGTCACTGACATGATCGAAGTGCGAGTGGTTTCGCGCCACGACGAAGCCCGGGACATCTGCAGCTACGAGTTGGCCAGTGTCGACGACCAACCACTACCGGCTTTCAGCGCCGGCGCCCATATCGATGTGCATCTGCCTGGCGGCCTGATCCGACAATACTCCCTGTGCAACCACCCCGAAGAGCGCCATCGTTACCTGATCGGCGTACTCAAGGACCCGGGTTCCCGGGGCGGTTCACGGGCCATGCACGAGCAGATCCGGCCTGGTACGCGTCTGTCGATCAGCGAGCCGCGCAATCTGTTTCCACTGGTCCATGAGGCCAGGCGCAGCCTGCTGTTCGCCGGCGGAATCGGCATTACCCCGATCCTCTGCATGGCCGAACGCCTGGCACACAGCGGCGCGGATTTCGAACTGCACTACTGCGCCCGTGCGCGGGACCGCGCGGCCTTTGTCGAACGCCTGCAACACTCGCCGTTTGCCCACCGGGTGTTCCTGCATTTCGATCAGGAACCCGAGACGGCGCTGGACGCCGCCAAGGTCCTGGCCGCGCCCGAAAGCGACGTTCATGTGTATGTATGTGGCCCCGGCGGCTTTATGCAGCACGTGTTGGACACGGCCAAGGCTGCGGGTTGGCAGGAGCCCTGCCTGCATCGCGAGTACTTCGCCGCCGCGCCCATCGACACTGGCGCCGACGGCAGCTTCTCGATCAGGATCGCCAGCAGCGGCCAAACCTTCGAGGTGCCAGCCGAAAAAAGCGTGGTGCAGGTGTTGCAAGACCAGGGCATCGAGATCGCGATTTCCTGCGAGCAAGGCATTTGTGGCACCTGCCTGACTCGGGTTCTGGAGGGCGTGCCGGAACATCGCGATCTGTTCCTCACCGAAGATGAACAAGCCGCCAACGACCAGTTCACCCCTTGCTGCTCGCGCTCGAAAACGCCACTGCTGGTGCTCGACCTCTAATTAACAGTCAATCAATCCATTTGCGTCATAAAACGGATACGGCCCGGGATACTCACCAAACACGCCGTTGTGAGTCACCAACGCCTGCTCATGCCAGTGATGCAACAGATACCCCGGCGGTTCCAGATTGAAATGCGCCGGGGCGGTTGGCTGCAGATCCAGCACAATTTGATGTGAGGTGCCGGGGCACACACAAATCAGGCTGCCGCCGAAACGCCGCTGCATCGGCCGATGCAGGTGTCCGCACAACAACCGCTCGACCTGCGGGTGACGGGCAATGAGCCGCTCCAGGGCCATCGCGTTGATAAACGGCTCGCGGTCCATATGGCCAATGCCACTGATAAACGGCGGATGATGCAGGATCAATAGCGTCGGCGCATCGGGACGACAGGCCAGTTGTTCGTCGAGCCAGCGCAACTGGCTGTCCAACAACTGGCCGCCATGGGCACCGGGCATGCTCGTATCCAGACCGACAAGGCGCACTGGATGCTCCTCGACCACCCAATCCAGTGGTTCACCGGCCGACCTCGGCAAATAGGTGTGATCGGCGAATGCCGCCAACAAATGTTCGCGATTGTCGTGGTTACCAGGCACCAGGTAGCAAGGCATGTGCAGGCGCGCGAGCTCAGGGTGCAGCACGGCATATTCGTCGGGGCGACCGAAGTCCACCAGGTCGCCACTGATCACCACAATATCCGGGCGCGGCCGACTGGCGTTCAGATGATCGACAGCGCGACGCAATGCACCGAGGGTATCGACGACGCCATAGGTCAGTTTCTGACCGGCTTTAAGATGCAGATCGCTGATCTGCGCAACGAGAAATGGACGGTTCAAAATACTGATCTCTGATCACTGATGCAGGGTGAACAACACTTGTGGTTCGATGGCCAAGGCAAGCATGGCGCCGACCCCGTAAATCACGCCATCGGTGCTGTCCACCAACAACGGCTGGGGGGCGCCGACATCCACCAGCAGACGGCTTTGCGCCCCCTGGAAAAACTGGCCGACAAGACGTCCACGTAAATGCCCCCGGCAATCCATCACCCGCAGATGTTCGGGGCGGCAATACACGGTGGCGGGCAGATGGGTGTCGCTCCATGGCAATTCACCGCCACTGACTCTCAAGCCATCAGTCGTGCGCTCGATCACTGAAAAAGCATTGAGATTGCCCACGAAGCTGGCGACGAAAGCATTGGCTGGCCGCTGGTAGATTTCCCGCGGACTGGCCAATTGTGCGATGCGGCCCTGCTCCATCACCAAAATGCGATTCCCCAACGCCATGGCTTCGCCCTGGTCGTGGGTGACGAACACGGCGGTGATTCCCAGGCTGCGCAACAACTGATCCAACTCGCTGCGCAAGCGCTCACGCAACTGCGCATCCAGCGCCGCCAAGGGTTCGTCGAGCAGCAATACCCGAGGCCTCGGTGCCAGGGCACGGGCCAGTGCGACCCGCTGGCGCTGACCGCCGGACAACTCGTGAATACTGCGTTTGCCATGCTCATCCAGGCCGACCAGTTCCAGCAGTTCCGCACAACGCTTGTTGCGTTCGGCAGGCGACATGCCGCGAATTTTCAGGCCGTAGCTGATGTTGCCGGCCACATCCAAATTCGGAAACAAGGCGTAGTTCTGGAACACCATGCCCACGTTACGGCGCTCGATGGGCAGGTGCGTGACATCGTTGTCGCCAAAAAATATCTGCCCCACATCCGGACGCTCCAGACCGGCGATCAGCCGCAGGGTGGTAGTTTTACCGCAGCCGGACGGGCCGAGAACCGCCAGGGTTTCCCCCGCCTCGATGCTCAGGTCCAGGTCATGCACGGCGACTGTGCCGTCAGCGAACGCCTTGCGGCACCCCTGCAGGCGAATGGTGGTTCCACTCATCGATTTTCTCCACGGGAAAGGCGCGCGCTGATGGCCTGCAACGCAATAAGCAGCGGTACGATCATCAGTAGGAATATGAGGGTGTAGGCGCTGGCGACTTCCAGCCTGGCCGAGGCATAACTGTCGGCCAGCCCCACCGGCAATGTCTTGGTCATCGGCGTGTGGAGCATCCAGGTCAGGTTGAACTCACCCAACGACAGGGTGACCACCATCAACACCCCGGCGAGAATCCCCGCCCGGCAGTTGGGTAACACCACATTGAAGAAACGCCGGATCGGCCCGGCGCCCAGGCTCGCCGCCGCCTCTTCCAGGACCGGCAGATGCTGGCGTTGCATCACCGCCATCACCGGGCGCACCAGAAATGGCAGGGTGAACAGTACATGGCCGACCAGAATGAACAGCCAACTGCTGCGAAACTCGCCAAACTGGCCATAAGTCAGCAACAACGCCAGCGCGCTGGCCAGGCCGGGCATGGCGACCGGCAGCACCATCAGTTCCTCGAACGCGCGGCTGAAGCGATTGTTCATCCGTACCAACCCATAGGCCGCCGGCACGCCAACCACACAGACACATAGCGCACAGGCTGCGGCCAGTTGCAGGGAGAGCCAGACCGTCGGAGCGTAGGCCTGCCAGACTTGCACCAGCCATTCGAACGTCAGACCGCTGGATATCCCCTGGAAATAATTACGCGTCAATCCGGCCAGCAGCGACATCAACACGGGGACCAACATGAACGCGCAAACCAGCAGGGTAAACACCAGTTGCCCGACAAACAGTGTTGAACGCTTCACAAGACCGTCCTCGATGGTTTGACCAACGTGCGGGCCAGCAACAGCACCAGCCAGGTCAGCCCGCCCAAGACCACCGACAGCGCGGCGGCCAGCGCAAAATTGGCGTAGTTGGTGAACACGTTATAAATCGCTACCGGGGTTACGTTCAGCCGCGTACCCAGGGTGAAGGCGGTACCAAAGGCCCCCATGGACGTGGCAAAGCAGATCGCTCCGCATGACACCAACGCCGGCGCCAAGCCAGGCACGATGACATCGCAGACCACTCGCCAGTGGCCCGCGCCCAGTGAATGGGCGGCTTCTTCCAGGCTGCGATCCAGGCTTTCACACGCCGCCATCACGGTGAGAATCACCCGCGGAATCGAGAAGTACAGGTAGCCGACAAACAGCCCTGTCAGCGAGTAGGCAAAAATCCAGCGCTCACCCGCCAGCTCAAGACCAAGGCTGGCGAACAGCCCTTGGCGGCCGGCCAGCAGGATGACCAGAAAGCCGACCACCACGCCGGGAAACGCCAGTGGGAAGGTCAACAAGGCGACCAGCGCCGAACGGCCGAAGAAGCGCTGGCGCGAGAGAAACACCCCGCTGACGCCGCCCACCAGCAGCGCCGCGAGGGTCACCACCAGGGCCAACATGCAGGTCTGCGCCAGACTGCCCAGGTATTGCGCGCTGCTCAGCACCTGCCAATAGCCACTGTCACTGCCCTCGCGACTTTGCCCACCCAACACAATCAGGTGCGCCAGTGGCAGTAACCAGAACGCGAACAGCACGGCGGCCGCCGGCGCCAGCGCCCAGGCCGCGGTCGGCCGCAAGCGTGGCACTAAGGTCCAGGCCGAGCGGCCTTCCCGGGCTTTGACTTGCGAAGCCATCACTTACTTGACCTCACTCAGATAACGTGCGGAAAAGACTTCCTGCACCGCCGCCATATGTTCGTAATCGACCACGCCAGCCCGGGCATAATCGCTGTCCGGCAGGAACTGCGCGGCGACGTCCGCAGGCATCTTTATCGCTCGCACGGGCCGCAGGTAGGCCTTGGCCCACAACGCCTGGCCTTGATCAGACAGGACGAAATCCAAGACCTTCTCGGCATTGGCCCGATGCGGGGCATTGCCGACCATGCTCATGACGTAAGGCACGCTGATGCTGCCTTCCTTGGGAATCACAAACGCCACGTTGGCATTGTCCTTGTAACGCGCCCGATAAGCGTTGAAGTCGTAATCGACCAGAATCGGCAACTCACCGGACAACACCCGGGCGTAGGCCGTCTGCTTGGGCACGATGGGTGCGTTTTTCGCCAGTTTCTGGAAGTAATCGATGGCTGGAGCGAAGTTGTCCAGGCTGCCACCCATGGCTTGGTTGATCGCCACCGCCGTCACGTAACCGACGAACGCACTGGATGGATCGAGGTAGCCCACCATGCCTTTGTATTCCGGTTTGAGCAGGTCGTTCCAGCTTTGTGGCACGGGCAAGCCACCCAGTGCATCGACGTTGACCATAATGCCCAACGTGCCGGAATGAATCGCAAACCAGTGGCCCTCAGGGTCTTTCAGTCCGGTGGGAATCTGCTCCCACCCCTCGGGTTTATAGGTACCAACCACGCCGGCCTTTTGCGCCTGCAAGCCGAAGGTGACGCCGTAATACACGACGTCAGCCACCGGCGCGGCTTGTTCAGCGACCAACTGCGCCAATGACTGACCGGAGTTTTTGTTGTCTTGCGGAACCTGCACGCCAGTCGTATCGGCAATCGCCTTCAGCTGGGTGCCCCAGTCCGCCCACTCCGGCGGGCAGTTGTAGCAGATAGCCGTTTGCGCGGCTTGCGCCAGGTTGACCACGCCGCACAGCAGTAAAGCGGCCAGGGTTTTACTGATGCGGATCATCAAATGTCTCCTCGTAGGGCTGAGTACTTTCGCCTGGCCGGATATGACAAGGCAGGCAATGGGACGCCGGTGCGGCGCCGGCGATCTGCGCCAGCAACTGATCGATCACGGTATAAGCCAGCGTCGCGATGGGTTGAACGACGCTGCACAGTGTCGGGTGTATCTGGGTGCCCAGGGCGATGCCGTCAAAGCCGATGACCGAGAGCTGCCGAGGTACGTTCCAGCCGTTACGTCGCAGTTGCGCAATCAGGCTGATTGCCAGCAAATCGTTGGAACAGACCAGTGCACTGAGCGCTTGCGGGCCGTGTAGAAACGGCTCGATAGCGGCAAAGTCAGCCTGGGTGTGGGCGGGCATTTCGATCACTGGCAAGCGGTCGAGACCGGCCTCACGCATCGCATCGCAATAACCGGCGTAACGCAGGCGAGCGCGGTCGGACTGCAAGGCGGGCCCCGCGACCATGCCGATCCGCCAATGCCCCGCTTCCAGCAGATAACGGGTGGCCAGCGCCATGCCCGCGCGGTTATCCACGAACACGCTGCTGTAGTCAGGATGGCCGGGTTGGTGGTAGGCCAGTACAAAGGGGGTGTCTTCCCTGGCAAGGCTTTGCAGTACCCGACTCCGATCGGCATCCGTGACCGTCAGGACCAGACCATCGACGCGCTGACGCAACAATTCCTCGACCACCGCGCTTTCACGTTCGCTGCTGTAGTCGGTCGTTGCCAGCAACAGGTTGTAACCGCGTAAGCGCGCAGCGCGCTCCATCGCCTGGAATTGCTCGGCGAACACCGGGTTGAGCAGATTAGGAACCACAACGCCAATCAGCTTGGTGGTTTGCAGACGGAGTTGGCGACCGAGACGATTGGGCCGAAAACCCAGTTCACGCGCTGCGGCGAATACTTGTTCTCGAGTCGCTGGACGCACCACTTCAGGAGAGGCAAAGGCTCGCGCCGCGGTCGCCCGCGAAACACCGGCCAGTTGTGCAACCTCTTTCAAATCAGTCATTTTTGCTCGCTTGAGATCGATCTCATTGAGAGCGACATTACTCAAGGGACATGGCGTTTTCGCGATCAAAAAATGACAATTGGATGTCAGGCTCCCCTCGCCCACCTCGACTCCGTCCGAGGTCAGTGCTCAGGTGTCCATCAGTGCAGCCGGCAAGGCTGGAATTACGAGCGGAGAATAACCTTCATCCGCTCTTCGGCCGCCGCCGAGCCGAAGATCTCCGCATAGCGCAACGTGGCGTTGGCGTGCTCGCGCATGATGGCTTCGGCACGCGCGCCCTGGCGGTTGACCAGCGCATCGAACACCGAATGATGCTGCATGTGCGCATAGTTGAAACGCCGGTACTCGCGAACCATGTCGTCACGGTCCACCGCCAGGGCGGTCACCGAAGCGAAAGGCAAATGGTCGTTGCGCGCCAGGGCGTCGGCGATGGCCGGGTTATGGCTGCCTTCGACGATCACCTGGTGAAAACGCATGTTGAGATCGTGATAGACCTCAAGGTCCTCGATGGTCACATAACCCTTGTCGAACAGTTGATCACCTTGCGACAGGCACTGTTCAAGGCTCGCCCGTGCTTCGTCCGAAAGCCCCCGCTCGGCAGTCTGGCGCGCCGCCAGGCCTTCGAGCACGCCCCGCACTTCGACCGCACCGGCAATATCATCGGGGTTGACGGAGCGCACCTGAAACCCGCGCCCGCCAAAACGCACCAACAGGCCTTCCTGCTCCAGCGTGCGGAACGCCATGCGCACCGGCATCCGCGAAACACCGAAAAGCTCCGCCGTGGGGTTTTCCATCAGCCGTTCGCCAGCCGCCAATTCGCCGGAGGCGATCATCTTGCGCAGCGCGACCAGCACCGTTTGACCGGGCTTACTCATCCAGGCAACTTCCAGAAAGGTGGGTTGCCATAGTAACGCAAGCTCTGGGCTGACTGCAGGACGCTGTTTACGGATCGGGCAGCGTACCGGCAAAGGCAGCGATGCCTTGCTTCAGCCTGGATACTCGGGATTTTCGATCAGCAAAGCCATGCCCTGCCCGCCGCCGACACACGCCGCCGCGATGCCATAACGCAGATTACCCTCGCGCAACTGCCTGGCCAGGCTCAGCACCAGACGCAAACCACTGGCGGCCAAGGGGTGGCCCAAGGCGATCGAACCACCCCGTCGG
This sequence comes from Pseudomonas sp. QS1027, assembly GCF_002814235.1. GTDB lineage: Bacteria > Pseudomonadota > Gammaproteobacteria > Pseudomonadales > Pseudomonadaceae > Aquipseudomonas. The sequence continues at coordinate 17,216 of NZ_PHSU01000019.1, read as the reverse complement.
TTGAGTCGGTCGCCATCCAGCCCCAGCGCCTGGGCCACGGCCAGCACCTGGGCCGCCTGCGCCTCGTTGATTTCCAGCAAGTCGATATCGGCCAGGGCCAGCCCGCTGCGCTGCAGCAGCAACTGGATCGCCGGCGCGGGTCCTATGCCCATGAATTCCGGCGCCACGCCCACCACGGTACTGGCCAGCAAATGGGCCAGCACCGGACGACAAGCCGAAGACGCTCGCCCCACCAGTGCCGCCGCCGCGCCATCGACCAGCGCGCAACTGTTGCCGGCCGTTTGCACACCGCCATCATGCACCGAGCGCAACCGGCTCAAGTCCGTCAGATCGGTAGGCCGCGGATGACTATCCCGAGTCACCCGGTCCACGCCTCGTGGCAACTGGATACTCCGAGCCTGATAGCCGGCCAGCTCAAAGCGTTCATTGCCCAGCGCCACCAGCTCCGGTGTAAACCAGCCGTCCGCCTGAGCCTGTAGCGCCAGTTGATGACTATCCAGCGCATAACGATCCACCACCTCACGACTCAGTCCATAACGCTGGGCCAGGTTGTCGGCAGTGGAAATCATGTCCAGACCTGGCGCCGGGTCGTAGAGCGCTTCCCAGAGAAAGTCCTTGAACTCCACGGCGGCACCGGGCCGGAAGCCGTTGCGGTGGGCATAGGCGGCAATCGGATTGCGCGACATGGATTCAGCCGCCACGCACAGGGCCAACTGCACACCATCGTCCAACTGCCTGGCGGCCTGCCGCAAGAGCTCGAAGCCGGTGGCGCAGATGCGCTGCACCGCCAGCGCCGGGATCCCTTGCGGCACGCCACTGTAAAGGCCGATATGGCGGGGCAGCAGGTAGGCATCGAAACTGGCCTGGGCCATGGAACCGGCAAGCACGCTGTCCACCGCTGTCGGATCGATAGCGGCGCGGGCCAGCACCTCGCGCCCGACCTTGATCCCCAGGTCGATCGGCGAGACCTGGGCCAAGTCCCCGCCGAGATCGACCCAGGGCGTGCGCAGGGCTTCGAAAATCGCCACATCGCGAAAGCTCGAATACTGCCCCACGCTGTTCACGGTTGAGACCCGGCACGCAGGATGGAAGGCTCTTCGCCGCGATACAGCGCTTCGACCTTGTCGGCGCGCCACTGCAACACCGCACGCTGATTGATCGAGCCCTTGTCGGTGATTTCACCGCGGTCGATGGAAGCGGGCTCTTCGAGCAACGCGATCCATTCCAGGCGGCTGGCATTACCGGTGGCATCGCGGTTGAGCCGTTGCAGCCAGTCGCTGAACCACAGGCGCACAGGCACGCTGGCCAGGACCTCGACATCGCTGGCCTGCGGACTCAAAGCGGCCAGACGTCGACACTCATACAAGCGGGGAAAGACCAGCGCCCCCAGGCACTCGCGATCCGGCGCGGCCACCACCAGGTCCTGTACATAGGGCGAACCTTCGAGCACCGCGCGATTGCGCAAGGGGCCGACACTGACAAAGACCCCGGAGGACAACTTGAAATCCTCGGCAATCCGCCCGTCGAACATCAGGCCCAGTTGTGGGTCTCGCGGATCCGCGAGCTTGAGGGCATCGCCGGAACAGTAGAAGCCCTGCTCATCGAAGACTTCGGCGGTCTGCTGCGGCGCGCGCCAGTAACCCGGCATGATGTGCGGCCCGCGAAAACGCCCCTCCAGCTTGCCATCCACCGGCACCAGGCGCACCTCACAACCAGGCGCCGGCAAGCCGATGTACCCGGCCATGGACAACGGCCCGGTGGTGAAGGTGCAGGACGGCGCCGCCTCGGTCATGCCAAGCCCGGCCATCATGCGAATACGTTCACCACAATGCGCTTCGGCAACCCGGTCCAGGCGGTCCCAGATCCGCTGGGACAATCCGGCGGCGGCGAAAAAGAACAGCTTCATGCGCGAGAAGAAACATTCGCGCAACTCAGCGTCCTGCTCTAGGGCGCTGACCAGTTCCTCCCAGCCCTTGGGCACGGTCAGGTAAGCGGTGGGCGACACGTCCTTGAGGTTGCGCAGTGTTTCGGCAATCCCCTGGACGGTGGGCTTGCCGTCGTCCAGGTAAAAGGTCCCGCCGTTGTACAGCACGATACCGACATTGTGGCTACCGCCAAAGGTGTGATTCCACGGCAGCCAGTCCACCAGCACCGGCGGTTCTTCGCCGAACACCGGAAAAGTCTGCAACAGCATCTGCTGGTTGGCGCAGAGCATGCGCTGGGTGGTAACCACCGCCTTGGGCAGCTTGGTGGAACCCGAGGTAAACAGAAACTTGGCGATGCTGTCGGGCCCGGTGGCGGCAAACGCCGCTTCGGCCTCGGCCCCGCCGGGTTGTTGCAGCAAGCTGGCAAACCAGCTCTGCCGGCGCCCCGGCATCTCGCCACGAACACTGATCAGTGGCGTCTCGACCGGTAACACGGCGTCGATCGCGCGCTGGAAGGCGGCGACATCACTGACGAACACCAACCCCGGCTGCAACAGATCGCAGACATGCCGCAGCTTGGCGAAATCCTGCGACAACAACGAATAGGCTGGAGAGATCGGGCAATAGGGAATACCGGCGTACATGGCCCCCAGCGCAAGCTGCAGATGCTCGATATCGTTGCCCGAGAGGATCGCCAGCGGTCGCTCGGCCGAAAGACCATAAGGCAACAAACCCTGGGCGATGGCACGGACACTGGCCAGCATCTCGGCGTAACTCACCCGCCGCCAGCCACCGCCATCCTGACGCGCCGCGATAAAGGTCTGTTGCGGACGTACCTCGGCCCAATGCACCAGGCGATCGAGCAAACGCCTGGGCAACTCGGCCAGGGGCTCAAGGGAGCGCATGGACAGGATGCCCTGCTCTTCGCTGACCTCGATCGCTGGATGGCCGATGGACACTTGGCGATAACGCGGCGTACTGGCCTCGGTCCGGGGCGCTGATCTGAATTCTGAACTCATGTGTTTGTCCTCCTCAGATCGGGTAGTGCCGAGGTCCGTTCTGCAACGTCACCCAGCGCAATTGGGTGAAATGCTCGATCGCCGCCCTGCCGCCAAAACTGCCGTAGCCGCTGGACTTGACCCCGCCGAAGGGCATCTGCGCCTCATCGTGAACGGTCGGACCGTTGATATGACAGATGCCCGATTCGACCCGCTGGGCCAAAGCCAGGGCGCGACCGGTATCACGGCTGAAGATCGCCGCCGACAGGCCGAACTCGGAATCGTTGGCCAGGCGCAGCAGTTCTTCATCGCCATCACCCCGCAGCACCACGGCCACCGGACCAAAGGACTCTTCGCGGTACAGGCGCATGGCATCGGTGACACCGTCAAGCAAGGTCGGCTGCAAGATGCTGCCCTCCAATTGACCGCCAGCGAGCAGAGTGGCGCCCTTGTCGAGGGCATCGTCGATCAACAACTTGATGCGCTCGCCAGCACTGGCGTCCACCAGGGAGCCGAGTACGCAATCCCCGGCGTCGGGGTTGCCCGCCGGCAAGGTGGCGATCTTCGCCACCAACCGGGCGACAAAGGCATCGGCGACTTTGACATCGACGACCAGACGCTCGGTGGACATGCAGATCTGCCCCTGGTTGAAGAAGGCGCCGAAGGCCGCGGCCTCCACCGCCGCGTCCAGGTCGGCATCCGCCAGCACCAGAAATGGAGCCTTGCCACCCAGCTCCAGCAACGCCGGCTTGAGATGACGCGCCGACAGTTCGCCGACGATGCGCCCGACATGGGTCGATCCGGTGAAATTGACTCGCCGTACCGCCGGGTTGGCGATCAGCCGCTCGACAATCGCGGCAGCATCCCGCGGCGCGTTGCTGATGACGTTGACCACCCCATCACCGAGGCCGGCGTCCTGTAACACCTGGCCAATCAACCGATGCACCGCCGGGCTCAGTTCCGACGCCTTGAGCACCACCGTATTGCCACAGGCCAACGGCATGGCAATGGCCCGGGTGGCGAGGATCACCGGGGCATTCCAGGGGGCGATGCCCAATACCACGCCGCACGGTTGGCGCAGGGCCATGGCGAAGCTGCCGGGGACATCGGAGGGAATGACTTCGCCATTGATCTGGGTGGTCATGGACGCGGCTTCACGCAGCATATTGGCCGCCAGATGCACATTGAAGCCATACCAGTTGGCCATGGCGCCGGTCTCGCCGGCCGCCGCGATGAATTCCGCGCTGCGGGCCTGCAACTGCTCCGCCGCACGCAACAGGCGGGTGCGTCGTTCATTGGGAGCCAGGGCCGCCCAGGTCGGGAAGGCCTCCTTGGCCGCAGCCACGGCAGCGTCGGCATCTTCCAGGGCGGCGGCGGCAACCCGCGACACCACCTCACCGGTCACCGGATGACGCCGTTCGAAGGTTCGACCGTCTCGGGCGGGGCACGACTGGCCGCCGATCAGCAGGGGCACGTCCAGCATGGTGATTCCTCTTTATTGTCATTATCGGGAATACGTTCAAGCGGTATGAGCGCGGCGCACAACCGGATGCGCCGGCTGTGCGTCACGTGTTTCAGCGCTTATACGCCTGCAAGCCGGGCTTGATGCTCTTGTCGTCGAGAAACTGCTTCATGCCCTGCTCGCGGCCGCCCTCGGTATCCAGCAGGCGCGACTGATCGAGCTTGGCGTACAGGTAATCCTCGTTCTGCTCCCAGGTCAGTTCGCGGCAGCGCTTGAATCCGTGCTTGGCGGCTCTCAGGACCACCGGGTTTTTCTCCAGCAGGTTGCGCGCCAGTGCCACGGTGACTTCACGCAGCTGCGCCAGCGGCACACTTTCGTTGACCAGGCCCATCTCGGCGGCTTTCTGCCCGCCAAAGGTCTTGCCGGTCATGATGTAGTACAGCGACTGGCGATGCCCCACCGTATCAGCCATGGCTTTACTCACCAGGTTGCCCGGCGGGATGCCCCAGTTGATTTCCGAGAGACCGAAGGTCGCCTCGTCGGCGCAGATCGCCAGGTCGCAGGCCACCAACGGGCTGAAGCCGCCACCGAAGCACCAGCCATTGACCATTGCGATGGTCGGCTTGGTGTACATGCGCAGCAGCTTCCATTGCCATTGCGAGGCTTCGCGACGGATTTTTTCCTGAAGGATCTCCGGGCCGGCGTCCACTTCGCGAAAGTATTCCTTGAGATCCATACCCGCGGTCCAGGCTTCACCGGCACCGGTCAGCACCAGCACCCCGGCAGTAGGATCCTGCTCCAGGGTCTCCAGCACATCGACCATTTCCCGGTTCAGGGTCGGGCTCATGGCATTGCGTTTTTCCGGACGATTGAGAATCACCCAGGCAATGCCTTCCTCGATTTCGACCTTGACGGTTGTCCAGCGACCTTCGTAATTACTCATGGCGGGCTCTCTTGTTCTGGGCTTGAAGATGAGTAAAAACTAAACCTGAAAATTAGTTATGTCAATTAACCATTAATAAAATTAACTTGATTCGTTTTAACCCTGAACTGGTTGTGGCGCCTGGACATCCGCAAGAGATCATGGCTATCCCCGAGCAACCACGGCAAACTAGATAGTCTTCTTAACCGCCAGCCTGAGGATCCATCCCGCAATGGCCAAGTCTTCCAAGATTGCCGCCGCCCCCGAGCCCCTTGCCGAGAACGCCGAAACCCAAACGCCACTGGACTCCGCCCTGGACGACCTGATCGGTTATGCCATGCGTCGGGCGCAGTTGAAGCTGTTCCAGAACCTGATCGAGCGACTCTCAACCCACGATTTGCGGCCGGCGCAGTTCTCGGCCCTGGCGATCATCGACCAGACGCCCGGGCTGATGCAGGCCGACCTGGCCAAGGCACTGGCCATCGAACCGCCCCAGGTGGTGCCGCTGCTGAACAAACTGGAAAGCCGGGCGCTGGCAGTGCGGGTGCGCTGCAAGCCGGACAAGCGTTCCTACGGGATTTTTCTCAGCAAGGCCGGCGAGACCCTGCTCAAAGAGCTGAAACAGATCGCCGCCGAGAGCGACCTGGACTCCACCTCCGCACTCGACAGCCAGGAACGAGCAGAGCTGCTCAGGCTGCTGAAGAAGGTCTATCAGGCATAAACACCGGCGCCGCGGCTGGCGCCGGGACTGGGCCGGCTCCAGTCGCGCCGGAGATACACGACCACGAGCTTACGCCTGGGTATCCATCTCCGCCCAAACCGCCTCAGCCAGATGGAAGGTAGCGTTGGCAGCGGGAATGCCGCAATAGATCGCGCTCTGCATCAACACCTCCTTGATCTCGTCGCGGCTCACACCGTTGTTTTTCGCAGCGCGCAAGTGCAGGCACAGCTCCCCTTCGCGGTTCATGCCGATCAGCATGGCGATGGTGATCAGGCTGCGGGTGTGCCGTGGCAAACCGGGGCGGGTCCAGATATCGCCCCAGGCATGCCGGGTAATCATCTCCTGGAACTCGCCATTGAACGGCGTCAGATGTTCCAGACTACGATCCACGTGGGCATCGCCGAGTACTTCGCGGCGTACTTTCATACCGACTTCATAACGTTGTTGTTCGTCCATTGCAGGATCCTTTTCTAAGGTTTGAAGGCATGATGCTCGGCCAGCGCGCGCTGGACCCAGCGCTGTGACTGCCCCAGGTAATGGGCCGGGTCCAGCAGGCGATCCAGTGTCTCGGCAGACAATTGCACGGCCACTTGCGGTTCGGCAGCGAGCACCTGGCGCAGGTGTTCGCCCTGCTCCACCGCACGGCGGCAGCATTGTTCGATCAGATGATGCGCCGCATCGCGGCCGATACGCTGGGACAAGGCAATGCTCACGGCTTCCGCCAACACCAGGCCTTTGGTCAGTTCCAGATTTTGCAACATGCGCCCAGCGTCGACTTCCAGTCCTGGTACCACCTGCAAGGCCTGTTGCAGCGAGCCGGACACCAGGCAACAAAGCTCCGGCAAGGTTTCCCATTCGGCGTGCCACAGGCCAAGGCTGCGCTCATGCTCCTGCGGCATTGCGGCGAACATCGTCGCCACCAGCCCGGGCGCCCGGGTTGCCGCGCCGATCATGACCGCCGCGCCGACCGGATTGCGCTTGTGCGGCATGGTCGAAGAGCCGCCCTTGCCCGGCGCGGCCGGCTCGAAGACCTCGCCCGCCTCAGTCTGCATCAGCAAACTGAGATCGCGTCCGACTTTGCCCAGGCTGCCGGCGATCAGCCCCAGCAGGCTGGCGAACTCCACCAGGCGATCACGCTGGGTGTGCCAAGGCTGGTCAGGCAGGTGCAGCTTCAACTCATCGGCCAGGGCTTCGGCCACCGCAAAAGCCTGATCGCCCAAGGCCGCCAGGCTGCCGGAAGCCCCGCCGAATTGCAGGCACAGCAAACGCGGTTTGATTTCAGCGAGACGCTGGCGATGGCGAGTGATAGCGTCCAGCCAACCAGCGATCTTCATGCCCAGCGTCACGGGTGTCGCCTGTTGCAGCCAGGTACGTCCGGCCAGGGGCGTGTTCGCGTAGCACGTGGCCTGCTCGGCGAGCGCATCGGCCAAACGTGCCAGATCACGTTCCAACAGCTCTATAGCTGAACGCAGCTGCAGCACCAGGCCGCTGTCCATCACATCTTGACTGGTGGCCCCCAAATGCACATAGCGCTCAGCGGTTGGGTTACTCGCGGAAATCTTCTTGCCCAGCGCCTTGACCAGCGGGATCGCCGAATTACCGGCATTGCCGATGGCGATGGCCAATTCGTCGACATCAAACAGCTGTGCGCGACAGGCCGCTTCGATATCGGCAACCACTTCTTGGGGAATCAGCCCGGCGCTGGCTTCGGCGCGCGCGAGGGCCGCTTCGAAATCCAGCATGCCCTGCAACCGGCCCTGGTCGGAAAAAATCGCCCGCATCGCCGGCTGGGTGAAATAGGCATCGAAAAGTTGATTTGTCGATCTGTTCAAACCACGGCTCCAGGATTCATGAAAATCAATGAGGTACTCTCAGGTCGCGTCCGCATGGCTGACCAGTCCCTTGATCACGACCGCGAGGGTCGCCAATGCCGCCGGAACCACCAGGGCCGTCAGCACCTGCTCGAAGTTCCAGCCCAGACCCAATAACGTCGCCCCGGCCCAGGCTCCAAGGATCGCGCCGAAACGACCGATGCCGAGCATCCACGACACGCCAGTGGCGCGGCCCTGGGTGGGATAGAAGCGCGCGGCCAGCGATGGCATCGCCGATTGCGCACCGTTGATGCACATGCCGGCCAACAGCACCAAGACGGCCAATACGCTGACATGGCCCAGGCTCTGCCCCACCAGCCAGGCGAAGACGCCGGCCAACAAGTAAGCAATGCCAATGACCTTGTGTGGATTGAATTTATCCATCGCCCAGCCCACACCCACCGCACTGAGCACACCGCCGAACTGGAACAGCGCGCCGATAAAGGCCGATTGCTCCATGCTCGCGCCGCTGTCACGCATCAGGGTCGGCAACCAACTGGTCAACAGGTAGACGATCACCAAGCCCATGAAATAGGTCAGCCACAGCAGCAAGGTACCGGTGCTATAAGCTCCGGAGAAAATCACCTTCAGCACGTTGCGGCTCTGCACCACCCTCTGTTCCGGCACGCTGAAGCCGGTGGCCGCCGCGACGTCCAGCGGCGCAATCGGTGCCAGCACCTGGCGAATCCGCTCCACGCCGCGATTGCGCACCACCAGGAAGCGTGCCGACTCCGGCAACCGGAACAACAGCACCACGGCCAGCACCAGGGGTAGGATCCCGCCGAGCATCAGCAGGCTGTGCCAACCCAGTAGCGGAATCAGCTTCGCCGAGACGACCCCACCGCAGGCCATGCCCAGATTGAAACCGCAGAACATGCTGGTCACCAGCAACGACTTGAGCCGCTCCGGGGTGTATTCGGAGAGCAGCGTGGTGGCATTGGGCATCGCCGCCCCCAGGCCCAGGCCGGTCAACAGACGCAGGGCCAGGAGTTGGTCGATATTGCTGCTGTAGGCCGACATCAGACTGAACACGCCAAACAGAAACACCGCCACCACCAGCACCACCTTGCGCCCGAAACGGTCGGCCAAGGGGCCAGAGCCCAGGGCACCGAAGACCATGCCGATCAGCGCGGCACTCATCACCGGTCCCAGGCTGGCGCGATCGATGCCCCAGTCCTGGCTCAAGGCCGGGGCGATAAAACCCATGGCCGCGGTGTCCAGGCCGTCGAGAAAGACGATCAGGAAACACAGGAGCACCACCCGCCATTGATAGCTGGACAGTGGCTTGGTGTTGATCAACAACTGAACATCAAGCGTGCCCATCACAGGCACAGGGGCTAATAACGACATACAGACATTTCCTTCTTCTTATTATTATCGGGTCGCCTGCATCGACAAGCGCCCTGCAACCGCACACAAGCCACAACCTTAGAAGTCGAAGAACACCGTTTCCGCTTCGCCTTGGACATGAATGTCGAAACGATAGGCCAGCTTGCCGTCGACCGTGCAGCGCCTGGCAACCAGGGTTTCACGGCGTTGCGGTTGTTCGATCAGATTCAATACCGGATCGAGTGCATTGGCTTGGGCCTCGTCGTCGAAGTACAGGCGAGTCTGCAAGTGAATGTTGATCCCACGGGCAAACAGAGAAACATTGATGTGCGCCGCCATGGGCACACCCGCGGCATTGTTCAATATGCCGGGCTTGATGGTTTTCAGCGTCCACTCGCCGACATCCGTGGTCGCGGTGCGGCCAAAGCTGTTGAAGGGCTTTTCCAGGTTGTAATCGCTGTCATAGATGCCTTCGTGGTTGGCCTGCCAGAACTCCAGGAACGAATCACGAATCAGATGGCCATTACCGTCGTAAACATGGCCCATCAACAGGATATGCTCGCCCGGCGCACCGGGTTTGGCCATCTCGTTCCAGATTTCCTGCTCGCGGGGCGGGTTGCCGGCAGCCTCCAGCGCCAGGCCGATATGCACATAAGGACCGGCGGTTTGCGAAGGGGTTTCAGGCAGAAGTTGAACGGGCATGTGCGTGCCTCCTCAGCGGTTTTCGAAGTGGGTCTTGCGCTGGCCGCGCAGAACGATATCAAAGCGATAAGCCAGGCAATCCATGGGATTGGCCAGGCTCATATCGAGCCTGGCAATCAGGCTCTGCACCGCTTCCGGATTGGCGATCGACTTGACGATCGGGCACATGGGGATAAGCGGATCGCCTTCGAAATACAGCTGGGTGATCAAGCGCGTGGCAATCGACGGGCCGCTGATGGAGAAGTGGATATGCGCCGGACGCCAGTCGTTGGGACCGTTGCGCCACGGGTACGGGCCGGGTTTGACCGTACGGAAACTGTAATGACCGTCACGGTCGGTCAGGGCCCGGCCAACGCCACCGAAATTCGGATCGATGGGCGCCAGGTAGCTGTCTTTCTTGTGCCGGTAGCGACCACCGGCATTGGCTTGCCACATCTCCACCAGGGTATGCGGGACCGGCTTGCCGTACTGGTCACAGACGCGACCGGCGACGATGATGCGTTCGCCGATCGGTAAGCCGCCATTGTTGAAATTCAGCAGCAGATCATTGTCGTGCTGTCCCATCTTCAGGTGGGAAAAGTCTGGGCCGCTGGTTTCCGACAGGGACTGGGGAATGCTCACCAGGGCCTGGCGCGGGGAACGAAGAATAGAGGTTTTGTAATCAGGCGTCAGGGCTTTGGGGTGCCAATTGCGGTCACGAATGACGAAGCGGGAGCTGTCCACATCAGACATATCTGTCTCCTTGTTTTTATGGGTAAAGGCTGCCGAGTCGCAGTCTATGGCCCAGTTTCCCCCGATATCACCTCACGCAACATTGAAAACAAACATCCCATCCATATCCAATTGGTTATGGATAACGTCCATCTCGATACTCCTGCCCAACCTCACGCAGCACATCCACACACCACTGGGCCGCCAATGGCATCGGCAGCGCCGGATTGCTGCATAGCCCCACCGAACCGCCGGGCTCGCGAATCCCCAGCTCAAGCTCCACCAACTCACCTCGACTCAGGTCTTGCCGTACAGCGTCGAATGGCGCCACCCAGATCGCCTGGCTGCACTGCACGTAACGTCGGCTCAAGGTTAATGACAGGGTTTCCAGTCTCTGGCTTGGCGGGCTGATGCCGTGCTGCACAAACAGACTGTCGGCGAACTTGCGAATCGTCGTCCCCGCCAACGGCAACACCAATGGGTAGTCTTCAAGATTTTTAGGCGCCCGCGAATCGGCCAGCAGCGGATGGCCATTACGCACCACCAGGGTCATGGACTCGCTGTACAGATGTTCGAATGCCAACCCAAGAATCTGCGGACTCTCGGTCATGCGGCCGACCACCAGGTCCAACTCACCGACCCGCAGTTGGGACAGCAGGTATGCGCTCGGCCCAGTGACCACACTGACGACCAGCGCAGGATGTCGAGCATGCAAACGGCAGACGACTTCCGGTACCAGCAGGCTTTCCACGGTGGAGAGTACGCCGAGCCTCGCGGTGACAGGTTCATGCTCGCCGGAACGCAGGCTGTTCACCCCCTCGCGTAGCGCTTGTACGCTCGGCCCCGCATAACGCAGAAAAGCCACCCCGGCTTCAGTCAACACCGCGCCGCTTTTACTGCGCAAGAACAGGGTTGTGGCCAGCAGGGTTTCCAGCTCTTTGAGGGTTTTGGAAAGCGCCGGCTGGCTGATCGCAAGTTTGTCCGAGGCACGTGTCAGACTGCCTTGGCGTGCCACTTCGAGAAAACACAGCAGATGGCGGAATTTGATGCGGGTATCGATGTTCACTGTAGTCCTCGCCTTCGGATGAGAGTCTCCTTATGCCAGATTGTTTCATAGTGGCAAGCAACCATGACGCCCAAGCTTGTCATAGTTGAATGGCATCCTCCTTCAACGGCATCACTCAATCCGCCCTCCGCCCGTCGCAACCCTATCGAGGTGTATGAATGGACGTCGAAAGCGCTCCCCGTGGCCATGGCTTTCGGGCGCTGTGGGGACGCCTGAAAGAGCATCCCCTGGCGAAACTGGGGCCAGGACTCATCACTGGCGCAGCCGACGATGACCCCAGCGGCATCGCCACCTATTCACAGGCGGGTGCTCAGTTCGGCCTGAACATGCTGTGGACGATGCCCCTGACCTTCCCGCTGATGGTCGCCGTTCAATCGATGTGCGCCAACCTCGGCAGGGTCACCGGCAAAGGGCTCGCCGCCAACATCAAAATGGCCTTTTCGCCGATTGTGCTGCAGAGCGTCGTCCTGCTACTGCTCATCGCCAATACCCTGAACATTGCCGCCGACGTGGCCGTCATGGGGGAAGTGGCGGAACTGGTCAGCGGCGCCAACCGACACTTCATGACCGCGGTCTTCGTGTTCGGGACGCTGGCACTGCAGCTGTTCGTGCCTTATCACCGTTACGTGTTTTTCCTGAAGTGGCTGACGCTTTCGCTGCTGGCTTACGCCGCCGTGCTGTTTACCGTGCATATCCCGTGGAAGCAGGTCGTCCTGCACACGGTCTGGCCCCGCTTCACCCCGGACGCCAGCGCCGCCGCGGTGGTGGTGGCGCTTTTCGGCACGACCATCAGCCCCTATCTGTTTTTCTGGCAGACCGCTGAAGAGGTCGAGGACATGCAAACCCTGCCCCTCAGTGCACCGCTCAATCAAGACCCGAGCAGCGCACGCAAGGAGCTGCGGCGCATCCGTTGGGACACCTGGAGCGGCATGTTCTATTCCAACATCACCGCCTACTTCATCATTCTCGCCACGGCCGTGACCCTGAATGTGGCCGGCGTGACCGACATCAACACCGCGGCGCAAGCCGCCAGCGCCCTGCGCCCCCTGGCGGGTGACTTCGCCTACCTGATCTTCGCCCTCGGCATACTCGGCGTCGGCATGATCGGCGTGCCGGTGCTGGCGGGATCTGGCGCCTATGCCCTTTCCGAGGCACTGGGCTGGAACGAAGGCCTCGAACGCAAAGTGCGCGACGCCCGGGGGTTCTACAGCATCATCACCATCAGCGTGCTCCTCGCCCTGGCCATCCAGTACTCGCCCATCAGCCCCATGAAGGCGCTGTTCTGGAGTGCCGTGATCAACGGGGTCGTAGCGGTGCCGCTGATGGTGGTCATCATCATGCTGGTGTCGAAGAAATCGGTGATGGGCGACTTCACCGCGAGTCGGCCGTTGATTGTCCTGGGCTGGGTGGCGACAGCCGTCATGGGGGCGGCAGCCGTGTCGATGTTTATTCCGGGGTAGGACTCGAGGGAGCAGTCCATTGACAGAATGCCTGCTCTACCACATGTTCAGTGACCTTTAAGCATGAGTCGACAATCAGATGAGTTTCGATGGCCGCCTGCTTTCCAACATCAGCGTCCTTGCCGCGATCGTTCACAGCGGCAGCTTTGCGCGGGCGGCGGAAGCGCTGGGCATGTCCCCTTCGGGTATCAGCCGCGCCGTCGGGCGGCTGGAATCAAGCATCGGCGTGCGCTTGTTTGACCGAACCACCCGATCCGTCACGCTGACGGACGAAGGACGGCGACTGTACGGAGAAATCAGCCCCTTGTTGTCCGGGATCGGTGATGCGGTCAACCTGGCCTCTGGAGCCTCCACCGCCGTCCGCGGTCGATTGCGCGTCAACGTCGACGCTTATTTTTCCCGACGAATGCTGGCGCCTCAACTGGCCACTTTTCTGGACCTTTATCCGGAGCTGTCGCTTGAACTCATCGTTCGCGATCAACTGGGTGACCTGGTTGCCGAGGGCTTCGATATTGCCGTGCGCTTCGGGCAGGTAATGGAGTTGTCTCGACGGTGGAAGGGGCACTGGCCTCGGGGCGACTCATGTCCATTGGGCTGTTCTCATCCAACAATCGAAACCATTCGGGAGGCTCGCCAGAACATTCAGCCTGCCATCCGTGTGGTTTGAGGGAGCCTTTTGGCTGTTCAGTGCACGGATGACCTTTTTCGGGTAAGCCCTTTGCCCTTCTGTTCTGCTTCCCTTAGTCCCTTCCGTTTCGCCTCTCCTTTTTATGCCCTTTTTGGTACGCAGGGTTCCAGAGGAAAACAGGATTACGTCCCACTGCATTTATTTCTCGAAGGTAGAGCTGAGGTGTATCAACCAGAGGAAGCATGGGAAGTGGCACGACACGGGATGCTTCGCCAAGCTGACGGCGCTCAAGTTGAAATATCCGACATACCCCGTCTGAAAGGGAGGACTAGACCAACTAGGGTTCTTTTTCTCATGCTGAAGGGGTGTCCTGCTGACGTTGTCGGCAACATGCCCAGGTAGCCCGGATCTAAAAGGCTACGACGCGATGATCGCGTTGATCACCACCGGACCGCTCTCGCATTCATCATCGCGGTCAGTCGTCAGTGCCTTTGACGGCCGAATGCCTACTGCACCACCACCCAATGGGGAATCACTTTCCCCCTGGGGATGAGTGTTTCCCCATTTTCCTATTGAAATTGGAGACACTCATGACGACTCAAACTCAACCCGTTGCTGAAGAAAAAAAGCATTTCAACATGTACCTTGACTGCATCGGCTATCTCAACAATGTCAGCACGATCACATATCATAAACAATCGTACCTGAAGGTTTCCGTTACCGTGCTCATGGGCCCTGCCGACAAAGTCGAATACAGGTACTTTAGTTGCACCGTGGTCGGTACCGAGGCCAAACAGCTCATCAGCCACTGCGCACAAGAGATCAACTCAGGTCAGACCGTCGTGGCATGCTTCAAACTCAGCGGCCTTTGGACCAGGTCTTTCACCCATCAGACAGGTGAGTTCAGAGGTCAGCCGGATACCAGACTGATAAGCAATTTACTTTCTCTGTCCTTGATCAAAATCGATGGTGAAGTGGTGTACCACGCGCCCAAGGAAGAGGAATCAGACGTCGATTCGGCGAATGCAGCGCAGACATCCAATCCGCTAGATACAACAAATGCACCAGAGACTGCCTATGGCTCTGCCTCCAGCGATATCGGTGATCTAACCGACATCACGGAAGCTGCAACGGTCGCGCACCACGCGGTCTGATCCATCACCCAGGCGCCCTGACCGGCGCCTTCTTTCACCTTCGGGGGCATACGCGTCCCTCGGGGATGGCGTGCCTCCATGATTGGAAACAGAGGTCGACGTCATGAGTTCTACCCACACCCCAAGCGACATGCAGGCTCTAGCTGCACTAAGCCCAGCCCAGGAAGATGTGTTGATCGAAAAGGCCATGCGGATTCTGGATCGGCGGCTATTTACTCGGGGCCCTAAGCTCGAGAACCCACCAGAGGTCGGCCGCTTCCTCAAGCTGAAACTGGCCGGGATGGACCGCGAGGTCTTTTCCATCCTTTTCCTGGACACCAAACACCAAGTCCTCGCGTTTGAAATACTGTTTCAAGGAGACATTGATCAAACCAGTGTTCATCCCAGGCAGGTGGTCAAGCGTGCAATTGCCCACAATGCCTCAGCGGTCATCGCAGCTCACAATCATCCTTCGGGGTGCACCACACCCAGTCAGGCTGATCGCATACTGACCCAACGACTACGTAAGGCCCTGGCGCTAATTGATGTGGTGTTGCTGGACCACATCATTGTTGGTGCCGGTGATCCATTGTCCATGACCCAACAGGGGCTGATGTAACCCTTATCAAGGCGCCCTCCCCGGGCGCCTTTCGGCCCCGTGGCTGGAGGCTGCCTGCGACCAGATGGACTCTTGCCCACGTCTTCATCTAAACGACAACCGTCGATAGAAACCTGATGCAACTCACCTAACGGGGAATCACCTCCCCTAGGGGACAGTGTTTTCTCCGCACCCTGTTCTGCGGGAGGAACACCATGTCCACACTCAGCTACAACATTGGCTTCACACTCGGCACTGTCACACGGGAATTCCTGAGTGCAGTGAAATCAACGAGTGTATTGCCTGTCACCCAACCCAAGGCTAGCCTTCCAATTCAGCTACCACCTCCCTGCGTCCCAGATTGTCTGGTTCGTCAAATGGATCGCCTGCCAGCAATGGTTCGCATCAAAGGCATCGACCTGAATCACTGGTATGCGGCAAACACTCGACTGGTCCAAAAGGCGCCTCCTGAGCGCCGTACCAGGCCCAAGAGTGTTGACCCTGCAAGACCAGATTTCGTCGGTCCGCTGATGCCTTCTGCTTGTTGAGTGGGTTCCACCTGCCCCTGCTGGGAATCCTCCCGCAGGGGGGCTTTGCTGAATTTCAGCCAATTAGGTCACGGTGATGTCATCTACTGAATCAGGAAAACGAATCAAGCGTTTCGCTGTTCAATCGTCGAGGTTTTCAGCTAGAAGGGCGATCAGTTCCATGGGGCTGCGGCTGTTGATCACGTTGTAGATCAGGTCGCGCTTAGACCGTGGCAACTTCTTCACGCAGCTCTTGGCTGATGCCCTCACCGCTTCATCCGTACCATGAATACGTGCGGCCAAGAGCAGCACTAGAACGACGTCAGAGAGATTCATAGCGGGGTCCAAAACAGAGAGCGGGAAGTGTAGCGACTCTTGGACGATCGTAAATCCCATACACCGCGTCCTACCAGTCTCAACATGCTGTTCGGGCATATTGGGGAATGAAGACTTCAGTATACTGATAGCCCCCATTCCGGTCCGTGGATTGCAATGCAGAGCTGCAAAGGTGGATACCTTGAGCAAAAACCTGACGATACGTCTCTTGTTGATCATAGGCGCCGCAGCCGGTGTATCTTCCGGCTTGGTCACTTCTGGACTCAAGTACCTGGCGTAACACCATCCGTTGTACCCACCCACGCGGGGAATCCTTCCCCGCCGGGCGAAGTGCTCTCCGCGTTCCCCTTCATGGACCAGGAGAATCACCATGCCCAATAGCTACTGCAAAGAGCCTCAACGGCTCGGTCTTTACTCCGTCAGCGCAGAAACTGACACGCTGATCGAACACCGGCTCGCTGCGATGCCCGCTGCTAATCGGCCTTCACTTCATGGGCGTGGTGCTTGTCGACCATGCCCACCCAACACCTTCTGTCAGGCCACTGATCTGTCGTCAGGTCGGCAAGACAGATACCTCACTCTGCGGCTCCGGCTACGAACAGGCCACATGCGTTCGTGCGGCTGATCGTCGTCACGCGGCTCCATTGATGTTGGGTGCCCTCCGCGGCTCCTGACCACGGTTTCAACCCCACATCCATCCATAGGGATTCTCGCCCTATGGGGCGAGCGTTGTCCCGCCCCAGGAGAGCATTATGGGAAAGCTACTGAATGTGCTGTGCCTACCGTTTCCGTTCATTCGGAACCCTTACGTCCCCGATTCGTTTCTG
>NZ_PHSU01000018.1 GCF_002814235.1 Pseudomonas sp. QS1027 | reverse complement strand
GTCAAGACAGTTGCTCCTACAGGTTTGGTGTACAGCCCGTCAGGATGAGGCCGGGCCTCAAGCCTTCGGCGCCGCCGCCAGGATCAACTCTTTCATCTCCACCACCGCGGCCTTGAATCCGACGAACAGCGCATGGGCCACCAATGCGTGACCGATGTTCAGCTCATTGATCCCCGGAATCGCCGCCACCGCCTCGACGTTGTGGTAATGCAGGCCATGCCCGGCATTGACGATCAGCCCCTGGGCCACGCCAAACGCCACGCCATCGGCGATCCGCTTCAGCTCTTCGGCGACTTCCGCCGGTGTATGGGCATCGGCATAACGCCCGGTGTGCAATTCGATAGCCGGCGCACCGACACGCTTGGCCGCGGCAATCTGACGCTCGTCGGCATCGATGAACAGCGACACTTCGCTGCCGATCTTGCTCAGACGCTCCACCGCCGCCTTGATCCGCTCCTCCTGCCCCGCCACGTCAAGGCCGCCTTCGGTGGTCAGCTCCTGGCGGGTTTCCGGCACCAGGCAGATATGCGCCGGCCGAATGCGCTCGGCAAACGCCATCATCTCTTCGGTCACGCCCATCTCGAAGTTCATCCGCGTCTGCAACACATCCTTGAGCAGCAGCACATCGCGCTCCTGGATATGCCGGCGGTCTTCACGCAGGTGCACGGTGATGCCATCGGCGCCCGCCTCTTCGGCATCCAGCGCAGCCTTGACCGGATCGGGATAACGCGTGCCCCGGGCCTGACGCAGGGTGGCGACGTGGTCGATGTTCACGCCGAGAAGGATACGAGTGCTGGTGCTCACGGAAAGACTCCTGAAGAGTGGAAGATTCGGTGCACAGCATACACGTCAGTCGTGGCCTGTACGGCCAGTTCTGTGTGTCGAGTGTGGATGTCGAGGGTTCACCGGGGATCACTGAAGCCGCCAACCAGACCTCGGCCCTGTCGCCAATGAGCCCGCCCTCAGGGCTTGCGAAACAACTCGCGACTGACCAGCGGCTTGCCGCCCAGGTGCACCGCCAGGGCCTGGCGCATCAGGCGCTTGGCCGCCGACAAGGCGCCCACCGCCGTCCAGTCGGCCTCGGCCATGGCCAGCAGCTCGGTGCCCTGGAACAGACCCGGTTGCAACAGGTAGACCCGCTCCAGGCCGGCATCGACTTGCAGGCGGTACAAGCCATCCGCCGCCAGCGGTTCGCCGTGAATATCCTGGTCCAGGGAAAAACCATAGCCGAGGTCGTCCAGCAGCCGCCATTCAAAGGAGCGCAGCAGTGGTTCGAGAGGTCGGCCTTCGGCCAGGGCGAGCAAGGTCGCGGCGTAATGGTCGAAGACCGCGGGGTGCGGGTCTTCGGCGGGGAGCAGGCGGATCAACAGCTCATTGAGGTAGAGACCGCTGAACAGGGCCTCGCCAACCAGCCAGGTGGCGACACCGGCGCTTTCCATCCGTCCGACGTTCTTCAGCTCGCCGCGACCGCGAAATTCAACTTCGAGGGGCACGAAGGGCCGCGCCAGGGTCCCGGCCTTGCCCCGCGCACTGCGCAGCACGGCACGCAGCCGACCTTGCGGGGTGATGAAATCCACCAAGGCGCTGTTTTCGCGGTAGGCACGGGAGTGCAGGACGTAGGCCGGTTGGCCGGGAGGTGGCTGGGTGGACATCGGCGTATGAATGTCTCTGAAGGAATACTACTTCTGGCAGGCAAACTTATTGTGGCGAGCGGGCTTGCCCGCGCTGGGCCGCGAAGCGGCCCTAAAACCAGAGATCGCGGTGTGCCAGGTAGAACGAGGTACCTGGTTTTGGGGGGGCTTCGCCCCCCAACGCGGGCAAGCCCGCTCGCCACAAGACCGCGTTAGCCACAAGATGGCGTGTTACAGGTCGCCGTAACCCAGCGAACGCAGTGCACGCTCGTCATCGGACCAGCCGCCTTTCACCTTGACCCACAGGTTGAGCATGATCTTCGAATCGAACAGCAGTTCCATATCCTTGCGCGCCTCGGTGCCGATGCGCTTGATGCGCTCGCCCTTGTCGCCAATGATGATCTTCTTCTGGCCGTCACGTTCGACGAGGATCAGCGCATGGATATGCAGGGTCTTGCCCTGCTGCTTGAATTCTTCGATTTCCACGGTGATCTGGTAAGGCAGCTCGGCGCCCATCTGCCGCATGATTTTCTCACGCACCAGTTCCGCCGCCAGGAAACGGCTGCTGCGGTCGGTGATCTGGTCTTCCGGGAAAAAGTGCTCGTTTTCCGGCAGGTGCGCGGCGATCAGGCTTTCCAGGTGCTCAAGGTTATGCCCGTGCTGCGCCGAGATCGGCACGATCTGCGCCTTGGGCAGCTGTTCCTGCAACCAGGTCAGGTGCGGCATCAGCTCAGCCTTGTCCTCGATCCGGTCGGTCTTGTTCAAGGCCACGATCACCGGGCCTTCGACGTACTGGATGCGTTCCAGGACCATCTGGTCCTCGTCGGTCCAGCGGGTCCGATCCACCACGAAGATCACCACGTCGACGTCTTTCAACGCCGCCGAAGCGGTCTTGTTCATGTAGCGGTTCAGGGCCTTTTCGCCGCCCTTGTGCATACCGGGGGTATCCACGTAGACCGCCTGCACGGTGCCTTCGGTCTTGATCCCGAGCATGTTGTGACGAGTGGTCTGGGGCTTGCGCGAGGTGATCGCCAGTTTCTGCCCGAGGATATGGTTCAGCAGCGTGGACTTGCCCACGTTCGGCCGGCCGACGATGGCGACGTAGCCGCAGCGTGTTGCCGTTGAATCAGTCATTACCATTCTCCACGCCCAGGGCAATCAGGGCTGATGCGGCCGCTACCTGTTCGGCAATACGACGGCTCACGCCCTGTCCTCGGCTTTTTTCATTCAATAGGGAGATCTCGCACTCGACGAAGAACGTCCGGCAATGCGGCTCACCCTGGATATCCACCACTTCGTAACGCGGCAGGTCGCAGGCCCGGGACTGGAGAAACTCCTGCAGCCGGGTCTTGGGGTCCTTGTTGGTGTCCACCAGCGTCAGGCTGTCGAACTCCGAGGTCAGCCAGGCCAACACCCGGTCCCGTGCCGCTTCCATGCCGGCATCCAGGTAAATGGCGCCGATCAGGGCTTCCAGGGCGTCGGCGAGAATCGATTCACGGCGAAAACCACCGCTCTTCAATTCGCCGGAACCCAGGCGCAGGTACTCGCCCAACTCGAAACCACGAGCCAGTACCGCCAGTGTTTCACCTTTCACCAGGCGCGCGCGCAAACGCGACAACTGGCCTTCGCGAGCCTGGGGAAAACGCTCGAACAGCGCTTCACCGGCGACGAAGTTGAGAATGGCATCACCGAGGAATTCCAGGCGTTCGTTGTTGCGCCCGGCAAAACTGCGGTGAGTCAGGGCCAGGAGCATCAGCTCCTGATCCTTGAAGGTATAGCCGAGCTGGCGCTCGAGACGACTTAAAGACACGCTCACGGTTTGGCCACGCTGAATTCGTGGTCGAACTTGACCACCAGATCGATGTTCTGGATCAGCGGATCACGCTGCTCATATTTCAAGTGCGCGAGGAACCGGTTGTCCTCCAACGTCACGCTTAACACCTTGTTCAAATCCAAATCCTGAATACTGTTGACCTGCATGCCGCGGGTAACGTGGGTATAAAAGTCGTTGACGGTGGTGATATCCGCCGCCTTGTCGGTTTCCACCGACATGATGATTCTCTTCATCGACAGATAGTCGAGGTAATGCGGGACCACCTTCAGCGCCACACTGGCGGCAAAGGCCACCAACGCCAGGGTCAGCAACCAGCCAAAAAACGACAGGCCTTTTTGCGAGCGAGCAGAGGTCATCTTCATGGTACTGCGGCACCTGAAAAAGCACTCGGCGCTGTGTTCACAGCGCCGGGTTTGGTTACTTGATCAGACCGACCCGGGAAAAATTCGGGAAGTGGCTGAGTTTCGGTTCGGGCCAGCTCATCCAGACCGCAAAGGCCTTGCCGACGATGTTCTCGTCGGGAACCATGCCCAGCAGCTCCTTGGGAATGTTCGGGTCATCCCAGTAGCGGCTGTCGTTGGAGTTGTCGCGGTTGTCGCCCATCATGAAGTAGTGGCCCGCGGGGACCGTCCACTCGTGATCAGGCGGCGCGCGGTAGCGGCCCATCTCCTTGCGGATCAGGTGCTCGGCGGCGCCCAGTTGCTCCTTGTAGAGCTCGGCGCTGCCCAGCATGCCCGGCTCGGCGCCGACCAGCTGTTCGGCCACCGGCTGGCCGTTGACGAACAGCTTCTTGTCAGTGGTGTAGCGCACCACGTCGCCCGGCAGGCCGACTACACGCTTGATGTAGTTGACGTTGGGGTCGCTCGGGTAGCGGAACACCATCACATCGCCGCGCTGCGGATCACCGACCTGGATGACCTTCATGTCGATCACCGGCAAACGGATCCCGTAGGAAAACTTGTTCACCAGGATGAAGTCGCCGACATCCAGGGTCGGCTTCATCGAGCCGGACGGAATCTGGAACGGCTCCACCAGGAACGAACGCAGCACCAGCACGATGAACAACACAGGGAAGAAGGATTTGCCGTATTCAACCAGCAAAGGCTCCTTGCTCAGCTTTTCGACCACCTCGCCATCGGGCTGCGTCACGCTGCCCTGATAGGCCGCGATAGCGGAACGCCGACGAGGCGCCAGAAAGATCAGATCGAACAACGCCAAGACACCACAGACGGCGACGGCGATGACCAGCAACAGCGGGAAATTTAGTGACATAGGACCTAACTATCCAACCTGAGCACTGCAAGGAAGGCTTCCTGTGGAATTTCCACGTTGCCCACTTGCTTCATGCGTTTCTTACCGGCCTTCTGCTTTTCCAACAGCTTGCGCTTACGGCTGACGTCGCCGCCATAGCATTTGGCCAGTACGTTCTTTCTGAGGGCCTTGACGGTTGTCCGCGCCACGATCTGCCCGCCAATGGCGGCCTGGATGGCAACGTCGAACATCTGACGAGGAATCAGTTCTTTCATCTTCTCGGTCAACGCACGACCTTTGTAATGCGCGTTATCACGATGCACGATCAGCGCCAGGGCGTCGACCTTTTCACCGTTGATCAGTACATCCAGCTTGACCAGGTTGGCCGACTGGTAACGATCAAAATGGTAGTCCAGCGAAGCATAGCCGCGACTGGTGGATTTGAGACGGTCAAAGAAGTCCAGGACCACTTCGTTCATCGGCAAATCGTAGGTCACCTGCACCTGGGAACCGAGGAACAGCATGTCGTGCTGGATGCCACGTTTCTCGATACACAGGGTAATGACGTTGCCCAGGTGCTCCTGCGGTACAAGGATATTGGCCCGCACGATCGGTTCGCGCATATCCTCGATGGCCGACAGGTCCGGCAGCTTGGACGGGTTGTCGACGTAAATGGTTTCACCGTTCTTGAGCAGCAGCTCGAAGATTACCGTCGGCGCGGTGGTGATCAGGTCCAGGTCGTACTCGCGCTCCAGGCGCTCCTGGATGATCTCCATGTGCAGCATGCCGAGGAACCCGCAACGGAAGCCGAAGCCCAGGGCGTCGGAGCTTTCCGGGGTGTACTGCAGCGAGGAATCGTTCAGCGTGAGCTTTTGCAGGGCTTCGCGGAAGTCTTCGAAATCGTCGGAGCTGACCGGGAACAGACCGGCGTAGACCTGCGGCTGGATGCGTTTGAAGCCCGGCAGCACGTCGACGTCAGGGGTGGTGCTCAGGGTCAGGGTGTCACCCACCGGCGCGCCGTGGATGTCCTTGATACCGGCGATGATAAAGCCCACTTCGCCAGCCTTCAGGTCGACGGTGGCGGTGTGTTTCGGGTTGAACACGCCGACGCTGTCCACCAGGTGCATCTTGCCGGTGGACTTGACCAGGATCTTGTCGCCCTTGCGCACACGGCCGTGGCGCACGCGCACCAGGGACACGACGCCCAGGTAGTTGTCGAACCAGGAGTCGATGATCAACGCTTGCAGCGGATCTTCGATATTGCCGGTCGGCGCGGGAATGGTGGTCACCAGGCGCTCGAGCACTTCGTCGACACCCAGGCCGGTCTTGGCGCTGCAGGTGACGGCGTCGGTGGCGTCGATACCGATGATCTTCTCGATTTCTTCCTTCACGCGGTCCGGATCGGCCTGGGGCAGGTCGATCTTGTTCAGCACCGGCATGACTTCCAGGCCCTGCTCGATGGCGGTGTAGCAGTTGGCAACGGATTGGGCTTCGACGCCCTGGCCGGCGTCCACCACCAGCAAGGCACCTTCACAGGCCGCCAGGGAACGGCTGACTTCATAGGTGAAGTCGACGTGGCCGGGGGTGTCAATGAAGTTCAGCTGGTAGGTGATGCCATCGCGAGCCTTGTAGTACAGGGTAACGCTATGGGCCTTGATGGTGATCCCGCGCTCGCGCTCCAGGTCCATGGAATCCAGCACCTGTGCTTCCATCTCGCGCTCGGCAAGGCCGCCGCACATCTGGATGAAGCGATCGGCCAGAGTCGACTTGCCATGGTCAATGTGGGCGATGATGGAGAAATTGCGGATATGACTCAAATCACTCACGGATCAACACTCAAAAAGGTTGCAGGCAGACTGCCCGCCGAAAAATAGCCGGGAATTGTACCTGATGCGCGACCAAGGCGTCACGTGAACAGGCCGGACGGCACGGACAAAAAAGCCTCGGTCAGTGGACAGAGGCTTTTCCGTGGATCATTTACCGCTCGATCGCTTCATCATCCGGCTCGACGCAACAGCCAGACACCGGCCACCGCACAGATCGCCGCCGGCACCACCACCGCCAGCAGCGGCGGGAAACCGAACACCAGGCTCGAAGGCCCGAGCAGGTCCTGGGCGATGCGGAAGGTGAAGCCCACCAGCACGCCGGTGAATACCCGTTGGCCCAGGGTAACCGAACGCAGCGGGCCGAAGATGAAGGAAATCGCCATCAATACCAGTGCCGCCGTCACCAGCGGTTGCAGGACCTTGACCCAGAACGCCAGCCAGTAACGACCATTCGCCAGGCCCTGGTCCGCCAGGTAGTGGATATAGCTCCACAGGCCGCTGATCGACAGGGCCTCGGGCACCATCACCACGGTACTCAGCAGGTTCGGGCTCAAGGCCACGTCCCAGCCCTCTTCCGGCACATTGATCACTTCGGTGCGACCGTCACGGAAATAGGTGGTGGTCACGTCCGTCAGCGTCCAGAGGTCCTTGTCGAAGTGAGCCTTCTTGGCAAAGCTCGACGAGAGCATGTGGCGCTCGCTGTCGAAGTGATAGCGGGTCACACCGTAAAGCAGGCCATTGGGCTGCACGGCGTTGATATGGATGAACTCGTCACCCTGACGATGCCAGAGGCCGTTGCGCGAACTCTGCGCATCCCCCGAACCCTGGGCCAGGGCCTTGGCCGCCTGGGCCTTGCTCTCGGTGGCCGGGGCGACGTACTCGCCGACCAGCACGCCGATCAGCATCAACAGCAGCATCGGCTTCATCACCGCCCAGACGATGCGCCCGACGGAGACGCCCGCCGCGCGCATGATGGTCAGTTCGCTGTTGCTGGCCAGGCTGCCGAGGCCGATCAGGCAGCCGATCAGGCCGGCCATCGGCAACATGTCGTAGACCCGGCGCGGCGCCGTCAGCACCACGAAGCTCAGTACGTCGCCCAGGGTGTAGGTATCGGAGATGCTGCCCATCTCGTCGATAAAGGCAAACAGCGAGGCCAGCCCGAGGATGATCCCCAGTACGGCAAGGATCGCCATGAATACACTGCTACCAATGTAGCGATCGAGCTTACCCACGAGCCATCTCCTTCACAGTGCGACGACTCGCCAGTTTCAAACGCAGGGGTTCCCAATACAGCAGCGCCAGGCCGATGGCCAGGAACAGGCCGTGCACCCACCACATGCCCAGCAGCGGTGACAAGTTGCCTTTCTCCAGCGCGCCACGGGCGGAAATCAGCATGGTCAGGTAGGCCATATAAAGAAGGATCGCCGGCAGCAGCTTGAGGAAACGGCCCTGGCGCGGGTTGACCCGCGACAGCGGCACGGCCATCAGCGTCACGATAAACACCAGCAGGGGCAGCGACAGCCGCCATTGCAATTCGGCGACAGCCTTCAGGTCCGGGTTGCCGAACAGGCTGGAGGTGGTCATCGCATCGCGATCGGTGACTTCTTCGCTGATCTCGGGCTTGGGCAGCATGACACCGTAGGTTTCGTACTTGATCGCCCGGTAGTCGGCCATCCCCGGGCTGCCGTCGTAGCGATAGCCGTTTTCCAGGATCAGGTAGCGATTGCCGTCCTTGCGCACTTCCTGGCGGCCTTTCTCGGCCACCAGCACGGAAATGCCCCGGTCCTTCTTGTTCACACCGAAGCGTTTTTCCGAAATGAACACACCGCCCAGGTTCGCCCGGTCATCGGAGAGTTGCTCGGTATAGGTGACCCGCGAGCCATCGTTGAGCTCCTGGAAGCGGCCGGGCACCAGGGTGTCGAATTCGGTCATGGCGTCCTGCTGGTTGAGCAGCAACTGGAATTGCAGGGCGCCCTTGGGTGCCAGGCTCAGGCTGATCCAGGCCACCAGCAAGGCCACCAGCAGCGCCGGCGCCATGGTCATGCCCAGCAGACGCTGCTGGCTCATGCCGGTGGCGGACAGCACGGTCATTTCGCTTTCGAGATAGAGCCGGCCGTAGGCCAGCAGAATCCCGAGGAACAGCCCCAGCGGCAGGATCAGCTGGAGGAAACCGGGCAGGCGGAAGCCCATGATCAGGAACAGCGAGCCCGGGTCCAGTTGACCCGAGGCGGCCTGGGCAAGGAACTTGACGAAGCGTCCGCTCATGGTGATGACCAGCAACACGGCGCTTACCGCACTCAAGGTGATCAAGACTTCGCGGGACAGATAACGAAAAACAATCAAACCAGACACTCCAGGGTTGTCAGGCTAAGGTGGCCGAACAAGCAAACATAGGCACCGACAGAGGGCTCGCCACGGCGGGCCGTCTAAAAAGAGGCGCATTATCCTGTGATTGACCGCGCCTGTCACTGCGCATGCGCAAGCCCCGGCCCCGGGAGCGGCCAAAGGTCACTGTGGGGGCCACCGATGATCGGTATTGGGACTTGCCCCCGGCCAGCGCCGAGGTTCAAACTGCGGCCTTTGCCGAAGACCACGCCCTTGCGTCGCTTCGCCCCGGTGCAGAGCTGTCTCTGCGCCCTTTGACCTTAATATTCAGGGACCCGGACATGGAACTGGTTGTAAAAAGCGTCAGCCCAGAAACGTTGAAAACCGCCACCCTGGTAATCGCCGTCGGCGAAGGCCGGACACTCGGCGCGGTCGCCAGCAAAGTCGATGAACTCAGCGGCGGCGCCATCAGCGCCATCCTCAAGCGCGGCGACCTGGCCGGCAAGGTCGGCCAGACCCTGCTGCTGCAAAGCCTGCCCAACCTCAAGGCCGAACGTGTGCTGCTGGTGGGCGTGGGCAAGGACGCCGAACTCGGTGACCGGCCGTTCCGCAAAGCCGTTGCCGCGATCCTCGCCACCCTCAAGGGCCTGGGCGGCAGCGATGCCGTGCTTGCCCTCGATGAAGTCGTGGTCAAGGGCCGCGACAGCTACGGCAAGACCCGCCTGCTGGCCGAAAGCCTGCTGGACGGTGAATACAGCTTCGACCAGTTCAAGAGCCAGAAGGCCGAACCCCGCGCCCTGAAGAAAATCACCCTGGTGACCATCAAGGCCGCGCAAGCCGAAGTCGAACGCGCCGTCAGCCACGCCCGCGCCATCGCCGGCGGCATGGCATTCACCCGCGACCTGGGCAACCTGCCACCGAACATCTGCCACCCGAGCTACCTCGCCGAACAGGCGAAGAACCTCGGCAAGGCGAACAAAGGCCTGAAGGTCGAGGTCCTTGACGAGAAGAAGATCAAGGAACTGGGCATGGGCTCGTTCTACGCCGTGGGCCAGGGCAGCGACCAGCCGCCACGCCTGATCGTCATGCAATACAACGGCGGCAAGAAATCCGAGAAGCCGTTTGCCCTGGTCGGCAAGGGCATCACCTTCGACACCGGCGGTATCAGCCTCAAGCCGGGCCTGGGCATGGATGAGATGAAATACGACATGGGCGGTGCCGCCAGCGTATTCGGCACCCTGCACGCCGTGCTCGCCCTGCAACTGCCGATCAACCTGGTGTGCATCCTGGCCTGTGCCGAGAACATGCCGAGCGGCGGCGCGACCCGTCCGGGCGACATCGTCACCACCCTCAGCGGCCAGACCGTGGAAATCCTCAACACCGACGCCGAAGGCCGCCTGGTGCTGTGCGACGCCCTGACCTACGCCGAACGCTTCAAGCCCCAGGCGGTGATCGATATCGCCACCCTGACCGGCGCCTGCGTCGTCGCCCTCGGCGCCCACACCTCGGGCCTGCTGGGCAACAACGACGAACTGATCGAGCAACTGCTCAGCGCCGGCCGCCAAGCCGATGACCGCGCCTGGCAACTGCCGCTGTTCGACGAGTACCAGGAACAGCTGGACAGCCCGTTCGCCGACATCGCCAACATCGGCGGGCCGAAAGCCGGGACCATCACCGCGGCGTGCTTCCTGTCGCGCTTCGCCAAACAGTTCAACTGGGCCCACCTGGACATCGCCGGCACCGCCTGGACCAGCGGCGGCAAGGACAAGGGCGCCACCGGCCGTCCGGTGCCCCTGCTGACCCAGTACCTGCTGGACCGCGCCAAGGCCTGAACCTGAGCCTGCCGGGTGGCGTCGGTCAATGACGCTGCCCGGAATCCGGAATCCCCTATGACCCAAGTCGACTTCTATATCCTTCCCAGTGCGGACCCTTCGGCGCGCCTGGACTTTGCCTGCAAGCTGACCGAAAAGGCCTGGCGCCTGGGGCACAAGGTCTACCTGCATTGCAGCGACAGTGCCCAGCGCGACGATCTCGATGCCCGCCTGTGGCAGTTCAAGGGCGAGAGTTTCGTTCCCCACGGCCCGGCGGAAAGCGAGCCGGAAGGCACCGTGGTGCTGGGACTGGGCGAAGACCCCGGCCCCCATCAGGACCTGCTGGTGAACCTCGATATGAAGGTACCGTCGTTTGCATCGCGCTTTGCCCGTGTGGCCGAAGTGGTGGTGGAAGACCCGGCGATTCGTCAAGCGGCGCGGGAGAGTTTCCGCTTCTACCGCGAACAGGGCTATCCTCTGCAAGATCACCGTCTACAGCGACTTTGAGCACCCCGATGGACACTCCAAAACAAACACAAAAAGCCGCGCCCTTGCTGGACGAGCTCGAATCGATCCGCAAGTTGCTGGGCGATGACACCCTGCAACCGCCGCTGCTGACCGAAACGGTCGCCAGCGAAGGACAGATCCCCCTGCTGTTCGACATGGTGGGTAATAAAACCAAGGTCGAGGTGCAGCCCGAAGCTGTCGTTGCGCCCGTCGTCAAGCCTGAACCGGCCCCCGTGGCCGTCGCCGCCGAGCCGAGCAAGAACAAGAGCCAGGACGCCCTGCTGCACCTGGACAGCGAACTGCGCGCCGCCGCGCAACTGATCATGCAGGACGTGATCGACGACTTCGCCCCGCATATCGAAACCGAGATCAAGCGTCGCCTGGACGCGCGCATGGAACGCCTGCTCAGCCAGTATCCTTCCTGACACGACGCCTCACCCGAGCCCTGTCTGCGCCAGCGGGCATTTTTGTGCCACCGGCGCTCACCTCGCTCTACGCCCCGCGCCATATCCCCGTTATACTTGTCGGCTTTCCTGAATTAATGCCTAAGGGTCCCGCCGCGCATGGATAAGACCTACCAGCCGCACGCCATTGAAACTTCCTGGTACCAGACCTGGGAGTCCGAGAATTATTTCGCCCCGCAAGGTACCGGCGACGCCTACACCATCATGATCCCGCCGCCGAACGTCACCGGCAGCCTGCACATGGGCCACGGTTTCAATAACGCGATCATGGACGCCCTGATCCGTTTCCGTCGCATGCAGGGTCGCAACACCCTGTGGCAGCCGGGCACCGACCACGCCGGGATCGCCACGCAGATGCTGGTGGAACGCCAACTCGAAGCCCAGGGCCAGAATCGCCATGACCTGGGCCGCGAGAAATTCCTCGAAAAGGTCTGGGAATGGAAGGATCAGTCCGGCGGCAACATCAGCCGCCAGATCCGTCGCCTGGGCTCGTCCGTGGACTGGAGCCGCGAGCGCTTCACCATGGACGACGGCCTCTCGGAAGCGGTCAAGGAAGCCTTCGTGCGCCTGCACGAAGATGGCCTGATCTATCGCGGCAAGCGCCTGGTCAACTGGGACACCAAGCTGCACACGGCGATCTCCGACCTCGAAGTGGAAAACCACGACGAGAAAGGTTTCCTCTGGAACCTGCGTTATCCACTGGCTGACGGCGCCAAGACCGCCGACGGCCTGGATCACCTGATCGTCGCCACCACCCGTCCGGAAACCATGCTCGGCGACTCGGCCGTGGCGGTAAACCCGGAAGACGAGCGCTACAAGGCCCTGATCGGCAAGTTTATCGAGCTGCCGCTGGTCGGCCGTCGTATCCCGATCATCGCCGACGATTATTGCGATCCTGAATTCGGCACCGGTTGCGTGAAAATCACCCCGGCCCACGATTTCAACGACTACGAAGTCGGCAAGCGCCACAACCTGCCGCTGCTCAACGTCTTCGACAAGAACGCGGCCATTCTCCCGGCCTGCCAGGTGTTCAACCTCGACGGCACGCTGAACGACAGCATCGACGGCAAGATCCCGGCCGAATACGTCGGCCTCGACCGTTTCGAAGCGCGCAAGCAGATCGTTGCCGCCTTCGACGCCGCCGGCCTGCTGGTCAGCGTTGACGACCACGGCCTGAAAGTGCCGAAGGGCGACCGCTCCGGGACCATCATCGAGCCGTGGCTGACCGACCAGTGGTACGTGTCGACCAAGCCCCTGGCCGAACCGGCCATTGCCGCCGTGGAAGACGGCCGCATCGCCTTCGTGCCCAAGCAATACGAAAACATGTACTTCTCCTGGATGCGCGATATCCAGGACTGGTGCATCAGCCGCCAGCTGTGGTGGGGCCATCGGATTCCGGCCTGGTACGACGAGTCGGGCAAGGTCTATGTCGGTCGCGACGAAGCCGAAGTCCGGGCCAAGCACAACCTCGGCCCGGACGTTGCGCTGCAACAGGACAACGACGTCCTCGACACCTGGTTCAGCTCGGGCCTGTGGACCTTCTCCACCCTGGGCTGGCCGGAGCAGACCGACTTCCTCAAGACCTTTCACCCCACCGACGTGCTGGTGACCGGTTTCGACATCATTTTCTTCTGGGTCGCCCGGATGATCATGCTGACCATGCACCTGGTGAAGAACGAGGACGGCACCCCGCAGGTACCGTTCAAGACCGTCTACGTCCACGGCCTGGTGCGTGATGGCCAGGGCCAGAAGATGTCCAAGTCCAAGGGCAACGTCCTTGACCCGCTGGATATCATCGACGGCATCGAACTCGAAGACCTGGTGCACAAACGCACCACCGGCCTGATGCAACCCAAGCTGCAGAAAGCCATCGAGAAGCAGACCCGCGCCGAGTTCGCCGAAGGCATCGCCAGCTACGGTACCGATGCCCTGCGTTTCACCTTCTGCTCGCTGGCGTCCACCGGTCGTGACATCAAGTTCGACATGGGCCGCGTCGAAGGCTATCGCAACTTCTGCAACAAGATCTGGAACGCCGCGCGCTACGTGCTCGACAAGGGCGAAGACTGCGGCCAGAACGGCGAAGCCTACGAGCTGTCCCTGGCTGATCGCTGGATCATCTCGCAGCTGCAACGCACCGAAGCCGAAGTGACCCGCCAGCTCGACCAGTTCCGTTTCGACCTGGCCGCCCAAGCCTTGTACGAGTTCATCTGGAACCAGTATTGCGACTGGTACCTGGAACTGTCCAAGCCGGTGCTGTGGGACGAGAATGCGCCGGTCGAACGCCAGCGCGGCACCCGTCGCACCCTGGTGCGCGTGCTGGAAGTGGCCCTGCGCCTGGCGCATCCGTTCATGCCGTTCATCACCGAGGAAATCTGGCAGCGCCTGGCGCCGCTGGTCGGGGCCGAAGGCAAGACCATCATGCTGCAACCGTGGCCGGTGGCGAACGAAGCGCGGATCGACGAGGCGGCCGAAAGCGATATCGAATGGCTCAAGACCCTCATGCTCGGCACGCGCAACATCCGCGCCGAGATGAACATCGGTCCGGGCAAGCCACTGGCCGTGTTCGTGAAGAACGCCAGTAGCGAGGACCAGCGTCGCCTCACCGAGAACGACGCATTGCTCAAGAAGCTGGCGAAGCTGGAGTCGATCACTGTATTGGCCGCAGGCGACGAAGCACCGCTGTCCGCCACCGCTTTGGTCGGCGAGATGGAAGTGCTGGTGCCGATGGCCGGCCTGATCGACAAGGACGCCGAACTGGCGCGCCTGGACAAGGAAATCCAGCGTCTGCAAGGTGAAGTGCAGCGGGTCGGCGGCAAGCTGTCGAATGCCGCGTTCGTCGACAAGGCTCCGGCCGAAGTCATCGAGAAGGAACGCGCCAAGCTGGCCGAGGCCGAACAGGCCCTGGGCAAGCTGGCCGAGCAACACGCACGGATCGCCAGCCTGTAAGCCTGGCGATTGACTGAAAAAGGGAGGCCCTCGAGCCTCCCTTTTTCATGCCCGCCGCAGCCCCGATGAATATGGGACAATACCCGCCATTCCAAGCCCTGCCCGAATCGACCCAGCCCATGACCGCCCCGAGCAAACCCAAAGCCCCACGCAAGAAGCCCAAGCCCGCCACCCCGGCCAAGGCCGTAGAGCCACGGGAAAAAGCCAGCCTGCACCCGCGCAACCGCCACCAAGGCCGTTACGACTTTCCCCAGTTGATCAAGGGCAGCCCCGAACTGGGCAAGTTCGTGGTCCTCAACCCCTATGGCAAGGAAAGCATCGACTTCGCCGACCCGGCCGCCGTGCGCGTGTTCAACCGCGCCCTGCTCAAGAGCTTCTACGGCATCGCCCACTGGGACATCCCGGCGGACTTCCTCTGCCCGCCAGTGCCAGGCCGGGCGGACTATGTGCACTTTCTCGCCGACCTGCTGGCCGAAGACAACGCCGGTGTGATCCCCCGGGGCCCCGCCGTGCGCGTGCTGGACATCGGCGTCGGCGCCAACTGCATCTACCCACTGATCGGCCACAGCGACTACCGCTGGCAGTTTCTCGGTTCGGACATCCATCCCACGGCGCTGGCCGCGGCCAAGGCCATCGTCCAGTCCAACGGCCTGAACAAGGCCATCGGCCTGCGCCTGCAAGCCAATCCGAAGCACATCCTCAACGGCCTGCTGGAAAGCACCGAGCGATTCGACCTGACCCTGTGCAATCCGCCGTTCCATACGTCCCTGGACGAAGCGCAAAACGGCAGCCGACGCAAATGGCGCGCCCTGGGCAAGGCCGATCCCCAGCGCAAACTGCCGGTGCTGAACTTCGGTGGACAAGCTTCGGAGTTGTGGTGTGAAGGCGGTGAAATACGCTTTGTGACCCAACTGATCGCAGAAAGCGCCACCCTCGGCAAGCAGGTGTTGTGGTTCAGCACCCTGGTGTCCAAGGCCTCCAACCTGCCGGCCATCGAAAGCGCGCTGAAAAAGGCCGGTGTCCTGCAGCGCCAGGTGGTGGAAATGTCCCAAGGGCAGAAACAGAGCCGTTTCGTTGCCTGGACCTTCCAGGATCAGGCGCAGCGCCAAGCGTGGCGTCAGGAGCGCTGGAGCCGGCTTAACGACTGAGGCGCAGCCCCTCCCGGGCTTCCGGCACTTTTCCACAGGCGAAAAAAAACCGTGCCCGGATCGCTCCGAGGCACGGTTTCAATGCATCTTACTTGTTTACAGCGTCGGTCAGAACCTTGGCCACAACCAGTTTGATCACTTTCTTGGCAGGGATTTCGATGGCAGCGCCAGTCGACGGGTTACGGCCGGTACGGGCAGGACGCTCGGTCACTTTCAGTTTGCCAACGCCTGGCAGAGTGATTTCGCCGCCGTTTTCCAATTGATCAGCAACGATCTGGGCCAGTTGGTCCAGAGCGGCACGCGCGGTGGTTTTCGGCGCGTCGATAGCTTCGGCGATATCGGCGATCAGTTGGTCTTTGGTAATAGCCATTGAGATGTTCCTTCCCTATCAAATTCATTTGGATTGCAGAGTGCAGTGTCAGCCATCGAGCCAGCCTTGTGCCCCCCCGCTGATTAACCACGACGGATCGCAGATGTAGATAGCAGAATCGGGGTTTGGTTCGACGTGACACCTGCTGAATGCACGCTTTGCGCCGTTACCGAGCGCAAGACCGGGCAAAACTAGCACAGAGACGGGGAAATATCCGCCTCTACCTAGCCATTTGGTCAGCTTTTGCGCTCGTTTTCGAAAAAAAAGCTGTCTGAAACCGCTCAAACCGCCCGAACGACGGTGCAAAGGCGGATTCAACCCGTGGGTGCGGTACACTGGGCGCTTTTCCGGGGAGCCCGCCTTCCCCCTGACAAATCAGCCGAGATACCTATGCCGATCCGTCATTGCATCGTCCACCTGATCGACAAAAAACCCGACGGCAGCCCTGCGGTCCTGCATGCCCGTGACTCCGAGCTGGCCGAATCCCAGGCCATCGAGCACATGCTTGCCGACCTCAACGAAAGCTACAACGCCAAGCAGGGCAAAGCCTGGGGCTTTTTCCATGCCGAGTCCGGCGCACATCCCTTCAGCGGCTGGCTGAAGGAATACCTGGACGGCGGCAAGGACTTCACCGCGTTCAGCCGGATTGCCGTCGAACATCTGCAAAAGCTGATGGAGGAGTCCAACCTCTCGGTGGGCGGCCATGTGCTGTTCGCGCACTACCAGCAAGGCATGACCGACTACCTGGCGATCGCCCTGCTGCACCACAGCGAAGGCGTGGCGGTGAACGCCGAGCTGGACGTGACCCCGTCGCGCCACCTGGACCTGGGCCAATTGCACCTCGCCGCGCGGATCAACGTGTCCGAATGGCAGAACAACAAGCAGTCCAAACAGTACATTTCCTTTATCAAAGGCAAGAACGGGAAAAAGGTTTCAGAGTATTTCCGCGACTTTATCGGCTGCCAGGAAGGCGTCGACGGTCCGGGCGAGACCCGCACCCTGCTCAAGGCCTTCAGCGACTTCGTCGAAAGCGAAGACCTGCCCGAGGACGATGCCCGGGAAAAAACCAAGACCCTGGTGGACTACGCCAGCAGCCAGGCAAAAATGGGCGAGCCCATGGGCCTGGAAGAGCTCTCCGGGCTGATCGACGAGGACCGTCCACGGGCGTTCTACGAACATATCCGCAACAAGGACTACGGCCTGTCGCCGGAGATCCCGGCCGATAAACGCACCCTGAACCAGTTCCGCCGCTTCACCGGGCGCGCCGAAGGCCTGTCCATCAGCTTCGAGGCTCACTTGCTGGGTTCGAAAATCGAGTATGACGAAGAAGCCGGCACCCTGATCATCAAGGGCCTGCCGACCCAGTTGACCGATCAGCTCAAGCGACGCAAGGACTGAGTCATGCTCACAGGCATGCTGAAGAAGGTCCTGCTGATCCTGCTGGTGGTGGTGGTCTATCAGAACTGGGGCAAGATCGAGCGGGTGTTCAATCCGGGGCAGATGGTCTCGGAACAGACCCGGGCCAAGGCCCGGGTGGTGCTTTATGCCACCGACTGGTGCGGCTACTGCAAGCAGACCCGGCGTTTCCTCGACCTGAAAGGCATTCCCTACCAGGAATTCGATATCGAGAAAAACGCCGAGGCGCGCAAGGCATACCTGGCCCTGGGTGGCGGCGGGATTCCGATGCTGGACGTGAACGGCACCTTGATCCGCGGGTTCGAGCCGGACACGATCCTCGCCGCTCTGAAATAACCAAAGCCGAGCGCGGACTGTGTGGGAGCCGGCTTGCTGGCGATGGCGGTGTGTCAGGCAACAACCATGTCGACTACCCGATCGCTATCGCCAGCAAGCCGGCTCCTACAAGGAGACGGTGTTTTCAGTCCTTTAGCGCTTCGATCCTGAATCCGAGCCGTGGGAAGTGCACATGCACCCGCCCACCGCGCTCGTCCTCACGACTTACGATCAACTCTTCGCGACCGGCAAACAGCAACTCGCCCGCCACCGGATCGACACCATAATCGGTCGCCGCGACGATCACCGACTGACCGGCGACAAAGCCGTTCGGGTCGCTGAAGGTCTCATCTGGGAGCGCGGCCGGCGTCGACTCGCGCGCCACCTGCAAGGCCTCCTCGGCCGTCATTTCACTCGGTGCGCCATGCCCGAACGCCATGACCCGGGCGAACCAGGCGGCCACTGCCGGATAGGCATCCACCAACGGCGCGGTCACCGGCGTCGCCTTGAGGAACCACAGTGGATGGGCCATGGCGATATCGGCAATGGACGGCTCGCCGAACAGGAAGTCGCCCTCCTCGTGCCGCAACTGCTGTTCCAGCCGCGCCATGAATACCGGCCACTGGTGCTTGGCGATCTCCAGCGGAACCTTCGAAGCCGAGCCGCCGCTGAACAGGCCGGCGCGGTCGATCATGAAGCCCTTGATCTGCTCCGGGGACAAGCGGGCAAAACGCACGGCCACGGACTCAGGCTGGAACACCAGGCTGACCGCATGGCTGAACACCACCGAGTCGGCCCAGGCGGCAAAAGTCGTCGCGACCATTTCCCGGCCCTCGGGGAACAGCCGCGGGGTGGCCTTTTCCTGCTCCAGGCGGCGAGCGATCAAGGCGGTGTCACAGTAGATATCGGCACCGATCTGCAACACCGGGGTTTTCCGGTAGCCACCGGTCAGCGCGGTCAGATCGGGTTTTGGCATGACCGGCGAGATATGTATCGAGCGCCAGGACAGGCCCTTGAAACCCAGCAGCAGGCGGGCCTTTTCGGCAAAGGGAGACGTCGGGTAGTGGTGAAGAATCAACTCAGACATGCTGGAGTCCGCCGGGCAAATAAGAACCCGCAGCTTAGCCTGCAAATCGTGAGCAGCCTACCCAGTCAGCCTGATGCCCTCTCATCAACGGTATCAATTGCCAGGGAGTCGAAAGGCAGCGTGGCAGGGTAAGCTGGCGGTTTGACCGGAATGGAGGCCGAAGTGACCGCCTATTTTCCAGCGCTGGCCATTGGCGGTCAGACGTACGATTTTACTCACCTTGAGCCATTCACCTTCACGATTTCAAGCCAGTTGGCCAAACGTGATTTGCGCGTGCATGTAACCTTCTCCAATCACTGTTTTACCCAGGGCTACGACGCAGTAACGCATCCGGCTGGAGAGCCGATCATTCCTGACGGTAAGCGGCAACGGACATTCTGCCCCATTCGTTATCGGCTATCTCAGAACCTGCCGGCCGTTATTTTGCAAAGACTGACGCATCCAAAAGCCAAGGTATGGGAAACGTCGGCCGAGCGTAATTGGTGCTTTTCCATCACCGTTGAGGACCCGAGTGGACCTTATCATGTCTTTTTTGAGGTAAGACGCGCCGCGCACGAAAAGCGCCAATGGCAGGAGCTGAATCTGATAGTGGAGAGTGCGTATCACGAAGGAAAAGACGGCGGTCCAAACCTGAAAGGATCAATGGCCTTTGCACTACTGTGCGCTAAGGTCTACTTGCGTCAACCAACCGCAACCAAACGCTAGAGGGAGAAACGAAAAAAGACGCCATGAGCGTCTTTTTCGTATTCGATAAAACAGATCCGGACACCACTTTCGAACCGCCTTGCGCGATTACGGCTTTCACCGCTGGGAAGCGCTCAATCTCATCCGGTCAGTCGCTTCGATGGGACAATCATATTCGAGCATGACGGTGTCGTCAATTGCAGTCACGGCCAGGCGTCGGCCTGCGATGAGACGCCGAAAAACGCCCCTGCTCATTTCCTCCCGGCAGCAAAGGCCTCCAGACTGAACCCCGCCGCCAGGGTTTCCTTGGCGCTCTTGCGCAACTTCTTGATCAGCCGCTCCTGGCGCAGGGCCTCGCCCTTGTCGCGGCAGGCCTCCACATACACCAGCGCGACCGCCGGGCTGGAATAGAAGAAGCGCGCGCCCTTGCCACTTTGATGCGAGGCAAAACGCCGCTGCGGGTCATCGCTGATCCCGCAATACAGCGAGCCATTGGCGGCGCGCACCAGATAGACAAACCAGGGTTTGACCGCGGGCGCTGCCGGCTCGGTCTCGGCACTGAGCGTTTCGCTGATGTTCACGTGGCAAAGGGCTTGATCGCTGACGGGGCAGCGATCTTAGCAGAACCTAGCGGCTTGCCTGGAAGGCCTTCAAGCCTTTCAGGGCCTGGGCACGCACGGCGCTCCTGACCAATGGCGTCCAGCCCAGCAACAAGCCCTTGGTCCCCAGCGCCTGACGCGACCAGCGCCACAGGTCGAAGTGGTCATGGTGCTCGCAGATCTTGCCGTCGCGAAACACGAAGCGCGCATTGATATCGTTGACCACGGTGTTACCGGTCTGGCTGAACAGGTAGGTCGCGACCCAATGGGCACCGCCACTGCGCTCGTCGGCACGGACATTGTCGAAGGTCAGGGAGAAGTCCTTGGCCCGGGTGGTCAGCATGCGCCACATATCGCCGGCATCACGGCCACGCAATTCGCCGAACGCCGGATCACTGAACACCACATCCTCGGTGTAGCAGGCACTCATGGCCTCGGCATCCAGCCGCTGGAAGGCTTTATAGAACTCAGTAATCAACGCGCTGTGGGCATCACTCATGAACAGGCTCCGTACAGGTAAAAGGATCGCCTGCACGATAGTCTGCAAATGCCTGGCTGACTATCGGCATTCGCGATCCGAATACCGGGAGTGTGGCGTGATTCAGAGTTTTTCGCAGGTGACCTGGACATAACGCGCCCGACCGGCACCGAGGCCGAAGACAATGGCACCCAGGCCGATCACGCCGAAGATCCAGCCCAGCGCCTGCCAGCCGCCAGTGAGGTCGTGCACCAGCCCCACCGCGAATGGCCCCATGGATGCCAGGGTGTAACCGATGCCCTGGGCCATGCCCGACAGGTTCGCCGCCACATGGGCATCGCGCGAGCGCAATACAATCAGGGTCAGCGCCAGGCTGAAGGTCCCGCCCTGCCCCAAGCCGAGCAGGATCGCCCAGCCCCAGAGCCCTTCGAGCGGCGCATACAGGCAACCGAACAGACCGCCCAACGTCAGCACCATGACCACGACAATCGCCAGCCGCTGATCCTTGCCCCGCGTCGCCAACCAGGGCGTCGCCAATGAACTGATCAGCTGGATCAGAATCGAGCCGGACAGCACGATCCCCGCCTGGGTGGCGCTCAGGCCGCGTCCGATCAGCACCGAGGGCAACCAGCCGAAGACGATATAGGCCAGGGACGATTGCAGCCCCATATACAGGGTGACCTGCCAGGCCAGCGGATCGCGCAGCAAACCGCGTACACGGTAGGCCACGTGATGAGCGCCGTGTTTCTGCCCCACTTGCGGCAACCAGAAAATCGCCGCGACCAAGGCGGGCACGACCCAGAAACCCAGGCCGACCGACCAGCTCTCGCCAAAGTGCTGGCTCAGCGGCACCGTGGCCCCCGCCGCCAGTGCCGCCCCCAGGCACAGGGCCATGGTGTAGACACCGGTCATGGTCCCGGCCTGTTTCGCGAAGTCACGCTTGACGATGCCGGGCAACAGCACCCCGATCACCCCGATACTCGCACCGGCCACCACGCTACCGGCAAACAGGCCGAACTCGCCCAGGGAACTGCGCAGGATGATCCCGCCGGCCAGGGTCAGCAGAATCCCCAGCACCACCCGCTCGCTGCCGAAACGTCGGGCCAGCAACGGCGCCAGGGGCGCGGCCAGGCCGAGACAGAGTACCGGCAAGGTGGTCAACAGACCGGCCTTGGCCGCCGACAAACCCAGGCTGCGGGACACCTCGCCGAGCAACGGCGCCATGCTCGACAACGCCGGGCGCAGGTTCAAGGCCACCAGCACCAGGCCCAGCAGCAACAGCCAGGGCCGGCGCAGCACGGGCTGTTGCTGCTGGACCAGATCGTCATCGGCCTCGGCGTCGATCAGCAGTCGATCAAGCTCTACCGGCCGCGAGGCTGCACCGGGTTCTACAGGAGCACGGGACATGGGGCTCTCGTTTTCAAGGTTCATTGATCAAGCTCCGGCACAAGGCCTTGGCGCGCTCGGGGTCCTGTTGCTCCACCGCTTCGAGCAAGGCGACATGCAGGTCGAACACCGATTGACGACGGGGGGTGATATCCAGGGTCTGGCGCAGGGCGCCGGCGATCACGCTGGAAAAGTAGCGGTACAGCTCGCTGAGCATCGGGTTGTGCGCGGCGTCGATCAGGCGCTGATGAAACACCAGGTCGCAACTGATAAAGCTGTCGAGATCGCCGTGATAGTGGTCACCGCTGACATGCAAGGCCTCGCGCAACCCCTTGAGATCTTCCTCGGTACGCCGCAGGGCCGCCAGGCCGACGGCCTCGACTTCAAAGCTGTGCCGCGTCTCGCGGGCCTGGTCGAGGGAACAGCGCGACAACGCCTGCATGGTCGCCAGAGGATCGATGGTCGCTCGCAGATAGCTGCCGTCGCCCTGGCGAATCTCGATCAACCCGGAAAACGCCAACACTCGCAGGGCTTCCCGCATGGTGTTACGGCTGATGCCCAGCTCCGCGGCCAGTTCCGGCTCGGTAGGCAGCCGCTCGCCCACGGCCCAGGTGCCACGGGTAATGCGTTCACGCAATTGCTCCAGGGCCTGGTCGACCAGGGAGCGTTTGACAAGGGGAATGCTTTGAGACATGAAGAGTAGCCCTAACATCCAGTCATAGGATGAATTTTCCGAAAGGTTACTCCAAACCTGACTTCGAGTTCAAGAACCAACGTTTCCTACAGGAGATGGAGAAGACGCCGCCTATCTAAAAACCAGCCTGAGCAGATAGCTTTTAGACCTGCTACATCAACGGTCACTGCCCCATCGGGGGGCCTCAGGTATCTCCTTCAAAGGAGAAAGAGCCATGAAACGACAGGACTGCGTCAGCTGCGGCACAAGCAACGTCATGTACAGGTTTGAAGATCGGGACGTAGAAATCGATTTAAAAGCGTTGAGAGCATCGGTCCCCCTGCTCTCGGGCTGGCAGTGCGAAGCCTGCTCGGAGATCGAGCTTGATCCTGAAAGTGCCCAGCGCTACTCAGACGTCAGCGATGAGCTTGTTTATTCATTGAGGCGCCCTCTGGATCGATATCCACTCACCTGATCGATAAAACCCAGGCAAAAAAAACCCGGACCAGGTCCGGGTTTTTCATTCAACGTCAGCCGATCAATGCAGGATCTGGCTCAGGAACAGCTTGGTCCGATCATTCTGCGGGTTGTCGAAGAAGTCGTTCGGCGCGGCCTGTTCGACGATTTCGCCCTTGTCCATGAAGATCACGCGGTTCGCCACGGTACGGGCGAAGCCCATTTCGTGGGTTACGCAGAGCATGGTCATACCGTCTTCGGCCAGGCCGATCATGGTATCCAGAACCTCTTTCACCATTTCCGGGTCGAGTGCCGAGGTCGGCTCGTCGAACAGCATGATTTTCGGCTTCATGCACAAGGCACGAGCAATCGCCACACGCTGCTGCTGACCACCGGACAACTGGCCCGGGAACTTGTGGGCCTGCTCCGGGATACGCACGCGCTCCAGGTAATGCATGGCGATCTCTTCCGCCTGGCGCTTGGGCATCTTGCGCACCCACATCGGTGCCAGGGTGCAGTTCTGCAGGATGGTCAGGTGCGGGAACAGGTTGAAGTGCTGGAACACCATGCCGACTTCACGACGGATCGCTTCGATCTGCTTGAGGTCGTTGGTCAGCTCCACGCCATCGACCACGATGCGGCCCTGCTGGTGCTCTTCCAGACGGTTGAGGCAGCGGATGGTGGTCGACTTGCCCGAACCCGACGGGCCGCAGAGGACGATACGCTCGCCCTGCTTGACGTTCAGGTTGATGTCTTTCAACACGTGGAACTGGCCGTACCACTTGTTCACGCCCTGCATCTGAATAATGCCTTCAGGACTCACAGGCTGTTTGATCGCTTCACTCATGAAAAAACTCCTAACGCTTGTGGCCTGTGTCCAGCTTGCGTTCCAAATGCATGGAATAGCGGGACATACCAAAACAGAAAATCCAGAACACCAGGGCGGCGAATACGTAGCCTTCAGTGGCCATGCCCAGCCATTTCGGGTCGGCGGCGGCTTGCTTGACGCTGTTGAGCAGGTCGAACAGACCGATGATGATCACCAGGCTCGTATCCTTGAACAGCGCAATCACGGTGTTGACGATCCCCGGGATCACCAGCTTCAAGGCTTGCGGCAGAATCACCAGGCCCATCGCGCGCCAGTAGCCCAGGCCCATGGCGGCAGCGGCTTCGTACTGCCCCTTGGGAATGGCTTGCAGACCACCGCGAACCACTTCGGCGACATAGGCCGACTGGAACAGGATCACGCCGATCAACGCCCGCAGCAGCTTGTCGAAGTTCATGCCTTCAGGCAGGAACAACGGCAGCATCACCGAGGACATGAACAGCACGGTGATCAACGGCACG
Organism: Pseudomonas sp. QS1027; assembly: GCF_002814235.1. Lineage (GTDB taxonomy): Bacteria > Pseudomonadota > Gammaproteobacteria > Pseudomonadales > Pseudomonadaceae > Aquipseudomonas. Next base: position 134,330 of record NZ_PHSU01000018.1, on the reverse strand, counting down.
CCACGCCAGAACTCGATGAAGGTCACGCAGACCACCTTCACCGCCGGCATGTTCGAACGCCGCCCCAACGCCAGCATGATCCCCAGCGGCAAGGCCCCGGCGATACCGACGGTGGCGATGACCAGGGTCAGCATCAGGCCGCCCCACTCGGTGGTGGCAACGCTGGGCAGGCCCAGGTAACCGCCGCGCAGCAGGGTGAAGGCGATGATCGGGTACAGCACCAGGAAGCTCAGGCCGTAGATCGCCTTGCGCGGGAAGCGCGGGATGAACAACGGCGCCACGCCGATGATCGCCAGCAACACGGTCAGGTCCACGCGCCAGCGCATCACGGGCGGGTAGTAGCCATACATGAACTGGCCGAAACGCTGCTCGATAAACACCCAGCAGGCACCGCTCTTGGTGCAGTCGGCGCGGGTGGTACCGACCCAGTTGGCGTCCAGGATGGCCCAGTGCAGCAGCGGCGGGACGATCAGGTAGATCAGGTAGAAGGCAAACAGGGTCAGCAGCGTGTTGAGCCAGCTGGAGAACATGTTCGCCCGCATCCACGCCACCACACCGATACTGTTGCTCGGTGGTGGCATGTCGGGTTTGAAAGTATGCGAACTCATGGGCGTTTCCTCACCGCTCGATCAGCGCAATGCGCTTGTTGTACCAGTTCATCAGCAGGGAAATGCTGATACTGATCGCCAGGTACACGCTCATGGTGATGGCAATGACTTCGATGGCCTGCCCGGTCTGGTTCAGCACCGTACCGGCAAACAGCGAAACCATTTCCGGGTAACCGATACCGGCGGCCAGGGACGAGTTCTTCGCCAGGTTCAGGTATTGGCTGGTCAGCGGTGGAATGATCACGCGCAGGGCTTGCGGGATGATCACCTTGCGCAGGGTCGGACCGTTACGCAGGCCCAGGGAACGCGCCGCCTCGGTCTGACCGTGGCTGACCGACTTGATGCCCGAGCGCACGATCTCGGCGATGAACGCCGCGGTGTACACCGTCAGGGCCAGGGTCAAGGCCAGCAACTCAGGGATCAATACCCAACCGCCAACGAAGTTGAACCCTTGCAGCGTGGGCATTTCCCAATGCACGGGGGCACCGAAGATCAGGGCACACAACGCCGGGATCACCACCATCAACGCCAGGCCGACCCAGAACTTGTGGAACGGCACGCCGGTTTCTTCGAAACGCTTGGTCGCCCAGCGGCTCATCAGCACGGTGGCCACGATGGCCAGCACGACGCTGATCACGAACGGCCAGAAACCGTTGGAGGCAATGGCCGCCGGCATGTTCAGGCCACGGCTGCTGACGAAGAACATGTCACCGAAGTTATGGCTGTTGCGCGGTCCCGGCATGGTCAGGAACACCGCGAAGTACCAGAACAGGATCTGCAGCAACGGCGGAATGTTGCGGAACACCTCGATATAGACGGTGGCCAGCTTGTTGATCACCCAGTTCGACGACAGTCGCGAGACGCCGATGATGAAACCCAGCAGGGTTGCCAGGATCACGCCGATCACCGTCACCAGCAGGGTGTTGAGCAGACCGATGACAAACACCCGGGCATAGCTGTCCGATTCGGTGTAGTCGATCAGGTGCTGAGCGATGCCGAAACCGGCACTGCGCTCAAGAAAGCCGAAACCCGAGGTGATGCCCCGGTGTTGCAGGTTGGTCTGGGTATTGTGAAACAGGTACCAGCCCAACGAGACCACCGCGACAATCGTGATGATCTGAAATAGCCACGCACGCACTTTGGGGTCGCTGAGACTGAGTCTCTGCTTGGGTGCGCCGATTTTATTTTGCATGAAGTGCCCCAGGAAAAACGGAACAAGAACATCGCCCGGCAGTTGGCCTGCCGGGCGATAGGTCAATCAGCGCACAGGTGGTGCGTATTGAATGCCGCCCTTGGTCCACAGAGCGTTCAGGCCACGGTCGATTTCCAGGGGAGTGCTCTTGCCGAGGTTCTTCTCGAAGATCTCGCCGTAGTTACCGACCTGGGAAACGATCTTGACGACCCAATCCTTCGGCAGTTTCAGGTCCTTGCCGTATTCGCCGTCGGCGCCCAGCAGACGAGCAACGTCCGGGTTCTTGGTCGACTTGGCTTCTTCCAGGACGTTTTTCGAAGTGATACCGGCTTCTTCGGTGTTGAGCAGCGCGTAGCCGACCCAACGCACGATGGCCAGCCACTCGTCGTCGCCGTTACGCACCACTGGGCCCAGAGGCTCCTTGGAGATGGTTTCCGGCAGTACCACGTAGTCCTTCGGCGAAGCCAGCTTGCTGCGCTGGGCGAACAGCTGGGATTTGTCCGAGGTCAGTACGTCACAACGACCGGATTCCAGCGACTTGGCGCTTTCGTCGGAGGTGTCGAAGGTGATCGGGGTGTACTTCAGGCCATTGGCGCGGAAGTAGTCGGACACGTTCAGCTCGGTGGTGGTACCGGCCTGGATGCAGATGGTCGCGCCATCCAGTTCCTTGGCACTTTTCACGCCCAGTTTGGTGTTGGCCAGGAAGCCGACGCCATCGTAGTAGGTGATGAAGCCCGGGAATTTCAGGCCCATGCCGGCGTCGCGGGAGCTGGTCATGGTGGTGTTACGCGACAGGATGTCGATTTCGCCGGATTGCAGCGCGGTGAAGCGCTCCTTGGCGTTCAACTGGCTGAACTTGACCTTGGTCGCGTCGCCGAAAACGGCAGCGGCCACGGCACGACAGACGTCAGCGTCGATACCGACGATCTTGCCGGAAGCATCAGGCACCGAGAAGCCCGGCAAGCCGTCACTCACGCCACACTGAACAAAACCCTTCTTCTGTACGGCATCCAGGGTAGCGCCCGCTTGCGCGAAACCGCTGACGCCCAGTACGACGGCTGCAGTCACGACTGCCAGGGTGGATTTCAACATCTTCATTCAAACCTCCAGTTGCTCTTGTTGTGTCGGAGCTAGAGTCTAGCCGCACCCTTATGAGGCGTTGTTAACCCGTGCTGGCTTTTTTTTGGGTCAAGCGGCTAAAGACTTGAGCTATGAGTTTAGTAGGAGAAAGTCTCCCGTCTGTAAAACTCACCGCCCACCAAATGGGCCGAACGGGCCTCAGCCCTTTCCAGATTCGCTAAAGCCCAGCCGGCCCTCGGCGAACGTGAATCAGAACCCGCCGAGACGGATTCATTTGCTATCCCACGGCCAGCGGTAGACTGATAGTGTTACCGCCAGGGGTGAATGCATTCACTCGGTTCTCCCATAGCAAAGCCCGTACCACAGTGGCGGCTAAAGCGATTCAGCCACAGGTCAATAGAAAAACGATCAATAACGCGACATTTAATTAACAAATCCACTCTTTACGCACCATCACCGCGCACACATCTGGAGCGCACGCACACTAATGGAGCACACATGACTGAACCGCTGATCATTCACCCCGCCAAGACCGCAGACGCCTGTGTTATCTGGCTTCACGGCCTGGGGGCAGACCGATATGACTTCCTGCCGGTGGCCGAGGAGCTGCAAGAGAGCCTGACGAGCACACGCTTCGTCCTGCCCCAGGCGCCGACCCGCGCCGTGACCATCAATGGCGGCTACGCCATGCCCAGCTGGTACGACATCAAGGCCATGAGCCCGGCGCGCTCGATCAGTTTCGAGGAGCTTGAAGAATCCGCGGCAACCATCATCGAATTGCTGGAAGCCCAGCGGGCCGCGGGTATCGACCCCTCGCGGATCTTCCTCGCGGGCTTTTCCCAGGGCGGCGCCGTGGTGCTGCACACCGCTTATCTGAAGTGGCAAGGCGCCCTCGGCGGCGTGCTGGCGCTCTCGACCTACGCCCCGACCTTCAGCGATGCGCTGCAACTTTCCGCCAGCCAGCAGCGAATTCCAGCCCTCTGCCTGCATGGCCACTATGACGAGGTGGTCCAGAACGCCATGGGCCGAACCGCCTATGAGCACCTCAAGCGCCTTGATGTCACCGTGACATGGCAGGAATACCCAATGGGCCACGAAGTGTTACCCGAGGAAATCCAGGACATCGGTACCTGGCTGGCCGCTCGTTTGCGCTGATATCGGTAACGCACTACGCCGCGCCCGATTCTTGCATTACACTGGCCGGCGTACATTCCTTAACCAAATTAACGAGATGACCGTGCTCAAAGCACTCAAAAAAATATTCGGTAAAAGCGAGGCTGAGCAGCTCGCACCAGGCTCCAGCGCCCCTGTTCCCAACTCCGATAGCCGTCATCACGGCCAACCTGCGGAGCGCGCCGAGCCTGTCGCCAAACCGAAAGCCCCGGCCGCCATCCCGGAACAGCCCGCTGCTGTGGTTGAAGCGCCACGCGTCGAACAGCCGAAAGCCGAGCAACCGCGCCGTGAACGAGCGCCGAAGCCTCCCGTCAAACCCTGGAAACTCGAGGACTTCGTCGTCGAGCCCCAGGAAGGCAAGACCCGCTTCCACGATTTCAAGCTGGCCCCCGAGCTGATGCACGCCATCCAGGACCTCGGCTTCCCTTATTGCACGCCGATCCAGGCGCAGGTCCTGGGTTTCACCCTGGCCGGCAAGGACGCCATCGGGCGCGCCCAGACCGGCACCGGCAAGACCGCCGCGTTCCTGATCTCGATCATCACCCAGCTGTTGCAGACCCCGCCGCCGAAAGAGCGCTACATGGGTGAGCCGCGGGCGCTGATCATCGCGCCGACCCGCGAGCTGGTGGTGCAGATCGCCAAGGACGCCGCCGACCTGACCAAGTACACAGGCCTCAACGTCATGCAGTTCGTCGGTGGCATGGACTTCGACAAACAGCTCAAGCTGCTCGAAGCCCGCCACTGCGACATCCTCGTTGCCACCCCCGGCCGCCTGCTGGACTTCAACCAGCGCGGCGAAGTGCACCTGGACATGGTCGAAGTGATGGTCCTCGACGAAGCCGACCGCATGCTCGACATGGGCTTTATCCCGCAAGTCCGGCAGATCATCCGCCAGACCCCGCCGAAGAACGAACGCCAGACCCTGCTGTTCTCCGCCACCTTCACCGAAGACGTGATGAACCTGGCCAAGCAATGGACCACCGAGCCGTCCATTGTCGAGATCGAAGCGCTGAGCCCGGCCAACGCCAACGTCGAACAGCACGTCTACGCCGTGGCCGGCGCCGACAAGTACAAGCTGCTCTACAACCTGGTCACCGACAATGGTTGGGAACGGGTGATGGTCTTCGCCAACCGCAAGGACGAAGTGCGGCGGATCGAGGAGCGCCTGGTGCGCGACGGCGTCAACGCCGCGCAGTTGTCCGGCGATGTGCCGCAGCACAAGCGCATCAAGACCCTGGAAGGTTTCCGCGAAGGCAAGATCCGCGTGCTGGTGGCCACCGACGTGGCCGGGCGCGGGATTCATATCGACGGCATCAGCCACGTGATCAATTTCACCCTGCCGGAAGTGCCGGACGACTACGTCCACCGCATCGGCCGGACTGGCCGGGCCGGTGCTGACGGCGTGTCCATCAGCTTCGCCGGTGAAGACGACTCCTACCAGCTGCCGGCGATCGAGACCCTGCTGGGGCACAAGATCAGCTGCGAAATGCCGCCCACCGAGTTGTTGCGACCGGTGGTGCGCCAGCGTCCGGCCTGACCGCCCAGGCCGAGAGGCACGCTGCCGAGCAAAACGTCGCCCGATACCCGGCGGCGTTTTTTTTCGCCCGGAGATTGCCGAATTAAACTAAAAGTCCATAATGGACAAATTAGTTTACATGCAATCATTCGGGAGCACCCCATGTCCGGCCATACCCCTTACGTGATCGACAGCCAGCAGGCCCATCGACTCCTGCAGCAGATCGACGTGCCGCAGATCCTGCGCAAGCTGTTTCGCGACCTCGCGGCCGGACAGGCGGTGCAACCGGCACAGCAACTGGTGGAGTTCCCGCAAGGTGCCGGCGACTTCATCAACTACCTCGGCGTGCTGGCTGACGACCAGGTCTATGGGGTCAAGACCTCGCCCTACATCGTCCGCGAGCAAGGCCCGCTGGTGACCGCCTGGACCCTGCTGATGTCCATGCAGACCGGCCAGCCGCTGCTGCTCTGCGATGCCGGCGAACTGACCACTGCCCGCACCGCGGCGACCACCGCCGTGGCCGTGGACGCCCTCACCCCGCTGGACGCCAAACGCCTGGCCATCGTCGGCAGCGGTCCGGTGGCCCAGGCACACCTGCACTACGCCAGGGGCCTGCGCGATTGGCAGGACATCAGCCTCTACTCGCCCAATGTGAATGCCGACAAACGCGCACGCCTGAACGACATCGAGCCACGCCTGCGGATCGTCGAGCACCTGGAGCAAGCCCTGGAGGACGCCGACGTCATCCTGCTCTGCACCTCCTCGGCGACCCCGGTGATCGACCCGAGCCAGTTGCGCAAACCGGCGCTGATCACCTCCATCAGTACCAATGCCGTGCGCGCCCATGAAGTGCCGCCGCAAGCCTTGAACGACATGCAGGTCTATTGCGACTATCGCAAGACCACGCCGGGTTCGGCCGGGGAAATGCTGATCGCCGCCAGCCAGCACGGCTGGGACGCCGGACAGATCCATGGCGACCTCGCTGAGTTGCTGAGCGAGCAGACGCCCCGGCCGACGTACGCGCGCCATGTGTTCTTCCGCTCCATCGGCCTGGGCCTGGAAGACATCGCGCTGGCCAATGCGCTTTACCATCTGCACCACAAGGCGAGCTGAACAGCACTTTTACAGGAGACCTTGAATGAACCAGGCAGATTTCATCATCATCGGCGGCGGCATTGCCGGCGCCTCCACCGGTTTCTGGCTGGCCCGGCATGGCCGGGTGATCGTGCTCGAACGTGAATCGCATCCGGGCTATCACTCCACCGGACGCTCCGCCGCCCTCTACACCGCCGCCTACGGCACACCCCAGGTGCGCGCCCTGACCCTCGCCAGCCGGGCCTTCTTCGACGCGCCGCCGCCCGGTTTCGCCGAACACCCGCTGCTCACCCCACGGGGCGAAATGACCGTGGACTTCACGGGCGACCCGGATGAGCTGCAACAGCAATACCTCAGCGCCAAAGCCAGCGTGCCCGAGATGCAGTTGCTCAGCGCCGACGAAGCCTGTGCGCGGCTGCCGATCCTGCGCCGGGAAAAAGTCCACGGCGCGATCTACGACCCCAGCGCCAGCGACATCGACACCGACGCCCTGCACCAGGGCTATCTGCGCGGTATCCGCCGCCAGAAGGGAGAAGTCCACACCGACTGCGAAGTCCTCGGCCTTGAGCGCGATGCCGACGGCCTGTGGCAGGTCCGCAGCGCCGGGCAAACCTTCAGCGCCAAGGTGCTGATCAACGCCGCCGGCGCCTGGGCCGACCAGATCGGCGAACTGGCCGGTGCCCGTCCCCTGGGCCTGCAGCCCAAGCGCCGGGCAGCCTTTATCTTCGCGCCGCCCGAAGGCCTGGATAACCACGACTGGCCGATGCTGGTCAGCCTCGACGAGTCCTTCTATATGAAGCCCGATGCCGGCATGTTCCTCGGCTCCCCGGCCAACGCCGACCCGGTCGAGCCCCACGACGTGCAACCCGAAGAACTGGATATCGCCATGGGCATCTACCAGATCGAGGAAGCCACCACCCTGACCATCCGCCGCCCGACCCGCACCTGGGCCGGCCTGCGCAGTTTTGTCAGCGACGGCAACCTGGTTTCCGGTTTCGATCCCCAGGTCCCCGGCCTGTTCTGGGTCGCGGCCCAGGGCGGCTATGGCATCCAGACTTCACCGGCCATGGGCCAGGCCAGCGCGGCATTGGTGCGTGGCCAGGCCTTGCCCGAGCACCTCGAACACTTCGGTCTCAACGCTGCGATGCTTTCCCCTACCCGTCTCGGGTGACGACTGGCGCTGATTGCGGCACACTCTTTAGTACGCCCGTACCCGGGGCGCTACCCTTTCGCCGCTCGGTGATCAGGCCAACCTCTTTCGAGGCGACCCGATCACCGCACCAGCTGTTTTCCTTTGGCTCCCCCCCAAGGATGCTGAAGTTGCCTGGAGAACCACCATGACCGCCAAACAGGCCCCCGCCCTGGATAACTTCCGGGCGATCGCCGATGCCATCGCCACGTTATTCTTTCCCCATGCCGAAGTGGTGCTGCACGACTTGCGCACGCAGCAGATCGACTACATCGCCAACAACATCTCCAAGCGCGAGATCGGCGATGACGCGGCGCTGGAGGACATGCTTGAGGAAGGCATCAACGAGCGCAATATCGGCCCCTACGAGAAACTCAACTGGGACGGTCAGAAGATTCGCAGCGTCAGCACCGTGCTGCACGACGTCGAGGGCGTGCCGCTGGCTGTGCTGTGCATCAACCTGAATATTTCCCTGTTCGAAAGCGCCAGGGCGGCGCTGGACCTGTTCCTCTCACCGAACAAACTGATCCCGCAGCCCGACGCACTGTTTCGCGATGACTGGCAGGAGCGGATCAACACCTTCCTGCACAGCTGGCTGCGTCAGCGCCAGCTGGGGCTGAACCTGCTGAGCCGCGACCACAAGCGCGAACTGGTGCTGGCGTTGCACGCCGAGGGCGCGTTCAAGGGCAAGAGCGCGGCCAACTATGTGGCCAATGTGCTGAATATGGGGCGGGCGACGGTGTACAAGCACCTGAAGGAATTGAAGGCGGAGGTTTGAGGACAAACACCGGATCTGCAAGGAGCAGATCCGGCATGCCGGTCAATCAGTCGCCGTAGATATCCGTCTTGAAGTACTTGCCCTCGATCTTCTGGTACTCGCCGCTGGCGCGCAGCCCGTCGATGGCCTTGTTCAGCTTGCTCACCAGCTCGGTGTTACCTTTGCGCACTGCGATCCCGGCGCCCTCGCCCACGTACTTCGGATCCTTCAGCTCCGGCCCGACAAAGGCGTAACCGGCGCCGCGCGGCATGGAGAGGAAATCGTCCAGCGGGATGGTGTCGGCAAAGATCGCGTCCAGGCGCCCGGACGCCAGGTCCATGTAGATCTCCTCGTTGTTGCTGTAGCGCATCACCTTGATGCCCAATGGCTCGAAGACTTCCGTGGCGTAACGGTCGGTGGTGGTGGAACGCTGCACACCGATGGTCTTGCCTTTCAGGCTGGCATATTGGTCATCCACCACCGCGCCCTTCTTCATCACCAGACGCGAGGAGGTGAAGTAGTACTTGTGGGTGAAATCCACTGACTTCTTGCGCTCGTCAGTGATGGTCATGGACGATAGCGCGGCGTCGATTTTCTTGACCTTCAAGGCCGGGATCAGGCCGTCGAACTCGCCTTCGATCCACTCGCACTTGACCTTCATCTGCGCGCACAGGGCATTGCCGATGTCGTAGTCGAAACCGACGATGGTGCCTTCGGCGGTCTTCGAGGCGAAGGGCGGGTAAGCCGCCTCGATGCCGATACGCAAGGTCGGCTCGGCGGCAAACGCGGTGCTGCTGGCCAGCAGGCCCAATGCCAGGCCGCCGATCAGGGTGAACTTCTTCATGCTGGAACTCCCGCTCTTTTATTTGAGGTGTGGTGGCAAGACAGTAGAAGGAAGACGATAGCGCTATTTTGTACTTATTAGTCCATCGTGGACTTATAAGTACAAATCGTCAACGAGCAAATGCGTGCACTCTGCCAGAAAGCCATGCACAGATGAATGTTGGAGGGTGAGCCGCTACTTCCAGCGTTCCGCCGCCGCATGATCGCTGGCGCGACCCTCGACCCAGCGCGGGCCGTCGGCGGTGTTTTCCTTTTTCCAGAACGGTGCCTGGGTTTTCAGGTAGTCCATGACGAAATTGCAGGCATCGAACGCCGCCTGACGATGGGCACTGGTCACCCCGACAAAGACGATCGGCTCACCCGGTTCCAGGGCACCGACCCGATGCAGCACTTCCAGCCCGAGCAACGGCCAGCGCTCATGGGCTTGCGCGACGATCTTGCCCAGGGCCCTTTCGGTCATCCCCGGATAATGCTCGAGGAACATCCCCATCACGTCACGCCCGTCGTTGAAATCGCGCACGTAGCCGACAAAACTCACCACCGCACCGATTCCCAGGTTGGCGGCATGCAAGGCATTCACCTCAGCCCCCGGATCGAACGCTTGCGCCTGCACGCGAATCGCCATCTCAGCCTCCGGTCACCGTGGGGAAAAACGCCACTTCGTCGCCATCGACCAACGGCTCGGCAAGGGAGCACAGGTCTTCATTGCGCGCGCACATCAGGTTCTGTTCGCCAAGGACCTGCGTGCCCTCGCGCAACAGCAGGAACCGGCGCACATCATCAACGCTGGCGAAATCCCCCTCCACCGTCAACTCATCCACCCCGAGCACTTCGCGGTAACGGGCAAAGAACTTCACCACGATCTTCATGGCGCATCCGCCAGGTAGTGCCCGCTCTTGCCGCCGAGCTTTTCCAGCAGGCAGACGTTTTCGATGATCATGCCGCGGTCCACCGCCTTGCACATGTCATAGATCGTCAGCGCCGCGACACTCGCCGCGGTCAGCGCTTCCATCTCCACCCCGGTCTGCCCGGACAGCTTGCAGCGCGCGACGATGCGCACGGCATCCTCGCCGTCGGCGCTCAGCTCGACCTTGACGCTGGTGAGCATCAGCGGATGACAGAGGGGAATCAGCTCGGAGGTTTTCTTCGCCGCCTGGATACCGGCGATCCGCGCCACGGCGAACACATCGCCCTTGGGATGGCCGCCGCTGACGATCATTTGCAGGGTCTCGGGCAACATGCGCACACGGGCCTGGGCCACCGCCTCGCGGAAGGTCACGGCCTTGTCGGTGACGTCGACCATATTGGCGCGACCTTGGGAATCGAGATGAGTCAGCACAGCGATACTCCTGATCAGGAGCGTCGATTGTAAACCTGCGGGTCAGCTTTGCGCGACAGGGCTAATAAAAAGGGCGGCCACTTGGCCGCCCCTGGGTGTGGATGGGATTACAGGTGGGATTCGGCGTATTCGGCCAGGATCGAACGCGGCACGCCCTGCAGGGTGATGTGCACGCCGTTCGGGAAGTCCTTGAAGCGTTCGGTCAGGTAGGTCAGCCCGGAGCTGGTCGCGGACAGGTAAGGGGTGTCGATCTGTGCCAGGTTGCCCAGGCACACCACTTTGGAACCGGCGCCGGCACGGGTGATGATGGTTTTCATCTGGTGCGGCGTGAGGTTCTGGCACTCATCGATCAGGATCAGGCTCTGCTGGAAGCTGCGACCGCGGATGTAGTTCAGGGATTTGAACTGCAACGGCACCTTGCTGAGGATGTAGTCGACGCTACCATGGGTGCTTTCGTCATCCATGTGCAAGGCTTCGAGGTTGTCGGTGATCGCCCCCAGCCAAGGCTCCATCTTCTCCGCCTCGGTGCCGGGCAGAAAGCCGATTTCCTGGTCCAGGCCCTGCACGCTACGGGTCGCGATAATGCGCCGATAGCGCTTGCTGACCATGGTCTGCTCGATGGCGGCGGCCAGGGCCAGGATGGTTTTCCCTGAACCGGCGGCACCGGTCAGGTTGACCAGGTGGATGTCCGGATCGAGCAAGGCGAACAGCGCCAGGCTCTGGTAGATGTCACGCGGTTTCAGGCCCCAGGCTTCCTGGTGCAACAGGGGTTCCTGATGCAGATCGAGAATCACCAGCACATCGGCGCGGATCTCCTTGACCCAACCGACAAAGCCCTGTTCATCGATGATGAATTCGTTGACGTGCACCGCCGGCAGATTGTCGGTCAGTTGCACCTGGTGCCAGGTGCGGCCATGGTCCTGGCGGGTCTCGACCTTGCTGACGCGATCCCAGAACGAGCCTTTGACGTCGTGATAACCGTTGGGCAGCAAGGACACGTCGTCGACCAACTGGTCGGTGCTGTAGTCCTCGGCCGCGATCCCGCAGGCGCGCGCCTTGAGGCGCATGTTGATGTCCTTGGTCACCAGGACCAGGCGCAGGTCCTTGTCCCGCGCATGCAGATCGATCAACTGATTGATGATGATGTTGTCGTTGAGGTGTTCGGGCAGCACCAGGTTCGGTTCGCTGCGCTTGCTCATCAGGATCGACAGCAGGCCCTTGGGACCGCTCTTGCCACGCTGGATCGGGACGCCCAGCTCGACGTCCTCGGGGCAGGCATCGCCCAGGGTCTTGTCGATCAGGCGGATCGCCTGCCGGCATTCGGCGGCGACGCTGTGATGGCCGCCCTTGAGCTTGTCGAGCTCCTCGAGCACGGTCATCGGGATGGCGACATGGTGTTCTTCGAAATTGAGCAGGGCGTTTGGATCGTGGATCAGTACGTTGGTATCGAGCACGTAAAGGATTGGCTGGTTGGAAGAAGGAGTGCGTCCGTGATCATCCATACTCGGTCACCTTTGTGGGAGCCAGTCGACGCAATACCTTGACGGTGATGCGCCTCGAAGTGACCGCCGAATTCGCCTGTGAAGGGGCAGGCGCTCTGTGCACAAGTAGGGTCTTGTAAGACGCCACCTGAGTTGCAGGTTTCGGCGGTCTGACTCCGTAATACCGCAAAAGACATGACAGGAAAAAGCACTTTGACGTTTTTTTGAAGTTTATTTTTCAAGCTGACGAATAGCCCTTGGCGAGGCGCCCGGACACCGTTACAGTCGGAAGTCTGCCTGCATCGAAATCATCAGCTGATTTTCCCCCGGCCCAACAAATACGGGCTTTTTTGCGAACCGACGCGCCAAGCTCGCAAGACCCGGGTCGCCTCCAGGCAATCGCCCTGAAACCCGCTCCACGGGGCAAGTCCCTGCGCCGTTACGACGATAAGATTTCGTACTATTCCTACATTCCGCTCCCGCCTCTCCTTGCAATAATCCCGGCCATCTGGACGTGAACTGCGAGAGCGAATTATGACGAGCGGCAAACTGACGAAGCGCTGGGCCATATGGGGCGGCCTCTGTGCCAGTACCTTCTGGGCTGTCGAGGCGGGTGCCGCGACGCCAGCACCGGAGTTGGGTATCCGATGGCTACCGAGCTGCGAGGAACTTCCCAGCGGCGGACTGGATCCCGAGGTCATTGCCAGGACCCGATGCGGCATCGTCACCGTGCCACTGGACCACCTGAATCCCCGCCTCGGCACCCTCGACCTGGATATCACTCGCGTTGCCGCCAGGCGACCGGTACAACGAGCCGGTGCCATATTCACCAACCCCGGCGGTCCTGGCTCGAACGGCAATGACATTTTCACCGTATTGCTGGCGTCAATCTGGAAAGGCTACATCGACAAACCCGAAGGCGAGCCATACCGGCATTTGACCGATGCCTATGATCTGATCGGCATAACACCTCGCGGGCAGAGCAGCGCGCCGGACTCACAACTGGTGTGCCAATCCGACGAGGCGATCGTCGCGCAAGGCGACATCACCGAAGACCGCTCCCCCGCCAACCTCGCGGCGATCCAGCACAACGCCGCGGTACTGGCCCGCGGTTGCGCCAGCCAACCCCTGGCGCCCTACATCAATACCGACCAGACAGCGCGGGACATGGAGTTCGTCCGCGCCCAGCTCAACGAAAACAAACTCAACTACTTCGGCAACTCCTACGGCACCTGGCTGGGCGCCTGGTACGGCGGACTGTTCCCGCAGCATGTCGGTCGCATGGTACTGGACTCGAATGTGGACTGGACCTCGACGTTCCAGGACGCCAGTTTGAGCGCCGCGCCGGAGAAGGAGCGCGTCTTCAACCGCTTCGTCGCCGAGCACGCCGCGAGCCACCCGCAGGTCTACCGGATGGGCAGCGATCCGGCGGCCGTACGTGAAATCTTTCTGCAGTTGCTCCCTCGGGTTCGAGCCGCGTTGCGTTCCGACAACGAGCTCTATAGTTCCCCCGCACACCTGATGGCCGCACGGGTTCTCAGTGACTGGTGGCGAGTCTCGCCGGGGATAACGGACACCGAGCTGAAAAGCCGAGCGCAAGCCCATGGGTTCAGCCCGGACAACGCGGTCGATCAGCATGCGAGACGGGCATTTACCGATCTGCTGACGGCCACCCGCCAAGCGGCCCCATGGAACGGCATAGCACCGGGTCCGCTGAAGCTGACACCCGCCGACTCGGTGCGCAGCACCGTCTTGTGCAACGACTCGCGCACCTCGGACGAAACCTTCTGGATCGAGAAAGAAGACCAGTACGCCACACACTACCCGGTCGCTGGCAACTTCCTCCAGGCCAGGCATTGCGCCCACTGGAGCGGGACACCAGCGTCCGCGGTGCCCTTTCAAAACCTGTCGCGGGTGGACAGCATCGTCATGGTCCAGGCCGAGTACGACGACCAGACACCCGCAGCCCAGGCCTTCAAGGCATTCGCCAGCTTGCCCAATACCCATATGACACTGCTCAAGGACACCTACCGGCACGGCGTCTCTTTTGACGGCATCAGCGCCTGCGTCAACCGGCAAGTGGGCGAATACCTGGCGTATGGTCGTAAACCCGAGCGGTTCTCGACCTGCGATGCATCGGACTGAGAACAGCCCCGGGCCCCTGCGCATCCGCCCAGGTCGTCGGCCGATGCCGGCACTTGCGCTTTTTCCGCCTAGCGAAACGCCTCCTTGCATCCCTGCCAGCCGATCCCGCTTTCGGCGGTCTGCTTGAGCAGCCAGGGCAATGCCGTGCGCGCTTTGTCCTGGGTGTCATGAAAGACGATGACGCCACGCCGCCAAAGCAGCATCAGGGTCATCACCCGCTGGGCGGACTGCTCGGCGCTGAGCTTGCCGGTGGCATCCGCCGAATCGATGTCCCACAACGCGACCTGCAAGTGCTGGGCCTTGAAAAACGCCGCGCCGTCGGCCCGCCGCTGCCCGTAAGGCGGGCGGAACAGTGCGGCATAGTTGTCCGGCAAGGCGCTCTGCACCAGCGAGATGCTGCGCAGGATCGAGTCTTCCCAGTCCTGCCATTGACTGTGGGAGCGGTACTGCCAGCCCTCCACGCCGACGCATTGCTGGCGGTAAAGCTCGCGCACCGCCGGCATCGAGGTCTTGTCCAGACGGGTCTGCAAGGCATTGCCGATCACAAAGAACAGGCCGCTCATCTTCTGTTTGCGCAGGTAGTCGGCCAATTCGTCGGTATTGCCCTGGGCCATCGTCGGCCCGCCCTCGAAGGTCAGCAGGAACAGGCGGTCATTGAAGCCTTCACCATTGCGCTCGTGATCGCCCATCAGCTGGATTTCGCTGCTGGTCTGCGGCAACAGCGCGGCCAGGCGCAATTGCTCGTCCAGGTAACGTTCATTGAATGTCCGGGCCGGGTCGGCCCAGCGGACATAAAAGGAGTCATCGGCGACCCGGAACTTGCCGGCGGCTTTTTGCAGGCTGTCCATGTCCTCGACATAGAAACAGAAGGACGCATCCTCATCGCAGCTCTGCTGGGCGGCGTTGTAGCTGGTCAGCAGGCGCTGCCACATGCGCTGGCGCACCGTGTCGATGGCGGTCATGTTGATCTGCTTGAGGCCCAGGCGCTTTTTCAGGGCCGGTTCGTCGAGCAGCTCGCTGACCAGCAGCAGATGGGCGAACATCAGGATTTCCGCGCGCGAGGCGACATCGAACAGTGCCGGGCTGCTCAGCTGTTCGGGCCAGGTGCTGCGATCCAGGGTCGCGGGGTCGTTCGGCGCGGCAACGGCGGCGAAGCAGGCCAGCAGGGCCGAGAAGAAAAGAACGATACGCAAGAAGGGTGCCTCCATTTCAGAACCCGCCGCGCACTATAGCCGATCCTGTGCCGCCCCTATCGCCATCATAGGTGGAGTCAAACCGCCCAACCCCCTAGAATCCCCCGACGATTAAAGGAGACGACTTCATGCTGATGGTGATTTCCCCCGCCAAGACCCTCGATTTCGAAACACCGGCGGTGACCCAGCGCTTCACCCAACCGCAGTACCTGGACCACTCCCAGGAGTTGATCGAGCAACTGCGCACCCTGAGCCCGGCGCAGATCAGCGAGCTGATGCACGTCTCCGACAAGATCGGCGGCCTCAACGCCGCGCGTTTCGGCAGCTGGAACCCGGCCTTTACCCCCGACAACGCCAAGCAGGCGCTGCTGGCGTTCAAGGGTGACGTCTATACCGGTCTCCACGCCGAAGACTTCAGCGACGCCGACTTCGACTACGCCCAGACCCACCTGCGCATGCTTTCCGGCCTCTACGGCCTGTTGCGCCCGCTGGACCTGATGCAGCCCTATCGCCTGGAAATGGGCACCAAATTCGCCAACGCCCGGGGCAAGGACCTCTATGCCTTCTGGGGCACGCGCATCAGCGAATGGCTGAATGAAGCCCTGGCCGAACAAGGAGACGAGGTGCTGCTGAACCTGGCGTCGAACGAATACTTCTCGGCGGTCAAACGCCCGGCCCTGAACGCACGGATCATCAACACCGAGTTCCGCGACCAGAAGAACGGCCAGTACAAGATCATCAGCTTCTACGCGAAGAAGGCCCGGGGGATGATGGCGCGCTTTGTGATTCAGGAGCGTATCCAGAACCCTGAGCAATTGAAGGCGTTCGACGAACAGGGCTACCGGTTCAGTGCGGAACTGTCCAAGGCGGACAATCTGGTGTTTTTGCGCGATCACGCGCCGGAGTAACTACCGAACACCTACTTGTGGCGAGCGGGCTTGCCCGCGTTGGGGCGCGAAGCGGCCCTAAAATCAGCGACTTCATTGTGTCAGACAGAACGCAATCGCAGGTTTTACGACTGCTTCGCAGCCGAACGTGGCGGTGCGGCGTCCCGACAAGCCCGCTCGCCACAAGACCGCGCCCCAGGTACACACATCTGTTACCCTGCCCCCACTCGGTGCACTACACGCAATGTGTAACCCCGACGATTCACCTCTTTACCCCTCCTGCAACACCCTAAAAAACCAATTACTTGACGCCAATAAACCGACTGTTACAACCATGAAAATTCTTTCACTCGACATTTCCAATTTTTTTGAGTAGTGGCACCAGAATTTTTTTCCCATAGTGGCAAACCACCATCTCGGCATTTTTAATCCCCATAACTAAAGGGCGAAACGGAAAGTGCTATCAATATGAAGCCGTGCCATCTTTCATCCTATTCCCAGGAATTCCAGGAAACAGGATGAGCGGACCGGAACTTATGTTCCGAAACATCGCTCATACCACCCGTAACGATTCTCACAGAGCTTGTAAGAGAAGACTTACATGGAGGCGGGATGAAATGTTTAAGTTGCCAACAGCGACTTACAACCGCGACCCACACATTCAACCGACAGTAAAGGACAGGAGATACAGCCCCATGATATCCCCTACACAGGCCAAGGCAGGCCCTCAGACAAAGCCGTTGCAAGGCGACTACAACCTGTTGATCCACAATATTTTTTCCGTGGACACAAGCAGGCTTTAGGCACGCTGGCAAAGGCCTTCCCCAGGAACGCCGGCCATATTCAAGGGCATGCCCCTAATAACAAGGCCACGCTGCGCACAACTTGAGTGCAATTATTTAGCCACTCGATAGTTATATGCCTGCACTCCCGAATGCGACCTCTTTGGCCGCCCTGCGAGTGCACCACGGTGACTGGCTACATCAACTTCGGCCATTTAATGGCGTGATCAAGATAGAGGTAAGTGCAATGCGCATTAGCATATTCGGTTTGGGTTACGTCGGTGCAGTCTGCGCCGGTTGTCTGTCTGCACGGGGCCATGATGTGGTTGGCGTCGATATCTCCCAGGACAAGATCGACCTGATCAACAACGGCAAATCGCCGATTGTCGAACCCGGCCTGGAAGCCCTGTTGGCCCAGGGCATTGCCACCGGCCGACTGCGTGGCACCACCGACTTCGCCGAAGCGATTCGCGCCACCGACCTGTCGATGCTCTGCGTCGGTACACCGAGCAAGAAGAACGGCGACCTGGAACTCAACTACATCGAATCGGTGTGCCGCGAAATCGGTTTTGTCCTGCGGGACAAGACCACCCGCCACACCGTCGTCGTGCGCAGCACCGTGCTGCCGGGTACCGTGAAAAACGTGGTGATCCCGATCCTCGAAGACTGCTCGGGGAAAAAGGCCGGCATTGACTTCGGTGTCGCGGTCAACCCGGAATTCCTGCGTGAAAGCACCGCGATCAAGGACTACGACTTCCCACCGATGACCGTGATCGGCGAATTCGACAGCGCCTCCGGTGACGTCCTGCAAGCCCTCTACGAAGAACTCGACGCGCCGATCATCCGCAAGGACATCGAAGTCGCCGAGATGATCAAGTACAGCTGCAACGTCTGGCACGCCACCAAAGTGACCTTCGCCAACGAGATCGGCAACATCGCCAAGGCGGTCGGGGTCGATGGCCGCGAAGTGATGGACGTGGTCTGCCAGGACAAGACCCTCAACCTGTCCCAGTACTACATGCGCCCCGGCTTTGCCTTCGGCGGCTCCTGCCTGCCCAAGGACGTCCGCGCCCTGACCTACCGTGCCGGTTCCCTGGACGTCGACTCGCCGCTGCTCAACTCGCTGATGCGCAGCAACGAAAGCCAGGTGCAGAACGCCTTCGACCTCGTCGCCAGCCATGACAAACGCCGCATCGCCCTGCTCGGCCTGAGCTTCAAGGCCGGCACCGACGACCTGCGCGAAAGCCCGCTGGTGCAACTGGCGGAAATGCTCATCGGCAAGGGTTTCGACCTGAGCATCTACGACAAGAACGTCGAGTACGCCCGTGTCCACGGCGCGAACAAGGACTACATCGAATCGAAGATTCCCCATGTGTCGTCCCTGCTCAACGCCGACTTCGACGAGGTGATCGACAACAGCGACGTGATCATCCTCGGCAACCGTGACGAGCGCTTCCGCGCCCTGGCCGAAAACGCCCCCCACGGCAAACAGGTCATCGACCTGGTCGGCTTCATGTCCAAAGCCACCAGCGCGAGTGGCCGGACCGAAGGTATCTGTTGGTAAACCAACAGCAACCGCTACGCGGTTGATCGCCGGCAAGCCAGCTCCTACATGGACGGGGTGGAACGCGAACATTACGTACGGCTCCGTACTGTAGGAGCCGGCTTGCTGGCGATGGCGTCCGAAAGGACGCCCCGTAACGCCTGCCTTAACACCATCGGACCAGCCGACAGGCTCGCCCGAGACAGAGACGGATGCAGATTATGCACAGGCTAAAACACGGCCTTCTTCAGGCCGCCGGTTGGCTGTTCTACTTGAGTTTGCTGATGGGCCTGGCCTTGTTGCTGCCCACCTCGACCTTCGACGCCGACTCCAAGGACTTCATCTTCCTGATCGGCGCCGTGGGCATCTGGCGCTACTCCATGGGCGCCACCCATTTCGTGCGCGGGATGATTTTCCTCTACATCGTCTACCCGCACCTGCGCCGCAAAGTGCGCAAGCTGGGCAAGGCCGCGGACCCGTCGCAGGTGTTCCTGATGGTCACCAGCTTTCGCATCGACGCGCTGACCACCGCCCAGGTCTACAGCTCGGTGATCCGCGAAGCCATCGACTGCGGCTTCCCCACCACCGTGGTCTGCTCCCTGGTGGAAATGTCCGATGAACTGCTGGTCAAGAGTCTCTGGGCGAAAATGAATCCGCCCGATCGGGTCAAGCTCGACTTCGTGCGCATCGCCGGTACCGGCAAGCGCGACGGCCTGGCCTTCGGTTTCCGCGCCATCTCCCGCCACCTGCCGGACGACCGCGCGGTAGTCGCAGTGATCGACGGCGACACCGTGCTCAGCGAAGGCGTGGTGCGCAAGACCGTGCCCTGGTTCCAGCTGTTCGGCAATGTCGGCGGCCTGACCACCAACGAGTTCTGCGAAGTGCGCGGCGGCTACATCATGAGCGAATGGCACAAGCTGCGCTTCGCCCAGCGTCACATCAACATGTGCTCCATGGCCCTGTCCAAGCGCGTGCTGACCATGACCGGACGCATGTCGGTGTTCCGCGCCAGCGTGGTCACCGACCCGGCCTTTATCGCCGACGTCGAAAACGACTCGCTGCAACACTGGCGCCTGGGCCGTTTCAAGTTCCTCACCGGCGACGACAAGTCCAGCTGGTTCAGCCTGATGCGCCTGGGCTACGACACCTTCTACGTACCCGACGCGGCAATCCACACCGTGGAACACCCGCCGGAAAAGAGCTTTATCAAATCCAGCCGCAAGCTGATGTACCGCTGGTACGGCAACAACCTGCGGCAGAACTCCCGGGCCCTGGGCCTGGGGATCCGCCGCCTCGGCCTGTTCACCAGCGTGGTGCTGTTCGACCAGCGCGTGTCGATGTGGACCTCGCTGCTGGGGCTGACCGTGGCCCTGATCGCCAGCTTCAAGTACGGCATCGCCTTCATCCTCGCCTACCTGCTGTGGATCGGCCTGACCCGACTGATTCTGACCCTGCTGCTGGCCTGTTCCGGGCACAGCATCGGCCCGGCCTACCCGGTGATTCTCTATTACAACCAGATCGTCGGCGCCCTGATGAAGATCTACGTGTTCTTCCGCCTCGACCGCCAATCCTGGACCCGCCAGGACACCAAACTGAGCCGCGACCTCGCCAGCTTCCAAGGCTGGTTCAACACCTGGTCGTCCCGAACCATGACCTTCTCCGCCGGCAGCATTTTCGTCGCCGTGCTGATGACGATGGTTTGACCCGACCCGCCTGAATTAGCGAATGGAGCTATACCCATGAATTCCCAAGTCAATGCCAACGTCGTCCACGAATCCGAAGCCCAGCGCCAGCATGCGCGGGTGAAAATCCCGGCCAAGCTGCGCTTCCTCGGCAGCGAGAGCCAGCCCCTGGAAGTCCGGGTCCATGACCTGTCCGCCGGCGGCCTGAGCTTCAATGTCCCGCCGCAACAGGCCCTGGGCCTGAAGCTCGGCGAGGTGTACAAGGGCCGCCTGCAATTCGTCATCGACAACCTCGGCCTGGCCATGGACGTCGAACTGCAGGTGCGCTCCTACGACCGCCAGAACGGCCGGGTCGGTTGCCAGTTCCAGAACCTGGAGCAGCAGGACATCGGCACCCTGCGCCACCTGATCACCTCGCACCTGTCCGGTGACATCGTCAACATGGGCGACGTGCTCGCCACCCTGCAGCGCGACAACTTCACCAAGGCGCGCAAGAAAAAGGACGACGGCAGCGGCATGAGCCCGTTCGGTCGCCTGCGCGCCGTGACCTTCACCCTTGGTGTCTTCGTGGTGGGCCTCGCGGCCTTCGGCTTTGTCCTGAAATCGGTCTACGGCCTGTATTTCGTCAGCCATGCCCAGGCCGGCCTGGTCAGCGTACCGGGCATGAGCATCACCATGCCCCGCGACGGCACCGTGCAAAGCCTGATCAAGGAAGACGGCGTCGCCGCCAAGGGCGCGCCGCTGGCGACCTTCAGCACCAGCATGCTCGACGTGCTCAAGGGCCATCTGGACGACAACCAGTTGGAGCCGGCCAAGGTCGAGGAACTGTTCGGCAAGCAGATGACCGGCACCCTGACCTCGCCTTGCGATTGCACGGTGGCCCAGCAACTGGTCGCCAACGGCCAATACGCCAGCAAGGGCGATGTGATCTTCCAGCTGGTGCCTAAAGGGAGCGAAGCGAATGTCGAGGCGCGCTTCTCCTATCGCCAGTTCGGCGACGTGCGTCCAGGCACCCGGGTGAACTTCCAGATCGCCGGCGAAGACCAGATGCGCCAGGGCAGGATCGTCAGCAGCACCAGCCTGAAAAGCACCGACCTGTCCTCCGATATCCGCGTCCTGATCAAGCCGGACGAAAGCCTCGACAGCACCCTCGCCGGCCGTCCGGTGGAGGTCAGCAGCGACCGCGGGCCAAGCATGAACTGGCTGATCGACAAAGCCGTGGCCGCCGGTCTTTAAGCGGAGGACATGCCTGTGACGACCTTACGCACCCTGCCCCTACCGCTGGCACTGGCCATGGCGATCGGCCTCGCCGGTTGTGCCGGCCTGCCCGACCAGCGCCTGGCCAATGAAGCGCTCAAGCGCGGCGACACCGCCCTGGCCGAACAGAATTACCGCAAGCTGGCGGACCTGGGCTACAGCGACGCACAGGTCGGCCTGGCCGATATCCAGGTGGAAAGCCGCGACCCGGCCCAGCTCAAGCTGGCGGAAGCGACCTACCGCGCCGCCGCCGACACCTCGCCCCGGGCCCAGGCCCGTCTGGGCCGCCTGCTGGTGGCCAAGCCCGGTGCCAGCGAAGCCGAGCACCGCGAAGCCGAAGGCCTGCTGAAAAAGGCCTTCGCCAACGGGGAAGGCAACACCCTGATTGCCCTGGCGATGCTCTACCTGCAATTCCCGCAGAGCTTCCCCGAGGTCAACGCCCAGCAACAGATCAGCCAATGGCGCAGCGCCGGCTACCCGGAAGCGGGCCTGGCGCAAGTGCTGCTCTATCGGACCCAGGACACCTACGACCAGCATCTGGACGAGGTGGAAAAGATCTGCAGGACCGCGCTCAACAGCAGCGACATCTGCTACGTCGAGCTGGCCACCGTGTACCAGAAACGCGCCCAGCCGGACCAACAGGCCGCCTTGCTCAAGCAACTGCAGGCCGCCTACCGCCGTGGCACCGTCGGTGACCAACGGGTCGACAGCGTAGCCCGTGTGCTCAGCGATGCAAGCCTCGGCCAGCCGGATGAAAAGACCGCGCAGGCACTGCTGGAACAGATCGCCCCCGGCTACCCGGCGTCCTGGGTCAGCCTGGCGCAATTGCTCTACGACTTCCCCGCCCTGGGCGACGTCAAGCAGATGATGGAATACCTGGACAACGGCCGCGCCGCCGACCAGCCCCGCGCCGAACTGCTGCTGGGCAAGCTCTACTACGAAGGCAAATGGGTGCCGGCCGACGCCAAGCAGGCCGAGGCGCATTTCCAGAAAGCCGTCGGCAAGGAAGTCGCCGCCGATTACTACCTGGGGCAGATCTATCGCCGTGGCTACCTCGGCCAGGTCTACTCGCAAAAGGCCCTCGACCATCTGCTCAAGGCCGCCCGCAACGGCCAGAACAGCGCCGACTTCGCCATCGCCCAACTGTTTTCCCAGGGCCGTGGCACCCGACCCGATCCGCTCAACGCCTACGTCTTCAGCCAACTGGCCAAAGCCCAGGACACCCCCTTGGCCAATGACCTGGCCCAACAACTCGACGCCCAATTGCCGCCGGCCCAGCGCGCCGATGCCCAGCGCCTGCTGCAACAAGAGCAGCGCCTGCGCGGGACCCTGAGCCGCAATCCGCTGGACCTGCAACAAGTCCTGCAGGAAGGCGACCGCGAGGAAAAAACCTTATGACTCTCAATCCTTTCGTCAAGGCCGGTATCGGCCTGAGCGTCGCCCTGCTCTGGTCCTGCCCGAGCCTGGCGGCGATGACCGAGACCAAGAACTTCGGCCTCGAAGTGAAAATCACCGGCCAATCCGAAGACGACCGCGACCTCGGCACCCTCAAGGGCGGCGACGTCAACGGTATCGGCCTGGACCTGCGTCCGTGGGCCTACGGCGAGCGCGGCAACTGGAGCGCCTACGCCATGGGCCAGGCCGTGACCGCCAGCGACATCATTGAAACCGACACCTTGC
This sequence comes from Pseudomonas sp. QS1027, assembly GCF_002814235.1. GTDB lineage: Bacteria > Pseudomonadota > Gammaproteobacteria > Pseudomonadales > Pseudomonadaceae > Aquipseudomonas. Next base: position 110,888 of record NZ_PHSU01000018.1, on the reverse strand, counting down.
AACAGGCCGATGCCAGCCAGGAAACCTCGAGCAACGACGCCCGCAAGCCGGAAAAAAGCTACCTGGCCCTGCGCGAATTCTGGGTCGGCTACAAGGGCCTGACGCCTTATCCGGGCGAGATGCTCAAACTCGGTCGCCAGCGCCTGCGCAATGACGACGGGCAATGGCGCGACACCAATATCGAGGCACTGAACTGGAGCTTCGACACCACCCTGTTGCGGGCCAACCTGGGCGCCGCCGAGCGTTTCAGCGAATACCGCACCGACCTCACCGAACTGGCGCCCCAGGACAAGGACCGCCTGCATGTCTACGGCGACGTCGCCTACCAGTGGACACCCGGCCAGTGGCTCGGCGTACGCGCCCACCACACCCATGACGACGGCAAGCTCGACTACCCGACACCCGGCGTCGTCGCCGACCCGCTGGACAAAAAGGCCAACGGCGACCTGACCTGGCTCGGCCTGGAAGCCGACAGCGATGCCTACAATTTCAAAAACACCAACACCGTCAACTACTGGGCCAGCCTGACCGGCATGAGCGGCCACCGCGACAGCGTCAACCCGCTCAATGCCGACGGCAGCCGCCCCGTGGACGCCAGCCAGGGCAGCCATATCAACGGCTGGGCCACCGACCTCGGCGTGCGCCTGCGCCTCGACCCGAACTGGCAGGTCGGTGCCGCCTATGCCCGCGCCAGCGGCGACTACGAACAGAACGGCCTGGAAAGCAATCGCTCGAACTTCACCGGCACCCGCTCGCGGACCCACCGTTTCGGCGAAGCCTTCCGTGGCGAAATGAACAACCTGCAGACCGCCACCCTGTTCGGCTCCTGGCAGCTGCGCGAAGACTACGACGCGAGCCTCATCTACCACAAGTTCTGGCGCGTCGACGGGCAAAAGGACGTCGGCAGCAACGGCATCAACGCCGTGCAGAACAACTACGACGACGCCACCGGCGCCCTGCTCTCCAGCGCCTCGCTGCCGTTGCAGGACGGCAAGAAAGACCTGGGCCAGGAAGTCGACCTGGTGGTGACCAAGTACTTCAAGCAAGGCCTGCTGCCGGCAGCGCTGAGCCAGTCCATCGACGAACCTTCGGCGCTGGTGCGTTTTCGCGGCGGCGTGTTCAAGCCCGGCGATGCCTACGGCAAGAGCGTCGATTCCTATATGCACCGCGCGTTTGTCGACGTGATCTGGCGCTTCTGATGCAGACCGCCAAGGGAGTGACCGAGATGAACCACAGCGCCCTGCAAGGCTCGCTCAGCGTATTGGCCGGCGCCCTGCTGCTGGCCAGTAGCGCGGCCTTTGCCAGCGTCGATGCGCCGCCGGTTAAAACCGAGCACGCACCGATCCTGGCCAAGGAACTGCAACAGGCCAAGACCTACACCGTCAGCAGCGCGCCGACCGCGCCGCTGCACCTGGAAAAACCCAAGCTGCCGGACCTGCGCGGCTACACCGCCGAGGCCGTCGCGGCGAAGATCGTGCGCGGCAAACCGGGCAAGATCAGCGTCCGCCAGATGATGCAGGAAGACGCCCTCAAGGACTTTATCGGCGGTGACAACAAGATGGCCGAATGGGTGGTCCGCCAACATGGCATTCCCCAGGCGATCTTCATCGACGACGGCTATATCAACCTCAAGGACCTGAGCAAAAAGCTGCCCAAGCAATACATCAGCGAAACCTCGCCGGGGGTGTTCCTGGCCAGGTTGCCGATCGTGGTCGGGCGCAAGGGCATCCTTGAAGTCGACAAGCAGACCCAGGAACTGCGCCTGTCCCAGGAAGGCGGCGCGTTCCTGATCAACGACGGCCAGCTGTTTATCCGTGACACCAGGGTCACCGGCTGGCGCGAAGCCGACAACAGCCCGGCGACCTTCCGTTCGCCCCAGGAATTCCGGCCTTTCCTGCTGGCCTGGGGTGGCACCGAGACCTATATCGTCAACAGCAAGATGGCCAGCTTCGGCTACGCCAACAGCAAGTCCTACGGCGTGAGTATTTCCCAGTACACGCCGAACATGGCCAAGGTGCTCAAGCGGCCCGAGCCGACCGGCTGGATCATCGGCTCCGAGTTCTCGGACATGTGGTACGGCTTCTACTGCTACGAGACCCGTGACTTCGTGCTCAAGGGCAACACCTACCGCGACAACATCGTCTACGGCATCGACCCCCACGACCGTTCCCACGGGCTGATCATCGCCGACAACACCGTCCACGGGACCAGGAAGAAACACGGCATCATCATTTCCCGGGAAGTGAACGACAGCTTCATCTTCAACAACCGCAGCTACGACAACCACCTCTCGGGCCTGGTGATCGACCGTAACAGCGTCAACAACCTGATCGCCTACAACCAGATCTACACGAACCACACCGACGGCATCACCCTCTACGAGAGTGCCGACAACCTGATCTACGCCAACAAGGTCATCGGCAACAAGCGCCACGGCATCCGCATCCGCAACAGCGTGAATATCCGCCTGTACGAAAACGTCGCCATGGCCAACGGCCTGACCGGGGTCTACGGCCACATCAAGGACCTGAGCGACACCGATCGCGACATCAAGCTCGACCCGTTCGATGCCGAGGTTTCACTGATCGTGGTCGGTGGCGAACTGGCCGGCAACGGCAGCGGCCCGCTGTCCATCGACTCGCCGTTGAGTGTCGAGCTGTACCGGGTGTCGATGCTCGCCCCGACGAAAACCAGCGGCATCAGCTTCACCGGGATTCTCGGCGAGCGCCAGGATGAAATTCTCGACCTGCTGGTGCGCCAGCAGAAAGCCGTGCTGATCGACCCCGTCGAACGCCAGACACCCCTGCGGGATTGAGGACGACCTTTATGAACCCACATCTGATCAAACTGCTCGGCCTGTCCGGCCTTGCCGCGGCGATCTTCGCCGCCAGCGGCAGCCTCAAGGCCGAGGAAGTCCAGGCGCCGAGCTTTACCGCCGAGCCCTGCTGCAGCCTGTGCCCGGCGGCCCATGACGCGAAGAACTACGTCAGCCGCTACCAGCAGAACTTCACCACCCTGGTCCAGGCCCAGGGCGACTGGCTGTTCCGCACCCAGGAAGACCTGCGCACCGAGTTCGACACCAGCCCCGCCGGTTACCGGCGCCTGCAACAACTGCACGATGCCTTCAAGAGCAAGGGCGTGGAGTTGGTGGTGGTCTATCAGCCGACCCGTGGCCTGGTGGATCGCAACAAACTGTTCCCGGCCGAGCGCGCCAGGTTCGACTATGAAAAAGCCCTGGGCAACTACCAGGCGATGCTCGGGCGCTTCGCCAAGATGGGCTACCACGTACCGGACCTGTCGCCGCTGACCAACGAGCAACAGGCCCACGATTTCTACTTCCGTGGCGACCAGCACTGGACCCCGTACGGCGCCGAGCGTACCGCGAAGATCGTCGCCGAGACGGTGAAAAAGATGCCGGGCTTTGCCGACATTCCCCACCGTGAATTCGAGACCAAGGTCTCCGGGCGCATGGGCAAGACCGGCACCCTGCACAACATGGCCGGCCAGCTCTGCGGCACCAGCTACGCGATCCAGTACATGGAACAGTTCAGCACCGAGCCCAAGGGCGAAGCCGCGGACGGCGACCTGTTCGGCGATGCCGGCAACCCGCAGATCACCCTGGTGGGCACCAGCCACAGTGGCAAGAACTACAACTTCGCCGGTTTCCTGCAACAGTACATCGGCGCCGACATCCTCAACGTCGCCTTCCCCGGCGGTGGCCTGGAAGGCTCGATGCTGCAGTACCTGGGCAGCGAGGCGTTCCAGAAGACCCCGCCGAAAGTGCTGATCTGGGAGTTCTCGCCGCTGTATCGCCTCGACCAGGAAACCATCTACCGGCAGATGATGTCCGTACTCGACAACGGTTGCGAAGGTAAAAGCGCTGATATGAGCGCCAGCACCACGGTCAAACCGGGCAAAAACGAACTGCTGGTCAACAGCAACAACCGCGACCTGCGCAACAGCGGACACCAGGTCGACATCCGCTTCGCCGACACCTCGGTGAAAACCCTGCACGCCACCCTCTGGTACATGAACGGTCGCCACGAGGACATCAAGATCGAGAAACCGCAAACCTCCGACACCGACGGACGTTTCGCCTTTGAGCTGCGCACCGACGAAGACTGGGCCAACCAGAACCTGCTGGCCGTCGAAGTCCAGGGCCCGGAAGCGGGCACCGCGCCGCAGCAAGTCGAGGCGAAGATCTGCAAACGCAACGTATTCCCCAGCGCCGAGCCCCATGTGGCACAGGCCGGGTTATGAGGAGCCTACCGATGAAACTGCGCACACTGCTTGCCCCTTCGCTGCTCGGCCTGGCGATCATTGCCAGTTCGGCCCAGGCCGCCGCGCCACTGCGTCCGCCCCAGGGTTACCTGGCCGCCATCGACAAGATCAAGACCGGCGACAACAGCGACGGCTGCGACACCATGCCCCCGCCCTACACCGGTTCGTTGCAGTTCCGCAGCAAATACGAGGGTTCCGACAAGGCCCGCTCGACGCTGAATGTGCAGTCGGAAAAATCCTTTCGCGACACCACCTCCGACATAACCAAGATGGAACGCGGCACCAGCAAGCGGGTGATGCAGTTCATGCGTGACGGTCGTCCGGAACAGCTGAGCTGCACCCTGAACTGGCTGACCGCCTGGGCCCAGGCCGATGCGCTGATGTCCAAGGACTTCAACCACACCGGCAAGTCCATGCGCAAATGGGCGTTGGGCAGCATGGCCTCGGCCTATATCCGCCTGAAGTTCTCCGACTCCCATCCGCTGGCGACCCACCAGAAGGAAGCGCAACTGATCGAGGCCTGGTTCAGCAAGATGGCCGACCAGGTGATCAGCGACTGGGACAACCTGCCACTGGAAAAAACCAACAACCACTCGTACTGGGCGGCCTGGTCGGTGATGGCGACCGCGATCGCCACCGACCGTCGCGACCTGTTCGACTGGTCGGTGAAGGAATACAAGATCGGCGCCAACCAGGTCGATGCGCAGGGGTTCCTGCCCAATGAACTGAAGCGTCAGCAACGGGCCTTGGCCTATCACAACTACGCGTTGCCGCCGCTGGCGATGATTGCCAGTTTTGCCTTGGCCAATGGTGTGGACCTGCGTCAGGAAAACAACGGTGCGCTGAAACGTCTGGGTGACCGGGTGCTGGCCGGCGTGAAAGATCCGCAGGAATTCCAGGCCAAGAACGGCAAGGAACAGGACATGACCGACCTCAAGGTCGATTCGAAATTCGCCTGGCTGGAACCCTACTGCAGCCTCTACACCTGCGCGCCGGACGTGCTTGAACACAAACATGCGATGCAACCGTTCAAGACCTTCCGCCTGGGCGGCGACCTGACCAAGGTCTATGACCCGACGCACGAGAAGGGCAACCACTAGCAACAGGCACACCGCCCTTTTGTAGGAGCCGGCTTGCTGGCGATAGCGGCCGAACAGGCGATGCAAGGCTCACGGGCCCCATCGCCAGCAAGCCGGCTCCTACAGGGATCGCGGTGGATTCGGATGTCATGTACCCCCCTGATTTCCATGGGGGGTTTGGGGGGGCTTCGGCCCTTGACCGTTGATGAAACAAGGAGAGCTCGGGATGGTCTTTTCATCCAACGTATTCCTGTTCCTGTTCCTGCCGATCTTTCTCGGCCTGTACTACTTGAGCGGGCAACGCTATCGCAACCTGCTGTTGCTGATCGCCAGCTACGTGTTCTACGCCTGGTGGCGGGTCGACTTCCTGGCGCTGTTCGCCGGCGTCACCCTGTGGAACTACTGGATCGGCCTCAAGGTCGGTGCCGCCGGCGTGCGCAGCAAACCGGCACAACGCTGGCTGCTGCTGGGCGTGGCCGTCGACCTGGGCATCCTCGGCTACTTCAAGTACGCCAACTTCGGCGTCGACAGCCTCAACGCGATCATGACCTCGTTCGGTCTCGAACCCTTCATCCTGACCCACGTGCTGCTGCCGATCGGCATCTCGTTCTACATCTTCGAGTCCATCAGCTACATCATCGACGTCTACCGCGGCGACACCCCGGCGACCCGCAACCTGATCGACTTCGCGGCCTTCGTGGCGATCTTCCCGCACCTGATCGCCGGCCCCGTGCTGCGTTTCCGCGACCTCGCCGAGCAGTTCAACAACCGCACCCACACCCTCGACAAATTCTCCGAGGGCGCCACGCGGTTCATGCAGGGTTTTATCAAGAAAGTCTTTATCGCCGACACCCTGGCGGTGGTCGCCGACCATTGCTTCGCCCTGCAACACCCGACTACGGGCGACGCCTGGCTCGGCGCCCTGGCCTACACCGCGCAGCTGTACTTCGACTTCTCCGGCTACAGCGACATGGCCATCGGCCTGGGCCTGATGATGGGCTTCCGCTTCATGGAGAACTTCAAGCAGCCCTATATCAGCCAGTCGATCACCGAGTTCTGGCGGCGCTGGCACATCAGCCTGTCGACCTGGCTGCGGGATTACCTCTACATCACCCTGGGCGGCAACCGCAAAGGCACGCTGACCACCTACCGCAACCTGTTCCTGACCATGCTGCTCGGCGGCCTGTGGCACGGCGCCAACCTCACCTACATCGTCTGGGGTGCCTGGCACGGCCTGTGGCTGGCGATTGAAAAAGCCCTGGGCATCGACACCTCGCCACGGCGTTTCAACCCGATCCGCTGGGCCCTGACCTTCCTGCTGGTGATCATGGGCTGGGTGATCTTCCGTTCCGAAAACCTCCACGTCGCCGCCCGTATGTACGGCGCCATGTTCAGCTTCGGCGAGTGGTCGCTGTCGGAACTCAACCGCGCCAGCCTCACCGGCCTGCAAGTCGCGACCCTGGTACTGGCCTACGCGACCCTGGCGTTCTTCGGCCTGCGGGACTTCTACAGCAACCCGCCCGCCACGAAAGCCAAACCCGCAGACGGCCCGGCCACCGCGCAACCCGGCCTGATCAAGGCCGTCCCCGGTGAAGCCGCCGGCAGCATTCACGAACCCGGCTACAGCGTCGGCACAAAGGCCCAGGTGCAACCGGCCTACTGGGTCGCCGACTGGCCGCGCTACCTGATGCGCACCCTGGTGCTGCTGCTGTTTATCGCCTCGATTCTCAAACTCTCGGCGCAAAGCTTCTCGCCGTTCCTTTACTTCCAGTTCTGAGGGAGCCGACCATGACCCGCTCATTACGCATCCTCTACATCGCCCTGTTCCTCGCCACCTTGCTGGCGCTGGGGTTGTGGTCGCTGCGCAGCTTTATCGGCTTCAGCACCAACGCCGACGCCACCCTGCTCGACGGGCGCTGGACCAAGGCCGTGGAAACCCGCTACGACGGCGAATTCCCGATCAAGCGCCTGGGCACCAACCTCTGGGCCGCGCTGGACTTCAAGCTGTTCAACGAAGGCCGTCCCGGCGTGGTGCTGGGCCGCGACCAGTGGCTCTACAGCGACGAGGAATTCAACCCCATCGCCGGCGAGCAGCAGAACCTGCAAGGCAACTACGCCCTGGTCGAAGGTGTGCGCCAGGCCCTCAAGGCCAAGGGCGTGAAGCTGGTGATGGCGATCGTTCCGGCCAAGGTCCGCCTGTACCCGGAACACCTGGGCGATGTCCGTCCGGCGAGCATCCACGCCAACCTCTACCAGGACTTCCACGCCCGGGTCGCCGCCGACCGGATCCTCGCCCCCGACCTGCTCGGTCCGTTGCAACAGGCCAAGGACCAAGGCCGGCAAGTGTTCCTGCGCACCGACACCCACTGGACCCCGGACGGCGCGCAAATCGCCGCGACCCAACTGGCCGACGCCATCGGCAAGCATGCCCCGCTCAGTGGCGAGCCGCAGCGCTTTGTCACCGAAGCCGAGAAGACCGAACAGCACAAGGGCGACCTGACCCTGTTCCTGCCGCTGGACCCGCTGTTCAGCAACCTGATGCCGCCCCAGGAGCCCCTGGAAAAACGCACCACCCGCGCGGTTGACGAGCAGCCGGCCGGCGGCGACGCACTGTTTGCCGACAACGAAGTCCCGGTGGCGCTGATCGGCACCAGCTACAGCGCCAACCCGAACTGGAACTTCGTCGGCGCACTGAAGCAGGCCCTGCACCGCGACGTGGTGAATTACGCCGAAGACGGCCACGGCCCGATCCTGCCGATGCTCGCCTACCTGGAAAGCGACGCCTTCAAGAACAGCCCACCGCAGCTGCTGATCTGGGAATTCCCGGAACGCTACCTGCCGGTCAACAACGAAATCGGCGATGCCGACCCGCAGTGGGTCGCGCAATTGAAAGCCGCAGGTCTGCACCAGCAGAACCTGGTCCTGAACACACCTAAATCCGAGTCGCCTGCACAGGCGCAAAACTGAAAGAGGTACTTACCATGACCTTCAACGTCACTCGTAAAAACGTCCAACAACGCACGGTCAAAACCCTGGCCCTGGCCGCCGGCCTGAGCCTGCTGTCCCTGCCGGTCTGGGCCGGCGGCGATGCCGCGCTGTACGGCCCGGTCGCGCCGAAAGGTTCGAGCTTCGTGCGTATCTACAACGCCAGCAACCAGGAAGTCAGCGCCACCGTCGGCGCCACCGCGATCAATGAAGTCGCGCCGCTGGCCAGCAGTGATTTCAGCTTTATGCCCGGCGGCGACTACAGCGCCAAGGTCGGCAGCCAGGCCCTGCCGCTGAAACTGGCCGCCGACCACTATTACACCCTGGTCAACAACGCCAGCGGCCAGCCGCAACTGATCGAAGAGCCGCCGTTCAAGAACAAGCAGAAATCCTTGGTGCGGGTGCAGAACCTGAGTGACAAGGCCCTGACCCTGAAAACCGCTGACGGCAAGACCGACGTGGTCCAGGCTGTGGCCGCCAAGGGCCGTGGCGAACGCGAGATCAACCCGGTGAAAGTCAGCTTTGCGCTGTACGACGGCACCACCAAGGTCAGCGATCTCAAGCCGGTGGCCCTGGAGCGCGGTGAAGCGGCGGTGCTCTACGTCACCGGCAACGGCAGCAACCTGTCGCCGGTGTGGGTCAAGCGCCCGGTTTCGACCCGCTGATCGATTCACCAGGGATGCAGGTCATTTATACATCTATCAAACCGGGTGAATTACCTGTGGCGAGGGGGCTTGCCCCCGTTGGGCTGCGAAGCAGCCCTGAAACCATACACCTTGGTGTATCAGGCAAACCTCGCTCTCAGGGTTTGCGACTGCTGCGCAGTCGAACGGGGGCAAGCCCCCTCGCCACATAGCTCTAACCCATAGATCGCTTAAAGGAGTAACACCATGATTCCAGTAATCCTCTCAGGTGGTAGCGGCTCACGTCTTTGGCCGCTTTCGCGCAAGCAGTTTCCCAAGCAGTTCCTCGCCCTCACCGGCAAGGAAACGCTGTTCCAGCAAACCCTGGAACGCCTGGTGTTCGACGGCATGGAAAGCCCCATCGTGGTCTGCAACCTGGACCACCGTTTTATCGTCAACGAACAACTGAGCAACCGCCAGCTCACCACCCAGCGCATCCTGATGGAGCCCTTCGGTCGCAACACCGCCCCGGCCGTGGCCCTGACCGCCATGCTGCTGGTCAACGAAGGCCGCGACGAGCTGATGCTCGTCCTCCCCGCCGACCACGTGCTCGAAGACCAGAAAGCCCTGCAACGCGCCCTGGCCCTGGCCACGGTAGCCGCCGAGCGCGGTGAAATGGTGCTGTTCGGCGTCCCGGCGACCAAGCCGGAAACCGGCTACGGCTACATCAAGTCGAGCAACGACGCGCTGCTGCCGGAGGGGGTCAGCCGGGTCTCGCAGTTCGTCGAGAAGCCCGATGAAAAACGCGCCATCGAGTTCGTCGAGGCCGGCGGTTACTTCTGGAACAGCGGCATGTTCCTGTTCCGCGCCAGCCGCTTCCTCGAAGAGCTGAAAAAACACGACCCGGACATCTACGACACCTGCCTGCTGACCCTGGAGCGCAGCACCCAGGACGGCGACGGCGTGATCCTCGACGAAGCCACCTTCGCCCAGTGCCCGGACAACTCCATCGACTACGCGGTGATGGAAAAAACCCAACGCGCCTGCGTGGTGCCATTGAGCGCCGGCTGGAGCGACGTGGGTTGCTGGTCGTCGTTGTGGGACGTGCATGAAAAGGACGAAAACGGCAACGTCAGCAAGGGCGACGTGGTGATCCAGGACAGCCGCAACTGCATGATCCACGGCAACGGCAAACTGGTCTCGGTGATCGGCCTGGAAGACATCGTCGTCGTCGAAACCAAGGACGCCATGATGATCGCCCACAAGGACAAGGTTCAGGGCGTGAAACAGATGGTCAACACCCTCAACGCCCAGGGCCGCAGCGAAACCCAGAACCACTGCGAGGTCTACCGGCCCTGGGGCTCCTATGACTCGGTGGACATGGGTGGGCGTTTCCAGGTCAAGCACATCTCGGTCAAGCCGGGGGCCTGCCTGTCGTTGCAGATGCACCACCACCGCGCCGAACACTGGATCGTGGTCAGCGGCACGGCCGAAGTGACCTGCGACGAGAAGGTGTTCCTGCTGTGCGAGAACCAGTCGACCTACATCCCGATTGCTTCGGTGCACCGCCTGCGTAATCCGGGGAAGATTCCGCTGGAGATTATCGAGGTGCAGTCCGGTAGTTATCTGGGTGAAGACGATATCGAGCGGTTTGAAGATGTGTATGGGCGTTCGACGGCGGCTGAGCAGGAGGTGAAAACCGTCGCCCAGTAATTAACAGGGTTCCACTCACCCCCGCCTCGCTGGCTGCGTCCCCCCTATCCGCAGTGGGTGGGGCGGGGGTGTTTTTTGAAGTACCTCGTCTATCGATAGTGATAAACACTATTAAAAGCGGTACTAAGTTCCATAGCTGCCACTGCAAGGCTGTCGGCATTACGAGCAGCGATATGAGCACGCAAGCCTGGAGTTATGTTATGAAAGAGCATAGAAATCTGTTCATCCCAGATAATATTCTCCGCATCACCTATTGCTTGCGCTTCCCACTCTTTGACGGCGGCTATAAAATTTACCGACGTATTTTCTAGATGATACGACTGCACGTTGCCATGCCTCACAATATCGGAAGCATACTGTCTGCCAGAAGCAGTATTGCTTAGCAAATAATAAAAATCTTGAGTACCAGGGCCTACACCCACAAACCGATCAACACGAGAAAGGTGGCTCACCTCATGAATTAAAGTTTCGACTTTGCGTTTCTTCGGCTCATGTATAAACCTATTACCAATAAATACATGCCCCTCAAAATCAGATTTATAGACATAAGCCCTAATTCTCGCATCCCCACCTCCGCCCCTGACAAACTTCCCCCTCCCGAGTCCACTATTGTGATACTGCCGCAAAAAATTCTCTGTACGCGCCCATGAATCGACAATGACTGAGTGCTCTTGAGTATGGTCGGGCCCAAAGATATCTCGCAAAACAGGCTCACTTAAATCCGGACGATTCTGTTGCATCCATTGGGCCTCCTGCAATACAAGCGGCGACTCGAACAGTGCATCTGCTACAGCTTCTCTCTCTAAAGGGAGAAATGCATCCAGGCCATGTGCAATGACACGCTGATTAACTCTTGCAGCACCGAACCCAATATCTTGGCCTCTGAGTATTGCCGGAGGTGGATTGGCTCTGAAATAGTTAAGCTTTTGATCCTCATCTCCCCACAACCCATTTTTATCCATTCGACTAATAGGGCCGCTCTGAACAAAGGCATACACATTCAACCCATCCACGCCCCCTGCGGGATCCGGGTTGATCCAACGTTGCAACCAGGGGGCGTAATACCTGAACCCATAATAATAAAGCCCCGTCGCGTCCCGCTCTTTCCCCGAGTAGCGCACCGTCTTGTAGCTCGCCTCCACTTCACTTCGCCCGGCAAACCAAGCCGTACTGCCATAGGGGTGATAGGTCTCCTGGCTGATCACCTCGCCCTCACTATCCAGCTCCAGGCTGCTGGAGCCCAGATGGTCGGTCAGGTTGTAGCGATATTGGTTATTTGCGATGCCGGAAGGTGGTGCCGTTTCCCAATGCAGCACCTGCATGGCGCTGCGACCGGCCTGGGCACAGATCACCTGCAACACTTCGCCAGTGCCTTCACGGGTGCGGATTTCCAGGCCCGGCAAGTAGCGGACTTCCGATATCAGTGAACGGGCGTTGGTCTGGGCAGACCTGACTTTGCGTTGCCGCATGCCATCACCGTCGTACAGGTACAGTTCGCGATCATCATCAGCACTTTCACGCTCAACCGGTCGTACCTCTCGCAACTGATTGCGTAGATCCCAACTCATCGCCTGTCCCGGTTGCAGATCCAGCAAATTGCCATTGCCATCAAAAGCCGCAGCGATCTCCTCTTCGGTGGGAGGCCGACCATTCTGCTCGGACAGGCAGCGATTGCTGTAGCGCGCCGCTGTCAGCTTGCGGCTGTGGTTTTGCGGACCGACATGAACCAGTTCCAGCAAATTGCCACCGGCGTCATAGCGGTAGGTTTGATGATAATTGGCGACGGCACCCGGATCGTCGAAACGATTGAATTCCGGTCCTCGACTCGCGGCGCCCGCTTCCCAGCCGGTCGCCTCAATCAGTTGGTAGAGACTGTCGTAGTCATAGTGCTTGGCCGGCTCAACCCGCTGGTTGGCGAAATAACGAATCGGCAAGGCAGCGTCTTCAATGCTCAGCACATTGCCCACCGGATCGTAGTCGTAACGCAGATCTTGCAGCGCGTCACTTCCACGTCGAGCCTGGAGCCGGGTCAGACGACCGTCTTCAGGGCGATAGGTCAGCGTACTGACCACACTGTTACCGGCGGTTTCCTGTTCAACCTGACCGTAGGCGCTGTAGCGGATGGCACTGACCAGAGTTTGCGGGGCCGGCCGACCAGTGAGTTGCAGATGAGTAGCTAACAATTGACCGTCGAAGGTGTAGTCGAACAGTTGCCGATTACCCTTGGCATCAACCTGTTCCAGCACATCGCCCAGCGGATTGAAACGTGACGAGGTGGTCGCGGCCAGTTCCGAGGACTCCAGAAGCGCATCTCGCTCCGCTAGCCCTGGCGGCCAATCCGGTGTTTCCAGCACATGCACGAATCGCTGAGTTTGCTCAAGGACCCCACCCGTCAAGGCATAGTTATCCACAGTCAATGTGCCTGCCGGATCATCATGTCGAATCAACTGCCCGCATTGGTTATGAGCGGCGAAATCGGCGCTGCCATCAGCATGCTCATAACGTTCGGTACAACGCGGCGCCTCGCCTTCGCCCTGCTCGAAAATGGCTAGCGGTCGCAGCAGATCGTCGTACTCGACCCGCCGTTCACTGCCCCGGCTATCCCAGGTTTGCACGAGTTGATCCCCGTCGCCGAACAAGCTGACTCGCCTACCCGCATCGACACTGATCGAACCCAGCACTTTCCCGGATAGTGAATAAGCATTGGTGAGATTGGCAGGGGTTTTATCAACCTCCGCACTGAGCGCCCAAAGCCGCGGGTCCCATTGCTCGGTCAAGCGCCCCATCGCGTCATAGGCGCTGCGGTTGATCCGCTCTTCAGGCTCCACCGTCTCGATGGAACGGCAATAAGCAACCACCCGCACCGCCAGCCCACGGGGATCAACAACTGCCAGCGTTGGTGTGTGACTGTGAATGCCACCCGTCAATCTAGACATGGCTCTGGCTCTCGGAGGATACGTAAGCCTAGTAACTACCCAATCCACGCTTATCGACTACTGTCATAAATGACAGGGCCGACAAATGGTTACCCCCACTGGCTGCGTCCCCTATCCACGGCGAGCAGGGACGAGGATGTGTTTTTGTCCGTGCGCTTCTACCCGTTCTAGAAAATCCCAGCCCGTTGCGTCTGTCGTAAACTCAACGTTGTTGCAGTCAGGTCCACGTATTCCACTGATCGTCCATGAGAAATAATGCGATTCACAAGCACAGCATCAGATGCTCGATATTTCAAAGGCACGTCAAAAGCAGTATCAAGATAGAAAATATTATTATTCTCCGGACTTTGAACAAGATTCAAACCTGATGTATTGATTTCGAAGACATGAGTCATCTTATCCAGAGCGTTACCATAAGTTCGCTTTCCAAAAATTCTTTCAGATATAGCTTCCAGTGATTTGCTGGACGGTGAAAGATCTGTGAAATAGTGCCGCGCTTGCTTCCCAGGCAGCCCCTCCCCTCTGATGGTTTTCCGTGATGGTTGTAAAGAGGATTCTGCACGAATCGCAGCATAGGATAATTTATTAGTGTAATGATAATAAATATTATGTCCTGCTAGCGGAGAAGACAGCATACTTTTTTCACCTGGAAACGCCTCGGCTATCTTGGGTCGCTTCGGCGCACCGGTAATTTGGGGAGTCGAAACGCTTGTAAAGGTGGCCCTCTGAGTACCAGAGGGTCCAGGGACCGCACGTGCTGTTAAGGTGTTTGTCGTCGTTGATTTAGCCGTAGGCGCTGAACGTTTGACGACACGCGTTGAATCATTAGAGGCTGGAACAATGTGACCCCGCAATGACTCTACGGGTGTACGGACTTGATCGGGAACGCTTCGTACAGCCGGTAACGGATTCTTCGGGACGTGGGCAATGCGACGTCGAGGTTGTGAGGAGCTTTGTTGTTCTTCCGCGACAAGCCCAGTTCTATCGACAAACACCATAGGATTATTAAGTACCATCCTATAAGCATTCAGTCCATCCACCTCTTCGGCCGGATCCGGGTTTATCCAACGCTGTAACCAGGGCGCGTAATACCTGAACCCATAGTAATAAAGCCCCGTCGCATCCCGTTCCTTGCCCGAGTAACGCACGGTCTTGTAACCGGCCTCCACTTCACTGCGTCCGGCAAACCAGGCTGTGCCGCCGTAGGGGTAATAAGCTTCCTGGCTGATGACCTCAGCTTCACTATCCAACTCCAGGCTGCTGGAACCCAGGTGGTCGGTCAGGTTGTAGCGATATTGATCGTTGGTAATACCGGAAGGCGGTGCGGTTTCCCAGTGCAGAACCTGCATGGCGCTGCGTCCGGCTTGGACGCAGATCACTTGCAGCACTTCGCCAGTGCCTTCACGGGTACGGATTTCCAGGCCCGGCAAGTAGCGGACTTCGGATATCAGTGAGCGGGCATTGGTTTGGGTAGTGCGGACCTTGCGCCGCCGCATCCCATCGCCGCCATACAGGTACAGCTCGCGATCATCGTCAGCACTTTCACGCTCAACCGGTCGTACCTCGCGCAACTGATTGCGTAGATCCCAACTCATCGCCTGTCCCGGTTGCAGATCCAGCAAGTTGCCATTGCCATCAAAAGCGGCAGCGATTTCCTCTTCGGTGGGAGGCCGGCCATTCTGCTCAGGCAGGCAGCGATTGCTGTAGCGCGCCGCCGTCAGTTTGCGGCTGTGGCTTTGCGGACCGACATGGACCAGTTCCAGCAAGTTGCCACCGGCGTCATAGTGGTAAGTCTGATGGTAGTTGGCGACGGCACCCGGGTCGTCGAAGCGATTGAATTCCGGTCCTCGGCCAGCGCTGCCCGCCTCCCAGCCGGTCGCCTCGGTCAACTGGTAGAGGCTGTCGTAGGTATAACGTTTGACCGGCTCCACCCGCTGATTGGCGAAATAGCGGATCGGCAACGCGGCGTCTTCGATGCTCAGCACATTGCCCACCGGATCGTAGTCGTAACGCAGATCTTGCAGCGCGTCACTTCCACGTCGAGCCTGGAGCCGGGTCAGACGACCGTCTTCAGGGCGATAGGTCAGTGTGCTGACCACGCCGTTACCAGCGGTTTCCTGTTCAACCTGGACGTAGGCGCTGTAGGCAATGGCACTGACCAGGGTTTGAGGTGTGACCTGCCCGCTCAGTTGAAGATGGCTCGCCAATAGCTGGCCATCAACGGTGTAGTCGAACAGTTGCCGATTGCCCTTGGCGTCGGTCTGTTCCAGCACATCGCCCAGCGGGTTGAAACGTGACGCGGTGGTCGCGGCCAGTTCCGAGGGCTCCAGAAGCACATCCCGCTCCGACAGCCCTTGCGGCCAATCCGGTGGTTCCAGGCCACGCAGGAATCGCTGGTTCTGCTCAAGGGCCCCACCCGTCAAGGCGTAGTCATCCACCGTCAACGTGCCCGCCGGATCATCGTGTCGGATCAACTGTCCGCATTGATTGTGAGAGGCGAATTCAGCGCCGCCATCCGCGTATTCATAGCGCTCGGTACAGCGCAGCAGTTCGCCTTCGCCCTGCTCGAAAATGGCCAGCGGTCGCAGCAGATCGTCATACTCAACCCGCCGCTCAGTGTCCCGGCTGTCCCAGGTCTGGATCAACTGATCCCCATCGCCGAACAAGCTGATCCGCTTGCCCGCATCGACGCTGATCGAACCCAGCACCTTGCCTGACAGCGAATAACGATTGACGAGGTTGGCTGGGGTTTCGTGATCCTTCGTACTGAGCGCCCAAAGCCTGGGATCCCATTGCTCGATCAAGCGCCCCATCGCGTCATAGGCGTTGCGGTTGATCCGCTCTTGAGCCTCCGCCGTTTCGACGGAGCGACAATAAGCGACCGAACGAACCGCCAGCCCACGCGGGTCAATCACCGCCAGCGTCGGTGTATGAGTGTGAATACCACCCGTCAATCTCGACATGACCCAGGCCCATCGTAGGATGCGTCAATCCAGTAACTGCCTGATCCACGCCACCGACTACTGTCAGAAATGACAGTACCGACAAGTGGTAGATGCCCAATCTTTCGTGCTAGCGTGCCGATTATTCAATTTCAGCCCACAGCGGTTTGCCCACAGGGAAGGAAGGCTTTATGACGTTGGCAGTCGGCAGCGTGCAGCAGAGGCAGTGGGATGACGACAACGATGCCCTGGCGAAGTTGTGCCGCGACCTGCCGCCCCTGCGGGTACGGGCCAAGGCGGTGCACGCTCGCGCCCTGACGCTGACGGCGCTGCTGAAGGGATCGGGCGCGGTGGAACTGGCTCAGCTTGTGCTCGACGTGACGGCGCTGGATCAGATCGTCTCGCGCTGCCAAACGAATCTCCAGGACGCCGAAACCAAGCTGCGGCATCTGCGGACCGTGCCGATCCGCCAGATCGAGCCGGTGACCCGCATTGCCCTCCTCGCCCTTCAGCCAGCGATTGCGGCCTGCCTGGCCGATGGCCTGACGGTGACCGCCTGCGACACGCGCGCGACGACGGCTGAAGCCACCTATCTGGCGGCCCGCACCCTGAGGGCTACCTATCCCAATCTGGGCCTGACGGTACCGGTGATCAACGATGCCAGAGGGCCGACCCACAAGCTCAGCGGCCCCGAACTCGTCAAGCTGAACACCAAGCTTCAGGGACGAGAAGTGACCGCCTGGGTCCTCGGCCGCCTGCCGGCAACGCGCGCCCATCGAACAGGCGAGCAGATGCTCGTCCCCCAGACCTTGACGTACTTTCCCTATCAGCCCAGCGCCGAGGTCTTCCATGACTGGGTGTGGGAGACCAAGGCCGGCCATGGCCAGACGGCGTCGGCCATGAATGAGACCCTGAACAAAATCTTCACGGGCGGCTCGCTGCTCGGCACCCCTTTCGTCACGACGGCGAGCGGACCAAACTGGGTGGTCACTCATCCCAACGTTGTTCTGAACATCATCCTGGATAGCGCCAAGAAGGTGCTGATCACCTTTTACAAAACATAAACCGCATTGCCTCGCGGTGAATGGCATCCGCTTGCTCAGATCTCGACGAGCTTGTCCCATGTGAACAACGGATTTTCAGGCGCCCTCAAACGTTGATAGCTATATCCACGCGGATTGCAGATCACACGTGTTCCCTCTGCGAAATAATCGAATGCAGTATGGGTGTGACCATGGACCCACAGCGCAACCGGCGCACGCACGAGGGAAGGCAGATCGCTCACATAACCCGCCGAGGCTCGATCCGTCGCGAACTTTTCCGCCAGGCTTGGCCTGAGCGGCGCATGGTGCGTGACCACAATCGTCTTGCCATCGAAGGGCTTTACCAGCTCGTCTTCCAGCCACGCCCGCGCTTGCTTGTGGAGCGCCAGCGAGTCGCGGGGAGTAAACGAACGTAGCGGGGCTTCGAGCTCGGGCGATAAGACCTGGATCACGCCCTGGTAGTCGAGTATGACCCGCTCGGCCTCTGCAATGGACTCACGCAGCGCCGCATCGCCAGCACCGAACAACGAGAAGTCTGTCCACAACGTGGTACCGAGCACGCGCCATTGGCCATTTCGCTCAGTGAAGGTTGTGTTGTTCAGGAAATGCACGTTGGGCAAGCTGCGTGCGGCGGCTTGCATCGCGCTTTCGAGTGCAGCGAATTCACCACCGTAATACTCGTGGTTGCCCGGCACATAAATAATCGGCACCTGTGAACCGAAGTTCTCCGCCGCCCAACGCAGGCCTTTCGCATGGTTATGGATATCACCGGCCAGCACGACGAGATCGGCCTCCACGTACGGGATGGCCAGCGGTTCGTCGTACTCAAGGTGCAGGTCGGACAGAACGCGAATCTTCACGACGCGGATCTCCTCAATGCGGTTCCCGGTGTATCTGAGTATGAACGCCACTGATCAAAGCGACATGACTCAGGTGATGCCTGGAATACCTGGTTCTAGTAATCACCTGATCCACGCTGCCGGCTACTGTCAGAAATGACAGGGCCGATAAGTGGTATTGAGCTGCCCACGGTCCAATATCAGCCAGTTAGGAAAATGGGATATTGAAAACGCTACGCCACTTGTAGGAGCGGCCGGTCGACGCTCGATTGCCCGCGAAGCTTTTAGCGGTCTCACGGGCCTCTTCGCTGACAAGCCAGGCTCCTACAGGGACCGTGTTTGCCTTAGCGGACAGGTTTTGTGCTCATAACCGGAAGCCTTCCGAAAATGAGTTCGGATCTGAGCCGACAGGGTATCCGCGAAGACTATTCCCTTTCACTTGACTGAAATTTCCTAGAAAATCCCAACCCGTTGCTTCTGCCCATTTCGATGACTAGTCTGCATACCATCACCGCAAACTCGGTGATACGGACGTGCAAGTCCGGACTGGTGAATGAGCAATGACACCTGACCAAAATCTCAGAGACTTGTCTCCGAGATGCCGCGTTATGGTGGCTGTGCGTGGGAGATCTTCGGATCTGCCGGGATTTTGCTCCGATAACCACCGGTCTTGCACACCTGCGTACAGCTGCCACCCTACTTCGCGTGCAAGCGAAGCGTGGTGGCTCCCCATAACGGTTAACGGAGTCTCACCATGTTCAAGATCACCCCCAATCCGCCTATCACGGAAGACCTCGCCTCCCCAGCCTTCCGGCTCGCCGCCGAGCGTGCCTTCGCTCACTACGAATTACCCGCGACTCGTACCTCACCCCGGAAACGGCAATCACGCAACACCGAAGAAACCCTGCTCCATATCTACGAAATTCTCCAAAGCGCCTCGGCGACCGCCTACGAATCGGCGGACAATCTCCAGGGCTCGCAGCGCAAACTCGCCTTGGGTGCCGTGCACCTGATCGATATGGCGCAACAGGAGATGGATGGGCTGTTCGATGAACCACAAGCAGTGACCATCTGATGGTGTGAAACCGCTCCCCGCGCACAATCGTGCGGGGGCGGCGTATCCATATTCATGCCCTCTATTCGAGGCGAATTCAAAAAATCAATTCGCCCCAGAAATGCCGATTTTATTTCCAATTTACTGTCTAAATCCGCTAAAAACTCACGTAGATCTTAATAGACTTACCCTATATTTCCGTCCCACAAGCCCTATTGCTTTCTCATTGAAAAAGCAATGAAACTCCCAACTTTCCTTTGGGGGCTCCCTCGCGCCTGTGCATCCATTAACGCGACTTTCGGACTGAGGACACCAAGCGCACTTGAGTCACCACCATCCAAATTTATCGAGCGTCCAGGTGTGGTATTCAAACGGTCGAGTCTATTTGTTACTTCGGCCCACTCCGCGAGAGTGAATCCCGGAGAACTATCGCCTCGTCCAACACCCAGACCAATCACAAGCCGAGTACGAGCATCCTTGCCTCCCGATTCAGCAGGCAAACTAATAGCCGATCTGTTATTTGGTCTGTTTGCGTGCACCAAATATCCTGGTATATTCTTCTCTTCAGAGAATTGAAATTTTGGATCATCTAGCTTATCTGAAGTAAATGCTACCGACCCACCTTCAGCCAATACAGGTCCTGTATGAATAAATGAACTATCATCCATTGTCAGCTGCACATAATCATCTTTATATTGGTCCGGCAAAGCCACTGACCTTTTGAGCTCCCCACCCACTGAAATAGGCCCGATCGACGCCCAAGCAGGTGCATTCTCGTCGGCTCGCCGACCTGCATTATAGAATCCTGAATTAATGTAAGCCGTAAACTCTGAATGCGGACTCCCAATCGCAGCGTTCAAACTATCGGCTGTGCTTGACTTTAATGAAATAGGCCCATCCCCTCCTACGATCTTGCCTTCATACCTTGAGTCTATGGACAAATAAAAAAGTGAGCGCGCCCCTACAAAATCGCGAGCAAGGGAAATCCCTATTCGCTCAAATACTTCCGCACCTCCCATCATCACCACACCAATGATACCGGGAGCAAGCGTAATTATATCTCGCGTATCACGCTCCTGAACAACACTCTCAATTGCAAACTTCCAAAGCGCCCGTGCCCGTTGAGGGTCCATCCCATCAGGATCAATATTGGCAATAGGATTATTGTTCAGCATTCGATAAAAGTTCAGCCCATTGACAGATCCACCTGGATCCGGATTTATCCACCGGCATAACCAAGGTGCATAATACCTGAATCCATAATAATAAAGTCCTGTCGTATCCCGTTCCTTGCCCGAGTAACGCACTGTCTTGTAACTCGCTTCCACTTCACTTCGCCCGGCAAACCAGGCCGTACTACCGTAGGGATGATAGGTTTCCTGGGTGATCACCTGCGCCTCGCTGTCCAGTTCCAGGCTGCTGGAGCCCAGGTGATTGGTCAGGTTGTAGCGATATTGATCGTTGGTAATACCGGAAGGCGGTGCCGTTTCCCAGTGCAACACCTGCATGGCACTGCGTCCGGCCTGGACACCGATTACCTGCAACACTTCGCCAGTGCCTGCATGGGTGCGGATTTCCAGGCCTGGTAGATAACGCACTTCCGAGATCAGAGCACGGGCCTTGGTCTGGGTAGAACGGATTTTGCGTCGCCGCAGGCCATCGCCGCCGTACAGGTAGAGCTCAAGATCATCGTCGGCCCCTTCACGCTCAACCGGTCGCACCTCGCGCAACTGATTGCGTAGATCCCAGTTCATCGCCTGCCCCGGTTGCAGGTCCCGCAAATTGCCATTGTTGTCAAAAGCGGCGGCAATCTCGTCTTCGCTGGGCGGCCGATCATTCTGTTCAAGCAGACAGCGATTGCTGTGGCGAGCGGCCGTCAGTTTGCGGCTGTGACTTTGTGGGCCGACATGGATCAGTTCCAGCAAGTTGCCACTGGCGTCATAACGGTAGGTCTGATGGTAGTTGGCGACTGCGCTCGGATTGTCAAAGCGATTGAACTCAGGTCCTCGACTGGCGCTGCCGGTTTCCCAGCCGGTCGCATCAATCAGTTGGTAGAGGCTGTCGTAGATATACCGATTAATCGGCTCCACTCGCTGGTTGGCGAAATAACGGGTCGGTAGCGCCGCCTCTTCGATGCTCAGCACATTACCTACCGGGTCATAGTCGTAGTACAGATCTTGCAGAGGGTCATGATTGCCATACAGGGCCTGAAGATGAAGTAAACGACCGTCTTCCGGTCGATACCTCAGTGTGCTGACCACACCGTTGCCGGCGGTTTCCTGTTCAACCTGGCCGTAGGCGTTGTAGCGGATGAGACTGACCAGGGTTTGAGTCGTTGGCTGATCGCTGAGTTGCAGATAGCTCGCGAACAGTTGACCGTCCAAGGTGTGATCGAACCGTTGCCGATTACCCTTGGCATCGGTCTGCACCAGCACATCACCCAGCGGATTGAAGCGCGTCGACGTGGTTGCCGCCTGCTCCGAGGACTCCAGAAGTACATCTCGCGCCGGCAGTTCTTGCGGCCAATCAGGCATTTCCAGCGAACGCAGAAATCGTTGGGTCTGCTCAAGCACTCCACCTGTCAAGGCGTACTCGTCCAGTATCAAAGTGCCCGCTGTATCGTCGTGTCGAATCAATTGCCCGCATTGGTTGTGAACGATGAAATCGGCGCTGAAATCAGCGTATCCATAACGTTCGACGCATCGCGCTACATCATCTTCACCCTGCTCGAAAACTGCCAGCTGCCGTAGCAGGTCGTCGTACTCAACCCTCCGCTCACTGCCCCGGCTATCCCACGCTTGAACAATCTGATCCCCATCGCCGAACAAGCTGACTCGCCTACCCGCATCGCCGCTGATCGAACTCAATACCTTCCCGGACAGTGAGTAACGATTGACCAGGTTGGCTGGGGTTTCATCATCTTCTGCACTGAGCGCCCAAAGCCTGGGATCCCATTGTTCGATCAGTCGTCCCATGGCGTCATAGGTACTGCGGTTGATCCGCTCTTCAGGCTCCGCTGTCTCGACGGAACGGCAATAAGCAACTGAACGCACCGTGAGTCCGCGGGGGTCAATAACCGTCAGCGTCGGTGTGTGAGTGTGAATGCCACCCGTCAGTCTCGACATGGCTCAGGCCTTCGCAGGGTAGGTCAATCCAGTAACTACCCAATCCACAGCGCCGGCTACTGTCAGAAATAACAGTGCCGACAAGCGGTATTGAGCTGACCACGACCAATGTCAGTCAGTTAAGAAAATGGGATATTGAAAACGCTACGCAACTTGTAGGAGCAGGGATTGCCCGCGAAGCTTTTAGCGATCTCACGGGCCTCTTCGCTGGCAAGCCAGGCTCCTACAGGGACTGTGTTTGCCTTGGCTGACAGGTATTGTGCTCATAACCGGGAGCCTTCCGAAAATGAATTCGGATCTGAGCCGGCAGGGTATCCGCGAAGACTATTCCCTTTCACTTGACTGAAATTTCCTAGAAAATCCCAACCCGTTGCTTCTGCCCATTTCGATGACTAGTCTGCATCCATCACCGCAAATTCGGTGATACGGACGTGCAAGTCCGGACTGGTGAATGAAACAACGACGCCTGATCAAAGTTTCAGAGGACGTGTCTCTGAGATTCGATGTCATGGTGGCTGTGCGTGGGAGATCTTCGGGATCTGCCGGGACTTTGTTTCCTTAACCACCGGTCTTGCACACCTGCGTACAGCTGCCACCCTACTTCGCGTGCAAGCGAAGCGTGGTAGCTCCCAATCACGGTTAAGGAATCTCACCATGTTCAAGATCACCCCCAATCCGCCTGTCGCGGAAGACCTCGCCTCCCCAGCATTTCGGCTCGCCGCCGAGCGTGCCTTCGCTCACTACGAGCTACCCGCGACTCGTACCCCGCCCCGGAAACGGCAATCACGCAGCACAGAAGAAACCCTGCTCCATATCTACGAAGTCCTCCAAAGCGCCTCGGCGACCGCCTACGAATCGGCGGACAATCTCCAGGGCGCGCAGCGCAAACTCGCCTTGGGGGCCGTGCATCTGATCGATATGGCGCAACAGGAAATGGATGGGCTACTCGACGAGCAACACATGGCAACCGCCTGATGAATTGAGTGTGTAACTTGCTCCCGCACAGTTGTGCGGGAGCGAACACTGGCCAAAAACGCCCGATTTTAGTCTGAGCCATTACATTTCAAACTCTCACTCAGATTAAGTACGATAAATTCGCTCATGTCGTCTATTGAAGACTGGACGACAATGGACCGCGTGAACTTCTGCGATTCCAGGACGATAGACTTCGATCGCTTGGAAGACTTCCTCAGTGTAAGAGCTGACTCCAGGCGGAACATAGATAATGTCGTATTGTTGAGTGGGTAAAGACGCTGCCCCCTCATCGGCAAAGGTCAGTCGGTACCGTTCGGTGCTCTCGACGTGTGTAATAGTCTCTATAGGATCAGGCAGGCTTCCTTGCGCTACACCCTTGCTATGTTCAAGGAGTCGGCGAGCAACACCTGATGACGTATCCTCACCATGCAATCCGTAGTAGTGCAACTTTTTACCTTCGGGAATATTAATCGGCTCCTTAAATTTTTTCATATGATTTGAGAATCCCCCGTGGGAAATCAGAATGGCCTCTGTTGCCCCTTTCATCAGGGACTTTATGATCACTCCGTTGTGATTGAAAATCGTGCCGGATCGGGTTTCCAGAAAGTGCGATGCTACTTCGTGCGCTATCCCGGCAAACGGCTCATGCCACTGTTCCCCAGCGACCCTGGCAATCAGCTCATCTGCGCCAACAAGCTCCGCGTCCAAAGATTGGCCCTTGAATTCATCGTCCTCACTGGCTAATTGTGTTCCGGACGCGATCTCCGTAAATCTCAACTCCAGAGGGAGCAGGTCAATCGTTCCGGCGACCATGTTCGTTGCAATTTCAAAGGCCTCATCCGCGTTTCGGGGTGGCCTCAAACCCAAAATATCGGTTTGCGTCGATGGATTTCCTCCCACAAACCCATACAAATTCAGCCCATCGATATCCCCAGCAGGATCCGGATTAATCCACCGCTGCACCCACGGCGCGTAATACCTGAAACCATAGTAGTAAAGCCCAGTCGCATCCCGTTCCTGGCCCGAATAACGGACCGTCTTGTAACTGGCCTCCACCTCACTTCGGCCGGCAAACCAGGCCGTACCGCCGTAGGGATGATAGGTTTCATGGCTGATCACTTCAGCCTCGCTATCCAGCTCCAGGCTGCTGGAGCCCAGATGGTCGGTCAGGTTGTAGCGATATTGATCGTTGGTGATTCCGGAAGGCGGGGTGGTCTCCCAGTGCAGCACCTGCATGGCGCTGCGTCCGGCCTGACAACAGAGCACCTGCAACACTTCCCCGGGGCCTTCACGGGTGCGGATTTCCAGGCCCGGCAAGTAGCGCACTTCCGATATCAGTGAACGGGCGTTGGTCTGGGTGGAACGGACCTTGCGCCGCCGCATCCCATCGCCACCGTATAGATACAATTCAAGATCATCGTCAGAGCTCTCACGCTCTACCGGTCGTACCTCGCGCAATTGATTACGCAAATCCCAACTCATTGCCTGTCCCGGTTGCAGCTCCAGCAGATTGCCGTTGCCGTCAAAAGCGGCGGCAATTTCATCTTCGGTCGGAGGGCGATCATTTTGTTCAGGCAGGCAGCGATTGCTATAGCGCGCCGCTGTCAGCTTGCGGCTGTGGTTTTGCGGGCCGACATGGACCAACTCCAGTAAGTTGCCACCAGCGTCATAGCGATAAGTTTGGTGGTAGTTGGCAACTGCACCCGGATCGTCAAAGCGATTGAAACCCGGTCCTCGACTGGCGGTGCCCGCTTCCCAGCCGGTCGCGTCGATCAGTTGGTAGAGACTGTCGTAGTCATAGTGCTTGATCGGCTCAACCCGCTGGTTGGCGAAATAACGAATCGGCAAGGCGGCGTCTTCAATGCTCAGCACATTGCCCACCGGATCGTACTCGTAACGCAGGTCTTGCAGCGCCGCTTCAGTTCCGTGTCGAGCCTGAAGCCGAATCAGACGCCCGCTTTCAGGACGATAGGTCAGTGTGCTGACCACGCCATTGCCGGCCGTTTCCTGCTCAACCTGGCCGTAGGCGCTATAGGCAATGGCGCTGACCAGGGTCTGCGGGGTTGCCTGACCACTGAGTTGCAGGTGACTGGCCAACAATTGACCGTCGAAGGTGTAGTCGAACAATTGCCGATTGCCCTTGGCATCGGTCTGTTCCAGCACATCGCCCAGAGGGTTGAAGCGCGTCGCGCTGGTTGCCGCTTGCGCCACGGGCTCCAGCAGCGCATCCCGCTCCAGCAGCCCTTGCGGCCAATCCGGTAATTCCAGCGAGCTCAGAAAGCGCTGGGTCTGCTCAAGCACTCCGCCCGTCAGCGCGTAGTCATCCACGGTCAACGTGCCCGCCGGATCATCGTGCCGGATCAACTGCCCACATTGATTGTGAGCGGCGAAATCGGCGCTGGCATCGGCGTATTCATAACGCTCGGTGTATCGCGCGGCGTCACCTTCGCCCTGTTCGAAAATGGCCAGTGGCCGCAGCAAATCGTCGTACTCGACCCGCCGCGCAGTACCTCGACTGTCCCAGGTTTGAACAAGCTGATCCCCATCGCCGAACAAGCTGATTCGCCTACCCGCATCGACGCTGATCGAACTCAATACCTTCCCGGACAGTGAGTAACGATTGATCAGGTTGGCTGGGGTTTCATCATCTTCTGCACTCAGCGCCCAAAGCCTGGGATCCCATTGCTCGGTCAAGCGCCCCATCGCGTCATAGGCACTGCGGTTGATCCGCTCTTCAGGCTCCGTCGCCTCGACGGAACGGCAATAAGCAACCACCCGCACCGCCAGCCCACGGGGATCCACCACCGCCAGCGTCGGTGTGTGAGTGTGAATATGCTCAGCCCCTGTCCTGCTCATAACCCTCCTCCTGCAGTAACAGCGGCGTTGAAAGCACGGTCCGCACCGACTCTTGTTGCTCCACATACACAACCAACGGCTCGACCTGGGCAGCAAACGCTTTACCGCCATCCACCGCCAGGTAACGCACCTGCAGAATGATGTCGGTCAACGAGTCGAAGACCGCTTGTTGATGCGCCGAGGGGTGCCGGGGAAAACTCAGCGCCCAGCTCGACACGGCGCCCGTTCCTTCGAAAGGCAGGTAGCGCTCATCGTCGAAGTTCAGGGTGAACAGGCCGTAATCATCCAGGCCACTGGACAAGCCGACCTGCTGGCTGAGCCTTGGATTGAACACGATGTACCTTGGATCGAGTTCGATATCGTTGTCGGCAGCCAATTCCCCGGCCTCGCTGTAGAGGCTCGCCACACCGCCCAACGAGGGTTTCAACAAGGTGCTGCTGCGCGTTTGCACAAGGGTGGCATGGATGTCCTGGTACGGCCCCTGCACCACCGGGAACGACAGGCTCACACCCACCACCTGGCGCAGGTAATGACCGGGATAATCCTTGTCGAACAGCGAGCTGTTCAGCTGGAACGCTATCTCACCATGGTCCCTGAGCTGGTCCAATACCGCATCCCAACCGATGGCCCTGGGTGTAGCACCCTCGCGCATGGCATCGGGATCGTAATCCTTGAGCAAGTCTCTCAAGGAAATCGTCTTGGTCAGTTCCAGGCGGCGTTCATGGCGGTTGAGGAATGCCGTCTCCATGCGCAGCAAACCCAGTTTCAAGGCTTCGCCAGCATTCAGACCGTGACGATTGTCGGCCCAGGCATCATGGGGAATAAAGCGCGTGTCATGATCGCCAAGCTCATATTGCCAACCGGCTTCGGTGGCCAGGCACATCGACAACACGGCGTCATAGGCCTGGAAGTACAGCGTCGACATCTGGCTGAGCAACCACTGGTACAGCCCCGGGCCGGTGGAACGGTGCTTGAGGAAGTCATAGTAGATCTCGGCCTGTTCGCGGGCTTTTTCGGCTTGCCTCAAACCGGTGTCGGCGGAAGCGATAACAATGCGCTGAGCGTCTATCTGTTTGTCGATCACTTCGATTTCAGCCTTGGCCTGCTCGATCATGAAGTCCCATTCTTCACGGCGGCGGCGGTACTGGTCTTTCAAAGCCGTAATCTCAGCGTAATTGACAAAGCCTTTTGCAGTGATGTCGAGAGCCGATACCAGCGCGAAGGCAAGAGCCGCGGGTTTACGTATGCCAAAGGACATCCCCCCTTCATTTGGAGTCGCCGCATCCATGATATGCCCGGCAGCCGTTGCCGCGGACATGCCCATGGAGAGGCTGGTCGCCATCAGGCGAGCAGTCATGGCGCCCTTCTCGTCGGCGGAAACGTCTTCTTTACGCAACCGTTCGTAATAACCCTGACGAGAAAGCACCATCGCCTTGCTGGCCGTCAAGGCATCCTTGCTGCTGCGGGCTTGTTCAATGGCCCGCTCCTGCAAGGTCACGCCAAAATCGGAGAGTTCCTGCACATGGGATTGCAACAGCTCTTCCTGTTGGCTGCGGTCACGCAGTTCCATATAGGTGCGCACCTGTTCGCCAAAGCGGATCAAGGTGTCAACGGCGTTCTGCACACGGGGCAGCATGGCGCGGAAACGGTAAGGCGGGATGATCGCCAGGGACCCCAGACGCCGAGCGCCGCCGCCCTCGCCGGCCAACTGCGCGCGCAGCAGGTCGAACGGATTGACCGGCGCCTCGTACAGCGCCAGCAGCAAGGGTTTGCCATCCAGGGTGAGGTTGTTGCGCAGGTTGCCCAGGCGTAAGTCGAGGTTGTCCCACAGGTCGAGCAGTTGCGTGTTCACCGGCAAGCGGAACCAGGGTGCGTCGATCAAACGCAACCAGGGGTCACCCTGGATATGCTGGGGAATATCCTCGGCGAACAGCGTCTGGATCGACGATTCGAAGGCGCTGAACAAAGCGCTGTCATAGGCCGCCGCATCCACCAGCGGCATAGGCTCCCAGCGGCTGATGCTGCGGCCCTTGGACAAGGGGCCGAGCAAGGACAAGGCGCGGACATACAGAAGCTTGGCTTCGTTGAGCGCATCGCGGGTCAGTTGCCGGTAGAGCATGTCGCCGCGGGCAATCAGGTTTTTCACGTAGTCGGTAAAGATCGCCTTGCGATAGTGCGAAGGCACGCTATAGGCAATCGCATCCGGGTCACGCAAGCCGCCCAGGCCGAAAAACTGCTCGGCGGGACTATCAGGCTGGGCCAGGGGCCTGACACACCAATAGGGATAGTCCACGGAAGGCGCGGGAGAGAGCGGCTGAATACGCGCCAGTGGATTGAAAATGGCGTGATACCAGGTTTCCGCGCCCAGGTAATCGAACTCGCTGTGCAAGCGCCGTGCGACCAGGTGCGGGGCATGGAAAAACAATTCCCAGAAGTAACGACCGTTGGCACCGTTGAAATCCAGGGGAGTCGGTTGCGAAGTACCGGGAACGGGGGGTTCCTCCGTATGCTGGGTCTCCCAACTCAGGGCCGCGCCCACGGAGAAGGCCGCCTTGGCGACCAACTCAGCGGCGAACAAGCTGTTCAGCCGAACGTAACGCAGGTTGTTCAACGCCAGAGCCTGCAGATCAAGAAACTGCGCGCCCGCCGAGGTGGTCGTGACTTTGGGGACGTCACGGAGCATTGGGCTGAGCCTCACCAGAAATCTATTCCAACCTATTCCCGGATCGACACTTTTCGTCACACCAAAAGCAAATGCATAGGACGTACTGGTTGCGCCGGTCCAGCTTTTTGTACGCAGAGGGGTTTTAGCAGCACCATTTAACGTGAGCACCGATGAGCCCAAATTTTCCTCATGATAGTCATCGACACTCTCATCATCTTCATCCTCATAAGCGTACCAGACGCCAAATTTTCTCGAGAGCGGACCAAAAACCTCAGAGAACACATTTGATTTATTAATAAATTTCAACGTTGTTTGGCTTTCTTCGTTCCCCTCCCACCATACAGGCTCAACCCTCGACTCAACCTCAAAAGAAGCCCCTCCCTGAACCGCTTCAGGTGAGAAAGATGGAAACGATTCCAGGCTCAGCGCCGGAAGAGGAATCTTGTAACGCATTCTTATCATGGGCCAACCATGAGTAGGGTTGGTCCAACTCCCTCCGACTTGCGTACCCAGGGTATTTTTGTCTATTGACCCAATCCTTTCCCCACCAAAACTAACAAAATGATCGTGATTCTTTCTTTCCTGAAAAAACAGTACAAGATTAGCAAGCTCACACACCGCAAAAAATTGTCCACCCTCAAAAATAATATTGAAACAAACCTCAACGCGGTACCTTGTAACCCACAAACCAAGCAACTCAATAGTATACCGATCCTCAAGAAACAACTTCATATCCAGTCGCCCGATACGCACAGTCTGGCAAGCGCCCTGCACCTCAAGCTTGCCTCCAATCAGTTGCTGCTGAGAGTTTTTATTCATGTGCAAAGTTGCACTAAATTCCAGATAGGCATTTAACGCATCCGGATACTCTCCTGAAGCCGGAATATAATTATTGGCATTATCATGATCCCACACCACCGATTCGACGGCCCAGTCAACGTTCGTAGAACCGCTATCGATACCCACATAAGGAAACTGCAAGCGTGTTCGGTCACTCCCAAACATCGAGCCCGCCACGCGAGACAGCTCATCACGCTCGGCCACATTCAATATAATCTCACTGAACGACTCATTATAAACGCACAGATCCGAATTCGCGCCCAGTTTAAAGGCTACGATTAACCGAGGGGCCGAGGCGATACGAAGGTCCATGGCCACCGAAAACGCCCCACCGTTGATATAGAATTCCGCCGTCGACTTGTCTGCCAAGTTGTTAATTGCGGTGAGCCCCGTATACAGCACCGTTGCCGGAGACCATTGATCGTTAAGTTGCTTATAAGCCATCTTTATTAAATACAAGTACTTTCCGGTTTTACTGCCATCATCGCTGACCTCCGGCTGGCCGACTTCGACCCAGACCAGGTGCAGTCGGTCGCGAATCACCACGGGGCGAACCTGGGTAACACCGGCCTCAATAGCGACATCGATGGTTTTCCATTCACTCCAGGACGAGGGCGAAACGTGGGTACTGGAATCATTCAGGTCAATCGCCGCCTTACGCCAATAGAGCGCAAAAGGTTCGACATTTTGCCGACCGACAAAATAATAATTGGCCTGTCTGAAGTCCGTGCCGTCGATATAACCCGAGATCATCTTCAGGTTACTCACCAACTCAAACTGACTGAGGTAGTTTTTTAGCGCGGTCTGCACGCTGTCCTCAGTCAGGCGACTTTGCCCCAGATCATTCTCCAATGCCTTGAACTGGCTGCTCTTACCCAGGCGCAAGGCCGGGTCGATGTAGTTTTCCGGGTAGTCTTCGATCATCTGGTAGCCGGCCCAGATGCTGTACTGACTCATGCTCTCGCGCCACAGGCGCAGTTCCTCGGCACTGAACCCATAGGGGTAACCAGGCTCCATGCCGTTGTAGATGGCGTGAATATATTGTTGGAGGCTGGCGATGCCCTGGGCGACGCGGCTGGTTTCCACCTGCCCACTGACCTGGTTGTCGATCAGCAGGTATTCGTAGAGGTCCTCGGGGGTGGTCAGACGTAAGGGTGCCGCCGTACTCGATGAAGGCACGATCTGCCCCAGGTAATAGGCGACCAGGGCGTCACGGCGTTGTTCTTCAAGCTCGCTGATAATTCCACTTTTCATTATAAATACCTCGGGTTCCAGAGCTCACGTGCTATTCACGAATAAGTAGCAGGTGTCGAAAAACTGGTAGCCTGCACCAGCACATATCCATCAGCACTGACCACCTCATCCACGATACATTGCCAAACTGGGCCACTGTCGCCGGGGTTGGGGCCTGGACTGAAACTGCTATAAACTGCAGCTCGGACCTCTTGTGCATTAGTGTGCGTCGTAATGATAGGGCTACTGTCGCTCCACGGTTTATCCGGGCACCTCGCCGTGATGCTCAGCGGCGCATCTATTATCGGCTTGTAATTACCACTTACCGACCCATAAAAAATCATCAAAGCCCTCGAGAGAGCCGACAACTTTACGGCATTACGAACCAGGACCAAACCCACTTTATATTCATATTCTCTCGACACCCCCATGCCCTCAATCCTTAACTTAAGGAGATCCCTCACAGGCTCATTCACCGGCGTCACCCTCACTTCGAAGTCATGCCCCTCGCTTGATGACTCAATCACTTTTTCGGCATCTGGAATGACCACTTTCAAAATATTCAGGTCTATCCCTGAATTCCTCAGCGAAAACTCCACACCTTCAACCGGCTGCCCCGAATCATCAACAGCCTTGACATTAAGTGTGTAACCCGACCCTCTAGATAACAACTTATGCTCAACGCCAAAAGGCCCAAAAAGCTCCGCCACAAAATAAAATACGGGGTAAGCAAAAACCGAAAACTCGACAGCATCATCTTGTCCTGCCACTCTGGCGGTTACGGTGTGGGACCCTGCTGAAAATTTCGAAGTAAAACTCGCCATTCCATCTTTATCGGAAAGAGTCGGCAGCCAAATACCATCGTTGACCCTCCACTCTACAGAGATACCTCGCCCCTCCTCTTCCCCCACCTGGAGCCAGACAAAAAACTTGATACCATTCGGATTGCCCACCATATACTGACTGTCCAATGGTTCATGCCTGATAATCCTGGCTTTAGGATAAATCGTCGTGACGGCACTCGACTTGCTCTGGATCGGTGCAGACGCACTGACCGTAACGGTGACCGTCCCCGTTACAACAGATTTGAATCGTGACCGAGCAATCCCGTCGCCATCGGTTTCACTGGTCAGTTCAAGCAAGCCGTCGGCATCCGCCGCCCAAGTCACCACCGTTCCAACCGGTACCGGATCGCCATTGAGTTCAACCAGCCGACAACTGAGGCCCACCTCGATATTCTCGACCACCGTGCTATCAAACCGAACATATTGAAAATACGGTGTGCTGATAAATACCACGACTGGAAACGTCCACTGACTGTCGTCTCCGTATCGTGCAATTACCGTTGCTTCGCCCAATGGCCCGCTGCGCAGACTCGAATGGCTGATGCCCTCGTGGTTGGTCATCGTCTGGTAGCGCTGGAATTCGCCCAGGGTCGTTCCCCAGTCCACCAGACGATCAATACCCAGGTTGGTAAAGTTATCCACCAAGGTGACGCTGAAATTGATGGCTTCGAGTTTGTTGGACAAGGCTTCGGAACGGTCATAGGTCGGTGCTGAAAAGTGCAACGAGGCTTCATCACAACCAATGGTCACCACCGGTGCAAGCACCTTGTCGCCCAGTCCATACTCGGCCACCACATGGACTATCCCCATAGTGTCGCCGCTCGCCAGCGTGACGCTGCTCTCGCCGTTCTTGTCGGTGACGGTCGAAAGCTGCTCCAACTCCCCGAGCTTATTGGTACTCCAGTTAATGGTGACGTCTTCGAACGGCTCATCCATGAAGTCGCGCAGGGTGATGTTGTAAGTCGCGATTTCGCCGGGTTTGTTGGCCACCAGATAGTCCGGTGTCACCGTGATCACGCTGCTGTGGCTTTGCCCGACTTCACCGGCCGGTGTTCCCGGCACGGGTTCGGTGAGGCTGGCCAATGCCAGCTCCGCGGCATACCGAAAGTCCGCCACGTCACTGGTCGGTGTCAGGGAGCCCAGCGCCAACAACGCTTCGGCATCCAGATCGATATGCCGCGCCAAGCGGCAGGTGCGCACCAGCAGATCCAGTTCGGCGAGGGTAAAGATCACCCCCTCCTCCGGGTTCAGATGCGAGGCCACCACCAGCACCTGGCGCACGCCCCAGTCGAGAAAACCGGCCAACCTGTTCGCCGCGCTGTCGCGGATCAGCCGTTTGTCACCTTCCAACGCCTTGTCCCACAGGGTGTTGATCAGTTGCAGATAGTCCAGCAACCGCTCTTCCGGTTGTGCGCTCAGGCGTACCGTCGAGGCATATTGGGAGAAAAAGTACAGGGTCTGCAGCGACAACCCGACATCGTCAAGGCCGAACCACTGCGGCTGTTGCACACACTGATCGACAAATGCCGGGCTCAGGTCCAGGTGCGTGGTGACGGCGGCTCGCTTGACCAGGCTGTCAAGCACCAGCAGGACTTCGTCGCCAATGGCCAACTGCAAGG
Organism: Pseudomonas sp. QS1027; assembly: GCF_002814235.1. Taxonomy (GTDB): domain Bacteria; phylum Pseudomonadota; class Gammaproteobacteria; order Pseudomonadales; family Pseudomonadaceae; genus Aquipseudomonas. The sequence goes on along the minus strand of NZ_PHSU01000018.1, from coordinate 77,235 downwards.
GGGCACTGCTGTTACCCGTTTGCCCATAAACCCGCAGCACCTCTATCAACAGCTGATAGCGATTGCCCTCGGCCCAGAACAGCAGCACCTTGACCAGATCGACGGAACAGTCCAGATAGCCGGCCAGCCCTTCCATCAGCAAGGCTTCCTGGGCGCCGCGAGCACGCATGATCATATTGCAGATCTGGGCGTGCTGGCCTTCGATCGGCAGATCGAATCGTTCCAACACCTCCGCCACAGTGCCGCTCAAGGCCGCTTCATAGTTCTCTTCGGTTTCCCCTTCCAGGTATTTGGCCAGGCCCCTGGCCGCCCGAATGGTTTCTCCCGCCTCGATAAACTCTTTCAGTTCCTCGAACCAATCGATGGCGACCGAGGAGAACACCTCTTGGCCTCGCTCATCGATATTCACGACCACGCGGCTTTGCGGCGCACCGACTTCGGCAAAGCTGCTGTCGCTGATCAGTGCCGCCGCCAGGCGCGAGTGCATCTGCTTGAGCAGGTTGAGCTCGGCCTCGCTGGCCACCGGTTTGGTCAGGGCCGGCAGCACGATCCGACAGACCTGGCCGACCGTCCATTTGTGCTCGTCCAGCCAGGCACTGGCGTCGACCAGGGCATGGATCACGCTCAAGGTGTCGGTGTTACCCGAAGTCTGGTAGGAGGCGATATGGGTCGGCCCGGCCAGTTTCGCGACCAATTGGCTGCCGCCGTTGTCCAGCAGTTCGAGCAATGCCAGGGCCTCGATGGTGGTCAACCCCAGATAATGGGGCAGCCGGACCAACCGGTAGAACGCCGACACTACCGCCGTGTTCCAGCGCAAGGGCTCACCGGCGTAGGCCTGTTCGATGACCTTGGCGGTAAAACGGTACATCTCGAAGGTCATGCCCAGGGCAGCGCACAAATGATCGATTTTCTGGCGTTCGGCCTCATTGCCGGGGGTAATCTCGAAGACCTCCCCATCCAGGATCAGCGGGCCGGGAAACAGCGCCTGGCTGTTGAACACCAGGTCAAACTGCGTCGACTGCTTGCCCCGGGCGTGCACGGCCAGCCCCCGGAGCAAGGCGGCAAAGTCGTCCGCGCTGACCTTGTAGCGTGTGCGCAAACTCTGGAACAGGCCAAGGGCGCGCAGCGTATCGGTAGTGATCCGATAGTCCGACGTTTTCCCTTCGGCGCCAATCGAGGCCACCAGCAGGCGATCAACCTGATCGAACGGCAGCTTGAGCCAGCGTGCCAGGCGAATCATGCGGTTGAGACGATCGAAGCGATCATGGGACCAATTGACGATCTGGTGACTGGGACCACTTCCATCGTCCCCCGTCGTTTCAATGGCCATGGCCGGGCTGATACCCGCGTTGACGTACACCGAACCGAACACCGCGCCATCCACCGGTACATCATCTGACGCGATGAAATTGGCCGACGAATAGGGCGCATAGGCCCCCACGGACAACAGCGATTCGAGTTCATCGGTTTTCAGCCCGGTGTGCAGGCAGAAGGCTTGGGTATCGAGCAACCTGAACACATCGCCCTCGCCAAAGTTGTCCCTGAAGAAACTCTCGGGATCGGCGCTGGCTGTTTCGAGCAGATGGGTTCTGGGGTTGATACGGGCCAAGGCCAGGTTTAGCTCGGGGTCGGGTTCCAGCTCGGGGTCGAATTCAGGGAAATACGGCGCCTCCAGCAAAATCCCCTGCTGCACCGGGCCGAAGCCGGTGTCCTGCACCAGAGCGATATCCGACAGCAGCGAATGCACGCCGGGTTCCTTGAAATAGGGATAGGCCCGATCGGTGCAGCGGATAACGTCGCCGGGCAGGCGCTCCTTGCGCTGCAAGGTGTAATTGATCTGTTGCTGATAGCGCTCATACGGCAAGGTCGTGGGGTAACGAACCTCCAGCAGCACATCATCCAGCGAACGTTCGTCGCCGAAGCTTTCCAGATAGCGGTACGCCGAGGTTTCCAGTATTTCGTTGACCAACACCAGGGTCGGTTCGACACGCTCGAGGGCACTGTGATCCAGCAACAGGTCCGCCAGGTCCGGACGTCGATCCTCCAACAGAATACGGCCGCCCTGCCCATCCCTCGTCCTGCCGCTCTGCTCGATCTTCTGTACTTCGCGGTAGAGATCGGCCAGGTAGGCGATGGGCGAGGTCGTGGCTTCAATCGCATCCGTCGGGCAATGGTTGGCCCAGTCCGGCCGGAACAGGTCGTTGTAGGTCGGGGCATCCACCAGCCCGCGAATGCCGGAACCGGGCTCGAAGGCACGGTGTATCGCCGTGGTCAGGCGCTGCTCGCGAAACTGCCGTGCCGTGACGACGCTGATGGCCCTGGCTTGCTCATGCAAGGCCCGCGCTTCGGTGATGTGCAAGGTTTTGTCGGTGCTCATCAACTGCTCGAGCGACCCCTTGGCGATCTCCAATACCGAGTCGTAATGCTCCAGCAGCTGGCTGCGACTGCGCGCGTTCTTGTTCAACAACTGCAACAGTGAACTGGGGTTTTCGTTCATTGCCCGTCTCCGGTTGAGGACTTTTCACCTGTTGAGGTGTCCTTACCCGCTGAGGTCTCCTTACCCTCGCTGATACTGAAAGTTGAGCGGCTCTCGTCACCTCCAATACCGACAAACCTTGCAAGCTGTGGCTGTCCTATAGGGACACCGTCGCCGAAGGTCGCCGTAATGGAGTAGTCGCCCTCAAGCTCTGAAGTGATATGGGTGCTGGTGGTTGCACCCTCCTCTCCAAAATGACATCTAAGAGGATCAATGGTGAGGCCGGGCACCTCGGGGAAAAGTATGAAGCCGGTCGGCCCCACCCTCGTCACGGGGTTGCCGTAGACATCACGAAACGTCACGGTCGCACGGTGCGCATCCACACCATTGGCCAACCGGGTTCCCTCGATCGGTTCCAGTGTGCAGGTGCCAGGGCTATACCCCCGGGGAAGGAATGTCGCGTCGACCTGCGCCGGTGAAAGTGCGCCCGCGACGCTGGCGCTGATGCGGTGCGTCTTCGCCACGGTGCTGCCGATAATCAAAACGCACCGGCCGGTACTTCCCGAGGTCTGGCAAGAAGTCGCGTTAAAAACAACGTCATCGACCGGGTCAAACGTTACCCGGGTGCCCTGAGGAGCCGGGGAGCCATCGCTCAGACGTACCGTCGCCACGACCATGTTGTTTTTTTCCGTATCGCTGACGAGCCCATGGTCAGGGGCCATCTCCAACACCAGTTGAGCTGAACCGAATTCGACGGTCTTCGGAACCCCCTCCACAATGCCATCAATCCGCGTGGCGCTGACCCTCTTGGTACCGGGCACGGTCGAGGTGATGCGGGTTTCGAACACCCCCTGCGGATTGGTGCGGCCGGAGGGCGGATTGCGGGAGGCGTCCGGGATATCGAGAAACAGCACCGTAACGCCCTCGACCGGACGGTTATTAGCATCCTTGACGGTGACGGTTGCCGTATGGGCATCCGAGCCATTGGCCGTTTTCACACCAGCGCTCACAGTCAAGGTAGCGACCACCGGAAGCGTTGGGGACTCCTCCTCCACCTCCTCCCAAGTGTCGTTTTCGTCCTCGGCGATCCCGTACCACCCCAGGTACCGCTGGCGGCGCTTGTAGCCCATGGCGGTGAGGGTCAGGGTCGGGCGCCCGAGCGGATCGTAGAATTGCTGGTCGCAATACCCGAAGACGCGAAAGGACTCGTCCTTGATATAGCGGTAGCCGTCGGCGAAGTAAGGTCGGTAGACCCGTACCGCCAGGCCCTTGTTGTTGTATTCGACCCGCTCGCTGACCCGCCAGCGCTCGGCGGCCGGGGCGGTGACAGGCTGGTCGCCGTCCAGCACCAGGGTGCCGTCGGCCGCGATCTGGTAGGCGTCCCCGGGTTCGACTTTCTGTTTGGTCTGCAAGATCCGGCCGAAGCCGTCCCAGCACTGGACCCCGATACGGATTTTTCGCCCGGGATTGTCCGGGGGCTGTGGATAGCGGTCGGCCTGCAGGACCGCCGCGTTGACCGGCTCACGCTGCTGCATCCAACTGAAGGCATCGCGAAAACACGCGCTGGCCGCTCCTTGCAACGCCGCGTCCGGATCGGCGATGGCCTCGGCGGGTAAGCGGGCAACGGGCTGATACTCGTCCAGCGGGTCGAAACCGAGCGCGACACCGGCCTCGGTGCCATGGAAGCTGCTGGCCGACAGCTCGCCAAAACCGTCATAGCGGGCCTCCTGGATATTCTGGTTCGGATCGACGATGCGACGCGGCAACAGGAACCGATAGTCCGTATCGGCCACGCGGGTGACACAACCATCGGCCGTGGTGACACTGAGCGGCAGGCAGTAATACGGGTCGAACTCGATGTCCGTCGGCCCCTGGCTTTCGGTGGGCCGGGCACTGATCAGCCGATAGAAACCGTCCAGCCCGGCGTAGGTCATAAAACCCTTGCGGGTCGACCACAATACCCTGTCCGACTCCGTCGGCAGCATGGCATCAATGGGCCGATAACCGAGCCCGGGCAGTTTGCCCGCCAGCTCCTCGGGACTGAGCACAGACGCGTAGGCCTGCAGCGCCACCTCATCCAGCTCGGCGGACTCCAGGAAGTCAGCCAGCGCCTCGAAGCTGGCCTGCCCCGCCGGCAAGGTCAGGCCGGCCTCTTGATAACGCTGCACGGAAAACTGCGTCAGCACCCGCTGGTAGTCACCCGTTGCCGGCGCATTGAGACGGTCGAGCATCGCCTCATGGGAAATATCCTCCGGCCCCAGCACCGCCTTCGACAGCACCAGCGCGTTGCCCCGGGACAGGTAGGGCAAGCCCAGACGGCAGCCTTGGGGATCATCCAGGTGAATAAACTGGGCACGGCTTTCATTCAGGTAGTAAAAGCGCTGCGCGTCATCGTGGGCGGCACGCCACCAGGTTTGTTCATGGGCCTCGCTGAAGGGCGGCTCGTCGCCGACGCTCTTGCGCCGGGCATAGTCGACCGTGACCTCATGGATCAGCCCGCCATAGGGATCCCAGGCCAGGCTGATATGGTGCTGGCACAGCGGATCGTCAGGTTGACGCTCGTAGGTATAAGCGATCGACTCCAGTTCCAGCGGCTGCATCCGGCAGTACGGCTGGTACTCGTCGCGCCGTTGCAACAGACGCACGGCATACCGCGATTGCTGCACCGAGTAAGGCAGGGCCTGCAACAGGTCGTCGGCGTCGAGACCGAACACCTCGACCCGCAGCGGCATGCCGGCCAGGGCGTAGGCCATGTCGTGCCTGGTCTCGTCATCGGCGTCGCTGATGATGTGGTCGGTCGAGTCGCCTTGCGGTGCCAGCAGCAAGGCCGCGCCCAGGGGCCGCGCCGCGCTGTCCGAGCGGTCATAGTCCAGGCCTGGCAGGTCGGGCGCGCGCCCGGTATGGAACCAGCTCTTGCGCAGCACCGGAGCGGTATAACCGGCCAGCCGCTGTTCGTCGCCGGTGACTTCGCTGTCGGTTTGCAGCACCAGGCCAAAGCCGCGGAACTCACGCTCCTGGCCATCGTAAAAACCCTGGCAGTACTCAAAGCGCTGGGTCAGCCGATTGCCGGTGATCTCATCGAGCTGGATCTGCAGGGCGGCCACGGGCATTGGAAACGGCACATAGCTGACAGCCTCCAGGTTCGCCGCCAGCAACGCCTGTTTTTCATCCAGCCATTCCTGGGCCGAGCTGCGGTAGATCACCTCCCCCACCGCGCCCATATTGTTGTTGGTGCTGTGCAGCAGATACGGCTTGGCCTGGACAAAATCGACACGCCAATGCTGGGGTTTCATATGCGGGAGGGTGATCACCAGGCTGGAACAACCGAGCCCTTGCAGGTCGGCGGTACTGACCTGGCACAGCCGGTCATAACGCACGCCCGGCGGCCAGGGCTGGATCAGTGGCGTGCTCTCAAACCCCATGCCGGTGCGGTTCATGAAGATCTCGGCATGATTGCTGGTGAGGTAGATCAGGTCCGCCGCGCCGGAGCCGTCGAGGTCGGCGAGCAGGACCCGCGAGGCGTCGAAGGACTCATAGCTATAGGGCAAGGTTGCCAGGCGAAAGCCCGGGTCGAAACGGCCGTGACCGCGGTTGGGCCAGCAGACGATTTCGTTGTGGCGAATGCGCACCAGGTGCTGCTGGCCGCTGCCCAATACATCGCTGAACGCCACCAGTTCGGTCGGCGCCGGGCTCACCAGGGGCAGGCGATCATCGGGGGCGGCTTCGATGAAATGCGCCACATCCTTGCCCGACGCAAACCCCTCTCGCCGACGGTTGGCATACAGGCGCACGCTGCGTGGACCGATCAGGGCCAGGTCGGACAGGCCACCGCCCATCACGTCGGCCAGTTGGCTCTGCGGGTGGAAGAACTCCACGGGAAAGGCGTCAAAGGTGACGAAGTTCGACCAGCTGCGATCCGGGTTGAGGGTGAAAAAACCGCTGACGCCGGGTTGCGCCACCACCCAGTCCAGGCGGCCATCACCGGTGAGGTCCATCAGCGACTGGCGCACCGGTTTGCGGCTGTCCATCACCGGGATGGCGTCCAGTCGGCGCCACGCGTCGTAGACCACCTCATCGGCGGTTTCCGCCGGATACGCCCTTAACGGCTCGCGGTAGTACCAGGCCTTGTCACTGCGATAGAGCACACCCGGAATGCCCTCGCCATACAGGTCGACCAGTTGGTACTGCTGGCCGTCGTTCAGGCCGGGCATGGCATCGAATTCTTGATACTCACTGTCCTCGGGTTCAAACGCCGAGTAGGTGAACTCAACGGGTGGACGCGACTGGATTTGCCCTTGATCGTCATAGCCTTGCTGGTACGCGGCGGACAGCAGGTTGTAGCCCAGCTCGGTGGTCTGGTATTCCAACAGCAAGCGTTGCACCAGCACTGGTTCGCTGCCCAGTTCGGGAAACTGGTGGAACATCAGCACCTGCCGGCACAGGCGCAGGTTGCCCAGCAGGAAACCATAACCGTAGGTCACGAAAGGGTCGCTGCGCACCGGCCACACGCCCGTCGGCTCGTAGGCGGGAATGTCCTCCCGCCCGGTGTCGCGCTCGCCGTAGTCGAAGATCAGATCGAAGTGCCACTGCACCTGCTCCAACTGCCCCGGTATCCAGTGGTAGAGGTGTGCGTTCGCCTCGGCATTGCCATAACGCACCCGGCTCAGGTAGCACTGGGCGCGAAAGTCACGCGGCGTATCATCGGGCATCCCGGCATGGTCTTCGCCGGCGTACTCATAGAGGAGATGTTCGCCGTGGGCGTTCATGCTTTCGTCCAGCAGCCACTCGCCAACGCGCAGGTGATCTTCCAGGTCGGTACTGCGCGAGGAGCTGTTGAAGCCGTAGAGGTGCAGGCTGCCGTCGGTCCCGTGAACCAGCCAGAACCCCGGGTAGTCGTCCGCCGAACGCCAGTGCTCGATCCGCTCGAACGCCCCTTCGATACGGGGAAAATAACGCGCCACCTGGTAGTCGATGCCCAGCTCCAGGCCTCGATAGCGATTCACGAGCCGGCGAATGATCGAGCCGTCGGCACCACGCTCGGCCATCCACACGGTGCCGTCGGGGCCGAGCATGACATCGTCATCGGTGTAGTCCGGAACGCCCTTGCTGGTGCGCCGCGCCACGCAGCCCAACGACAGTACCCAGCCGATGCCGAACAGGCTGTTGCCGACACTGCTGCCATAACCGAGGGCCAGGGGCGGGGCAAAACCGCGTCCGGGCGAGATCGGCAGCGGCAGGTCAAAGGAGGCCTTGCCGGTGGAGCCGACCTCACCCCAACCTTTGCCGATGCTTTGAATGGCACCGCCGCCCTTGGGCAGCGAAGGAGGCGTGATACTGAAGTTGTCTTGTTGATCCATCGCCTGGCTCCGAGCGGGTCTGCTGGGAGCTAATGTGGGCGCAATCCAAGGGCCTCATCTACTGTCAGAACTGACAGTTTTTTAGTGATTAACGAAATAGGCAAACGTCCAACAGGGCATATAAAGACCGCCTCCAGGCGATAAGCTGGACGGGTTACTCACTATTACCGACCAAGTTCAAGAGAAAAACGACTATCGCATTAGACAGTCGCGCTTCGACTCCAGCCCTCAACCCCTTGAATTTACAGCAGAACGTCTGAAGTGACGGCGCTCCAATCATTCCAACCAGCAGTGATGGCACTTTGACACCCGTCATTTTTGACAGGTTACATTGGATCACATTTGCAGTTGAATACTCGCCAACGTCGAAACAGGCCGGCAGGGTATCAGCATGAAAGGGACGAACACGGTTATCGAGATCAAGACTCGACAAGCGTTCAGGGCGGAGCTGGGCAGCCTGGAGGTACCGTTGATACGGCCCCGATCCGCCGTGGTGCTGGTCTATAAACGTAACTGTCCGCCGTGCGAAAGGCTCAAGCCCTTGCTTGAAGCCCTGGCCGCGGGACCTTATCGGGATCGGGTGGCGTTCTATCAGATCAGTTATCCGATCTTCAAACTGTTTCAGCCGGAGATCAGGATAGAGTTCGTCCCGGCCTTGTTTTTCCTCGATGGCCATGGCGCCCAGACGCGCATGTATGGCACGCAAAAAGACGAGCTGAAGAAGGGCCTCGACTCGCTCATTTTTGTCTCGAACGGGGTATTCTCGGAGGTCTTCGACTCCCCAGCCCACTAAGGAAGTGCCATGCCCGTTGCCCTGATTACCGGATGTTCCAGCGGCATCGGCCGCGCGTTGGCGGATGTGTTCAAGCACGCGGGTTATGAGGTCTGGGCTTCGGCGCGCCGGGCCGAGGATGTGGCGGCCCTGGCCGCGGCCGGGTTCACCGCCGTGCAGCTGGACGTCAATGATGGCGATGCCCTGCGGCTGCTGGGCGAACGGCTCAACACCGAGTGCGGCGGCCTTGATGTGCTGATCAACAATGCCGGCTACGGCGCCATGGGACCGCTGCTCGATGGCGGGGTCGAGGCGATGCGTCGGCAATTCGAAACCAATGTGTTCTCCATTGTCGGGGTGACCCGGGCGATGCTTGCGGTGTTGCGCCGCAGCCGAGGGCTGGTGGTGAATATCGGCAGCGTTTCCGGTGTATTGGTGACACCGTTTGCCGGAGCTTATTGCGCGTCCAAGGCGGCGGTGCATGCCTTGAGCGATGCCTTGCGCATGGAGCTGGCGCCGTTCGGGATCCGGGTGATGGAGGTGCAGCCCGGGGCCATCGATACGAGCTTTGCCAAGAATGCCGGGCATGAGGCTGAACAGTTGATTGGCGAGCAATCGCCCTGGTGGCCGCTGCGTGAGGGGATTCGCGCGCGGGCCAATGCCTCGCAGAACAATCCGACCCCGGCCGCCAACGTGGCCGCCGACTTGCTCAAGGCCGTGCAACAGGCCCGGCCTCCACGCCTGCTGCGCCTGGGCAATGGCAGTCGGGCATTGCCGTTGATGGCCTGGTTGCTGCCCAAGGGTTTGCTGGAAAAGGTGTTGATGAAGCGCTTTGGTTTGAGTCGTTCCTTGTAAACGGCTTTTGCACGTGACGATAGCGGCGAGTTAAACGGCAAGACGGCATCTGCAAGTTTGGTGACTTGTTCACAAGCCGTCTTATTTTCAAGCTCGTATTAAATCAATTAGACTGTAGGACATTTCCTATAATCAACTAAGACCTGTAGCAAATACCGAAATCGCCCTTCTTTTCGGTATTTATCTGCCCTTATATCTGATGCCATTTTTCACACATATAAGGATGTGAAGCATGGCACACGGATTCATCAATGAAAAAACCACCCATTACCCCAGCTTAAAGAGCCAGCTGTTGATGCAGCGCGGCTCACATGCACTGACCAAATTCGACACGTTCAATAGTCACCTGCGTCGCTCGATGGTGACCCCTGGGCAACTGGTGATCGTGCCCGACGACAGCACGGCGTCCTGCACCTTCGAAGAAGCCTGGCTGATGACCCGGGCACGGGAAATCGATCTGGCCTTGAGCCTCGACCCCAAGGCCGGTGTCGAGGTTCTGAACAACTATGATTTGTTACAGGGCTTGCTGGGCTATAGCTCGATTGGCATCGGCAGCACCACGGCGGCCTGGGGACGGCATTTGACTGGGGTCGAGGAAACCTTGAAGGACATCGAAAAACTGCATCAGCAGCATTTAAAAGGCGGTAGCTCGGCCAGGAGCGAGTTTATCGTCAAGCGCCAAGCCCTGTTCCAGAAGCTGGACACTCAACTCCAGGGCGTGGGCCATTACGGCACCAGCCTGCGACACAACGAGTCGATCAAGAAAATGCTCGGCATTTCCACCCAACGCTACCTGCATCGCCAGGCCATCGACGGCTATGCGCAGCGGATCAACAAGCTTGCCAGCACCTCGCGCTTTCTAAGCAAAGGCGGCTATGTGGGCATGGCCCTGGACGTTGGGGCCGCGGGATTGGCGATTCAGGAGGCGTGTTCGACGGGACGGGAGGAACAATGCAAAAAGGCGCGGTATGTGGAGGGTGGTAAAGCGGCGGGAGGGATTACGGGATCTTACTTCGGAGGGTGGCTTGGAGCCGAAGCGGGTGGAGTTATGTGTGCCGTTGGCTTGGGTGTGATCTCTGGCGGATGGGGCGCATTGAGCTGCGGAATTATCGGCGGTGCCGCAGGTGGATATGTTGGCGGAAAGATCGCCGGAGAATGGGGTGAGCGTGGCGGGCATCTGATTTATGGGGGGATAGACTGATGGCAACGTTAAAGATAGCGGCTGTTTTTCTATTCCTGTTTCTGATGTGCTTTGGTTTCGGACTATTGATCTATGTTGCGAAAACCAAGCTGGATCTTATTGAGGTCTACCTCAAGGATAATGCAGTCATGATCGGGAAGCGCCGATGGTGGGGCGGGAACTCCTACAACGACCGAATTGCCAGGACACTGGCTATCGGCTCGCTTTTAGTACTTTCGAAACTGTACATACGGCGTGGATGGCTTATCGAGCAAGAGTTGGCCCCCATCCCAATCGTCCTCAAACGCTGGATCATGGCTCCCTATTACTTGGGAATGCTGTTTTTGTCGATCTGTATCATTATTTGGGCCTGGGAACAATTTTAGTGATTTCTCCCTTCCTCATAGGGTGTGGGTGGCTCCCCGAAAGGGCCACGGGCAGGAGCCACAGCACCGCCAATCTTGGAAACGCATGAATTTGACCCACAGACTCAATATTGATATTTTTGAATCTACAGATCAACTTTAGAGGGCAAGGTCATGATAACCACCTCACCCGCCCAAGGGCTGACCAAAGCCCATGGCGTGACCGGTCTGAGAGCTGCTGTGGGCGTACTCGAAAAATGGCAGGCCTCGAGTGACCAGGCCTGTCGTATCTTGCGTATTTCCCGCAGCACCTACACCCGTGCCAAACAGCGTGATCCCGAGTGGTCCGTTGGCCTGGATGCCGACCAGATGCAACGGATCAGCTTCGTTTTGAACATCCACGCGGCCTTGCGCGGCATCTTCGATAATCCCGAGAACGTCTATGGCTTTCCGGCGATGGCGAACGATAACGAGTTTTTCAACGGACGTGCCCCGCTGGACATCATGTCCCAGGGCGACATGATCTCGCTGTACGAAACGTTTCGGCGGATTGACGCCCTGCGGGGCGCGCAATGGTGACACCCCACGATTTGCCCGTGTTGTCCGGTGAGCGCTTGCAGGCCTACCGCTTGGTCAATTCCAAGTTCCCGCCGATTGCGCTGTTCGATGACGTCGCGGACGCGGATGAATTTGAAGTGCTTTACCAGATTCAGGCCCTCACCAACCCGCGCCTGCAGAACGAGCTGGGTCGACTGGAACTGATCTCACGTGATGAGATCCCCTTCGGCATTCCCGGATGCGCCTACGCGACGGCGCCCTTCACTCACGTCAATCCGGCGGGGTCGCGGTTCAGCGATGGCAGCTTTGGCGTGCTGTACCTGGCCGATACGATGGAAACGGCACTGGCCGAGGTGCGACATCACCAGAACCACTACTGGTCGAAGGTGCGGGGCCTCAACTACGAACGTTTTGTTTTCCGGGGACTTGCCTGCCAGTTCACTGACGCGGCGATGAAAGATGCCGTCTCCATCCCACTGACAGACCCTATTTACGATCCGGATGATTACACCCATTCCCACGCATTGGGGAAGGCGATCAAGAGTGACCGATGCCCAGGACTGCGCTACCGATCCGTGCGTAATCCTGGCAACCATTGCTGGGCGCTGATGACCCCGCGCCCGCTCTCATCGATCATTCAAACCGCTCATTACGAAATGATCTGGAACGGCAAAATCACTGGCGTCAACCAGATCACCGGTGCCTGATCGTAATGGTGCAAGAAGCGGGTGTTTGTGAAGCCCCTCAAGATCGCGAAGAGGCCGGCGAGCCTTGCGCCGGTTTTGCGGACGCCATCGCCAGCAAGCCGGCTCCTACAAAATGTGTGTTTCAGGCCTGACTAATCGCTGTCAGTTCGTGACCGCCCCAGCCGGCTCATCCAACACCGAATCCACCCACCGCTGAGCCAACTCGATCAAGTGCACCACCCCCATTGCCACCTGTCGGTTGGAACCGCTCTGGTTGTCGGCATGCTCATAGGCCGTGGCCGCTGCCGATTGCAGGACGGCGTAGGCGTTGACGAGCGCGTCTTCGCGGCTTTTGGAAGGCGGCATCGGGTAAGCGCAGGGGGACTTCGGACGCTGATGCGGCCCCAGATCGTAGTGTGCGAAAGCACGGTCGGCGGCTTGGGGGTCGATGGTTTCGACGCTGGATGTTGCAGATGATTCGGGAGTGATTTTGAGCATGGTAGAGAAAGCTCCAAGTGCATGTCTGAGAGCCTAGTTACACATCGAGCTGCTAAACCCGGTCACTGAATGGGCAGTGACGAAATCAAGCCTAGTCGCGCAATCAGGCACAAACAAGCGCCCGGGATTTTCTAGGAAGTTTCACTCAAGGGAAAGCGAGTTGTCTTGCTCGCCTGTGATGGGGAGGCCTGTCGCCGAATTCTTTAGCGCTCTGCAGGGCCCCTTCGCGGGCAAGCCCTGCTCCTACAGTAAGCTGTCGTTCACCGATCTTGTGTACGACACAACCCTGTAGGAGCAGGCGGTTCGGCGTCCCGACTTGCCCGCGAAGCTCTTGGCGATCGTCACGCCCCCGCCGGCTTGACGATCACCGTGCAGGTAATCCCCGCCGCCAACAGCACCCCGTCCGGCACCTGGTCGATATGAATCCGCACCGGCACCCGCTGGGCCAGACGCACCCAGTTGAACGTCGGGTTCACATCCGCGATCAGTTCACGGCTCTCAGGGTTGTCACGGTCATAGATACCCCGCGAGATACTCTCCACATGCCCCTTGAGCACCTGGCCGCTCATCAGTTGCATATCCGCCGGATCACCCACCTGGAGATGCGGCAACTTGGTCTCTTCGAAGAAGCCATACACCCAGAACGAGTTCATATCGACCACCGCCATCTTCGCCTCGCCGATCCGCGCGTAGTCGCCACGGTGCACGTTGAGGTTGGTGACGTAGCCGTCCACCGCCGCCCGCACTTCAGTGCGGGACAGGTTCAACTGCGCCGCCTCCAGCTGCGCCTGGGCCTGCTGGTAGTCGGCCAGGGCCGCGTCGGCGGTGTTGCTGGCGTCGTCGCGGCTTTCCTTGGAGATCACCAGGTTGTCCAGGTCGGCGCGGCGATGGGCGTTGAGCTTGCGCATCTCCCAGGTGGCCTTGCGCGAATCCACCAGCGACTGCGCCTGCTTGACCGCAATCCGGTAGTGCTCGGGGTCGATGCGCATCAGCAGGTCGCCCTTTTTCACCACCTGGTTATCCCGGACCGGCACGTCCACCACTTCGCCGGTGACGTCCGCCGCGACGTTGATGATGTCGGCACGCACCCGGCCATCGCGGGTCCAGGGGGTTTCCATGTACTGGACCCACAGGACCCGGCCGATCCAGATCGCCAGGGCCAGGACCAGCAAGGTGGCAATCAGGCTGAAAAGCTTTTTCATCAGGTCGTTCTCAACGGTAGACAGTGAGCGCCAAGGCGCCGAACAAACAGCAGAACAGGCTCAGGCGCAACAGCGCCGGGTGCCAGAAAAAACGGTACAGGTCATGGCTGGCGATAAAGCGGTCCAGCGCCCAGCCGAGCCCGGCCGCGATCAGGAACATCAGGGTCATGGTCGGCATATAGACGCCGTGGAAAGCGATTTCACGGGGCATGGGAGTTTCCTTGTGCACGGCCCAGCTCGGCCAGCGGGGATTGCGGGTCCAGCAACGAGGTGCGGATAAAGTGCAGATAGCTCTGCACCCGGCGCAGGGCCGAGGTGTCGAAGTGCCGGGCAAAGGGTTCGTCGGTGGCCTGGACCCGGCTGATGGCGTGGTCCACCGCCACCAGCCCACGCTCCAGATTGCTCGCGTTGGGCTGGATAAACAGGCGCATCAGCGCCCGCCCCATGACCCGGATCGATTGGCGCCACGGCTGGGATTCGGCATAGGCCGGGTGCACCGGCAAAATCGCCTGTTCCTTGCGCAGCTCGATAATCGCGTGGCCGACTTCCAGCACCACGAACATCCAGCGCAACAGTTGGCTCTGCACTTTCGGCTGCCGGGCCGCCAGGCCATAGGCCTGGTGCAGCAGGTCGCGGGTGCCGCTTTCGAAGGTCGAACCGAGGCCCTTGAGCTTGCCGCTGATGGCGAACACCACCTGTTCGCGCAGGTCCTGCTCCAGCCTGCGCCACAGCCAGCGGCTGTTGGGCGGCAGGATGATCGCCCCCGCCGCCGCGCAGACCAGCATGCCAATGACCATGCCGATGTAGTCGTTGATAAAGGCATAGGGGTTGTAGACCGTCAGGTTGTCCGGCACCGAGCCGATGCTGAAAAAGATCAGCAGGCCCAGGCCGACGCCCGCATAAGCCGGGCGCGAGGCGAGGAAGGCGCCGAACACGATCACCGGCGCGAGCGTCAGGCACAGCAACGCAAAGCCGTCGATGTAGGGGAAGACGAAGAACATCTCGACAAAGCCGATCAGCGCCCCGAGCAAGGTTCCGCAGGCCATCTGGAACGCCATGCGCTTGGGATTCGGCGTGGCCGCCGCCAGGCCGACCGTGGCCGCGGCGACCAGGGTCATGGTCGCCCCGCTCGGCCAGGCGGTTGCCACCCAGTAGCTGCCGAGCACGATCAGCACGAACGCGGCGCGAATCCCCGAGGCCGAGGCCGCCAGCCAGTTGGTTTTCGGCACATAGGGCTCGTCCCACTGTTCGCGTTCGTGGTGGTGATCGGCCAGGGACGCGTGGGTCAGGGCGTAGCTGTGCAGTTCTTCGACGAAGCGATAGAGCAATTCGTAGGCGGTGTGGAAATCCAGCAGATCGGCTTCGCTCGGAGCGCTTTGCAGGAAACTCGCCCGCAGGCTGCGCACCTGCTCCGGCAGCCCCAGTTTGTAGTCGGCCAGGCGGGTCGCCAGGCGCTGGGCATCGGCGTCGGTCAGGGCGCGTCCGGCAAAGTCGTCGAGCAGTTCACCCAGCCCCGGAAAGCCCGGTTCGATGGCCGCCAACACCTGCGTCCGACCCCGGCTGCGCAGGCGTTCGAGCAGTTGATGCAGGGCGTTGAAGCGGGTGGTCAGGGTCATGAACTCGCTGTTCAGGCGGTTGAGCCGGCCATTGCGGCGACGCATGTGCGGGTCTTCGAACACCGTGACACTGCGCAGGCCCTCAAGCCCCACCGCCTGGGCGATAAAACCGATATTGGCGCTTTCAAACGCCGCGCTGGCATGGGGACCGCGCAGGCCGCTGCTGACAAATCCGGCAAACACGCCGAAGCGTTGGTAGAGCGCATTGCGCATGGCCGCACTGGAGGTTTGCGGCAGGATCGCGGCGCTGACGAAGGTCGAGCAGAGAATGCCCAGGGAGATTTCCAGCACCCGCCACACCGCGGCCATAAAGGCGCCTTCCGGATGGGCCAGGGCCGGCAGGCCGACCATCGCGGCGGTGTAGCCGGCGAGGACAAAACCGTAGGCGCGAAAGTTGCGGTTGCGCGCCGCGCCCGCCGAACAGAGGCCGACCCAGATCGCCAGCGCGCCGAGGAACAGTTCGGTGTACTGGGCGAACAGGGCGATCAGCGCGACCATCACCGCCGATCCGGCCAGGGTGCCGAGAAAGCGGTAGAAACTCTTGGCGAACACGTGGCCGCTCTGCGGCTGCATGACGATAAACACGGTGATCATCGCGGTACGCGGCTGCGGCAATTCCAGGCGCATGGCCAGCCACAGTGTCAGGAACGCGGCGGCCAGGACCTTGAAGATATAGATCCAGGTCACGCCGTCGCTACGGGCCCAGTCAAAGAAGCCGCGACGCCATTCCAGGGAGTACAGCCAACGCACCGGGGCGGGCAAGGGAGTCATGACGCGGTTCTCAGTGATCGAAGGCGG
This sequence comes from Pseudomonas sp. QS1027, assembly GCF_002814235.1. Lineage (GTDB taxonomy): Bacteria > Pseudomonadota > Gammaproteobacteria > Pseudomonadales > Pseudomonadaceae > Aquipseudomonas. The sequence continues at coordinate 60,872 of NZ_PHSU01000018.1, read as the reverse complement.
CCAGCACGGCCGGAGGTTTGTTCGCCACGGTGCGTTTCTCGGCCGGCACGTCGTTGCCCGCGCCCAGCCCGCCACCCAGTTCGGTGACCAGTTCGGCATGGGCACTCAGGCGCGCGGCCTGGACCTGCTGTTCGACCTGCTGCTGGTGGAACAGCAGGGTCTGGGCGTTGAGCACATTGAGGTAGTCGGTCAGGCCACGTTGGTAGGCAACCATCGCAATGTCGTAGGTTTTCTGCGCCGAGGCCACGGACTGGGCGGCGAACACCTGCTGTTTGTCCAGGGACTCGCGGCGGATCAACTGGTCGGAAATGCCCTTGAGGGCGTTGACCAGGGTCTGGTTGTATTTCGCCACGGCGAGGTCATAACCCGCCGCCGCTTCGCCCAGTTCAGCGCGCAGGCGACCGCCGTCGAAGATCGGCAGGGACACCGCCGGGCCAACGCCGTAGTTGAATTTCTTGCCGGTGAGAAACGCCAGCATGCCGCCGCCGGTGGCCATGTAGCCGAGGTTGCCGACCAGGTCGATGTTGGGATAGAAGCCGGCGTGGGCGACATCGATGCCACGGGCCTGGGCCGCCACTTGCCAGCGACTGGCGACCACGTCCGGGCGCTGGCCGAGCAGTTGCGCGGGCAGTGCCGAGGGCAGTTTCAAGGCGGTGTGCAGGGACAGCGACGGACGTTGCAGACGCGCGCCCTCCCCCGGGCCGACGCCGGCCAGGGCTGCCAGTTGGTTGCGGCTCAGGGCGATCTCTTCGTCCAGCGCATCGATCTGGCGATGGGTTTCCGGCAGCGGCGTCTCGGCCTGGCTGACTTCGAAATGGGTGCCGATCCCGCCATTCAGGCGTTTCTGCGCCAGGTCGAGAATCTGCATCTGCTGCTTGAGGGTGGCCTCGACGATATCGCGCTCGGCGTACTGCAACGACAGCTGGATATAGCTGTGCACGATGTTGTTCTGCAATTCGAGCCGGGCCTGGCGGGCTTCGGCGACGCTCATATGGGCGAGGTCGACGGCCCGTTCGCTGGCATTGCTTTCGCGACCCCAGAGATCCAGGGAATAGCTCAGGCCCAGCCCGGCGTTATTGTCCCAGGTGGTGGTGCTGGCCAGTTCGCCGGGGCCATAGAACTGATCGTTGGCCCAGTTGTGCCGTTTGAGCGCGGCATCACCCTTGATCTGCACCGACTCGGCGGACTCGGCCAAGCCGGCCATGGCCCGGGCCTGGCGCACGCGGGCGGCGGCCATGGCCAGGCTCGGGCTGCCTTGCACGGCGCGGTCGATCCACTGGTCGAGCTGGCGGTCGCCATAGGCCTGCCACCATTGCGCCGCCGGCCAGTGCGCATCGTGTTCGGCGCTCTGGATCGCGGCATCGGTCAGCAGGGTGTTGGCGGCCAGGGTCTGGCCCTGTGGGGCAATACCTCCGGTTCCGATGCAGCCGCTGATGGTCAAGGATAAGGCCCAAACACTGAGAGTCTTCAGCTCTCTGCTGATGCGACGCGGCACTGCTGCAAATTCCTGGAGTGGGGGGAGAAGCGGTTTCCTGTGGGCACGGGGTTCGCCACGACACCGTCCTGTAGGAGCATGGCTTGCCAGCGAAGGGGCCCTTGAGGCCGCCAAAAGCTTCGCGGGCAAGCCCTGCTCCTACAGTTATGAGATGTTCTTGGGATCGGGGGGGGACACAGGTCGGCGCAATTCTAGAGGGCGGCCGGTAAGCCGATAAGAGGGGGTTTCTGTGAATCTTTGTTACCGTTAACGCGATAATCCCTTGGTCGAATGCCCTTCACACCGTTACTTCGTGTCACAATTTGCCGTCACTCCAGAGAGCACCCCATGGACACTTTGCAAAATATGCGCGCCTTCAGTTGCGTGGCCGAGGCCGGCAGTTTTACCGCCGCCGCCGTGCAACTGGACACCACGACGGCCAACGTCTCGCGCGCGGTCTCGGCTCTTGAGGCCCACCTGCAAACCCGCCTGCTCAACCGCACCACCCGGCGCATCGCCCTGACCGAGGCCGGCAAGCGTTATCTGCTGCGTTGCGCGCAGATCCTGGCCTATGTCGAGGAAGCCGAAGCCGAGGCCAGTGACGCCCATGCGCGCCCGGCCGGGCAGTTGAAAGTGCACTCGATGACCGGGGTCGGCCAGCATTTCGTGATCGATGCCATCGCCCGTTATCGCAAGACCCATCCGGACGTGACCTTCGACCTGACCCTGGCCAACCGCGTGCCGGACCTGCTCGACGAGGGCTACGACGTGTCCATCGTGCTGGCCAGCGAGTTGCCGGATTCGGGGTTTGTCTCGCAACGCCTGGGGATCACCTACAGCATCGTCTGTGCCTCGCCGGCCTATGTGAAAGCCAACGGCTGCGCGCAGCGGCCCAGCGACCTGCTCAACCATGCCTGTCTGCGCCTGGTGAGCCCGGTGATCGCCCTCGACCGCTGGGCCTTCGATGGCCCGGATGGCCAGGAAGCGGTGAACATTGCGACCTCGCCATTTCTGGTCAACTCCGCCGATGCGATGAAGGCGGCGATCACCAGCGGCATGGGGGTTGGCGTGTTGCCGGTGTATGCGGCGATCGAGGGGCTGCGTAATGGAAGCCTGGTGCGGATGATGCCCAGCTATCGGTCCCAGGAGCTGAATGTGTATGCGATCTATCCGTCGCGGCAGTATCTGGATGCGAAGATCAAGACCTGGGTCGAGCACTTGCGCAGTACATTGCCGGAAATCCTCGCGGGCCATCAGGCCGAGTTGGCGGCGTATGAGTTGAAAAACGTGCGTATCGCCAACTGAATGTTGTTGTAGGAGCGAGCTAGCTCGCGATGGGCGTCAACGATAACGCGGGGCATCTGATACCCCGCGGTGTCTGGACCACCATCGCGAGCAAGCTCGCTCCTACAAAGTCAGAATCCACCGCACAAATCCGGCGAAAAATGATAGCGTGCTTGGTATTCCCGTCGTTCGATGAGCCCTGCGATGAAAAAGACCGTACTCGCCTTCAGCCGCGTCACCCCCGCCATGATCGAGCAACTGCGCCAAGACTTCGAAGTCATCGTCCCGGATCCCAAGCTCGGTGATCTCAACGCCCAGTTTGACGAAGCCCTGCCCCACGCCCACGGCCTGATCGGTGTCGGTCGCAAGCTCGGGCGCGCCCAGTTGGAAAACGCCGCCAAGCTCGAAGTCGTCTCCAGTGTCTCGGTCGGCTACGACAACTATGACGTGGCCTACTTCAACGAACGCGGGATCATGCTCACCAACACCCCCGACGTCCTTACCGAAAGCACCGCCGACCTGGGCTTCGCCCTGCTGATGAGCAGCGCCCGCCGGGTCGCCGAGCTGGACGCCTGGACCAAGGCCGGGCAGTGGCAGGCCAGTGTCGGCCCGGCCCTGTTCGGCGGCGACATACACGGCAAGACCCTGGGTATCGTCGGCATGGGCAATATCGGCGCCGCCGTGGCCCGCCGTGGTCACCTCGGCTTCAACATGCCGATTCTCTACAGCGGCAACAGCCGCAAGCCGGAACTCGAACAGCAACTCGGCGCGCAGTTCCGCAGCCTCGACGCCCTGCTGGCCGAGTCCGACTTCGTGGTGCTGGTGGTGCCCTTGAGCGACAAGACCCGCCATCTGATCAGCCATCGCGAACTGGGCCTGATGAAGTCGGACGCGATCCTGGTGAACATTTCCCGTGGCCCGGTGGTGGACGAGCCGGCGCTGATTCAGGCCCTGCAAAACGGCACGATTCGCGGCGCCGGCCTGGACGTCTACGAGAAGGAACCCCTGGCCGAGTCGCCGTTGTTCCAACTGAAGAACGCCGTGACCCTGCCGCATATCGGCTCTGCCACTCACGAAACCCGCGAGGCCATGGCCAATCGGGCGCTGGCCAACCTGCGCAGCGCCTTGTTGGGCGAGCGCCCGCGCGACCTGGTCAATCCCCAGGTCTGGAAAGGCTGAGCGAACACCGGGCCCGGCTAATCCTGCCGGGCCTCGAGGTCTACCCGGAAAAGCCTGGGCAAGGCCTGGCGCGTGAGGATACGCAGCCAATTCTCACGCCGCCTCAGGTACTCACCCTGCAACGCTTCGCCACGGTTCTTGTAGTCCTGCGTCGTCTCGCCTTCCAACGGTTCATAGTCGAAGAACTCGCCAAAGAGCCGATCGTGCTCGCTGATATGGCTGTTCTTGAGGAACGCCTGCCAATGACGGTTGCCCATCAAAATACTGTCCAGCCCTTGCGCCGCTTCGACCTCCAGGACGAGATGGCGCATGGACTCGACCGCCCTGGGATCAACGGCCCTGGGCACCATGTCGTCAAGAAACAGCGACGGCAGGTGAAGATCGCCGAGCTGGGAGGCATACCCCCGAAAACGCTCCTCCGGGTACTGGACGTTCTGTCTGAACACCTCATTGTGCAAGGTAAAAAAGCGGAACTCTCCCCGGGCCAGGACAAAGACCCTCAGTTCCCTCTCGCTCACCTCGGCCTGACTGCGCGCGAACGCATAAAACGCCTCCAACTGCAGTTGCCTGAAAATCTCAAAGGCGGACGAGTCCCCCAGCCCACCGTAGTGAACGATATCGAATAGCCGGGTGCGCAACTCCGGATCCCGTGCCGCCAAGGAGAGGACGTACTGCAGATGGTCGATCAGGTTTTCGCGAATCGTCTCCTTGCTCTCCAGATACAGTTCGGGAAGCTTGGCCAACTCGCGAAAAAAACCCAGGAACTCCTCCCCCGAGGCGGCGGACAAGCGATGCCAGGCATCCGCAAGCGCATCGTCGCGGCTGGCGGACCGCCCCCATAACCACAGATCGAGCCCATCCAGTTCAGGCACATCAAAGCCGAAACGGCTATCGGGATGACTCAATTTGAAATATTGAAGGCGTCGCCGCGCGTTGCCCGAAAGCGGATTGTTGGTCAGCGCAACCGCTACCGGTTCAGCATTCTCGGGCCTGGAGGCCGCAAACCCGCTGAGAACCCGCCCCGAAATGTTCCGAATGCGGTTACCGCTCAAGTTGGCAAAGGTCAGTTGATACAGCTGCTCGATCCCGGCAGGCAGGTTTTCTATCTGGGTATTGTGCAGATCCAGTTTTCTCAGCAAATGCAGTTCGTCGAGAACGGGTGGATGCCCCAGCGGATTGTCACTCAGGTCCAGTTGCAGCAGTTCGCTCATGCTGGCCAGGCGCTGATGACCGCCCCGGGGAAAGACAATGCGGTTATGCGCCAGTTTCAGCCTGCGTAGCTCACGCATCGAGCCCTCCAATACAGGAAAGTCGGACAGGCGATTGTGGGACAGATCCAGTTCCTGCAACGACACGAACTGACGCAGGAACTGGTCGAGAAACACTGGCGCCTCGATCTTCATACTGCGCATCGACAAGCGCGTAACGTGGGAAAAGTCGGCCACCCTGGGAAACAACGGAAAACGACTGACCTCCAGGCGGTCCAGGCTCAGCAGGTAACCGGACTCTCCACTGTTTTGCGCGGGGGCGCGCAAGGTTTCCCGGCGCCAACACTGCTTGATGCGTTTGGCGAACTGATACAAATGCGCCCGTGATTCACCGTTATACCTTGTCTGGCGCCAGCGCTTGAGATCGCCTCGGAGTGCGTCCAACTCCCGATCGCGTTGACGGATCACCCCATCACGACTGGCGAAATCCTCGCCCAGCAGTGCCAACTGCCGAGACGCTTCGGCATAGGAATAGCCCGAATACAGGCCTCTGAAGCGCTTCAATTGCCGATTGTGCCGCCCTTCACCGCCACTCAGTTCATAGCCGATCCGGCCATCGGCCAGACGCCGGGGCGGCACGAAGCCGGGGATCTCGGGGCGCATGCCCAACAAGCGTTTCGCGCGTCCACGGTCGCCGACCGCCACACCCGCCAGGTCTCGGCGCAGTTGGCTGGCCAGCCCGCTGGGCACCAGCGCCCTGCGCGCGGGCTCCGGCAACGCGGCCATTATCGAGGGAATCAGGTTGCGACTCACCGGGCGCAGGCCATTGCCCTGGCCGGTGGCAGGTCCATAGCCTTCAGCGGACTTGACGATCACTGCCCGCTGGGACGCCTCGGCACTGCCCAGGCTGTCGAGCAGCGCCCCCGAAGCCGAGCTCTCGCGGACCTCGATGCGCAAGTCGGCCGGCCATCCCGGCAGATGTTCGAGCAGATGCAAGGCCAGCCGGTCGTTGTCGCCATTGATCAGGCTGTCGACCTGAAAACCTTCCAGCGCCCGACCGAGCCGGACATCCTGAATCCACCAGCGTGCCTCTTGCCCCAGCGCCAGGGGCAGCTTGCCGGTTTCCATCTCGCGGAGCTGCGGGTCATCGGCCTGCTCGACGATCTCCCGGGCCACCCGCTCCGACAGGCTGGGAAACAGTCGGCGAATCAGCGCCGTCGAGGGATCGCTGTCGGGCTCCCGGGCCCGCTCAAGCGCATTACCCAGCAGGGCCTTGAGGCCCCGCGCATCCTCCCTGACTTTTTCGTTAAGCGCCTGCACCCGGCTCGCTTCATCCCGTTCGCTGTCACCGAAGAGTTCGAGGCGTTCCGGCTCGTTCAGCTGTTCAAGCGCCCGGCGCAGTACCGGGTCGAGCGTGCCGGTGCTGCCCAGCCGATCGAGGCTGTCGCCGACACGCACATGACTGTCCACCCGCTGCAACGTATCCATCAGCAGGCCCGGCGCCCGCGAACGGGTCACATGCACCTTGCGCAGCTGGTCCTCACTGACATCACAGATCGCCATCAATTGCCGCGCCAGCTCATCGGATGGCCGCGCCGCCTGCTCACCCAGGCGCCGAAACAGCTTCAGCCCCTCCCATTCCAGCGGCTGCTCCTGCTCATGCCACCAGGCACCGGCGCCGTTGTGTTCCAGCTCAAGCCGGTAAGCCCCGGGCAAGCGCGGATGCTCGATGCCCCAGTCGTCGAAGAGCGGATGCTGGTCGACCGCGAACAGCCCGTCATCCAGGGGCAGCCAGGCCTTGTCCTGCCAGCGATACAGCCCCAATGGGTCGGGCTCCAGTTCGACGGGCAGCTCAACGGGTTGCCGGTAGGCGTGCGCCGAATCGTGCCAGGGCCGTATATCACCGTCAGCGGTGCGCCGGTCCGTCAGGGCGTCCCCCGCCTCGCGGCGCAATCGCCCGGCATTGTCCGCCGTCGCATCGTTGATCCCCAGGCGGATCTGATCGTTACGGTTCAATGCGCTGTTGAACGCCTTGTAGAAGTTGTCAGCGCCCTCGGGGACCGGGCGTTCAGATTGGCTGAGGGTATCGAATACCGTATAACGCCCCTGCCCGTGGTGGCGCAGCACGACCCGCTTGCCCGCCGGGTCCGCGGCCACCGGCGCGACGGTTTGTCCGGGCCTGACCTCGCTGATCTCCAGGGTCATCCCGAGTTTTTGCCCGAGCAGCGCCGCCATGCCTTCACGGGCCCAGGCATCCGTCGAGGCGTTCCAGGCCCGGCGGTGATAGATGCCATCGAGGGACTGTTCCAGGCTCAGGCTTCTGGCCGCTTGTCGGAGTGCACGCCGAGCACCTTCGGGTAACAGGCCCGAGCTCATGAACCCGGCCCGTTCGGCGCTCGACAATGACTGGCCGCGCCACCATTCGGCAACCCGCGCGGGGGACAGGTCTGGATGCAGGGTCAGGGTCTGTTCGAGCAACGCCGGGCGCGGCGTGCTCGCCACCGGGAGAAACCGGCGCAGACCCGGCGCCAGCTCCGCCCGCTCGGACTTCAGCCGCCCCGGATAACGGCTCAGGGCTTCGAACAGCTGGCCTCTCTCACGAATGACAAGATCAACCACCCGCCGCCTGAGGATAACGGCCCTGCTCGAAAACGCCTGGTTGGGCGCAAGGGGTCGGCTCAGTGCCGCATCGCTCGGCAAGAGTCCGAGAATCAAACCCACCGGCCCCAGGTCGTGATCGGCGATAGCCGCAGGCGCACCGTGATCCACATAGCCGCCATCCGCCAGACGGCGTATCGAAACACGCTGGCCATGTTCGGCCAGCGTGTCCTTTTTCCCGTAGGCCTCCAGCAGTACGCCCTCCTGGTCATGAATACTCAGGGCCAGGTCGTCCGGCCAGTCCGGCAATTGCGTCAACGCCGAGAACAGCGCCCGGTCGCCGTCCTCGGGCAACGGCAGCCGCGACGCCAGCGGTGCGCTCAAGGTCTGCAGGGCGCGTTCGGTGTTGTGCCGTTTGACCGTGTCGACCAGCGCGGCCGGCGCCGGCTCACCCTTCCAGACCTGCTGGAGGGTCTGTGAGGTGGTCCCGCTGATCCGGTTCAAGCGGGTGAGCTCGCGACTCGTCAAAGGCCCCCCGGGCAACAGTCGTTCGCCCAGTTGACTCAGGGTCGGCGGCTCGGGGTTGTCCAGCGCCAGTTGCCAATGCTGCAACTGCGGGTTGAAGTTCACCGCCGGTCGGAATACGCTGGGGTCCGGATGCACCAGGGTGTGTTCCCTGGAGACGGGATCGTAGGCCAGCTCGAACGCCTGCCGTTCGCCCTCGACCAGAAATTCGCCGTATCGCTTGCCCCCCCATTCGATCACTCCTGACTCCCGGACCGATTCGCCATGCAACAGGCCGATTTTCACGCTGACATAACGGTCCAGCCGGGAGGCCCAGAGGGTATGCTTGCCCGCCACCTGGATCCGGTGCACGGCGCCCAGGCAACCCTGCAGTTCCCGGTGACGGCGTATCGACCATTTCACCGCATGGCGATGAAGGCCCGCGCTGATCAACAGATTGCCGATATCGACGACGGACTGCGCCAGTTGCTCGGGTCGCCCTTTCGCCGCTTCCGTCAGTCCCTGGATAAAGTTGTAGCCCAGGCTCCCGAACAAGGCGATCTGCACGACCCGGCCCATGCCCCGCAGCCCTCCCGGCACCGGCAACAGCAACAGGCCGAGCACTTCATCGAGGACCGCACTGGCGCCTTCGATGAACGCACGCCAATCCTGCACCGAGCGTTCGACCGCCAGTTCGTTGAGGTTCTGCCGGTCACGTTGCAGGTAGTAGTCTCTCAACGCCTGCGCGGGCGTGGTCGTCAGCGCCTGGTACTTCCACTTGAGTGTTTCGAGCACCGGCGCCGGAAACGCCCAATGGAAGGCATCGTAAAGCCCGCTGGTCACCGCGTTCAGCCCTTCCGGTCGTGGATGCTCGGTGACGATATCGCGCACCACGGCCTGCTGCTTGATGCTCAATGGCGCCAGGAACCAATTGAGGCGCTTTTGCGCATTGTCGTCCTTGAGTTGCTGCTTGAACTCGGTCTCGAAGGTTGACGTGTCGGCGTGATAACGCAACGCACCGCCCAGGCGGTTCGGGTAGTAACTGAAAACCCCGTCGAAGCGCTCGATTTCGAAGGTGAACAACGGCAGTTCGAGAAAACTGGAGATCACGTCGCTCTCGCCGAAAAGCGCCTTGCCCAGTTGATAGGAGAGGTTGACCTTTTTCAGGATGACGACGACTTCGTTGTCCGGCAGCCGGATCGATACGGCCTTCACCGTCACGGTCTCCGGCGCGCGCCACAAGGCATGACGCAGGATCGTGAAAGGTGCATTGGTGACCCCAGTGGACGCGCCATTGCGATAAGCCTCGTAGGGATTGAACAACAGCTCGGCCCGGGCCATCTGTTCCAGGTGCTGGCCCAGCACGCCACCGTCACCCAACGCCTTGTCCACCCGCGCCTTGAGATCACGTCCGAGATCCAGGTCGCGGGCGATGTTCACGAAGTCGTGGATCGGCATCATGCCGACCTGGATGATGTCATCGGGCGCAAATCCCCATTGATAGCCGGGACCGGGCCGCTCATTGATCCAACTGGCACGCACCCGGTCGGAGTTGAACAGCTCGCCGAAGCCGAAGTTGAGGCAGGCCGCCTGCCAGAGCGACAGACTGTAGACATGGGCCAGGGGTGCGTTGGCGTCATAAGCCCGCTTGTTGCGTTGGCCGGGTACCCAACCGCTGTCCTTGAACTCCATGTGCAGGGTATGGATGTAGGTCTTGCGGGGGTCCAGGTCGCGCCCGGTGCTTTCGCGCAAGGCTTCACGCAGGCGCTTGAGCCCGTCCTGCTCAAAGGCGCCGCCGAGCTTGCGATTCTCGGTTTCGACAGCCTCGGTCATTTTGCTGAGGTAGCGGAACGCGCTGGCATAGGTCAGCCGCTCGACCTCGTTCAGGGGGCCCATCGCCGCGGCGGAAACGGACTGCAGATGATTGCCGATGTCTGCGAATCGCCAACTCTTGCGCGAGTGCACAAAGCGTTGCTGCTCCTCGATAAGCGCTTGGGTCTCAAGCTCGACAGCGGGGTCGGGAAGGGGGTGGGAATCGTCCATGGCTGCTCTTTTCATTACTGGAAAAGCCCAGCCTAGCCCCCCCTTCCCGGGCAACGGTTCTAACTAAATACGACAGGTGTCGTGTCACTCAGGGCGCTGATCGTCAGCGTGTCGATCCGTGCGTTACGCTCCGGCTCGGGCAACGACTGGAAATCCTCCCCGTAGGCCCGCTCCAGAAACCTGCGCCAGGCAATGTCCGACTTCAGGTAACGATGCAGGCCCATCGGCCCCGCCGCTGTTTCCGTCCGCCGGACCTGTTCGACCATGACCTCGATCTGAGCGTCGCTCAACACCACACGCTCCTTGTAGAAACGCCCATTGAACAGATCGGGCAATTCCAGCCGTTCGGCCAGCAACTCCCAATAAGCCCGGTAAACACCGAGATCGGCGACCTGGTCCCAGAGCACCTGCAAGCGGAACTTGCCTTTGAGCAAGCGCAGCAGCCGGGCCTGGGCCGTGGCTTTGTCGATCCCGTTCAAGGCCTGGCGGCAGAGCACCGCGAACTCCAGTTCGTTGAACACCCGCAACCTGCCCGTCCCCTCGGCCGTCAACACCAGTTGCCGGATAAACAGCTGCTCGCAAAAATCCGCGCTTTCGGCCATCGCCTCGAGCACCCGCCAGACACGTTGCGTCAGATCTCTGCGCACGGCGGAAAACAGCGGGTTATAGAAGGTCGCCAAGGCACTCAATTGTTCCAGGAAGTCGAAGAACACCTCGGCGTCCGGATTGTCCTTGAGCCGTTGCCAGATCCAGTTCTGCTCATCGCTACGCTCCAAGGCCGAGCCCCAGGCTTCGATACCGACGGGCCCTGAAAGCTCGGCGATGGCAAGCCCGAAGGTAATACCCTCGCCCTTTTGTTTGCGGGCATCGACCGAGAGCTTGGCCAGCGCGTCCTGCTCCAGCGGATTACCCTCCAGATGCACGCCACGCTTGAGCAGCCGCGGGGCCGAGAGCAAGGTGTTGGGGACTTGGCGGATCCGGTTATGGGCCAGGTTCATGTACGCCAGGCTCTTGAGAAAGACCGTCCCCGAGGGCCATGAATCCAGGCCGGTCCGGCTCAGGTTCAGTGACTGCAAGTCGGACAGGGCACCGAAATCGGGGAGCAGCTTCAGTGGATTCCCGCGCAAGTTGAGTATCTTCAAGCTTTTCAGCCCTGCCAGTTGCAAGGCCGCAGGCTCGGTCAGGACAATCTGGTTGTCCTCCAGGTCGAGTTCTTCCAGCGCCTTCATCTGGCCAATCTCATGGGGCAGGCGCTTCAGGCCGGCGCCATACAGGCGCAGGTGCTTCAAGGCGGGAAACGCGCTCAGGAAAGCATTCACATAGCTGATCTCCAGGCTCATGTCGCGCACCAGCAGTTGGGTAACGTGCCTGAACGACACGCTGAGCCTGGGCATCTGCTCGACCGCGAAGCCTTCGAGCAGCAACAGGCCACCCAGCAGATTGCGGCTTTCCCAGCGCCAGCAACGCCTGATCCGCGACGCCATGGCCATGCGCACCCTGAAGTTCACGTCCCATGCCGTTCCGTCCGCGCCTCGCGGGGCATCGACCCAGGTCACCAGCTCGTTTTTCAACGTGATGTAGTCGCGCTCCAACGCCTCGACCGCCCGCCGTTGCTCCGCGCTGGTGCTACCTGCCGCGCGCAGCAGGTCGAACAACTCCTGATTGGTGGCACCGCGATAGAGTTTTTTCAACCGACCAAACAGCTCCACCCCTGGCAGGCTTCGGCCGCGCCCGCTCAGCGCGAGGCCAATCTGACCGCTGCGCTGGCGCACCAGACGGCGCGGCAGTGAGGCCCAGGGCGGAGCGGGACGCAAGCCGAGCCGTTGGCGCAGTTCTGCGCGCTGGCGAATCGCCTGCTGGCTGATCAGGTTTTTCAACAGCGCCTCCGGTCCTTGCGCGCCTCCCCAGGGCAAGCGGGCGGGCAGATCCTGGACCACGCGGGACAAGGCCAGCAGCAGGTCGCTTTGCGCCGTGCCCTGCCGGGAAACCTGCTCGCCCTCGACGATAAACGACTCATAACCGTCGGGCCGCTTGACCACTACGCGTCGCTTGTCGATATCGGCGCTGCCGCTGCTCTCCAGCAGCGGACCGTCGACGCCCGTCTCGCGGATTTCGATCCGCGCCTGCTCCGGCCAACCCGGCAGGGCCTTGAGTACCACCAACAAGACCTGATCGCTATGGGCATTGCTCAACCCATCCGGGCTCAAACCCATGAGGGCCCGGCCCAGGAGAGCTTCCTCGCACCACCAGTGGGCCTCTTCGGCCAACGCCAGCGGTATGCGTCGCGAGTCGGTGATCAGCTGACGTTGCCATGATTCGCTGTGCTCCAGTATCTCCTCGGCCACCCCGCCAGGCAGGTCGGCAAAAACCTGTTCCAGCAGTCTCGGCAAAGGCTTCGCCGCTTGGCCGCGCTGGCCGGACAGACCGTCGGCCAGCGCCTGCCTGACCCGTCGCGGATCACTCGCCAGGCGACGCAGCAGGTAGCCGACCAACTGGTTTCCCGACAAGCCCGGATCGAGGGCCAGCCACAGATCATCCGCGGAGCTGAGACCATTGAGCGCCGTTTTGAACAACGCCGGCAGTTCCGCCGAGCGCCAGGTCAGCGAGGCGATATTCCGCTCGATATCCAGGTAATCCCTGAAGCGCTGCATGACCGACAGCAGGAAGGCCGGGGGCCGATGATTGCAAAAAATCGTCTGGCGCAACAGGCTGTCGGAGGTATCGCTCACCGCCAGTATCTGCCGCGCGACCGTCTCGGAAAACGATGCCGCCTGCCCGCCCAGGCGACGAAACGCCGTCGGACCATCCCACTCCAGCGGGTCTTCGAACTCGTGCCACCAGGCACTGGCGCCGTTATGTTCCAGGCGCGGTGTATAGGCCCCCGGCAGATCGGCGGGGTTGATTCGCCAATCCTCGGGCAACCCCGTGTTTTCAATGCGATAAAGGCCACCCTCAAGCGACAGGTAGGTGTTGTCGCCCTGGCGATAGAGACCGGCGGCGTCGGGGATCAGGGTCGACGGCAGGGCGACCGTCTCCCGGCAATGCTCGACCGGCAGCACGATACGACCGTCACTCGCCCGCCGGCGCTCCAGGACGCTGGCGAGCAGCGTGCGCAATGCCTTCACGTCGGTCGCCGAGGGCACGCCCAACTGGCTCAGCTCATGGGGTTTGAACAGCGCCGCCAGGGCGAGGTAGAAGCTGTCGTGAGTCGGGCTCGTGCTGACCCGTGGGCACAGGGCCGTTCCCAATTGTTCGCGGACCAGCAACTCACCGGCCAGTTGCAACCACTGATCGGTGTCGCGGTTAAATGACCGGGCCTGATGGATCCCGTCCAGCGCCCGGCCCAGGCGGGTCATGGCTTGCGCATCGGCCAACGCCCGGGCATGGGCGCCGGACAATTCGCCGTGCTCCAGCAGCCGTTGGCGCTGAAGCGGCTCCAAGGGCATACGCCGTAGATATTCGGCGATGCGCGCCAGCGACAGCGCGGGGTACAAGGCGTGGAGCTTGAACACCAGCGACGGCAGGGACGGCGCGACCAGCGACAGGTAATGGCGGGCGGGTGCCAGCGAGGCGGAGCGGTCCATGCCGTCGTGGGCGACAAGCATCTCGAACAACGTCTGGCGTTCAAGCCGGGCCAGGGCGTTGACCTGCTGGCGTATCGCCTTGTTCCACTGGCGACGGACAAAGGGCTGGAAGTCGCCCTTGAGCGGGCAACCGTCGGGCAACAGGCCGAGGATCAGTGCCTGTACCCCCTCTTCATGGGCGAGACCGTCGGAAAGCAGCAGTGGATCGGCCGGCTGCTCGATATACCCGCCCTCTTCCAGGCGCCGAATCGCCACCCGGTGCTCGAAATCGGCCAGCCGCGCCTGCCGGCCATGGACCGCCAACAACTCGCCCCCGGGCCCGTGGATAAACAGCCCGGTGGTTTCGGGCCAATCGGACAAGCGCGGCAGCAGGCAGAACAGCACACGCTCGGCATCCGCCGGCAAGCTCAGCCGCGCATCACGGCTGCCGATCAACGCATCGAGGCCCGCGTCGATCTGTCGGCGGCGCTCGGCCTCGACCAGCGACGCCGGGGGCAGCCCGCCCGCCCAGACCTCTTGCAGCGCCTCACGGCGAACACCGCTGATGGTCAACAGCGTCTCGGCCTCTTCGGCATTCCCCTGGACCATCATCCGCTCCAGCCAACGGGCATCGCTCAGGGTATGGCTGTCATCCAGGTCCGGCTTCCAGCATCGTTCTTGCCGGTCATAGCGCATGGCCGGACGAAATCCCGACGGGTCGGGCGCAACCGCCACATAACGCTTGAGCACGGCATCGTATTCCAACCTGACCTGAATCGGTCCGCCGGGCTCGCGCACCTCGCCGAACAGTACCCCGCCCTCCTCGAAAAGCCCGCGCTCATCGGCGGCAAAGCGTTCCCGCAGCCCTCGCACGGAAACCCCATAGCCGCTCAGATCGACCTTCCACAGCCGGGGCGGTCCCTGGGCCGCCGTCACCTTGCGCCAACGTCCGACCTCCAGGGACAACGCCTGCAAGCGCCGCTCCAGGAACTGTCCGGCATAACCGAGCGCCGCCCCGGTCAGGATCGCCATGCCGACGCTGGCCAGCGCTTGCCCCAGCGCCTTGGGACGCCCCTGGAAAGTCGCCAGGATGCCATCGGCCAAACCCACGCCCAACTGGGCGAACATGGCCACCGCGAGCATCCGCCCCAGGACCCCGAAACCACCAGGCACCGGCAGCATCAGGACATTGAGCAGCAGGTGCATGACTTCAAGGAATCCCTCCTTGACGGCTTGCAGATCGTGTTCGGTCTTGGAGACCGCGATCGCTTCGGTATTCAAGCGAAAACGCCAGGCATAGAACTCGGCCAAGGCCTGGCCGGGGCTGAAATCGGCAAGCGTATCGCCATACGCGAAAGCCAGGTCCTCAACCCCGCCCCCCGACCAGATCCACTTGTAGAGGTCCTCGAAGGTCGACATCCAGGTGAGGCGCCTGGGCTTGGGGTGATCCTTGAGCCATTGCCAGAACTGATGCTGCTGCTTGAACGCCAGCGACGAGATCAACCAGCCCAATTGCCCGCTGCCGCTGTCTTTTTCCAGTTGCGCCTTGAAGTCCTGCTCGAACGCCGCTCTTGAATCGTGGTAACGCAAGGCTCCCCCGGGACGGTCGACGCAATAGCTGTAAAGACCCGACTGGCCCGACACCTCGAAGACTTGCAGGGGCAGATAGATCAGTTCCAGGGGCTCGTGCTCGACCTCGAACAGATGCAGCAACGCGCTTTCGACGGACTCCAGCACCCGGTCAAGGCGCGCCTGCAGGCCGCCGGTCAGGCGCAGCGCGACATAGGCGCCCTTGAGTCGGGGACGCGCCGTCGCCAGTTCGTCCCGCAAGGCGACGAAGGCGCCGTAGCTCAGGCCGGTGAGGGCCGGCTGGCGGGCCGCGTCATACAGCGCAAAGTGAATCTGCGCATGAGCAAACGCCAGTATCGACTGATACAACGGCCCTTCCACGGCCATGGCCCGCGCCACATGGGGCTTGAGCACGGCGCCCAGATTGAGCTCGCGGACGATCCGGACAAACACCTCCGTCGCCAGCAGCCAGCGTCGATCGGAGATATCGACCTTTTTGTCGAAGGAAATCCAGCGCCGCTTGAGGTTGGCGTGGCTGGAATCGAAGAAGGCGAAATTCAGGCAGGCGGCTTGCCACAAGGTCATGGTCGAGACCGTGACCTTGCCGATGCGCCGCTCGAACGACTCCACCTGCACCGGCGGCCCCTCACCCACGGCTTGCCGGACAGCCGCCGACGAATCGATCACGGTGTGCAGATAGGTGGTCTGCGGGTCGAGGTCCAGGCCCGAGGCTTCCTGCAGGCGCTCGCGCAGCTTGGCCAGACCGGCCTTTTCGAAGGTGTCGACGACCTTGTGACTCTCCTCGTCAAGGGTCGCCCGGGCCTCCATCAACTGGCGATAGCTGCCCAGCCAGGTGCGTTGTTCAGCTTCATGCAGCGGCCCCATGGCCGCCTTGAACGAAATCGCCAGTTGCTCGACGACCTGCTGCCGCGCCCAGCTCTCCTCGCTGTGCAACAGATCGCCGTCACGGCGCATGAACAGCAACAACGAGAGGTCATCGACCTCGGTGGACAACGGCGGGGGCGGCTCATCCCCCGGGTCGACAGCGGTGCCTGGTTCAGCAGATCGGTTCATGGCCTGTCCTTCCTGATACGCCTTGGAAAGCGTCAGGTTATCGGGCCATGGAGCGGCGGCTGATCTACATAAATGTGTTGTCCGTCAGGCCAGCCTGGCCGACGTCGGCCGCAGCGCGGCCCTTGGCTTGCGGAACACCAGCACGTTGCCCGCCATCACCGCCACCAGCCCGAGCAGGGCCGGCGCACTCCAGTGATACCCCTCGGCGTAGGCCGAGACATTCAGCGCCACCAGGGGAAACAGCACCGTGCAGTAGGCCGCGCGCTCCGGTCCCATGCGTCCGACCAGGGTCAGGTAGGCGGTGAAGCCTATCACCGAGCCCGGAATCACCAGGTACAGCAGGGAGCCGATATAACGCGTGTTCCATTCCATCGCGAACGGGATGCCCTGGACCAGGCAGTAGGTGGCCAGCATCACTGCGCCGTAGAGCATGCCCCAGGCGTTGGTGGTCAGCGGCTTGAGCCCGGCCTTCTGTTGCAGGCTGGACAGCAGGTTGCCGGCCGAGAAAAACAGCGTGCCGAGCAAGGCCAGCCCGAGGCCCAGGATCGTGTGCGGGCCGGCGCTGTGCCCGGACAGTTCCGGCCAGAACAGCAGGCCCAGTCCAAGCAGGCCGAGGGCCCCGCCCATCAGCACATTGCGGGCGATCTTCTGCTTGAAGAACACCCGGGCGTTGAGGGCGTTCCACAAGGTCGCGGTGGAAAACACCACCGCCACCAGGCCGCTGGGCACCCACTGGCTGGCGGTGAGGAAACACATGAAGTTGAGGCAGAACAGGCACAGGCCCTGGGCCAGGCAGATCAGATGACCGCGGCGGTTCATCGGTTGCAGGCGGCGACTGAGCAGCAGCATGACGAACAGCACCAACGCCGCCAGGCCAAAGCGATAGACGATGGAGACCGGAATCGCCACCACGCCCAGTTGCAGTTTCAGGGCGATCCAGGTGGTGCCCCAGATCAAGACGGTCAGCAGGTAGAGAAACAGGTTCATGCAGCAGACTCCAGAAGACAGGCCTCAGTGTCGGCGGGCAAGCCGCTCCCGCGCTTGCAAAAACTTGCGCTTTTGTCGGCCCATGGCTGCCAGGGCTTTACCCGACGGAGTAGGATGCAAGGCGTTGGAGAACAGACCATGCCCGCACTGGATACCCTGCAAGTCTTTCAAGCCCTGAACCGCTCGCCCAATTCGCGCCTGGAGCACAGCGCGGAGCTCGGTGACGGTTTGGCCGCGGCGTTGTGGAGCAACCACCACGACGCCCAGGACTACGAGGCGCCCGGTCATCACACCCTGTCCTGCTACATTGCCGGCGGCACCGGGACCTTTCGCCGTGACCGCCCGGACACCAAGGGCGGCCCGGACAAGCTCTGCATCCTGCCCGCCGAACATCAGTCCGGTTGGGTGATCAACGGCAGCATTCGCCTGGCCCACCTGTATTTCAGTGCGGAACAGTTCGCGGTGGGTTGTGTGACGCTGCTGGACCGTGAACCCCGTGAGCTGCAATTGCAGGAACACACTTTTCTGGATGACCCGCAGCAGGCCCGGCGTTTTCGCCAACTGATCAGCCTGGACTGGGACGAACCGGGGGAGCGCCTGCTCAGCAGCAGCCTGGCCCACGAGTTGCTCGGCCATACGCTGCTCAATCAGGTGGGGATGCGCCAGGGCTTGCGATTGAAAGGCGGTTTGGCGGCGCATCAGCGGCGCCTGTTGGTGGAGTACATCGACAGCCGGTTGGACCAGCCGTTGAGCCTGGGTGAGTTGGCCGGGTTGTGCGCGCTGTCGGAATACCACTTTGCGCGGATGTTTCGCGTCAGCTTCGGCTTGCCGCCCCATCAATATGTACTGGCGCGGCGCCTGGAGCGGGCGCGGCTGCTGTTGCGCGGTAGCGGGCAACCACTTGGGGAGATTGCCCTGGCGTGCGGGTTTGCCAGTGCCAGTCATTTCGCCAATCGGTTTCGCCAGGTGCTGGGCGCAACGCCCGGCGAGTACCGGCAAGCCTTCGCGCACTAAAGCCGAACACCGCCCCTGCTCCTACAGGTTATGCGGTGTTTTCAAGATCCCGTTTCTTCAATCGGCCTTGTTGGCCAACGCCGTCACCACCTGGTCCTCCACCGCTTTGACCTGCCGCCCACCGACCAGATAGTTGTTGCTCAGCATGGCAAACACCAGCAGCCGCCCGTCGCGACTGGTGACATACCCGGCCAGCGACGACACACCGCCCATGCTGCCGGTCTTGGCATGCAGGTTGTTCGCTGCTGCCGTGCCGTGCAGGCGTTTGCGCAGGGTGCCGCCGATCATCCGCTCGGAATTGCCGGCAACCGGCAACGCCGCATACCAGGCCTGGAACCAGGGCCGACTGCGCGCCACCAGCAACAAATCGCTGAGGGTCTGCGCCGACACCTGGTTACGCCGTGACAAACCGGAACCGTCGAACTGCAGCAACTGCGCCGACGCCACCCCGTGCCCCTGCAGGAACCCGTTGACCGCCGCCACACCCGCCGCCGCCGTGCCCGCATGCGCCGTCTTGCGGCCCATGGACTTGAGCAGGATCTCCGCCATGTTGTTGTTCGACAACTTGAGCAGTGGCGGCATCAAGTCCGCGAGGACCGGCGACTGGTGCTCGACCAGCGGCTGCGCCGCAGCCGGCGTGGCGACGCCCAGCAAGCTGCCGCCTTCCACCGCGATCCCCTGCTGGAGCAGGGCGCTACGGAACAGATCGGCCACCAGCCCGGTCGGCTCCCAGACGCTGACCTGGGCAATGCGCTCCGCGCCCTTGGGCAACGCGCCGTCAATGCGCAACAGGTTGCCACCATGGCCGCGACTGACCACCAGCGGACCGCCACGGCCCGTCGTGGCCCGGTTGGCCACGTTCATGTAGTGGTTGGCCGGCGTGAAGCTGACTCGAACCGGCTGGCGTGGCGAGCTACCGGCGCGCACATTGACCAGGATCGAGCCGACATCGAGGTCCGCGTTCGGCGACACGCTCAGCGCGGAAATCTGCGCCGCAAAATACTGTTGCTCGTCATCGGCGGACCAATCGACTCCCAGCCGTTCGTGGTCGAAGGCGGTGTCATCGAGAATCAGCCGTCCGCGAACCCGCGTGATGCCTTTACGCGCCAGCCCGGCCGCCAGGGCCTGGTAGTCTTCCTGGCGCATGCTCGGGTCGCCCGTGCCCCGCAGGTACAGATCGCCGTTCAGCACGTTGCCCTGCTGCACACCGGTGCTCAACAGGGTGGTGGAAAACCGATAATCGGCACCGAGGATTTCCATCGCCGCCGCCGTGGTCACCAGCTTCAGGCTGGAAGCCGGAATCAGGCGGAATTGCGGGTTGTATTCACACACCAGTTTGCCGCTGTTCGCCTCGCGTATCACCAGCGAAGTCGTCGCGCCTTGCAGCGCCGGGGCGCGCAATACGCTGTCGAGCCCGGCGCAAAAGGCCGAGCGTGGCAACGGCAATGGCAACTGCGCCGCTTGCAGGACCACTGTCCGGGCTGGCTCGGGAGCCTTCGGCGCCTTGCTCGAACAGGCCGCCAACAGTACGCATAACGCCAACGCGACGCCCTTGCCCATGAAACCCTGTACCGAATTCATCTTCCGCCTCGAACTCAACCAATAAACACACAATAGCCGCTACCAGCGACTCATCACTCAGGAGGCACGTAAGAACAAGGTACTTAGCGAGTCAACGGGGGAATTATGCGGGAACACCGTCCCCGGAATCCATGTGCGAGCGATTCGTTTCCGGGGACAGGGTTCGTGGTTCAGGGCGCCAGGGTGGTGACGGAAAAGCTGTTGGCGTGAAACAGCGGATCGGTTTTGGCTTCACCCTTGGCCGTGGCCGGTTGGGTGAAGTCCATGGCAGGCAGGTAGACCTTGCCGCTGGTCGGGTCGAACGCCATGTTGTAGGCCATCGGCAAGGTGCTGACGCTGCCCAGCGTCCGATAGTGGTCGACGTCCGTCTGTTCGACCAGTGTCAGGTTGGCGTCCACGCCGCTGGGGATGATCAGCCGATGTTGCCGGGCATCCCAGGCCAGGGCGTTGACGTCCCGGGTGATCGGCAGGCTGGCCTTGACTGCGCCGCTTTCCAGGTCGGCCACGATCAGCCGGGGCTGCTCGCCACGACAGGCGACGAACAGGCGCTGTCCCGGCTTGTCCTCGGCCAGGGCGCTGGGTTTGGGGCAACCCTCGAAGCTCCAGCTGTCGAGCACTTCGAAGGTGCTGGCGGAAAACCGCGCCACCTTGCCTTCGTCACGCATCGGCAGGAAGAAACTGCCATCGCCCTTGACCAGCAACGGGTCGATCTTCTTCACGTCCAGTTCATGGGCGGCGGTGACCCTTTCCTGTTGCGGGTCGAAGACAAACAGCGTCGAACGATCCGCCCGCCGGCCGCTGACGACAATCACCTGGCCGGTACGTGGCTCGTACACCGCGCTGTTGAGGTTGCTCTGGGCCACGGGAATACGCTTGAGCAACTTGAGGCTCGACAGCTCCACCACGCCAAGGCTGCCGTCGGTGTTGAGCACGAACACGCGATTGCGTTCGGGTATGAACACCACCGCGTTGGCCCCCACCGAATGCTCGAGGGTTTTCACCAGGCGCTGTTTCGCCACGTCGAACACGCTCAGGCCGTTTTCCCGCCGGGCCAGGAACAGGTAGGGCCGGGTCGGGTCGAGGGCGGCGAAACCCCAGCTGTCGCCGGAGCCGGCCAAGGTCACTTGATGTTCACGCTGGTACAGGCGCCCGTCCCCGGGTGCCGCCGCCAGGGCGGTGGCACTCAGGCTCAGGGCCAGCAGGATTGCACGGGCGCGCTTCATCAGAACTCCAGGGTGCTGGAGACCGACACCTGCCGCGCGTCCCCCATGGAGACGAACAGCTGGCTGACCGCCGAGGTGTAGTAGACCTTGTTGAACAGGTTCTTCACGTTGAGCTGGAACTTGACCTTCTGCCCTTCGACCTTGGTGTCGTAGGTGGCGAAGGCATCGGCCACGGTGTAGCCCGGCAGGTCGAAGGTGTTGGCCGCATCGCCGGTGCGATGACCGACATAACGCGCGCCGGCACCGGCCCGCAGCTTGTCGCCGCCGCCCATGATCGAACCGAAGTCATAGACCGCCGACAGCGAGCCGGCGTTCTTCGCCACGTTCTGCAGGCGGTTGCCCTGGTAATTGGCGTCCTTGGTGACCTGGGCATCGGTATAGGCGTAGCTGCCGATCAGGCTCCAGCGATCGCTCAACTGACCGCTGGCATCCAGTTCCAGGCCGCGCGAGCGCACCTGGCCGGCAATGCTGTACTGGGTGGTCAGGCCGTCGGCGACGGACACCAGCACGTTGCGCTTGTGGATATCGTAGATCGCTGCGGTGGCGGTGATGCGCCCTGGAATATCCAGCTTGGTGCCGATTTCCCAGGCCTTGGACTGTTCCGGTTCAAGGGAGCCGTCCAGCACCAGGCGGGTATTGCTGGTCACCGCCAACGGGGCGATGGTGGAGTTGGGCTTGAAGGATTCGGTGTAGCTGCCATAGAACGACAGCTCGTCGGTGTAGCGGTACACCAGGCCGGCGCGCGGCACGAACTTCTCGCCATTGCCGTTGGTGTTGACCTGGAACGGCCGGCCCTTGCCCGCGAACTGGTCATACATCTGGTAGCGGCCGCCGGCGACGAAGATCCACTGGTCGTTGAGGTGGATCGAGTCCTGGGCGAACACCGAGTCGCTGCGCAGCAGGTCGGTCTGGTCGCTGTCCTTGGGGCTGACGGTGGAGCCCGGGACTTCACGGTCATAGATCGGGTTCAGGTAGCTGAAGGTGTTCAGCGGACTCTGGCGGATCAGGTCGGAGCGGTAGATCTTGCGGTACTCGTCGTCCATGCCGAACACCAGGTCATGCTGCATGCCGGCCACATCGACCTTGCCTTCGAGGCTGGCGGTGGTGAAGCGGTCGGTGGTCAGCGCGCCCTTGGTGCCGTCCATGCTGCGCACCAGGGTGCCGTTGGCCGGGTTGACCGAAACCACCCGGACCTGGCTGGCATCGTAGGTTTCGCGGTTCCAGCTGTAGCCCAGGTGGGCCTTCCAGTTGTCGTTCAGGTCGTGGTCGGCTTCGAAATGGACCAGGTCCGAGCGCCCTTCCATGTTGTTGAACGGCTCATCCAGCCGGCGATCCTTGGGAATCGCCAGCGGGTGGTTGGTCCGTGGATCGATGGCCGTGCCACGGTCGAACGGGGTCAGGAACTCGCGGTGTTCGTAGGACAGCAGCAGCTTGGTGGTCTCGCCGAACCAGGCCAGGGACGGGGCGATCAGGGTTTCGCGGTGGGCACCGAAGTTGCGCCAGTAATCTTCGTCTTCACGGTCGAGGACCATGCGGTAGGCCAACCCGGAATCGCCGAGGGCGCCGGTGCTGTCGAGGCTGCCGCCGCTGCCGTTCTTGCCGGCGCCGTAGGTCGAGCCGCGCAGGGTCACGGCGTTGTACTGCTCCAGTTGTGGTTTCTTGCTGACCAGGTTGACCACGCCGCCCGGGTCCTGGATGCCATAGAGCAGGGAGGCCGGGCCCTTGAGCACTTCGACCCGATCGGTGGTGGCGTTCAGCGCACGGCCCTGCACCAGCGGCATGCCGTCCTGCATGATCGAACCGTTACGGTTGTCGCCGAAACCGCGAATCATCACCGCGTCCTGGGTGCTGCCGAGGGTGTTGGCCTGGGTGATGCCGCTGATGTTGTTCAGCGCGTCATCGAGGTTGCGCGGGGTCTGGTCACGCAGGACCTGGGCGGAGACCACGTTGATGGTCTGCGGGATTTCCTGCAGCGAGGCGCTGGAACGGGCCACCGAGGTGACCTGGGGCGGCTGGTAGCTGGTGGAAGACGCCTGCTGGTTGCCGTTGATGGTGGTGGCGCCGAGGTTCAGGGCGCCCTGGGTCGGCAAGGGTTCGAGGGCCAGGGTGTGGTCGTCGGTGCGGCGGAAGGTGAAACCGGAATTGCTCAGCAGCCGTTGCATGGCCTGCTCGGCGCTCATCTGCCCGCTGATGGCCGGGGCCTGGTGACCGTAGGCGGCTTCATCGGTGTAGACCACGCTCAGGCCGGTGACCCGGCTGAATTCGTTCAGGGCCTGGGGCAGCGGCTTGGCGGCAATGGCGAAGTTGAATTGCGCGCTGTGCTGCGCCGCGGACTCGGCCGCCAGGGCCACGCTCAGGGGCAGCAAGGCCAACCCCGACACCGCCAGCGCCGATGCGCCGAACCACCGCTTGACCGAACTGCCTGCCACCGCTTTTGCCCTGGACTTCATGTGTGCCTGACCCGTACGTAGAGAAATCATTAATGCGAATGAATCGCACTTTCAACCACTACACGGATGGGCGTCGGGTTTACCTCACCTTTATTTTGAAAATATTTTCATGGAGAGTCGCCGTGACACAAACCGCTGGCCTGACACCGCCCCTGTAGGAGCCGGCTTGCTGGCGATTGGGGCCCGAGAGTCTTGTATCGTTGGTTCGGCCGCTATCGCCAGCAAGCCGGCTTGTGTCTGGCGTCAGGGTTAGACTGGTGGATCAGCGCAAGACGATGACCCGACCGAGCAGGCTGTGCTGTTCAAAGCCCAGCACGCCTTGCAACGAATCGAGCACCGCCCGCGGATCCTTGTTCGGAAAACTGCCGCTGATCCGCCGTGCCGCCAGGCTGTCGTTGAATACCAGGATCCGGCCCGGGTAATACCGGCCCAGGTCCTGGACCACCTCGGCGACGCTGGCTTTCGAGTAGTTCAGCCAACCCTGGCGCCAGGCCAGCAACTGGTCGCTGTCCACCGGATGCAGTAGCTGCGCCGAACCGTCGGCATAGGCCACCTGCTGGTTGGCGCCGAGAATCTGCTGCGGCGCGCCCGCACTCGCACGCACCCCGACCCGCCCGGACAACACCGTCACCCGCGCACCACCCGGTTGCAGGCGCACTTCGAACTGCGTGCCGAGCACCCGCGCCTCGCCGCCCTGCGCATCCACCACAAAGGGCTCGCCGGTATGGGTTACCTGGAAAAACGCCGAACCGCGACGCAGCCGAACATGCCGTTCGCCCGCGCTGAAATCCACGGAGATCGCACTGTCGGTGTCCAGGGTGACTTCGGAATGATCGGCCAGGGTCACCGTGCGCACCTGCCCCGGCACCGACACATAATCGGCGCCAAGATCGTCGAGCCAACGCCCGGGCTCGAAGCCCAGGCCGATGGAGATGCTCAGCAGCAGGCAGGCGGCCATGGCCAGGCCCGCCGACCAGCGCCAGCGCGATACCGGCTTGGGCCGGTCCATGGCCGCGAGCAGACCTTGCAAGGCCACGGCCTCCTCTTTGGCCAAGGTACTCGCCGGCACTTCGCTCAGTTCCCAGAGCACCTGGGCCTGGGCATAAGCCTCGACATGGGCCGGTTCGGCTTGCAGCCAGAGACTGAAGCGCGCCTGGTCGCCCCGGCTCGGCTGATCGTGCAACAGGCTGAGCCAGGCCAGGGCGGCCTGTTCCTGGTCGGGTGTCACGGCGATACTGGAAGAATGGATCACGATGCTTTCCCTGGCAGACGTGTGACGGATGGCGCTCGATAGGCGGCTGAAGGCTCTCGATAGGTCGCTGAAGGCTCTCGCAGGCTGGCCTTGCAAGCTTCAAGGGCCCGCATCATGTGTTTTTCCACGGCACTTTGCGAGAGGTCCATGGCCTTGGCGATCTCGGCGTATTTGCGCCCATGGATACGATTGAGCAGGAAAATCTGCCGGGTGCGCTCAGGCAGGCTGCGCAGCGCCGCCTCGACATGACGCAGATCGTTACCGGCCGCCAGGGCCGCCTCGGGCTCGAGGCTCTGGTTATCCTGCTGCTCGGGTAGCCAGCCTTCATTGACTCTCACGCGGGCACCCTCGCTGCGCAAATGGTCGATGGCAATGTTGCCGGCGCAGCGCAGCAGGTAGGTGCTCAGTTCCTCCACCTGCACCAGGGGCCGGCGCCAGAAACGCAGGAACAGGTCCTGGACCAGGTCCGCCGCCGTCGCCCGACAACCGACCCGGCGACTGACCAGCGCCTCCATCTGCGAACGCTGGGACAGGAACACTTGCAGGAAGTGCGCGCGACCGGTGTGCAACTCGGTCCCCTCGGCATCCGGGTTCTCGGGGGGGCGCAGGGCCAGGTTCATCACGACACTCCCAGCAACAGTCAGCCGCCGAGCAGCGACGGGCCAGCGTAAAGGACGCCAATATTAATGATAAAAATTCTCATGCGCAAAGACATCCGACGAGCCGCAATGGCACAAGGACATTTACCGGTGGCTATCCGAACGGATAGTCATGCTGAAAAAAACTGGAGGATGGGCCGAATGCTGGGCTAATTTCGGGCGGTCGACGGTTGCCGTCCCAGCGCGGGCCGCCGACCCGTCTCGGGTTCTCATACGTGGAGGAGTCCCTGGGCCGGTCTTACTTGATCGTCCAATACACGGCCTCTTCAGCCAGGCAGTCGAGGGGAATGCCGTCCGCTAACCGAGCAGGGAGCTTCCATGAACAACACGCCGTTCAATCTCAACAAACATATTGCCGAGTATCACTACGACTACGTCACAGTCCTTGACGACATCGTCCCCCCCGCGTTGTGCGACACCTTGAAAGAACGGGTCGAGCGCACCATCGAGCAAGGTCGGGTCAAGCTGGTCAACCACCAGGGCCTCGGCACCCGCGAGGTGTCCGACGCCGGCGGGCAATACCTGCACTACATCTTCCAGGGCCAGGACGTGCGCGATCACTTGCCGGAACTGACGGCGATCTATCACTCGCTGCTGCCGCTGGTCAGCCTGGTCACCAGCCAGGATGCGATTGTCTCGCCCCACGACCGTTCCGACATCAATATCAAGGTCTATCCCGAAGGCGGCGGAACACTGGGCGAGCACTACGACACCAATGCGATCACCGTGCTGCTGTTTCTCACCAGCAACCGCGAAGCACCGTTGCGCATGCAGATTCCCCGCGCCCATCCAAGCAAACCCGAGCCATGGATCGAACACCGGCATATCCACGCCAAGGCCGGTTCGCTGCTGATCATGAAGGGCCGGGAAATCCTTCATGACTGCGAACCGACGGTGACGGAAAAGAAGATCACCGTGGTCCTGAACTACTACACCCGGGATGACGTATGGCGTCCGGAAAAATTCGATGCCTTCGTCTATGACGGCGTCGATCCGGAAATCGCCGCCTGACCCTCGCCCGCGTCTTTGTCAGCCACATCCCGGCGACAAAGACGCGCCTCTGCGAACCGCCGTCAACAGGACCTCAAATCCCTATGAAATTTCAACCGCTGGACCTGGCCCTCGGGCTATTGGTCACGATTATCTGGGGCAGCAACTTCTCGGTCATCGAACTGGGCCTTGAACAGTTGGACCCCTTTCTGCTCACCGCCCTGCGCTTTACCTGCTGCGCCCTGCCCCTGGTGTTCTTCATGAAACGCCCGGCCGGCGTCAGCCTCGCCGCCATCGCCGGTTACGGCCTGCTGTTCGGGGTCGGACTCTGGTGGGTGGTGAACTACGCCATGCACCTGGGACTGACCCCGGGCCTGGCCTCGCTGATCCTGCAATTCAGCGCCTTCTTCACGATCTTCCTCAGCGCCTGGCTGCTCAAGGAAAAAATCGCCGGTCCGCAGATCGCCGGGGTGATCCTCGCCAGCCTCGGCTTGCTGTCGATCATTCACTTCACCGAAGGCCAGGCAGTCCTCGCCGGCACCGCCCTGGTGCTGCTGGCCGCCCTGAGCTGGAGTGCCTGCAACCTGATCGTCAAGCAGACCCGCCCCGCCGATATGGTCGCCTTTATCGTCTGGTCCAGCCTGTTCGCGGCACCGCCGTTGTTTCTCATGACCTGGCTGGCCAAGGGCAGCGCGCCGTTTTATCAACTGGGCACGAACCTGACACCTTCGGCGATCTTCTCGGTGCTGTTCCAGGCCTATGTCACCACCCTGTTCGGCTACCGGGTGTGGAATAACCTGATGAAGAAATACCCGTCGGCAATGGTCGCGCCGCTGTCGTTGATGGTGCCGATTTCCGGCGTCACCACTTCGTGGCTGATGTTCGACGAAAGCATCGGGCCCCACAAGCTGGCCTCGATCATGGTGATCCTGCTGGGCATTGCGCTGTTTATCAACGCCTCACTGATTGCCAACTGGCTGCAGGCCAGGGCCCCGCGCCAGGTCGACGAGCCGCAGGGCTGAGCGCGTTGTAGCCCAAAACGAAAACGGGCCTGCAAATGCAGGCCCGTCGTGGTCAGTGTTGAGGATCAGCCGTTAGCGGCCAGTCGTACACGTTCTTTCTCTTCGAACTCCTCTTCCAGCAGCGCGTCTCCCAGGTCGCGGCGTTCGCCCACAATGGCGGTCGCGCGTTTGGCTTGCAGTTTGCCGAACAGATGCTCCAGTGCATGTTCCAGTTTGGTGGCCGCGCCATCGATCGCCTGTTCCAGCGTATCGGCTTTATGGGTGACCGAAATCGGTTGATGGCCTTTTGGCCGCGCTTCCATCTGGCAGCGCATATCGTGGGGACCCGGCTTGTCGCCGTTCTCGTCCGCCAGGTGAACTTCGACCCGTGTCAGGTCTTCTTCATAACGTTCGAGCGCGTTCTCGACGCTCGTCCGGACCCACTCCTCCAGTCGAATGCTGCTTTGAATATGGTTATCACTATTGACTTGGATTTGCATAGTTATTCCCTTATTTCAGCTAGCTAGTAAGAGACTCGTCGGCAGCACCTGAAGGCGTGCTGAACATGACCTCTTGATGACAGAGTTGGGCAGTTGGAAAAACAATTCAACCCCTTTGAAAAGATAAATAATTATCCGACGAAATAGCCGGACAAGCCCGCAAAGCGCTGTTAATGTCGGGAGTCGGGTCGAATCGCTTTCCTGTCATTTCCTGCAACAACCTCCCTGAAAAAGCCCCCGCCAAGAGCTCGGCCAAAACGTCTTGAAGCAGCGGACATCCTTGTCCGGCACTCGCCCCCATCAAGCCTCGCGCAACCCCGGCAGCACCTTGCGCTCACGGGTGTAGCTCAGCACGAAATGCGCCACCAGGCCGAAGATCAATCCCCAGAACGCCGCCGCCAAACCCAGGTAGCTCATGCCCGATGCGGTCACCAGAAAGGTGATCAGCGCCGCTTCCCGCTGTTTCTCCTCGGCCATGGCACCCGTGAGCCCGGCACTGATCGCGCCGAACAGCGCCAGCCCGGCCAGGGACGCGATCAACTCCTTGGGCAAGGCGCCGAACACCGAGGCCAGGGTCGCGCCGAAGGTGCCCATCAGGATGTAGAACACCCCGCAGGCGATGCCGGCGATATAACGTTTGTCGCGGTTTTCGTGGGCCTCGCGACCGGTGCAGATCGCCGCCGTGATCGCCGCCAGATTGAGGCCATGGGCACCGAACGGGGCCAGCAACACCGCGCCAATGGCCGTCAGCGAAATCATCGGCCGGGCCGGCTGGGTATAACCGGCGGTGCGCAACACGGCCATGCCCGGCACGTGCTGGCCGGTCAGGGTCACCAGGGCCAGCGGCAGGCCGATATTGATGATCGCGTGCCAGCTCCACTCGGGTGCGGTGAAGATCGGATGCGCCACCGCCACCGTGATCGCGCCCTGGTTCAATTCACCCATCAGCGCGGCAAAACCACAGCCGACAATCAACACCGAGAGAATCGCGTAGCGCGGCGAGAAACGCTTGCACACCAGATAGACGGCGATCATCGACAACACCAGCGCCGGTTGCAGGCGGATCGAGGTGAACAGCTCGGCGCCGAAGCGAAACAGGATTCCCGCCAGCATCGCCGCGGCAATCGCCTTGGGCAGGCGGCTCATCAACTTGTCGAAGGCCCCCGACAGCCCCACCGCCAGGATGATCACCGAGGCCACCACATAGGCGCCGATCGCCTCGGCGAATGACACCGTCGGCAGCATCGATACCAGCAGCGCTGCGCCGGGGGTCGACCAGGCGGTGATCACCGGGATCCGCAGGCGCCAGCTCAACAGCAGGCCGGTGACGCCGCTGCCGATGGAGATCGCCCAGATCCACGACGAAACCTGGTCGTTGGACAGATGGGCCTGGGACGCCGCCTGGAAGACGATGATCAAGGGGCCGGCGTAGGAGATGACCACCGCGATAAAGCCGGCGATCACCGCGGATAACGAAAAGTCCTGCCTGAGGCTGCTCATAAGCGTCGATACCTGGGTGTGGAATACATTGATTCGATTGATGCGCATATAACCGCATAAATTGATTCGATTCAATAGAATCAATTTAGATTCATACACCCTGTGATAAGCTTGCCCGCACTTTTCAGGATCGGTAGCCATCAAGCATGTGGGTTCCTCGGCTCAGCGACTTCAACCAACCGGTGTATCTCTCCATCGCCGACGCGCTGGCGCGGGATATCGCCAGCGGTACGCTGAAAACCGGCAGCCGCCTGCCGACCCTGCGTGAACTGGCCCAGGCGCTGGAGGTCACGCCCGGCACCATCAGCCGCGCCTACAGCGAGGCCCAGCGGCGCAAGCTGGTGCAGGGCGAAGTCGGACGCGGGACCTATGTGCTGGAACAGGGCGCTACACCGGTGCAGCGTCAACAGACCTCGACACTGCTGGCCTCGGGGCCGACCGACCTGCTCGACCTGTCGATCATCAAGCCCCATGGCGAGCCTCTCGAACACGAGTTGCGCGATGCCCTGGTGAACATGGCCAACGACGCGGATTTCGCCCGCGCCCTGGACTACGCCCCCGACGGCGGCCACCCGGCCCACCGCGAAGCCGGCGCGCAGTGGTTGCGCCAGTCGGTGCCGGATGCGCAATGGCAGCAGGTGGTGATCACCGCCGGCGCGCAGCATGGGCTGATGGTCGCCATGAGTGCCCTGAGCAACAGCGGTGACCTGGTACTCTGCGAAGCACTTTGCTACCCCGGAATCATCTCCCTGGCCCACGGCCTCGAGCGCCGGCTCGGCGGCGTGGAAATGGACGAGGAAGGGATCATTCCCGAGGCCCTGCGCAAGCGTTGCCTGCGGGAAAAACCGGCGCTGCTGATCTGCGTCGCGACCTGCCAGAACCCGACCACGGCGATCATGTCCGCCGCGCGCCGGGCGCAGATCGCAGCGATTGCCGAAGAATTCGATTTCATCATTATCGACGACGATATCTACGGTTTCCTCGCCAACGATCCGTCGATCAAGCCGCTGTCCAGCTACGCCCCGGAGCGCTCGGTGTACCTCACCAGCCTGTCGAAATCGGTGATGCCGGCCCTGCGCATCGGTTACCTGTACAGCCCGCCGAAACTGCTGTCGCGCCTGACGTCCATGGTGCGCAGCAGCATCTGGATGCCATCGCCGCTGACCGCGCAACTGGCCAGCATGATGCTCAGCGAAGGGCTGGATACCCGGCTGGTAGCGGTCCAGCGCGCCGAAGCCGCCGCGCGCCAGGCCATCGCCGCCGAAGTCTTTCGCGGCCTGCAGATCACCACCCAACCCCACAGTTATCATCTGTGGCTGACCTTGCCCGAGCCCTGGAGCGGTGATGAGTTCACCCTGCTGGCGCGGGCCAACGGGGTGCTGGTGCTCAGCGGCACGCAGTTCCAGGCCGAGCGCCTGGGGCATACCCGCAGCGTGCGGATCGTGCTGATGTCACCCACCAGCCGCGACGAACTGCGCTTCGCCCTGACCAAGCTGGCCAGCCTGATCGACGCCGACCCGCGACGTTTCTACTGAACGGTCGTTTACTCGGCACAAGCCTTGCACTCACAGATTCGTCAGTACTGCATCCATGCAGTATTGATGCAGTTGTGCCCCGACATGAGGTCAGGGCACCGATCTGCCGCCGGTCCGGAACCGACGAACCAATCCGGCCAGCGAGCAGTCAATGAATGCAGGTTTCGATCAGAGTGGTGACACACATGGATAACCCCTTTCAGTTGATCAACGAGGCTTTCCAGCCCGAATACCGGGTCAACCTCAGCCTCCAGGGACTCGACGGCGACGTCATGCTGACCCTGTCCAACGCCGATGGCGTGGTGGCCAAACGAATGATCAGCGCCGAGCAGCGCAATGATCCCAGGCGGCTGAAACGCCTGATCCAGAGCGTGCAATTCGGCATTGCCATCGAGCAGGGACACAGCGCGATGGATATCCTCACGGCCATGACCGACAGCGACAGCCTCAAGCTGGGGACGCTCCCGGCACCGGTCTGGAGCGGTCCCGGCCATCGTGTCGGACGCCCGGTCACACCGACCGGACGGGTCGTGACGCTGCCGGTTCGTTAAGCAGCCGCTACACCAACTGCAAGCCATTGGGGCGTGCGCCGGGAAAAACGCTCTGAAGTTGCGCAGTGGACAAACCCCAGGTGCGGCCCAACAGGCCGCCCAGCAGATCGCGGTAATTGTTCAGCACCGGATAGTCGCGGTTCTGCAACAGGCTGCCCGGTGCCACTGCCACTTGCTCACCGGCGATACGCCCACCGTGCACGCTGCCGCCCAGCACCCAGTAGACCGTGCCATGGCCATGATCGGTGCCGCGATTGCCGTTCTCGCGGAAGGTGCGGCCAAACTCCGAGACCACCACCACGGTGGTGTCTTTCCACTGATCGCCCATGGCGTCGGCAAAGGCCGCCAGGCCCTGCCCCAGGTTCGCCAGGTTGTTGGATAGCTGCCCCTGGGCGCCGCCCTGGTTGACGTGGGTATCCCAGCCGCCGACATCGACGAAACCCAGCCGATACTGATCGCGCATCAGGGTGGCGATGCGCCGGGTTTCCGCGGCGAAATTCTGCGCCGTCTGCGCGCCGCGCCCGGCCTTGGCCATTTCGTCCTGCAGGTCCTTCGATACTTGCTGGCGCAGTTGCAGGCCGTCGGACACCGGCGCGGCCAGCGTCGTACCCTTGTACATCGAGGCGAGGATCGAGGACTGGCGCTCGTCGAACACCGGTTTCGAGACCCCGCGCAACGACAGGTTGGGAATATCCCGGCCGCCCTGGAAGCTCAGGGGCAAGGCATCGGTAAAGGCAATCGGCGCACTGCCGGGCATGGCGCCGGCCAGGCGGGCGAGAAAGCCCGAACCGTAGTGCCCGTGCTGATCGCCGGCCAGGCCGGCCTCGATATTGTCCTGGGTTTCGAAATGGCTGCGGGACAGGTCGTCGGTACCGGCAAAGGGCACGAAGGCGAGTTGCTTGCGCTGCCAGAGCGGGTAGAGCGAATCGTGCAACACCGGATTGAGGCCCCAGTGGCCGTCGAGGGCAATGGCGCTGTTGGGGTTGTGCAGGTCGGGCCGGGCAATCGCCAGGGTCGGCCGCGACTCGTAGTAGAAATCGCTGGCATAGGGCACCAGCAGGTTGTTGCAGTCATAGCCGCCGCGCAGGAACACCACCAGAAAGCGCGGCGCCGACGCGGGGGCGGCAAACAGCTTGCCGGAGAACGACAAGGTCGGCAGGGTCGCGGCGGCAACCGCTGAAGCGACCAGAAAGTCTCGACGATTCATCACTGCACCTTCCTTGAAGAGCACGACATTAACGGTTGTTGAAGTCCGGTGAAGACAGCAGGAAGGTGTTCCATTCCTGCGGCGAGGTGGCCTGATTCAGCGCGGCGGCGGTAGCCGCCGACAGATGCGGGCCGATGGCCTCGTAGTACAGCGGCGTAGTGATCATGGGGAAACCGCCCTGGGCCTTGTCACTGCCTTCCGGGGTAAACAACTTGTTGTAGCCCGAGCCGATGGACCGGGCGATTTCGAAACGCTTCGACATCTGCCCCGAGCTGGCCCAACCGGCGGCATCCAGCGGCCAGCCGTCCGGGGTCTGCCGGCCGAATACCGGTTCACCCAGCTGATTGAGCCAGTTGAGCATCGGCCGCGGATTGGCGATGGGCTTGCCGTCGTAGGCCAGGCGTACCGCCGAGACCACGAACTGGGTCGGGTCCTTGAATTTTTTTCCGGCGCTTTGCAGCAGTTCCGGCGACTCGAAGAGCGTACGCAGCACCTGGGCGATGTCGCCATCGCTGCGCTGGAAGGTCACGCTCATGCGGTCCACCAGGGACTGCGGCGGCTGGTCGGCAACAAAGTATTGCGCCAGTTTGCGCGAGATGAATTGCGCACAGGCTTTCTGCCGGGTGATCAGATTCACCGCCTGGGTGATTTCATCGAAACCACTGCCCTGGATCGATTCGCCCAGCAGCACCTTGTCGGAGAAGTCATGGCGCTTGGGATTGAACTGGAACATCCCGTCATTCACCACCAACGGCGCCACCCGTGGCCCGAACTTCTGCACCCGGCCATCCAGCGGCCGCACCCCGGCACCGGTAAGGATCAGCGCCAGTTGCTGGACATCCTGCTGGGTGTAGCCGGAACCGACCCCCAGGGTGTGCAGTTCCATCAGTTCGCGGGCGTAGTTTTCGTTGACCTTGCCGTTGGCGTTCTGGGCATTGTCGAGAAACTCCAGCATGGCCGGGCTCTTGAGGGTCGCCAGGACCAGGTCCCTGAACTTGCCCAGGGCATGTGGGCGGATGACCTGCTCTTCGTAGTCCGCCGCCATCAGGCGTACCGCGCCCTTGCCGGCAAACACGCTGAAATGATTGAGCCAGAAGCCGACCATCTGCTCCTTGAGCTGGTTGCTACCATAGACCGCCCGCAGCAAGGTGATTTGCCGGGCCTGGTCGGCGGCGTCATTGAGCAGTTGCTGCTGGGCCTTCCTGGCATCGGCCTTGGCATCGCCGTCCGGCATCGACTGCAGTTGCTCCTGGCCTTGCTTGAAGGCGAGCAAGGTGGCCTGCTGCGGTTGCGCGAGGATCGGGAAGGCCCGCAATTGTGCGTCGATGCCCGGCGGCAGCGGGTCACGGATACGGTCAGCCAGTTGCGCCTCGAGCAAGCCGGCACGGCCCATGGCCCGAAAGCGCGCGACGTTCGCCGCATCCAGATCATAACCGTCGCGCCGCAGCCAGGCCGCGTCGGCAGGACTCAACGGCACCACGGGCGCCGCAACAGCGACGGCGGGAAATCCCGCCGCCAGGCATACCGACAACCCCAGACAACGTAGAACAGCACCCGGTACTGGCATATCAAGTGGCTTCCAAAGGTGAGAACGGCAGCAATCCTTTCATTCCCAGTGTCTGTTGAACTGGCTGTACCAATGCTGACAAATGCGCATTCAGTTCTATCCTGCCCAAGGCTTGTGACAAGTGGCTCTTGCCGTGAAAAAGACTGTATCGGGTTCAGGATCCGGACAGATACATACTGTTACAACAAGCGTAGCCGGTGAGAAAACACGGCAACGATCCGTTCGCCAGGCGTGCGCCGTGGGCGGACCATCCCGAGGAGGCAACATGTTTTTACGTTACGCAGCACTTGCAGCGGTAGTCGTGGCGGCTTCCGGTTGCGTACAGGAACGCGTGGTTCACGATCGCCAGGTGGTGGTCGAACGGCCCGCGCCGCAATACGTGGAAGTGGTGGCACCGCAGCCACCACCGCAGGAAGTGATCGAAGTGGAGCCGGCCTATCGCCCTGGATTCATCTGGGCACGGGGCTACTGGCATTGGGACGGGCGGCGCTATGTGGCAATGCACGGTCATTGGGAACCGGTGCGTCAGGGTTATCGCTATGTGCACCCGCACTGGGAACGGCATAACGACGGCTGGCATTTGCGTGCCGGTGCCTGGGTCAACTGATCAAAGGCCTTCTGTAAGCGCGAGCACCCTCGCGCTTACAGGCGTCGTCGCCTGACGGCGTGTTTCAAATCTCGCCCTTCTCCACTTCCGGATGCTCGCTGGAGCCTTCTCCGGTCTTGCGTTGCGGATGCTCGATCTTCACCGACGGAAACTGCGACGAGGCATAGCGCACCACCAGGATCGCCAGCGCCAGCAGCAGGATCGCACCGGAAAGGTAAACCACGCCCATGTCCGGCGGATTGTGGTGCGACACGTTGGAAATCAGCAGCCGGGTCAGCGCGGTGATCGCCACGTAGATCAGGAAGCGCACCGGCATGTGGTTGGTCTTGAAGTAGATCCCCACCATCGCCCCCAGTTCGAGGTAGATGAACAGCAGCAGGATGTCGTCGATCTTCAGATGACCCTCTTCGATCATCGTCAGGAACTCCATCACCGCCGCCCAGGCCGTGACCCCGCCAATGGCGAACAGCGCCAGGTAATGAAACGACTCGACGAACAGGTTGCCCAGGGACTCGGCCACCTGATGGACGTTTTGCCTCAGCTTTTCGGCCCAATTGATTTTCACGGTGCAGGTTCCTTGGTTCGGTTTGATCGGAGGATGCGGGTGGAAGATGACTGTTTTTCCTGCATGCAGAAAAAAGGCCAGGGAAAGGGGTGAGATGGTGATAATGCCTTCCGGGGCACGCCAGGGTGGTGCGGCCTGTCGACGCAGCAGCGCACCTGACAAACCGGGAAATAGGTCTACATTAAAAAGCCACTACCCAAACCCTGGGGATTCGCTTATGCTTTTAGCTGTATATAAATACAGTAATTGCAAAACACAACTATCGTGAAGGCATGTGAGGTGGTGAATGGCCGTCGAAGTGGTATACCGCAGCAGCCGAGATCTGGAGCGTTTGTTCATGGATAAAGCCGAAGCTGACCGTCATGACAAAATGCTCGAACTGGCCGAGCTGTTGGCCGAAGTCCTGCAAAAAGCCGTGCCCTCGCTGAGCGAGCAGCAGGTGGAAGAAGCCGGCATCTACATGGCGAAAAACCGTGATGTATTCGCCCGGGCGTTCAAGAGCCAGCCGGATGCGTTGAGCGAATTGCTCTCGTCCCCTGTCCCTGTCGAGTAAGACAGCGCCAGACGGCAGGAACCGGTTCGCTCAACGGTAAAGCAGGCGCTCCGCCAGTTCGTCGGCCACCCGCGCCGGCGAGCGCTTTTCCGCCTGGGCATGGGCAAAGACTTCGGTCAGGCGCGTGCCGATACGGGACAAGTGGGCGGTGATGGTCGCCAGCTCCTCGCCCTGGTGCCTGAGGGTCACATAGATCAATCCGCCAGAACTGATCACGTAGTCGGGCGCATAAAGAATCCCGCGTTTTTCCAACTGATCGGCGACGCTGATATGGGTCAGCTGGGTGCTGGCCGAACCCGCCACCGCTGCGCAACGCAGCTGCGCCACGCTCTGGCTGGTGAGCACATTGCCCACGCTGCAAGGGGCCAGGATATCGCACGGAGTACTGAGCAAGGCTTCACAAGCGATCGGATGCGCCCCCAACTGCTCCATGGCCAGTTGCACCTTGCCCGGGTCGGTATCGCTGACCAGCAATTCCGCCCCCGCCGCGTGCAGCTGCTCGGCCAGGGCATAACCGACATTACCCAACCCTTGCACCGCCACCCGTAACCCTTCCAGGTTGTCGCTGCCCAGTCGCGCCATGGCGGTGGTGCGAATCCCCGCGAACACACCCATGGCCGCATGCGGCGACGGGTCACCGGCGCTGGTGGTGCTGGTGACGTGCTGGGTGTATTGGGCGATGCAGTCCATGTCGGCGGTGGAGGTCCCACTGTCGATGGCGGTGATATAGCGTCCGTTGAGCTGCTCGATACAACGACCGAAGGCCTCGAACAACGCGGCGCGGTTTTCCACATGGGGCGGACGAATGATCACCGCCTTGCCGCCGCCCACCGGCAATCCCGCAAGCGCGGCCTTGTAGCTCATGCCCTGGGCCAGACGGATGGCATCGACCATGGCACTTTCATCGTCGGGATAGGCCAGGTAACGACAGCCGCCCAGCGCCGGCCCGAGACGACGGTTGTGGATGGCAATCACCGCCTTCAACCCGGTAACGGGATCAACACTGAGGTGCAGCGACTCAAGACGAGTGCTTTGCATGAGAGCGAACATCGAGAGGCCCCCCTGAATACTGCCTGTAGCGAGTATAGGCTTCGTGGGAAAGCTTGCAGAAGCAAGCAGGAATAAGGCCTTGGCGTTTGCGGTTTTTGCGACATAACCCTCGACTGCTGCAAGGGCACTGGACGAAAGCCTGGCACGGGGCTAAAACAGAGACTCTGCCGGAGATCTCGATGAACCCCCGCCAAGCCTTTTTCGCCTGCCTGCAACGTACCCCACCCGCCGTGTTCGAAGCCGCCGTGTGGATGGCAGCCGAACATGACCCGCAGGTCCTGCCTGAATCCGTATTGCGCGATTTCCACGATCTGCAGCAACGGGTCAGCGCCGGTTTGCCCATGCTGCCGGTCAGCGAGTTGGGCCAGCCGCTATTGCGGCGGCTGAACGAGCTGGGCTTCCAGCAGGACGCGTTCACCCCACTGCGACCTCACGCGGCACTGCTCGACAAGGTCCTGCAGCGTA
Organism: Pseudomonas sp. QS1027; assembly: GCF_002814235.1. Classification (GTDB taxonomy): domain Bacteria; phylum Pseudomonadota; class Gammaproteobacteria; order Pseudomonadales; family Pseudomonadaceae; genus Aquipseudomonas. The sequence continues at coordinate 23,119 of NZ_PHSU01000018.1, read as the reverse complement.
GACGCGGGCAACCGCTGGCGCTGGCCTTGATCGCCCTGGAACTGGCCCGACAGTTGGAGATTCCGCTGGTGGGGGTGAATTTCCCCGGGCATTTCCTGCTGCGGGTGCCGGGGGCCGACCATCTGCTCGACCCGTGCGGCGGCCGGCGTCTTTATCCCAACGACTGCCGTGAACTGCTGGTCCGCCAGTACGGCCCGAGCACGATGCTGAAGGCCGAGCACATGCATAACGCCACGCCGGTGCAGATGCTCCAGCGCCTGTCGCGCAACCTGCGGCAATTGCACCAGGCCAACGACGATTTCCTCGGCGCCCTGGTGGATGCCGAGCGGGTCCTCGAACTGGGCCAAGCCAATGCCAGCGACTACCTGGCCCGCGCCAGCCTGTACCAGCGCCTCGATTGCCCACGGGCCGAACGCCATGACCTGGAACGGGCGCTGCTGCTCAGCGAAGACCCGCTGCAGCGACTAAGGCTGACGGAACGGCTGGGGCAATTGCCGCCGAATGCGGTGGTGCATTAGGCGGCATGCCTTACAACGGAGTATCCGGCTGATTCGCCGGATGCGCCTTGATAAACGCCGGATGCTGTTCCGCCAGCGCCGCTACCCGGCGAATACGCGGATAAGCGTCCAGTGACACCTTGAAACGCTGCGCCGCATACAGTTGCGGAATCAGGTACACATCCGCCAGCCCCGGCTCCTTGCCAAAACAATAACCCACGTCACCAATCAACTGCTCCACCGCCGTCAGCCCCTGGCTGACCCAGTGGCCGATCCACTCCTGCACCTGGGCATCATCATGCCCCCACTGGCGCAGCAGGTTGGTGGTACCGGAATTGTGCAGCGGATGAATATCGCAACCGATCACCGCCGCCACCGCCCGTGCGCGGGCACGGGTCATCAGGTCCGAGGCCAGCAGCGGCGCCTGTGGATAACGTTCTTCGAGAAACTCGATGATCGCCGGCGACTGCGTCAGTAGATCCCCGGCATCGGTGCGCAAGGCCGGCACCCGACCCTGCGGGTTGACCGCCAGGTACTCCGCCTGGCGCTGCTCACCGCCACCCGGGGCGATCAGGTTGATCGGCAGCGCGTGGTAATCCAGGCCCTTGAGGGCCAGGGCGATCCGCACGCGGTAGGACGAGGTCGAACGGTAATAGGTGTAAAGCTCCATGGTCCTCTCCTCTCAGCGTGCCGAGACAATCTTGCCGCGGCATTCGCCGAAGCCAATGGAAGCAAAACCTTCACGGCTGCAACGCGCCCGCAGGATGATTTCATCGCCGTCCTCAAGGAACTTGCGCACTTCACCCGAGGCCAGCTCCACTGCTTTCTTGCCGCCTTCGGTGATCTCCAGCAGGCTGCCGAACTGCCCGCTCTCAGGACCGGACAAGGTGCCCGAGCCGAACAGGTCGCCGGCCTGCAACTGGCAGCCGTTGACGCTGTGATGGGCCACCAGTTGCGCCACGGTCCAGTACATATGCCGGGTGTTGCTCAGGGTCAAACGGTGGGCCGGCAGGTTCTGCTCGCGCATGGCCTCGGTCAGCAACAGCACTTCCAGTTCGATATCAAAGGCACCGCCCTGCTGGTCGCGCGCGTCGAACAGGTACGGCAACGGCTGCGGATCGCCTTGCGGACGCGGCGGCTGGGCCTGGCGGAACGGCGCCAGTGCCTCGGCCGTCACCACCCAGGGCGAAACGCTGGTGATAAAGCTCTTGGACAGGAACGGACCCAGCGGCTGGTATTCCCAGGCCTGGATATCCCGCGCCGACCAGTCATTGAGCAGGCAGTAACCGGCGATATGCTCGGCGGCATCGCCGATGGCGATCGACTCGCCCATGGCATTGCCCTGGCCGATCCAGATGCCCAGTTCCAGTTCATAGTCCAGGCGTGCGCAGGGACCGAAGGTCGGCTCAGTCTGCCCGGCAGGCAAGGTCTGGCCCTTGGGACGGCGTACTTCGGTGCCGGATGGACGAACGGTCGAGGCCCGGCCGTGATAACCGATGGGCACGTACTTGTAGTTGGGCAGCAGCGGGTTGTCGGGGCGGAACAGCTTGCCGACGTTCTGCGCATGCTCGATGCCGACATAAAAGTCGGTGTAGTCGCCGATCCTGGCCGGCAGGTGCAACTGGCAATCGGCGGCCAGGTGCAGCAGCTTGGCACCCTGGGCTTCGATCTTGCCGCGCAGGCTGCTGCCTTCGCCGAACAGTTCCAGCAGACGCGTGCGCAAGGCTAGACGGGCCGTGGCACCGCGCTCAAAGAAAGCATTCAACTGACCGCCACGGGTCGCTTCGACCGCGACCTTGGCCTGGCCTTCAAACAAGCCGAGCTCCAGGGCCGCCTCCAGATCGAAGATCAGCTCGCCAATCGCCACGCCACTGCGCGGTGCCGAACCCTGATGACTGAACACCCCCAGCGGCAGGTTCTGCAACGGGAAATCGGCATGGCCGTTGGCAGAGGCAACCCAGCTGCGAAGGATGGTTGGCTGACTCATGGGTTATCTCCGATTCGGGTTGAAAGTGACGGGCAAGGTGGCCCAGCAAGTATCGTAGTTGCTTTGCAGCTGTGGGCAGTCGAGGGCGAAACGACTCGGGCGCAGCACCTGGCTGGTCTCGAACATGAAGGCCATGGTGTTGTCGATCTTGCTTGGCGCCAGTTCGGCGGCAATCGCCCGGGTGCAGGTTTCGCCGTCCGGGCCGTGGGCACTCATGCAGCTGTGCAGCGACGCGCCGCCGGGCAGGAAACCTTCGGCCTTGGCGTCGTAGGCACCCTGGATCAGGCCCATGAACTCGTTCATCAGGTTGCGGTGGAACCACGGCGGACGGAAGGTGTTCTCGGCCACCATCCAGCGCGGCGGGAAAATCACGAAGTCGAGGTTGGCCATCCCCGGCACGCTGGTGGGCGAGGTCAGCACGGTGAAGATCGACGGGTCCGGGTGATCGAAGCTGACCGTGCCAATGGTGTTGAACCGGCGCAGGTCGTATTTGTACGGCACGTTGTTGCCGTGCCAGGCGACCACGTTGAGCGGCGAATGATCAAGTTCGCAGCCCCAGAGTTCACCGAGGAACTTCTGCACCAGGGAGGTCGGTTGCCGCAAGTCTTCGTATTGGGCGACCGGCGTCAGGAAGTCCCTCGGGTTGGCCAGGCCGTTGCTGCCGATCGGCCCGAGGTCGGGCAGGCGCAGTGGCGCGCCATGGTTTTCAGCGAGGTAGCCACGGGCTTGCGGGTCGAGCAGTTCGACACGGAATTTCAGGCCACGGGGCAGGACGGCGATTTCCAGCGGCTCGATCTCCAGCACGCCGAGTTCGGTGACGAGCCGCAGCCGCCCCTGCTCCGGGACCAGCAGCCATTCGCCGTCGGCATTGAAGAACACCCGCTCCATGGAACGGTTGGCGCGATAGCTGTAGATGCTGATACCGGCCGGTTTCTCCGCCGCCGAATTGGCCGCCATGCTCACCAGGCCATCGAGGAAATCGGTGGGTTCGCTCGGGATCTCCAGCGGGTTCCAGCGCAGGCGGTTGGGGGTGACCGAACCCAGCGGGCCTCCGGCCAGTTGCCGCTCCAGCTTGATGAACGCCGGGTGCCGGGCCGACGGCTGGATGCGATACATCCAGGTCCGCCGCGCTTCGCTGCGGGCCATGGTGAAGGCGGTGCCGGAGAACAGCTCGGCATACAAACCGTAGGGCGCTTTCTGCGGGGAGTTCTGGCCGACCGGCAGCGCGCCGGGCAGGGCCTCGCTGCTGAATTCGTTACCGAAGCCGGACTGATAGGCCAGCACCGTGGAATCGGGGTTCATGGAGCCTCCTGGAGGGAGTGGACCTGGGGCTGCCTCCTGATTCGAGAGGAGCGCAACACGGGTCGGTTTATTTTTATGGGGCCGAAATTATGCATTACGTAACTTGATTATGCAGAACGTAATTTGATTGACGGTGCCCGTCAAGCTATAAAGACGCCCATTCGTCCCGGGATCACATTGCCTCCATGGAAAAGCCGCGCCCTACCAGCGACAGCAACGGTAAACAGAAAGTCCGCTCGGCGGAGGTCGGTACCGATATCCTCAAGGCACTGGCCGAACTGTCGCCCAGCACCTCGCTATCACGCCTGGCCGAGCATGTGCAGATGCCGGCGAGCAAGGTCCACCGTTATCTGCAGGCCTTGATCGCCAGTGGCTTCGCCGAGCAGAACCGGGCGACCAACCACTATGGCCTGGGGCGCGAAGCGTTGCGGGTCGGCCTGGCGGCGCTGAACAGCATGGAGGTGCTGCATGTGGCGGCCATGCCGCTGGCGGAGTTGCGCGACGAGCTGAATGAAAGCTGTTTCCTCGCCGTGTGGGGCAACCACGGCGCGACCGTGGTGCATATCGAACCGGCCGTGCGCGCGGTGACGGTGGTGACGCAGTTGGGGTCGGTGCTGCCGTTGCTCAGTTCGTCCACGGGGCTGGTGTTCAATGCGTTCCTGCCGGATCGGGAAACGGTCGAGCTGCGGGAAGCCGAACTCAAGGCCGGACACCCTCACCCACTGGCCGATGTCAGCACGTACAAGGCGACCTGTGAACAGATCCGCCAGCGCGGGCTGCATTTCGTCCATGGCTTGCTGATGCCGGGGGTCGATGCCTTGTCCGCACCGGTGTTCAATGCCCTGGGCCAGGTGGTGGCGGTGCTGACGGTGGTGGGGCCGACGTCGCTGTTCCACGCCGATGAAGACGGCCCGGCGGCCAGGCGCTTGCTGGCGGCGAGCGAGGCGGTCAGTTGGCGGATGGGGTATCAGAAGACCTGAACTAGCCCATCAGCCCCAGCGCCTTGGCCTTGGCCACCGCCTGGGTCCGCCGCTCCACCCCCAGTTTGCTGTGAATCCGCCGCGCATGGGTTTTCACCGTGTGCAGTGAAATAAACAGTTGATCGGCGATCTGCAGATTGGAGCTGCCCAGGGCAATCAGCTTGAGCACTTCCAGTTCACGCTGGCTCAAGGGATTGTCACCGGTGGCGATCAGCGCCTCTTCAAACCCCAGGCTCGCCAGCATTCCCGGCTGGCGCAAGCGCAACTCGCGCAAGGCCTGTTGCAGATTGCAGCGGCTGACCAGCGCCAGTCCCTCCTCCAGATGACTCTTGGCCAGCGCCGTTCGCCCTTGCAGAAAAGCCACTTCCGCCAGCGCCAGGCGCAGCTCGGTTTCCATGCCCTGCATGCCCCGTCGCTGGGTCTGCTCGAGCAATAGCGCCAGCGCTTCCAACGGAGCCTGGGCCTTGTGCAGATAGACCTGCGCCAGCACCAACAGGTATTCAAGGCGCGGAATCAACTCCAGGGTCGCCGGCGGCGCCTGCACCCCGTTCGCGCCGCTGTAGTGACGCAGCACCCGGGTCAGCGCCTCTTCCGCCAGCTCCGGGCGCCCCTGCTGCAACCAGAAATGGCAGCTGACCATCAGCAGCACCGCGCGATACACCAGGTCCGGAATATGCCGTTGCTGCATCAAGCGCTCGGCATCGCGCAGGCGCACAAACGCCTGGGCGTAGTTGCCGTGGTTGGCATCCAGCAAGGCCAGCCCGAGAAAGCCGTACAAGGCCTGTTTATCCTGGCTGCGCAGGCATTCATCCAGGCCCGTCTGGAAATGCTCGGCGGCTTGTTGATCGCGGCCCTGGCGCAGGGCGATCCGTCCCTGGCGCAAGGCGATCCGCCCCAGCAACGGCCCCGCCAGGTAACGCTTGGCCGACAACAGGACCTGCATATTGTCCAGCAGGCTCTCGCTGCGGTGCAGGGCCCCACGCTGCTCCAGCAACTGCGCATGATCCAGTTCCAGCAGCGCCTCGAACAACAGCGAGCCTTGTGCCCGCGCCAGGCACAGGGCTTCGCGGCTCAAGGCATGGGCCTGCTCCAACTCACCATCGAGCAGTGCCTGCTGGGTCAGCCCCGACAGACAGAACAACCGCGCCGGCCAGGCGACGGGCGGCAGGTCCTGCAAGGCTTCGAGAAAATGCCCGCGCGCCCGTTGCGCCTGCCCCTGCAAATGCAGCAACCAGCCCTGCTGGGCCTGCCAGCGCGCCACCAGTTGCCGTTGTGCCGCCGCCGACGGTTGCGGGGAAAAACGGGCCATCTGCTCGATACTGTGGGCCGCCTCGTCGAAACGCCCGGCAAACAGCAGCGCGGTGGTGATCAGGCCCACCAGATGCGGTGTACCGAACATCAGGTCGTCCGGCTGCTGCTCGTGCAGGCGTAACAGCAGCGCCACGTTCTGTTCCTGGAACAGGTAATCGAAGGTGAAGTTGTGCAACAGACTGGCCGCCACTTCGAACTCTTCGGCGGCCAGGGCCTGCTCCACCGCCGCCTGCCAGTCGCCGCGGGCGCTGAACCACTGGCAGGCACGGCGATGCCAGGAGCGTCCGGCCGGCCAGGGTTCGTCGCGCAGCAACAGGGCCAGCGGCGCGAACACCCGCAGCCATTCCGAAGAGTCTTCCCAGGGTTCGATAAAACACCCCAGTTCCTGCAGGGTGCGCATCCACTGGGCGCCCTCCCCGGCACCGAACAGGTGCTCGCAGAGGTCGGCATTGAAGCGCGGCAGATGCACCAGCACGCGCCAGGCCTCGGCCAGCTCGGGTGCCAGGGCATCGAACAGTTCGTGTTGCAGGTAGTCGAGCAAGGTCGCCGAACGTCGTGATCCGGCGTCGGGGACATTGGCGATCCAGGCCGGCGCTTCCAGCATGGCGACCCGCACCCCGGCGCACCAACCGGCGGTGTACTGCTCCATCCGGTCGAAGCATTGCGGGGTCAGGGTGATCGACGGGTGGCTCACCAGCCGTTCGATCTCGCCGCGCTCGAACGCCAGGCTCGGGCCCTCGACTTCGTAGAGTTCACCTTCGAGCAACAGCCGTGGCCAGTTGCAGTGGGGCCGCCGCCGCACGCCCAGCCACCAGTTGAGGACCGGACTGCTGAGCGCCAGCAAGCGATCAAGCAGTTGATCCAGCGCCGGGTTGGGCAACCGGCAATAGTCGTCGAGAAAAATCCAGGTGGGTGTGGTCCAGCGCGCCAGCCGCGCCAGCAGGCTCGATTCGTCCTGGGGCTCGTCCAACCCAAGGGCCTGGGCCAGGGCCGCGCAGAAGGCGTCGGTGGTGAGATTCACACCGGACAACGGCAGCCAGCACACCCCACAGCTGGGCGGGGCTTGCAGCAGGCATTCGGCGAGCAAGGCACTCTTGCCACTGCCGGCGGGTGCACAGAGCAGTCGGACCCGGGCCTGGGACTCGATCAAGGGTGTGCTTAGCCGCGGGCGCGGTAAATGGCGGGAGGATAAACGAGGCAGGAACCCGGGACGGTCCAGACGCGGGGTCATGGCGGTCATTGCGGCGGCCTTTCTTGATTTTATCCGGTCACCCTAGTCCTGTTCGCGCCTGGAAATGAACAAATATTCAGGAAACTTATCGCGGCCCATAAAAAAAGGCCCCGAGGGGCCTGATTTTGCTTGGATGCAACAAACGGGAGAGGCTTAGCGAACCCCGCTCGCCCGCAGCGCCGCCGGGGTGTAATCCGCCGCCTTGCCGACAAAACCGAACTGGAAGCTGTGCTTCTCTTCGTTCTTCATGCCCAGGGCGATGTAGCGCCCGGCAATCAGGTCATACAGCGTTTCAACGGTATAAGCCGGAACCTGGTGATCGTAGTAGAACTGCGCATGACCTTCGGCCACCCGCCACAGTTGGCCACGACCGTCGTAGTGATCCACCAGCGCAACCTGCCAGCTGTCTTCGTCGATGTACATATGGCGCTTGGCATAGATATGCCGCTCGCTCGGCTTGACCGTGCCCTCGATTTCCCAGACCCGGTGCAGCTCGTAGCGGGTCAGGTCCTGGTTGATATGGCCGGCCTTGATCACGTCGGTGTACTTGAGGGTCGGCGAGTCCAGCTTGTAGCTGTTGTAGGGGATGTACATCTCCTTCTTGCCGATCAGTTTCCAGTCGTAGCGGTCCGGCGCGCCGGAGAACATGTCGAAGTTGTCCGAGGTGCGCAGGCCGTCGGCGGCGGTACCCGGGCCGTCATAGGCGACTTGCGGGGCACGACGCACACGACGCTGGCCGGCGTTGTAGATCCAGGCCAGGCGCGGTTCCTTCACCTGGTCGAGGGTTTCGTGCACCAGCAGCACGTTGCCCGCCAGACGCGCTGGCGCGGTCACTTCCTGCTTGAAGAAGGTCAGCACGTTGGCGCCCTTGTCCGGCGACAGGTCGGGAATTTCCGACGGTACGGCGGCTTCTTCCTCGAAGGTGATCGGAGTGAAGGAACCGTCGGTCTGCGGCGTGGCCTGGGTGATGGTGCGGCGCAGGTTACCGCCGTGGTAGCGGGTGATGTGGTTCCACAACACTTCCACGCCGGTCTTCGGAATCGGGAAGGCGTAGTAGCGGTTGCCGGTGAAGTTCGCCAGGCCGTTACCGTCGTTGATCGTGGTGACGTTGAGGGCGCTGCGCTTGGCCGACTCGAGGACCGCATCCGGCAGGACCACCGTACGGTGGGTCGGGTAGACCGGGATCCTGTAGGTCTGCGGATAGCGCTTGAACATCGCCAGCTGACCTTCGGAAAGCTTGGCCTTGTACTGTTCGGCGGTGGCCGCGGTGATGATGAACAGCGGTTTTTCATTGGCGAACGGGTCGGCCAGGAAGCCCTTGCTGTCCACCGCGCCGGCATTTTTCGGGATACCGCCGGTGTAGGCCGGAATCGAGCCGTCGGCGTTGCCGGCCTTTTCCGCGCCGATGGCGGTCAGGGTGGTGCCGAGCTTGGCCGCCTCCTCCGGGGAAACCGCCGCCATGACGTTGGCAGCCAGCAGGCTCAAGGCCAGGGCGCCGCATTGCAAAATCATCTTGCGCATAAAGTTGTCCTTCTCAAGCCTGGATCAGAAGTTCGCGCCGACGCTGAGCGCCACGAAGTCACGGTCAATCAGGGTGTTGTAGTTGCCACCGAAAAAGTCGGTGAAGCTGAGGCTCGCGGTGTAGGTGTTGCGGTAGTCGGCGTCCAAACCGATGCTGACCGCCTTGGCGCCCTGGTTGAACAGGCCGTTGGGGCCGTAACCCTTGACGTCATGGGACCAGGACACGTTGGGCTTGAGGTTGATCCCGGCGAACACGTTGCTGTAGTCGAGGATCGCCCGGGCACGGTAGCCCCAGGAGGTCGCGGTGACGAAACCGCTGGTATCACCCTGGTAGCCATAGGCGCCGTAGACCGAGTCACGCCCGTAACGAATCTTGTCCTTGGTCTCCAGGCCGCCGACGTAGGTCATCCCCGCCTCGCCCACCAACGTCAGGCGCTCGGCACCCAGGACCTGGTCGAAGAACTGCGTCAGGGTGCTTTGTATCTGGGTGATTTCCTTGCGGCGGTAGCCGGAGTTGTCGGCGCCGGCCGAAGTCTGGAGCGGCGAGGAGGTGCCACCGCTGAGCGGGTTGACCAGGGCCAGGGTCAGGTCGGTGGTGTTGATCTGCACCGGTGCATTGGGCCGGTAGCTGATCTCGCCACTCCAGGCGGTGCCGGTGGGCAAGGTAGTGGAGAAGCTCGCACCATAGAGATGAATATCTTCCGGATACTCCAGGTAGTACTGACCACGACCGAGCAGCATGCTGGTGGCCAGGTTTACCCCGTTTCCAGGGGACAGCGCGTTACCGGTGGCAATCACACCCGGGATACTGTTAATCGTGCTTTGACCGGCGGTGATAGTGCCCACTGTCGGCGTACGGCTGTGATAATTCATGTAGTACAAGCCGTACTCGGTGTCGCTGCCCAGCCAGCGCAGGGCCATGCCCCATTGACCGCTGTTACGGGCGTCACGATCATCGGCCCGCTGCACGACGACACCCTCTGGCGTGACCTGGAAGCCTTGGCCGAACGCCGCGGCAACCGGTTGCAACGGCGCAATCGCCGGACTGCCGACGGTGTAGTTGTTGTTGCAACCGTGTTGCACCACATCGTTGCCGAAGAAGGTGCCGCAGTTGTCGACGACGGTATTTTCCCAATTCAACTGGTAGAACCCTTCGACCGTCAGTTGGTCGGTCAGGCTCTGGGAAGCAAAGAACATATTGACCGGGATCAGGCCTTCCTTGATCTCGGCACCCGGCCGGCGAAACGCCGAGACGTCGATGGGGTTGATGCTGTTGATCGAGTTACCGATAAAGGTACTTTCACCCCAACTGACCACCTGCTTGCCCAGGCGCACGGTGCCCGGCAGATCGGCGATGGAGTAGTTGTGGTAGACGAAGGCGTCGAGGATTTCCGCGCCCGAAGAGCGGGCCCCCTCATCGCGATGGTAATCGCTGATGTTTTTGAAGTCCTGGCTGCCGTCGGCCGTCGCAAAGTCGTACCAGTACTTGCCCCGGACGAAGACGCCGGTGTCACCGTACTTCAATTCCAGGTCGTGAATGCCCTTGATGATCTTCGAGAAGGCTTGGCCTTTCTTGTAGTTCAAGCGTCCGTCATCACCGGTGGAAGCCTGGCCGGTGCCGCCGTTGGGCACCCCCACCAGGGTCTTGTCGGCATCACGCAGGCCCCAGCTCACGCCAGCCGACAGGGACGAGTCGAATTGACCTTCGATTTCCCCGATATTGAACGAAACCGCCTGCGCCTGCGCACTGACGCCCATGGCAACCGCGATGGCCAGAGCCTGCGGCGTGAAGATGGCGCGCATTGTTGTTTTTGTCATGCGTCTTCCCCGGTGTGTGACAGAAGGCTTCACCCTACTCACCACCAACGGGAGCGATAAGCGCACCAAGGAGGTATTCGTGCCGTACCTCGAAAGGATGAATAAGTGCCTGCGGCGCGCGTTGCAGCGCACCATCGAACCGGTGGATAAGGCGTCATAGCGCACATGGATGGAGGGTAGCCGGGGCGGCTCCGGACATCGCGACTTGAACGGGCAACTGTTACCCCAGCGGTAACAGTGATTGTCGCAAAGCAGGCTGTTTCAGCGAAACTGAACGCCTTATTATGATCGTCATCTACTCTTTACTGACGTTGATTTACTCCTTGATCGAACGTCTTCCCTTGGCCACTGCGTTTGCAGTGGCCTTTTTTATGCCTGCATCATTCATCGTCACGCCGCTCTTTCAGGACCGCTGAAACTTCAAAGGTAACCAAGGACCCTTCTTACAACCTGGAACGATCCAAGCCTCTTTCCCGACTCAACACCACGACTCACCCTGTTCCGCTCAACCACATCACGTGATAGGGAAGGAGTCGCTTATGAAACCGATCAATTACAACACCTATCGCAGCACCCGGGGTTTCAACGACAGGGTTCGCTTTCTGGTGCTGCATTACACCGCCATCGACTTTGCCAGCTCGGTCAAGGCCCTCACCGGGGCCCAGGTCAGCAGCCATTACCTGGTGCCCGATGTCACCGACCCGAGTTATCTCCAGGCCGGTTTCAAGGAGCAGGAAGTCTTCAATCTGGTCGACGAAGAAAAGCGCGCCTGGCATGCGGGCGCCAGTGCCTGGGCCGGCAGAACACAGCTCAACGACACTTCGATCGGCATCGAGATCGTCAACCTGGCTTCAGACAGCGGGGGGCAGTTTCATTTTCCGCCCTATGAGCCCCGGCAGATCGAGGCGCTCAAACAGTTGTCGTTGAATATCCTCGCCCGCTATCCCGAGATCACGCCCACCCAGGTGGTCGGGCATTCGGATATCGCCTGGAGCCGCAAGAGTGATCCGGGGGCCGCCTTTCCCTGGCACGACCTGTACCTGTCGGGCATTGGTGCCTGGTACGACGAGAGCACCCGCGACCGCTACCTGCAGCACTATCTCCGCGCAGGCCTGCCGCCGCAGAAAACAACCTTGGAGCGGTTCAGGAAGTACGGGTATGACGTGACGGGAGCCGACACGCAAACGGGGTTCAAACAACTGGTCAGGGCCTTCCAGTTGCATTTCCGAGCGGAGAATTACGATGGGGTGCTGGATGCCGAGACTGCGGCCATCCTCGCGGCACTGGTGGAGAAGTACTTCCCGGGGGCAATACAGGCCAACTGAGGCAAAACCGGTGCAGGGCTTGCCCCTGTCCGGTTATTAAAACACCGCCCCCCCTGTAAGGAGCCGGCTGCGATGAGGACTTTGAGCCTTGTATCGCCCTCGCGGCCGCTATCGCCGGCAAGCCAGCTCCTACAGGTACTGCGCTGTGTCAGGTAGCCTTGCTTTCAGGCCATGTACTTCTGCAGATTCGCCATCATTTCCCGCAGGGCTTCAGGCGTGTCCTTCGGGTGCACGGCGCCGTCGAAATCGCAGATCTGCTTCCAGCTGGCCGCCACGTCTTCCACCGAAAAGCCATTGTGCGGGTCGAAGCCGGCGCCCAGGCTGCGCTCCCAACGGGTCTTGCCGATCCAGCCACCACCGACCTCGAACAGGCCGGAAGTTTCATCACACTGCTCACTGCCGAGAAACACCACCAGCGGGCTGATCAGTTCCGGCTTCAGCAGCTCGAACACCTGCGGCGGGATCAGGCCTTCGGTCATGCGCGTGCCGCCCGTCGGGGCGATGGCGTTGACCAGGATGTTGTTCTTGCGGCCCTCGATGGCCAGGGTCCGGGTCAGGCCATACAGGCCGAGCTTGGCCATGCCGTAGTTGGACTGGCCGAAATTGCCGTAGATACCGGAAGTCGACGCGGTGAAGATCACCCGGCCGTAATTCTGCTCACGCATATGGGGCCAGGCCGCATGGGTGACTTTGTAGGCGCCTTCGACATGCACCCGGTAAACCAGGTCCCAGTCGGCATCCTCCATTTTCAGGAAGGTCTTGTCCCGCAGGATGCCGGCGTTGTTCACCACCACATCGATACGACCGAAGGCATCCAGGGCGTTCTGTACGATCTTGTCGCCGTCGGTGACCGAGTCATGGTTGGCCACGGCCGTACCGCCGGCCTCGCGAATCTCGGCCACCACCTTGTCCGCCGCCGAGGCATTGGCGCCTTCGCCATGGGCCGAGCCGCCGAGGTCGTTGACCACCACTTTCGCCCCATGACGGGCGAACAGCAGTGCATGGGCACGCCCCAGGCCGCCGCCGGCTCCGGTGACGATCACCACTTTATCTTCGAAGCGCACAGACTCACTCATACAGGACTCCAGCCAGGGCCGATGGAAATAGACGCCGAGTGTCGGACACCCGGCCTTTGGTCACAATAAAGTCGGCCAGGGCTGAATGGTACGCGATAAGGCAGCAGGATAGTCCGGCCCTGGCCGCGACCCTCCCCGTTGACGCCAGCCGGGCAGTGGCCTCAGAGCCTGAACCCGGAGTCCTCTTTGTCCAGCTTGCGCAGCAGTGCCGGCCACGCCAGCGCCCCGCCCATGCCCTGGGCACTGCGGGTCACCGCCGCGACCATGGCCTTGGCCCCGGCGAGAATCTGCGGTTCGATGACGATCAGCGGCGCCGCGCCATTTTGCGCCAGCACCTGGATATCGCAGGCGCGCTGGAAGGTGAACATCATCAGGAAGGTGTCGGCGATGGTCGAACCACAGGTGAGCAAGCCGTGGTTGTGCAGCATCAGAAAATTGTTTTCGCCCAGGTCGGCCTGCAACCGCGCTTTCTCCTCATGGTTGAGGGCCACTCCTTCGTAAGCGTGATACGCCAGGCTCGACAGCACGAACAACGATTGCTGGCTGATGGGCAGAACGCCCTGCTGCTGCGCCGAGACCGCGACACCGGCGGCGGTGTGGGTGTGCAGTACGCAGGTCACGTCGTGCCGCACCTCATGAATGGCGCTGTGGATGGTGTAGCCGGCCGGGTTGATCTCGTAGGGGCTGTCCAGCAGCTTGTTGCCGGCCTGGTCGACCTTGACCAGGCTCGACGCGGTGATCTCGTGGAACATCAGCCCGTAGGGGTTGATCAGGAAATCCTCGGTACCCGGCACCTTGGCCGAGATATGGGTGAAGATCAGGTCGTCCCAGCCGTGCATCGCCACCAGGCGATAACAGGCCGCCAGGTCCACGCGGGTCTGCCATTCGGCGGCGCTGACTTGGCTCTTCACATCGGGTGCGGCGGTAACAGGGGCTGCGTTCACGGCACTGACCTCGGTGGTTTCCGGCTTTTATTCTAGTACCGACCAGTCTAGAGCAGCCGGTTGCCCCGACGGAGTTGCATTGCCAGCCAGCTTGATGACTCAGCGGGTCAGATCACTGCCGCCAACAGAGGCGCGGCAAACAGGTTCAGCAGCCCCGTCAACACCATCACCAGGCCCGCCACCGAACCCTCTTCACCGCCGACTTCACGGGCGCGACTGACCCCGGCCCCGTGGGCTCCGACACCGAACAGCGCACCGCGGGCCAGGCTGCTGCGCAACGGCAACCACTTGAGCAGCAGCCCGCCGAGAAAGGCCCCGAACACCCCGGTGACCATCACGAACACCGCGGTCAGCTCCGGCACGCCGCCGAGGTTCTGCGCCAGCGGCATGGCAAAGGGCGTGGTGATCGAGCGCGGCACCAGCGACAGGGTCAGGCTGTTATCCAGCGACAGCGCCCTGGCCAACCCATAGGAAGTGCCGATGGACGCGACGCTGCCGGCGAGCATGCCCAGCAGCAACGCCGGGCCATGGCGCACCAGCATCTGCCGCTGCTGCCAGATCGGCACCGCGAAGGCCACGGTGACCGGCCCGAGGATCAGCATCAGCCAGTGGGTATCGCGCGAGTATTCGGCGTACGCCGTGTGCAACGGTAGCGCCACCGCGAGTAATACGATGGGCACCAGAATCAGTGGCGACAGCAGATAGCGACCCGTGCGGCCATACATCCAACGGCTGAACACATAAGCGGCCAAGGTCAGCCCCAGCCAGAACAGGGACATCCACTCAAGCTTCACGACGGGTGCTCCAGCGGCAGACAAACTCGACGGTAAAGGCCGTCGCCAGCATCACCGCCAGGGTACTGACGCCGATCACCAACAGAATCCGCCAGCCGTCCTGACGGACCATGGCGCCGTAGTCCAGCAGGCTCATCAACGCCGGGATAAAGAACAGCAACATCTCCGCCATCAGCAGCCCGGCCCCCAGTTGCAGGGTGGCGGGCTTGACCCAGCCGGTAGCGAACGCCAGCAACAGCAGCGCCAGGCCGATCACCCCGCCGGGGACCGGCCAGTGGCTCCAGGCGGCGAACAGCGTGCCCAGCTGATAGAGCCCCAGCAACACGGCCAGTTCGGCGAGCAGGCGGCAGGATTTTTTCAGCAACAGACGGTTCATCGGGTCAGGTCCTCTCAGGAACCCGATTTTAAAGTTGTCACTACCATCCCAAAAGCGAATTGTTAGACTGGTAGCCATTCCACTTTGGAATCAGGCCATGGAATTCAAGCAACTGCGCAGCTTTATCGAGGTGGTCCGCCAAGGCGGTTTCACCCAGGCGGCGAAAACCCTGCACATCAGCCAATCGGCGGTGAGCAAGCAGGTCGCCCAGCTCGAACACGACCTCGGCACGCCGCTGCTCGATCGTCACGGCTCGCGGGTTCTGCTGACGGCGGCCGGCAGTGTGGTCGTTCAGCGGGCCGAAGCCATGCTGCGCCTGCGCAACGAGTTGCTCAGCGAACTGGATGACCTGAGCCAGTTGGCCCGGGGCGAACTGCGCCTGGGTTTGCCGCAACTGGGCGGCGAGGCCCTGTTCGCCAGCCTTTTCGCCGAGTACCGGCGGCGCTACCCGAATATCAGCATTCACCTGCTCGAAGGCGGTAGCCTGACGATCGAGCCGGCGGTGCTGAGCGGCGAACTGGAACTGGGGGCGGGCCTCAAACCGAGCGATCCGGCATTCGACTACCAGCCGTTTTGCGATGAGCCCCTGGATGTGTTGCTGGCGACCGATCATCCGCTGGCCGAGGAAGGCTCCATCCGCCTGGAGCAATTGGCCGATACGCCGTTCCTGCTGTTCCAGCGCAGTTTTGTGCTCAATCACCGCTTGATGGAGGCCTGCCGGCAAGCCGGCTTCACCCCCAAGGAGAGCGGGCGCAGCGGCCAGGCGGACTTTCTCGCCGCGCTGGTGGCCGCCGGGCAAGGCGTGGCGCTGCTGCCCAGCGTGGTCGCGCGTTCGCTGATACGGCCCGGCGTAGTGCGCCTGACCTTGAGCTCACCGACCGACCTGCGCTGGGACATTGCCTTTGTCTGGCGCCGCGGCGCCTACCTGTCCAAGGCCGCCCAGGCCTGGCTGGCGCTGGCGCGCGAGCGACCCAGCCTCAGCGCAACGCGCTGATGAACTCAGCCAGCCAGGGCTCGGCGTCGGTTTCCGGGGTGACGCTTTCGCTGGCATCCAGACGCAACATGTCCTTCACCTCGCGCACGCCCAGCTCGGCAAACAGCTCACGCATCTGTTCACCGCCACCGCAGAAGGTGTCGCCGTAGCTGGAATCACCGAGGCCGATCACCCCGCCCGGCAAGCCGCGCCACGCCGCCGGCAACTGATCGCGAATGGCGCTATACAGCGGCTGGAGATTGTCCGGCAGTTCACCCATGCCGGTGGTGGCGGTCACGGCCAGGAAGGCCTCCGGGGCGAAGGCCTGGACATCGGCGAGGGTCGCCCGCGGGTTGTGCCAGGCCTCGAAACCGGCCTCGCGAAGGATTTTTTCAGCGTGGCGGGCAACTTCTTCTGCGGTGCCGTAGACCGAGCCGGAAAGGATGGCGACTTTCATCAATCTGATCCTGATGCGTGATAAAAAACCCAGGATACCAGCAGATGAGAGACTTTCTCACAAAACCCGCCCCTCGCCGCCAGCAAATAGGATGGATTATTCAAGACGATGTCTTAAACTTCGCCGGACTTGTCAACGGACTGCCGGGGCTTTGAAAAATGATAAATCCCAAACTGCTGCAAATGGTGATCGACGCGTCGAACGATGGGATCGTGGTGACCGAACAGGAAGGCGAAGACCATATCCTGATCTATGCCAACCCGGCGTTCGAACGCCTGACCGGTTACAGCAACGAAGAAATTCTCTACCAGGACTGTCGCTTCCTGCAATCGGGCGACCGCGACCAGCCGGCGCTGGAGCTGATCCGCGAAGCCCTGAACACGCGCAAGCCGTGCCGACAGATCCTGCGCAACTACCGCAAGGACGGCAGTCATTTCTGGAACGAGCTATCGCTGTCCCCGGTGTTCAACGAAAGCGACCAGTTGACCTACTTCGTCGGCGTGCAAAAAGACGTAACGGGGCAGGTCAAGGCGCAACAGCGGGTAACCCAGCTGGAAGCGCAACTGGCCGAGGTCCAGGCGGAGCTGGAGGCGCTCAAGGCGGCAGGCGCAAAGCAGCCATAACGCAACCGTTCGGCGCGTCCGGCCGCCTGATCGTCGATCAGGTGTCGAGACGGCCCGCCAACAGTTGTTGCAAGCGCCGGCGCATCAGCCGGCCGTCATTGCCCAGACAGCCGATGCTTGAGCCTTCCAGGCGCTCCTGCAACAGCTCCGAGACATCCCCGGCCAACATCACCGCACAGTCCACCGACAGCGCCAGGCGATTGAGCCGGCGTGGCAGATCGGTCATCGGCGAGCGGTTGGAATACAGCACCAGCGCCTCGGGCCGGACCTTTTCGCAGACCAGGGTCAGTTCATCGAAAGGCTGGCCGATCGCCAGGACACTGACGCTGCGGTCGCCATCACCCAACAACAGGCCGGCCACCAACAATTCGAGCTCACGACATTGATCCGGTAAAGCGGCAAGCACGATGCGCTGGGAGGGCAGACCGTGAACCAGGTGCAGGCGCTGCAGGACCCGTGCGCGCAGGAACGCATCGAGAAACAGCCACTCGCTGGCCTGGCCGAACTCACTGCTCTGCTGCAGGCGCTGCCACAGCGGCAGGAGGATATTCTGGAACACCACGGTCAGCGGATAACTGGAAAACACCTGCCCATAGAGACGCTCAAGGGCCGGCTCGTCGAAGGTGCTGACCACCGCGCGCATTCGCGCCTGCCAGTCGTCCCACTCAGTCTGGGCAATCGATTGCGCCGCAATGCCGGAAGGGGTGTGAATAGGCACGGACTGGACGGCGGTCTTCGCCAGGATCTTGCCCACCTTGCTCACCGCCACGCCGCGCTCGATCCAGCCCATGATGGTGCGGACCGTCTCGATATCGCTCATGGCATAGAGCCGATGCCCACTTTCGGTGCGGGTCGGCTGAATCAAACCGTAGCGTCGCTCCCATGCCCGCAGGGTGACCGGGTTGACGCCGGTCAGGCGCGATACTTCACGAATGGGAAACAACTCTTCCTGTTTCAGCACCCGCAAGAGCGGCGCGGCAGGTTCAAGTTCGGTCATGACGGGCATCTGTCACACATTTATGAGTAGGATTTGGCAGATATTCTAGCCCACTGGATCCAAGTCTCTGCAAATCATACGCAATACGACTCGCCGGCTTGGTGCATTTCCCGGAATAGGGAATAATTCTTGCCTGTCCACCACCGCAGCCCACCACCCCGGCGCTGCGTTGCGCATCGGCCCTATCCGGGCGGCATGCTTGTCTTACGGAGATACATGATGTCTACCTCACCCGTCACCATGATGGTTGCCCGGCGCGTTGCCGATGGCCGCTACCAGGACCTGCTCGCCTGGTTGCACGAAGGCGAATTGCTCGCCACCGACTTTCCCGGTTACCTGGGCTCCGGCGTGCTCGCCCCGCCGCCCGGGGACAACGAATTCCAGATGATTTTCCGCTTCAGCGATGCCACGACCCTGGGCGCCTGGGAACACTCGGCCTCGCGCAAGGCCTGGCTGGCACGCGGCAGCGACCTGTTCGCCGGGCCACAGGAGCGCCGGGTCAGTGGCATCGACGGCTGGTTCGGCGCCGCGGGCCAACGGCCGCCGCGCTGGAAGCAGGCGGTGGCGATCTGGCTGGCGTTCTTTCCGGTCTCGCTGCTGTTCAACTTTGGCCTCGGGCCGTTGCTCGCCGAACTGAGCCTGGTGCCACGGGTAATGGTCAGCACCCTGGTGCTGACCCCGCTGATGGTCTACTTCTTCATTCCGCTGTCGACCCACCTGCTGGCGGGCTGGTTGCACAGTACCCAGGCCAAGGCGCTGCCCGGCGACACGGCCACTGCCCGGCATTGACGGTACGCAGTATCCGGCTTGGCAGTTGTACAAGCGGTGTGGCTGGTATAGTTTTGACTTCAACGTCGACCGACGCCTCTCCACCGCTTGCCACGAGCCTTCGATGCCACCGTCTTCTGCCCCGATCCTGATTACTGGCGCCGGCCAGCGTGTAGGCCTGCATTGCGCGCAGCGACTGCTGGCCGACGGCTACCCGGTGATCTTCAGCTATCGCAGCGAGCGTCCCGGCGTCCAGGCCCTGCGCGACCTCGGCGCTACCGCGCTGTTCGCCGATTTCTCCAGCGAAGCCGGGATCCTGGCCTTTATCGAGACGCTGAAGCAGCACACCGACTGCCTGCGGGCCATTGTCCACAATGCCTCGGCCTGGCTGGCGGAAACCCCCGGTAACGAAACCGCGGCCTTTACCCAGATGTTCAGCCTGCACATGCTCGCGCCCTATCTGATCAACCTGCACTGCGCCGAACTGCTGGAGCGCTCGCCAATGGCCGACATCGTGCACATCAGCGACGATGTCACCCGCAAGGGCAGCAGCCAGCACATGGCCTACTGCGCCAGCAAGGCCGGCCTGGACAGCCTGACCCTGTCCTTCGCGGCCCGCTACGCGCCGCGGATCAAGGTCAACGGCATCGCCCCGGCCCTGCTGATGTTCAACCCCGACGACGACGCGGCGTACCGCGCCAGGACCCTGGCCAAATCGGCCCTGGGTATCGAGCCCGGAGCCGGGGTGGTCTACCAGAGCCTGCGCTACCTGCTGGACAACCCCTATGTCACCGGCACAACCTTGACCGTCAACGGCGGCCGGCACCTTAAATAAGCCGCCCCGCGAGGAACCTTTTCCATGAGTGCCACACTGCCCGAGCATTACCGCGAGATCCTTCTGGGGTTGGGCGAAAACCCCGACCGCGAGGGTCTGCTGGACACCCCGAAACGGGCCGCCAAGGCCATGCAGTACCTGTGTCACGGCTATGAGCAGAGTCTCGACGAGGTGGTCAACGGTGCGCTGTTTGCCTCCGACAATGACGAGATGGTCATCGTCAAGGACATCGAGTTGTACTCGCTGTGCGAACACCACCTGCTACCCTTTATCGGCAAGGCCCATGTCGCCTACATGCCCACCGGCAAGGTCCTCGGGCTGTCGAAGATCGCCCGCATCGTCGACATGTTCGCCCGGCGCCTGCAGATCCAGGAGAACCTCACCCGGCAAATCGCCGACGCCATCGAGCAGGTGACCCAGGCCGCCGGCGTGGCGGTGGTGATCGAAGCCCAGCACATGTGCATGATGATGCGCGGCGTGGAAAAACAGAATTCGACCATGAACACCTCGGTGATGCTCGGCGCCCTGCGCGATTCGAGCACCACCCGCATGGAGTTCCTGCAACTGATTGGACGGAGCAAGTAGCAATGCCACAACTTCAACCCGGCATGGCGCGCATTCGGGTCAAGGACCTGTGCCTGCGTACCTTTATCGGTATCAACGAGGACGAGATCCTCAACAAGCAGGATGTGCTGATCAACCTGACCATCCTCTATGCAGCCCAGGAAGCGGTGCGCGACAACGATATCGATCACGCCCTGAACTACCGCACCATCACCAAGGCGATCATCCAGCATGTGGAGGGCAACCGCTTTGCCCTGCTCGAACGCCTGACCCAGGAACTGCTCGACCTGGTGATGAGCAACGAAGCCGTGCTGTATGCCGAGGTCGAAGTCGACAAGCCCCACGCGCTGCGCTTTGCCGAGTCGGTGTCGATTACGCTCGCGGCGAGCCGTTGAGCCACTGAGCCGTCTGGCGTTCACCGCGCCAGGCTCTTATCATCGCGCCCTACTTCACCCCCACAGAGCCCATCATGACCGAGCAAGAACGCCTCGAACTCGAAGCCGCCGCCTTTCGCCGGCTGGTCGCCCACCTGGACAGCCGCAAGGATGTGCAGAACATCGACCTGATGAACCTCGCCGGGTTCTGCCGCAACTGCCTGTCCAAGTGGTACAAGGCCGAAGCCGACGAACGCCAGATCGAGGTCAGCCTCGACGACGCCCGTGAAGTGGTCTACGGCATGCCCTATGCCGAGTGGAAAGCCCAATACCAGCAAGAAGCCAGCGCCGAACAACAGGCGGCGTTCGCCAAAGGAAAACCCCATGAGTGATTTGAACACCCTGCGCACCCGCCTCAACAGCGGCGAACATGTTTTTGCCGACACCCTGGCCTTCGTTGCCGCCGGTTACGACTACCAGCCACAAGCCTTCAGCAACGGTGGCGTGGAAAACGCCGCCGGGCAGAACGAAGGCTCGTGCAAGACCCTCGGCCTGGCGCTGCTGGAAGGCTTGAGCGACCAGGAAGCCCTGCTGGCCTTCGGCGAGCATTACCGTTCGGTCCTGGCCACCCCTGAAGGCAACGATCACGGCAATATCCGCGCGTTGATCGCCCATGGCCTGGCCGGCGTGAAGTTCGCCCAGGCACCGCTGACCCGGCGCTGATTCAAGGCCTGCCCAGCACATCGCGACTTTTAAGATTGACCCGGCGACTTTATTTCGTTTGCCGGGGACCGCTGCTCACGGCTTAGATAAAAAGAAGTCTTCCTTCTTTCGAGTCAGGCCTCCATGAGCAGCGAAACCATCAGTCAGTCGATTTCCATCGTTCACCCGATCAGCCTCAGCCACGGCAAGAACGCCGAGGTCTGGGACACCGCCGGCAAACGCTATATCGACTTTGTCGGCGGCATCGGCGTACTCAACCTCGGTCATTGCCACCCACGCATCGTCGAGGCCATTCGCGAACAGGCCACCCGGCTGACCCACTACGCCTTCAACGCCTCCCCCCATGCGCCCTACCTCGAACTGATGGATCGCCTGACGGCGTTTATTCCGGTGACCTACCCGGTCAGCGGCATGCTCACCAACAGCGGCGCGGAAGCGGCGGAAAACGCCCTGAAGATCGTCCGTGGCGCCACCGGCCGCACCGCCGTGATCGCCTTTGACGGCGCCTTCCACGGCCGCACCCTCGCCACCCTCAATCTCAACGGCAAGGTTGCCCCCTACAAACAGAAAGTCGGGGTGCTGCCGGGGCCGGTGTATCACCTGCCCTTCCCCAGCAAAGACAACGGCGTGACCTGCGCCGAGGCGCTGAAGGCGATGGAGCGGCTGTTCAGCGTCGAGATCGATGTCGAGGACATCGCCTGTTTTATCCTCGAACCAGTGCAGGGCGAAGCGGGCTTTTTGGCCCTGGACGTGGAATTCGCCCAAGCCCTGCGGCGCTTCTGCGATGAGAAAAAGATCCTGCTGATCGCCGATGAAATCCAGTCCGGCTTCGGCCGCACCGGCCAGCGCTTTGCGTTCTCGCGACTGGGGATTGAGCCGGACCTGATCCTGCTCGGCAAGAGCATTGCCGGCGGTGTACCGCTGGGGGCGGTGGTCGGGCGCAAGGCGCTGCTCGACACCCTGCCCAAAGGCGGACTGGGCGGCACCTATTCGGGCAACCCGATTGCCTGTGCCGCAGCCCTGGCGACCCTGGACGAAATGACCGACGCCCATTTGCACGCCTGGGGCACACAACAGGAAGAAGCGATTGTCAGCCGCCACCAGGCCTGGCACACCCACCAGCTGTCACCTTACCTGGGGCGACTGACCGGTGTTGGCGCCATGCGTGGCATCGAGTTGATCAACCCCGACGGCAGCCCTGCGTCGGCACAATTGACGCAATTGCTGGCCCTGGCCCGCGAAGCCGGCTTGCTGCTGATGCCCAGCGGCAAGTCGCGGCATATCATCCGATTGCTGGCACCTTTGACCACCGAAGCGGCGGTGCTGGAGGAAGGGCTGGATATCCTCGAGGCGTGCCTGGCCAAGCTTCGCTGAAAGCGACGGGCAGAAAAAAACCGGCCGAGCAGACTGTGTGAAAACCTAGCAATCTGCGTCGAGGTTGAAGAAAATGCTCCGTATCGAAAGATACGGAGCATTTTTCGTTATGGCTTACATCCAAGGTGAAACGCGCGATCAAACCAGTTTGTTTCCGGTTTCGTTGGAGGATCTGATTCCCGATGATCATCTTGTTCGCGTGATTGACGCCTATGTTGGCAGGCTCGACCTGAAGTACCTTGGGTTCGAAGGCCACGCCCAAGGCGACC
>NZ_PHSU01000017.1 GCF_002814235.1 Pseudomonas sp. QS1027 | reverse complement strand
GCAGTTTCTGTTCGACGAAGCCGTAGATCTGCGTGTACGGCGGAATCGCTACGTCCGCTTCGGCGAAGCTGATCTTCAGGACGATGAAGAACGGCAGCATGAAGAACAGGAACAGCCAGAGGAAAGGAATCCCGATGACCGCTTGGCGACCACTGGGGGTGATTCGTTGCACCAGGGATTTGACTGTCATGAGCGCAGTACCACGCCGCTGTCGTCTTCCCACCAGACGTAGACCTGGTCACCCCAGGTTGGCCGTGTACCACGGCGCTCGGCGTTGGCGACGAAGGACTGGACCACCTTGCCGCTCGGCAGCTCGACGTAGAACACCGAGTGGCCGCCGAGGTAGGCGATGTCGTGGACCTTGCCGCTGGACCAGTTGTGCTCGCACTCGGGTTTCTGCAGAGTGACCAGCAGTTTTTCCGGGCGAATCGCATAGGTGATCGACTTGTCCTGCACCGAGGTGCTGATGCCATGGCCGACGTAGATAGGGCGGTCCAGGTCCTTGCAGCCGATCACTGCGTGGCCTTCGGCATCGTCAATGACCGTGCCGTCAAAGGCGTTCACGTTGCCGATGAACTCGCAGACCATCCGGCTGACCGGGGTTTCGTAGATGTCCACCGGGCTGCCGATCTGGGCGATCCAGCCCAGGTGCATGATGGCGATGCGTTCAGCCATGGTCATGGCTTCTTCCTGATCGTGGGTCACCATGACGCAGGTCACGCCAACGCGCTCGATGATCTCGACCAGCTCAAGCTGCATCTGCGAGCGCAGCTTTTTATCCAGTGCGCCCATCGGTTCGTCGAGCAGCAGCAACTTGGGACGTTTGGCCAGGGAACGGGCCAGGGCCACGCGCTGGCGCTGGCCGCCGGAAAGCTGGTGCGGCTTGCGCTTGGCGTACTGGCTCATCTGCACCAGCTTGAGCATTTCGGCCACCCGGGCGTCGATTTCGCTGGCGGGCAAACGGTCCTGCTTCAGGCCGAAGGCAATATTCTGCGCCACGGTCATATGGGGGAAGAGGGCGTAGGACTGGAACATCATATTGATCGGCCGCTCATAGGGCGGCAGGTCGGTGATGTCGACACCGTCGAGGTAAATCCGACCCTCGGTCGGGCGCTCGAAGCCGGCCAGCATGCGCAGCAAGGTGGACTTGCCCGAACCCGATCCGCCGAGCAGGGCGAAGATCTCGCCCTTCTTGATTTCCAGGGACACATCGTCCACGGCAATCGTCTCATCGAACTTCTTCGTGACCCTGTCGATTTTGACCAGCACCTGTTTCGGTGCCTGGTGACCTTCAAGAGCCTTCCTATAGATGCTGGAGGCGTTTGCCATGTGAAACTCCCAACAGGTTTCAGTCGCCAGGCCAACACGGCCTGACTTAATAGTTGATTGCCAGCCCGCGGTGAGCGGGCTGATTCGGCGCCGCCGTCCTGGCTGCCTGGTCGTGCTTGTTGTTATCGCGGTGTCTTGTTGTCGTGAGGGGCGGGCGCGCAAAGGCACGCCCGTGTGCTTCACGGGGGCAGTTGAATCGTTGAGTGGGTATTGAAGTCGTCAGTCAGCGGGTATCGCGACATTTCACTCGTGAGCGAGCTTTTCCGGAGCTTAGCCTTGTTAATTTTAATTAACAACTCTCGTGTAAAAAATTCTAAACGTAGGGTGGCGGACGTTCGTGGGTTACCGGCGATCCAGGGCTGAACAGGCCATTTTGTGCCCAATAACGGCCTTGAAAATAACGCAGGGGGGAAAAATGTTCGCTATTGACTTCACTTTGCCTTTCGGATTGACTGGCTCCGTGAATGGGAAGTGAACATAATAATTAACACTATAGGTGCCTCATGTCGGTCCCCCTGCGTACCGTTCAGCTCAATGAAGCGAACGCATTCCTTAAGAAATACCCTGAGGTTTTGTACGTCGATCTTCTGATTGCGGATATGAACGGCGTGGTGCGCGGCAAGCGCATCGAGCGCACCAGTCTCCACAAGGTCTACGAAAAAGGCATCAATCTCCCGGCGTCACTGTTTGCCCTGGACATCAACGGTTCTACCGTGGAAAGCACCGGCCTGGGGCTGGACATCGGCGACTCGGACCGGATCTGCTACCCCATCCCCGATACCCTCTGCATCGAGCCCTGGCAGAAGCGCCCGACCGCGCAATTGTTGATGACCATGCACGAACTCGAAGGCCAGCCGTTCTTCGCTGACCCACGGGAAGTGTTGCGTCAGGTCGTGAGCAAGTTCGATGACATGGGCCTGACCATTTGCGCCGCGTTCGAGCTCGAGTTCTACCTGATCGACCAGGACAACGTGAACGGTCGCCCGCAGTCGCCACGCTCGCCGGTGTCCGGCAAACGTCCGATGTCGACCCAGGTCTACCTGATCGATGATCTGGACGAATACGTCGACTGCCTGCAAGACATCCTCGAAGGCGCGAAAGAGCAGGGCATCCCGGCTGACGCGATCGTCAAGGAAAGCGCCCCGGCGCAGTTCGAAGTCAACCTGCATCACGTCGCCGACCCGATCAAGGCTTGCGATTACGCGGTGCTGCTCAAGCGTCTGGTGAAGAACATCGCCTACGACCATGAGATGGACACCACCTTCATGGCCAAGCCGTATCCGGGCCAGGCGGGCAATGGTCTGCACGTGCACATTTCGATTCTCGACAAGCAGGGCAACAACATCTTTGCCAGCGAGGATCCCGAGCAGAACGCCGCGCTGCGTCACGCGATCGGCGGTGTGCTCGAGACCCTGCCGGCGCAGATGGCGTTCCTTTGCCCGAACGTCAACTCGTACCGTCGTTTCGGTGCACAGTTCTATGTGCCGAACTCGCCGAGCTGGGGCATCGACAACCGTACCGTGGCGGTGCGTGTGCCGACCGGTTCCGCCGATGCCGTGCGCATCGAACACCGGGTTGCCGGCGCCGATGCCAACCCGTACCTGTTGATGGCGTCCGTTCTGGCCGGTATTCACCACGGCCTGACCAACGAAATCGAACCGGGTCCACCGGTGGAAGGCAACAGCTACGAGCAGAACGAACAGAGCCTGCCGAACAACCTGCGCGATGCCCTGCGCGAGCTGGACGACAGCGAAGTCATGGCCAAATACATCGACCCGCTGTACATCGACGTCTTCGTGGCGTGCAAGGAAAGCGAGCTCGCCGAGTTCGAGAACTCCATCTCGGACCTTGAGTACAACTGGTACTTGCACACGGTGTGATCGGAGAGATTTATGAAACAAACCCATGTAAACAGCTATTACGCCGCGACCCGCAATCACACAGGCGACTTCCCGGTTCTTGAGGAACAGGTGGAATGTGATGTCTGCGTGATCGGTGCCGGCTACACCGGCCTGTCCTCGGCCCTGTTCCTCGCCGAGGCGGGCTACAGCGTGACCGTGCTCGAAGCCGCCAAGGTCGGTTTCGGCGCCAGCGGTCGCAACGGCGGTCAACTGGTCAACTCCTACAGCCGTGACGTGGATGTCATCGAAGCCCGCTACGGCGAGAAGACCGCCGAAGTGCTGGGCAGCATGATTTTTGAGGGCGCCGACATCATCCGTCAGCGTATACAGCACTACGACATCCAGTGTGATTACCGCCCGGGTGGCCTCTTTGCCGCGCTGAACAAGAAGCAGCTCAAAGGCCTGGCCGAGCAGAAAAGCAGCTGGGAGCGCTACGGTAACAAAAACCTGAAAATGCTCGATGCGGCTGACATCAAGCGTGAAGTGGGTTGCGACAACTACGTCGGCGGCCTGCTGGACATGCAGGGCGGCCATATCCACCCGCTGAACCTGGCACTCGGTGAAGCCTCGGCCCTTATCGGCCTGGGCGGCAGGATCTTCGAACAGTCGGCCGCCGTGGAGATCACCTATGGCGAGCCGATCAGCGTGCGCACCGCCAAAGGCGTGGTTCGGGCCAAGTACCTGCTGATTGCCGGTAACGCCTACCTGCCCCAGGACCTCGACAGTCGCGTGACCCGCAAAAGCATGCCCTGCGGTTCGCAAATTGTCGTGACCGAGCCACTGTCGGAAAAAATCGCCCGCAGCCTGATCACCCACAACTACTGTGTCGAAGACTGCAACTACCTGCTCGATTACTACCGCCTGACCGCCGATAACCGCCTGCTGTACGGTGGCGGGGTGGTCTATGGCGCCCGTGAACCGGACGACATCGAGCAACTGATCAGGCCGAAAATCCTCAAGACCTTCCCGCAATTGAAGGACGTGAAAATCGACTACCGCTGGACCGGCAATTTCCTGCTGACCATGTCACGCATGCCGCAATTCGGTCGCATCGAGAAAAACGCCTACTACATGCAAGGCTACAGCGGCCATGGCGTCACCTGCTCGCACCTGGCCGGCAAGCTGATCTCGGAAGTGATTCGCGGCGACGCCGAGCGTTTCGACGCATTCGCCTCCTTGCCACACATGCCAATGATCGGTGGGCGGACCTTCCAGGCACCGCTCACGGCCATGGGCGCCGCGTATTACGCCATGCGTGACCGTTTCGGGATCTAGCTGCAACCCAATGGCGGCGGCCCCAAAGGGGCCGTCGGCCATGGCTGTTGCCGAGGGTGTGGGTCAGCCTCCGGGCACCCGGTGCCCGGAGGTTGTCACCGGTTACTGGAGCAGTTGTTCCAGGCTTGGATCGCGGATCACGCGTTGCATTGGCTGCGGCGTGCCATCGCCAGACTTCAGCATCTTCAACTTCAGGCCGGCGGCTTTCGCGCAAGCGTTGATGCCGTTCTCGTAGATACCGCCCATGTCACACTTCCACTGATAGAAGTTCACCAGTCCGCCCGCCATCTGCAGGCTGAAATCCGTGCTCTTGGTACCCTGGGTGAATGGATGGCCTGCCGGAATGTTCTGGAACCATCTCATCCAGTCAGGCGAACCCACCGGTGGCGGATTTTTCTGGAACAGCGGATTCATGATCGCCACTTGCGGCGACTCAGCCGTCATATGGCAGCTCTGGCAGGAGCTGTTGGGATTGTCCACGGGACCGTTGAGGCGACCGTTCCAGCCCAGGTGGGTCGGCGGCAGCTCCTGGGTGTTGGCGTTGATGGCGGTCTGTTGCAGCGCCGGGTTGATCTTGGTGACGGTCGGTTTCGGGTTGGTGAAGTCATTGCCGGTTTCTTTTGGATCGTTGCCCCAGATGATCCCCACCGGTACCAGGTTGTCCCAACCGGCCTTGCCGGTCTTGGCGCCGTTGTACTGGAAGGTGCCGAAGATCCAGCCGGTCTCCTTCATGCGGGTATCACGCACGGCAATGTCCATCTGGATCAGGGCAACATCCTTCACCTCGCGATTGGCGGAGGTGAAAGTGTCGGTGATATAGCCCTGCCACAACACCGGGTTGACCAGGAACGGCACGGTGTTGCGGTCGATGTCGGCAAACAGTGCCTTGCACACGACCGTACCGTTGGGGAAGCTGTTGGGCTGCGAGGTGTAGCTCGGATCAGGGTTCTGCGGGTCTTTCCAGACCTGGCCGATGGTGTAGGCGCCGATGTCGTTGTAGATACCCACGGCGTAAGTCTGGCCGGTGGCGGTTTGCGTCGAGGCCAGTTGCTGGGACTGAATCTGCGCTTCCTTGGTCAGGCCATGGATGCCCTCACGCCCCAGGGGACCATAGTGCTGCCACGGCATGTGATACCACTGGCGAACCTTGTTTTTCTGAACGTCCCAATTGACGTCGACGTTACCTTCCAGGCAGTAGTTTTTCACCGCGTCCATGTAGGCGCGCCAGGTCTCAAAATTATTGTCCTGCTTGGTCGGCAGCTTCTTGAAGAACTCCGGCAGCGGGCCTTTGGGCGGTGTGGTGGGATAACTCTGGCTGAGGACGAATTTGGCACCGGTATAGGTGTCGGGTGGAGCGTAGCCATAGTCCGGGTAGGTGCCGGCCTGGGCGGCGACGCTGAACAACGCGGCCGCCGCCGCGAATGCTGTGAGCTTTGCTAGGGGCTGGTTCATCGATCATCTCCTTGATAGGGAAAACGCCTGGCATCGTTTGGGCTTATGCCTGTCAATGCGGGGGCTTCCTTCATTTATTTTTGGTCAGGGTCCCGGTTTGATCGCCGAGACGGGCTTCACGGGTGAACGGGGTATCGGGTATCGGGTTGGTCTACCTCCTCGGCGGCGCCGGACGACTGAGTTCAATCCCCGCCGATTGGCCAGGAATGATCAACAAAGAGGAAACGGAGTGTGTGCAGGGAGGGCGGGGGATGCTGACTATCGACTCCTGTCGATCGCTGGCCGTTCTTCCTTGCTAATCAGGTGTAGGCCATTTTCAGGAAAGTGCCATCATTTGCATGACAGTGAAGAGGGGGACACCGGTGGGTCATGCACGTCATAAATCTATCGCGGTGGACGCATAGTGCATTGTTATTATTAGATAAATAGATTAATCGTGCTGATCCCTAGACAGGTATTAAATGGCCATCTACAGTGGAATCGCCACTGTTAAATATTTGCCTGAAAAAGCTGAGTCGTTCGGCACCGTTGGCTGTGGGCGGACAAAATGATTGTTCCTCTCTTTGACATCGGACGTGATTTTTTATTAGCCAGGAGGCTAGCACTATGTCTGCGCAACCGCTCACCCATGTACTCATCGATACCGATGTCGATTTCGACGATTACATGGCCATGTCGTATTTGCTAAAACATCACGCGGTCAAGGTCGAAGGCATCACCGTGACGGGGGTGGGGGCTGTTCACTTGAGTCACGGCGTTGAAAACGTCAGTAACTTCCTCACTTTGTTTAATGACCCTGAGATAGAGCGCATTCCCGTCGCTGCCGGTCTTCAGCGCCCCATGGTGTATAGCAATACTTTTCCCTTCGAAACACGCCAGGCGGCGGATCACCATTACGACGCCCTGTTTCCAGGGAAAAACCCAAATCCCACGCGAGCCGATGCGCTCGTTTTTTTAAGGGAAACATTGGAAAAATCCACTCATAAATTTACGGTGTTAATGATCGGTGGTGGTACGACCTGGGGGCATTTGTTCCAGCAAGCCAAAACCGACAATGCATTGCAACATTTGTTGCTCAGCAAAATAGATCGCATCGTCATGATGGGCGGGAATTTGTTGTCGGAGTACGTCCAGCCTGGCGCGGGCGGTAATATCATTGACGCCCTGGGCGATGCGCCTTACTACACCAACCAGGTTGCCGAGTGGAACATCTTCCTGGATCCACTGGGTGCTCACTATGTCTTCAATGGTGGGGTCCCCATTCAATTGGTTGCGCTGAACGCCAGTAACTTTATTCCCATTACGCAGAATTTCGTGAACCAGCTCTCCCGTATTTCCAATCCGGTTGCTCAATTCCTCACCCACGTGCTGCAAAGCTCGACCATTGCGCCCGGTATCGGAAAATACCTGTATTTTTGGGACCCTCTGGCGGCCACCGCGATAACCGACCCTCAGTTTGTCCAATTTACCCGCTATCACCTGCGGGTGGAGCAGGAGCTGAACGAAGAACAGGACACGAGCGCGAAGTTGATACCGGATAACGCGGGTGCTCCAGTCGATGTAGCCCTGTCGGCCGCACCCGGATTCGTCACCACACTTTATCTGTACACCATCGCAGGCAACTCGGTCGACGCCACGGCCGAAAACATGGCCAAGGCAGCGGAGGCAACGGCCGATAAGTAGAGTGGCCGCGCAGGTGGATGAAGCAATGGAACCGCTACGCCGACCAGGGCGTCCCCACGCCCTGTAGTCACCGCTAACTCAAAGGAGTGAATATATGAGCGTTAAAACAATGCTTGTTCGGCTGATGCTGTGCCTGTGTGGCTTGCTGGCGGTCTCGTCGGCTTATGCGGAGAGTGTGATCATCGCCACACCGCAACAAGGCGTGGGGATCACGGTCGATGTCTTTGATCATCCAGAGGCTTCCAGCGGCATTCCTTCTTCGACAAGTACGGTGCCCTTCAGACCCCAGGCGTTTTATATACCCTCGGTGCAGTCGTTCAAGGGTAAGGTTTATATGTTCTGGGCCAACAACAATGACCAAAGGCATATAAATTATGCCACCTCGGCAGAAGGAAAAAGCTGGTCTCCCACACAAACTATCAGTGTGGACAGTATTTTCAGTAATGTCTCGGTGAGCGTGTTCAATCAAAAATTGGTACTGACCTTTACCGATCCCCAGGGCCGCTTGAAGACCGTCAGCTCCGAAAACGGCACCGGCTGGTCCACGGCCAGGCCTATCACTACGCTCCATACGGCCATCAATAACAAACCGATTGTGTATAACGGACAGCTCTTTGTCTTGTATAGCGAAAACTCAGGTAACGCTGTTTATTATGTCACCTCGAATGACGGTGTTGCGTGGAGCCGGGAAAATCTGGCCTTCCAGGAAAGTGCCGACAAAATTCTAACCATGGTGCCCGTTGTCTATAACGGTCAATTGTGGGCTTATTACGCTTTTGAAAATGGCGCCATGTTCGCCCGCACTTACGATCGGGCTGGCCAGTGGGGCACGCGGCAAGCGCTGACGGGGATAACCAGCCAGGGGCCCAGGGGTTTCCTGAACAGTGCAACGATGATCGGTGAGCGCGTGTTTATCAGCAGCAGCGCCAATACGTTTTATTCAAACGATGGGCTGCACTGGAATGAGTATTTCTCCAAGCGCTTCGCGGTGGGTTCCGCCTATCCATCGGGATTGGGCGCTTCCTATGCCATCACCACAAACGATCTGACCACGAACAACCCGCAACTGCCCGCGGACCTGGCCACGGGCCTTAGCCATACCGACTATGCAACCTTTGCCTGGCGCAGCTTTATCGCCCTGAACAATGCCGCCAACACACCGTTGCCGGCTAACCGCGGCGTCGGCAATCCCGGCAGCAGCTTTGCCGATTCGGGCAAGGTGCCACAATCTTCCAGCCCCTTGTTGTGGCAAACCTTCGCCCATCGCACCGAGTTGTTTCCGGCGCTAGGGAAAAACGCCGTGGGCGGCCCGACGCGTCCGTTTGCTTCCAGCCCGCAATACAGCTATGTCGGTTTCCCCAACGGTGCGCCCTTGGCGCCAGGTGCCAGCTATGCCCATTACAACAATCTGGATGAGGCGACTCAAATAGGGCAGAACGCGATATTTTTTCCGGTCAACCCGCCACGAGCGGCAATGAACGGGAGCAACTATGCCCCTTCAAACGACAGCCAGATCCTCTTTGAGGCCAAGGCCAACCCTGTCATTTACGCGTATGCGAAAAGCCTGAGCAGCTACCCGGATCATATCGTTCTGCCCAATGGCGCGGTGGAGGTCAAGGCTGCATGGCGCAAGTTGGCGGACATTCCGGTGGCGCAGCGCGCTCGCTACTATACGGCGACGGTGGTGACCTATCACGGTGAGGATAAGGCGCCCGTGGCGTACAACGAAGAATACGCGCTGGTCGCCTTGCATATTATCCACAAGACGCCCAACTACCCGACCTTCATATTCGCCACGTTCGAACATGAGGACGCGATGACCTTGCCCGACCAGTCGCCGACCGGGCTCTACTACATCGCCAACTACAACAAGGTTGCCTACTTGCCGGAGAGCAGTTCAGCGCCGGTCGCGACCTTCTCTGATGGCAACACCCTCCATAGCGTTACCCTGCCCAAGGGCGATGTTGCGGATTCGGCCCATGTTCCGCCCATCTACTCCGGCACTAACGGGATCCCCAAGGGGCAGGCCGGCCCGATCCGTGTCGTGCAACCGCAAACTGCCTATTCCGAAGTCACGGCGGTCAACAACCAGGTCAAGCAGCTCATGGACGGCAGCAGTGCGTTCAACAATTCGGTCTGGAAGCACTACCGGCTTAAAGGGGTGCAGGCCATCCCGTCGAGCACGGAAACCGACCCGGATTATTACCTGGCCAATATCCTGGTCGAAAGCAGCCAGCCGGGGATTCAACTCTTTCGCGGCGGCAATAAATTCCCCCAGGACACCCCAACCCTGACCAATATGCGCATGATGAAGAACATCAAGGTGCCGGATTACGATCACAGCACGGGAAGCCAGACCATGGGCGGCTGCATGGGGTGCCACGGCATTGCCCAGAGCTCGCTGAAACAAGGCTTCAGTTTTCTGTTTGATGCGATCAATACCGCGGGCGGCGTCACGGGTTTTGCGAACCCGGAGACCATCGGTTTGCCGGATCCGCAAACCCAGCAGAAACGGGCGTTGAAATACTCTCTCGGCTTTCAGGGCAAGGACCCAGCCGAGGAGACGGGCAAGTAGGCAGCCGTGTGGCTTACTCCCGTTTCTCGGCCACCAACAGCAAGGACTGCGGTACGGGACTTTGCGGGTGCTGCGGCTCTTGCAAAGTGCCCAACCGAAAACCGGCCATGTCCAGCGCATTCAGCCAACTGGACAAGGTACGGAAATACCAGGGCATGGCTTGCCACTGTCCCTTGAATCCATCGAAGGTCTCGTTCCGCCAACCATCCTGATAGTCGCCCGCCGCCGCGGTCCACGGATGCAGGGTCTGGATCACCAGCGCGCCGCCGGGGGCGAGCAGGGCGTTCATGGCGGCAAGCAGAGGAATGATGTCCTGATGCAGCAGGGCAAAGTTGGCGCAGATCAGGTCGTAGTCGCGGCCGATATCCACCTTCGCTTCCACCAACGCTTCATAGCTCGCCAGATGCACCGGCGAAGAGCCCGCCGCCCGCGCGGCTTCGACCAGCGTCGCATCGCCATCCACTCCGACCGTGTCGATGCCGCGTGTCGCCAGTGCCCGCAACAGCCAGCCTTCGCCGCAGCCCAGGTCGAGCACACGCTCGGGCTGGCGGCCCAGCACCGCCAGCAGGATGGCCTGGTCGGTGACCTGGCGGCGGCTTTCGATGGCGCCGCCGCGAACTGCTTCAATCCAGGATTGGGCGTTGTGCTGCCAGCTTTGCAGGAGGGCGGATTCGGGGGCGGGCATTTTGATGTCCGGAGTCGGTGGTTGGTTGGATGGAAGGATAGAACATCTATCCGCCTGCCTGATGGACTTCATCGGTCATTCAGCGCCTGCCAGTGTGAAGGGTCGGACGGTGGAACATCAGGTGATCGCCCATGGCTTGGCCCTGGGCGAGCAGGCGTTGCCCCAAGGCAATCTGTGCCGGTTCCCAGTTCGCCAGGGCGCGATCCGTGTCGTCTGGGGCCTGGCTCAGGCACCGGGCCAGTTCGAGTGCGTTGAATGCCGCCTTGGAGGTGCTGGCGGCGGTGTGCGGCCGGGGAATGGCGGCCGCATCGCCGAGTAGGACCACCCGGCCATCAACCATCCGTGGCATCGCCAAATCGCGGATGCTTTGCACGAAAGGCTGTTCGGTGGCTTGCACCACCTCCCGAAAAGCGGGGGGCAGCAGGCTGTCGGCTTCCCTCCAGACATGCTCGCGCCACGCCGGCGCGAGAAGCCCTTCCGGTACCGAATAGTCGCGCTTGTGCCCATTGGCGTCGGTCATGAGATCGCCGATGAGTGGCTCCTCGACAACCCGATACCAAACCCAGTTGTAGTAGCGTTGTCCGGGACGAATATCGTTGTGTTCACCGGGTACCAGGTAGCCCAGGATGTGCGAGCCGCCGGCGTTTGCGAAACCGAAGTCACCCGCCAACACCTGGGCCGGCAACTCGGGCAAACGGCTTTCTGGCAGGAGGCCGCGCCAGGCAACATAGCCGGCGTAGCCAGGCTGGTATTCTGGCCAGAGCAATTGACGTACCTGCGAGTTACCGCCATCAGCGGCGACGAGCAAGTCAGCCTCGATGCGTTCGCCGTCTTCGAACACGGCCACCACCCGGCCGGCTTCTGGCTGATCGAGGTCCACCAGGATTTTCCCCTGGTGGTAGCGCTCATTGCCGAAGGCCTGGCGCAAGGTTGTGTAAAGCAGTGACCAGGACGTCTGGACTTGCGGGGCCAAGGTTTTGCTTTGGACACGGCCGTCCGGATACAGCACGGTGCGGTACTGCGAGCGAACGCCCATCTCCAGGTGGGTCAATGGAACGTTCAGCTTGCGAAACGCTTCGACCACCTCCGGCTGCAGCACTACGCCGCCGCCTCGACTGTCGAGGTCGTGGGAAGAACGCTCGAAAATATCGACGTCCCAGCCGATCTGGCGCAGCAGATTACCTGCGAAAAGCCCGCCCAATGATCCGCCAATCACCAGGGCACGAGGTGCCCCGGCAGGTCGTTGAGGGTGAGTTGTAAACGTGCCCATGGTAGGTCCTCCTTTTCGACCTACTCTAAGGGCTGGACCGGACGCTGATAATCAGCACTCTTCGCCAAACCGTATTGCGTGAGTTGCAACACCGGTCTGGGTCGAGGCCACCAGACCGCGCTCACGCTCGGTCATGGTGGCCGCATTCAAAGCGACCGGGTCAGGGGCAGTTGCAAAGGCCGTCGGCCAGTGGCGTGGGCCAGGGCATTGCCGAGGGCTGCCGCCATCGGGCCTTGCACGATCTCCGCGGCGCCCAGAAATGGCTGGCCTGGCTGATCGAGCAAATGCACTTCGACACGCCGTGGCAATTGTGGAAAACGCAGGATCGGATAACCGCTCCAGTCATAACTGCGGACGCCTGCGGCATCAAAATCGACGGCTTCGAACAACGTCCAGCTGGTGGATTGCACAATCCCACCCTCTATCTGGTTTCGCAGGCCGTCGGGGCTGACGATCTGTCCGACATCCACGGCCGTGACCACCCGATCAACCACGATGTCACCGGTTTGAGGGTGAACGTTGATCTGCACCGCCAGGGCGCAATACCCCATGATGTTTTTGTACCGCGCGAAGGCAAAGCCGACCCCCACGCCCGGCTTGACGGGCTGGGTTGTCCAGCCGAAGTCGTCCCGCACTCGCTCTATCACCGCTCGAGCGCGAGGGTCATCCAAATGGGCGAGGCGCAAAGCGACGGGGTCCACGCCGGCGCGCGCCGCCAGCTCGTCCATGCAGGCTTCGATCGCGAAGACATTGATGTGCGCACCCAGGGAGCGCATCGCCGAGGTGCGAAATGGCATCAGGGTGATGAAGTTCATGTCGATACGGGTCGAGGCCGTGTTGTACAGGGGCACGGCGTTACGGTCACCGTCGCCTTCCGGTTGCGCGATAGGCACCGATGGGGCCGAGGTGAAGGGTTTGGAGAGCAAGCGTGCCGGTAACAGGCGACCGGCATTGACGATGCGTTCGTTGTGCGGGGTCGTCCACAGTTCGTAGGCCCAATCCTGGATCCGGCCGTCTTGATCCAGGCTTGCCTGCACCTCGGTGATCATGGCCGAGCTGTAGGGCTCCCAGAGGTTTTCCTGCTCGCGCATCCATTGAACCCGCACGGGAGAGCCGGACACGCCCATGGCAATCAGGGCGGCGTCCGCCGCCGCGTCATCCGCGCCGTTATGGCCGTAACAGCCGGACCCTTCGGTATGGATGCAGCGAACCCGTTCCAGGGGTAACCCGAGCATTTGCGCGATACCCGCGCGTAGCGGATAGACACCTTGGGAGTGGGTCCAGACAGTGAGCACGTCATCCTTTAACCAGGCCACCGCGCAGGACGGGCCGATAGAACCGTGCATGAGATAGTGCTTGGTCACCCGTGCCCGATAACCCGATCCCGGGACCGCCGCCGGACTGCCCGTGTGGCTGATGGGGTAACGGCGCGACGGCAAGTGCGGGAGCAACGCATGGATGCTGCGTGCGTCGGGCAGCGCAACGCCTTCGCTCCATTTCGCCTGCGCATACCCCGCGCGCATCGCCTTCACGGCCTGCCATTCGTCCTTCGCAACGACGGCCAGGTAGTTGCCGTCATGAACGACCTGCACCACACCAGGCAGGCTTTGCAAGGCGTCGGGATCAAACGACAGCAGTTGGCAACCTGGCCTGGGTGGCCGGATGAGTCGGGCATGCAGCATGCCTGGCAAACGCATGTCTTGTACGAATGCGGCACCGCCACTGACCTTGGCCGGGATGTCCAGGCGAGGCAATGAGTGCCCGATCAGGCTGAATTCTCCAGGGGCCTTTGTTGGCGATTTCGGCAGCGCATGGCGATGCAGATCCACGCCGCCGACGGCCTCGAAGTAGCTCATGCGCTGCCCGTCGGGCCCTTGAATCAGCGCATCACGGGTCACCAGCCCATCAGGCTCGACGTGCCAACGCCTGGCCGCGGACTCCACCAGCAATTGGCGCACCTGGGCCGCGGCATTGAATAACGCCGTGCCACTGTCGACGATGGTGTGACTCCCCGCGGTATAGCCTTCATCGGGTGTCAACGCGGTGTCGGCAGTCAGCATGTTGATGG
Organism: Pseudomonas sp. QS1027; assembly: GCF_002814235.1. Classification (GTDB taxonomy): domain Bacteria; phylum Pseudomonadota; class Gammaproteobacteria; order Pseudomonadales; family Pseudomonadaceae; genus Aquipseudomonas. The sequence goes on along the minus strand of NZ_PHSU01000017.1, from coordinate 167,247 downwards.
TGTCGGGCGCCACTTCCAGACGCTCGGCGGCGATCTGCAACAAGGCGGTTTTCACCCCGGTACCCAGTTCGGCCTTACCGGTGTAGACGGTTATTCCCTGCGCATCGACGCGTATCCAGGCATCCAGGTAAGGGTTGCTGCGCAAGCTGCCGGCCAGGTCTGGAGCCAGGACCAGCGTACCGAGGGTATCCACCTCGGTGTCGGCCCATGCATTGCCGGCAACCGGTAGCAGCGAGAACGCCACCAGCAAGGAACCGTTGCGCAGGAAGGCGCGCCGCTCGAGATCGACGTTAGCGTTGTTCTTCATGGTGTGCTCCCGACGCGGCGACGGCACGGATGGCGTCGATGATTCGCAAATGTGTACCGCAACGGCAGAGGTTCGGCGCCATGTGAGTGGTGATTGTCTGCTCGTCAGGGTTGGGATTGCGCTCCAGCAGTGCCTGGGCGCGCATCAACATTCCGGCGATGCAGTAGCCGCATTGTGCGGCTTGTTTTTCGATAAAGGCCTTTTGCAAGGCGCCGGGCTGATCGGCTGTACCCAGGCTTTCCACGGTACGGATTTTTTTGCCCTGCACACTTGAGCAAGGGGTGACACAGGAGAAGATCGGCTTGTCGTCGACGATCACCGTGCAGGCGCCACACTGGCCAAGCCCGCAGCCATACTTTGCGCCATTGAGCTCAAGCTGGTTGCGCAAGGCATAAAGCAGGGGCGTGTCGGCGTCGATGTCCAGCACGTGGGACGCTCCATTGACATTCAGGGTCATGCGGCTCATTGCGCATCCTCGCGTAAGTCGTCGATAGTTTCTGGGAGGTCGGCCCAGGGATGATCCGGCTCGGCGCGAGCGCGCAGGTATGTCGCCAGCACCGTGAGTTGGGCGTCGTTGAGAAGGGCGGCAAACGCCGGCATGCCGGGGCCTGAAGCGCCCGGGGTCATGGCGATGCCCTCCCGTACCGTCTTCACGAAGTTGCGCGAACTGGCGGAGCGCAGGGCTGAGGTGTCGGCAAGATCAGGACGCCCGTCGATCGAACGCATGGGGGCGCCTGCTCCATGACAGCCGGCGCAGGCCGCCTGGAAGAGGGCGGCCCCTTCATTGCGTGCCGTCGGATCGAGGGCTTGGGTGTCAGGCGTCGGCGAGGGTGTTTCAACTGGAGTGTGCGCACCCAGGCTCAGCAGGTATTCGGCAATGGCCTGCACATCACTGACGGGCATTTTTCCCAGGCCCAGGCTGACCGGTCTCATGGGGCCGGCCGCCGCCCCATGATCGGCCACCACCTCGCCACGCAGATAGTCCACCAGTTGTTGAGTGTTCCAGGGCTTGCGCGCTTGGGCCAAACCCAGCAGGGAAGGCGCCTCCCAGCCATCGACCGTACCGCCGGCCAGCGATTGCCCGGACTTTTCGGCGCCCAAAAGGTTGAGCGGTGAATGGCATCCCGCGCAGTGCCCGGCCCCTTCGACCAGATACCGCCCTCGATTCCATTGTGCCGTTTGCCCCGACTCCGGCTGTGCTTGTGCGCCATGAAGGAACAGCAGGTTCCAGAACGAAACCAGCGGCCGAATGTTCATGGGGAAGTTCATCTGGTTCGGCCTGGCGGGCGAGTCCACTGGCGGTCCGCTCATCAAATAGGCATAAGCGTCTTTCAGATCGTCTTCGCTCATGCGGCGATAATGGGCATAGGGAAACGCCGGATACAGAAAATGCCCATCACGGGATACGCCGTGACGCATGGCCCGCTCGAACGCCTCCAGGGACCATTGACCCATACCCGTGCGATCGTCGGGTGTGATGTTGGTGCTGTAGAGCGTGCCAAAGGGGGTCACCAGCGGGAGTCCGCCGGACAGATACTCGCCACCCGGGCGCGTATGGCAGACCGCGCAATCGCCGGCCTCGACCACCAGCGCTCCGCGCCGGATCTGCTCGGCATTGCGCGGCGCAGGTTGCTTGACGGGGGGCAGGGAGGGTCGCCACATCAGTGCACCGGCTAAAGCGGCGCCACAGACGGCGAGGGTAAGCCCACCTAGCCACAGACCTTTCTTGTTCATGCTTGCTCATCCTTCGCCAGCGTTGTGCTCGAAACGGGAAGGGTAGGCAGGCATGCCGAAGCGGGGTATCACCTCGCCGCGCAACGGTGTGTTGCGCCAACTGCAGCTGCGCCGAGCATTGCGCCTCGCGCATCGTAGTGTTGCTCCGCCGCCTGATTCCTAAGTTGCAAACAGGCACCTAGGCTAGCGACATCCATTCAACCCCTAATGAGGTGTGGCCATGTCCCTTGGCAGCTCCACAACGTCTGATCTGAAGGCGACGCCTGTCACGTCGCCAACCCTGTCCACCACGATGGTCGTTTTGCTTGCGTTCTGTTGCGGCGCCGTCGTTGCCAACCTGTATTACGCCCAGCCCATCGTTGAACTGATTGCGCCCCAGATTGGCCTGTCAAGCGAGCACGCCAGCCTCATTGTTGCCTTGACTCAGCTCGGCTACGCATTGGGTCTGTTCTTTTTGGTGCCCCTGGCCGACCTGATGGAAAATCGTCGGCTGGTGGTTGGCTTCTCGCTGGCGGCTTCCTTGTGCCTGGCCGGTGCCGCGCTGAGCCAGACGCCTTCAACCTTTCTGATCTGTTCGTTGCTGATCGGCCTCACGTCGGTGGCCGTGCAGATCCTGGTGCCACTGGCGGCGCACATGGCGCCGGAAAAATCCCGCGGCCAAGTGGTGGGCAACATCATGAGTGGCTTGCTGTTGGGGATTCTGCTTTCCCGCCCGATTGCCAGCACGCTCACCGAGTCGTTCGGCTGGCACGGGGTGTTCTTTGGTGCGTCCGCCCTGATGGCGATGATCGCGCTCTTGATGGGGGTTGCCCTGCCGCAACGAATGCCCGCTCACCGTGCCAGCTACGGGGCGTTGATCGGTTCGATCTTCAGCCTCGCGCGCCGTTATGCCGTGCTTCGCGAACGCTCTTTGTATCAAGGATTGCTCTTTGCCAGCTTCAGCATTTTCTGGACGATTGCGCCTGTCGAACTCATCCGTCATCACCATTTCAGCCAAACACAGGTAGCCCTGTTTACCCTGGTGGGCGCGGTCGGGGCGATAGCGGCTCCGATTGCAGGACGCCTGGCGGATGCCGGTCATACGCAGCGGGGTAGCCTCATCGCCCTGCTACTGGCGCCGGCATCGCTATTGATTGCGGCACTGCCGGCCTCGGGTTACCTGTGGCTGGTGGTTAGCGCCGTGCTGTTGGACTTTGCCGTTCAACTGAACATGGTGCTGGGACAGCGTGAGGTCTATGCTCTTGATCCGCAGAGTCGCGCTCGCTTGAATGCGGTCTACATGACGAGTATTTTCCTTGGCGGAGCCTTGGGCTCAGTGCTGGCGAGCCCGCTTTACGAACGCTTGGGATGGAATCTGTTCGTCTGCCTGGCTGCTTTGATACCCGCCGTGGCGGCCGTGCTGTTTTTCAGCCGCCTGCGCATTAGTGCGAAGTTGTGAGGCTTGCCAGCACAACCCTTCAAGGCAAACACGCGAGGCTTGTTCAGAATGCATCCAACCAGGTATATCGGTTGAGCCACTGGGTCCAGTCGCTCACAACATCGGAGTTTGGGCCATGGACAAACTGCTTGCGTTGAGTATGTTCGTCGAAACCGTGCGCTGCGGTGGCTATTCTGCTGCGGCGCGTAAACTCGGCGTTTCAACCTCATCAGTCACTCGCCAGGTCGCCAGCCTCGAAACGGAGCTGGGCGCGTCATTGCTCAATCGTACGACGCGTAATACCAGCCCCACCGTCGCGGGACAAGCGTACTTCGAAAAGGCTCTTTTTATCCTGGATGCCCTCGCCGAGGCAGACACGGCCGTTGCCGACCGCAACGCCGTGGCCCGCGGGCGCCTGAGGGTCAGCGTACCGGTCGAGTTTGGCCGGCGGGTCATAGCCCCGCACATAGGGCGCCTGCTTGCCCAGTACCCAGAACTCGACGTGAGCCTGTCGCTGAGCGACCAAATGACCGATCTGTTGAAGGAGCGAATCGACCTGTCCGTTCGCTTGGGCTCCTCATTGGCCAGCGAAGACATTATCAGTAAACCGATCGGCCGGTTCGAACGCTGGATCGTTGCAAGCCCCGACTATTTGGCCGGAGCCGGCATTCCCTTGCAGCCACAGGCGCTTTTGAATCACGAATGCTTGCGCTTCGATTACGAGGGCCTGCATCAGGGCTGGGTTTTTCGCAGCCCGGAAGATTGCATTCGCATCAATGTCCAGGGACGGCTAGAAAGCAACAATGCCGATATCCTCCGTGAGGCGGCCTTGAGTGGCCGAGGCATTGCGTTGCTGGCGGATTGGCTGGTGGCCGAGGATGTACGACAAGGACTTCTGACCCGCGTACTCGCCAACTACGAGGCCAACCCGGGCGAGGCCAATGGCATGATCAACGTGTTGTATTTGCCAAACCATCGAGGATCCAGCCGGGTGAAGGTTTTTATCGCCTTTCTCGAGGAAATCCTCAGCTACTGAGGGGGATGACAGCGCCCACGCAACACTGCATTGCGCTTCGGATATCTACTCGGAGCGGGTCATTTCACCTAAAGTCGGGTCACTGGACATTTCGGTCGATCCACATGAAAAACACGTTCATCGCCTTGGCCTTTGATTTCCTCAATCCCTGGTGTTGGGTCGGTGAAAAACGCCTGCGCCAAGCCATGGCTACCACCGGGGTCATCCTGCCTGTCGACTACCAGGCGTGTCGGTCGCACCCGGCAGCCCAGGTCGGCATGGACTATCGCACCTACCGGGAGAATCGCTTCGGCAGCCAAGCCAAAGCCCATGAAGAAGCCCTTTCCCTTGCCGCCGCGCAGTTCGGTATTTCGTTGGACTTCAGCCGGATCACCACGATGCCGGATACGGAACGCGCGCTTCGGCTCATGCGGTGGCAGAGGGATAGGGGGCAATGCACCCAAACCCTGTTTGAAGGCATTTACCATGCGCTTTTTTGCGAGGGCAAAGACATCAGCGATCCAGCGTCGCTGGTTGCATTGCTCCCGCAAGACACCGAAGAGCGGCACCTGGCGATGAACTTTCTGCGCAGCGAAGACGGCGTCAAGGCGCTTGTGGAGGCCGAACGCGAAACCAGCGCATGGTGTGGGCGCCTGACACCGGCCATCCAGTCCGGCGACACGGTAATCAGCGGCGCGCAGCCATCCGCCATCTTGGCAACGCTGCTCAAACCTCCCCGTAGCCAGCACCTCGTTGCGCCATAGCTACATCAAGGTGCTAGGTGCAATCCCCAGGAGACCCGTCAGGGTATTCATGATGGCCTGTTGTCTGGTGCGGTTGGCCTGGTGTTCCGCTTCTGCGGCAGCCACATCCGCTTGGCAGTGCGGGCAGGTCGACTCGTGGGGATAGATGTATTGCAAACAGCCACGGCACAGGGCCAGTTGCACGGGAATACGTCCTTCATCCGGCGATTTCTGCCCTTGATTGGCCCAGGCCAGTTTGATCACCTGACCGCTATCGCTGACGCTGCTGACTTTTTCACCGGTGTCGATACGCTCGGTGATCAGGTCGAAACGCCCGACCGCGAAGGAGGCCTGCGGGGCGTCCTCGATTTTCACGATTCGTTCTCGCAGCCCTTGTTTTTCCAGGTCCAGCGCACGGTAATGGCAGTAAGGGTTGTTGCCTGGCTTGCCCAGCAAGGAGTGTGAGGTCCAGGTGCAGCCACCGCGGCACACATCGTTGTAGTAACAGCTGCGGCAATAACCCCACAGGTCCTCGACGCCGCGCAGGCGCCCGAAGTGCATGCCTTCACTGTAATGCCAGATGTCGTGCAGATTCATGTTGCGCACGTTCCCGCCGGAAAAGCCGACGGTGGCCAGGGAAGGGCAGCCTTTCACCGTGCCATCGGCCTCAAGTGCCAGAACCGTTTGGCCGGCGGCGCAGCCACTCCAATGCACGCGCTCGTCACCAAAGCCGCGCCAGAGATGTTCGTAAGGACCGTAGTAGCCAATGTTGTTGCCCACGTTCATCAGCAGGCCGCGATCGACCCCCTCCCGGTAAAGCCGCGCCAGCAACGGCATCACCTCAAGCAACTGGCTGGGTTGTAGCAGTAGCTCCGGGTGATCGACGGCATTGCCCATGGCGACTGTGAGCTGGATCTGCCAGTGAGTGGCGCCCAGCTCGATAATGGTGTCCATGAGCGCCGGCAAATCCGGCAAGGTGGCCGCGCCGATCTGCGTGTTGACGCTCACGGCGAGCCCGGATTGTTTGGCGCGGCGCAAGGTGTCCACGGCCTTGTCGAAGGAGCCCGGGACGTTGCGTACCGCGTCATGCAGCGGGGCAAGACCATCGAGCGAAACGCCGACGCCATTGAGGCCGGCTTCGACCGCGGCCTGCATCTTGGCAGGCGTCAGGTTACGTCCGCCTGTTTGTATGGCGCAGTACATGCCGTGATCGTGGATCGCCCGGATCAACTGCGTCCAGTCCTTGCGCAAATAGGCTTCGCCACCGATCAGGGTGATCTCTCGGGTACCGAGAGCCGCCAGTGAGTCGATCACCTCCAGGCATTCGCGGGTGTTCAGTTCATCGGGACGTCGATGGCCCGCGCGTGAGCCGCAGTGCAGGCATTTGAGGTCGCAGGCCAGGGTGATTTCCCAGACCACATGAACCGGTACGTAGCGTTTGAGGTCGGCCTCGCTGAGGTAGCGGGCAGGGCGGCTGTCTGACATGGGAAATCCTTGCGCGCGGGCACGGCGCGATACGAGTCCATCGAAGTGTTCGCGCCTTCCCTAGCGTCGATGGCGCGGTTGGATTTGCCTCTGGTTGGAAAGACCCGGGAGAGACCAGAATCGGCCTCGCCCGGGCAAAACGGACTAGCGTGCTTCCAGGCGCGCGATTTCAGCGTTCAATTGCTCGAGGGCGCTTTGCAGCACACCGTGATGCGCCAGTTGCTGCTCTCCCAGGTGGACAACGGATTTCAGCTGCGCCAGATCGCCACTGGCTTGTGCCTGCTGCACCGCCACGGCGTAGAGCGGCAGTACGGGATGCCTCACAGGCTCGTGCTGCTCGACGGCGGCCTGGCTGACAGCGGCGTGCCTGACGTAATGCTCTTGGCCATGCTCGACGTAGTTATAGTCGACAAACTCGCTGGCCCAATCCGCGCCGAGGATCCCCTTGAGATGAAACGTCTCGGCGATCTGGCTGGGCGGTCTGCTTGGGCCACCCTCCAAGGTGAGGACAATGTGGTTCTCCACCGAGGCTGTCAGTTTGGCCTCGGAGTAATTGCCCCAGACCTTGGCGCGGAAATTAACCGTTGGGTAGGTACTGGCGAACACACTGGCAATTCCGGTGACGGTCTTGCGAGCGGTATCGACCAGCAGATCGAGGGTAAGTACCGGCGCACCCAGCAGTGGGGTATGGGTGATGAGGCGGGTATGAAAAAGTCCAATCGACATGGTGCAACTCCCTTGATTGTATGCGGACAGTTCAGTCTGATCGCGCCGCCAGTCAGCGCCGCTCCAGCCTGCTGATTTCGCCCTTCGCGGCTTCCAGTGCGCTCTGCAACTGGGGTTGCTGCTCCAGTTGCTGTTTGGCGAGGCCGGCCAGGTGTTTCATCTGGGCCAGGTCGCCGCTGGCAATGGCGCTCTGAATCGGCGCGGCGTACAGGGGCATAATCGGTGGGTAGGGCAGAATGACCGGGCCAGGGCCCATGGGTGGGAAGAAGCGGGATTGCACCGGTTCATTGAGGTGGGCGGGGACGTTGTTGACGCTGACCCGGTGCTGGCCATCCTGGTAGTGGTAGCTGGCCACGCCTTCTTTCCAGTCACTGCCCACCACCAGGTGCAACTTGAAGTTCACGGCAGTGTTCGCAGTGGGGCCGCCGTGGTTGCCTTGAGCGGTAATCAGGATTTTGCTGACGGCCGGTGACATGACCGTCATGTAGGTGTATTCACCCCAGACATCCGACTGTAGATCGAGCGGCGGGTTGATCGCCTGGGTGACGATGGCAGTACCACTGACACTCTGCTCGGGCGTAAAGACCAGCAGATTGAGCGTCAGGCTTTGTGCCCCGGGGGCCGAGGTGCCAATTCGATAACTGAGTGGGAACAGGCCGACAAGTTGCTGAGTAGAACCAGACATAGTTATTGCCTCCATTGCATTGAGAGAAAGGCCCTAAAGCTTCTCTAAACGGGAAACTTCCTTGGCCAGCTTTTCATACGCGGTTTGCAGGTCTTTCGAGTGCGGCGTCGTTGAGTCACGTTGCTTCAGCAAAGCCTTCATCTGCTGCAGATTGCCCTCCTCGATCGCGCCTTGGATGGCGGTCCCGTAAGGAGGTAAAGCGTGGGGCGTTGAACGATTCATAACGATGGATCCTTCCGTGGTGTTGCCAAACCCTCCTTCCGGGAAGGGGGGCACCCTTATGCACGCTGACCCCGTTTCGTGGCGATGTTTTGCCCGTCGACAATGGCCGCTTGCAATTGCGCGTTAGCGAAGGCACCGGTGGTGGGCGACGATTCAATCGCGCCGTTGAGTTGCCCACGCTGACTGTGTAATGTTCGGGGGCGTGTTGATGACCGGATTGTGATGATCGGCGGCCAGGAGGGGATGTGAAAAAAACGTGCGAATCGATTGTACGTTGGTCATCTTTCTATCCTTGAGAGAAAACAACGAAACGCAGGGATCAACTCGTCACTCAGGGCGAGCGAATACAGGATCGCAAGCACAAACCATCCCTGATTTTCTTGGGTACTAGCTGTCAGTAACAGCAGGTTTTCCGATACTCGCAGACTGGCATTTCGCCAGTTACGTAACCCTAGATATGAATTTTCGATCGCGCCAAAAAAAGCGCCGAACGGTCATGTCAGTTCATTTTTCAGGAAGCGTGCGCTGTGAGCCGTTGTTTCAAAGGGCGCCCTATAGACCGCAAGGTACACGACAATCGCCAGCTCACCTTAGAGGGCATCAGCCCATGGACAGTAGAACTTTACGCAACCTGATGCGCATCGTGCAGACCGGCTCGTTGTCGGCCGCCGCGCAGCAGTCCAGCTTGACGGTGCAGGCCTTGGCCGCGCAGTTGAACAAGGTCGAGGAACAATTTGGTTTTCGCCTGTTTCGACGGTCCAACAAGGGCCTGACCCTGACCCCGCAGGGCGCGGAGCTCACACCCTATATGGACAAGGTGTTGGTCGCCACGCGGCAGATGGACGAAAAAGTCACCGCGCTGAAGGGGGCCGGACAACGCACGCTGAAGGTGGCGTTGAATACCACGCTGTCGGAGGACTTCAATCGGAGAATGATCGGGCGTCTGATTGAGGCGTTTCCCGACCATCAGCTGGAGTTCAGCTACGCCGAGTCGATGGAAAACCTCAGCAAGCTCAAGAATGAAGGCTTCGATCTGGCGGTGCTGATCGGCCCGCAAAGGCCCGGGTTGCCGAGCATCGTGCTGCCGGGTGTGCATATTCAGGTGGTGGGCGCTCACTGCGGTCATGAGAGCGATACGTTGGCGTTTCTGGGCGACAAATTCCTGGTTCGTCCGGCGGATGATTGTCCGTATTCCCACAGTTTCTCGCGCTTTCTCGACGCGGGCCTCGGAAGCCATGAGTCCGCTCAGCGAATGGTTTACTCCGGCAGCGAAACCCTGACCCTTTCGCTGATCACGCAGATGGACGGCCTCGGCATGGTGTCCCGCGAGGCGGCCCAGCGTAATGGGTTGAGCATTTTTCCCGGTTTCGAGGATCTCCTCGAAGTGCGGCTGGCGGTCAATAACCCGGATTTGTCGGACCAGGCCTTGAGCAAGGTGATCGACCTGCGTCTACCTGAACGAGCCGAGCACCCTGTACGCAGTCGTTCCAATCGCAGCCTCGAGAATGCGCTTCAGTGAGCACAGGTGTCATTGGCGCTGGCCTTCAACCACAGACGCAGCTCCGTCTTGAGGAGCTCGCCGTAGCTGTTCTTGAGCAGTACGTTGCGCAGGTCTGTCGGGTAGATGGGCGCGTCGCCATAGATGATGGTCTTGATTTCCCCGCCGTTGTAGCCTTGACGGCGGGCGTGCTCGACCATGCTCGTGAACATGGCGGGGGCCACGAACAACGCGATATTGCCGAATCCGCTCGCCAGCCCGAACAGTTCGTCGACCTTGAAGTCGCGAGATTCCGGGACGACATGGCGCGCGGCCCGACGCACATGGATCAGGCTGTAGAGCCCGGCACAGTGGGACATCGGCGCGGCATAGACCACGGCCTCATCGGCGTCGATCGGATCGACATCGGGCGAACAGCCCTGTGACATGACCGTCAAGTTGCCGTGGCTCAGCATCACCCCTTTGAAGCGATCATTGGGGCCGCAGGTGTAGAACAGCCAGGCGAGGTCATCGGCCTGCCGTGGATAGGGGGTGTGCGGCGGCGAAGTGATCGAGGTGAGGGCCCCCATGTCCTCTCGATCCAGCTCTCGACATACCGGGGGCAGGGCCCCGGGCGCGAACATTTGACCGCCATCGGTAACGATCAGCCGGGCCTGGGCGTTGCGTACGATCCAGGCGGCCTCGACGGGATGCAGCTTGCAGTCGATCGGCACCGCCACGGCGCCGGCCCACCAGATGGCATAGAGCAGTTCGAGGTACTCGCAACAGTTCTTCATGAACAGGACGACCCGGTCGCCGGGGGCAATACCATGCTCGTCGATCAGATAGGCGGCCCGGTGCCGGACCAGGTCGACAAAGGCGCGGTAGTTGGCGACGGGCCGCCGTCCCTCGAACAAGGCCGCCCGTTTCGGGTGGTGAAGGCCCGCTTCGTCCAGCCAGTTGGCGATATTCATGCTCGGCTCCTGAGTGGCTGAAGGATATGCGCACACTAATCAGCCTGATGGGGCCAACGGCTCTGCATTAGCGGTCTCCGCCGCATTGAGCGGCATAATCCATGAGGGGTGGATTGGCGTCCATGAGAAATAACTTCAGGCATATCAAGCGTTGTTTGAAGCGCTGCCCAATGTATTCTGGCGTCGACTTTTATATGAAGACAGCTTCCCTATGGGGAGGCGTGTGGGCCGTCCTCCATCAGCGCTCACCAATCCGGTCCAGCGCCTGCTTCAACTCGGTTGGGTTGAGCGCTTTGAGATTGAGAGAGAAAAGCGCGGCGAATCGCTGACGGATATGCGCAACCGTCGCGTCAAATGCGGCCTGGACCTCTTCATCCGTGCCGCTGACCTCGGACGGATCGGACAGGCCCCAGTGGCTCTTGATGGCGGGGCCGAAGTACACCGGGCAGGGCTCGCCGCCGGCCTTGTCGCACACGGTGATCACCAGGTCCGGCGGATTGTCGGCAAAGCTTTCCGAGCCCTTGCTATAGAGTCCCGAAGTGTCCACGCAAAGCCCTTGCAAGGTGCTTACCGCGCGAGGGTTCAAGTGCCCGCTGGGGAAGCTTCCGGAACTGACGGCCGTCATCCCTTCAGGCGCCATCAGGTTGAACAGGCCTTCGCTGAGCACGCTACGGCAGCTATTGGCGGTACACATGAACAGAACTTTCATCGTTGTCTCCTGGGCTTGGATGCTCAACCGCAGGGCCTGGGGTATGAGCGGGATGGGAAGTGTGAGAGGGCGGCCAACCTTTGATTGTCTCAGGCGCGGGCTCAGCAGCAAGCGGCCTGGCGAACAGGACGGTCTGCCATGGAGGTAAGGCGGTCGGTGCTCCGGTCGACCCAGGCTCGATTGGCCTTGAGGGTCACCTGGAGAATGTCCTCGACCCACTCCGGCAACTGCGGGTGCAGGCGGTAATAGATCCATTGCCCTTGGCGGCGATCTTCCAGCAGTCCGCAGGTGCGTAGCTGGGCAAGATGACGAGAAATTTTCGGCTGGCTATCGTCCAGCGCCCAGATGAGTTCACAGACGCAAAGCTCTCCCTGTTCGCAGAGCATCAGCATGATCCGAGCGCGGGTCTCGTCACCGAGGCACTTGAAGACAGTGGCGGGGGAAAGGCTCATGGTGGCGTCGCGCAATACATATGAATATTCGTATATTCGAATATACATATTTACTGGTCTTGGTGAAAGGGGAGGTTCAATGACGACATCGGCGTTGACCATGTCGATCTTGCCGGAGGCGATGGCACAGCGGGCGGTGGCGCCGTCAAGACGTGTGGTGCAAGCATTGCTGCGCTGAGAGAGATCAAGCCCGGGGCGGCTCGATCTCTCGGGGTTTGACTAGCGCGCCGGGATCAAGGCAGTTCAAGGGTTTTGAGGGGCGAGCCATTCGTGCCGCGTGGCATCAGGTGGCCGATGCTCATGATCACCAGCGGCGTGAACAGCGCGATATAGGCATTGTCGATGCCCCACGGATTGCCGGCCAGGAACCATCCGACGGTCGCCACCAGGGAGGCGATAATGCTGATGAACGCGGCTTTCGGCGTACCGAATTTGGGCGCGTAGAACACCATCAGCACCAGCACCGCCAGGGACGCGCGTAGGGCTTTGCCGAGGAAGGCGATCATCAGCACCTTGTCGGAGGTCAGGGCCAGTGCGATCGGCAGCAGGCCGACGACGACGGTTGCCAGCCGGACAAAACGCAGGGATTTGACGTCGCTTTTTTCCGGGTTGAACCAGGGCTCGTAGAAGTCCCGCAGCAATAACGTGGCCGAACCCATGCTCACCGCCGAGATGGTGCCGAACAGCGAGCCGGCCAAGCCCGCCACCACCAGGCCCGCGGTCAATTGATCCATGCTCGCAATCAGGCGCGGAAAGGCTTGCAGCGAATCCACCTGGGGAAACAAGGCGGCGCTGCACATGCCGATCAAGGCCGCGCCGATACCGAAGGGAATCATCAGGCCCGCGCAATAGAAGCACGCCCGTTGCGCCTTGCCCGCGTCACTGACCGTGTTCACCGCTTGAATCACATATTGGGTGGAGAAGATCGAGCCGATGCCGGCGATCATCCAGGCGATGATCTGACCCCAGCCGATGGCGGTCCAGTCGAACATGCTGGGCGGCAGTTGAGTGCGCAGGGCGCTGATGCCGCCGACCTGTTTCAAGCCGAACCACAGCGCCAGCCCGACGCCGAGGTACTTGAGGCTGGCGTGGACGAAGTTGGTATAGATAACCGAGCGCATGCCGCCGATGCTGACGTACAGCACCGACACCACACCGACAATGATGATCGCCAGCGTGCGATCGACCTGCAGCACACTGGCCAGCACCGCGCCGCCGCTGGCATAGATGGACACCGCGACGATTTCCAGGGCGAAGATGGTGATGATCGAGGTGGCAAAACGGGTTTTCTGCCCGTAGTTGCGCGACAGCACGCCGGAGATAGTGTTGTCGCCCAGGTCCTTGTATTTGCGCGCCAGCAGCCAGGCGAACAACACAAAGCCCAGGGCCAGGGCGAACAGGTTCCAGGCGGCGGAGATGCCGGTTTTGAAGCCGGTTTGCGCGGTACCGATACTGACGGCGGTGCCGATGAATTCCGACAGCATCAAAAAGCCGATCAGAAACGCCGGAAAGTGCCCGCCGCCGGTGGTGTAGTTATTGGCGCTACGCGAGTGTCGACGCACACCGAAGCTGATCAGCGCGAGGCTGAGCATGTAGAAGGCAGTGATGGAAAGGACGATCCAGGAGGAGTGGGACTGCATGTTCATTACCCGATCAACGTGAGGAAGGTTGAGGGGAATGCTGCAGGAGCGCGTTCGCAGGCTGGGTTCATGGTGATGCTCTTTAAGTATTGTTGTTGTGCGTTTTAGCTTCCTACCTTTGGTTTGTGGTGTCTAATATTGAGTAAGTATTGCTGAATACCTTAAAGGTATCGGCGTGTGCCAAAAGACGTTGAACTATTGGGGATGAAACATTCTGATTACCCTTGTAGGATCGGTCCTTCAACTCCCGACGAGTCAGAAAAATGGATGTTCACTCGGTTCTTGCCTTCACCCTGGTTGCGGGTATTGCCATCGCCAGCCCGGGTCCTGCGACATTGATGGCATTGAACAACAGCATCACCTACGGTCCGCGCTCCACCCTGTGGTCGTCACTCGGTAACGCCAGTGGTCTGTTCTGTCTGTCGGCGGCGGCCATGCTGGGTCTCGGGGCGCTGCTGGCCAGTTCCGAATGGATGTTCAACGCGGTGAAGATTGCCGGTGCCGGTTATCTGTTCTATCTGGGCGCCAAGCAGTTGTTGAAAAAGGCCCCGGTGCTGGTAGGCGAAGCTCAAGGCCAGCCAACCCGCCACAGGCCGTCGCGCAGCAAACTGTACAAGTCGGCGTTCCTGACTGCGGCGACCAATCCCAAGGCGACGATGTTTTTCACCGCACTGTTCCCGCAGTTCATTGATCAGAGCGCCGCACTGCTGCCGCAATTTCTGATCCTCACGGCGATCTTCATGGCCCTGTCGCTGACGTCCTTGAGTTTGTATGCCGCACTGGCCTCTCGCGCCAAAGGCCTGCTGATTCGTCCCGTATTTTCCAAATGGTTGAACCGGGTGGTGGGGTCGACCTTTATTGGCTTTGGTGCGGCGGTACTGAGCATGCGTCGGCAGAGTGTTTAGGAGCGAAAGGTGTCGCCCATGGCCGGCGGAAATCGGCCAGGAGCGGACAGTGGAGATAATTATGGAAATGGGTAGCGTCACCTAACCTACAGGGAGATAACAATGAGAAAATTTGCGTTTTCTGTGGTTTTAGTCTGCGTTGCGTTATCTGGTTGTACACGTAGTGCTCACTTATATCCCGCAAATGATATTGCTACTGCTACAGGTGTCCTTACGGCAGATTTTAAGTCTTATGGTTCAGGCCACGGAGATATTAAAGTTATCATGCCAGACGGAGAGTTATTGATCGGTGAGTATTCTTTAGTGCGCGGCGGTACTATTGGCTTTGGTAATGTGTACGGTTCGGTTTATGGTTCTTCTGGTTTATCTTCGTTTTCTGGAAACTCAAGCTCATATGTAATGCCCGGCGGCAGCCCTGGTACTGCATCACTGTTTGGCGATAAAGGAACAAGCATGTTGTGTGAATTTTATAATGATAATTTCAGTGGTCATGGTAACGGTGGATGCAAGAGCTCCAGAAACGCACTATATCGCCTACAATTTTAAATCTCACAAGTTGTTTGTTGGACTGGGTGACTGTGGGGAGGCTGCGGTTAGCCGAGGCCAGATTCTGCGTAAAAATGAATCTGTCCCACTTTTCTCACCGCACAATAAGCACCTACCAACCACAGGAGTCAAAACAATGAGCTTTCAAGAAAAAGACAAGTCGCTGCAAAAATAAAATCTCGAACAGCTTACACAGCGTCTAACCATCAACATGAACAAAGAAACCAGAGTAGCTCACCTGCCGCCTGATCACAAGAATCGAGTAAATCCATCCGTGACGGTCATCTCTCAATAAATCAAAGAACGCATTGGTCGCGACAAAATTCGCGATGTCGTTATCGATGAGTATCAGAAGGCGCTGACAATGCCGGGGATAGTGGTTGAGCGGAAAGACAACGACCTTACGGTGATTGTTCTCCCCACCCGGAAAAGCTCGAATGACTATAAGTCTCTGTCTGAGCTAGTAAGGAAGAACAATTCGGAAATCGCAGAGGATCCAGATCTCGCGGAACCATATTTCTGACTCAAGGAGTCTTTGGGTCGATTGCAGTCGTCCGCCCGATGATCGCTATCGACCCCAAAGCAGGTGCTCGTATCTACCCAATCGACCAATTAAAATTAGATGACTGCTTGAAGCGATTGCATGCTTCCCAAAAGCGCCTTTGTATGGCACGGTCTTCAAGTCATTTCCACTCAAGAGGACGTATGGAAAAGCTCAGGAGTTTCGTCGGCAATACGCTTGGTACGGGCGCGGTAGCGGTTGGCCTGTGGGTTGCTACAGTGGATCATGTAGCAGCAGCAACCGCCTGCTTATCGGCTGGCGTGCTCATTTTGTTGATTGCCAACATCAATCACTTTGAATTCATCAAGGGGTTCGGTTTTGAAGCCCGGACTAAAAAACTGGACGAAAAAATAGAAGAAGCCGACAGGCTTTTTACGCAGTTGAAACTAGCGAGTCAGCTATTCGCTGATATTTCTGTGCAAGTAATGTCACGTACAGGCCGTTGGGCAGGCCCCATTCCAAAGAGTGAGACTCAGGATCTCGTTACCCGCATTGAGACGTTACTCAAATCGTTCGGAGTCGACCAAATCGGCATTAATAAAAGCCTTGACCCGTTCCACCGAATAATGCTTCGAGGCTTGGCAATACCCTGTATCCATGCATTTTTTTCTGAACTCGATCGTCACGCACAACTTGTGAACATTGCTATGGGAAAGCGCTCAGCCGATGAGCAGGCTAGGACGGGGTTGCCTATTGTGGCTGATGACCCTCAATACAAAGCACTCCAAAATGATTGGCAGGTGATGCAGCAATTCATAAAAGAGATGCGACAAACCTTGGATAATTCTGACCCTTTTGCTTTAGGGCCACTTCTAGAGCAATCGGTAGCAGACGCTCCAGGTTGGACAGACTATGAGCGCAGCGCATTTCTTGCGTCTATCAAAAAAAATATCGACGAATGGAAGTTCTATGTAAAAAACTTACGCTTGAATGACGTTCCTGCGTGGCTGGCTCGGGAATGGGGGCACTAGGGCACCTCTGTAATAGGGGAGTATACGCTCGTGATTACCAGAATCGATCCATACTTGACTATCTTTCGAGTTTGCAAACCACCCTAAATGCCTGTTTAAGCTCGATGCCGACCAATGGTCAAAACTTAGGGATTTGAGCAGAACGAAAATTAATTCGCCGTCATAGATGGACTGGGAGTGAAGAATTTTTAGATTGCTCCATAAGGTTATACGTCTATAGTGACTTTAGAGGTCTCATCAGTTGAAGATGATTTGTTGCCAGTTACCAAAAAGTCAAATGCACTAAGATTTAGACAAATATTTATTTTTTTTGGACAGCGCTATCATTGGGGGTGACTCATATGGGAAAAAATGTATTCGTGCGTGGCTATGCCCTGGAATCTTACGAACGATTGATTTTGCAAAAATATAATATTTTTTTTGATGGATTGTGGGAGTTTGAGGATTGTTATTATGTGTTGATTGGTGAGGCGAGCACGAATCTACCTGATCAAGAACTTGCTAATTTGATTTCTTGGTTTGATGAGTCATGCAGAGTAATCGGAACTCCTGTGAAAATTGTTAAAAAGCTTCCTGTGGGGGCAGTGTCAGTTCCGGCGAGGTCAAGCTCTCAGCTTTCCCAGTACCACGGAGTGCCATTTACCACCCCTGAATTTAACAAGCTTCTTAAAAATGTGCTTTCTAAAGATTTTCCAAGGGTCGCTGCATATTGTGATCATGGCGGGATCAAGCTGATTGTAGAGTCGACTATAACAGCAGAACAACGTGCTGAGGTTGATATTGCATTAGCAAATTTAGGTTTTGATGTGGAAGCTGAAATTGTCGTTAAGACATCTGGTTGGGCGGAAGACGCTAGCGATAATATATATATCGAGGGAGATACAAAGAAAGCGCTTCCAGCTGCTTTACGCTTGGCGCTCGAAGCGGATGAAGATTTCTGGGTAGACAGCAGGCTTTCTCTTTTTGCGGAGGGAAGTATAGACAGGTGTCATTTTTTGGATTCTAAGCTTGCCATGGAGGCTTGCTCTTGTTTTGTAAATAGCATGGCGTTGATACCAGGCAACTTAAGAGGCTACCTAACTCTTTATAAAGTCGTATGGATTGCTCTACCCTTAGAGGGGTTCAGTGAGGCGGTGTTTGAAGGGTTTAATGTAAACGAGGGTGAGTTGTTGGAGCTAGCCGCCAAGGGGCGGGTAGGCTTTGTGTTGCCTGGCAAGATTCCGATGTATTCTATTGGTTTTCTTGCTAAATTATTAGAGGTCGCACCAAAGTCGATAATTTTTTCTAAAAGGCTTGCTGCGGCTTCAATTGCAGAATCAAGGAGGCGAAATCCGTTGCTGTTCCCCAGCTTGAATAACGTTGAAAGACGGGCTGTTCTAGATTTGCTATCTGCTACGAGCGGTGTTGGAGCAAACGAGTTACCAGGGATTTTTGTCCAGCACTTCTCTGAGGTATGGCCTTCGCTGGAGTATAGTTTTAACGATCTCGGGGCATTAGGCATGTTGCGAAATGGCTTGAGTCAAATAGCCACGGGTATCGCGAAAAAGTACCATGCCATTGATCTAGCGCCAGCTATTCAAGTTTCTATGGCGTCAGTTGAGTGGGCGGCGGCGCTAGGAGCAGTATACAACCCTATTAAAACTCCGGATTTTGATGAAGGGCCTTTTGCCGAGTTTTGCGGTAGTATCATGACGGGAGTAAAGCAAGATAGTATTGTTGCACCCGTATGTGATATGAGCGCCCTAATAGAGGGGGTGCTCTGCTTGGATAATGATGCACCTATAATTGAAGTTTCGGAGGTTTTTGACGGCTCTGACATGTCATCATTGCAAAAGTTGATTCAAGAAAAATCTGTTTCTAACACGGATTTTTCTGAGTATGTAAAATCACTGAATGGCAAAGTTAAAAGATTTGAAAAAAATCAAGCAAAAGTTCAGCTGTTGGATTTGGTTGGGCTGGCGGGAGGTTTTGCAGCAATTGCGTCAACGAGTGGAGTAGCTAGTTATGTGCCTATAGGTGCATGGGTTCTCCAGAAAATTTTTATGCAATCTGATTCATTTGTGCACGGCCCGGTATTGGATTGGGTTAGAGCTAAAACATACATGACCACCCAGGACGTAGTTTTAGTTAGTCGTTTACGTAAAAAAATGGATTGATTGGACGATTTAGATAATACCGTACCAGTTTGATCGATTCTCGAAGGTCAGCCCAATAAAAAACTGCTGTTGGTAAGTAAAACGTCATGAGATAGGCTGTTTTTGGCCGATTCTGTTGAAAAAGTCGACCAGGGCGACGGTCCATGCATTGAGCGATGAAAACGTAATTTTTGCACGCTGCTACGTGAAATCTGAGTCCTGCACCCTCTGCTCAGGACACGGATTTCAATCTCAGACGCTTATTTTTCTGTCGTGAAAACCGAAACCGACTTTTTCAACAGAGTCGGCCGATAGCAGCCGATCACGTAAGGCTGCTCTCAATAGACCGGGCCGTTGCGTACGGTGAATGAGTGGGGAGAGCTTTTCAGCTTCCTGGCGGGCAATTCGCTAATCATCCCAGTCCAGTTCCCTGTCGGGCGTTTTGTCTTGTTCGGGGACGTCTGGTACTCTCCCTTAAAGTCAATTCGCGAAATAGCCTTCCAAAAAAACTCATATTTCCTACGCGTTTCAGGCATGAGAGAATATTGCGTGCGCCAAACGTCGAGGCTACTGTTCAAGTGTCGCTGCAAATTCAGCGACACGGGTGTGGAAACCCGTAAAGGAATCGGCGCACATTGCCGCATAAGCGGCTTTTTTGTCTTCGCTTTATGGCGGGCTGTGCGTGGGACACCTATGGTGTGCCGGGTTCCTATTCTCCGGTTTTCCACCCCGCGCACAGTTCGCCACCCTTCGCGTGGAAACGAAAATGGCGAACTCCTAAATTTGAATAGGGAGGTCACCATGACCAAGAAAATTACCCCCGATCCGCCGACCGTTCGCAAAGCCCTCAGCACCGCTGATAGGGCGACGTACCTTCGCAAACTCTCTGATACGCCATCCAACGAGCCCGAGCCAGCCCCGGCCGACACGCTACGTTTGGTCGATACCCTCGCGCTCACGAGCTCCAAACCCGTCATCCCCGAAGCCCCCTACAAACCCACGCTATTCGCCATCCAGCCCGGCATCACCGCCCAGGACGCTCTGGTCTACGTTTCCAATCTGCTCGAAACCGCGGAACTCAATGGCGACGAAATCAGCCTGCACACCAACCCGGTAGAACGGGCGTTGTTCTGGGGCATGCTGCATTCGGTGGAGGTGGCGCGTGCGGTGGTGGATGCCTTGTTGGAGGGCGAATCCCCGTCTAATCAGCTATCGTCAGCGTTGGGCAACCCTCCGAATGGTTGAGGTTGCCAGCCAATAAAGCGCCCCCCGTTCCCAAGGCGATGAGTACGGGGCGAAAAGGGGATGTATTTATTGAGAGCAAATAGATACGTCTGCCTTTTGGGGGGGAATCCTGAAATTGCCTTTTTTTAAGTGATGTGTTCTGTCTGCAAAGGCTACGTTTTGGCCGGTTGTGACTGTCAGCAATCGGCCAAAAGCTGACATTCATACACCCGATGATTGACCGTATTGCTCGAGCATTCATTCCCGCCAACGCCTTCGATTGCTATTATTGGGGCTCACGAGCCGAACCGCAGTTAAACCGTCACTTGTTAATAATTAGGTACTCATAGTAATAAAGTGCCTTAATAAGATGATGTAAATAATGCATTTCGCGAAACTGAATTAGTATCATCCGCATAAAATTTAAAAAATTTATCTCTACCTTGTTTTCTTGGCGTAGCCCCTCTTTGCTAGGGTAGCAAGTGATCATCTGCGTTGAATCATCATACTCAAAGGTATAGTGAGCAATTGAATTTCTAATATCTGTATCCAATAGCCCCTCATCAAGTTTGTACCAACAGTCATCCAGGTATTTCAGTTTTTCGGAGAGAACTTTATTTGCGAATTTGTCGAGACTGGAAAGCGCCGGACCATCTTTGCTTGGCAAGAAAGAGTTATGGTCGCCACGATGAATTAGATTGTTTATTCCGGCCACCAAAGCTAATTGTCTCCCAACTATCTCCGATAGGTCCTTATACATATCTTTGCAGCTATCAAATCCTAGTTTGGAGATTTTTGCAGAGCTTTTCTTGCTCTCCTGACCTGTGCAGAAATCAAGAAATATGGCTGGTCGCAAATAAAGTTCAAGCTCAAAAATACGTCCATAAAGACTTAGGCAGTCGCGCTGGAGACCATTGAGGAATCCTGTCTCTTTTATATATCTATAAAACTCATCAAACTTCTCGCGGCGAGTTTGTGCAAGGTGAATTATTATTTCAGGATAGCGACCGGCGACTTCGCGGACAGTTTCCTGCTCAAGAAAAGCCAGTGAAACCCTTGAAAGTACGGTATAAAGTAGAGCATTAATATCCTGAGGCGCTAAAGAATTAGTATGTTCTCCCTCCAGAAACTCTATTGCCTTTTTCCTGAAAAGTTCTTTATTGTTTCGAGGGTACAACTTAAGCAGTTGCTTAACTTCGTTAAATCTTTCGCCAAAATAATTCAAAAAGTCGAGTCTGATTCGAAATATTTCTACAGCTGGGACTCCATTGATATGGATTTTGTCTTTGTCGACCATTCCGCATGCTACCAAATATGGGGTTTTACCCATCACGTAGGTTTGGCTCCAGATTGGAAAATCTAAATGCAAATCAATGAAAAAGCGCTTTTTTTGTTCGAGAGAATCTCGTTCGAATGGTATTTCTTTGGCATTACGCAAAGCGGTACCAACCATATCTTTAATATCTATCTCAATAGCTACGCCACACCCTTCACATAGAAAAGATAGAGGTTGAAATCTTCTATTAGACATGCCTATGCGGCAATGAGTCTCAGCCCCACAGGTATCACAAACGATCATTGTATTTGTATTCATTGGGATATTACTTGTCCTTAAGATTATCTAGAGCAGAAGAGAGAATTATCGAAGCCCTTGGAAAGCACTTAACAGTACGGCCTGACTTGGAGATTTATTCGGAGATGAAGTGCTAGGCTTCTCAAAAAGACCGTTGAATCTCTGCATTTGACTAAAATAAGCCGAACGTATCAGGCACAAAGTGAAGTAAATACGCTTTCGTTGTTTATTTCGCTGGCCACATTCTGCCTTCCTGCCCGTAATTATTGGTTTTTACCACATCCTTGGATCGCCCCTCAATTATATGGCGTATCCGTCTCACTGGTTTTGGCTTAAATCGGCCCGGATCTGCCCGTCTGCTTTTGGCCCAAGCTGTGTGAAAACGTTTTTGAGCAGGTTTGACAGTCAGGACTGGAACGAAAATCGCGTTCCTACGCAAATTCCCGGTCTGCTGAGTAACCAAACGCTGGCAGATTTTACATAGCAACGCAGACTTCAAAACGGCACATGCGTTTTCACACAGCCTGGGCCGATAGCTGCCTGTCGTCATTGGCAGCTGTCGGACTAACCACCGCCGGGCGCTCGGCGTGTCGGAGAGTCTGTCCCGGCAGCACTTCACCGCGCTTTTCCTGTACGGCTCTCACGGTGCCTGACAGACGTAGATCTAGAAGCTTGTTGATATCTCTATATTGTGAATTTCAATGTATTCAATTAGCTTGCGGTAAGATTTGAGAAGAGTAGCCCTGCTGGACCAATTATTTTCCTCATCTAGCACTTTCGGATTTATAAAGCTTCCGTTGTGCTTGATAAAGTGCTCGCTATCTTCCAAGCATAGCTTGGTATGATCCCAATCATCTTCGAATACTGCGTTGAAGGAGGATAAAAAATCAGATATTAATTGATTTAGCTCTGTATGTGTTTTAAATCCACCAGATTTTTGGATGGCTAAAGCTCGTGATAAATTCAATATTTCTTCCAATACTTCACGATCTGTACGAACATCGGATTTGTTTCCGCTGGCTAATGGTTCCTGCTTGGTTATTTCTCTAACTTGTTCTTCTAGCACGGGCCAGAATGTTTCAAATACAGTATGAAGTACTGTCTCCTCTAGTGTGTTTTCCTTATTTGCCTTATTGAGATCAGAAACGAGCCGCTTGAAGTCTGACTTGTTAAAAAGTGTGGTCTGAAACTGCGTCAATGGGCCATTGATGTCAGAGTTATCTAGCTCAATCAAAATAGGGCATACCAATGACTGTTCAACCTTCTTTGAAATCGCTCCCGCTTCAAACATAAGCCATTGGCTGAATAGATTTTCTCTGGTTACGCAAAAAATCCCAGCCATGGAATCGTCTAGTTCCCTAGCTATGTCCGATGACCACCGCGTACCTTTTTCAATGTCGCTCGGTGTAAAATATGGCTTTACCGTTTGCAGCACTGTAGGCAACCAATTCCTAATGGCTTCTGCTACTTTTTTGCTGGTGTCACCCGACCAACTTATAAATACTTTCATAGCGCCTCATCGTTGAAGTAAGAAATCTAAAAAATAGATGCAATAGCAACATGTGAAAATTCACGGCCGCTCAGCCGATCTGGATTTTGCGTAGAAACGGGACTTTCAGTCCAGAACATGGCCCCAATCGCGCTGAAAAACGTTTTACACTGCCTCGTCCGGAAGCTGCCGGAGGCACAATACTGTGCCGCGGTGGCGCGCTGCAATGGCCGCGCGAGCAACGCAAATTTGTCCTTTACTGGCCGACGCGCCGAGTAGCTGATGCTGAACGGCGGCTTCTTCCCGAAAATGTCCGGTCCACCGTGGCGTATGCTAAGAGGCGAATGACGTACTGCGCTTTGACTTCAGCGGGACGTTGATGGGCTATAGCAGAGGGTCGATGCCTTCCAGTCGGTCCACAAGCGTCGGTTCGGCCATCCAGGTGGCGTCGCTGGTACACTATTTCTACAGCGGCCCTTTAGGCCGCCCATAAGCTGGGTCGTGAGATGGATATCAAAGAATTTTGCATCGCTCACGGGTTCGATATGAGCAAATGCGCAGTATCGTCAGGTGGTGGCAGCTTCGAAATGACGGAGCTGAAAACTTCACCTGTCGAGTTCTTGAGCTTAGCGGAAGACGATTTTGAACGGGGTGGTTTGTCGGCCCTTGTCAATGCAACGACTAATGCAAAACGAGCGATTGTCTGTCAGCTTGATCAGTTGCTGATCTCGTTTGGTTATCCATCACTCAGATGGAATGTGCCGAAGAAAATAGAGCGACTGAAAGCGCTCGGCTTATTGGCGCCAAGCCTTTTGCGCAAAGTTGTTAACATGCGGAACATCCTTGAGCACGAATACGAAACCCCTGAGCTTGAAATAGTTGAGGAGGCGCTGGATATTGCGAGTCTATTTGTAATGTCCGCTTCTGCTATGTTCATCCCTTTTGATGATGTCTTGGAGTTTTTGCTGTCTGACCATGCTGCTGGGGGTAGCCCTGTAACGCATATTACGGTCGGATTAAACCGAGAGTATCGTGGTGTTTTCTATACTGTCTATGCATATGAACCCGGCGGATATGGCGGGCGATGTGTTGGTCAATGTGAAATTCCATCAGGACACGAGCTTTTCGAGGCTATGGTCAAGCTGTCCGCATCGCTGATGCTTCGATACAAGGTCAACCAAGCTTTTAGAGATTTCGACACCGCCTACGCGCATCTATGAGCGCCAAAAAGGGGACCAAAAAGGGACAGACTTATTTTTCTAAAATCGCGCATCTGGCTTAGCGCGATTATGGTCTCACTTTCGCATATAACTCTTCCGCCTTCCCGGTGTCAGGCAATAGTCCCTATCACGAGATCCGGTGCAAAAGCACGCACATTCACTAAAAGAGTAAGCAAAGCGCTGAAGGGAGGAAGTGGCCTGTTCACGAGAGTCGCCTGAGATGCCGAGGTAGGCCACGCAACTGCGCTTCGATCCACTGATTGGGCGGTAATTGCAGAGAAAAAGATCCTCATCGCAACGCGCGATACCACCCGTACTGCCAGAATAAGGCGTGCTGCCGGCGTACGCCTGCTGGGATAGCGCAGCGAGCGCCAGAGCGATGAGGCAAAGTAGGGGGAGCGATACGGGCACTTCGAGCATCCTTGCGAGTGATGGCGCGATGCTATCTCTCAAGACTGTCCTTGGACAAGGAATTTGCCTAGAGCTTTTACCTTCGTTGGATGTTCCGGTCAGTGCCGCTATAGCTGCGGACCCGGTCGGAGGCAAAGGTTTGCGGTTCTCAGGCGAGGTTGGCCTCGAAGCTGACGCGCTCGAACGGCAGCTATTGGCCGATAGCATCCGGTCACGCAAGGCTGCTATCGACAGACCGGGCCGTTGAGTACGGTGAATGAGTGGGGGAGAGCTTTGCAGCTTCCTGACGGGCGATTCGCTAGTCATCCCAGCCCAGCTCCCTGTAGGGCTTTTTGTCTTGTTCGGGGGAAGCCCGTCTGGCTCTCCCCCCCAATGAACACGCGAAATTACCTTCCAAAAAAACTCATATTTCCCACACGTTTCAGGCATGGGAGAATATTGCGTGCGCCAAACGTCGGGGCTACTGTTCAAGTGTCGCTGCAAATTCAGCGACACGGGTTTGAACGCCCGGAAATGAATAGGCGCACAGCGCCGCGAAAGCGGCTTTTTTTGGCTCGTGTTATGGCGGGCTGTGCGCAGGAGGCTTCGGCCTGCCGGTTCCTATTCCCGGTCGTTCAACCTGCGTACGGTCCGCCACCTTTTGTTTGAACGCGGAAAGTGGCGAACTCCTGAACTCGAATAGGAATGCCGCTATGGTCAAGAAGATCACCCCCGATCCGCCTGTCGTTTGCAAAGCTCTCAGCACTGCGGATAAAGAGACATACCTGCGTAAGCTCCCGGACACGCCATCCAACGAATCCGAGCCAGTCCCTGCAAACACCCCCCGTTTGCTCGAAACCCTCGCATTCACCAGCTCCAAACCCGTCACCCCCGAATCCCCCTACAAACCCACGCTATTCGCCATCCAACCCGGGGTAACCGCCCAGGACGCCCTGGTCTACGTTTCCAATCTGCTCGAAACCGCGGAACTCAATGGCGACTAAATCAGCCTGCACACCAACCCGGTCGAACGGGCGTTGTTCTGGGGCATGCTGCATTCGGTGGAGGTGGCGCGTGCGGTGGTGGATGCCTTGTTGGAGGGCAAATCCCCGTCTAATCAGCTATCGTCAGCGTCGGGCAACCCTCCGAATGGTTGAGGTCGCCAGCCAATAAAGCGCCCCCCGTTTCCAAGGCGTTGAATATGGGGTGAAACGGGGGCCGTCACGCAAGCGTGCCGGTCAGCTCGGCGTTAGACCTCAGAAACGAATCATAGGCCGCCTACATGTCAACCGAACACCATCACGCAACCTCGGTGTCGCTTCCTCCAGAGTCGGCGATTGCTAAAGCCTACGCATCGATGAATCTCGCCGATGCTTACTCGATCGAGCTTCCCACCGGAGCGTCAACCAATCCTGAATTGTTGGCGAGGTTCATCTTCGCTCACCAAGCGCCTTGGGTCAGCAGACTCATGGCGGTTCGAGACGCGATCGTCGCCGGTTTCGGCCTCAAGACAGCCAAGCATCTCGCCTCACTGGATGCGCAGAGCGGAGCGGGCCGACTCGGCATCTTCAAGCTCTACAGCACAAGTCCAACTGAAGTTGTTCTTGGTGAAGACGACAAGCACCTGGACTTCAGGCTCTCTGTTCTGTGTTCCGGTCAGTCGTCGCCGGGAGCTAAGCGTCACTTGACCCTGTCGACTGTGGTTCATTGCCACAATCGCTTGGGTCGTCTCTATATTTTTCTCATTGCCCCGTTTCATCGCTTGGTTGTTCAGTCCAATCTTCGTAGCGCGGCACGGGTCGGCTGGCCGTCGGCGACGGAGGCGTAAGCCAAAGTCCAAATCATCATGCGCGGCCGACTGAGGTCTCACCCTTCCTCAACCCGGACCGCAACCGAATTCTGCCGCTGCGCGGCATAGGTTGCGGCCTGTTAGCTCGGCGTTGAACGCCAGCTTCCGGGGAGCATGACCGACGGCAAAGGGCCGATAGCGGTCCTGCCGTGACCGGCTGCTCCCGACCCATGGAGGTCATCCCACTGAAGTCATCAGACAGGTATCGATACCTATGTAAGCTCGAATTGCGCCGGCCACGATGAACCGGGGTCAAGGGTGGTGGAGTCTGTACTCCTGGCTCAAACCGCCATAGCCGTAGGCACTGGCACGGCAGTCGATCACATGGATGTTTGAGTGAGGGTGAACATTGCCTATTTCTTTGGCCAGCAATTCGAAAGCCTCATGGTGGTAGCGCGCTTTCTGGGCCTTGGTATTGGTTTCATCCGTGATAGTGACTTCCAGGCGGAACGAGTTGCGTCCTTGTTCGGCCAGCGAACGGCTGTCGATGAACCACTGTTCAGGAGGCAGGAACTGCACCATCACCAGGGTCTGTTCCGGTCGCTTTTCCAGTAGTTCACAGGTCAGAGTGGTGAGTTTCGGGACGATGCTGTGGACCAGTTCAAGGTTCGGCTCGCCAGAAATCTTGAGTGTTATACCGGGCATGTTGAACTCCTTTGCGGGCAATGAATGTCCAGCGCAGAGTAAGAAGTTGCGTTGTTGCTGAAAAGCCGGAAGATGTGCATCTATCTATCGGGAAAACAGCAGGATGAGCATGCGCCCCTTTGACCTTGATCTCTTGCGATCTTTTACCGTTGCCATGGAATCCGGCAGCCTATCGGAGGCCGCGCCGCGACTGTGTCGGTCGCAATCAGCGTTGAGCGAACAATTGCGCAAGCTCGAAGCGTTCACCGGGGTAACGCTGTTGGAACGGGGAAAAAAGGGTGTCCGGCCTACGCCGGCCGGGGAGCGCCTGATGGTGCATGCACGAGAACTGCTGGCCTTGAGTGATCGCGCCCTTGAAGACGTGCGCGGAGTGACGTTTGCCGGCGAATTGAGATTGGCGATCACCGACTACTTTTTGCCTGGCTCGATTGCCGAGTTGTTGAAGCAACTGCGCCTGAACTATCCACGCCTTCGACTGCATGTGTCGGTGCGAAAGAGTCTGCAAATAGAAAGCGGGGCAGATACGGGTAACTTCGATATCGGCCTTTCAATGCGCATACTCGACGGCCGCAGCCTTCCCGAGGGCATCCCGGTGCGTCGGGAAGCATTGCATTGGGTATCTGCTTCGGGGTTTGAGCCGAGGAACGAAGAAGATAACGCGTTGCCACTTTTGGTGCTGCCACAGGGATGCAGCCTCCAACGCCTCACCCGAGAGACGCTGGAGGCACACAACGTGCCGTATGTGATTGCCCATTCCGCGTCCGGAGTGGCAGGGCTGCAATCAGCACTGATGGCAGGGCTGGGCGTCGCTTGCCTGAATACCTCGGCGGTGCCGATGGGCGCAGAGATTTGCCGGCCGGCCTTCCCGTTACCGCCTTTGCCCGACGTTGAGTTCAGCCTGTTACCTGCGCGTGCTGGCGAGGCTCATTTGGTCGGTGCTGTGCGGGAAATGCTTGCCAGCAAATTGGGCGGATGAGTGACACATCTCTGAAGTGAAAACGCCGGGTTTGGGACTCAATGGTGGTGGTCATGAAAGAGGCTGCTTCTGGCGGGCGATTCGCTGATCATCCCAGTCCAGCTCCCAGTAGGGCGTTTTTTCTTGTTCGGGGAAGTCCGTCTGGCTGAAAAGGGGACGTATGCCTGGTCATAAAGTAGCCCGCGAGCTTGCGACGTGCACAAGTCGCGGAGTGCTTGTTTTTATGCGGTCGCGAATCAAGCTTTCGACAACTCGCCATCGACGACGCGCCAGAGATCGCGCGGGTTGTCATGCTTCAACGCTTCGGGCAGCAGGTCGTCTGGAAATCCCTGGTAGCAAACAGGACGCAGGAAGCGTTCGATCGAGCTCATGCCGACTGACGTGAAGCGGCTATCGGACGTCGCAGGAAACGGTCCGCCATGAATCGACGCATATGACACTTCTTGCGGATGTGCGAACGCATTGACGACGATGCGGCCTGTGCGACGTTCAAGAATCGGCAACAGGCGCGCGGCAAGCGCATGATCGGGTTGATCGATCTGCATCGTCGCGGAAAGTTGCCCACGGAACTGCTTTGCGATCGCGATGAATTGCTCGATATCCTTCACGCGCACCAGCAGTGCGGCAGGACCGAACACTTCCTCCGATAGCGTTGCATCATCAAGCATGTGTGCACCGTCGACTTCGAAGAGCACCGATTGCCCGTCCCACGCGCCTTGTGATTCACCGCCTGCGGCGATGCGCCGGGCGCCTGCTTCGGCCTGCCGCTCGACATTCTTGCGGTACGCGTTATTGATGCCGGGCGTCAGCATGGTGCGCGCTTGCATGGCTTCGACGCGGGCAATCATTGCGTCCTTCAGTTCACTATAGCCGGGGCCATCGATAGCCAGCAGAATCGCAGGCTTCAAGCACGCCTGGCCGACGGTGACCAGCATACGTTCAGCGAACCCGTCACCGATCACAGCACCGCGTGCGGCGAGCGCCGAGGGCAGCACGAATGTGGGGTTGACGCTGGTCATTTCGGTGAAAACGGGAATCGGATCAGGACGCAGTTGTGCGCGCCGGAACA
The DNA here is from genome assembly GCF_002814235.1 of Pseudomonas sp. QS1027. Taxonomy (GTDB): domain Bacteria; phylum Pseudomonadota; class Gammaproteobacteria; order Pseudomonadales; family Pseudomonadaceae; genus Aquipseudomonas. The sequence goes on along the minus strand of NZ_PHSU01000017.1, from coordinate 138,107 downwards.
GCGCCATACCGCCAACTTCCGACCCTGTGAAGGTCACCCCCTTGATGAGCGGATGGTCCACCAGCGCCTCGCCGATTTCATTGCCGCCACCGCGAACGAGCGAGAACACGCCCTCGTGCAGACCCGCGTCTTTGACAGCCTGCTGGATCACGCGCCCCATCATTTCCGATCCGCCAGGATGAGCGTTGTGCGCCTTCAGAATGACCGGGCAGCCAGCCGCCAGCGCCGACGCTGTATCACCGCCTGCCACCGAATAGGCGATCGGAAAGTTACTCGCGCCGAAGATTGCAACCGGACCCAGCGCAATCTTCTGCAAGCGATGATCCATCCGTGCGCGCGGTTGACGGTCGGGTTGAGCGGGATCGATGGTCGCCTGTCGAAAGCGCCCTTGACGGACGACAGTCGCGAACTGGCGAAACTGAATCGCAGATTTCGCCGCTTCGCCCTCGAGTTGCGTCACCGGCAGGCCGCTTTCAAGTGAGATGCGTTGCGCCAGTTCGGGCGCGATCGCATCAAGGCCGTCAGCGATACGCTCCAGGAAGGCGGCACGCTCGGCGAGACTCGTATTGTTGTAGCTGTCGAAGGCGTCGTCGGCGAGTTGAGCGGCACGCTCGACTTGGGCGACGCCGCCGAACGCGAACGACGGTTCAATCTCGGTATTGGTTGCAGGGTTCAGCGCCTTCATCGTGCCAGCGGTTGCGGACACTTCCTGGGCGCCAATAAGCAAGTTGCCAGTGAGTTTCATCGTGGTTCTCTTCAAGAATCAGGCGGCGGTGCCAGTGTTGAGGGCAGCGATGAGATCGGCTGTCGTCAGGATTTCGTGGGCGAAGGTGGGGCCGTTCAGTTCATGTGCGGCATGCATCATTTCCTTCTTGAACGCGGCCGTTGCGTCGCGCACCAGCGTGACGTGGTAGCCCAGTTCCATCGCAAAGCGACTCGTTGACTCAATGCAGGTATTGGCAAGCAGACCGATGACGATCACGTGCGTGATGCCTTGCTGCTTCAGTTGGAAGTCGAGATCGGTGTTGGCAAAGCCGCTTTGGCCCCAGTGTTCCTGAACGATGATGTCGCCGTCCTGCGGAACGAAATCGGGATGCCATTCACCGCCCCACGTGCCCTTGGCAAAGGTGTGGCGTTGCTGCACGAGACGCTGGGTCGGGTTCGGATGATCCCAGTTGTCGTAATCGCCCGGCTGCCAGCGACGATGCGGCACGTAGAACACCTGGATATCCCTCGCACGGGCGGCGGCGACGGTGTTGCGCAGGTTCTCCAGCAAACGGACGTCATCAGCGACTTCCTTGAGCATCGGGAACAGCTTGCCGCCGTCCGAGAGAAAGTCGTTATACGGATCAACCAGCAGCAGACCAGTACGTTCCGCGCGATATACGGGATGAGTCATTTCGTTCTCCAGTCAGAAGAGAGTTGCGAACAGTGTCGCGTTTCACACTCGACCCCGGACCGCGTTGGTCGGACGTTCGGGGTGTCTCACACATCGAATGCGCTGAGCAAAAGCTATCACTATGAAAATCATAGTGTCAATGGGTACGGGTTCCTGACGCTGAATTTGTCGTTTGCGACAGAGTGAGCCCCGTCGTCATTAGAGACGGGTATCCGACCCGTGCACATCCGATTTGGATCGTGTTACTATGAAATTAATAGTAAGTCTGGGAGGCAAGTTGTGACACTTCAAACAGAAGCACCCGACACGGTGTGTCCGGTAGCGCGGTCGTTGGATATCGTCGGCGATCGATGGACCCTGTTGGTCATTCGCGAGCTGTTCATGGGCACCAGTCGCTTCGAAGAAATTCAGATTCAGACGAAAGCGACGCCGCAGATGCTGACGGCGCGCTTGAAGTCGCTGGAAGCGAACGGGATGGTCGAACGTCATCCGTATAGCGAAAAGCCGTTGCGCCATGAATATCGTCTGACCGAGAAAGGCAGGGCGTTCTATCCCGTCATCTATGCCTTGAGGGGATGGGGCGAAACCTGGTCCAAGGACAAGAGCGAGGAGATCGCCGTGCGTTTCGTTCATCGTGCATGTGGCCACGATATGGGCCTGGGGTCTGTATGCCCCGGATGCGGGGTTCAGGTTGAACGTAAAGATCTGGAAGCAACCATGAGCGATCAATTTGCAGCCGAACGCGCAGAGCGGCGTGCGGCGTTCAAAAGTAAGTAAGGGGTTGCGAAGTTTTCGCAGCTCGATCCGACCTGCACCCTTCGACGATACAGGTGCTGCGTGAACGACCACCGCAGCTATCGCGGCGGGCCCCTCATGCGTGCATCAATCGACCATCAGGAGTTGTTTTCATGAAAGCCATTACCTTGCGCCAGCCCGCCGGCCTGGCAAACCTGATACTCACGAATCTTGCCGACCCCGGTGAGCCGGCGGCGGGTGAGATCCGCGTGCGCATCCACGCGAGTTCGCTCAACGCCCATGACTTGGGTGTCGTCACTGGCCGCTTGCGCACCGACGATGGTCGCATTCCGATGTCGGATGGCGCGGGTATCGTCGACGCAATAGGCGACGGTGTAACAGAGTTCGCAGTGGGCGATGCCGTTGTATCGACCTTCTTTCCGTCCTGGCTCGACGGTGGCCCGACGCTCGCGGATTTTTCGACAACACCGGGTGATGGTGTCGACGGATACGCTCGCGAAATCGTCGTTCGGCCCGCGCAATGGTTCACGCATGCGCCCCAAGGCTACAGCCATGCCGAAGCTGCGACTTTGACCACTGCCGGGCTGACCGCGTGGCGTGGACTGGCTGTAGACTACTCGCTTAAGGCCGGCGACACCGTGCTCGTTCAAGGCACGGGTGGCGTCTCGATCTTTGCGCTGCAGTTTGCAAAGCAGATGGGGGCAAAGGTGATCGCCACATCATCCTCCGACGAGAAACTGGAGAAGGCCCGGGCGCTCGGTGCCGACCACCTCATCAACTACAAACGCGATACCGACTGGGCCTCGAAGGTACTCGAGATCACCAGTGGTCGGGGTGTCGACAACATTATCGAAGTGGGCGGCCCGGACACGCTTGGCCAGTCGATCCGCGCTTGCCGCATTGGTGGTCACATCGCACTAATCGGCGTATTGACCGGCCTCGCCGGGCAGGTGCCGACGGGTGAACTGATGCGTCGTCAGCAAACAGTGCAGGGGCTGATCGTTGGCAGCCGCAGGCACCAGATCGACATGATCCGCGCAATCGACGCAAACGGCATCAAGCCTGTAATTGACCGCACGTTTGCACTCGACGAGATTGCCGACGCATTCCGTCACCAGGCAGCCGGCAAGCATTTCGGCAAGGTTTGTTTGTCTATCTGACAGGAAGGGCGCAGCCCACTCTCTTAAAAGCAAGGTCAATCAGTGCTGGAGACGTCCAAGGTGGGAACCCTGGTTGCACTCCAACTCACCATCCCGTCTAGAGTCTCCCTCTAATCAGCTATCGTTAGCCTTGGGCAACCAGGCGATTGGTTGAGGTCGCGAGCCAATAAAGCGGCCCCCGTTTCCAAGACGTTGAGTGTGGAATCTTGGGAACAACAGGAGTAAAAAATACCTTACCTGCCTCAACCCAGAGGATGTGCCAATGGTTATTACGGTCAAAGAACGCGATGAGGATCACATGTCCCATGACGCCAATAACGCAGGCGTCAGGATGTGGGATGTCTACCAGGGCGATGTGCTGGTCGGCGTTTATCACAGTGAAGCGGATGCGTTGAAGTACAAGGCTTTGCTGGAGAGCGGTCGATTGGATAGCCTCAAGGCGCCTCCAAAAGGCTGAGGCCAACACAATGACAAAGCCCAGCTCGATGCTGGGCTTTGTTTTTTGAGGACAAAAGGGGAGGTGGGCCAGATGAAACGCCGATCACCCGATCAAACCCTGTTATCGCCCTGGGCTTGCCGCGCGGCTTTTTCCTTCTTGTGGTTCTTCATGTCCTGCCTGATACCCCAGGCGATGAGAGCGATGCCAAAGAGGGCCATCAGAATGATTTGTTCGGTAGGCATAGCCTGCTCCTTGCAGAAAACGCTCATTGAACGTGCTACCGATGCTCCTGCCAAATTGGGTGGGTTACAGAATGTTTCGATGGGCGGCTAATACGGTCGCTATTGTGCAACCGGGTATGCCGAATTCGTCACCGACCCCGCCTAAAGCGATCAAGCCGTGAGCTTTGGAATGGACCAGTCTGGACAGTCTGTTCAAGGAGCTGATTATGATCCGACTGTCCCTGGCTGAAGCTCGTGAGCTGGCCGAATCGATCCTGCTGCACAACGGTTTCAACCTCGCCCATGCCCAGGCGGTGACCGATACGGTGATTGCCGGCGAGCGCGATGGCTGTGCCTCCCATGGCCTGTATCGGGTGCTGGGCTGTGTGAATTCACTGAGGAACGGCAAGGTGGCCGCCGATGCCGAGCCGCAGGTCATCGATCAGGCGCCGTCCATCGTGCGTGTCGATGCGGCGGGTGGTTTCTCCCAGTTGGCATTCCAGGCGGGCTTGCCCTTGCTGCAAGAGAAAACCCGAGCCAACGGGATCGCAGCCCTGGCGATCAATCGCTGTGTGCATTTCTCCGCGCTATGGGTCGAGATCGAGCAACTGACCGCTGCCGGCCTTGTTGCGTTGGCCTGCACGCCCAGCCATGCCTGGGTCGCACCGGCCGGTGGGAATCAGCCGGTGTTCGGCACCAATCCCATCGCCTTCGGTTGGCCGCGCGCAGGCAACAACCCCTTTGTCTTCGACTTCGCCACCAGTGCGATTGCCCGTGGCGAGATCGAGCTGCATCGGCGTGCCGGCAAGGCCATTCCCGAAGGTTGGGGCGTGGATGCCCAAGGGCAGCCGAGTACCGATGCCAACGTGGTACTCGATAGCGGCGCGATGCTGACGTTCGGCGGGCACAAGGGCTCGGCGTTGGCGGCCATGGTGGAGTTGATCGCCGGGCCGTTGATCGGTGACCTGACCAGTGCCGAATCCCTGGCCTATGACGCCGGCAGCAAGTCATCGCCGTACCATGGCGAACTGCTTATTGCCTTCGATCCGCAGCGCTTTCTCGGCGCGGCTACAGAGCAGCATCTGGCCCGCGCCGAAGCCGTGTTCGAAAGCATTCAAGGGCAGGGCGCACGCTTGCCATCGCAACGGCGTTATGAGGTACGTGCGCGCAGTCTGGTGGAGGGTGTGCAGATCCCTGAGGCGCTGTACAACGACCTGAAAGCGCTGCTGGCCTGAGTGAATAAGGGCGCCATCGATCCACTCGATGGCGCCCGGTTTTTACAGCGGTGTGCGTTGGCTGTGGCCATCGACCAGACGATTGATGCCTAGCGGGTTGGCGTTTTGCAGCGCTTCGGGCAACAAGGCATCCGGGCAATTCTGGTAGCACACCGGGCGCAGGAAGCGCTCGATGGCCAGGCTGCCGACTGAGGTGCCCCGGGCATCGGAGGTGGCCGGATAGGGCCCGCCATGGACCATCGCATCACCCACTTCGACACCGGTCGGATAGCCGTTGAACAGCACCCGCCCAACCTTTTGCTCCAGCAGCGGCAGCACCTCGCCGTAGCATTGCAGATCGCCGGCCTCGGCAATCAGCGTGGCCGTGAGTTGACCGTGCAAACCCTGTAGCGCTTGTTGCAACTCGGCGTTGTCGGCCACTTCAACGATGACCGTGGTCGGGCCGAAGACTTCTTCCTGCAACAGCGGATCGCCATTGAGCAGCAGGCGGACATCGGCCTTGAACAGTTGCGGCTGTGCCTGGCGGCCCTCCTGTGGCTTGCCGGCCAGATGGTTGACACCTGAATGATCGAGCAGGGCCTGTACGCCGTTGCTGTAGCTGCGCAGCGTGCCGGCGTTGAGCATGGTTTGCGCCGGTTGTTCGTTGATCAAGGCACCGAGCAACGCGGTGAACGCCGTGAACCTTGGCGAAGCGATGCCGATCACCAGGCCCGGATTGGTACAGAACTGACCGCAACCCTGCACCACTGACGCCACCAGTTCACGGGCGATGGTTTCGCCGCGCAGTTGCAAGGCTTCAGGCAGCACCAGCACCGGATTGATGCTGCTCATTTCGGCGAACACCGGAATCGGCTGGGGTCGTGCGGCGGCCATGTCGCAGAGTGCGCGTCCCCCGGTCAGTGAGCCGGTGAAGCCGACGGCCTGAATCGCCGGGTGCTTGACCAGGGCCTCACCGACCCCGGCACCGTAGATCATGTTGAACACGCCCTTGGGCATGTCGGTTTGTTCGGCGGCGCGGATGATCGCATCGGCCACCTGTTCCGCCGTTGCCATATGCCCACTGTGGGCCTTGAATACCACCGGGCAGCCCGCGGCCAGCGCGGCTGCGGTATCGCCACCGGCAGTGGAGAACGCCAGCGGGAAATTGCTTGCGCCGAACACCGCGACCGGGCCAACACCGATTCGGTACTGGCGCAGATCGACCCTTGGCAGTGGCTGACGTTCGGGCAACGCGCGGTCGATGCGCGCGCCATAGAAATCACCCCGGCGCAGGACTTGCGCGAACAGGCGCATCTGGCCGCTGGTGCGTGCCCGTTCGCCCTGGATACGGCCGCTGGGCAGGGCCGTTTCCCGGCTGACCAGGGCGACGAAGTCATCATCCAGGGCATCCAGTTGCGTGGCGATGGCCTCAAGAAACGCCGCGCGCCGGCTGGCTGACAGTGAGCGAAACGCCGGGTAGGCAGACGCGGCAGCCCGGGCGGCGGCGTCCACTTCAGCGGCGGTGGCCTGGGTGAAAACGAAGGGCAGCGGCTCACCGCTGCTGGCGTCATGGCTGTGCAGGGTGACGGTGCCGGCGGCGCTGCGCGCACCGCCGATGTAGTTGTGGCCGATGATTTTTGGCATGAAAACTCCTGTCAGGAGGAAGGGCGGTCTGTTGTAGCGCTGGCGCGTCGAACGCAAACCTGTGGCGAGCGGGCTTGCCCGCGCTCGGCTGCGAAGCAGTCGTAAAACCTGTGACTGCGTTCTGTCTGACACAATGAAGTCGCTAGTTTTAGGGCCGCTTCGCGGCCCAACGGGGGCAAGCCCCCTCGCCACACGTGTGCATCCAGCTGACTTTGATTGAGCTCAGGCCGGGGGCGGCAGGTTCGAGTTTCAGAGACCCACGTCCGGCAGCGACGGCCGGTTGGCCATTGCCTTGGCCATGATCTGCTCGACAAACACTCGGTCGGCTTCCGGCAAGGCCAGGCGTGGCGGACGGGTCAGGGCGCTGCCGCGACCGGCGATGGCTTCGCACAACTTGATGCATTGCACCAGGTCGGCACGGGCGTCGAGGTGCAGGATCGGCATCAGCCATTCGTAGATCGGCATGGCCTCGGCAAAGCGCCCGGCCTTGGCCAGGCGGAAGATGGTTTCGCCTTCAATCGGGAACACGTTGGACATGCCCGAGACCCAGCCCTCGGCCCCCACTGCGATGCTTTCCAGCACCACATCGTCGAGGCCGGCAAACAGCACAAAACGGTCGCCGACTTCATTGCGCACGTCGATAAAACGCCGGGTGTCGCCGGAGGAATCCTTGAAGCACACCACGTTGTCGCAGTCGGCCAGGGAAATCAGGATGTCCGGGGTCACGTCGTTTTTGTAGATCGGCGGGTTGTTGTAGACCATCAACGGCACGTCGGCGTTTTTCGCCACGTAGCGGTAGTGCTCGGCGGTCTCGAAGGGCTTGGAGCCGTAGACCAGCGCCGGCATCAGCATCACGCCGTCGACGCCGACCTTGCGCACCGCGTTGGCGACCTTGGCCGCTTGCACGCTGGTGAACTCGGCCACGCCACAGATCACCGGCACGCGACCGCGGGAGGCATCCACCGCGACTTCGGTCACGGCGATCTTCTCTTCGGCGGTCAATGAGGTGTTTTCCCCCACCGAGCCACAGACCACCAGCCCCGAGACGCCGTCACGGATGACGTTGGAAATCACCTGGTGGGTCTTTTCCAGGTTGATGGTGAAGTCGTCGTTGAATTGAGTGGTGACCGCCGGGAAGACGCCGCTCCAGTTGATGCGTTTGCTCATGATGCACTCCAGTGGTTTAACGTATTTCGTATACGATATTTTAAGTGAAAAATTTAGACCAGTGTTTTTTCGTCGGACGCCGTCAGGGCGCCCCCGGTTTTTCTCAATCAGCCGTCTAGCGGTGGCGTTGGCGCTCAGGCACCGGGCCAGGTGTCCGACAACCGGTAGCCTTGGGGCCAGGGATCGGCGGGGTCGAGCAGCAACTGGTGGGTGCCGGTGATCCAGGCTCGCCCGGACAGGCACGGGTAGATCGCCGCACGTCCGGCCAGTTCGGTCAGGGAATCGATGCGGCAATGGAATTCCGAGCCGATGATCGAGCGACCGATAAAACGCTCGCCGACCTGCAGCACACCCTTGGCCTGCAACACCGCCATGCGCGCCGAGCAACCGGTGCCACAGGGCGAGCGGTCGATCTTGCCGGGGCGGATCACCACGGCGTTGGCCCCGGTGGCGACGCCGTTCTCGTAGACCAGCGGCGCGGCGATCTGGCAGAAGGAGATATGCGACCAGTCCGGGTTCAGCGGGTGGACGAAGCCCAGTTGCTCGTTGGCGGCGCGGGTGATCTTCAGGCCGATCTCGACCATGTCCCTGGCTTCATCGGGCCGAATGGCAAACCCCAGGCGCTGGGCATCGACGATGGCGAAGCTGTCGCCGCCATAGGCGGTGTCGACCTGGATCGAACCCAGGCCCTCGACTTCGATCCAGGCGTCGAGGCGGTCGGCGAACGACGGCACGTTCTTGATTTCCACCCGCTGGACCTTGCCGTCCTTGCACTCGGCCACGGCTTCGATCAATCCGCCTGGCGCCTCAAGCACCAGTCGGGTCTGGGGCTCGGTCATCGGCAGGATGCCGCTGTCGAGCAGCACGGTGGCCACGCACAACGAGTTGGACCCGGACATCGGCGGGGTATCGGCCGGCTCCATGATGATCCAGGCCATCTGCGCCCGCGGGTCCTTGGCCGGCACCAGCAGGTTGACGTGGCGGAACACCCCGCCGCGGGGTTCGTTGAGGACGAAGTTGCGCAGGGTTTCATCCTCGGCGATCCAGCGCGACTGTTCCCACACGGTGGCCCCGGGCGGCGGGGCGACGCCGCCGACAATCACATCGCCGACTTCACCTTCGGCGTGGCAGCTGACCACGTGGACGATTTTTGAAGAACGCATTGCAAACTCCTCCTGTGACTGTTCGCGGACCTTGTAGGAGCCAGCTTGCTGGCGATGGTCGTCAACGATAACGCGTGGCATCAGACTGATCGCAGTGTGGCGACATTCATCGCCAGCAAGCTGGCTCCTACAGGAGCGTGTTTTATTCAGGGATCATGTTTATTTCACGGACTTGAGGAACGCCGCCGTTTCCGGCTGCACGGGGTTGCCGATGACCTGGTCGGGCGCGCCGATCTCGTGCACCAGGCCGTTGCGAAAGAACGCCACGCGATCGGACACGTCGCGGGCAAAGCGGATTTCATGGGTCACCAGGACCATGGTCATGCCGTCTTCGGCGAGCATGCGCATGGTGTCCAGCACTTCACCCACCAACTGCGGATCAAGGGCCGAGGTGGCTTCGTCGAACAGCATGTAGTCCGGCGACATGGCCAGGGCCCGGGCAATCGCCATGCGCTGTTGCTGGCCGCCGGAGAGCTTGCCGGGGAAGGTCTTGAGCTTGTCGCTCAGGCCCACGTGGGTCAGTTGCCGGACCGCCAGCTCCTCGGCCTCCTGCTTGCTTTTGCCGAGCACCTTGCGCGGCGCCAGCATCACGTTTTCCAGCACGGTGAGGTGCGGGAAGGCGTTCCACTGCTGGAACACGATGCCGATCCTCTGGCGCAGGCGGTTGAGGTCGGTGGCCTTGTCATGGACCTCGATGCCGTCGACGCGCACGCTGCCTTTGTGAATCGATTCCAGGCCGTTGATGCACATCAGCAGGGTCGACTTGCCGGAGCCTGAGCCGCCGATGATCGACACCACCTCGCCCTTGTTCACCGTCAGGCTGACGCCCTTGACCACTTCCAGGTCGCCGAAGGATTTGTGTACGTTGTCGATCTCAATCATTTTCTTGCCACCTTCTTTCCAGACGAGCGCCGAGGCGGGCGACCACCAGGCTCATGACGTAGTAGATAAGGCCCGCGATGCACAGCACCAGCAGCGGTTCCTGGATGCGCGTGACGATGGTTTGCGAGGCACGCAGCAGTTCGACGATGCCGATCCACATCACCAGCGCGGTGTCTTTCATCACCCCGAGTACCAGGTTCAGCCAGCCGGGGAAGGCCACCCGCGTGGCCATCGGCAGGACGATCCAGCGCAGGTCCTGCAGGAAGCTCAAACCCAGGGAGCGACTGGCCCGGCGCAGGGTAAGGGGCACCGAGAGCACGCCACCACGGACGATCTCGGTGAAGTACGCGGCGGTGTAGACCCCGAGCACGATGCAGCCGACGCTGAAGGCGCTGATGTTCAGGCCGACGATGCTTTTCAGCGAATTGAACAGCACGAACTGGATCAGCAACGGCACGCTGCGAAACGCGTCCAGCACCCAGGCCAGGGGCAGGCTGGCGCGGGGCAGCAGCGCCCGCAACAAGCCGAACAGCAGCCCGGCGACAGAGCCGAGGAGGATCGCCCAGAAGGTCAGTTGCAGGGTGACCCAGGCACCGCTGAGCAGGAAAAGCAGGTCATTCCAGGAAAAACTGGTGGAAAACATGGTCACCTCCTCAGTAGCGGAACAGTCGCCAGGCCATCAGCCGGGCTGCCGCGACGATCGCCTTGGCAATCAGGTAATACAGCACCGCTGCAATGGCGAAGAACTCGAAGGTGCGGAAGGTCTTGACGTTGTATTCCTGGGTCACCCCGGTGAGGTCATTGTTCAGGCCGACCACCACCCCCAGGGAGGTCATCAGCACCGCCCAGACCATTTGATTGCTCAGCGGATAAAAGACGATGCGCAGCAACTGCGGGACGATGATCATCCGGTAGGCCTGGAACGCGCTCATGCCCAGGGAGCGCGCGGCGCGCACTTGGGTATCGGGCACCGCCTTGAGGCCGCCGCGAAAGTTTTCCGCGAGATAACCGGCGTTGTTGAAGGTGATCCCGGCCAGCAGGGCGAACCATGAGCTGACATGCAGGTCCAGCGAGCCGAGGCCGAAGTAGAGGATGTAGATCTGGAACAGCGAAGGGGTGTTGCGGGCAATCGACACCCAGCCGTTACCGATGCCACGCAGCAACGGATTTCTGGTTTCGCGCATCACCGTCAGGGCCAGGGCGATCAGCACCCCGAAGATCATCGACAAGGCGGCGGTCTCGAAGGTGACCAGGGCGCCGTTGAGCATATCCGGCAAGGCGCGCAGGGCCGCGCGCCATTGGAAGGTGTAATCAAACATGCGCGGGGTTCTCCTGTGGGACGGCCGGTGCCAGCCAGGCCGGCAAGCGTCCGCTGGCGTTGGCGGTGCAGGCGGCGTCGACGCATTCGGCCAGGCTGGCGAAGTGCACCTTGCGGCCCACCAGGCCGGGGGCGTAATGGGCGTATTTGCCCGAGTTGGTCATCAGGGTTCTGGCGGCCGGCGGGATCACCGGTTCGCCGAGCATGCACCAGCAGGTATCGGTGACCAGGGTCGCGCCGAAGGCTTCGATCACCGCGCCATGCCCGGCGGCGCGCGCCTGTTCCAGTACCGCGCGCCCGCAGGTGATGGCGAGGACCACGTCGGGGTGCTTGCGTCGACCCTGGCACAGGCGGGCCAGATGGGCGAACTCGCTGAGGGAAAAATGCGGGTTGCCCAGGGACACCACCTCCACCCGTGGGTCGCGGGCACTGTTGAGTTCACGCCAGCTCAGCAGCAGGTCTGGCAGACGGATCTTTTCCACCGGCAGCACAACGCCCGGTTCCAGCACCTGGGTTGGATCGAGTGCTTCCGGGGTCACTCCGGCGATATGAAACAGCGGCGCCGCGGAGGTGGTGGCAAAGGCTGCGCCAAAGGCTTTCAGATCGTCGAGGCTTGGCTGGCGCTGTTCCAGCCCGAGCACCAGCGGAATCCGGCTGCCGGCCAGGGCACCGATGTGATAACCGAGCAGCGGGTAGAACGAATCGTCCAGTTCGCCCAGGGCGGGCAGCTCGATTTGCAGTTGGGCCTTGCGCTGGGCGTCCAGATGGCAACCGATCAACGGCGCGCGACCGGTCAGGGCAATGCAGATATCCAGGTAGTCCGGGTACTTCTGGGTACGGGCGCCGAGCACGCTGTTGGCGTAGACCACGGCGTTGGATTCGGCCCAGACGATCTGTTCGCCGGCCTTCGGTGCGCTGTCGAGCAGGTAGGGCGCACAGGTGAAACTGAGCTGCGCGCCCATCGCCATATAGGCATCGCCCAGGGCACTGGCGGGGACACCGAGAGCCGGATCGACGCCCAATTCGCGCCAGCGGCGCTGGTCCACGGAAATGGAATTGAGGGTGGTCGGGACGCGAACGCGCGCGCCCCATTGCACCAGTTGTTCGGCAAAGCGCAGGCTCGCCGGTCCCGTATAGATACAGCCGTCGATATGCGCCTGGGTCACGTCCAGCAAGGCGGGTGCACCTTGCAGTTCGGCCATTTGCAGGATGATCCGCATGGCCACCTGGGCGGCCTTGCCATACTGGCCGTCCAGCAGGGCCAGATCGTGTTCGCTGAGTTCGACGCTGCTTGCCGTAGCTTGTGCCTGCACCTGTGTGGTCGGTGCCTGCCAGTGATCGCCGGGTGTCGCGTCGAAAAGTGTCAGGGAGGTGCCTTCGACCCGGGCAAAGGCCTGGCCGCGCAAGGCGGCGAACGCCTCCCGGCCGATGCACAGCACCGGCAGGGAACGCTCGAAAATCACCTGGGCCACCAGCACGCCGAGGGTGAGGATTTCATCCGGTTCAGCCAATACCAGCGCTGCCGGCGCATGACCATTGCTGATCAACTCCATCATGACGCTGCTGCCGGTACAGGAACCACGGCCGCTGGGCAGCGCCAGCACGCGGCCGGCCAGGTACTCGCCACTTAAGGCGTGATGGCGGTCGATCACCTCGCCACTGAACGGATCGACTCCGCCCCAGAAACTCAGGCCGACATCGGCGAACAGCAAGGGGCCTTGGGCGGCTCCTTCAACCAGGCTGCGTCCTATCAGGGAAGTGGGCGTGCTGGGCATTCAGGTTTCCTCAGTAGTAGACGTGGGGCACGGTCAGATCGGTCGGCGGAATCTCGGTCCCGACCCATTTGACGAACAGCTCCTTGTAACGTCCGGTACGCACCTGTTGGTTGATAAACAGGTTGAGGTAGTTGATCAGGCCGTACTCGTTACGCTTGGCCCCCAGCGAGACGTAGTCGATCACGTACGGCGCGTTGCCGGCGACTTTCAGGTTCTTGTATTTGCCTGATTTGAGCGTAGCGGCTGCCACGGTGTTGGTGACGACGGTGGCGTCGATATGGCCCTGGGCGACGGCCAGGATGGTGTCGTTCTGCGACTGATAAGCGCGGAAGCTGCCGGTGCCCCAGCTCTTCTGGTCTTTTTCCAGGGCGAGGGCTTCAAAGGTGCCGCTGGTATTGCCGACCGGTTTGCCCTTGAGGTCTTCGTACTTGGTGATGCCGGTGTCGCTGCGGGTCAGGACCACCATCTGGAAGGCGAAGTAGGGCAGGGACAGGCCAACGGTCTTGGCTCGCTCGAGGGTGTCGGAGGTGGAGGCGACGATCACGTCGGCCCGGCCCGAGACCAGCGCCGGGATACGATCCGGAAACGGCGTCTCGACAATCTCGGCATCGACCCCGAGGACTTTCGCCAGGTCGTTGCAGTAGTCGACGTCGAAACCCACCGGTTTGTTGCTCTCGTCACGGGAGCCCATCGGCGGGAAGTCCAGGGTCACGGCGCAACGCAGCTTGCCCGAGCCAATGATGTCGTCGAGCTTGTCGGCCTGGGCCGTGGCGATAAAGGACGAACTGAGAACCACACTGAGCGCTGCGGCAAAAACGGGATTTTTCATGGAGACCTCGTTATCGGTGAGTGGTGTTGGCTGTCGTATTATGAATTTCGTATACGATATTAGATTAGCAATGACTGTGCCTGTTTCAACGTCAGAACATGAATTCTTCGTTGGCCCTCGGGTTAGAGGGGTTGTCAGGGAACTGGGGGTCAGGTGCTCGCCGATAGAGGGGGAGAGGGTGTTACAGAAGGGAGCATGTTTTCGCGGCAACGCCCTTTAAAGGAACACCGCCTCCAGCCAGCGCCGACTCAATGTCATTGTGGGAGCGGAGCTTGCCCGCGAAGCTTTTGGCGGCCTCAAGGGCCTCTTCGCGGGCAAGCTCCGCTCCCACAGTGAAACCACACAACAGTGTTATGTGGTTTCAAGGGGGGGAGGCTCAGCGACGGCTGTCGCGGTATTGGCTGGGCGCCAGGCTGGTCAGGGCGCGGAACTGGCGGCTGAAGGCGCTGTGGTCGGTGTAACCGCAGCGCAGGGCGATCTCGGTGATCGGCAAGTCGGTGTCCAGTAACAGACGCGAGGACTCTTCCAGGCGCGCCTTGTGAATCATCTGCCGTGGGGTGAGCTGGAACACCCGCTTGCAGTGACGCTCCAGTTGCGCCACCGAGAACCCGGCAATCGCCGTCAGTTCGGCCAGGCTGATGGGCCGGGAGAAGTGGCTGCGGATATGCGCATCCACCGCCGCGAGTTTCGGGAAGGCCGGGTGGCTGGACTGCGGCAGTTGCAAATCCCGGGAGATCCCGGCCAGGCCGACGATATGACCTTGGGTATCCAGTAGCGCGAGTTTATGGGTCAGGCACCAGATCGGCTGGTTGCCGTAATAGAGGTGCAGCTCAAGCTGGTCGGCCAGCTCGCGACCGCTCGACAGCACTCGCCGATCCTGCGCGGTGTAGAGCGGGCCGAAGCGTTCCGGGAAGACCATGTCGGCGGTGCGCCCGAGCAGCTCGGCACTCTCCTTGAAGCCGCAGCGCCGGGCCAGTGTCTGGTTGACGAAGGCGTAGCGGGCCTCGCAGTCCTTGATGAAGAACACCACGTCCGACAGGGTATCGAGCAGTGGCGCAATCGGCTGCAAGCTGCTCAGCAGGGTCGGCAGGTCGCAGGGTTTGAAGTGGCTGAGCGAGGCATACATGGTGCTGGAAGCCTGGGGACGATCTTCTGGATCATAGAGGCTCGGCGCCGGGCCCGGAAGCCCCGGGCCGGCATTCAGGCCGGGGGCGAGTCGTCCAGGCACAACAAGGTCTCGATCCGCGCCGGGCTGAAGGGCGGACGCGGCGCCGAGGGTTGCCAGCCGAACAACTGCTGCACGGCGCCGCCACAGACCCGGCCCTGGCAGGCGCCCATGCCGCAGCGGGTGGCCAGTTTGGCTTCGCGCCAGTCGGCGTGTGGCACCAGTGCGGCGTAGGGCACGTCTTCGCAGCGGCACACCAGGGTGTCGGCCTGGGCCAGTGACTTGAGTTGTGGCTTGAGGCGGAAGGTGTGGTTCAAGACCTTGGCAAACCCCTGCCAGCGTGTCCGTAGTGGCCACAACGCCTGGGCCTGTGGACGCTCACCGACCGCCGCGTGCCCGGCAATCGCACCTTCGACCAGGGACAGCTCACTGCCGCCGAAACCGGTGCATTCGCCCGCCGCGTAATGATCGGCGCGGCTGCCGGCCTGCCAGGCATCCACCGCCAGGGCCTGGCCATCGAGTGCGTAGCCCAGGGCCTGGCCGAGCTGGGTATTGGGGATCAGGCCGAAACCGCAGGCCAGACGATCGCAGGCCAGCTCGACGATTTTGCCCTGCTGTTGCAGGCGCACGCCTTCCAGGCGATCCGTGCCCAGGGCGGCGAGTACATGGCTGTTGGTTCGATAGTGGTGGTCGAACAGGCTGAACGACTGCAGCAGTTTGTCCGGCCAGCGCGGCAGTTGCGCGGCGAATCCGGCGACGGCGTTGCTGCTCGCCTGCTCGGCGATACGCAGCACCCGGGCGCCGTTGTGTCGGGCTGTCGCGGCGCTGGCCAGCAGCAAGGGGCCGCTGCCGGCAATCACCACACGTTCCTCCCGCACCGGCAATCCGCCCTTGATCAGCGCCTGGAGTCCGCCCACACCGGTGACGCCTGGCAGGGTCCAGCCGGGGAAGGGCAGCAGCAATTCGCGGGCGCCGGTACACAGGATCAGTTTGTCGTAGGCAATCACCCAGCCGCGTTCATCGTCCTCGACCAGCAGCTGTTTCGGACCGGCGCAGGCAATCACCCGGGTGCTGGCATGGCGTTGGATATTGCTGTGGTTCTCCAGTTGCTCGCGCAGACGATGGGCCTGCTTCGGCAGCTTGGCCTGCGGCCCGTCGCGCCAGATTTGTCCGCCGGGCAGCGGGTTGTCATCGAGGATGACGATGCGTGCGCCGCTGGGTGCCGCGGCGAGGGCGGCGGCCATACCGGCGGGACCGGCGCCGATGATCAGCAGATCGGCGTATGCGCTCATGCTTGGGTCTCCACGCGCATGCCGTCACGACAGAGGGTCTGGCAGGCCAGACGACGGCGCCCGTCGATGCTCACCCGGCACTCCTGGCAAATACCCATGCCGCACAGGGGCGCACGGCGCTGGCCGCTGACCGAAGTGCGGGTGCAACCATCGCCGCCGAGCGCCAATGCGGCGGCGACGCTGGTCCCTTCGGCAACCCTGAGGACGTGGCCGTCCAGCAGTAATTCAGGCATAAACCGGCTCCCCGAGAAAACGTTGCGGCAGATAAGGCAGTGCGGCCAACGGCGGTGTTTCATCGAACAGTTGCGCCACCAGCAGGTCGGCGGTGCCGGGTGCCGTGGTGACCCCCAGGCCTTCGTGGCCGACGGCCAGCCACAAGCCCTGGCGTTGCGGATGCTGGCCCACCAGCGGCAAACCGTCGGGGCTGGCGGCGCGAAAGCCGGTCCAGGCGCGGATGCCATTGAGTTGTGCCAACCCGGGCATGTACTCGATGGCGCGCTTGAGCATCTTGGCGAGCATCCAGCCTTCGACCTGCGGATCGCGGGTGCCGAATTGCCGCGAGGCGCCTATAAACAGTTGCCCGGTCGGACGCGGCTGGATATTGCACGCCGCCGAAGGGCCGCTGGCGTTGTGGGCACTGGTGACGTAACCGAGTTCCACCAGGGTGTGGGTGACTTTTCCGGGGTAACGGTCGGTGATCAGCAAGTGGCCCTTTTTCGGCACGATCGGCAATTCCGGGCACAAGTCGCTGGCCTGGACGCCGTTGGCCAGAATCACCGCATCGGCCTTCAGCCAGTGACCATCGTCGAGGCGCACACAGTTGCCGTCGACTTCACTGACCCGCGCACGACGCTGGCGGATATTGGCGCTTGCGAGCATCCAATGGGCCGTCGCCGGGGCATAGAGAATGCCGTCGCCATTGATCAGCAGCCCGCCTTCCAGGCCTTCGCGCAACTCGGGTTCACGTTGGCGCAAGGCGCTGCGGCCGATCAACTCGCAGGCCACGCCTTGGGCCTGCAAGTTCAGGTATTTAGCCTGGGCGACGGCCATTTCTTCGGCATTGGCTGCCAGCCACAGGGTGCCGTTGCTGCGGTAGGCGCAGCCGTCGGGCAACACCGCTGCCGTTTCGCGCCAGCGTTGCAGGGAGTATTGGCTGAGGGCCAGTTCGGCCGGATTGTCGTCGAGCACCAGCAAATGCCCCATGCCCGCCGCCGTCGCCCCGGGCAGGCCGGCGTCCAGCACCAGAACCTGCACGCCGCGACGGGCCAGCGCCTGGGCACAGGCGGCACCGACGATGCCGGCGCCGATCACGATCACATCGGCCACCCGGCCCTCGTTCACGGGCGAATGCCCCAGGCGAACGGGTCGTCCTGTTCGATGATCAGGCTGGCCTCGGCGCTGATAAAGGCACGGCCGCGAATGGTCGGCACAATGCGCTCGCCCTGATGCTCGTAGGAACCCTCGAACTCGCTGCCGATCACACTGGCCTGACGCCAGATCTGCCCCGGTTGCAACTTGTCGTCGGCCGCCAGGCACGCCAGTTTGGCGCTGGTGCCCGTGCCGCAAGGGGAGCGGTCGTAGGCCTTGCCGGGACAGAGGACAAAGTTGCGGCTGTCGGCGTGTTCGTCATCGGCGAACAGCTCGATATGGTCGATCAACCCGCCATCTTCACCGCGAATACCCTGGGCCTCCAGGGCTTGCTGGACAGCGAAGGTATAGGCGGTCAGTGCCTCGAGGTTGTCGCCGGCGATGTCCAGGCCATGTTCGGCGATCAGGAAAAACCAGTTGCCGCCCCAGGCGATATCGCCAATGACCTGGCCGATGCCCGGCACCTCCAGCGCCAGGGCTTTCTGGTAACGATAGGCCGGGACGTTACGCACGCTTACCGAATGGTCTTCGTGCAAGGTTGCCTGCACCGTGCCCACCGGCGTCTCGATGCTGTGGGTGCCAGGACCGATCCTGCCCAGGTGCGCCAGGGAGGCCACCAGGCCGATGGTGCCGTGGCCGCACATGCCTAGGTAACCGGTGTTGTTGAAGAAAATCACTCCGGCACAGGCGCTCGGGTCCACCGGCTTACAGAGCAGGGCGCCGACCAGCACATCGCTGCCCCGTGGTTCGAGCACGCAGGCCGCGCGCCACTGGTCGTGTTCTTCGGCCAGCCGTTGCCGGCGCTCGGCCATGCTACCGGTGCCCAGGTCAGGAAAACCGGCGGTCACCAGGCGGGTGGGTTCGCCGCCGGTGTGGGAGTCGATCACGCTGATGCGTTTCATGGGAGGGCCACGTCCGTTCCGATAAGTGACGGACAGAGTGGCCTGGAGAGGGGCGCGTCGGCTTGAGGGTTTTAGCCTGTGCCGATGACGAAATCAGCACAGTGCGCGACACCGTCAGTGGCTGTGGGGCAGGTGTTCGAACAGGGTCTTGCAGACGCCGGCGATATGCTCGTCGAGCAGCGTCACCGCGCGATCCACATCGCCTGCGCGACAGGCCGCGAGAATTTCCCGGTGTTCGTGGTCGGCGCGTTCCTTGCCGGCGGAAAGGCTCATCTGCATGCGCAGGTAGCGCTCCAGCTTGTCGTTGACCGAACGGATCAGGCCCACCAGAAACGGTCGTTGCGCCGGTTCGTAGAGGCAGGCGTGCAGTTCCCAGTTGAGTTCGGCCCAGCGGCCCACATCATCTTCACCGATAAACTCCTGGCAGATGCGTTCGGCACGGGCGAAGGTCTCTTCGGTCATGTTCGGAATCGCCAGGCGCAGCACCTTGTCTTCCAGCAGCATGCGCACTTCGAACATCTGCGCCAGTTCCGCATCCGACACCCGCGTGACCATCGCCCCGCGATTGCGCTGGAACATCACCAGGCCTTCGGCCTCCAGGCGCTTGAGGGCTTCGCGCACCGGAATCTTGCTGACGTTGAACTGCCGGGCGATATCGTCCTGGCGAATCGGCTCATCCTCGGCGAAATGCCCGGCGACAATGGCGTCGCGCAGATGACGGGTGATGATTTCCGACGTCGAAGGCGAGTTGCCGAGGTCGGGAGCGTTGAGTTTTGGTAGGGCCACGGTTCTGATCGTTCGAGATGAGTTGTGCAGATGGTATACGAAATCTTCTGGCTGTTCCTGGGTGATGGTGCGGACGGTCAAGCCAGTGGCGCGCGACATCTAGCGGGCGATGGCTTGCGCCGCCTGCGCCAAACGCCGCGTGGCCTCTCGGATTTCATCGCGATCCAGTGAGGCAAAACCCAAGCGTAATGCATTCTCCGGTTGATCCGTGGGCGAGAACTGGCGGCTGTTGCGCACCACCAGGTCGAACTCCAGGGCCTTTTCCACCAGTTGGCCGACGTTTATCTCGTCCGCGAAACGCACCCACAGCGCCAGGCCGCCTTCGGGCTCCTGCACCGCAATGCGTTCGCCAAAGCCCTCCACCAGGCAGCGATGGAGGATTTCCCGACGCTGCCGGTATTCCTTTGAAACGCGGCGCAGGTGCTTTTTCAGTTCACCGTCATTGATCAGGTCCACCAGCATCTGCTGCGACACCGCATCACCCTGGCCCAGGGTCAGCGCGGCGTTGCGGTTCAGCACCTCGATCACGTTGGTGGGCGCGACCACATAGCTGCAGCGGAAGGTCGAGCCCAGGGACTTGGACAGCGAGCCGATATAAATCACATGGCGCTGGGCGCTGTCGCTGGCCAGGGGCAGGTAGGGGCGACCGTCAAAGTGATACTCGTAGTCGTAGTCTTCCTCGATCACGCAGAAATCATGCTGCCTGGCCAAGGCCAGCAGTTGTTGTCGGCGCCCGGCATGCAGGCTGACAGTGGTGGGGAACTGGTGATGGGGGGTGAGATAGATCATCCGCACCTTGTGCAGCCGGCACAGCGCGTCGATCTGATCGACCCGGCAGCCTTCGCTGTCCAGGTCCACGGTGACCAGGCGCGCGCCCAATTTACGGAAGATCTCCCACGCCGGCGGATAGCTCAGGCGTTCCACCAGCACCACGTCACCGGGTTCCAGCAGCGCGCTGGCGGTCAGGTACAGCGACATCTGTACGCCCTGGGTCAGGCAGATATGCCCGGCCTCGACGGTCAGGCCGCGATTGTTGCGCAGCATCTCGGCCAGCGCCCGGCGCAACGCATGACTGGTGCCGTCACAGCCGTGGCGCACGGTATTGGAGACGAAACTCTTGCGCAGCGCGTTGCGGTAATAGCGATGCAGCACGGCTTGCGGCAGCAAGCGGTGGTCACAGGCGCCGTTGTCGAAGAACAGCGCGCCAGGATGATGTTGCAGTGCCGTCGCCTGCTCGCCCGGGGTGAAATACGGCACCGCGGGTTGCGCCCGCAGTGCCAGCGCGAAGGCGGGCGGGGTGCTGCGGGCGATGGCCGTGGGGGCCAGTTGCGCGTTGACGAAGGTGCCCCGGCGCGGTTCGCTGACCAGCCAGCCTTTGGTCAGGGCTTCCTCGTAGGCCAGGATCACGGTCTTGCGGTTGACGTCGAGCAAGCGCGCCATTTCCCGCGTGCCGGGCAGCAAGGTCCCGGGCGTGAGGCGTCCGTCGACAATCGCGGTCACCAGGCCTTCGACAATCTTGCGGTAGGACGCTTGAGTCTCGCTCCCCTCCAGATTGAGCAGGGGACGCCATTTACGCATCTGGACCATCTGAACTATCCAAAACTGGAGGTTTTAATGGTCCTAGTCTAACGCAACAATTGGCTCTCATTCACCCCCGAGGTCCTTATGAACGCACGCCATGTCATTGAGTTGTCGCCCTCGGGCAAAACCTTCGAAGCCGGTGACGAGCTGCTGCTCGACGCCATGCTCGCCAGCGGCCTGTCGGTGCCGTTCTCCTGCCGTCGCGGGGCGTGCGGCTCGTGCAAGGTCAAGGTCGTGGCGGGGCAGTACCGTGACAAGGTCCTCGCCGCGGACGCTCCGGCACCTTCCTACCCGCTGGCCGCCGATGAAATGCTGTTGTGCCAGAGCCATGCCTGCGCCGATATGCGCCTGGAAATCCCCGGCTGGTCGCTGGACACGCCCACGCTGGAAATCCCCGTGCGGGTCCTGGGCAAGCGTGCACTGAGCTCCGATATCACCGAGCTGGTGCTGATGCCGGAAACCCTGGAACCGGTTGAGGTTCGCGCCGGCCAGTACGTCCGCTTTCGCCTCGACGATGGCGACAGTCGGTGTTTCTCCATTGCCAATCTCCCGGCGCAAGAGGGCGGCCAATTGGTCTTTCATATTCGTCGGGTCAGCGGCGGACGGTTTTCCGAGCAGGTCCTGGCGACCTTGGATGTCGGTCATGCGTTGACCCTGGAAGGTCCGTTGGGTGCCTGTACCTGGCAGCACGAAGACGCTCGTCCCCTGGTGCTGTTCGCCACGGGAACCGGTTATGCCGGGATCAAGCCGCTGCTGCTGACCGCCTTGGCCCGGGGCGCCGAGGTGACGTTGTACTGGGGCGGCTCGCAGCCCGAGGATTTTTACGACCGCGAGTTCCTGGACCAGGCACAGGCCGAGTCCCCCGGCTTTTCCTGGCACCCGGTGCTGTCGTCGGAGGCGCGGGTGCAGCAGGTTGCCTTTGAGCAGGCGCATCCCTGGGCAGAGGCTCAGGTCTATGCCTGCGGTAACAGCACGATGATCCGCGATGTCCGCGAATACTGCCTCGCGGCGGGTGTGCCGGCTCACCGTTTTGTCGCCGAGGCCTTTGTGCCCAGCGGTGTGTCGCTGCCCGAGTCGACGCTCAAGCCGCTGGATCCGGTCTGGGAAAAAGTCGGTCCGCGTTATTCCCTGGACGGCATGTTGGCCGCCCGCGAGCAATCGGTCCGCGCCCTTGCCTCGATCGCCAGCCAACTGCGGGTCGGGATGACCACCGCCGAGGCCCTGGAGATGGCCAATCAGCAGTTGCAAGCCATGGGCTCGTCCCACACCTGGCATCCGACCTATATCCGTTTTGGCGACGATACCGTGCGCACGCCACGCCAGGGCATCGATCCGCAACGCCAGCTACGCGCGACCGATATCGCCGTGGTCGATCTCGGCCCGGTGTGGGACGGTTATGAAGGCGATTATGGCGACACCTTCGTCTTCGGCGAGCATCCGCTGCACCAGGCGTGCGTCAAGGCCTTGCACGAGGTGTTCGACGAAACCCGCGAGGCCTGGCACCAGGGGCTGACCGGCCGCGAGCTCTATGATTTCGCCGAACGCAGCGCCGACTCGAAAGGCTGGAGACTGGAGCGCAACCTGGCCGGACACCGCATCGCCGATTTCCCCCACGCCTTGTTCGGGCAGGAGAAGCTGGCCGAGCTGGAGATTGTGCCGAGCGAGATGGTCTGGGTCCTGGAAATCCAGCTCTGCCATCCCACCGAAGCGGTCGGGGCGTTCTTCGAGGATATCCTGATCGGTCAGGGGGGCTGATGGCTGTCGCCCTTTTGCGTTCAAGCGCAAACAGCCGGCTTTAGCGCCGCCCCTCGACGGCCATGCGCACGGCCAAGCCTGTGAGCACCGTGCTCATCAGCCAGCGTTGCACGATCTGCCACACTGGCCTGTTGGCGAGAAATGCCGCGATGGAACCCGCCATGACAGCGATCAGCGCGTTGACGCTGACGCTGATGACGATCTGGGTAAAGCCGAGCACAAGGGATTGGGTCAGCACGCTGTCATGGCCGACGGGGTCGATGAATTGGGGCAACAGTGACAAGTACATGACCGCGACTTTGGGATTCAACAGGTTGGTGACAAAGCCCATGGTGAACAGCTTGCGCGGGCTGTCCTTGGGCAGGTCGCGCACCTGGAACGGCGAGCGGCCGCCGGGCTTGACCGCCTGCCAGGCCAGGTAGAGCAGGTAGAGCGCGCCGCCGAGGCGCAGGACATCATAGGCGTAGGGAACCGCCAGGAGCAGGGCGGTGATGCCCAATGCGGCGCAAAACATATAGACGACAAAACCCAGTGCCACGCCGCCCAGGGAAATCAGTCCGGCCATGCGTCCCTGGCAGATCGACCGCGAGATCAGATAGATCATGTTCGGCCCGGGCGTCAGCACCATGCCGAGTGAGATCAGGCCGTAGGCAAGCAGGTTGGACAGTTCGGGCATGGCGTAGCTCCTTGAGGCCGATGGGAGGCATCTGGATGGAGCGCAGGATAATAGAGGGGGCGATGTGAGCCTGTTAGATACAGATTGACTGACAAAACGTCATACAGCGCTCGCCGTTGTGATTCGGCCCAATCGGTCACGATTGGGCTTTCTCATCCTCGGGAAATGCTCTCTGCCTGATTCTTACCCGGCCTGGTGGTCTTGCGGCCCATCATGCAGCAGATGAAAGATCTCCCGCTTCATCCGGATAAACCCCGGGTCCATGACCATGTCCAGGTTTCTCGGGCGACCGATGGGCACATCCAGCACCTCCTTGATCCGTCCTGGCCGGGCGCCCATGACGAAGATGCGGTCACCCAGCAGGATGGCTTCGTCGATATCATGGGTCACGAACAGCACGGTCTTCTTGGTGTTCTCCCAGACCTTCAGCAGCAACTGTTGCATCTGCAAGCGCGTCTGGCTGTCCAGCGCGCCGAAGGGCTCATCCATCAGCAGGATCTGCGGGTCGTTGGCCAGGGCACGGGCTATCGCGACCCGCTGCATCATTCCCCCGGAAAGCTGCTTGGAATAGTTATCGGCAAACTTCAGCAGGCCGACTTCATTCAGGTAGTAGTCCACCGTCTCGCGGCGCTCCGCGGTGGCGATGCCACGGCGCTTGAGGCCGAACTCGATGTTCTTGCGCACCGTCAGCCAGGGAAACAGGGTATAGCTCTGGAACACCATGCCACGGTCGGCACCCGGGCCGTCGACCAGTTGGCCGCCGACGTAGATGTCGCCCGAGGTGGGCTCGGCCAGTCCCGCCGTCAGGTAGAGCAGGCTGGACTTGCCGCAGCCCGAAGGCCCGACCAGCACGGCGAACTGCTGGTCGGGGACCTCGAACGAGACCTTCTCCAGGGCGGTGAAGGTGCCGCCCGAAGGCGTTTTGTACTGCAGGCTGACGCTGTCGACACGCAGGCGCGGGGCGGCGCTGGGGGCGATGTTCATTGGCGTGACGAGCCGGGGGGATGTTGCCGTTACTGAGCCCATGCGGCCACCTTCAAGCGAAGAAGTCTGAACAGTTGATCGGTGACCAGCCCCAACAGGCCGATAACAGCGATCGCCAGGAAAATCACGTCGACCTGGAAGCCGCGCATGGCCTTGAGGCTGAGGTAGCCCAGGCCGCTGGAGGCCGCCACCAGTTCGGCCACGACCAGGTAGGTCCAGGCCCAGCCCATGGTCACCCGCAGGGTATCCAGCACCCCCGGCAGTGATGCCGGGGCGATCACATGCAGGACCGCATCCATGCGGTTGGAACCCAGGGTGTAGGAGGCGTTGACCAGGTCCTTGGACACGCCCTTGGACACGTCGGCAATCATCACCAGTTGCTGGAAAAACACCCCGAAGATAATCACCGAGACCCGTTGTTCCAGGCCGATGCCGATCCACAGGATGAACAGCGGCACGAACGAGGTGACCGGCAGGTAGCGGATAAAGTTGACCAGCGGCTCGAGGAACGCCTGCACCACCCGGAAGCTGCCCATCAGCAAACCGATGGGCACCGCCACCAGCGAAGAGATGATAAAACCGACCATCACCACTTCCACACTGGCCCAGACATGCGGCCCCAGGGTGCCGTCACGGCTCAGGCGTAGCGCCGCCTCCAGCACGGCGCCCGGGGTGGGCAGGAACATCGCCGGCACCACGCCGCCATAGGACAGCACCGCCCAGAGCCCGATCAGCAGTACCCAGGCCAGCCCGCTGGCGCTCCAGACCACCTGGACCGGCAAGCCGGTCTTGGGCGTGAGGCAGCGGTTCAACCACGAATTACGCTTGGACATGCCGCCTCCTATTTCGGGGTGATGAAGCGATTGTCGATCAGGTCGGCGTAGCTGACGTTGTAAGGCTTGCCTTGCAACTCGCTGGCGGTCTCGTTGGCCAGCTTGAGCACGCTTTCGGCGGCACCCTTGCTGCCATTGCTGCCCAGCAGGGCTTCGCTCATGGCCTGGTCATAGAAACGCACGCCCTTGGCCGCCGAGGCGAGTTCCGCCGGGTCCGCCAGGTAGCCGCCGACGCCCTTGGCCATGATCGCGTAGGCTTCCTTCGGATGTTCCTGGGTGTACTTCACCGCCTTGTACAAGCCGGCGACCAGGGCTTTGACATCCTCCGGTTGTTTTTCGACGACATCGCAGTTCAAGGCCACCACATCGACGATCACCCCAGGGGTACTGCTGCTGTCGATCAACACCTTGCCGGTGTGTTTTTCGCGCACGGTGCTCAGGTGCGGCTCCCAGGTCACGGCGGCCGGTACGCGGCCGGCGATAAAGGCGGTGGCCGCGTCGTCGGCGGTCATGTTCTGGATGGTCAGGTCGCTCATCTTCATGCCGGCGTTCTTCAGCAGGTAGTTGAGCCAGAACTGCGAGACGGAGCCTTCATTGACGGCCACGGCCTTGCCCTTGAGCTCTTGCAGGCTGTTGACGTCCTTGCCCACCAGGACGCCGTCGCCGCCATGGCTTTCGTCCAGCGCGGCGACGGCCTTGAAGCAGAATTGCGGGCGGTACTTGAGGATTTCATCCAGGGTCGACGCCGAGCCGGACAGTTTGCCCGAGGCCTGCGCGGCCATGTACATGGAGGCTTCTTCGATGGTCGGCAGTTCCACGGTCAGGCCCTTGTCCTTGAAGTAACCCAGGTCCTGGGCCAGGTACAGGGTGCCGTAGCCGACCCAGGTGGTGTGACCGATCGACAGGGTGCCGGCCTGGGCACCACCGGCAACGCCGGCGGCGATAGCGGTCAGGGCCAGCGGACGTATGCAGCGCGAGACGAAAGACTTGATCATTGAGCACTCCCGGAACGTTGGTTTTTAGTTCGTATGTGTCGGGGCAGTGGGGCAAGACGCCAAAAACTGAACAACCTGGGGTCTCTGACGGACCTTGTGCCTCTGTTGGGGCGAGATTGATATTGGCTGATGTGGCGGGCCAGGAAAATTAGTAAATATGTCGTCGCTAAAGAGGAAAAAACTGGGTAGGCCTGCTGGGACGAAAAGCCTCTGCGGCGGGGGTTCTGGCGGGCGGGCAAGCTGAAAAACGCCGCCGCCCGGCTCCGGGTGGCAGCGTTTTTCCTTGGGGGCTGCAATCAACCGGTCAGGCGCTCGTTGTCGCGAATGCCGGCGGCGGTCAGGGGGGCGCGCAGCAGGATCAGATCGGCGGCCTTCTCACCGATCATGATGCACGGTGCATTGGTGTTGCCGCTGATCAGGGTCGGCATGATCGAGGCGTCGACCACCCGCAGCCCTTTCAGGCCATGGACTTTCAAGTCCGGGCCGACCACGCTCATGGGGTCGACACCCATCTTGCAGGTGCCCACGGGGTGGAACACCGTCGAGGCGTAGTCGCGCACGTAAGTCAGCAGTTGCTCATCGGTCTGTACGGCCTCGCCGGGCAGCATCTCCTTGCCGCGAATCCCGTCGAACTGCGGGGCGGCGAGAATGCGTCGGGCCAGCTTCAAACCTTCGATCAGCACCTTGGCGTCGACGGGATCGGAGAGGAAGTTGAAATCGATGACCAGCTTGCGGTCACGGTCCAGGTGCAGCGCGCCGATGCTCTTGGGGCGTAAGACGCAGGTGTGCACGGCATAGCCGTGGCCCCATTCGAACAGCCGGCCGCGATGGCTGCGATAACCGGGGACGAAGTGGAACTGCACGTCGGGCAGAGCGTCCGCCAGGGGCGTCCGGGCAAAGCCGCCGGCCTCGACATAGTTGGTGGTCAGCCAGCCTTTTCTGGCCAGCAGGTAGCGCAGCGGCGCGCTGAGGATGCTGGGCAGGGACCCCAGTGAAAAGCCCAGCGTCAGCGGGCTTCTGGAGCGAACGGTGACCAGTCCGTCGATATGGTCCTGCAGGTTCTTGCCGACGCCGGGCAGGTCATGCTCGACCTCGATCCCGGCGGCTTGCAGCTCCTGCGCCGGGCCGATGCCGGAGGCCAGCAGCAACTGCGGGCTTCCCAGCGCGCCCGCGCAAAGGATGACTTCACGGCTGGCATGCAGGGTTTGTCGGTTGCCTTCCACCTCGACCCTGACGCCTTTGGCCGTGCGCCGCTCAAGGATCAGCGAATGCACGGTGCAGTCGGTGACCACGGTCAGGTTCGGGCGATCGATCACCGGCGCGACAAAGGCCCGGTAGCTGGAGAGGCGGCGGGCATCCTTTTGCGTCAGGTTGTAGATGCCGCAGCCCTCGAGCTGCTCGCCGTTGAAGTCGTCGTTGCGGCGCAGGCCCAGGCGTTCGGCGGCCTGGACGAACAGCTTCGACAGCGGATTGGGATCGCGCGCGGCCTCGACGTTCAGCTCACCGGCGCTGCCATGCCGGCGCGGGTCCTGGCCGAGCCGGTTGTTCTCCGACTTCCTGAAGTACGGCAACACGCTGTCCCAGTCCCAGCCGGGGCAGCCGGCCTGCGCCCAGCGATCGTAGTCGCTGGCGTGGCCGCGAATGTAGATCATGCTGTTCATCGAGCTGGAGCCGCCGAGGGCCTTGCCCCGTGGGGTGTGCAAGGTCCGGCCGGCGAGGTTCTTCTGCGGTGCGGAGAAAAAGTTCCAGCTGTACTTTTTGCTCTTGTACAGGGTAATGGTGCCTGCCGGCGTCTGGATTCGCGGGCTGTTGTCGTGGCCGCCGGCTTCGATCAGGCAGACGCTGAGGGTCGGGTCGGCACTCAAGCGGTTCGCCAGTACACAGCCGGAGGAGCCGGCACCGACGATGACATAGTCGAAGTGCGTGTTCATGCGCTTTTCCCTGCTAGTTGATGGATTGACGCGGGCGGCGACGCCGGCCCGCGAGGTCGTGGGCTACCCGGGATTCAGCGCAACTGAAACCAGGTGGTCTTCAACTGGGTGTATTTGTCGAATGAATGCAGCGACAGGTCGCGGCCGAAGCCCGATTGCTTGCCGCCGCCAAAGGGCACGCTGACGTCCAGCGCATCCACGGTATTGACCGACACGGTGCCGGCATTCAAACGGGCCGCCACGCGATGGGCGCGGTTGAGGTCGTCGCTCCACAGCGACGCGGCCAGGGCATAGATATGGTCGTTGGCCATCCGTACGGCATGGTCTTCATCGTCGAAGGCGGTGATCGCCAGCACCGGGCCGAAGACTTCCTCGCGGGACAGGCGCATGTCGGGGCTGACCTGGGTGAACAGCGTCGGCTGGATGAAGTTGTTCGAGCCGTTGATCGTCAGCCGTTCACCACCGGCTACCCGTCGGGCGCCGTCGGTACTGGCTTGGCCGATGTAGTCCATCACCCGAGCGGCCTGCCGGGCGTCGACCATCGCGCCCATCCGGCTGGCCGGGTCCAGCGGATCGCCAGGCTGCCAGTGGCGGGCCTTTTCCTGCAGGCGCTCGACGAACTCGTCGTGGATGGAGCGCTCGACCAGCAGGCGCGAGTTGGCCGAACAGACTTCACCCTGGTTGAAGAAAATCCCGAAGGCGGCCTTTTCCGCCGCCAGGTCCAGGTCCTGGCAATCGGCGAACACCAGGTTCGGGCTTTTGCCGCCACATTCCAGCCAGACCTGCTTGAGGTTGGATTGCGCCGCGTACTGCATGAAGTATTTGCCGACCTGGGTCGAGCCGGTGAAGGCCAGCGCGTCGATATCCGGGTGCAGGCCCAGGGCGCGCCCGGCCTGTTCGCCGAGGCCCGTGACCACATTGAACACCCCGGGCGGCACACCGGCTTCAAGCGCCAGCTCAGCCAGGCGCAGGGCGGAGAAGGGGGATTGCTCGGCGGGCTTGAGGATCACGCTGTTGCCGGCCGCGAGGGCCGGCGCGACTTTCCAGGCCGCCATGTCCAGGGGGAAATTCCACGGCACCACGGCGGCGATAACGCCCAACGGCACGCGGGTGATGGTCGCCAGGGTGCCCGGGCCGGTGGGCGCCACCTGGTCGTAGAGCTTGTCGAGACTTTCGGCATACCAGGCAAACACCTGGGCCGCGCCGGGAACATCGAGGGTGTAGGCATCCATGACCGGTTTGCCCATGCTCAGGGAGTCGAGCAACGCCAATTCCTCGCGATGGGCCAGGATCAGCTCGCTGAGTCGCAGCAGAATCGCCTTGCGTTCCCTGGGCAGCATCCGGGCCCAGGGCCCGCTGTCGAAACTGTGGCGGGCCACCCGCACGGCCTTGTCGATATCGGCGTCCGCGCAGGCCGTGACCCGTGCGAGCAAGGCGTTGGTGGCGGGGTTGATCACGGCGAATGTGGCGCCGTCCTGCGCTGCATGGGCTCGCCCGTCAATCCAGGCGACATCGATCAGGCGCTGCTGTCCCGCCAGCCGTTGCCACGTGTTCAAGTCAGTCACTGCACCCTCCAAAATAGCCTCTGATGGGCTATGTCCACGATCAGTCGTGCCGATAGTGGGGGAAGTGCGCGGTCCACGAAATGAGTAAAAATGTCTTCGCTATCGATAAAAAAACTCACCAGGCGTGCGCCATCTCGGTGCACGCCTGGAGAGGTTTTTTAGCATCAGGCCCCAGGAATTTACTGGTTTCTCGCGTCTCGCGAACACCGCAAAATCGGCTGGATGCACACGCCGTCAGGGCCGTGCGCGCGGTACGGTTTTTACCGCTGGCGTATAAGCTTCTGACGACCCGGCCCGATTCTTGATGGGCGATGTTGATGCATTCGCTTTGCCACTTGCGAGGTAGCCATGGCCGCTTACAACTTGCGACAACTCAAATATTTCGTCACCACTGTCGAGTGCGGCAGCGTCGCCGAAGCCTCACGCAAGCTCTATATCGCCCAGCCCTCGGTGTCGACTGCGATCAAGCACCTGGAAGAAAGCTTTGCCGTGCAGTTGTTTATCCGCCATCACGCCCAGGGTGTGTCGTTGACACCCAGTGGTGCGCGTTTCTACCGCAAGGCCCAGGAACTGCTGCGAGTGGCCCACGAGTTCGAGCAGAACGCCCTGGCGGACAACGACGTGGTCGCCGGGCAGATCGATATCGGCTGTTTCGAAACCGTCGCGCCGCTCTATCTGCCGCGCCTGATCGCCGGCTTTCGCGACCGCTGGCCGGGGGTGGAGATCCGTATTCGCGATGGCGAACAACAGGAGCTGGTGCAGGCGCTGACGTCGGGCAGTATCGATCTGGCCATTCTTTATGAACATGACCTGGACAGCACCATCGATACCGTACCCTTGATGGCGCCGCAGCAACCCTATGCGTTGTTACCGGAAGGGCATCGTTTCGCCCACCAGGCCAAGGTTTCGTTGCACGACCTGGTGCTGGAGCCGATGGTGCTGCTGGATGTGCAACCCAGTCGGACCTACTTTGTGAGCATCTTCGAGGAGCTGGGCCTGACCCCGCATATCCTGTTCAGCTCGCCTTCCATTGAAATGGTCCGGGGCATGGTCGGGCGCGGGTTCGGCTTTTCAATTCTGGTCACCCGGCCACATTCCGATTACACCTACGACGGGCAGAAGGTGGTGCGCGTGCCGTTGGCCGAGCAGGTCACCGGCTCCGGGTTGTCCGCCGCCTGGTTGCGCCGCGGGCAACTGACCAAGCCGGCGCAGTTGTTTGTCGATCACTGCCGCGAGGTGCTGGCGCCCAAGCTGGACGCCTGAGGGATCAGGTTCGCAGCGCCTGGATCAGGCGCTGGAGCATGGCATCGCAGCCCTGGAGCTGCTCGAGGCTGACAAACTCATCGGGCTTGTGGCCCTGGTCCATGCTGCCGGGGCCGCAGACCACGGTGGGGATGCCGATGGCGTCGAACAGTCCGCCTTCGGTGCCGAAGGCCACGGTGCTGAACTCGTTCGATCCACAGAACTGCGCGATCAACCGCGCGGCCTCGCTCTGCGGGTCGGTGGCCAGCCCCGGGTAGGCCGAGAGTTCGGAAAAGCGGATGCTGCTGGCTTCGTTGACGGCACGCATTCTCGGCAGCACCTGCTGTTCGGCGTACTGCTCCAACTGTTCGGCGACCTCACGCGGGTCCTGGCTGGGCAGGGCGCGTACCTCGAAATCGAAGCGGCAGTCGGCGGGGACGATATTCAGCGCCTTGCCGCCGCTGATCACCCCCGTCTGCACGGTGCTGAAGGGCGGATCGAAGCGCGGATCCTGCAGATGCACGGCGCGCAGCTGCGAACCGATGCGGCCCAGTTCGCCGATCAGTTCGGCGGCGTATTCGATGGCATTGACGCCCTGGGGCGCATACGCCGAGTGACAGGCCGCGCCGTGGACATCGCAGCGCATCGCCAGTTTGCCCTTGTGGCCGAGCACCGGCTTGAGTTCGGTGGGTTCGCCGATGATGCACAGCAGCGGCTTGTGCGGTCGCTGTTCAAGTTCGGCGAGCAGCGAGCGTACGCCCAGGCAGCCGACTTCCTCGTCATAGGACAGGGCGATGTGCACCGGCAGGCGCAACGGCGCGGCCAGCAGTTCCGGCACGGCCGCCAGCACACAGGCGATATAGCCCTTCATGTCGGCGGTGCCGCGACCGTAGAGCTTGCCGTCCTTTTCGCTCAGCTCGAACGGTGGCACCGTCCAGGGTTGCGCATCCACCGGCACCACGTCGGTATGCCCGGACAGCACGATGCCCGGACGGTCGTCCGGGCCCAGGGTGGCGAACAGGTTGGCCTTGCTGCGCTCCTCGTTGAAGATCAGTTCGCAAGGCACATCCAGCCGCGCCAGGTAGTCGCGGACAAACTCGATCAGGTGCAGGTTGGACTCGCGGCTGGTGGTGTCGAAGGCGATCAGCGCGGCCAGTAGATCGCGGCTGCTGTTCATCTATTCATCCCCGGGCACGCCGTAGCTCGGCGCCTTGGTAGGGTCCAGGGCGCGGACGATGTAGTCCTGCACCTGCGGGCTGTAGTCGGCCCACAGTTGCGCCAGTTTGCCGACCGGGTCTTCGTCCGCCCAGTCGACCCGCAGGTCGATGATCGGCCAGACCAATTCGCCGACCACCACCATGGCCGCCGAATGCACCGGACCGGCTTCGCCACCGGCCGCCACCGCGGCTTGCATGGCGGCGATCAGGCGGTCGGCGAGTTGCCCGCCGCTGGTCTCGAAGGTGTACACCAGGGCTTCGATCACCCCCGGGTTCGCCAGCATATTGCCGGCAGCCACGCACTGCTCGCCGGACAGTGCGTGGTGGCAGCCCAGGGTTTCGCTGCCGCTGAAGTGCGCGGTGTTGCCCAGGTGATCGATAGCGGTCAATTGTCGGAATTGACTGTAGCCATTGCGGGTCAGCGCCTTGTCCAGGGCTTGCGCCGGCGACAGCCCGAGCTCCAGCTGGTCGAGCACCTGCGGGCCGAGCGCTGGCAGGGTGATGTTCTGGGTGGCGACCGCCCCCACGCTGGGGCGCAGCCAGGGGCAGCGGGCGCCGACGGCAATGCTGGAAGAACTGATGGCAATGCCCAATTGACCTGTTTCGGCACAACGGGCGACGATTGAAAACGTCATGGTGGGTTGATCCTGTTTCCGTCCAGAGTCGCCATCCGCGCCCCGGACAGCCTGCTCGGAAGCTGTTCGGGCGCGGAGGGGGTATGACTGCATTCTGTCCATCAGTGGCAGCGGGCGAAACGAGGTTTTTTATGGCGCTTGGTTAAGTAAAAACTTGTCAGTGGACGTCGGGCGTCACAGTCGGTCGTACTCACGGGCCGTGCGATCGACCGCAATGAGTGTCTTGTCCACCAGTTCATCGAGCTCCGCCCGCGTGGCGATCAGGGCCGGCGCCATGATCATGCGGCCCAGGGTCGAGCGGATGATCAGGCCTTCCTCGAAACCGAGGGTGCGGCAGCGCCAGGCGATCTCGTTCTCGTTGGCAAAGCGCTTGCGGCTGGCCTTGTCTTCGGCGAACTGCAGCGCGGCGACCAGGCCGACGCCCTGGATCTCGCCCACCAGCGGATGTTCGCCGAACACTTCCCGCAAGCAGTTCTGCAGATAAGGCCCGGTATCGGTTTTCACCTGCCGGACCACGCCTTCATCGCGCAAGGCCTTCAAGTTGGCAATCGCCACTGCCGCCGCCACGGGGTGGCCGGAGTAGGTCAGGCCGTGGGCGAAAACACCGCCTTTTTCCACCAGGGCTTCGGCCATGCGCCGTGAGAGGATCAGGCCGCCCATGGGGATGTAGCCCGAGGTCAGGCCCTTGGCAATCGACAGCGTGTCGGGTTCGAAGCCGAACGTCTGGTGAGCGAACCATTCACCGGTTCGGCCAAAGCCGCCGATGACTTCGTCGGCGCACAGCAGCACGTCGTACTGACGGCAGATGCGCTGGATTTCCGGCCAGTAGGTGGCGGGGGGAATGATCATGCCGCCGGCGCCCTGGAACGGCTCGGCGACAAAGGCGGCGACCTTGTCGGCCCCCAGTTCGAGGATTTTCTCTTCCAGTTGGCGGGCCGCGCGCAGACCGAATGCTTCCGGGCTCAGATCGCCGTCGTGGGCGAACCAGTAGGGCTCGTCGATGTGCGCCACATCCGGGATGGTGCCGCCCATTTCATGCATGAACTTCATGCCGCCCAGAGCGGTCGCCGCCAGGGTGGAGCCGTGGTAGCCGTTCCAGCGGCCGATCATGACTTTCTTCTCCGGCTTGCCCATCACCTGCCAGAACCTGCGTACTGTGCGGATCAGTACCTCATTGGCCTCGGAACCGGAGTTGGTATAGATGGCATGGCTGTAGTGGGGCGGCAACAGGCTGAACAGCAGCTCGGAGAGTTCGATCACCGCCGGGTGGGTGGTGTGGAAGAACATATTGTAATAGGGCAGTTGTTCCAGCTGCGCGTGGGCGGCGGCGGCCAGGTCCTTGCGGCCATAGCCGAGGTTGGTGCACCACAGGCCCGACATGCCGTCCAGGTAGCGCTTGCCATCATTGTCCCAGAGTGTCAGGCGGTCGCCGCCGACCATCACCCGCGGGCCTTCCGCATTGAGCGCTTTCTGGTCGACGAAGGCATGGATGTGGTGGGCGGCGTCGGACGTCTGATAGTCGCGGGTGCTGCGATTGGGGTCGAGTTCGGCGGACATGGCTTTTCTCCGGGGGGCGGGTGAGGTGACTAAATAATATTTGGCACTGAAAAATATTTTTGTAAAGAAAATATTTGTTGGTGGAAAAGTATTTCCGTAGGCTTGGCCCTACGAAAAATAACCTCAGGACCTACATGAGCGGACTCAGAGAGCGGCAAAAGGAACAGCGCCGGCAAGTGATCGCCGAGGCCGCGCTGGTGCTGTTCAAGGCCAACGGTTTCGCGGCCACCAGCCTGGAGCAGATCGCCAACCAGGCCGGTGTCTCGGCACCCACGGTGGTGAATTATTTCGGCGGCAAGCAGGAGATTCTCGTGGCCTTGCTCAAGGCCCCCGACGAGCAGGCGATACGCGAGGCGCGTGCCCATCTCGACGACACCAGCGACCCGCTGGAGGCCCTGTGCGAGCTTGAAGGGCTGATGACCCATTATCAGTTGCAGGCCATGCCCGCCTCCCTGTGGCGGGAGCTGGCGCCGTCGCTGTTTACCGGCGAGCTGTCCCAGGCCTTGCAGCCGTGGAACAGCGCGGTCATTGAAGAAACCAAGGCGCTGCTGGTGCACTTCCAACGCCAGGGCAAAGTGCGCGACAGCGTCGATATCGAGGTGGCGGCGACACTGTTCAACCAGTACGCCAACGTCGCCTTTATCCGCCTGGCCACCGAACCGACCCCCGACCGCGACGCCCACGCCCGGCACATGCGCAGTGTCCTGGGGCTGATGTGTCACGGCATGCTGGTCCGCCAGGACAGCTCCGTTCCAGCGCCGGCCTGAGGTTTCCCCCAGGCCTAGTTTTTTCCTGTCTTGCGACGACAAAAATCATAATTTCGCTATTCCCTGTATCTGCACAGAATGCCTGCACACCCGCCTTCGAGAAGGACACAGGCATGACAGCTGGAATCATTGAAATCGATACGCTTGTTGTGGGCGCCGGCCAGGCCGGCGTGGCCATGAGCGAGCATCTGAGCAAACTCGGCGTGCCGCACCTGGTGCTCGAACGCAATCGTATTGCCGAAGCCTGGCGCACCGGCCGCTGGGATTCGCTGGTGGCCAATGGGCCGGCCTGGCACGATCGTTTTCCAGGCCTGGAGTTCGATGACCTCAGCCCGGATGCCTTTGCACCGAAAGAGCGGGTGGCGGATTATTTCGAGGCCTACGCTCGCAAGTTCAACGCACCCATCCGCACCGGTGTGGACGTGAAGAAGGTCGAGCGCAACAGCGGCCGGCCAGGTTTCACCGTGGAAACCTCCGAGGGTGTGATCCAGACCCGTCGCGTGGTGGTGGCCACCGGGCCTTTCCAGCGCCCGGTGATCCCGGCGATCGCGCCGCAGGACCCCGGCCTCCACCAGATTCACTCCGCGCAGTACCGCAATCCCGGGCAATTGCCCGCGGGCGCGGTACTGGTGGTGGGTGCCGGTTCTTCGGGGACGCAGATCGCCGATGAGCTGCAACGCAGCGGCCGCACCGTGTACCTCTCGGTGGGCCAGCACGACCGGCCGCCGC
This sequence comes from Pseudomonas sp. QS1027, assembly GCF_002814235.1. Lineage (GTDB taxonomy): Bacteria > Pseudomonadota > Gammaproteobacteria > Pseudomonadales > Pseudomonadaceae > Aquipseudomonas. The sequence continues at coordinate 102,160 of NZ_PHSU01000017.1, read as the reverse complement.
GGGCCTATCGCCAGCGTGATTTCTGCTGGTGGCTGGGAGTGCTCGGCGAATGGGATGCGGCGGCCATGAAGCCGGGCCGGGAGCACGTGACCATTGCCGTCAGCGGTGCCGAGGGCGGGCGCACGGTGGACTTCCGCGAACTGGCCCAGCGCGGCCTGAAACTGGTGGGCCTGACCCAGTCGTTCCATAACGGTGTGGTCAGCTTCCAGGCCGATCTGGCGGACAATCTGGATCGGGGCGACGAGAATTATCTGGCGTTGCTCAATGCCGCTGACGCCTATATAGAGCGCAACGGCCTCGACCTGCCGCCAGACCCGGAGGCTCGTCGCACCTTCCCTGATCCCGAGTGTGTGACCCGGCCGATTCTCCAGGTCGACCTGGCCGAAGCGGGCATCACCACGATTATCTGGGCCACCGGCTTTGCCACCGATTACAGCTGGATGAAGGTCGATGCCTTCGACGACAAGGGCAAGCCACGCCATCAGCGCGGTGTGTCCAGCGAGTCGGGGATCTACTTTCTCGGGCTGCCGTGGCAGTCACGCCGGGGTTCCTCGTTTATCTGGGGCGTTTGGCACGATGCCAGGTACATCGCCGACCAGATTGCCATCCAGCGCCAATACCTCACCTATCGCGATGCCGCCCAGCGCGAGGCGGATGTGGCCGGTGCCAGCCCGTCGGCGATCCGGTCCGCCGTCAGCGCTTGATGCCCGCCAGCCGCACTGCGCTGTGCGGCGTTGTCTTTCTTTTGAGGAGTTATCAATGTCCACGCCCACCCATACGCGTATCCGCATGTTCAACACCAAGGACACCTACCCGAACCAGTCGCTGGACAACGACCTGTGCCAGGCGGTCCGCGCCGGCAACACGGTCTATGTCCGCGGCCAGATCGGCACCGATTTCGACGGCAACCTGGTGGGGCTCGGCGACCCCGGTGCGCAGGCCGAGCAGGCGATGAAGAACGTCAAGCAATTGCTCGAAGAGGCCGGCTCGGACCTGTCCCATATCGTCAAGACCACCACCTATATCATCGACCCGCGTTACCGCGAGCCGGTGTACCAGGTGGTCGGCAAATGGCTCAAGGGCGTGTTCCCGATCTCCACCGGCCTGGTGATTTCGGGGCTTGGCCAGCCGCAATGGTTGATGGAGATCGACGTGATCGCGGTGATCCCCGACAACTGGCCAGTGCCCCAGGCCCAGGCCTTATCCGGCGGCCAGGCCGAGGAAGTTGCGTAGCGGCGTGACCCGTGACAGCACGCAACGCTCCAGCAGCCATAACGTCAGCATGGAGGCGCCGAGCAAGGGCAGGTACAGGCCGAGCAGCACCAGCACACCGAGCATGACCGCCGGATACCGGCTTTCGGCCAGGGCCGGCGGTGCGCCGAGGGCGCCTTGCGGACGTCGGCGCCACCAGAGCACCAGGGCGCTGAGGGACAGGGTCATCAGGCCGCAGGTGGTGAGCAGCCCGAGCAACTGGTTGGCCAGGCCGAACAGTTGGCCTTCGTGGACTGCCACGCCGTAACCGATAACCCGATCAAGCAGCGGTCGTTGGCTGAAGTCGACACGCTTGAGCAGCGTGCCGCCGACCGGGTCGAGGGTCAGGTTGACCCGCTGCGGGCGGTTTGCCGTGTCGGAGCGGGCGGTCCATTTCGGCGACTGCGCCGAGGGCGGTGTGATCAGCACCGGTGAGGGCAGATCCAGCGCCTGGACCATTGGCACCAGGCGCTCCAGCGGGCTGTAATCCGGAGTGCCGGGTGTGCTCGTCGGCATCGGCATATCGTGGTGCATGCCAGGCATATTGGCGTGCTCGTCGGTCATGGGCATGTTCATCGCCCGCCGCTGGGCCATTTCCGAAGCCCGGCCGGTGGTCCAGTCCTGTTCCACGGCGTGGCTCGCGGCCCACTGCCGGACTTCCTTGAGGGCGCCGCCCCAGACGGTCGCCCAGGGCAGGCCACTGAGGATCAGCAGGACCGCGAACAGCGAGATCCAGAACCCGACCACCGCATGCAGGTCACGCCAGAACAGCCGGCCACGTTGGCCCAGTCGCGGATAGATGACCCCGGCCAGGCGACCGCCTTTCGGCCACCAGAGATAGAGGCCCGAGAGCAGCATGACGAGGGTCCAGCTGGCGGCCAGTTCCACCAGTGCCGAGCCCAGGCCGCCCATCAGCAACTCGCCGTGCAAGTGGAACAGCTGGCGGGTGAAGCGCTCGTCGTCGGCCACCTGGTGTAGGACCTTGGCTGTCACCGGATCGACATAGACCCGCTGCAACGCATCGCCTTTGCCCACCAGGATCTGCGCGGCGTCGGTCGGGCCGTCGGGCAGTTGATAGGCGTTGAGCACGCTGCCCGGCACCAACGCCAGGGCTGCCTCTACCTGTTCGCTGATCGGCCGTCGTGGCGCATCGGCCTGGACCCGGTTGTAGGGACTGTCGAGCAACGCGTCGATCTGCGGACGGAACAGGTAGATCGAACCGCTCAGCGACAGGGCGAGGACAAAGGGGATGCAGAACAGTCCGGCATAGAAATGCCAGCGCCAGATCAGCCGGTAGAGTCCGGCGCGGTTGTTGGCCGTTGTGAGAGTGGTCATGGGGCGAGGCTCCCGCTTTGGTGAGCGGCGTCGTGCAGTGCCAGATCAATAGTCATAGTTGAGCCCCAGGAAGGCGGTGCGCTGCTGATAGGGATGCGGGCTGACGAAGTACTTTTCGTTGCCCAGGTTGTCGACCCCGGCCGAGGCCGTGAGGTGCGCGTCGATCTTGTAGCTGGCCTTGACGTCGAACACGCTGTAGCTGCTGATCCCGCCATAGGTGTCACGGTTGCTGTCGGTGTTCAGCAAGGTGCTGTAGGCGCCGCTGGAATAGCGGTAGCCAAGGGCGTAGGTCAACTTCGCGTTCTGGTGGTAGACCGCCGAGATCCGGCTGCGCCAGCGCGGGATACGCGGGAACTCCTTGCCTTCGGCGGCCGGCGCCAGGCTGTCCTGCTGCACCTCGGATTCGGCGTAGGTGATGCTGCCCGACAGGTCCAGTCCGTCGAGGCCGATGTCGTGGGCATCGAGGGCGGTTTCCACGCCACGAATGCGCGCGCGGTCGATATTCTCGACCTGGGTCAGGTTGGGGCTGACCGTGGTGTCGGTCTGCGAGAACAGGGCGTTGCGGCGATTCTCCTGGAACAGCGAGACGCGCATCTGGTACTGGCTCCAGCTGTACTGCGTGGTCCAGTCATAGGATTGCACGTCCTCGGGTTTGAGGTTGGGGTTGTTCTGCACCAGTTGGTTGCCGCTGGTGACCTGCTGGAACAGCTCGGTCACCGTCGGGTAGCGCACCGCGCGGCCGTAGGAAAAGCGTGTTTGCAGTTCCGGGGTGATGTCGAAGGCCAGCGCCGCCTTGGGCGAGAAGTTGTGGCGACGCTGGTCGGGGTAGCTGACCTGGGCCGGGGTGGTCGCGGTGTTGAGGTTGAAGCCGTCGAAGGCCTCCCAGTATTCCTCACGGCCACCGAGGGTCAGGGTCCAGCGCGGTGCCAGTTTCCAGACGTCCTGCAGGTACAGCGCCTGGGTACGGGTTTCGCCGCCGGAGGCCGCGCTTTTCGCTCCACCGTTGCCGTTCTGCCAGTCGCTGACCTGGTAGGTGTCCTGCTTCAGCAGGTAGTCATCGATGTGATAACCGAAGGTGACTTCATGGGCCTGGCCGAACAACGGTTGCGGCCGCCAGATACCGCGCAGCTCGCCGGTCTGCCAACCGGTGCCGTCCTGCACCTGGCGGGTACCGGCCGAGGTCTGGCCATAGTTGGAAGCCGAGCGCGACTCTTCGTTGAGGTACTGGTAGTTGCTGTAGGCGGCATGCCAGTCGAACGGGCCTTGGGTATCGCTGCCCACCGACAGGGCGTTGAGGATATGCAGTTCGTCGGTGCTGCCGGGGTTGAGGCCGGACACCGTGTAGGCCTTGCCGCCGATATTCACCGGGCCGTTGTAGAAGGTCTGGCCGGTGGCGCTGTTCGTCAGGTAGCTGTCGACGCTGGTATGGGACTCGTCAGCCCACAAACCCAGGGTGTAGATCGCGGTGACGTCCGGGTTGATGTCCCAGCCGAGCTTGAGCTTGCCCTGGTCCTGGACGCTGTGGTCGATGGCGTAGCCGCCGAACACCAGGCGCTGATTGCCATTCTGGTCGGTGTCCTGCTGCGCGCCGCTGACGTGGGTGGCCGAGGCCGCGGCGGTCCTGCTCGAGAGGTTGGAAGTGGCAAAGCTCATCGGCTGGCCCTGGGCGTCGAGATGGTCGTAGGAGACCCAGGCCGAAAACGGCCCGACGCGGTTGCCGCCGGCCAGGCTGACATTGCCGCTGTTGTAGTTCTCGTGGGTGCCGTAGAGCTTGAAGTCCTGTTGCGCGCCGGTGATCGCCGCGTGGAATTCCGGGCGGGTCGGCATACGGGTTTCCAGGGTGACCACGCCGCCCAGGGAGTTGCCCGGGTAAAGCGCGCTGAACGGCCCGTACATGACGTCGACCCGGGAAATCTCGCTGGGCGACACCAGGCCCCAACGCGGCGGGAAGCTGTAGCTGTTGCCCAGCAGGTTGGAGAGCAGCAGGTCGTCGGCGTAGACCAGCGACTGGGCGCTGGACACGGTCCCGGTGGTGCGGGTGGAGACGATGCCGTTGCGGTCGCCGATATAGCGTTCGCGCACTTCGATGCTCGGCAGGTATTTCAGGGCTTCGGCCGAGGTCATCAGGTTGACGCTGTCCTGGATCTGCTCGGCGCTGCGGCTTTCCACCACCGCCGGGGCGCTGGCGATGGCCTGGGGCAGCGGCTGTACCTGGTCGTCGGCGGTCACTGTGACATTGCCGAGGACGATGGGATTGGCGTCGGCGCTGCTGGTGCTCTGTACTGGGGTGTCGGCGCGTACCGGCAGGGCGACCGGCAGTAGTACCAGGCTGCTGGCCAGGGCAGAAAGCAGGGCGTGGTTCAGGTTCGACAGGCGTCCAGCCGGCAAAAGGGCGGCCGGGCGCTTCAACGCGCAGTGGGCGCGTTGATGGGGAGTAATGGGCATCGGTATGGATCCGTGATTCAGGGCGACAAAACACGCGGAAAAACCACGGGCGCCAGGGCGCTCGCGGTGTTCAGCGGGTGGTTTGTTGTTCGGGAAATGCCTGGATCAGGCCTGGGGTGGGCCGCGGGGACACAGGTCCAGCGGCCATTGATAGGCTGGGCTGGGTGTTTTGCAGGAAATCAGCGTGGGGGTGGCCGGCACCAGCGGTGGCAGTACCGCCACGGCCCAGAGCAGGGCGGGGCTGTCGTGAAACAGCGAGCAGTAGCCGCAGGCGTCGAGCGCCTCGTGGGCGCCGGCATGGTCATGGGCGCCCGAGTGGTGGGCCATGCCCATCGCATGTTCGGGGCACTCGATGGCGCTTGGCGGCTGGTGCTCCAGGGCCTGGACGGTACGGGAAATCGTCGGCACGAACAGCAGCAGACCCAGGGCCAACATGGCCATCCAGGTTGCGAATCGCTGCTGAGTTCGAGTGCGCCGCACGTGAGTTCCCGGGCAAGGGCAGGAAGAGGGGCGTGATCTTGCCACGTCGGGCGCGGCGGGCAAAGGCCAGCGGCAATCTGCCGCAGTGTGCTGAGCCGGACTATTTCAGCGGGCTCGGTCAATGCCTCGATGTTTCATGCCACCCCAAGGTGTCTCGACGAAGGGTCGAAGTATCTGGTATTCACAGGTAACGCGGCGCATCCATTCGATCATGCAAGATACGAACGATCACGATCCCATACGCGGTGATACGCAGGTAGATCATGTGCCGTCCAGCGTTGCTGCGGCGATAGCCTGGTCGGATGTGATCACATGCCTGGGCTGTCTTGGGTGATTGCGCCAATTCTGCAAAAGCGGCTGTCATGAGATCTGTATAGCGACTGGCCTGGTCGATGCCCCATTGTTGAACGGTATAAGTCCAGATCACTTCAAGATCGCGTTCGGCAGCAGGTGTAAGACGATATTCAGCCATGCGTGGTCAACATTTTCCGCTTGAATGCCTCGGCGTCGAACGGGCGTGGCTCGCCGCTGGCCTCTCCGTCCAGCAGTGCAGTGCGGATAGCTTCAAGTTCGGCGCTACGTTCCTGCTCACGCCTGATCAGGTCGCGGATGTACTCGCTGTCGTTGGTATAGTGACCCGCGTCGATCTGCGCTTTGATCCAGCCGTCTTGCTTGTCGGTCACAGTGATGGTTTTACGCACGGTTCCCATGATTCAGCCTCAGCGGAATGCTATCGATAGTGCGGAGCGTATCATACTATTGGTGCTGTATTGTGCGTTGCCGTTGTCGATTGATGATCAACAACTGAAGCTGGCGAAACGGCCTGTCACGTCTCGTTGTACCGCAAAAGATCGTCGAGCAGCGTACTGGCTACGGCTTCCTCGGGGACCGCTAGCCCATGGGTATCCATGGCTAAGCGCAGTTCGTTGTCCCATAGTGCTTCGACTCCGAATACCTTTAAGTCGCGCGGTCGCGTGGGCGCCATTTTCAGGGCTTCCAGGTAATCGCTGTGGCCGAAGCGCCAAGGCGTTGCCCGCCAGGTACGTATGACATGGTTGCCGATGCCGATTCCTGGCCAGTCAAAGTCGCCGTGATAGCACCGTTGTGCTCCGGCAGTGGCTAACTGATCGAGCAAGTTAGTTGCCAAGCTTTAATTCAGTCAGTAAGGCTAATGAGTCCGGCGTTAACGGATCAAGGTGGGGTCGCTTCGATATGGACTAAGAGGGTGTACGAAGTATCCTGAAGTTCTGTGGGTATATATTTCTTGATACGTATTCAAGGGAGCATTGGTTTGATTGAATAACCTCAGGCTTTCGCGGACTCCGGCCACAATCCGGCATGGATCAGGGCCGTCACGGTGACCCCCAGCAGTATGCCCACCAGACGGTCGCGGATTTCGCTCAGGTCGGTCATCGGCGCGAAGTCGGCCAGCAGCGCCAGGGCGAAGCCGAAGACGATCTGGATTCCGGCATAGCTGCTGCGCGGCGAGCCGGCGCTGACCCAGGCGGCCAGCCCCAGCACCGGCAGGCTCATCAGCAACAGGCCGACGATGCTGTCGATCTGCGGTACCACCCAGACCATGCACAGCAGGGCCAGGGCGCTGCCGACCAGGCAGCCGAGGACGCGCAGCAGGCCTTTGTGCAGGGTTTTTTCCAGGCTCGGCATGGCGGTGATCAGGCAGGTGAGCATGGCGGTGTGGATACCCGGCCAGTCGACCGCCGTGTACAGCAGGTAGCACAGCAGCGCGGCGAGCAGGGTCTTGAAGGCGAACTGCAGGTAGACCGGGTTTTCAAAGGCATCGGCCACCAGCAGCGGTGGCTTGGGTGCTGGTGCCGCGTCCCCGGGTGGCGGCGGGGCCGGCAGCAGCAGGGTGTTGACCGCCACGGTCACCACCGTCGGATAGACAATCGCGACCCAGGCCCAGAGGCAGGCCCGGGTCAGGGCTTCGGGATCGTTATTGAGGTCCACCTGGCTCTGGATATAGATGGTTATCAGGGCCACCACGAAAAACAAAGGGCTGAGCCGACAAGTGCGCATGAAAAACACACTGGCGAAAAACACCAGGCTGGCACCGGTGATGCGCAGCAGGGGATAGTCGAAGCTGAATTTGAGCAACAGGATCGCCACGCCCACGGCCAGCGTGGTGCTGACGACAAACAGCGTGCCGAGCATCCGGGTCAGGGCCACGCTTGACTGGCTCACGAAGAACACCAGCACCAGGGAGATCGACAGCAACGGTACCTGCAAGCTCATGGCGATCAGGATGACAATCGTGCAGGCGAGCAGATGGCGGAGGACCGCGTTCACTCTGCCGGGGTGATCGCCCAGTTCCTCCTTGAGGATATCCAGTAGCGATTGCCCCTGGGTTTCTCCCTTCATGGCGTGGTGGCCGTCGAGGCGGGTGTCGGGCCGCTACCGGTGTTGATGACGGCCACCGCCGACGCCCCGAGGCGAAACGGCTGCAGGTCGGTGCCATTGACCCGGATGCGCACCGGAAAGCGTTGCGAAACCCGGACCCAGTTGATCGACCGCGCGACCTTGGGCAAGCCGTTGACATCCGTCCCGCCATCGTCCGGAAACACGCCGAAGCCGATCGAGTCGACAGTGCCGCTGAATGTCCGACGGGTGTCGCTCATCAGGTAGACGGTGGAGGCGTCACCCGGACGAATGTTCTTCAGCTCGGTTTCGCGGAAATTCGCGACCACATACCAATGCCCCGTGTCGATCAGGCTGAACACCGACTGGCCCGCCGAGGCGAACTGGCCGGCGGCGGTCTTGAGGCCCACCACGCGGCCGTCGAACGGCGCGCGAACGGTGCTGTACTCGACGTTCAGTGCCGCCCGGGCGATCTGCGCTTCAATCACCGCCCGATGGGCCACCTGGGCGTCGACGCCAGTGACCGCGGTGCTGGCCTGGCGCGCTTGCAGTTGGCTGACAGTGAGTTGCGACAAGGCGCTGCGCCTGGAGGTTCGTGACTGGTCGATGGTTTCCGCCGAGATATAGCCGTGGGATAGCAGCTTTTCCTGACGACTGAGGGTGTCACCACTCTGTTTGGCCAGTGCCTGTGCCCGCTCGATTTCGGCATGCGCGGCCTCGGCGCTCAAGCGTTGGGCGGCGATCTGCCGTTCGTTCAGGCCGATCTGCCGGTCCAGTTCCACCAGCGACGCCCTGGCCTCGTCGAGTGCCGTCTGGTAAGGGCGCGGATCGATGCGCATCAGTACATCGCCCTGATGGACCTGCTGGTTTTCCCGCACGGGCAGTTCGACGATGCGTCCGCTGACCTGCGGGGTGACATTGACGGTATCGGCATAGGCGTAGGCGTCGTCGGTGCGCGGTTGCGCATCCAGCCGGGCGATCACCCAGAGCAGCAGGCCCAGGGCGGCGATGCAGAGGGCGACGATGAGCAGTCGGCGAGGAAAGTGTGAAGACGAGTGTGTTTGCATGGGGAAACGCCCGGGTTAGAAAAAGACCAGCCAGCTCAACAGCGAAAAAACCAGGGCCAGCAGCGGGTAGCTCAGCACCCATGGCCGCAGCCATGGGGTACGCTGTGTCCTGAGCAGCACGGCCCTGACCAGAAGGGTCAGCAGCACGCCGGCGATCGCGCAAAACAACCAGTCCGGGAAATAGGCGCCGAGCACGCTGATCGACGGCGGTTGCTTGCAGCCGGCCAGGGCCAGGCAAACCAGTGTGCCGGCCAGGGCTTTTGCGCTGTGTTGCAGGCGTTTGTCCGGGTGAGGGATGCGGGGCGGGCGGGTATTCATCACGGTCGAGGCTTCTGGTCAGATGGGCGAAATGGAGAGCGTCGCCGACGGCTGGTGCCCGGATCGAAGCGGGCAGGTGTTGCGCAGTCTTTCGTCAGCAATAGTTTAGAGATGGCGTCAGGGGTGAACATGATCTGTTCGGCCATATTATTGATAGGGAGTGCACGGTGATCGACCTTGGGTTCCTTTCGGCGGAGTCGACGCGCGAGTGAATAATCAACAGCGTAGCATCAGCAGTGCGCTCATCATGGCCAGGGTCGGAGTCGAGCGTGGCCTGTCGACCGTGGAGTTTCTCGCGGGCTCGGGGCTAGAGCCCGCCGACCTGGAAAACCCGACCCGGCTGGTTTCCTTCGAACAGGAATTTCACCTGATCCGCAACCTGCTCAAGCATTGCGGCGGCGCCAGTGGCCTGGGCCTGGAAGTGGGGTCGCGCTATCGCTTCACCTCATTGGCCGCACTGGGTTTTGCCCTGGTCAGCAGTTCCACGTTGCGCGATGCCTTTTCACTGATTCCGTATTACTCGCAGTTGAATGCCAGCCTGGTGCGCGTGGTGGTCGACGCCCAGGCGACGGACCTGCGGATCGAATGCGAAGAGAGCGATATCCCCCTGGATTTGCGCCCGTTTATCGTTGGGCGGTCCTTTGTCGCCGGATTGAGGATCGCCAGCGATCTACTCGGACGCACGGCGATCCCTCGGGCCATCGAGTTCAGCTTTGCCGAGCCGGCCGATGTGGAGCTCTATCAGCAATTCACCGGTGTGCGCCCGCGCTTCAATGCGCCGAAAAGTGCCCTGGTCTTCAGCCAGGTCGACGCGGATATCCTGCTGGCGCTGGCCGATCCCCTGGCACTGCATATCGCCCATGACCAGTGCCGCCGGGGTTTGCAGGTCGGCCCGCAGAGCGGCGGGTTGGCCGGGCGGGTGCGCGAGTTGCTGGCCGCGCAGCCGGCCACCATGCCGGCCATGGGGCCGTTGGCCACAACCCTGTGCATGTCGGTGCGGACCTTGCGGCGCCGCTTGCAGGAGGAGGGCGTGACCTATCTCGGCTTGTGCGACGAAGTGCGCGAGGCCATGGCCGAACGTTTGCTGACGGGCTCGCGCCTGCAGATCGAGCAGATTGCCGAGGCGTTGGGGTATTCGGAGTCCGCCAGCTTTATCCATGCGTTCAAGCGCTGGACGGGTGAATCGCCCCATGCGTTTCGCCAGGCCCGGGCCCAGTCGCGTTCCGCGTAGGGGGCGTATGGGGTGCCGCCGGGCGCCTGCCATCACTTTTGGGGAGAGCGCACTATAATTAATCAGCGTCTGTGTGGCGGTGGCGCGTACTCCACAGCCGCGCCCCGGGTATGAACAGTACGTCTGAAGACTCGACAGAGGGTTCTGCCATGAAAAACCATTCCTTGCAGCATTATTCCCACGATCTGGGTATGGCCGTGCACGACACGTGGACCACCGCCCGGGTCAAATCCGCCCTGGCCATGGCGGACTCCGCGCAAAGCCTGCATATCCATGTGAAAACCCATGCCGGTACGGTGGCGTTGAGCGGCCGGGTGCTGACCCATCGCCAGTGCGAGCAGGTCATTGATCGGGTCCGCGCGGTGCCTGGCGTGATGGAGGTCGATGCCCACGGGCTGCTGACCCATGTGTTCATGCCCGCCAGCTCAATGCAAGCGCCCGATGCCGAAGAAGCCAACGAGTACCGGCCGCCGTTGCCGCGTCGCGAGGATGATCAATAGGGCCCTTCAGTGGCAGGGTCGGAGGTTGTCTCCCGATCCTGCCTTGTTTGCCGGTGTCAGCCTTTTCCCCGTCCTGGCGGTCGCCAGGGGGGGCGATCAAGCCGCGGCAGCCGCGCCACGGCGTTTCTGCCGCTCGGACTCCAGCCAGATCACCAGCGCCAGCAGGCTGCCACCGGCTATCAGCAAACTCATCAGCCAACCCAGGGTCTCGGCGATCTGGGTGAAGAACAGCGTGTAGAGCTGGATGATGAAGAAGGTCGAGCCATAGCCCACCAGCATGCCAAAGCGCAAACGAATCCCCAGCGCCAGAATCCCCAGGCTGACCAGCCCCCAGAGCACGTTGTACATCACCAGTTCGCCGGCATCGGCCAGGTGCCAGGGACCGTCGATCAGCTCGTAGCTGCCAAACAGCGACAGCAGCCACAGGGACATTTCGCCGACAAACAAACCGCAGGAAATCCACACCTTGGCAAAACCGCCATAACGCCCCAGCCACCCGGCCTCTGCGCGCAAATGCACCACACCCGCGGCGATCAACGCGACCGCCGCGCCGAGAAAGCGCAGCGGGTAATTCATGCCGAACCAGTAGGCACCCCAGCCGGACTGATAGCCGCTGCGACCGCCAAACCAGACAAAGAACAGCACGCTGCACAGGGTCAGCAGCAAGACGTTGTTCAGCACATAACTGAGCACCAGCAGGATCAGCAGATCGACCAGCAGCAGCGCCGGCCAGTTGCCCGAACCGTCCGAATAGATCATGCCCAGCACAAAACTGGCGCCGATCAAGGTAAAGCCGCCGAGCAACTCAAGGGTGCCCCCCAACAGTTTCAGCTGCTTGCCCATCAGCCAGCGGCCGCCAACAAACAGCCCCAGGGTTACCAGCGCCAGGCCGACGGCCAGTTTCGGCAAGGTGAATTCCAGGTGCTCGCGCAGAAACAGCAGCAACCCCGCCGCCAGGCTGATCGCGCCAAAGGTCAGGAACCAGCGGCCCAGTGAGCGCCAGTCCCAGCGCGTCAGCACATAGCGTTCGCCAATGCGGGCGTGCTGGTCCATGTCGATCTGGCCATCCCGCAGCCATTGATCCAGTGCGTTGTGCACCTGTTGGTTACGTTGATCCGGGCTCATTGTGAGGCTCCCTTGGCGCGCAGGGCCATGCGCTCGAACGACCAGCCCAGTAACAGGCCGATGAGCCCTGCCACCGCGAAAAACGTTGCGATGCCCAGCCGGTCCCATGAGTATTCATAAAAGCGGGTGTACAGGTCGATGCCCAGGAATACGACGGCGAAACCGGTAAAGCTCGGATGCTTGAAGCGCGCGCCGACCACCAGTTGCCCGATGGCCGCCAGGGTAAACAGCAGGGTCCATATCCGCGTGTCGCTGCCCAAATCATCGAGGCTGAGAAACCAGAGGGAGCAGTTGAGGTAGAGCAGCCCGAAGATCACATACAGTCGGCCAAACCCGCAGAAGCGGCGCAATTGGCGCTCTTCGGCCAGTTGATGGACTAAACCCAATGCCGCTGCCAGCGCGGCAATCACGGCCATCGAGCGCGGGTCCTGAATATCGAAAAAATAACCGCCGTGCCCCACGTACCGACCCCAGGCGCCCAGCCCATGGAAGGCACACAGCAGGCCCAGGAGAAGCGGCCAGCGCAGACGATAACGGTAGGCGGTGAGGACGCTCAGCAGCGCCGTGACCAGCAGCGCCAACGACACATTGCCAAACTCGCCCTCGTCATTGTTTGAAGTGCCCAACAACAGGCTTGCTCCGATCAGGATCAGGCCGATGGTCAGGATCGCCACACCGGTGACCGGCGTGCGCTGGGCCGGATCGCGGGCCATGCGCACACCGCCCCACCACAAGCCGGCCCCGGCGAAGAAGAACAGCATGGCGCCGACCGTCACCGACTGGCTGAACAGGCTCAAGCCCCCCAGCACCGCCATGCCGATCAGCAGGACTGCACCGATCCCCAGCCATTGCAGGACGTTGGATAACAGCTGGCCCGGTTGTTCGTAGGGTGCGCTCAGCCGCTTCCGGGCTTCGGCATCGATCAGGCCGCGGTGATGCCAGTCGGCAATTTCGTGAACCAGCAGCTGCTTTGTTGTTTTTTTCATGGTGTCCAGAGGTCCGTGACGTGAAAAATCCAAATGGCCTACAGAACATTAGTGTCATTCTCAACACGCGGCGTCACATTTTGAAAATCGAAGACTTGTCAGCCTTGCACATGGCACCTGACCCGTTGCGACTCCTCTCCCAGCAAAGCCTGGGGTTTTTCGCAGCCGGTCGTGCACAGGCTGCAGCGTTCACGAAAGAAACAGCCTTCCGGAAGGCGGCGGTTGCCCGGCAATTCGGTCGGCGCCGCCACCTGTTCCGCCTGCAGGGGCACGCCGAGTCGCGGCACCGCTTCGAGCAGCAGGCGGGTGTAAGGATGACGTGGCTGCTCAAGCACCTGGGCGGCGCTGCCCAGCTCGACGATCTGCCCCAGGTACATCACTGCCACGCGGTCAGCCATATGCCGCACGACCGACACGTTATGGGAAATCAGGATGTAGGTCAGCTTGCGCGCGCGTTGCAGCTCCGCCAGCAGGTTGAGGATTTGCGCTTGAACCGAGATATCCAGGGCCGAGGTCGGTTCGTCGAGGACAATGATGTCCGGGTCTGATGAGCGGGCCCGGGCAATCGCGATCCGCTGGCGCTGTCCACCGGAGAACTGATGGGGGAAGCGGTCCAGGTACTCCGGGCGTATGCCCACCTGGGACGCGACCCTGGCGGCGATATCGCGCATTTGCCCGCGCGCTGCATGGCCCCTGGCGTACAGCGGCTCGGTGATGATTTTCCAGATCGGCAGGCGTGGGTCGAGAGAGGATTGCGGGTCCTGGAACACGATCTGAACATTGCTGCTGCCTTGGCCGTCGCTGCGGGCGGCCCAGTTCAGTGCGCCGCTGCTCGGTGCCAGCAACCCCATCAACAGCTGGGCCAGGGTGCTTTTACCGCAGCCCGACTCACCGACGATACCCAGGGTTTCGCCGGCCCTGACTTGCAGGTCGATGCCATTCAGCGCATGGGCGTAACCCCTAGGCCGGCCCAGCCAGTCGTTGCTCACCGGGAAACGTACGCGTACATCGTCCAGCCGGAGAATCTCGGGGGCCATGTCGGTCACGGCGTGAATCACGGCACTGTTCATCACGAAAGCTCCTTGACCGGTAACCAGCAGGCGCTTTTGCGTTGCTCATTACCGTTGATGGGGTTGAGGCTCGGGCGCTGGGCGCAGATCGGCATGCTGTGCGCGCAGCGTTCCGCGAAGGTGCAGCCGGCGGGCAGGGCGGCCAGGTTCGGCACTTGCCCGGGAATGGTCATCAGCGGCTGCCCCGGCTCGACCATTTCCGGCAGGCCGCTGAGCAGCCCCTGGGTATAAGGGTGTTGCGGGTTGCTCATCACCTCGGCGGTGAGGCCCTGCTCGACCACGGCCCCGGTGTACATCACATAAACCCGGTCGCAGAACTGCGAGACCAGGGCCATGTCATGGGTGATCAGCAAAATGGCGGTGCCTTTCTGCCGGGCCTTCTCCCTGAGCAGCAACAGCACCTGGCGTTGCACGGTGACGTCGAGGGCGGTGGTCGGTTCGTCGGCGATCAGCAGTTGCGGTTCGCAGGAGAACGCCAGCGCGATCATCACCCGTTGACGCATGCCACCGGACAGCTCGAACGGATAGCTTTCCAACACCTGCTCCGGGCTGGCGATATGCATGTCATGCAGCAGCGCGATGGCCTTGAGGCGGGCCTCGGCGGCGCTGATCTTCTGGTGATGGATGATCACATCGAGCATTTGCCGACCGATGCGCCGGGTCGGGTTCAGGGCGGTCATCGGCTCCTGGAAAATCATCGCGGCATCGCGGCCGCGGATCTGCAGCAGCTCCTTCTCGGAGGCCGCCAGCATGTCGCGATCGAGCATGCTCAAGCTGCCGGCGGTAATGCGATAACTGCGCTCGGGCAGCAGGCGCATGCTGAGCATCGCCGTGACCGACTTGCCCGAACCGGATTCGCCGACCACGCCGACGATTTCGCCGGGATTGACGTGCAGCGAGACGCCGTTCAACGCCTTGACGTTGTTCTTGTACGCCGGGAATTCCAGGCTCAGGTTGTCGATGGCCAATACGGGTGTGGAGGTCGGCATGGTCATTTCCCCTGTTGCCGTGGGTCGAGCAGATCGCGCACGCCATCGCCCAGCAGGTTGAAGCCGGTGGCGGTGATCAGGATCGCCAGGCCGGGAAAGGTCGAATACCACCAGTTATCTAGGATGTAGTTGCGCCCGGTGGCGACCATCGCGCCCCATTCGGCGGTCGGTTGCTGCGCCCCCAGGCCGATAAAACCCAGGGCCGAGGCCATGAGAATGGCGCTGCCGATATCCAGGCTCAGTTGCACCAGCAACGGCGGCATGGCGTTGCGCGCCACGTGCCAGTGGACCATGTGCCAGCGCCCGGCGCCGAAGGTCTGGGCGGCCTTGACGTAGCCCATCTGGCGGATGCTCAAGGCCTGGCCGCGGGCCAGTCGCACATAGGACGGAATCCGCACCAGGGTGATCGCCAGCATGGCGTTGAACAGGCTCGCCCCCAGCGCCGCGGCCAGGGCCATGATCAGCACCAGGGAGGGCACCGACAGCATGATGTCCATCAGGCGCATGATCAGCGCGTCGAAACGCCCACCGATCACGCCGGAAAAACAGCCCAGCAAACCGCCGATAAAACAGGAGGCAAAGGCCACGAACAGGCCGACGCCCACCGACTGCTGGCTGCCGAACAGGACGCGGCTGAACAGGTCCCGGCCGACCTCGTCGGTGCCGAACCAATGCTCGGCGGACGGCGGCATCAGGCGGGCGGCGAGGTCCAGCGCGTTGGGGTCGTGGCTGGCCAGCCAGGGGGCGAAGATCATGCACAGCAGGACGATCAGGCTGATGGTGAGGCCGGCCATGGTCAGCGGGCTGCGGCGGATCTGGTAGGCCAGGTAGGCGAGTTTTTCGCGCCATTGCGGGCCGCGTGCGGCGGTCAGGGTCACGGACATTTCAATTCACCTCGCCGATGCGTGGGTCGATCACGCGGTACAAAAGATCGATGGCCATGTTCAGCAGCACATAGATGAATGACACCAGGATCGCGAAGCCCATCACCGCCGGGAAGTCCAGCGACTGGATCGACTTGACCACATAGGCGCCCATGCCGGGCCAGGCAAACACGGTTTCGGTCAGGACCGCGCCGTACAGCAGGTCACCCAGGGTCAGGCCGAGCACGGTCACCGAAGGGATCAGGGCGTTGGGCAGGGCGTGGCGCAGGATCACCGTCCAGCGCGACAAACCGTAGGCGCGGGCGGTGCGGATGTAGTCCTCGGACAGTTGCTCGAGCATGGCGGAACGGATCTGCCGGGCGACCACGCCGAGGGTCACGAAGCCCAGGGTCGCGGCCGGAAGAATCAGGTGTTGCAGCACATCGAGAAACAGCCCGCCGTCACCGGCAAGCAGCGAATCGATCAGGTAGAAACCACTGAAGGTCGGCGGCGGTGCAAGCCCCTCGGACAACCGGCCACCGCCGGGCAACCAACCGAGCTGGCCGTAGAACAGCACAATCGCCCCCAACCCGAGCCAGAAGGCCGGGGTGGAAATACCGGTGACCGCGAGTGTCCGGGCGATCTGGTCAATGGCCCGGTTGTGATAGACCGCCGACAGCACCCCCAGCGGCACGCCCACCAGGATCGCCAGCACCAGCGCCACCAGCGCGAGCTCCAGGGTGGCCGGGAAGAACGCCTGCAAGTCTTCGAGGACCGGACGGTTGGTGCGGATCGAAGTCCCCAGGTCGCCGTGCAGCAGGTCCATCAGGTAACGGCCATATTGTTGATACAACGGCAGGTCCAGGCCCAACTGGTGACGGATGCCCGCCACCAGCGCATCGCTGGCACGGTCGCCGGCGATCAGTCGGGCCGGGTCCCCGGGAATCAGGTGCGAAATTGCAAAGGTAATCAGCGAAACGCCGAACACGACCAACACCAGGCCGAGCAGGCGCTTGCGCAATAGAGTCAGGAAGGCCATTGGGCACCTCAGTCACAGCAACGACGAGAATCAGACGCCGCGCCAGCCGCGAACGGCCGGCGCGGGGGAGCAGGTTTACTTGCTCATGCTGCCCAGGTTGAAGACCTGTTCGAGCATCGGGTTGAACACGTAGCCTTTGACCGAGTCACGCATCGGCAAGGTGTAGCTCTTCTGATAGAGGTAGGCGTAGACGCTGTCCTTGAGCACCCTCTTCTGCGCCGTCTGGTACAGCTCGACGCGCTTGGCGGTGTCGCTGGTGGCGGCCGCTTCGCGGATCAGCTTGTCGACTTCGGGGTTGCTGTAGAACGAGCGGTTGCCTTGCAGGCCCTGCATCTTCGAGTCGAACCAGAAGTTCATGAACATGTAGGGGTCGGCAAAGTCCGGGCTCCAGGCGCCCGAGGCGATGTCGTAATCGGCCTGGCCGACGCGCTCGCGCAGGGTCGCGTTGGCGAGTTTTTCCATCTTCAGGTTGATGCCCAGGGGGGCCAGTGCCGCTTGCAGCGTCAGGCCGATCGGTTCCCAGTTGGGATCCTTGTCCGAGTACATGTAGCTGAGGGTGGTGATTTTCTGCGGGTCCTTGGCCAGGCTGTCCTTGGCGCCAGCGAGGTCCTGTTTCATCGGCGGCAACGAACTGTCGTAGGCCCACATGCCGTCCGGGATCGGCCCGTTCATCAGCTTGGCCTTGTCCTTGAGAATGCCTTTGACGATGCCGTTGTAATCCACCGCCTGGGTAATCGCCCGACGGGCATCGACGCTGGCCAAGGGACCTTTCTTGTTGTTCAGGTAGAGGTAGGTCACCCGCAACGACGGGAATTCCCGGACCACGACGCCGGACTTCTTGGCCAGCGCGCCGAGCTGGTCTTCGGGCATGTCTTCGATGATGTCCAGGTCACCGTGTTCCAGTTGCAGGCGACGCACGGAAGGCTCGGCGATGATCTTGACCACCACGGTTTTCAGCGCGGGCTTGGGCCCGGCGAAGTAGGTATTCGGTTCCAGGGTCAGCGACTGGCCTTTCTGCCAGGTGCTCAGGCGGAAGGGGCCGGAGCCCGCGGTGTGGCTGGACAGCCAGGCATTGACGTCGGGTGTCTTGGTCACCACATCCGGGTTGATGATCGAGGCACCGTTGTGGGCCAGGGTAAACAGGAACGGCGCAAACGGTGTTTTCAGGGTGAAACGGATGGTCTGCGGATCGACCACCGCCACCACCATGTCCTCGGGGAAGGCCCCGGACGGCCCCTGCTTGAGGGTCATCAGGCGATCAAAGGAAAACTTCACCGCGGCGGCATCCACCGGGGCGCCGTCATCGAACTTGTTGCCGGGTTTGATCTTGAATTCCCAGACCAGGTTGTCCGGGGAAACGGTCCAGCTTTCGGCCAGGTCGCCCTGGACTTCGGTGCTGCTTTTATCGCCCTCGACCTTGTAACCGACCAGGCGTTGATACGACGGATAGGTGATGGTCCAGTCGTTGTTGTCAAAGGTCACGGCCGGGTCGAGGGTCTGCGGGTCGGCGGGTTTGCCGATGACCAGCGTGTCTTTGGGCACCGCCGCGGTCGCGGCCTGCCAGGCGCCGAGGCTCAAGGCGCTGCACAGCACGCTCAGCAGCAGTTTGCCGGTGCCGGGAAAGGGTTTGCGGGTCACGGTGTTCGTTGGGTTCATGCCGGTTTCCTTGATCATTCGATGTATGGAAGTTCGTCAGGTTTTTTATAAAAGCTATAACCGGGCAGTTGCAGGTGAAGCCTGAGTAACGCTGTCTTGTTGTTGTTTTCAGCCGCACCGGAAGTGGGCTGTGCTGTGCTGCCTGCGAAACTCTGTGGTTTCGTCAGTGTTGGCGTTGCGGTCCGATGGGTTTGTCAGGGTTGTGGCTTACACCTCTTCCAGCAGGGGGTAATCGTCGGCATTCGGTAGTTCGTAATGCCACCATTCGGTATCGATCGCCTGGAACCCGGCGCCGAGCATGATCCCCAGCAACAGCAGGCGATTGCGTTGCACGTCGGCGGGCAGGTCGGGGTAGAACTGATGGGAGCGTTCTTCCATGGCGTCGAAGGCGGTGCCCATGTCCAGCGGCTCGCCATCGGCGTCCACCAGGGTCAGGTCCACCGCCACGCCACGGCTATGGTGGGAGCCCAGATGCGGGTCGCGCACGTAGTCGTTGTTCGGCAAGGCTTCCCATAACAGGTACTGGGCATAGGGCGGGCGGTAGGCGTCATAGATGCGCAGGGTCAATCCGGCCAGGCGCGCCAGGTGGCTGGCCTTGTTCAAACAGTCGGCGGCTTGACGATGCAGCAGGCAACGGGCAGTCGGGTAGATCACTCTTCCAGCCAGGTTGTCTGCGCTGGCGTAGATCAGGTCGATTTGCACCTGATAACGCTGGGCATCAATCTCTACAAGGGGGCTGTTGTTCACACAAACACTCCAGTTGGGATTCGCAGAGGCGGTGGGTCAGCCTTCGAACTGGCCGAAGGCTTTTTGCAATTGACGGTTCTTGGCCAGGCGCTCATCGAGACGCTCGCCATATTTTTCCGCGACGGCCGAGACCACCAGGTTCAGCAGGCAGGCCAGTGGAGCGGGGGAGTCCCAGAACTGGCCGACATCGGTTTTCAGTTGCAGCAGATCCAGCAGCGGGTAGTCCCGGGCCCAGGGGCATTGCAGGTCGGTGATCAGGGCCAGGGGAAGGTTGTTTTCCAGCGCCGCGTCACAGAAGGTCTGGGTCACGCTGGAGTACGCGCGGAAGTCGGCAATGATCGCGTAGGGATTGGCAAAGCCGGAGTTCAGGGTTTCCGCGTAGATGCCTGAAAGGCCATCGACGTAGTAGACCTTGGGACGAATGTATTCGAGGTGGCTATGGAAGGCCGTGAGAATCCCGCGGGTCGACTGGATCCCGAGAATGAACACCGCATCGGCTTCATGGATGCGCTGGACGATCCTGCCAAAGGCCTCGCTGCGCGCCAGGCCATAAGCGTGCTGGATGGCCTCGATCTCGCGACTCATGGAGCGGTCGAGCGCGTCGTCCTGGTTGGTTTCGGCGCGAAAGGCGGCAATCCGGTCGGTGATCAGCCATGAGCTCGGCGCTTCACCGCGCAGGCTTTTTTTCACCTCATCGAGGTTGCGGTAACCCAGGGAGCGCAAAAAGCGCCCCACGGAAATCCCGGTGGTGGAGGCTTGCTGCGCGATGCTGTCGGCCGACTCGAACGGCAGTTGCTCCGGATTACCCAGCAGATAGCTGGCGATGCGCTTGCCGGTGGGGGTCAGGCTGGAGAACTGTTGCTCCAGTAACAGAAGAAAGCTGTTCTTTTCCGTGGACATATCGGCGCGCCGGGATTGTTATGTTTGTGTCATTTTGTGCTCTGTTGTTATAAACATAACATCGGCTTTCGAAGCAACACAACGCCTTTTTCAGACGATCTCACAGGGGGGCAGTCAGGTTTTGTGTGCGGACGGGGCCGATGGCCCCGTCCGGAAACAGCGATTACTCGGTTTTCGCCGCCATCAAGGTATTCAGTTCGCCGTAGGTATGGGCTTTCAAGGCGTGGGTATCGAGCTGGCCGTTGTCCAGGAAGCTGCGGACCAATGTGCCCATGGCGCCGTGCAGGAACTCGGCGATGCTCGAGCCCGCGCTGAGGCGTCTGACACCCAGACGCTGCAATTCGGCAGGGGAAGCCAGCCCGTCCCGGGACAGCAGGTTGACCGGCAGTGGGGTGGCCCGGCAGATCGCGGCAATTTCGTTCGAATCGACCACGCCCGCGGCAAACAGCCCATCCGCCCCGGCGCCGGTATAGAGTGCGGCGCGTTTGAGCAGTTCTTCAAGACGCTGTTCGGCGGGGAACAGGTTTTTCAGGTAGACGTCGGTGCGTACGTTGATGAACAGCTTGACGCCCGTCTGGTTCGCCACCTTTCTCGCCACATCGATCTTGCGCACCAGCAGCTCTGGCGAGCCGAGGCCGTCTTCGATATTGATCCCGACCGCCCCGGCGGCGATCACGGCGTTGATCACCTGGCCGACCTGCTCCAGGTCATCCGAGTAGCCGGCTTCGATATCCACCGTCAGCGGTACGCTGAGCACCCGTGCCATCGACTTGACGGTGGTGCTCAGCAGATCGAGAGGCAGCTGGTTGCCATCCTGGTAGCCATGGGACCAGGCCATGGCGGCGCTGCTGGTGGCCACGGCCTTGCCGCCGAGGCGTTCGACGATGCGCGCACCGCCCGCATCGGCCACGTTGGCCAAAACCAGCAGTCCATTCTGATGCAGGCTGTGAAAAGCGTTATCCAGTGCGGTCATGACCATTCAACTCCTTTGAAAGTTATATTTTTTAATGACAAGGGGCGGCGCGTAGGGGCCGGTTATTACAACGATTCGATAGACTGAAGGTTCGCTGCGAATAAAAGAATATGTCCCGGCAAACAGGGTCAGGGGAGAACACTGTTTCAGGGATAGGCCGATAACGGAATTATCTTGGAGTCATACACTTCGCGAAGTGTGATGGATGTTCTGATTTGCGTAATACACGGAATCTTGCGCAGTGTTTTTTCAATGAACACAGTATATAAGGCAATGCTTTTGCAGACGATTTTTACCAGGAAATCATAGTCGCCCGTCACGTTGTAAAGGGCCACGACTTCCGGGCACAAGGTGATTTTCTCTTCCAGCTTGCGGGTCACTTCTTCGGTATGCGAATCGACAGAAA
Source organism: Pseudomonas sp. QS1027 (assembly GCF_002814235.1). Lineage (GTDB taxonomy): Bacteria > Pseudomonadota > Gammaproteobacteria > Pseudomonadales > Pseudomonadaceae > Aquipseudomonas. The sequence continues at coordinate 80,403 of NZ_PHSU01000017.1, read as the reverse complement.
GATGAACGAAGGCAGTGACTTCGAAGCCCAGGGCTTCCTTGTTGAGCATGGCTTGATAGCCTTGGATGAAACCCTCTTCTTCAAGGCGTTTCAGACGGCGCCAGCACGGTGTCTCACTCATGGAAAGAACTTCCGCAAGTTTCGATGTGGTGGTAAGGCAATTAGCCTGCATGATACTCAAGATTTTTAAATCTATTGCATCAAGCGCCATAGAGTTCTTTTTCAAAACAGAATCCTTTCTAGATTGCATCGGCAAGTACAACGTCCATCTTCATTACGATGCCATTGATTTTTAGGTGATGCAATTTTTTTTCAGACGGGCGGGCAGGCGTCGGCCGGAAGTGATTCTGAATGTCACTTGGAGGTTACAAAATGTCGCCCAAACAACCGTTGAAGTCATGGGGCAAATAGAGAAGGCAGGGGGTATGCGCTGTTAACACGAGTTGTTGATACAGACTGGTAATACCAGGGACACACTTGTGGCCCTGGGGTTCGATGATTGACGGACGGGGGATCAGGCCTGCGCGCCGCTGGCGCTCATCCCGCCGGCAGCGGCAGTTGCGCTTTGCCGGCTCGCGGAGCGGGCCAGAAGCGGGGTGGCGATGCCGGCCAGGGCGAAGACGATCGCCAGGCCGATCCAGCCGGTGGAGCCGCCTTCCACGACAGCGATGGGCAGGATCCCGGGGAACACGACGGTCATCAGGTTCGCTCCCAGGGCATAGACGCTCAGGTAGTAGGCGCGATTTTCCGCCGGCGACAAGTAATACGAAATGCCCCACGCACCCGCGCATTGCCATAGTTCGCCAAACGTCATCACCACACAGGCGAACAACAGGATGCCGGCGACCAGGTAGGAGGGTTGCTCCGCGGTGGTGAAGGCCACCAGTGCGCAGGAAAGCGCCAGTGTGACCCCAGCGTACAGGTGCTTGCGGGCCGCATAGATGACCTCATTGCCGCGCTTGCTGAAGTGCAGTTGCAGGGTAATCGCCATGATGCCATTGACCACCAGGATGATACCGATCAATGACTTCGGTGCCTGGGTCTTGGTCAGCAACCACAGGGGAATGGCGATGGTCATGACCGCCTGATGCAACGACAGGATGCCATTGCACAGTGACAGCGAGAGGAAGTTCAGGTTCTTCAGCGGGTGCGCGGGCGGCGTCACGCGCTGGGTTTGTGCCGGCTCCTTGGGAGTGGAGTGAGGCAGCTTGGCGGTGACCAGCAGGATCGCGGAAATCAGGAACGCCAGGGCGTTGGCGATCAGCAGGCCAATCACCCCGCCCGGACCGCTGGTGAAGCTGACCACGATGGAAAACACCCCGGCGGCCAGCATGTAGGCGACGTTCCTGACGATCGCCACCTTGGACATCGTCTTCACATAGGCGTCCGCCTTGACCGCCGACCCCACCAGCGACTGGATGATGGGCCAGACGGCCTGCTCGACGCAGCCGATAAAGCAGGCAATCAGCAGGAAGGTGTAGAACTCGTTGACGAAGGGATAGATCAGAAAGCCGATCATCCGCCAGACCTGCAGGAAAGCCAGGACCCGCGCGGCGCCCAGGCGATCCGCCAGGCGGCCGATGGGTACCGCGCAGACCAGGCCGCAGAGGCCGGCCAGGGCCAGGCCGATACCGACCTGGACGTTACTCAGGCCTACGACCTGGGTATAGAAAAAGGTCGCGCCGGCGAGAAAAAGTCCGCGGCCGGCGGCGTCGACGAAGGCGATAAGCAGGAGCAGCAGGGAGGCTCGGTCGTCTGAAATGGGTGCCTTGGCAGAGACGTGATTGCGCACGGACATCAGGCTATTCCTTTAGATAAAAACCTGCGCGCCCTCCAGAAACCGACAGATGCCTGGCGGGGCAGGAGGGCAGGGCACGGGGTTGAACATTGCCATGCCTGGCGGAGGGCGAACCCCTCCGCGCGGCAACCGACTCAAGCCTGCAAGCGTTGCTGCAGACTCAAGGGACGCATGTCGGTCCAGACTTCCTTGATGTGCTCCAGGCACTCGGACTTGCTTCCACGCTTGCCCGCCAGGCGCCATCCACCCGGCAGCGGCAGGTCGGCCGCCCAGATGGAGTACTGCTCTTCAGCGTTGGCGACGACCAGGTAAACGTCCTGGTCTTTATCTTCAGTGGTCATGGTTGCACTACCTCGGAATTGAAAGTGGTCGTTAGATTTTTCTGATAATCAGCATGTACATCTGGCCGTGCAGGTCTGGAAATTTGGCCTTGAAGGCCAGGTCCATATCCAGCAGATTCCTGATGCGGTCCGGGCCGTCCTGTTGCAGGTCGAGTTCATAACCCAGGGATTCCGGGAACAGGCCCACGCCCCTGATTTCCTCGACGACAAAGCCTTGCGCGGCGGCAATCCGGCTGACGTCGGCGCGGCTGATGGCGTTCTGGCGCATCAACTCCTTCTGTTCGTGGGAGTAGATGGAGAGGTAGGTCAGGTGCGGGCATTCGATGTCCCAGGTCGAGATGACGCAGAACCCGCCGGGCACCAGGCAGCGATGGATTTCCGACATGACGGTGGGGAAGTCTTCCCGGGGGAAGTGTGCCGCGGTGCCCATCATGCAGGTGATGAGGTCGAACTGGGTGCTCTCGAACGGCAGGGCCCGGGCGTCGCCCTGGTGGAAGTTGGGGTTGAGTGCGCCGTTGCTTTTCTGCCGGGCGTATTCCACCGCCATGGGTTCGAGGTCGACGCCAAAGGCCTGGATGCCTTGCTGGGCCAGCAGGGTCGGGTAGCGGCCGGTGGCGGCGCCGATATCCAGGCTTTTGCCGAACGGACCGTAGTGCTTGATGCAGTCGAGCATGTTGACCAGTTCCAGGGATTTTTTCGCCTCGTCTTCAGGGACGGAACAGTCATAGCGCATATACGCGGCCACGTCGTAGTCGAGCTTGGCATCGGCGACCTTGTCGACGCTGTCCAGGGCGAACTCGGCAATGATCGACAGCAGGCGCTGGCGGTGCTCGGCCACCGACGTCAGCTCCGTGGTCCGCGGGTGCGCGGTGGTGTCTTGCTGGGCAAGGTCGAAACCGCGCTGCGAGACCGGGCTGAGCAGTTCGAGGATCAGGCTGCCATACCAGTCCTTGTCTTCGGCGCCGGTCTGGGCCGTGAGCACTGAAGGCTGGTTGTTGAGGTTCTGCAGCCTGGCGCAGACATCCAGGTAATTGGGGTTGAGGGTAAACACCACCTCGTAGTACTTCTGGGCTTCGGTGATGGAACCTTGTTCCTCATGGATGCGGCCCAGGGTGTAGAGGGTTTTTTTCGCCTCTTCGGTGACGGTCAGTTCCCGTGCCCGACGGAACGCGGACTTGGCCGCGAACGGCAGGCCGGCCTTGAGAAAGCTTTCTCCGGCGAGAGTGAAGCTCTTCAGTTTCATCCGTTCATCCTGGCCGGCCCAGGTGAAGTGCCGCGCGGCCTGGTGCCATTCCTGGCGCTGCTGGTGAGCCTGGGCCAGGAGGAAATGGCTGGTGTAGTGCTTGGGAAAGAGTTGCACGTCTTCGCTGAGCAGCTTGATGACGAGCTCTTCCAGGTGCTCCTGGCCCAGCTTCAACGAGCCTTCATTCAGCCAGTTCACGGCATATTCGGTGAGGCCCGTCTGGCTCAGGCTGGCGAGGGTTTCGCTGACCGCGAAACGTTGTTCCGCGACACTGTCCAGGCGCTCGGCGCTGGATTGCAGGACGCTGATATGTTCGTTGTAGGCATCGTGGGCGTGGTTGGCGAGCAGTTTGACGGTGCCGTCGGTGCAGCCTGAAACAATGATCGAGCCGTTTTCCGAAATGGCCAACGCCCAGACCTCGCCATCCACTTGCCGGGACCAGAGCGGTTTGCCGTGGTGGTTGAGCAGATGGATCTTGCCGTCCAGCGAGCCGATGGCCGCGGTGCCGCCCTGGGAGAGCGCGACGCTGGAAGTCCGGGCGTATTGCTCCTGCCCGCTGAGCACACGGTCCTTGAACGCCAACAAGCGATCGCTATGGCCCGAGTCTTGCGGATGCGGGTCGCGGGTCTGGCTGAACTGATAGGTGTTTTCCACCCGCGTGACGATGTGGCGCGTCTGGTTTTTGCAGAGGATGGTCAGGCGCGCACCATCAGCCGAGAGAGTGACGCTGTAGACCGGCGACTCCAGGACGGCGTTGAACAGTTCCTTGCCGTGGGCATCGAAGAGATAGGCCGTGCCGGTCCCATCCAGGGGCCGCTGGGTACCCACCGCGACGTGATGCGTGGAAGCGATCGCCGTGGCGGTGACGTCATCGGCAAACCGATGGGACCAGTGCAACTCGCCGTCACGGGACAGCACCGTCAGGTGGCGGTTCTTACAGGCAACGGCGAGCAGCGCGACGTCCGCCGTGATCGACAGGCTGACGACCGCGGAACCGAAGTGCCGACTCCAGAGTTCGCTGTAAGGGGTTTCCAGGAACAGCGGGGTCGGGTGGGCGACTTCGCTCAAACCATGGGCCATGGTTGCCGAAGCGCGTTGCACTCGTGCCGGGGTGTAGACATCAGTGTTGAAGTTGGTCATGGAATTTCCTTATCAAACCATCTTGTTTGTTCGGTTTTTAATTGAAGAACTTGCAGATATAGGGCGTGGCAGCTTCGAGAATGCTGTAGTGGTCGGCCTTCAAGGCGTGGGCGATAAACGACTGCTCGCACCATGGCTGCCACCGCTCGCGAAGTTCGGCACTTTCTTCTGTGTGCAGTAACGTCAGGTTGCTGTTGATCCCGGTTTCAGGGAGGTAGGCGTCCAGGGCCTGCTGGTTGGCCTGGAAGACCTTCAGTCGGCGCATCAGTTGCGGGTCGTCCAGGCTGTCCGGGATCAAGCCGATCCGCCGCGCGGCGGCGATGGCCAGAAGGTCCCGGTCCGGATGCTCGATCAATTCGCTCATCTCGCTGGCCGAGAACGGCAGGCTCAGGGAAAGCGAGTGGGCCATGTCCATCAGGTAGGCACCCAGCGGCCAGGTCTGCGCCTGTGCCGGACGGCCCGGTGCAGGGGCATCGACCAGCAACAGCCGGCGCACTTGCAGGTCGCGCATTTCAAGTTGGCGGGCCATCTCGAAGGCAATCACTCCACCCATCGACCAGCCACCCAGCAAGTACGGACCCTCGGGTTGAACCTGGAGCATCTCCTCGATGTAGGTCACGGCCAGTTCTTCCACGGTTTCGATGGCCCGGGCAGCGCCTTCGAGGCCCTTGGCCTGGAAGGCATGCACGCTCAAATCGTCGGGCAACAGCTGGGAAAGCTTGATATAGGGCGATACCACGCCGCCGACGGCATGCACCAGGAAGAGGTGTTTGTGCGTCCCTTCCTTGAGCCTGATACGGGTCGAGTTGCGTTCGCCGAGTCCCTGGCTGATGGTCTCGATGAAGGTGCCCAGGTCCGCCGACTCGAAGACGTCGCGTACGGAGGCCGCGAGTCCCAGTTCGCGGTTGACCTGGTCGATCATTTTCATCGCCAGCAGCGAGTGCCCGCCCTTGTGGAAGAAGTTGTCGTTCAGGCCGATCACCTCAAGCTTCAGCGTGCGCATCCAGATAGCGGCCACGCTTTTTTCCAGTGGCGTGCTCGGGGCGAGTCGTGGAGCAACGGGTTCCAGGGCCGTGGTGACCGGCTGGGGCAGTCCGCGCCGGTCGACCTTGCCGTTCGAGGTCAATGGCAGCTGGTCGAGGAACTGGAATGAGACATCCGCCATGTGGCTGGGCAGCGTCTGGGCCAGGAAGGTTCTCAGCTCGGCGGTACTCGGCTGCGCTCCGGCAACGGCTACCAGGTACGCCGTGAGGGTCGGGTTGTCCGCTTCGCTGGCGTTCACGCTGACGACGGCCTGACTGATCCGCGGGTGGGCGCACAGCTGCATTTCAATCTCGCCCAGCTCGACCCGGAAGCCGCGCAGCTTGATCTGCTGGTCGTTGCGGCCCAGGTATTCGATATCGCCGCTGGGGCGGTAACGGGCGGTATCGCCGGTCATGTACATGCGGCTGCCCGGTGTGCCGTGGGGGTCGGGCAGGAACCGCTCGGCGGTCAGGTCCGCACGCTTCAGGTAGCCCCGGGACAGTTGCACGCCGGCCAGGTAGAGATTGCCGGTCACACCGATGGGAACGGGTTGCAGCGCCTCGTCAAGAATATAGGTCCGGGTGTTCGCGACGGGCCGGCCTATCGGCACGGCATGGCTGGTGTCATCGGGCTGGCAATGCCAATGGGTGACGTCGATGGCGGCCTCGGTCGGGCCATACAGATTGTGCAGTTGCGTTGCCGGGTACCGCTTGAAGAAAGCGTTCTGCACCGAGGTGGAAAGCGCCTCGCCACTGCTGAACACCCGGCGCAGAGAGTGGCTATGACTGGCCTGGGTGCAGGCCATGTAGGCGCTGAGCATCGAGGGGACGAAGTGCGCGGTGGTCACGCCCTCGCGTTCGATCAGGGCTTCCAGATAGCCCGGGTCCTTGTGCCCTTCGGGTTTGGCCAGCAGCAGGCGAGCGCCCACGGACAGCGGCCAGAAAAACTCCCAGACCGATACGTCGAACGCAAACGGGGTCTTTTGCAGCACCCGGTCCGTGGCGTCCAGCGAGTAGGTGTCCTGCATCCACAGGATGCGGTTGATGATCGCCTGGTGGCTGTTCAATGAGCCTTTCGGTTTGCCCGTCGAGCCCGAGGTGTAGATGCAGTAGGCCAGGCCGGCCGGGTCTATCGAGCGCTCGGGGTTGGTTTTCGGGTGGCGTGTAAACAGCGCCGCGTCCGCGTCCAGGCACAGGCTGTCGGTATTGCGCAGCACGGCCCGTTCGGACAGGCTCCGTTGCGTCAGGGTCATGACCGGCGCGGCATCTTCGAGCATGTAGGCAATGCGCTCGTCGGGGTAGTGCGGATCGATCGGCACATAGGCGCCGCCGGCTTTCAGGATCCCCAGCAGGCCGATGGTCATCTCGAAGCTGCGTTCGATGCAGATCGCGATCAGATCGTCCGGCCGCACACCCTGTTGAATCAGGTGATGGGCCAGTTGGTTGGCTTTCTCGTTGAGTTGCCGATAGCTGAGGTGTTGTCCTTCAAAGCTGACCGCGATGGCATTCGGGGTTTGCTCGACCTGTTGTTCGAACAGCTGGTGCAGGGCCGCCACGGGAGGGAAATTCACCTCGGTTGCGTTCCACTGTTCGAGGATCCGGGTTTTTTCCGAGGCTGACAGCAGGTCCAGGGTCGTGATGGTTTTCTCGCAGTCGCCGACGACCGATTCCGCCAGGGTTTGAAACTGTGTGGCCAGGCGTTCGAGGGTGGCGGCGTCGAAGAGGTCGCAGTTGTATTCCCAGCGCAACTGATAGCCCTGGGCCGACGGTGTCAGCTCCAGGCTCAGGTCGAACTTGGCCGTCGTGGCGCCAATGTCGAAAGCGCCGATAGCCAATCCGGGCAGTTGCAAGGCCTCGGGTGCGGTGTTCTGCAGGACGAACATCACCTGGAACAGCGGCGAGCGGCTCATGTCCCGGGGAACATCCAGGGCCTCGACGACTTTTTCGAATGGCAGGTCCTGGTGGGCGTAGGCGCCGAGGGTGGTGTTCCTGACCTGTTCCAGCAACTGGCGGAAGGTCGGGTTGCCCTCGAGGCGCGTGCGCAGGGCCAGGGTGTTGACGAACAGGCCGATCAAGGGCTCGACTTCGGCACGGGTCCGATTGGCGATGGGCGTGCCGACGACGATGTCGTGTTGACCGCTGTGGCGGCTCAACAGCAGGTTGAACAGGGCCAGCAGGGTCATGAACGGCGTCGCGCCGAGGCTCTGGCTCAAGCTGTCGATCTGCCGGGACAGGACCGGGTCCAACGTCCGGCTGATCACTTCGCCGCGATAGGTCTGGATCGCCGGGCGCGGTCGGTCGGTTGGCAGCTCGAGGCTGGTGGGGGCCTGGGCCAGTTGCTGACGCCAGTAACCGGTCTGTGCCGCGAATACGCTCGGTGCCTGGGTTTCCCGTTGCCAGAGGGCGTAGTCGCTGTACTGGATCTCCAGGGGCGGCAGGGGTGATGCCTGGCCCGTCGCGAAGGCCTGGTAGAGGGCCATGACTTCACGGGTGAGCACGGCGATCGACCAGCCATCGGCAACGATGTGATGCACGGTAAACAGCAGGATATGGTGCTGGTCGGCGACCCGCAGCAGCGAAACCCGCAGCAGTGGGCCGTCCTCCAGGGAGAACAGGTGCCGGGCGTCCCTGCGTGCCTGATCCCGGGCCAGTGACAGCGGCTGCGGGGCATGGCGCAGATCGGTATAGATCAGGGTGTCGGGCACCTGCGGGTGAACGAAGCTCACCACCTGACCGTCTTCTTCCAGGGCAAAGGTCGTGCGCAGGGGCTCGTGGCGCTGGATCAATTCGTCCAGGCAGTGTTGCAGCACCGACACGTCCAGCGGGCCGCGCAGTTCCAGGGCCAGGGGAATGTTGTAGGCGCTACTCGAACGATCCAGGCGGTTCAGGAAGAACAGACGTTCCTGGGCAAAGGACGCAGCTTTCACACCCGCTCCGCTGCCGGCGGCGACGATGGCCGGCAGGGCCGCGGCGGGGCTTGTATTCAGGCGCGGCAGCAGTTGTTCGATCGTCGGCGCTTCAAACAGGGTGCGCAGGGCCAGGTCGACATTCAGTTGCTTGCGAATGCGCGAGACCACCTGGGTGGCGAGCAGGGAGTGCCCGCCGAGTTCGAAGAAGTCATCGGTGATACCGACCCGGGGCAGGTTCAGGACATTCGCCCAGATCGTGGCGAGCTGCCTTTCACTGTCGCTGCGGGGGGCGACATAGTGGTCTTCGAGGGCGTCGGCCTCCGGCTGCGGCAAGGAGCGCTTGTCGACCTTGCCGCTGGGGGTCAGGGGCAAGGATTCGAGGATGACGAAGGCGGTCGGCACCATATAGTCCGGCAGCGTCCGTTTCAGATGCTCCTTGATGTCCGCGATCACCAGGGCGCAATCGCCTTTGGCGACCAGGTAGCCCACCAGCTTTTTCAGCCCCGGACGATCTTCCCTGACCACCGCGGCCGCGCTGGCCACCGTCTCCAGGGCCATCAGCGCCTGCTCGACCTCGGCCAGTTCGATACGGAAACCGCGAATCTTGACCTGATGGTCCGAGCGCCCCAGGTATTCGATATTGCCGTCGGGCAGGTAGCGCGCGACGTCACCGGTCTTGTACATCCGTGCCCCCGGCGTGAAGCCGTGGGGGTTGGGCACGAAGCGCTCGGCGGTAATGTCCGGGCGTTCCCAGTAGCAGCGGGCCAGGTGAATACCGGCAATGTAGAGGTCACCTCGGACCCCGACGGGAACCGGCTCCAGGCTGGCGTCGAGGACGTACATCTGCGAGTTGAACAGTGGTTTGCCGATAGGCGGCAGCGCCGGCCATTGCGTGGCGTCGCCACTGAGCCGGTAGCCGGTGACGAAGTGCGATTCCGTCGGGCCGTACTGGTTGTGCAACAGGCCATCAGGCAACTTCTGGAACAGCTCGACGACTTCCTGGGTGACTTGCAGTTGCTCCCCGCCGCAGACGATCTCCTTCAGGCAGGCCAACTGATCGAGGTCCCGGGCGGCATCGGCGATGCCTTGCAGGGCCACGAAAGGGATAAACAGGCGGGCGATGTCCTGTTGCTGGATAAGCGCCAGCAGCAGTACCGGGTCGCGGCGGGTTTCTTCGCTGACCATGACCAGCGTGCCGCCGCTGGCCCAGGTGGAGAAGAACTCGTCGAAGCTGACGTCGAAACTCAGCGGCGAGAACTGCAGCGTGTTGTCGCCCTGGCCCAGGCGTGATTCGGTGAGTTGCCACTGGACCAGGTTGGTCAGCATTTCGTGGGTCAGGGCCGCGCCCTTGGGTTGGCCGGTCGAGCCCGAGGTGTAGATGACGTAACACAGGTCCAGCAGGTTCTGCGGCTTGGCCGGATTTACCGACGGCTCATCCCAGGCGCTGGCGCACTGGTCCATGCAGACGATGGTGTTGCTGCACCCTTCGACACGGGGGCGCAGGTCGGTCTGGGTGACGATCAGGTCGGCGCGGGCATCCTGGGCCATGAAGCGCAGGCGTTCGGTCGGATAGCTCGGGTCCATGGGCACGCACACGGCACCGGCCTTGAGGATAGCGAGAATCGCCACGGGCACGTGCATCGAGCGTTCCAGGCAGATCCCCACCAGGGTGCCCGGGCGGACGCCCGAGCGCTGCAAGTAGTGGGCGAACTGGTTGGAGCGCGCCTCCAGTTGCTGGTAGGTCATCGACTCGCTGCCGAATACCACCGCGGGCAAGCTGGCACATTGCTCGCTCATTTCGGTGAAGAGCTGATGCACCGCCAGTGGACGATAGTCGCGCTGCGTTGCGTTCCAGTCGTGGAGGATGCGTTGCTTTTCCTCCACGGTGATCATCGGCAAGCGTTGGATCGGCTGTTGTGCGTTGTCCACCGCCGAACGGGCCAGGGTTTCGAAGTGGCTGGCCATGCGTTCGAGGGTGTCGGCGTCGAAGAGGTCGCAGTTGTATTCCCAGCGCATCTGGTAACCCTGGGCCGACGGGGTCAGTTCCAGGCTCAGGTCGAACTTGGCGGTGCTCGACTCGACGGCAAAGTGGCCGATCTCCAGGCCCGGCAGGACCAGTGCCTCGAGTGGGGTGTTCTGCAGGATGAACAGCACCTGGAACAGCGGTGAGCGACTCATGTCCCGGGGGATGGCCAGGGCCTCGACGACTTTCTCGAACGGCAGTTCCTGATGGGCGTAGGCGTTGAGGGTGGTGTCGCGAACCTGCTCCAGCAGTTCGCTGAAGGTCGGGTTGCCCTCCAGACGGGTACGCAGGGCCAGGGTGTTGACGAACAGGCCGATCAGCGGCTCGACCTCGGGACGGGTTCGATTGGCGATCGGGGTGCCGATCACGATGTCCTGCTGGCCGCTGTAGCGGTTCAACAGCACATTGAACAGCGCCAGCAGGGTCATGAACGGCGTGGCGCCGAGGGTCTGGCTCAACGCATCGATCCGGGCGGACAGCGTCTTGTCCAGCGCGCGGCTGATGACCTGGCCACGGTAGGTCTGGATCGCCGGGCGCGGCCGATCGGTCGGCAGCTCCAGGGTGGTCGGGGCCTGGGCCAGGTGCCGGGACCAGTAGGCGACCTGTGAATCGAATTCGAAGGGCGCCTGCCACTGTCGTTGCCAGAAGGCATAGTCGCTGTACTGGATTTCCAGGGGCGGCAGCGGCGAGGGCTGACCCTGGGTGAAGGCCTGGTAGAGGGCCATGACTTCACGGGCGAGCACGGCGACCGACCAACCATCGCCGATGATGTGATGCAGGGTCAACAGCAGGACATGTTGCTGGTCGGCGACCTGCAGCAGCGAGGCCCGTAGCAACGGACCCAGCTCCAGGGAAAACAGCTGTTGCGCCTCGGCATTGGCCCGGGCCTGGGCGAGCAAAAGCGGCGTCGAGTGATGACGCAGATCGCTATGGACCAGTTGACCCAGGGCTTCGGGATGAACCCGGGCTTGTGGCTTTCCGTCCTCGTCGAGGGTGAAGGTGGTGCGCAGGGACTCATGGCGGCGGATCAGTTCATCCAGGGCCTTGTGCAGCGGCGCAATCTCCAGCCGCCCGTTCAGTTCAAGGGCCAGCGGAATGTTGTAGGCCGCGCTGGCCGGCTCGAAATGATTCAGGAAATACAGGCGTTCCTGGGCAAATGACAGCGGCTGGGGTTTTTCCGGCAGCGAATACGGGACGATCGGCGGAGTCTGTCGAGCCGTCTCCGAGCCCAGGTGGGCGATCAGTTGCGCAATGGTCGGCGCTTCAAACAGTGCGCGTACCGAGAGCTCGACCTGCAGGGTCTTGCGCAGCCGGGAGACCACCTGGGTGGCGAGTATCGAGTGGCCGCCCAGTTCGAAGAAGTTATCGGTGATGCCGATGTTTTCCAGCTTGAGCACTTGTTGCCAGATGTCAGCCACGGCCTTTTCCATGGCCGTGCCGGGAAGAGCGCCGTGTGCGCTTTGTGGCGTTACGCTGGGGGCCGGCAAGCGCTTGCGGTCGATTTTGCCGTTGGGGGTGAGGGGCAGTTGCTCAAGGACCACGAAGTGATTCGGAATCATGTACCCCGGCAGGGTCTGTGCGAGGTGTTGGCGCAGTTGCGCCGAATCGGCCGAATACTGCTCGCCGACCAGCAGGTAAGCCACGATCTGCTGCTCGCCCGGCTGATCTTCCCGAACGATCACCACGCCCTGGCGCACATCGGGGTAGCTGACCAGTTGGGTTTCGATTTCCCCCAGTTCGATACGGAAGCCGCGCACCTTGACCTGGTGATCGATGCGTCCGAGGAATTCGATTTCACCGTTGGGCAGCCACCTGACCAGGTCGCCGGTCTTGTAAAGACGTTCTCCCGACGCCGATCCATAGGGATCGGGCACGAACTTCTCGGCGGTCAGGTCCGCCCGATTGAGGTAACCCCGGGTGACGCCTTCGCCGCCGATATGCAGCTCGCCCGGACTGCCGATGGCACACAGGCGGGCGTTTCCATCAAGGACACGCAGCACGGTATTGGCAATCGGGCGGCCAATGGAACTGGTGTCGTCTGTCACGCGGCTGATGGCCGACCAGATGGTGGTTTCGGTCGGCCCGTACATATTCCACAGCGACTCGCTGCGTTGCAGCAGCTTGTGCGCCAGGGCCGGTGCCAGGGCTTCGCCACCGCAGAGCACCTTGAGCGCCAGGGTGCTGGGCCAGCCGGCTTCAAGCATCAGCCAATAGGTCGAGGGGGTGGCCTGGATCAGGGTGACATCCTGGTGGATGGCCAGCTTGATCAATGCCTGCCCGTCGGCGGCCGCTTCGCGTTCTGCCAGGACCAGGCTGGCGCCATTGATCAGCGGCAGGAAAAGTTCGAGGACGCTGATATCGAACGAAATCGAGGTGACTGCCAGCAGCCGGTCCTGGGCCGTGATGCCGGGCTGCGCCGTCATCGAGCGCAGGAAGTTGACGACCGCCCGGTGCGGCACCTGGACGCCCTTCGGCAAGCCGGTGGAGCCCGAGGTGTAAATCACATAGGCCGTGTTCAGGGCGGCGACGGGGTAGCGGATAGCGGAGGAGAGAGTCTCGGGTTCAGCGTTGTCGAGCAGGACAATGTGGAGCGCTTCGTCGCTGAACGCCTCGGCGTACGGACGCTCGCTGAGCAATACCTGCGCACGGGAATCCTGGAGCATGTGCAGCAGGCGGGCATGGGGGTAGCCGGGGTCCATCGGCACATAGGTCGCGCCGGCCATCCAGGTACCGAGCAAGGCTGCGACCATGGTGATCGAGCGGTCGAGGCAGACCGCCACGCAGGTCTCGGGACCCGCGCCCAGCGCCACCAGCCGTGCCGCGATGGCCCGTGCCTGCTGCTCAAGCTGGCGGTAGCTGACCTGTTGTCCGGCGCAGAGGATGGCGGGCGCGTCGGGGGTCAGTTGCGCCTGGGCCAGGAACAGGTCATGCACGCATTGATCGTCGCTGAGCAGGTAATTGGAGGTTGCCGCTGGCGCCAGTCGGGACAGCCGCTCTTCCTGGGGCAACAGTTCGAGGTCGCCGATACGGGTGTTGGTGTCGGCGACGATGGACTCCAGCAATACGCGGTAGTAGCCGCTCAGGCGCTCGATGGTGGCCTGGTCATAGAGTGCGGTCCGGTATTCGAAGAAGCCCCCCAGCAGGCCCTGGCTGGTGTTCATTTCGAGGGACAGGTCGAACTTCGCGAAGCGGCTGTTTTGCGCCAGTGCGCTGGCGGTCGTTCCGCTGAGTGTCAAGGCCTCGGCCACGTCCTGGTTGAAGAAGGAAAACAGGACCTGGAAGATCGGTGAGTGGTTGAGCTCCCGGGCAGGGCGCAGCGCCTCGACCAATCGTTCGAACGGGATGTCCTGGTTCAGGTCCGAATCGAGCAAGGTCGATTGGGCCTGTTGCAGGTAGTCGGCAAAGGGTTGCTCCGCGCGCATCTGGCTGCGCAGCACCAGGGTGTTGACGAAGAAGCCGATCAGCGGCTGGATTTCCGCGCGATTGCGATTGGCCACCGGGTAACCGACGCTGATGTCGGGCTGATTGCCCAGGCGGAACAGCAGCGTGTTGAAGGCGCAGATCAGCGTGGTGAACAGGGTCGTGTGGTGACGCTGGCTGAGTTGCTGGAGTTGTGTCGCCAACTCGGCGGGAAGGCTGAAATAGACGCGGTTGCCGGCGTAATCGAGCCGGGCCGGGCGGGGACGGTCGGTCGGCAGTTCGAGGACGCTCGGTGCATCCTTGAGCTGGGTTTCCCAGTAGTCCAGTTGTGGTTGCAGCACCTCGTCCTGCAGCCATTCCCGTTGCCAGACGGCGTAGTCGGCGTAATGCACTTCCAGCTCTTGCAGGTCCGCCGCGACGGCGTGCAATTCGGCGTTGTAGAGACGGCTCAGCTCGTTCAACAACACCGCCATGGACCAGCCATCGGCAACGATATGGTGCAGGGTCAGCAGCAGAATATGTTCGTCTGGCTGGACTTCGATGGCCGTGGCGCGGATCAGCGGGGCGCTTGTCAGGTCGAAGGGCTTGGCCGCTTCTTCATCCATGAACTGTTGCAGTGTGATGTTCTGTGCCAGGAGTGCCGCCAGTTGGACAGGCTTGATCTGCAACGCGGCCTTGCGGGCGACCACTTGCACGGGCAGGTCGTTGTCCACGGCGAACGTGGTGCGTAGCGCTTCATGCCGCTGGATGATGGCGTTGAGGCTGCGCTCCAGGACGTCGAGCCGCAGCCCGCCCTTGATCCGGCAGGCCGCCGGAATGTTGTACAGGCCCGTGCCGGGTTCATATTGCTCAAGAAACCACAGGCGTTGTTGAGCAAAGGAGGTACTGAATTGATCGGCTGACATGACTCAAACTCTCTTTTTATTCCCTGTTCGAGGTTTCCCGGTTCTGGAAGCGGCGCCTGGCGTGGCGACATGCATCGAGAACAATCGATCCTGAACTGGGGCACTAGGGCATGCTTTTTAAGGGGGGGGGCCGACCCGTGATCGGCACTGGGCGAGTCGGGCGCTCACTCAACCGTCTGGTTTCGCGCCAGGCGCTTGATCGGCGGTGCCGACGCCCGTGGCATTCGGGCCGCCTGGTCCACATAAACCGCCATGGCCGCGATCGTCGGCGACTCGAACAACAGCTTCAGCGGCGGGCTGACCGAGAAGATCTCCTGGGTCCTGGCGAGAATCTGCGTGGCCAGCAACGAGTGCCCGCCCAGTTCGAAGAAGCTGCTGTTGATGCCGATGCGCGGGACCTTCAACGTCTCTTGCCAGAGGGCGACCAGGGTTTTTTCCGTGGCGGTGGTCGGCGCCAGGTACTCCTCGGCCGGTGCGTGGGCCTGATGCCCGTGGGTCGGCAGCGCCTGTCGATCGATCTTGCCGTTGGCACTCAGGGGCAGCGCCGCGAGGCCGACGAAGAAACTCGGCAGCATGTAGTCGGGCAGCACTTTGCCGAGCTGTTTGCGCAGCTCCGTGCTGTTGATTTCGCCGCTACCGGAGGCGATGTAGGCCACCAGGCACTGGCCGCCAAAAGCATCGTCCCTGGGCACGACGACGGCTTCGCGCACGGATGGACATTGCAGCAAGGCATTTTCGATCTCGCCCAGCTCGATGCGAAAACCACGGATCTTGATCTGATGATCGATGCGTCCGAGGTACTGGATATCGCCCGATGGCAAGTAGCGGCCGCGATCCCCGGTGAGGTACATGCGCCGGCCGTGGCTGTCGTAAGGGTCCGGGATAAAGCGCTCGGCGGTCAGGTCGGGGCGTCCGAGATAGCCTCGCGCAAGCTGCACGCCGGCGATGTAGAGATCGCCGATGACCCCGACGGGGACGGGCTGCAGGGCCTCATCCAGGATGTACAGCCGGGTGTTGGCCACGGGACGGCCAATCGGTACGAGCGGGTGGCGATAGCCGGGCAGGCACTCCCAATACGTGACATCCACGGCCGCTTCGGTCGGACCGTAGAGGTTGTGCAGCCGGGTCTGCGGATGGCGCTCGAGGAATTCATTGGCCACCGCCACCGGCAGGGCTTCGCCACTGCTGAACACCTGGCGTAGCGAGTCGGCGGACGGCGCGGCTGCGGACTGGAGGAAGGCTTGCAGCATCGAGGGCACGAAGTGTGCGGTGGTCACACCTTGCTGGCGAATGATGGCCTGAAGATAGGCCGGGTCCTTGTGGCCCTCGGGTTTGCAGATGACCAGCCGGGCCCCCTGGAGCAGGGGCCAGAAGAACTCCCAGACCGACACATCGAACGAGAAGGGGGTCTTTTGCAAGACACGGTCGTTGCTGGATAACTCGTATTGCTCCTGCATCCACTGCAACCGGTTGACCACGGCGCCATGGGCGTTCATCACGCCTTTCGGACGACCCGTGGAACCTGAGGTGTAGATGCAGTAGGCCAGGCCATCGGTATCGCCGATATTCAGGTTGTGCGGTGAGTGCCTGGCGATCCCTGGCTGTTCGGTATCCAGCCAGAGGGTCGGCACCGAATGCCCGGGCAGGCAGTGCCGCATATTCTCCCGGGAGACCAGCACCTCAGGTTTCGAGTCTTCCAGCATGTACGCCAGGCGCTCGGCCGGATAGCCGGGATCCAGGGGCACATAGGCGCCGCCAGCCTTGAGGATGGCCAACAGCGCAATGACCATCTGTGGGCTGCGCTCGATGCACAGGGCGACCCGCGAGTCGGGCTTGACGCCGTAGTCGAGCAGATGACGAGCCAGCTGGTTGGCTTGGGCATTGAGCTGCGAGTAGCTCAGTTGCTCTTCCTCGAAGACCAGGGCGATGGCCTCGGGGGTGCGTTCAACCTGTTGCTGGAACAACCCGTGCAGGGTTTGTCCGCTGGGGTAGTCGCGGTCGGTGTTGTTCCACTGGCTGGTCAGCTGTTGTCGCTCGGCGTCCTGCAGCAGGGGCAGGGTTCTGACCGGCACCTGTGGCTGGGCCGTCGCATTGGCGAGCAGGACGAGAAAGTGATTCATCATCCGGTCAATGGTCGAGGGGGCGTACAGCGCCTTATTGTACTCGAACGCGATGGCCAGGCTTTCCGCCGCCCCATGGACTTCCACTTTCAACTCGAAGGCCGCGTGGTTGACTGTGTTCGGGTGATGGCCGGCGAGGCTGATGCCGTTGTTTTTGCGCAATCCCGGACGCTGTTTGGGCTCGGCAATTTCATTGTGGAAATTCATCACGAGCTGGGCGTAAGGCGTGCCGCTGGTCTGTCTGGGCGGGGCCAGGTGCTTGAGGATCAACTCAAAGGGAATCTGCCGGTCGTACGTTGCCAGCAACTGCCGGGCCGTAGTGCTCAGCAGGCTGCTGAAGTCCTCGTCGCCATGGATATGGCTGTGCAAAGGCACCACGTTGATGAAGTTGCCGACCAGGCCTTCGGTCCCCTCCGGACGGTTGGCCGACATCACGCCGATGCACAGGTCATCCTGGCCGGTCATGCGCTGCAGCAGGACATTCATGGCGGTCACCATGACCATGAACAGCGTGGCGTTATGCGTTCGGGCGAAGGCTTCGAGCTGCCGGACCAGGGGCTGCGGCACCGCCATTTTGCGTACGTCGCCTTCCTGGCGGGTGTTCTCATGACGTGGAAAGTCGGTCTGCAGATCCAGTGACGTCGGGGCATTGGCCAGGTGCGCCTGCCAGAAGGCCAGTTGCTCTTCAAGCCACGGGCCGGTGAGGTTCTGCTGTTCCCACAGGGTGTAGTCGGCGTACTCGATGGGCAGCGCGGGCAGCGGGGAGGCGTGACCCTGCGCAAGGGCGTCATAGAGTGTCGAGAAGTCACTTTGCAGCACATTGCTCGACCAGCCATCGCAAATAATATGGTGCAGGGTCAGCAGCAGGACATGGCGTTGTGGAGCGCTTTGCAACAGGCGTGCGCGAATCAGCGGCCCTTGTGCCAGGTTGAACGGCTGATAGGCCTCCTGTCGTATGGCCTCGGCGATTTCGGGCGCGGCGTTGTCGCCCAGTTGACTGAAGTCGACCCGGGTCACGGGGACTTCCAGCGTCGGCAGGATCTGCTGCTGGAGCACGCCGCCTTCGCTCTTGAACAGGGTTCGCAACGGCGCGTGGCGGGCGACCATCAGGTTCAGGACCTGCTGGACAATCGCTACGTCCAGCGGACCGTCGATGGTCAGTGCCAGGGGCAGCGAATAGAACGGATTGTCCGGTTGGTACTGGTCGAGAAACCAGAAGCGTTGCTGCGCATAAGACAGTGGCGGAGGCCCTTGGCGGGTCGAGCGGGCAATGGCCGGCAGGGATTGACCCGATGGGGCTTTCGCACCGGCGATTTCAGCCGCCAGGGTACGCAGGGTCGGCGAGTGGAAGAGGGTGCTCAGCGGGAGTTCAACGTTGAAGCGCTTGCGCACCTCCATCATCATCTGCGTGGCCAGCAGTGAGTGCCCGCCCAGCGGGAAGAAACTGTCGGTACTGGAAATATCCTCCCGATCCAGCGTGGTTTGCCAGATCGACAACAACTGCGCCTCTATTTCCCCATGGCGCGGGTCGTCCTGAACGTCCGCCGGATGGGGTTCGTCGTCCCGGCTCCAGGACCACGCCGCCTTCAGTTCCGCGGCCTCGAACAGTTGCCGGCAGCGTGCACGCTGGATCTTGCCGCTGGAGGTCCTGGGGATGGCGCCGGTCTTGACCAGCAGCAGGGCCGACAGGTCGAAGATTTCATGGCGGTCGGCCAATTCGGCCCGCAGGCGGGCAACCAGGTTGTCGGTATCGACCTCCTGGCGCGACTCCAGCTCCTGCACGATCACCAGGTGACTGATCTCGCCGTCCTCGATGGAGAAGGCGGCGCAGCCGTTGGCGCGAAAGGCCGGGTCGATGGCTTCGACCGTCATCTCGACATCCTGGGGGTAGATATTGCGGCCGCTGAAGATCATGACCTCCTTGAGCCGGCCGGTGATGTAGAGCTCGCCGTCACTGATGAAGCCCAGGTCGCCGGTACGGAACCAGCGGCGCTCCTCGACTTCGGCCTCACCCTCGGCCCGGGTATGGAAAACGCGGCTCTCTTCTTCCCGTTGCCAGTAACTCAGGGCGGTCGACGGACCGCTGATCCAGACTTCGCCCACCTGTTCCTCCGCCAGCCGCACGGCTTGTTGCGGATGGAAAATCCCGACCTGGTGATCGCTGGTGAACTCGGTGCCCGTGGCCACGATCTCCACCCCATCCGCAGCATGCAGTTGAGGCTTGACCTGGCCCCCCTCCAGGGCACTTTTGCTGATCGTGCGCAGACGTGGCAGCTGTCCGACAGGGGTCTGCATATTGGCGGTCACCAACAGTACGGACTCGGCCATGCCGTAGGCCGGGACCATGGCGTGAGGTTGCAGGCCACAGTCGGAAAACGCCTCGACGAACGACTTCAGGGTCGCCGGACGGATACGCTCCGCGCCGTTGACGGCAATTTCCAGGGAGCTGAGATCGAGGGATTGCTTCTGCTCCTCGGTGATGCGCTGAACGCAGAGCTGGAAGGCGAAATTGGGGCCGCCGGTGATCCGCGCGCGGTAGTCGGAGATCAATTTCAACCAGCGGTAGGGGCGCATGACAAACGCTGCCGGAGGGAACTGCACGCAGTGGCTGGCCATGTAGACCGGGAGGATGATCGCGCCGATCAGACCGAAATCGTGATGGGACGGTAGCCAGGAGACGAAGACATCCTGTTCGCGTATCCGGTAGGTCTGTTTCGACAGCTCGACATTCGCCAGCAGGTTGGCGTGGCTGACCATCACCCCTTTCGGCGCGCCGGTCGATCCCGAGGTGTACTGCAGGAACACGATGTCGCTGGCCACGGTCGGCGGGCAGTGCCACTGGGCACTCGCATCCTCCAGGGTGTTGCTGGCCAGCCAGGTGAGGTCTTTCAGCGGGTTGTCGGTCTCGCTGGCGGCGGCCATGCGTTCGAGCCCGTTCAATACCGTGTCGACCGTCAGGGCGAGGGCCGGCTGCGAGTCCTGCGCCAACAGATGCAGGCGCGGCAGTGTCTTGGCATTGGCCGGCGACAGCGCCGGAACCGCAATGACCCCGGCATAGACGCAGGCATAAAAGGCAATGGTGTATTCCATGCACGGTGGATACACCAGCAGCACCCGGTCGCCGGGTTGCGTATGGCGTTGCAGATGGGCCGCCAGGCTACGGGCTTTTTGATCCAGTTGAGCGAAGGTCAGGCTGTCGCTGACCGACTCGCCGTCGGCCAGGTAAGTAAAGGCCAGACGTTCCGCACTGTCTGAGCTGTGCGCCGCTCTGTGCCGAACAACTTCCAGGAAAGTATTAAAGTGTTGCGTAGTGGGCTTATTCATTTGACGGCTCTAAAGAATTCGCGGTGTTGTTGGCGGCAGCGGGGTTCTGCTGGGCGGCAAAGTTTCAGGACGAAACATCGGCCGTGCTTTCTTTACTGAGCTCGGCTGAACGCTCTGGAAACATCAAGGGCGAATTGAAGTAGTGCGAATAAGGCACGGTGTGGCGGTCGCTGGGTAACTCTTTGGTCAGTTCTGGAAGTTTCAGCCAATGCAGGCCGGGCTTGTAGTGGTGCTCCTGGTGATAACCCAGGTTGAAGGTCAGCAGGTTGTAGAGTTTTCCATAACAACTGACGGAGTCGCGTTTCGGGTCGAAGGGATCGGTGGCGCCCCAGTGCTGGAAGTAGTTTTCCCCTTGTCTCAGGGTGTCGATGAGGTAGGTGACCGGGATGAAGTAAAAGAAGAAAAACTGCCAGTCGATCAGGCACAGCACCAGGCGAAACAGGAACCACGCCGCCAGGTCGTATTTCGCCGCCTTCAGTTTCGAGGGTTCCAGCAGTTTCTTTAACGCCCGGGTCGCCAACTCCGGATCATCCGGTGAGGCCAGGGCCGCGACGCGCTCGATGGGCCAGTATTTCAGCAGGACCAACAAGGTGAAGTACTTCAGTCCCACCGATTCGAAGACGAACAGGCCGAAGCTGATGAGCTGTTTGGAGAGCGGGCGTTTCAGGCCGAAGATCGCCAGGATGGACTTGTCATTCCATGACTGATGCGTGGCGTGGTGGATGCCGTGGCCGATGTTATAGGGGGTTTTAGGTGCTTCCGTCATGGAGAAGCCCATGCGCACCAGCGTATTCATCCAGCGGATACGAAAGAACGGGGTGTGGTAGTGATTGTGGTTGGCCCCGGCGTTCTGCAGGGACAGGGCAAACAGGACGGGAATCATGCCGAGCAGGGCGAGCAGCGACATGGATTGATAGTTATAGGCCAGTAGGGAGTAAACACTGATCTGGAAAGGGATCACCAGGCAACATGCAATATCCCAATGGGAATACCTGAATACTTTGCTTTGAAGCATGTCCACTCCTTGTGTGACGTTCTTCTGCAGGATGACGCTCTCCCGGGCGAACCAGGTTGAGGGAAGGCGGTATTGTGCGAAGGTGTGTTCCAGCCGGGTACCGTTGCAGCTTCGGTTTGCCGAGCCTGTGTTTTTTATGGGTGCATCGATAAGAGGGGCATGTCGATGACGAATTTTGTGGAACTATTATCTGTTTCTCCGTGAGAGGTTTTTTGCTTTTTTCGCGGTCTGCGGCGGCGTTTCAGGAGGGATTTTTCTTTTTTGTGCTGTTAATCGGAGAAAAAATTCTCAGTCCTCGTGGGGCTTGTTCCATGTGGCGGTGATCGCGGTGATGGCACTGTCGGGAAATCCGCTTTACCTGCTACGAATCGAAAGCGTTTTCCCTTAGTCTGCAGCCCATTCAATGGAATGGGTTTTTAATAATGGATTTTGACTCGCTGAGTATTCCCGGCATGGCGCAGGCTATTGCGAAGGGGGAAACAACCAGTCGACAACTTGTTGAGTTTTATCTGGGCCGAATTGCCGAAAACAATGAACGGATCAATGCCATCGTCCAGCAGCCGGAGAGGGCTAAACTGCTCGAACAGGCGGATGAGGCGGATCGCCGGGTGGCGGCCAGGCTGCCGTTGGGGCCACTGCACGGCGTGCCCATCACCATCAAGGATGTCTGTCATGTCGAGGGCTTCAAGATGTCCTGCGGCATGCCCGAGTGGCATGGTCCCGCCAGTGTGTTCGATGCCACGGTGGTTCAGCGGCTGCGCCAGGCTGGGGCGCTGATCCTGGGGATCACCAATGTGCCTGAGCTGTGCATGTCCTTTGAAACGGAAAACTTCCTCTATGGGCGCACCCGCAATCCCTTCGATCTTTCCAGGACCCCAGGGGGCAGCAGCGGAGGGGAGGCGGCCGCTATCGCTGCGGGTTGCAGTCCTGGCGGGCTGGGTTCGGATGCCGGTGGCAGCTTGCGCATACCGGCGCATTTCAACGGGGTTTGCGGGCTCAAGCTGACCCAGGGGCGGGTGCCGTTGACCGGCCAGTATCCGGTCAACGGCACCGGGTTGATTCATATGACGTCGGCTTACGGTGTCATGGGCCGTTACGTCGATGACATCAAGACATTGGGCTATCTGATCGCAGGGTCCGATGGTCATGATCCGGATACGGTCGATGTGCCGTTTGAGGACGATCTGGAGATCGGCCAGATCCGGGTTGCGCTGTTTCATGAGCTGCCGGGCGTGGCGGTCAGGCCCTCTGTTCTTTATGCGATGGACAAGGTCGCGGAACTGCTGCAGCCGGTTGTCCGCAGTGTGAGCCAGGCTTGCCCGGAAGGCATGGACCTGGCTTGTGACAGCCTGTGGAATATCTTCCTGTCCGGAGGTGATGGGGGCAGGGCCTGGGACAAGTTCCTTCCCGGTCTGGGGCGCGAACAGCTGTCACCTTGCCTGGAAGGGCTGGTGCGGGCGAGCCGGGAGACGGAATTGAGTGTCGACCAGTTCAAGGCTGACCTGGCGTATATCAATACCTTCCGCCGTGGTCTGAGCCGGTTCTTCAGGGAGCATGATGTGTTGGTGTGTCCGGTTTTTCCGGATGTTGCGTTTAAACCTGGTGAGTCGTTGGAGGGGCGTGCGCGTTATTCCTATGTGTTTCCCTTCAGCCTGTCCGGTTCGCCGGTGGTGGTGGTACCGGTGGGTTTCGATCCGGATCTTGGGTTGCCGATTGGTATTCAGATTGTCGGGCCGCACTGGAAAGAGGAGCGCATTCTGGCCCTGGCAAAAGTGCTTGAGAGCAGGCTGGCGGGGTGGCAGCGAGCGATTTCTGGTGCCGGGGACTACGGGTCGTGAAGATCGCACACGATGAGGCGATGCTGAACCAATGCTGAACGGGTTTGAAGTTGCCGAATCAGGAGGGGAGAAAGCAAGAGGCGTTTCTTGTTTGCGGGAGCGTTTTGTAGACATGCAAGGTACAGGTATCTGAGTCAATTGTATGATTGACGTTACCAGTCGACTTAATTGAAGTAGTGGCTGCAGCCACCGGAACCTATGGTTTGTTTAGTCTGCAGAGCGCATTCAATGTGTCGATTGGTAGTTTAATGTTTTGTTTTTGATACAAATCGGAGGTCTGAAATTTTTGACCAGCGGTGAAGTTTTCTGGGTAAAAACAGTGCTTCTTCTTGGTAGTGAGAGGTGCTAGTCTTTTGATGGCTTTTTGATATCTTGCCTTAGTTGGTATCAAGTTAAAGTTTTGGTAAGTCTGATTTTTAGCTGCAACCTCTTTTTGATGTATTAGCCTTCCCAAGGTTGGTTTGTCGTGCCTGTAATAGCGCGATGTACTTTCTTCTTTTGTAAATGCCGTTGAGTTGACATGTCTGATCGTAACGCAGGGAGCAGCGTTTCGTCCGAAACGCGACAACACACAGGAAGTGAAGACAGTGGCATTGCCTCACTCGTCGTCATCGCCCAACTTTCGGGTGTCGCCGTCAGCGCCGAACGTCTCAGGCACCTGTCGGGGCTTTCCCGGCCTATCGATGCCCTGACGCTGGTACGTCTGGCGCGGCAGGTCACGCTCAAGGCCCGTTCCACCACGAGCCAGATCAGTCGCCTTGCCCAGACACCACTCGGCGGCCAGTCTGAACGATGCCGAGTTGCAAGTGGCCTCCAGCGTCTGGTCGGACTATCAGACGTTGAAAGTCGGCACGCAGAACGTGCGGACCAGCCAGGAAATTCTCGACAGTGCCAACCAGGCCTTTGATGCGGCGCAGGCGCGTTATGCGAAGGGCGTGACGGGGATCCTCGAGGTCATCACGACCCAAACGGCACTGGCTAACGCCGAGCAGCAACAGATCAGCGCTTTGGCCGGGTGGCAGAATGCGCGCATTCAACTGGCATCGAGTTTGGGCAGTCTGGATTTGAGGAGCCTGTATCCGACGTTATGACGCTAGTCAGTTTGCTAAACCGCGAGAGGATAGATTTGTTTTCGGAGCGATGTGCTGTGAAAATAAATTTGCCCTCCATTTTTTCTGAAACTGAATGAGGGGGCTGCAATATGAAATTTTCGCTCTTGAAAAAACAGTCCAGTTACCTGTGGTTTACGTTTGGACTGGTGTTATGTCACGGGATATATATGACATATTTTTTTCCACATGAATGGGCGGAGTCCGCCAATGCCAGAACGTTCGTGGATGCGGTAGCTGTTGTTGTTCCAGTGCTTCAGGGTCTAAAAAATCACACCCCTCCCTATACACCTTGTTGGGGCGTTTTTTATGCAAGCTTTTGGTGTTTGGTTCCCCTGTTTTTTGCCGCTGGAGCAATGTCCACATTTTTCCTTTTTACTAAGGAAAGCTATGAGAAAATCAAGCTTAATAAGCCGCTAGGATACGTTTTTGGGTTTTTGTTTTTTCTCATGGTTTTTATGATTCCATTTTTTCTTCCGTTTATTGGGGATTTCCCCAATCCTCTGATGAATCAAATGAGTCGTTTTTTACCCCTGCGATTATTGGCTTGGGGCACGACAGCGATAATCCCATTTGCCTTAGGGTGGTCTGTCGGTTGCACTTATCAACGATTTATTGTTAGCAGAAAATACTGAAGGGGCACGGGTTTGCCAGCCTCAGAGAGCGGCAAGCCGAGCATCGAGCGTATCAAGAAACACCTTCGTCTTGCTCGGCGTAAACATCTGGAAGGCAGCAGGGCGTAGATCGGCGCAGGAGCGCTGTGTCATGTCGATTTCGCAGGAGGCGGTGAAGGATGACAAGTTGGGATTGATTTATCCGGCTCGGATTC
Organism: Pseudomonas sp. QS1027; assembly: GCF_002814235.1. Lineage (GTDB taxonomy): Bacteria > Pseudomonadota > Gammaproteobacteria > Pseudomonadales > Pseudomonadaceae > Aquipseudomonas. Next base: position 55,367 of record NZ_PHSU01000017.1, on the reverse strand, counting down.
AGTTCGGTGCGCATGTTATTGTGGCGGATGGCAAGGATGTTTCGTTGGAATCGGGTATGTCGAGTTCGGTGGAGATCAAGACCGAGCAGAGAGGGATTATTGAGTATTTGTTGACACCGTTGTTGAAGTATCTGCGTGAGGCATTGGGGGAGCGCTAATTGAGAAAAAGCAGTGTGCATTGCGTTGGCCGGTTGAGCCCGCTGCGGCCATATTTTATGGCAGTACTTTATTAAAAAGGAACCAAGATAATGGACCTGCCTATTACTCCAGCCCCTGAAGCGGGTCGTCCGATAAAGCCTATTCCTTGGTTTCGAACCGGGCCCTTTGTGCTGATTAGTTCAGCTACGATTACTGTTTATGCATTGTTGGGTAATTTTTCTCCGTATTATAGAGCTGTTGTGGATGTTTTTATAAGTCCGATAATTGATAGTCTGGGGTGGGTTTTTCTGAATATTCGAACCTCGCCTATGAGTGGGGAGCTTGACCCTGTTTACTATCGTAATTTGATGGGGTTGTGTGTGCTCTTTAGCGCTTTGTATAACATTGCATCTGCTTTGTATATGGTTAAGGTTAAGAAAATAGCGGCTGCCAGTTGCGAAGATACGCATAAAAATATAATGATTATGCAAGGGATTGGTGTCAAAAAAGGGTGGGTGTTATTGCATCTTGGTGTGTATTTTATTGTTGGTGGAATTGCAGCTTTTACCACATTTATTTTTTTGAACTGTATGTTTGGCTGGTTCGAATTTTTGCCTTCAAGGTATGACATGCTATTCACGTTGATCGTCTGCTTGGCATTGATTTTGCCGTCAAGTTTCTGTGTGGCGATGTGGTCGATTGTTGGGCAGCTTGTTTTTTTTGATTTTCGGAAAATTTTTGAATTTATTGTAAAAAAATAGGGAGTTTAGTCATGGCGGAAAAAACAGCTTTCGATACTTTTTGGGGGAAGTTCACAGCGCCTGGAACCGGGGATGTCGAGTTCGGTGGAGATCAAGACCGAGCAACGACGGATTATTGAATATTTGTTGACACCGTTGTTGAAGTATCAGAGTGAGGCGTTGAGAGAAAGGTAAATTCGATATTTGGGTTTCCCATGAGCGCTTTTCTTATTTTTTCTAGACGGGTGATGAAATGTTAAGTTGGATTGGGGCTGTGCCGAGATTTCGCAAGAAAAACGCTTTTGTTTTTTGTTAAACCCCAAAGGGGGTCTCTGATGTGTTGCCTTTTTCTTGCAATAACTGCTTTGCAAGCCGGAATCATTATCGACCAAGAAGGAAATTTCAGCATGAAAATTCGTACGCAGCTAAAAAATTTTTTGGCAAACTCGCTATGACGCAAATTGTGCCTGGCTCATCCGCAGGAGAACTTCGTGAACAGTGGTTTGACGCTACTCCAATATATGTGGCTTTTCCTGTCCTTATAGTATTTTATGCGTTTTCAGGATTTTATTTTCATCGATTAAATGGAGTTATGAACGAGTTCCTTACTCCCCTAATTAATGGACTTGGCTTCATTGGAATAAAGATCGCCCCCATCTTGATAGGACCATTTGACGAGATCTTTTTAACAAACCTTAGCGGATTATCTTTTCTCGGGGCCGCCACATATAATCTCGCCTCAATTATATATATAATAAAAAATAAAAGATTTGCCGGGATAAGTTGTATTGAAACCCATGCATTGCTAATGAAGCGAAAGCAATGGGAGGCAAAAAAAGCGTGGATAATGCTGCATTTAAACATCTATATTGGCGTAAACGCTATCGTAGTATTTATTGCATTATGCTTTCTGAATAGCATATTCCACTGGCAAGTTTTTACGATAGCTAGCAACGGAATACTAAAGGCATGCTTGGTATCAGTATATTTTTGTTTCTCGGGCATGATGCCAGTTTATCTGTTCTCTGTGGTTTTAAGATTTGTAGTGTTTGATGTTTCTTGCATTTTTAAAGAAAAGCAAACTAATCGGTAATATGGCCGCAATCATAATCAAAGGTGCGTTTTTAGGAGAAATCGCGGCGTTAAGTCAAGGTGCTAAAGCAGCAGGCAATGCCGGAAATTACCTTTTTTGTAGGAAAGGGAACAGCTTTTGTTTTTAGAAGGGGTGTACCACAAAGATAAATCTGTGCCAGTGATGATCGCGTTTTGCATTTTGAAAATTTAATGTTCTGATTGGCTAATGATGAGTAAGTATCATGAGCGACAATGAAAAGAAACTGTCTTGGCTTTCTGCGTTCGATATGATGTTGAACGGGACGGCTTTAGGGCTTGGGAAAAATCACTGGGCAAAATCATTGTGGTTGAAGTTTGCGATAGTGTTTATGGTTGTAGGGCCCATGTTTGAATGTATCGATGCTCAAGATTACGCGGGTGCTATGCCGCCAGAAGCTCCGATGATTAAAGCGACAGGCACGTTCATACGCTATATCGGTTATGCTGGCGTTAAGGAAGTGTCATATATCCAGTTTAACGCTGATAACGGCATGACGTATCGTACTCAGCATTCTGTTGTCCCTGCGGAGCTTGATGACTTAGGGGGGTTGAAGTCACCCATTAAAGTATATGTTGAAGGGTTTCTTCTTAAAAATGGAGGAGGGTCGTTTTATCCCCTTAAGTTAACCACTCTCAATGGAGTTGATTTGGCATCGACGGATAAGCTGATGAAGTCGCTTTTAATAGGTAGAAATCCATTTTACATTGGAAAATTAGAAGCGCTTTTCTTTATAGCTCTGGTTCTATGGGGGTTTTCGTTTTTTTATGCTAATCAATTAAGGCGTTTTGATTCAAAGAGGCGTGACAAGGTCCGAAATGCCAAGGGTTGATACAGCTGGAATTGGCTTGTAGGCCGAGTCATCGCTCCTTTGATACCCGCCTGGTCGCGATGGTCAACGGTTGAAATGTATGCTCGGCACTTTGTGGGAGCAGTTATAGGGTGACATTCAAACCCCCTATTTTCGCTCTGGATCCCTTGGTTTTACTCATCAAGAAGCGCTATACGTAACAGCTCGTATGAAGGTGCTGACTGTTGTCCAAGGTAGAAATTATTATCCGCATGATAGTGGATACGCAGTTTTCACTGCCCATGAAAGCCTTGAGCGTTCGCTGTGTAAGCTGTTCTCGCTTCTGGGTGCTGAAGCAAACTAATCGCTATTCAGGAAAGGATCCCGACACATGGAAGATTTCCACGCCACCAATCCAGACTTTGACAAACATGTCCAAGGCGCCGTGCTCAGTATGCCCGCGGCCAAACTGCTGGGATTTCACTACAACTACCTGAAGCCGGGCTATTGCGAAATCGAGCAGCCCACCCGCAAGGAACTCACCCAGCACAGCGGATTCTTTCAAGGCGGCATCATCGGTGCGTTGGCCGATTTTGCCGGTGGCTCGGCCGCTGGCACCCTGTTGCCGCCGGGCTGGATCAATATGACGACCGACTTCACGGTCAAACTGATCGCTCCAGCGGACGGTGAAAAGCTGCTGGCCAGGGGGCGTGTCATCAACGCCTCGAACAATACGACGATTGCCGCTGCCGACTTGTTTGCCGTGAAACAAGGCAAGGAAACACTGTGTGCCACCGCACTGGTGACGATGCGCAATATTCCCCTCAAGGCCTGAAGCGTTCGCCGGCTGATTAAAGCCTCTGAGATCGGCAACTCCCCTACGGGTTTGCCGGCCTCAGAGAGCGGCAAGCCGAGCACCAAGCGCATCCAGGAACACCTTCGTCTTGCTCGGTGTAAAGCGCCGGGAAGGCAGCAGGGCGTAGATCGGCGCAGAAGCGCTGTGCCAGTCACGCAGGATATGTACCAGGCGACCTGTCGCCAGGTCGTCTGCCACATCGACACTGGATTTGAGCATGATCCCGTGGCCATCAATCGCCCAGTCGCGCACGGCATCGCCACTGTTGGCATGGAGCCGCGAGCGCGGTTGGACCTCGATCACTTCGTTCCCCGGACCTTCCAGGCGCCAGGGCAGGGAAGGGTCGTCATAGCGCAGACACCCATGACGCTCCAGATCCTGGAGACACCCAGGCTCCCCATGACGCTCGAGATAGGCGGGCGCAGCCACCAGAATCCGTTGATTGTCAGCCAGCTTGCGCAGGATCGCGCTGCTATCCCGAGGTTGGCCGATACGCACCGCGACATCGATCCGTTCGTACGTCAGATCGATCAGGCGGTCGTCGAGCCTGAGTTCGATATCCAGCTTGGGATGGCGCTGGACCAGCTCGGCGACCAAGGGCACCAGGTGAATACGCCCGAAAGAAATGGGCGAACTGACCCGGAGCATGCCGAACGGCTCTTCACCGCCCATCGTCATGCGTGACTCCGCCGCCTCCAATTCCTCGAGTATCCGATCAACGTGAACCATCAGGGCCAAGCCCTCATTGGTCGCCGACAGTGTTCGTGTGGTCCGGTTGATCAGCCGTTGTCCTGCTCGTCGTTCCAATGCCATAAGCCGTTTGCTGACCACCGCCAGCCCTACGCCCAAGTCCCGCGCCGCCGCTGACAGGCTGCCGCAGGCGAGGATCCGCTGGAAGGTACGAAGCTCGTTGAGGTCGTCCAACATACTATCAACCCATGTTCAATAATCTATCTACCAATAGCCATATTCTAATCATCAGGGCAAGAGGCAACACTCTCCGCAGTTGAACGAAAAGCCTCTATTCAAACGGCCTCTCCGGTTTGCTGTCCCCTCAAGGAATCCTGACCATGCAACAACACTCCAACCCATCCCGCTCCCGTATCGCGACCTTGTTCTTCGCTCTGGTGCTCTCTTCGGGTGCTGCATTCGCCGCGCCTGAAGTGTTGGTGACGCCCGGCGCACTGGTCGTCGACAAGAGCCTTGCGCCCGCGCAACTGAAGATCATGGAAACCGCCGCCCGACGTTATGACACGTTCTGGAATACCGGCGACGAAACCTTCGCCCGTGAAGCGCTGGCGGACAACTTTATCGACAAGACCCCGCCTGCCGGTCGTAAGCAGGGGCCGGAGGGACCCTTGCTGGCCTCCCGGGCGTTTCGTGGTGCGGTGCCTGACCTCCGTTGCGAGGTCGAGCAAATGATCATCGCCGGAGACCGGGTCGTGGCCCACCTGCATTTTCGCGGGCACTTCACCGGCACCTTTGGCAAGATCAACGGCAGCGGTCAAACCGTGGATTTCATCGCCACCGATATCTACCAGATTGAAAACGGCAAGATCACCGCAAACTGGCACATCGAAGATAACCTGGCGCTGATGAAGCAACTGGGGGCGTTATGAAGGGCAGAGTGATGGGGGCATCAATGGGCGGAATATTTATCAATCGATCAGCAGGGTGCCGAGCATGACGATTCAACATCTCGATCACTTCACGCTGCGCACCGCCAAAGTCGCTGAGACAGTGGCGTTCTTTCGTGATGCTATCGGGCTCGAAGAGGGCTGGCGGCCTGCGTTCCCATTCCCGGGGAGTTGGCTCTACTCGGCGGGCCGCCCACTTCTGCACATTGTCAGCCTGGAAAACCATGGGACGGAGCTTGATGCCTATATTGGAGCACGTGCCATTGCTGAAGGCTCGGGCGCGCTGGATCACGTCGCGTTCCGCTGCAGTGATCTGCAGGGGCATCGGCAGCGTCTGCTCGACCTGGGTTTGCAGTTCAACGAGCGCGTGGTGCCCGACCTGTTGGAACATCAGATTTTCGTGGAAGATCCGAACGGCATGGCAGTCGAGCTGATATTTGCCTATTCGCCGGAATCACGGTGACAGTGGCTTGCGCTCGGCCAGCTCCTCCAGCAGATCGGCGGACGGCACGAAGAACAGGCCGCCGGTGACCGCCGTGCTGAAATCCAGCAGACGATCATAGTTGCCCGCCGGCCTGCCGACGAACATGTTCTCGAGCATCTGCTCGACGGGGGCCGGGGAGCGCGCATAGCCGATGAAATAGGTGCCGAACTCGCCCGCGCCGGGCCGGCCGAAGGGCATGTTGTCGCGCAGGATCTTCACTTCCTGGCCGCCCTCGTCGAGGGTGGTCAGGGAACTGTGGGAACAGCTCGGCTTGACCGACTCATCGAGTTCGATATCGGACAGTTTGGTGCGGCCGATAATACGTTCCTGCGCCTCGACGGTCAGTCCGTTCCACGCCGTCATATTGTGCAGGTACTTTTGCACCAGCACATAACTGCCGTTGGTAAACGCCGGGTCTTCATCGCCGACCATGGTGAAGTCGACCGCCTCGTGACCGACGGGGTTTTCCGTGCCGTCGACAAAGCCGACCATGCTGCGCATATCGAAATAACGGAAGCCCTGGACTTCATCGACGACCGTGACCGCCTCGCCAAGACGGCTGAGCAATTGCGTGGCCAATTCGAAGCACAGGTCCATCTGATCGGCGCGGATATGCAGCAGGATATCGCCCGGTGTCGCCACCGCTCGCCGGCCCTCGACGCCCATCTCGCGAAAGGCGTGCAACGAGGCCGGGCGCGGGCCGCCGAACAAGCGGTCCCAGGCCGCGGAGCCAAAGCCGCAGACACAGGACAGATTGCCGGCGGGTACACGCTTGCCGACGGATCGCGTCAGGGCGGCGACATCTTCGCACCAGCCGCGCACTGTCTCGGCGGCTTCGCTGCCGGGGGCCAGGGTGGCGACGATGAAAATCGCGCTGCTGGTGATGGGGCTATAGACCGCTTGCGGGTCAGGCTTGCGCTCGGCCGATGGCGAAAGGGGTGTCATTGAAGGCTCCACAGACTGCAGGACAGGTTTGAAAGAGTGGAAAATAGCAGATTGCGGTTCTGAAGCTACAATCGAGTGAAGAGCGCGCAAACGCAGTGGAGAAAACCCAGGCGCAGCCGATACACTGCTGTCCTGATTTCTCGAGTGCGTTTGCGATGACCCTCACCGACGTTGTCCTCATTCTCCTGTTGGCGGCCCGTATCCATGGCACGGACGACGCCGTGCGGGCATCGGCCAGGAGCTGTGTGAAGAAACTGCCCCGTGGCAAGCGCGAGTTGATCTACAACGTGATCAACAGCCGCAGTCCGATGGATATGGTGGCGCTGATGGCCGAGAACCTGCAGTTGGACGACTAGGCAACCGGGTCGCAGCCCGGCTAGTCGTCGAAGCCGACCTGCTCGTGAATTCCATCCACTTTCAATTCCAGTCGATAGGCCACGGCGATAAACAGCGCCTGGCACAGGCACAGGCTCGCACTCAACGAACGGAAAGCGAACGAGCTGCCCTCATTGACCAGCAGCGCCGTGCTGGCGCGCTTGACCAGCGGCGACAGGTTGCTGTCGGTGATGGTCAGGGTTTTTGCCTGGTGCAATTGCGCGATGCGCAGGCACTGCTGGGTTTCCTTGGCGTATGGCGAGAAGCTGATGGCAATCACCAGGTCGTTGGCACGCACGCTACGCATCTGTTCGCGATAACTACCGCCCAGGCCCGAAACCAGGTGAATGCGCTTGTTGGTGTGCTGCAGGTTGTAGACCAGGTAATCGGCCACCGCGAATGAGCGGCGCACCCCCACCACATAGATGTTGTCGGCATTCACCACCAGGTCCACGGCGGCGTCGAACGCCTGGTCGTCCAGCTCCAGGCCCAGGCGCTCAATGCCCGACAGGGTGGCATTGATGCATTCGCGCGCCAGGTCGGCGGCACTGGCTTTTTGCGACTTGTTGTCGATCAGGCTGCGAATGCGCTGCTGGTAGTTCTGTGCCGGCGTGGTCTTGTGGGTATAGGCCTGGCGAAACAACGCCTGCATTTCACTGAAACCGCTGAAACCGAAACGCTGGGAAAAACGCACGATGGCCGAGGGATGCACCTCGCATTCCTGGGCGATATCGCTGATGCGGTCGACCATGATCCGGTCGCTCTGCTGGCTCATATAGGTGGCGATACGCTTGAGCTGGCGCGGCAGGCTTTCGTATTCCTCGGTGATCAGCTGCAGCAGACGCTCGGCATTGATCGGAGGGCTGGCGATATCGCCCTCGGGTGCGCTGTCGGTCATGGCCGGCTGATCGGTGCGGGACATAGAAAATCCTTCTGGTGTGTGCTTGTGGCTGGGTAGCTGCGCCTAGTCTACAGGGGCGACGCCAATAAAATCTTGAGTGCGGAGTCAGGTAGAGCGATGCTGAAACGATCCACCTTGTAGGTTCCGTCCTATTCGAGCCTTATGGAAAATATATTCTATATAAAAAATAATAGAAAATATATTGAATGTCGCTTCGAGACGTTCTAGTCTGGCCTCACACCAAAAGTGTTCGTGGCCACCTCGCGGCGAACGCAGGCTGATAAAAATAACAGGAGCCAGCATGGGCCAGACTCGTTTTGCCAGTGGGCGTCAATTGGATCTGATCTGCCTCGGACGCCTTGGCGTCGACCTCTATGCGCAGCAAGTCGGGGCGCGGCTGGAGGATGTCTCGAGCTTTGCCAAATACCTCGGCGGGTCCTCCGCCAACATTGCTTTCGGCACGGCCCGGCTGGGGGTGAAGTCGGCGATGTTGAGCCGGGTAGGGGACGACCACATGGGTCGCTTCCTGGTCGAATCCCTCGCCCGTGAAGGCTGCGATACCCGGGGTATCAAGGTCGATCCGGAGCGTCTGACCGCCATGGTGCTGCTCGGTCTCAAGGACCGCGAAACCTTCCCCCTGGTGTTCTACCGCGAGAACTGCGCCGACATGGCCCTGCGCGCCGAAGACATCCGCGAGGACTTCGTTGCCTCCAGCAAGGCCTTGCTGATCACCGGCACCCATTTCTCCACCGCTGGGGTCTACAAGGCCAGTATCCAGGCCCTGGACTACGCGGAAAAACACAACGTCCGGCGCGTGCTCGATATCGATTACCGCCCGGTGCTCTGGGGGCTGACCGGCAAGGCCGACGGCGAAACCCGTTTTGTCGCCGACCAGCAGGTCAGCCAGCATGTGCAAGCCATCCTTCCACGCTTCGATCTGATCGTCGGTACTGAAGAGGAATTCCTGATCGCCGGTGGCAGCCAGGACTTGCTCACGGCGCTGCGTACCGTGCGTGGGCTGACCGCCGCGACCCTGGTGGTCAAGCTCGGTGCACAAGGTTGCACGGTGATTCACGGGCCGATTCCGGCGCGCCTCGAAGAGGGTGCCATCTACCCGGGCGTGCGGGTCGAAGTCCTCAACGTGCTGGGCGCCGGCGATGCCTTTATGTCGGGCTTCCTCTGCGGTTGGCTGGAGGAGGCCAGCGATGAACGCTGCTGCCAGCTGGCCAATGCCTGTGGCGGTCTGGTGGTGTCGCGGCATGCCTGTGCCCCGGCGATGCCGACCCGCGCCGAACTCGATTACCTGTTCAACAGCCCGGTGCCGATCACCCGGCCCGACCAGGACATGACGCTGCAACGCCTGCATCAGGTCAGTGTGCCGCGCAAAGCCTGGCGGCAGCTGTTCATCTTCGCCTTTGACCATCGTGGGCAACTGGTGGAACTGGCCCACAAGGGCGGTCGCGACCTCAATAGCATCGGTGAACTCAAGCTGCTGTTCATCAAGGCCGTGGAGCGGGTCGAGGCCGATCTGCGCCGGCAGGGGATCGAAGCGGATGTCGGTCTGCTGGCCGATCAGCGCTTTGGCCAGGACTCGTTGAACGCCGCCACCGGTCGTGGCTGGTGGGTTGCGCGTCCGGTGGAAGTCCAGGGTTCGCGGCCGCTGGCCTTCGAGCAGGGCCGCTCCATCGGCAGCAACCTGATTGCCTGGCCCCAGGAGCAGATCATCAAGTGCCTGGTGCAATTCCATCCGGATGACGAGCCGATGCTGCGTCTGGAGCAGGAAGCGCAGATCAAGGCGCTGTACCAGGCCTCGCAGGTCAGCGGTCATGAGTTGCTGCTGGAAATCATCCCGCCCAAGGATCATCCATCGACTTATCCCGATGTGCTGTATCGCGCCCTCAAGCGCCTCTACAACCTGGATATCTACCCGGCCTGGTGGAAGATCGAAGCGCAAAGCGCCGCCGAATGGGAACAACTCGATGCCCTGATTCAGGAGCGCGATCCGTATTGCCGAGGCGTGGTGCTGCTGGGCCTGAATGCGCCGGCCGCGACCCTGGCGCACGGTTTCCAACAGGCCAGCCGAAGCCGGACCTGCCGCGGCTTTGCTGTCGGCCGGACGATTTTCCAGGAGCCCAGCCGGGCCTGGATGGCCGGTGAAATCGATGACGAAGCGTTGATCCAGCAGGTGCAGGCGACATTTGTCGGCCTGATCGATGCCTGGCGTACAGCGCGCAGTGGTTTGTAGGCAGCAGGCTTTGCCCGTCCGGCTGACGACAACGGGTGCGATTTTCAACGGTATATAGAAAACAATAAAAGGTGCAGCCATGCCCGCTATCCGAATTGGCATCAACCCGATCTCCTGGAGTAACGACGACCTGCCTTCCCTCGGCGGCGAGACACCGCTGAGCACCGCCCTGAGCGAAGGCAAGTCCATCGGCTACGAAGGGTTCGAACTCAACGGCAAATTCCCCAAGGACGCCAAGGGCGTCGGCGATGTGCTGCGGCCTTATGACCTGGCACTGGTCTCCGGCTGGTATTCCAGCCGCCTGGCCCGGCGTTCGGCGGCCGAGGAAATCGACGCCATTGCCAGCCATGTCGAGTTGCTCGCGCAGAACGGCGCCAAGGTACTGGTCTACGGTGAAGTTGCCGACTCCATTCAAGGCCAGCGTATTGCGCTGGTGGAACGCCCGCGCTTTCACAGCGAACAGGCCTGGCAGGAATATGCCGACAAGCTCACCGAACTGGCGCGCTTCACCCTGTCCCGGGGCGTGCGCCTGGCCTATCACCACCATATGGGCGCCTACGTCGAATCCCCGGCCGACATCGATAAATTGATGGCGCTGACCGGCAACGAAGTCGGCCTGCTGTTCGATTCGGGCCATTGCTACATGGGCGGTGGCGAGCCGCTCGAGGTGCTGCGCAAACATATCGGGCGGATCTGCCACGTGCACTTCAAGGACGTGCGCAAACCGGTGGTGCAACTGGCGCGCAACAACCTCTGGAGTTTCCCGGACTGCATCGTCAACGGCACCTTCACCGTGCCCGGCGACGGCGATATCGACTTTGCCGCGCTGCTCGATGTGTTGCTGGCCGCCGATTATCACGGTTGGCTGGTGGTCGAGGCCGAGCAGGATCCGGCTGTTGCACCGAGCTATATCTACGCCAAGAAAGGCTTCGACACCTTGCGTGGGTTGCTCGATCAGAGGACCGGACTATGAACCTGCTGGTCAAGAGTCACGCCAAGGGCCGGACCCTGGTCGAGTTGCCGACCGATGCCCTGGAGTATGTCGGCTTCGCCGCCTATCGCCTGAGTCTGGGGGAAAACCTGCCGGTCAGCGCCGGTGACCAGGAGCTGTGCCTGGTGCTGCTCGGCGGTCGGGTCAGCATCAAGGGCGAAGCGCCGGGGCAGGGCACCTTCGACTGGGACAATATCGGCGATCGCCAGTCGGTGTTCGAAGACAAATCGCCCTATGCCGTCTACCTGCCGCCCGGCAGCCAGGCCCAGGTGGTTGCCTTGAGCGATGTGCAGATTGCCGTCTGTGCCGCGCCCGGTTCGACCGCCGCTGGCCATGGACCACGGCTGATCACCCCGCAAAGCATGAAGCGCAGCGTGCGCGGCAAGGGCGCGAACACCCGCTATGTCTGCGACATCCTGCCGGACACCGAGCCGGCGCATTCGCTGCTGGTGGTGGAAGTACGCACGCCGTCCGGGCATTCGTCGAGCTATCCGCCGCACAAGCACGACACCGACGACCTGCCGCACCAGAGCTTTCTCGAAGAGACCTATTACCACCAGGTCAACCCGCCCCAGGGTTTCGTCTTTCAGCGCGTCTACACCGATGACCGTTCCATCGACCAGGCCATGGCCGTGGAAAACAGTGACCTGGTGGTGGTGCCCAAGGGGTATCACCCGGTCAGCGTGCCCTACGGCTACGAGTCGTATTACCTGAACGTGATGGCCGGACCCAAGCGCGTCTGGCAGTTCCATAACGACCCACGGCACAGCTGGTTGCTGGACCTGTAGGTCCGGCGGAATTTCAACTTTCGGATGGAGAATAAAAACAATGAGTGAGGCTCCGGTTCTAGGCCACTACATCAATGGCCAGGTGCGCGACAGCGGCAGCGAGCGCTTCAGCAATGTCTTCAACCCGGCCACCGGCAGCGTGCAGGCGCGGGTCGGCTTGGCCAGCCAGCAGACCGTCGATGACGCCGTCGCCAGTGCCCTGAAAGCTTTCCCGGCCTGGTCCGAGCAATCGTCCCTGCGTCGCTCGCGGGTGATGTTCAAGTTCAAGGAGTTGCTCGATAAACACCACGATGAACTCGCCGAGATCATCTGTCGGGAACACGGCAAGGTGTTTTCCGATGCCAGGGGCGAAGTCACCCGCGGTATCGAGATTGTCGAATACGCCTGCGGCGCGCCGAACCTGCTGAAAACCGATTTCAGCGACAACATCGGCGGTGGCATCGACAACTGGAACCTGCGCCAGCCCCTGGGCGTCTGCGCCGGGGTTACACCCTTCAACTTCCCGGTGATGGTGCCGCTGTGGATGATCCCGCTGGCACTGGTGACCGGTAACTGCTTCATCCTCAAGCCCTCCGAACGCGACCCATCGGCGAGTCTGCTGATGGCCCGCCTGTTGACCGAAGCCGGTCTGCCGGATGGTGTCTTCAACGTGGTGCAGGGCGACAAGCTGGCGGTCGACGCCTTGCTCCAGCACCCGGATATCGAGGCGATCTCCTTTGTCGGCTCGACACCGATTGCCGAATACATCCACCAGCAGGCCACGGCGCGTGGCAAGCGGGTACAGGCCCTGGGCGGGGCGAAGAACCATATGATCGTCATGCCCGACGCCGACCTGGACCAGGCCGCCGACGCGCTGATCGGCGCTGCCTACGGCTCGGCCGGCGAGCGCTGCATGGCGATCTCGATTGCCGTGGCGGTGGGCGAGGTTGGCGATGAGCTGATTGCCCGGCTGCTGCCGCGCATCGATCAACTGAAGATCGGCAACGGCATGCAGCGCGACAGCGATATGGGGCCGTTGGTCACCGCCGAGCACAAGGCCAAGGTCGAAGGGTTTATCGGCGAAGGCGTGGCCCAGGGCGCACGACTGATTGTCGACGGTCGCGGCTTCAAGGTGCCGGGCGCGGAAAACGGCTTCTTCGTCGGTGCCACGCTGTTCGACAACGTCACCCCCGAGATGAGCATCTACCAGCAGGAAATCTTCGGCCCGGTGCTGGGGATCGTGCGGGTGCCGGACTTTGCCAGCGCCGTGGCGCTGATCAACGCCCACGAGTTCGGCAATGGCGTGTCCTGTTTCACCAGCGATGGCGGGATCGCCCGGTCCTTTGCCCGCAGCATCAAGGTCGGCATGGTCGGCATCAACGTACCGATCCCCGTGCCCATGGCCTGGCACTCGTTCGGCGGTTGGAAGCGCTCGTTGTTCGGCGACCACCATGCCTACGGCGACGAAGGCCTGCGTTTCTACAGCCGTTACAAGAGCGTGATGCAGCGCTGGCCGGACAGCATTGCCAAAGGCCCTGAATTCAGCATGCCCACCGCCAAATAGGCGATCTTCATCTTTGTCTGCGGAGAACAAGAATAATGAACCAGCCCCTGCGTTTCGCCCTGAACCGTATGGTTGCCCCACGTTTGTCACTGCCGCAATTCATTGAGCTGGCGGTGGCCCTGAAGGCCGATGCCATCGAGATCCGCAACGACCTCATGGGTGTCGAGATCGAAGATGGCACGCCGGCCGTTCGGGTCCGTGAGTTGTGCGTGGCCCACGGCATCAAGGTGCTGTCGATCAACGCCCTGTACCCCTTTGATGTCTGGAATGCCGAGCGCCGTGCGCAAACCCTGGCGCTGGCGGCCTATGCCCGTGATTGCGGGGCCGAGGGCCTGGTGATGTGCCCGTTCAACGACCGTGATGATCCGCGCTCGGAAGCACAACGCAACGCCGGGTTGCGCACGGCCTTGAGCGAGCTGGCGCCGATTCTGCGCGAATACGGGATTCTCGGTTTCATCGAACCGCTGGGGTTCGAAGAATGTGCCCTGCGACGCAAGCGTACGGCGGTGGACGCGATCAAGGCGATTGGCGGGCTGGATGTGTTCCGCCTGGTGCACGACACCTTTCATCATCATCTGGCCGGCGAACAGGAATACTTCCCCGAACTGACCGGCCTGGTGCATATCTCCGGGGTCGAGGACGCGCAAGCGCCGCTGGCGACCATCCGCGACGGCCACCGGGTGCTGGTGGGCGAGGCCGATATCCTCGGTAACGCGGCGCAGATCGAGGCTTTGCGGGCCAGCGGTTACAGCGGCTACCTGTCGTTCGAACCCTTTGCCGAAAGCGTGCATGGGCGGGCGGATATCCAGCAGGCCCTGGGCGCCAGCATGGCCCATCTTCAACAGGTATTGGCGGTGCAAGCATGACCACGACCCGACTGACCATGGCCCAGGCGCTGGTGAAGTTCCTCGACAACCAGTACGTCGAGGTCGATGGGGTGCAAAGCAAGTTCGTCGCCGGGGTCTTCACCATCTTCGGCCACGGCAATGTGCTCGGCCTCGGCCAGGCGCTGGAGCAGGACAGCGGCGACCTGGTGGTTCACCAGGGCCGCAACGAGCAGGGCATGGCCCACGCCGCCATCGGTTTTGCCAAGCAGCACCTGCGGCGGAAAATCTACGCTTGCAGCTCATCGGTCGGCCCTGGCGCGGCGAATATGCTCACTGCCGCCGCGACGGCGACCGCCAACCGCATTCCCTTGCTGTTGCTGCCCGGTGACGTCTACGCCAGTCGCCAGCCGGACCCGGTGCTGCAACAGATCGAACAGTTCCACGACCTGAGCATCAGCACCAACGATGCCTTCAAGGCCGTCAGCAAATACTGGGACCGTATCAACCGCCCGGAACAGTTGATGAGCGCGGCGATCCACGCCATGCGGGTGCTCACTGATCCTGCGGAAACCGGCGCGGTGACCCTGGCCTTGCCCCAGGACGTCCAGGCCGAGGCCTATGACTACCCTGATTACTTTCTGCAAAAACGCGTGCACCGCATCGATCGCCGCCCGGCCACCGAGGCCATGCTCGGCGACGCCGTGGCGCTGCTCAAGGGCAAGCGCAAGCCGCTGATCATCTGTGGTGGCGGGGTTCGGTATTCCGGGGCGAATGCAGCCTTGCAGGCCTTTGCCGAACGCTTCGACATTCCTTTCGCCGAGACCCAGGCCGGCAAGAGCGCGGTGGTCTCCAGTCATCCGCTGAACGTCGGCGGCATCGGTGAAACCGGCTGCCTGGCGGCCAACCTGCTGGCCAAGGAAGCCGACCTGATCATCGGCATCGGCACCCGCTACTCGGACTTCACCACCGCGTCGAAATGGCTGTTCCAGCATCCCGAGGTGCAGTTCCTCAACCTCAATATCAGCCCCTGCGATGCTTTGAAACTCGATGGCGTGCAGGTGCTGGCCGATGCCCGCTCCGCTTTGCAGGCGTTGTCTGCGGAGCTGGGCGAGTACCGGGCCAGCTGGGGCGAGCAGACACGCCAGGCCAAGGCCCAGCTGGACGAGGAGGTCGACCGGGTCTATCAGGTCGAGTACCAGGCCAAGGATTTCGTCCCGGAAATCAACGACCACATGGACCCGGCGGTACTGCGCGAATTTATCGAGCTGACCGGTTCCTGCCTGACCCAGAGCCGGGTGCTCGGCGTGTTGAATGAAACCCTGGCCGATGACGCGGTGATCGTCGCGGCGGCCGGCAGCTTGCCCGGCGACCTGCAGCGCAGCTGGCGCAGCAAGGGCGTGAACACCTACCACGTCGAGTACGGCTATTCCTGCATGGGCTACGAGGTCAATGCCGCCCTCGGGGTGAAACTCGCGGAACCGGCGCGGGAGGTCTATGCGCTGGTCGGCGACGGCTCCTACATGATGCTGCATTCGGAGCTGGTCACCTCGATCCAGGAGCGGCGCAAGATCAACGTGATCCTGCTCGACAACATGACCTTCGGCTGCATCAACAACCTGCAGATGGAACACGGCATGGACAGCTTCGGCACCGAGTTCCGCTTCCGCGATCCGGCCACCGGCAAGCTCGACGGTGACTTTGTCCCGGTGGACTTTGCCATGAGCGCGGCGGCCTACGGCTGCAAGACCTACAAGGTCAACACGGTCGAGCAGTTGCAGGCGGCCCTGGCCGATGCGCGGTTGCAGACGGTGTCGACGCTGATCGACATCAAGGTCCTGCCCAAGACCATGATTCACAAATACCTGTCCTGGTGGCGGGTCGGCGTGGCGCAAGTCTCCACCAGTGCGCGCACCGATGCCGTGGCCAAAAACCTTAATGAGCAACTGGCCAAGGCGCGTCAGTACTAAGCCCTTGCACCGAACAACAAACACGCCAACAGGAGTTTTCCCATGTCTTTAAAGCTAGGTGTCATCGGCACCGGTGCCATCGGTCAGGATCACATTCGTCGTTGCAGCAAGACCCTGCTCAACAGCCAGGTGGTGGCGGTGACCGACATCAACCTGCAACAGGCGGCCAAGGTGGTCGCCGACCTGCAACTGACCGCCGAGGTCTACCCGGACGGTCATGCGCTGATCAAGGCGCCGGAAGTCGAGGCGATCCTGGTCACCTCCTGGGGCCCGAGCCACGAGGAGTTCGTGCTGGCGGCGATTGCGGCCGGCAAGCCGGTGTTCTGCGAGAAGCCGCTGGCGGTCACCGCCGAAGGCTGCCGCAAGATCGTTGCCGCCGAAGTGGCCCACGGCAAGCGCCTGGTGCAGGTCGGTTTCATGCGTCCCTACGATGAAGGCTACCGGGCCCTCAAGGCGGTGATCGACAGCGGCCAGATCGGCGAGCCGTTGATGCTGCATTGCGCCCATCGTAATCCGACCGTGGGTGAGAACTACAAGACCGACATGGCCATCACCGACACCCTGATCCATGAGCTGGACGTGCTGCGCTGGTTGCTGGCCGACGACTATGTGTCGGTGCAGGTGGTGTTCCCGCGCAAGACCAGCAAGGCCCATGCCCACCTGAAGGACCCGCAGATCGTCCTGCTGGAAACCGCCCGGGGTACGCGGATCGACGTCGAGGTCTTCGTCAACTGCCAGTACGGCTATGACATCCAGTGCGAAGTGGTCGGCGAAACCGGCATTGCCAAGTTGCCGGAGCCTTCGCAAGTGCAACTGCGCAGCGGCGCCAAGTTGTCCAACGCAATCCTGATGGATTGGAAAGACCGCTTTATCGCCGCCTATGACGTCGAGTTGCAGGCGTTTATCGATGGTGTGCGTGCCGGCCAGGTCGGCGGCCCGTCGGCCTGGGATGGCCTGGCGGCGGCGGTAGCGGCGGATGCCTGCATCGAAGCCCAGGGCAGTGGGGCGATTGTCCGCATCGGGCTGCCGGAGCGCCCGCACTTCTACGGCTAAGGCATTGCTATTGAGCGTTCCCACCCCGCGGGTGGGAGCGCAAGGAGAACCCATCATGCGTATTGCACTCGACCCCTACATGTACCGCAACTTGCCCCTGGGCAAGATGGTCGACAAGGTCGCCGAGCTTGGTTACCAACATATCGAGCTGTCGCCCCGGGAAGATTTCCTGCCGTTCTACAAGGCACCGCGGGTTGACCGGGCGCGGATCAAGGAGTTTCGCAAAGCCCTGAGCGACACCGGGGTGCAACTCTCGTCGCTGTTGCCGATGTATCACTGGGCCGCCGCCGACGAAGGCCTGCGGGCGGCGGCGGTGCGCAACTGGAAGCGGGCGATCCAGATCGCCGTGGACATGGATTGCGAGCTGGTCAACACGGAGTTCACCGGGCAGTCGGACAACCCGCTGGTCTGTGAAAACCAGTTCATGCGTTCGATGGACGAGTTGATGCCGGAGTTCGAACGCGAAGGCATCAAGCTGGATATCCAGGCGCACCCCTATGACTTCTGCGAGCGCAACAACGAGTCGGTCGACATCATCCGTGGCCTCGACCGCGACTGGATCAACTACCTCTATGCGGCGCCGCACACCTTCTTCTATGACGACGGCAAGGGCGATATCGCCTCGATGCTCAAGTACGCCGGCTCCAAGCTCAGCCACCTGATCATCGCCGACACCTATAACCACAAGGCCTCGTCGAGCCTGCGTTATATCGTCAACCCGCCGGGGGTAACCGCCACCGTGCACCAGCACCTGGATATCGGTCAGGGCGAGGTCGACTGGGAGGCGTTTTTCGGCACTTTGCGCGAAATCAAGTTCGATGGCATTGCCACGGTGTCGGTGTTCGCCTGGGAAGATCGCCCGGACGAATCGAACCGGATGATGCTTGAGCGCGTTACCCGCGAGCTTTGCCGGTAAGGCTAAAAGTGAAAAAGAAAATAAATTTCTAAAACAGATTGATATGGAAATTATTTTCCAATAAAGTCAATTTCAGGTTGTCGACTGCTGACGATCGTTCGCTTGCCGGTCACTGAAAGAGTCACGTTTGATCCATAAAACCAACAAGAATGTGGAGAAAGACTTTTCATGAAAACCAAGATTCGCTTCACCTCCCTTGCCCTGTCCCTGATGCTCGCCAGCGGTGCCGCCTTCGCCGACATGAAGATCGGCGTGAGCATGTCGCAGTTCGATGACACCTGGCTGACCTACCTGCGTGAATCCATGGACCAGAAAGCCAAGTCCATGCCCGACGGTGTGAAACTGCAGTTCGAAGACGCCCGCGGCGACGTGGTCAAGCAACTGAGCCAGGTGGAAAGCTTCGTCAGCCAGAAGGTCGACGCCATCATCGTCAACCCGGTGGACACTGCCGCCACCCGGAAAATCACCGATGCGGCGGTCAAGGCGGGGATTCCCCTGGTCTATGTCAACCGCCGGCCGGATGACCTGAACCTGCCCAAGGGCGTGACCACCGTCGCCTCCAACGACCTCGAAGCCGGCCAGATGCAGATGCAGTACCTCGCCGAGAAAATGAACGGCAAGGGCGACATCGTGATTCTCCTCGGCGACCTCGCCAACAACTCCACCACCAACCGTACCAAGGGCGTCAAGGACGTCCTGGCCAAGTACCCGAACATCAAGATCGAGCAGGAGCAGACCGGCATCTGGTCGCGGGACAAGGGCATGACCCTGGTCAACGACTGGCTGACCCAGGGCCGCAAATTCGATGCCGTGGTCGCCAACAACGACGAGATGGCCATCGGCGCGTCCATGGCGCTGGAGCAGGCCGGGGTGAAAAAGGGTAGTGTGTTGATTGCTGGTGTCGACGGCACTCCCGATGGCCTGCGTGCGGTGACAAAAGGCGATATGACGGTCTCGGTGTTCCAGGATGCCAAGGGCCAGGCGGTCGGTTCCCTCGACGCCGCGGTGAAGATGGCCAAGCATGAACCGGTCGAGCAGGCGGTGTGGGTGCCGTATCGCCTGATCACCCCGGAAAACGTTGCTCAGTTCAAATAGTCAGTCCGTTCAATAACAACAATAAGCAAGCAAGGTCGCACTGCCCGCCTTGCTGATGGAGTACCTGATCATGTTCGCTTCAGCGACTGCTTCGAGCAACCCGCTGGTGGGTATCCAGCCAGCCGCCATACCTGTCGATGAGCCGTACCTGCTGGAGATTGTCAACGTCAGCAAGGGTTTCCCCGGGGTAGTGGCGCTGTCCAACGTACAACTGCGGGTCCGCCCGGGGTCGGTGCTGGCCCTGATGGGCGAGAACGGTGCCGGCAAATCCACCCTGATGAAAATCATCGCCGGCATCTACCAGCCGGACGCCGGTGAGCTGCGCCTGCGCGGCAAGCCGGTGGTCTTCGACACGCCGCTGGCCGCCTTGCAGTCCGGGATCGCGATGATCCACCAGGAACTCAACCTGATGCCGCACATGAGCGTCGCCGAGAACATCTGGATCGGCCGCGAACAGCTCAACGGCTTCCATATGATCGACCACCGGGAAATGCACCGCTGCACGGCGAAACTGCTGGAACGGCTGCGCATCGACCTCGACCCGGAGGAGCACGTCGGCAACCTGAGCATCGCCGAGCGGCAGATGGTCGAGATCGCCAAGGCAGTGTCCTACGACTCCGACATCCTGATCATGGACGAACCGACCTCGGCCATCACCGACAAGGAAGTCGCCCACCTGTTCTCGATCATTGCCGACCTCAAGTCCCAGGGTAAGGGCATCATCTATATCACCCACAAAATGAACGAAGTGTTCGCCATCGCCGATGAAGTGGCGGTGTTTCGCGACGGCGCCTATATCGGCTTGCAACGGGCCGACAGCATGGACGGCGACAGCCTGATCTCGATGATGGTCGGGCGCGAGCTGAGCCAGTTGTTCCCGGTGCGTGAAAAGCCCATCGGCGATCTGCTGCTGTCGGTGCGCGACCTGCGCCTGAACGGAATCTTCAAAGGGGTTTCATTCGACCTGCATGCCGGCGAGATCCTCGGTATCGCCGGGTTGATGGGCTCGGGAAGGACCAATGTCGCCGAAGCGCTGTTCGGCATCACCCCGAGCGATGGCGGTGAAATCCGCCTCGATGGCCAGCCGGTACGGATCAGCGATCCGCACCTGGCGATCGAGAAGGGGTTTGCCCTGCTCACCGAGGACCGCAAGCTCAGTGGCCTGTTCCCGTGCCTATCGGTCATGGAAAACATGGAAATGGCGGTGTTGCCGCATTACGTCAGCGGCAATGGCTTTATCCAGCAGAAAGCCTTGCGTGCCCTGTGCGAGGACATGTGTAAGAAGCTGCGGGTGAAAACCCCGTCGCTGGAGCAGTGCATCGATACCTTGTCCGGGGGCAACCAGCAGAAGGCCTTGCTCGCCCGTTGGCTGATGACCAACCCGCGCATCCTGATTCTCGACGAGCCGACCCGTGGCATCGATGTCGGTGCCAAGGCCGAGATCTACCGGCTGATCGCCTACCTCGCCAGCGAGGGCATGGCGGTGATCATGATTTCCTCGGAGCTGCCGGAAGTGCTCGGCATGAGCGACCGGGTGATGGTCATGCACGAGGGCGACCTGATGGGCACCCTCGACCGTGGCGAGGCGACCCAGGAGCGGGTCATGCAACTGGCCTCCGGGATGACCGCGGTTCACTAGTTGTTCAACGAACAGAGGCCGGCGGCGGTGCTCCGCGCCGGTAACGCGATAGAAGGGTGAGTGGTTATGAACGTGATACTGGAAAACAAGCCTGCAACGGTACCGGTCAAGAGTCGCCGGCGCCTTCCCACCGAACTGAGCATCTTCCTGGTACTGATCGGCATCGGCCTGGTCTTCGAACTGTTCGGCTGGATCGTCCGTGACCAGAGTTTCCTGATGAACTCCCAGCGGCTGGTACTGATGATCCTGCAGGTCTCGATCATCGGCCTGCTGGCGATCGGGGTCACCCAGGTCATTATCACCACCGGTATCGACCTGTCGTCGGGCTCGGTGCTGGCGCTCTCGGCGATGATCGCCGCGAGCCTGGCGCAGACCTCGGACTTCGCCCGGGCGGTGTTTCCGTCGCTGACCGACCTGCCGGTGTGGATCCCGGTGATTGTCGGGCTCGGGGTGGGACTGCTGGCGGGGGCGATCAACGGCAGCATCATTGCCCTGACCGGGATTCCACCCTTCATTGCCACCCTCGGCATGATGGTCTCGGCCCGTGGCCTGGCGCGTTACTACACCGAAGGCCAGCCGGTGAGCATGCTTTCGGATTCCTATACGGCCATCGGCCACGGCGCGATGCCGGTGATCATTTTCCTGGTGGTGGCGCTGATCTTCCACATCGCCCTGCGTTACACCAAGTACGGCAAGTACACCTACGCCATCGGCGGCAACATGCAGGCGGCGCGCACCTCCGGGATCAACGTCAAGCGCCACCTGGTGATCGTCTATAGCATCGCCGGGCTCTTGTCGGGACTGGCGGGGGTGGTCGCGTCGGCACGTGCCGCCACCGGGCAGGCGGGCATGGGCATGTCCTACGAGCTGGACGCGATTGCGGCGGCGGTGATCGGCGGTACCAGCCTGGCAGGTGGGGTGGGGCGCATTACCGGCACGGTGATCGGCGCGCTGATCCTCGGGGTCATGGCCAGCGGCTTCACCTTTGTCGGGGTCGATGCCTATATCCAGGACATCATCAAGGGCCTGATCATCGTGGTCGCGGTGGTCATCGACCAATACCGCAACAAGCGCAAGCTCAAGCGCTGAGCGAGCCGTCAGCAAAAAGGGCCTTTTCAGGCCCTTTTTGCGTACCGGGGTTTCTCTCTGGCGAAGATCAGGCCACGGTTGATGGTGTGGCGACTGCAGCCCGTTTTGTCGATGCTTCAGGCAGATAGCGCACAACGGCCTGATAAACCTCGTCCACCGAAATATTATCCATCCCGTCTTTTCGGATGATGCTGTGATGGCTGTGCATGGGATACGGGCCTGTCTGCGCCGGATCGGTCTTCCCGCAGAGCAGGACCATCGGTCGATCTACCGCACAGGCGACGTGCATCGGGCCGGTATCGCCGGTCAGCAGTAACTGGCAACGCTGGAGTACCGCCGCGAGTTGGCCGACATTGGTCTTGCCGATGAGATTCAGGATATGGGGGTGAGCGGTCAGTGCGTCGGCCGCAAAGGCTTCGCTGGACGAGCCCGTGAGCACGATATGGACAGCCGGGTGCTGCGTCAGCAGGCGCTGTACCAGTTGATCGAAGCGCTTGAACGACCAGCTCCGGGTGTCTTTGGTCATCAGGAAAGGAAACAGCTTGTACAGGAAGCGCTGGCCCTTTTTCGAAATCTGATGGCAGCCCATGTGCAAGGCAATCACAAAAGGTTCAGGGGCCGCGGGGATACTCTTCAGTAACCGGTCGGCGTCCGCCTTGTCCTGTGCGTTGACATTCAGCTCATAGGGGCCCGCTGGAAATTCAGCCGCTGACGGCAGTTGCTGAAGCACAAAGCGATAAAAGTTTTCCGAGTAATGAAAGGCGCCTTCATAACGGGGCAGCATCAAGACCCCGGGGACATCTTTCAGATATTCGGTGACCTTGTTGATGTTCTGGAGTGGCAATACAGCGTCATACTCGGCGGCCAGTTGGGCAATCGGCCGTTCTTTGGCGGTGTAGAGGGTGTTGATGCAACTGTTGTGGGCGAGCAATTCATGGGACAGCGCCGACAACGCCACGGCATCTATCTGAGCATGCGGTTTTGCCTGGCGCAGGGCACGGATGCCGGGCGTTGCAAACAGCGTATCGCCCAGGCGGTGCGGAGCAACCAGGAGAATTTTTTCTGCGGCCTGTAGAGGACTGGTTGTCATGCGCAATGGATCCGGTTCGGGTTTCGAGGGCGACGGTTCGCGGGGTGACAGACTATCGTAAAAAGGGGGAGATTTTCCAATCGGCGGGTCTTTCCGACGATTGCCCAGGCTCCAGAAGCAGCGCCAGCATGCGGCGCTGAAGAAAACCGCAGCCAGGCCGATAGCCTTTGGCCAGGATCGCCCGCTATCCTGCCGTGGCCAGTTGTCCTCCGTCCCTGTTCAATGCGAGATCCCGTCCATGTTGTTGAGAAATATCCGGATTGCACCCCGAGCGTTCATCGGTTTTGCCGCCATCGCCTTGCTCAGTGTGTTCCTGGGCGTGTTCGCGTTGAAGCAGATTCGCGATGTCCAGGCCCAGGCCGCCGATATCCAGAACAACTGGTTGCAGCGGGTGCGGGTGCTGGCGTCGGCGAATGCGTCGCTGGACCGTTATCGCCTGGGCTCCATGGCCCACATCCTGTCCTCCAGCGCTGCGGACATGAAAGTCTACGAGGACAAATCGGCCGGACGCCTGCAAAGCGTGCATGAGCAGATGTCGATTTACGCGGGTTTGCTGACCAACGGCGACGACAAAAGCCGGCTGGACGCTTTCAACCGCAGCCTGGAAGCCTATGCCAAGAATCACCTGGAGTTGCTCAGGGTATCGCGGCAGGGGGACAAGGCCGCCGCCAACACCTACCTCTCGACCATCCGCGAATCCTACGAGCAGATGACCAAGAACCTCGATGACCTGATCGAGCGCGCGAACCAGGGCGCCGAACAGGCCGGTAAACAGTCGGCCAGCACCTATGACAGCGCGGTGGCGGGCATCGGCCTGGTGATCCTGCTGGTGGGTATCGGCACCGTGCTGGTGGCCTGGCTGCTCACCCGCAGCATTACCGTACCGATCATCGAGGCGGTCCTGGTCGCGGAAACCATCGCCAAGGGCGACCTGACCCAACCGATCAACCCGGCCGGCAGCGACGAAGCCAGTCGCTTGCTCGCGGCCCTGGCGGTGATGCAGGGCAGCTTGCTCACCACCCTCAAGCAGATCACCCATTCATCGACCCAACTGGCCTCGGCGGCCGAAGAGTTGAACGCGGTGACGGCCGAGGGCAGTCGCGACCTGCAACAGCAGCATGGGGAAATCGAACAGGCCGCTACCGCGGTGACCGAGATGACCAGCGCCATTGAAGAGGTGGCCAGGAACGCCTCGTCCACCTCGGACCTGTCCCAGGAGTCGCGGACCATTGCGCTGAAGGGCCAGCAGCGGATGATCGAGGCGGTGACGGCGATTGCCGCGCTGACCCGTGGCGTCGAGGTCAGCTCCGAGCAGATCGGCGGCCTGGCGGCGCAGGCGCAGGGCATCGGCAAGGTGCTCGATGTGATCCGCACCATCGCCGAGCAGACCAACCTGCTGGCGCTCAATGCCGCCATTGAAGCGGCGCGGGCCGGTGAGGCCGGTCGCGGCTTTGCGGTGGTGGCGGATGAAGTGCGGGCCCTGGCTCATCGGACCGCGCAGTCGACCCGGGAAATCGAAGAGATGATCGGCAGTATCCAGACCGGTACCGCCAGCGCCGTGAGCGGCATGCACAACAGCAGCAACATGACCCGCCAGACCCTGGAGCTCGCTGAAGCGGCCAAGACCGCGCTGGCGGAAATCGTCGAGGCGAATGATGAGATCAATAACCGCAACCTGGTCATCACCACCGCTGCCGACGAGCAGGCCCACGTCGCCCGCTCGGTGGATCGCAACCTGCTGAATATCCGCGAGTTGTCGATCCAGTCTTCCGAAGGCTCGCACCAGACCACGGCGGCCTCGCAGTCCCTGGCCCACCTGGCCACCGAGCTCAACACCCTGGTCAAGCACTTCCAGATCTAGAGGTCTTGCGCCTGTCAGCCGGTACTGTGCCGCTGACAGGCTTCAGATCGCCCTGAGGACCACGATGCCCGGGGTTTTCTTGACGTAATCCATGAACGGCGAATCCACCACCTTGTGGTTGGCTTCGCGGGCGGAGGCATTGCGCAGCACCGGGCCCTTGTCGGTCATGATGAAGATACCGGTGTGGGTCACATCCAGTCCTTCGGCCGGGGTGTAGATGCCGATGTAGTCACCGGTTTTCAGGCGGCTGACCACGGCGTCGTCGATCCACTCGCTGGGAATGTAGGTGATGGCGCGCTCGACCTTGCCCACCGACGGGATCAGCGTGCCGCCGCTGCCGTCGCCTTGGGCGTTGAGGATCTTGGTGACGGTGGTCGCCCTGGGGCTGGCCTGCGTCGTCACGTCCCGGGCGTTGAGGGGCTGGGTATGGGCCCAGTCGGTGAAGAAGTGCTTGCGCTCGGTGTAGCTGACCTTGCCGTCGGCGTAGCGTGTGCGCACCAGGTTTTCGACGAAGCGCGGCAGGCTGTCGGACTTGCGCAGGGCCTCGACGTAATCCAGGTAGGTAAAGCAATCCAGGCCGCGGAAGTCGATCACCAACTGTTCCGGCGCGGTCGCGGAGCCGACCAGCATATGCGCCACATAGGGCGTGCCGAGGAAGTTGGCGGAGATATTCCTGATCCGTTCGCCTTGCTCGTGGCCGGCGTGCTTGAGGATCCGGGTTTCGATGAACTCGATCTTGTGGCGTGTGTAGTCGTCCAGCGTGACCTGGTCGCCTGGGTGTTGCCGGGTGGTAAAACCACTCAGCGCCAGCATCAGGGGCAAGCCCGATACCAGCGCGATAACCTTCTTCATGCGCTCTCCGCAGGGGCGCTGGAGCTTTTGATCGGCCTCCGCGCTGGGACGTCGATTTTACACCTCTGGGGTGACGACTCAATGAAACCTGCTGGCTTTTCCTTTCTTATATCCTAATCGAATAAAATCATTATTATTAATTCCTTTTATAAGTTGCAGGGCTGGCGCATTTTAGCCTTCAGCATCTGATGCCCAGGTGCACCTCCCACCACGAAAAGGAAACAACCCCATGACGATCAAAGCGATCAACGTTCGTAACCAGTTCCGCGGCGTCATCAAGGAAATCCTCATTGGCGAGGTGTTGTCCGAGATCGACGTGCAAACCGCGTCGGGGATTGTCACTTCGGTGATTACCACACGTTCGGTGCGCGACCTGGAGTTGGCGGTAGGCAGTGAAGTGATCGCCTTCGTCAAATCCACCGAAGTCTCGATCGCCAAGCTCTGACGCAGCGGTCCCTGTTCATGAGCACGCTTGAAGGGCTGCCCAGTCCGATCCTGACCTTGCCCCGGGGCGACAAGGATTCGTTGTCGATACGGGCCAAGGCGCTGGTCTTCGCCGACCCGCGCTCGCGACAGTTGCTCGACTATCTGCAGCGGGTCGGCCCCAGCGACGCGCCGGTGCTGATCAATGGCGAAACCGGCACCGGCAAGGAGCTGGTGGCGCGCTACATTCATTCTTCCAGTGGGCGGGCCGGGGCTTTTGTCGCGGTGAACTGCGGCGCCATCAGCGAGACCCTCGCCGAAAGCGAATTCTTCGGCCATGAAGCCGGGGCGTTTTCCGGTGCGGTAGGGCGTCGGGTCGGCTGGTTCGAAGAGGCCGATGGCGGCACCTTGTTTCTCGACGAGATTGGCGATCTGCCGCTGCCGTTGCAGGTCAAGTTGCTGCGTGCCCTGCAGGAGCAGGAGATCGTGCGCGTCGGTTCGCGCAAGCCGATCAAGATCAATATCCGCCTGGTGACGGCGACCAACATCGACCTGGAACAGGCGGTGGAGGCGGGTAATTTCCGTCTCGACCTGTTTTATCGGATCAACGTGGCCCAGGTGCAGGTCCTGCCTTTGCGTGAGCGCCCGCTGGACATCCTGCCGCTGGTTGAACATTTTCGAAAAATCTACAGCCAACGGCTGAAGATTGCCGAGCCGATGCTCTCCGAGGCGGCCACCCAGGCGCTACTCGACTACCCCTGGCCGGGGAATATCCGCGAGCTGGAAAACGTCGTGCACCTGGCCTTGCTGGTGGCCGGCGACAAGCCGATCCGCCCCGAACACCTGAAGTTTTCCGCAGGTTTGAGTGGCCGGCATGTGGCGAGCAGTACAGGCGTGTCGCGGGTCCCCCAGGAAGTGATTCGCGAGCAGTTGCTGCGCCTGTTCGAAGTGCCGGGGGAAACCCTGTTGCATGATATCGAGGACCTGCTGGTGCGCGAGGCGTTTGCCTTTTGCGGCTTCAACCAGCTGCGCACCGCCGAACTGCTGGGCATTACCCGTAATGCCATGCGCACCTTGCTGGTCAATCACGGCATGCTCAAGGGCCGCGCCAAGCCCTGATCCCCTTTTTGAAAACACCACAAACCTGTAGGAGCCGGGCTTGCCCGCGAAGCTTGTGGCGATCTCAAGGCCCTCTTCGCTGGCAAGCCAGGCTCCTACAGGACGATTTCGAACCGAGAGTTTGCATACGACCGAAGATCCAATCCGGGCGCCTACAGGACCGTGCGCTGCTCGACGCTCCTGCTTGAGATACGCCGCAATAGCGGCAACAACTCAGCCCCCAGATGAATCGCCTCCTCCAGATGCGGAAAACCCGACAGGATAAAACTGTCGACGCCCAGCTGGTGATATTCCTCGATCCGATCCGCCACCTGTTCATAGCTCCCCACCAGGGCCGTCCCGGCGCCGCCTCGAACCAGACCGACACCGGCCCACAGATTGGCCGACACCTCCAGCTCACGGGCGCCGCGCCCGCGACCTTCAGCCAGGCGCGTCTGGCGCGTCTGCCCGACGGATTCATACGCGGCCATCTGCACTTGCGCGCGGTCGATGGCGTCCTTGGGAATCTCCGCCAGCAACCGCTCGACATGGGCCCAGGCCGCGTCGTCGGTGGGCGCGGCGAAAATATGCAGGCGCAGACCAAAGCGCAAGGTTCGCCCCTGGGCCGCCGCCAGTTCGCGCATCCGGT
Source organism: Pseudomonas sp. QS1027 (assembly GCF_002814235.1). GTDB lineage: Bacteria > Pseudomonadota > Gammaproteobacteria > Pseudomonadales > Pseudomonadaceae > Aquipseudomonas. The sequence goes on along the minus strand of NZ_PHSU01000017.1, from coordinate 27,264 downwards.
GGATACGCTCGGCAATCAGCAAGGGCGGCTCGCACCACATCAGGTGGGTCTGTGCATGGGACGCGCCGACCCGTTCCGCGGCCTCGGACGCACCGCCGAAATAGATCGCCGGCGCGGGCGCCGCAGGGGCAATCGGCGAGGCGTTGACGCTGCGGTAGTAGCGTCCGTGATGGGGCTGGCCGTTGCCCGCCCAGACGGCCTGGAACACTTCGAGAAACTCGGCGGTCCGCGCATAACGTTCATCGTGCTCCAGAAAATCCCCCAGCGAACGCTGCTCGAAACGGCTGGAGCCGCTGACCACATGCAGGGCCAGGCGGTTGTCGCTGAGCAACTGCAGGGTCGCGGCGCGGTGGGCGGTGTAGGCGGGCAGTTCCAGGCCCGGGCGCAAGGTCAGCAGGAATTTCAGCCGCCGCACTTCCTGGGCCAGCACCGCGGTGATCAGCCAGGGGTCTTCGAAGCCGCTGGCGGTGGGCACCATGATCGCGTCGAAGCCGCCGTATTCGGCGGCGCGGACGATCTGGCGCAGGTAATCGAGGGTCGGTGCCCGTTCGCCTTGCTGGAACAGCCCGACCTTGGGCAGGCCGCTGCTGGTCAGGTGGCGACCGTCGCCATTGGTGGGCAGGAACCAGTCGATCTCGAGGGGATGGCGTGGATTATTCGACATGCTGGGTGCGCTCCTTGCGCAGGCCTTGGGCGCCAAGCAATGGCAGGATCTGTTCGCCGAAGCGCAGGACTTCATGCACCGCCGGCTGGCCGACCAGGATGATCTGTTCGATGCCCAGGCCGTGCAGCTCCTGCAGGCGGGTAGCGACCTGATGCGGCGTCCCGACGATAAACACGGGTTGGTCGGCGCGTGGTTGCCAGAGATTCGGGTGCAGTTCGAAGTGCCGCACCGGCTGGTGCTCGCGGGTGAGCCTGGGCAGCGACGGGGTGCTGTCCGGTGGCTTGATTCCCAGTGATTCCAGGCGGGCGGCGGCCGCTTCCCAGGCTTCGTCCTCGGTGTCCCGGAACAGCAGTGCGAAGGGGCAGGCGAAGCCAAGGTCCGGTGAGTCGGCCCGCAAGCGCTGGATTTCCTGTTGCAGCGGGTTCGGTGCCCGGCTGCGCAGCAGGCAGGTTCGGGCATGGCTGGCGATCAGCGCGCTTTCCTGGGAGTCGTCGAGCAGCAGCGGTGGTGCCGGAAGCGGGCGGCGGGCGACACCGGCGCTCTCCAGCTGAAAGTAGCGCCCGTTGTAGTGGAACTCGCTGCCGTCAGGGGAGAGCAGGCGCGTAAGGATGTCCAGGTACTCGCCGATACGTTCATGGCGCTGGTCACGGTTGAGCCATTCACCGAACACCTGGCGCAGGCTGCCCTGTTCGCCGTCGGGCAGGTGCAGGCGCACGCGATTGGCGCTGATCGATTGCAGGCTTTGCACGGTGGCGGCGAGGGCCGCCGGCAACATGACTTCGGGCGGTACGCTGACTGTCAGGTGGACCCGGCGGGTGTGGGCGCACAAGGTCGCCGCCACGCCAAGGCTGTCGGCGCACTGCGCGCCGCCGGGCACCCAGAGGCCGTCGAGGCCGGCGTATTCCACGGCCTGGGCCAGCTGAATCCACTGCTCGGGGCGGTGCGCCCAGGGGGTTGTACCGTCGGTGTCGCACAGCGGCAACTGCCAACTGAACTCAAGTGCCATGCATGGGCTCCATCAGAGGGGCGCACACCCGCCGCCCGAATAAACCCATCCTACCCTCGACGGGGGGCCGGCCGCTCATGATCGGCTGAACCGGTTGGCCGGGCGTGGCAGCCCGAGGTTTTCCCGCAGGGTGCGGCCTTCGTATTCGCGACGGAACAGCCCGCGTTCCTGCAATAACGGTATCACCTGGTCGACAAACCCTTCGATGGCGCCCGGGTAGTACGGGAAGAACACATTGAAGCCGTCGCAGGCCCGGCTCTGGAACCAGGCCTCGAAGCTGTCGGCGATATCCGCCGGGGTCCCGATCAGCGGGTTGCCACCGGCCAGGCGCAGGTACAACTGGCGAATGCTGAGGTTTTCCTTGCGGGCCAGCTCCAGCACCTTGTCCCGGCGACTGCCGCGCTGGCCGACCGGTGTCTCCGGCAGCGGGCCGTCGAGGTCGTAAGCGCTGAGGTCGATATCGTCGCCGAGGGTATCGGCCAGCAGGCGCAGGCCGAGTACCGGGTCGATCAGCGCCTGGAATTCTTCGAACAGGGCCTGGGCCTGTTCGCGGGTCTCGGCGATAAAGGGCGTGACGCCGGGGAGGATCTTGAGGTGATCCGGGTTGCGGCCGAAGTCGGCGGCCCGGGCCTTGATATCCTGGTAGAAGGCCTGGGCCCCGGCCAGGTCGTGGTGGACGACGAAGATCAGTTCGGCCACCCGCGCCGCGAGGGTCTTGCCGGCTTCCGAGGCTCCGGCCTGGACCAGTACCGGATGGCCCTGGGGCGGTCGGGCGACATTCAGCGGACCGCGCACCGAGAAGTGCTCGCCGTGGTGGTTCAGGGTGTGCAGTTTGCCCGGATCGAAGTACTGGCCGCTGCTCTTGTCGCGGACAAAGGCGTCATCGTCCCAGCTGTCCCACAGGCCTTTGACCACATCGTGGAACTCCTCGGCGCGCTGATAGCGGTCGCCGTGGTCGATATGGTTTTCACGGCCGAAATTCCAGGCTTCGTCGGAGACCACCGAGGTCACCAGGTTCCAGGCCGCACGGCCCCCGGAGAGGTGGTCGAGGGAGGCGAATTTGCGGGCGATATGGTAGGGCTCGTTGTAGCTGGTGGTGGCGGTGGCGATCAGGCCGATATGCCGGGTGACGGCCGCGAGGGCGGACATCAGGGTCAGCGGTTCGAAGTGTTCGGCCCGGGCGCTGCGGCTCAGGGCGTCGTGATGATGGCCCCACAGCGCGACCACATCGGCGACGAACAGGGCGTCGAACTTGCCGCGTTCGGCGGTTTCGGCAATTGCCTTGAAGTGCTCGAAATCCAGGCTGGCATCGGCCTGGGCCAGGGGGTGGCGCCAGGCGGCGATATGATGGCCGCTGTTGGCGAGGAAGGCGCCGAGCTTGAGGTGATCGGTACGACGGGTCATTGCAGGCTCCCGGTAAACAAGGCGGCAGCGCCGGGCCATCGGGCCGGGTGTGCCGCCAGGGGGTCAGAAGTTGTAGGTCAGGCCGGTGTACCAGTAGCCGCCCGTGGTGCCGTAGGGCGAGAAGTTGCCGTAAGGGTAGGCACCCGAGGCACTGGGCAGGTTGGTGCGTTCCGGGTACAGGTTGAAGACGTTGTTGGCCCCGGCATTGAGGGTCAGGCTCTTGGTCAGGTGGTAGTCGACGTTCAGGTCGGTGATCCAGGCCGCCGAGAAACTGCGGTCGTAGATCGCCGCGGTGCCGTACTGGGTGTACTCGCCGTAGCGGGTCAGGTTCAGGCCGATCTCGAACTTGTCGATGCTCCAGACCGTGCCCAGCAACAGCTTGGAATCCGGCAGGCCGTACTTGAGGTTGCCCTGGCGCTGGCGGTCGTAACCGCCGTCCGGGCCCAAGGCCTGCTGGGCGGCGTCGGAGGCGTGGATGGCATCGATCGCGGTGGTGTTCCAGTTGAAGCCCAGGGTGTAGCGCAGGTTGCCGTAGGCACCGATGTCCTGCCGGTAGTCGCCGACCAGGTCGACGCCGCGGGTGGTGGTGTCGAGGGCGTTGGTGAAGTAGGTCACCGCCTGGTTGGTCGGCAGCCCGGCCGCCGCGAGGATCGCCTCGATCTGCGGGGTGCCGCCCAGGTAGCCGGTCTGGGCGATGCGGTCCTTGATCTTGATCTGGTAGGCATCCAGGGTGACGCTGGCGTTGTCGATCGGTTGCAGGGTCAGGCCGAAGCCGATGTTGGTCGACTTCTCCGGTTTCAGGGTGGTGGCGCCGAGGGCCTTGGCCACCGTCGAATCCACCGCGACATTGCGGTAGTCGAACAGGTTGCCGTTGACGCTGGTCTGCGAGGTCGAGCTGTAGATCTGCTGCGACAGCGACGGCGCGCGGAAGCCGGTGCTGAAGGTGCCGCGCACGGCGAGGATCGGGGTCAACTGGTAACGGGTGGAGAACTTGCCGTTGGTGGTGGTACCCGAACCGTCATTGTAGTGCTCGTAGCGCCCGGCGAGGTCGACGTGCCACTTGTCGGTCAGGTCCTGGCCGATCTCGCCATAGCCGGCCACGCTGGTGCGGCTTTTCTCCGCGGCGTCGGCCGGAGTGGTGCCGGCACCGGAAATGGTTCCCGGCGCAATCGGCGCGCCGCTGGCACCGGTGCTGAAGTCGCCGAGGGCATAGGAGTCATAGTCGCCCTTGCCGATCTTGTAGCTCTCGAAGCGTTGTTCCAGGCCCCAGGAAATCTGCGTCGGCTTGGCCAGGCCGAGGTCGAAGGCGCGGGTCAGGTCGAGGTTGTTGGTCCATTGGCTGAAGGTCTTGGCGCCGGTGTCGACCGAGGTCGGCGAGTCCGGGCCGAAGCTCAGGTTATAGGTGTGGCGCAGGGTGGCCTCGGCATGATCCTGGCCGTAGGTGCTGGACAGGTCGTAGTCCCAGCCGGCGGCCTTGCCCTTGCCGCCGAAGGCCACCTGGAAGTCGTTTTCGATAAACCGCAGGGTGTCTTCGATGCCCTCCGGGAACGGCGTGGCGATCCCGTCGAAGCTCGCCGGCTGGTGGAAGGCCAGGGGTTTTTCCGAGTTGCGCCGGGTGTAGGTGGAGAACGAGTACAGGGTCAGGGCGTCATCCACCGGCAGCTCGGCGTTGTAGCCGAAACTGAAGTTGCGCGCCTGGGGCAGGCCGGTGCCGTAGTAGGTATGGCGCTCGCTGGTGTTGCCGGCGCTGTCGGTGTAGGGCGCATCGTCGGAGCGGTCGGAGGTGTTCTGCTTCTTCACGTCCAGGGCCAGGTTGATAAAGCCGTCGTTGGGCAGTGACAGCCCCAGGTCGCCGGTTTGCCGGGTGGTGGCGCCGTCGCCGTTTTCAAAGTTCTGGCCGTAGCGGGTGGTGAGGCTGCCGCCGTGGTCGGTCTGCTTGAGCACGATGTTGATCACGCCGCCGATGGCGTCCGAGCCGTATTGCGCCGAGGCGCCGTCGCGCAGCACTTCGACATGGTCCACCAGGGCGGTGGGGATCATGTCCAGGTCCACCGGTTGCGAGCCGGAGTTGAGGTAGGTGCCGTTGTTCAGCAGCGCGCTGTTGTGGCGGCGCTTGCCGTTGACCAGGACCAGCACCTGGTCGCCGTTGAGGCCGCGCAGGCTGATGGGGCGCACCACCGAGGTCGAGCCGAAGCCGGAGGAGGTCGGCTGGTTCAACGAGGGCAGCACCTTGTTCAGGGCCGCAGTGAGGTCGCCCTGGCCGGTGGCGAGCAACTGCTTGGAGGAAATCACGTCCACCGGCGCCGGGCTGTCGGCCAGGGTGCGGGCCTGGCCACGGTTGCCGATGACCACCACGGTGTCCAGGGGGTTATCGCTGGTGGTGTCGGCGGCCAGGGTCAGGCTGCTGTAGCTCAGGGCCTCGCACACGGCCAGGAACAGCAGGCTGTGGGTGAAGGTGTTGCGGGTGGGTCGCCGGTTGGCGGCGCGTGTTGAACTCATGATGTGAATCGCTCCAGTGTGGTCCCCGCTCTGCGCCCGGGTGGGGGGCGATCGTGGCGGGTGAGGCGACGGGTATGGGGGCGTCGCCAGTGAGGTCAGTGGCGGCTTGTTGCCGGGCCGGGGGGCGGCCTGCGGTCTCAAGCTCTGGTCAGGGCAGCACAGCAAAGCCTGTGCCATTCTTTAAAATCCTTTTTAAACAAGTAGTTAGGTTGTTGGTCGGACAGGAATTGGTGTTTTTCTAGCAGCGGCGATTCAGGCTGTTGGTTTTTCTACAGCGCGCCAGTGGCGGGAGGTGCGGGGGTATCGGTTGTTGGTTTTCCAGCAGTCGCCCGGGGCGTTGGTGAGTTAGCAACAGTGGTGAAAGCGGGGGAGGTAATGAAGTCGGGTGCGGGAGCGCTGGCACAGGCTTTGCTGGACCGTTGCGTTCACGCTCCTCTATGGAAGCCAACTACTTGTCAGGAAGTTTTTTATGCCACAACCGGGTTCCCGCAATTTGCTCACCGATGTGCCGGGCGTGTACGTCGGGCATGCCACCGATGAGCATGTCGACACCGGCGTGACGGTTATTCGCACCGACGGCGCCTGGACGGCGAGCGTCGATATTCGCGGTGGCGGTCCGGGCGGGCGCGAGTCGGCGGCCCTGGAGCCGGAAAACATGGTCGGGCAGCTGCATGCGCTGGTGTTTGCCGGCGGTTCGGTGTTCGGCCTGGGGGCGGCGGATGCGGTGGCGGCGGCGTTGTCACAGCAGGAAGTGGGACTGCATCTCAAGCCTGGTGCGCCGGCGATTCCCATTGTTCCTGCGGCGGTGCTGCACGATCTGGCCAATGGTGGGGACAAGAGCTGGGGGCTTGAACCGCCTTATCGTCGTTTGGGCTTCGAGGCGTTGCAGAACGCGGCACAGGCGTTTGCCCAGGGCTCGGTGGGTGCCGGGCGCGGGGCGATGGCCGGGGTGCTCAAGGGCGGACTGGGGTCGGCGTCGCTGGTGCTTGGCGATGGTTTGGTGGTGGCGGCGCTGGTGGTCGCCAACCCGATCGGCTCCGTCTATATGCCGGATGGCGAGACGTTCTGGGCCTGGCCCTGGGAGATCGCCGGAGAGTTCGGCGGCGGGCGTCCGGGGGCGCCGATGGACGCCAGTGATCCGATGCCGGAATTGTCACGGCTGGACTCCATGGGCCGCTTGCAGGCCGGGGCCAATACCACGCTGGTGGCGGTGGCCTGCAATGCCCGGTTGAGCACCGCCGAGTGCAAGCGCGTGGCGATCATGGCCCAGGACGGTATTGCCCGCGCGGTGCGTCCGGCGCACCTGCCGTTTGATGGCGATACCGTATTTGCCATGGCTTCCGGCGCGGTCGAACTGGTGGACGGGCCACGTCGCCAGGTGCAGATCGGCTGCATCGGCAGTGCCGCCGCCGATTGCGTGGCGCGGGCGATTGCCCGGGGTGTTTTCGAAGCCCGGCGCGACGCACCGGCTGGCCTGTAGGGTCGAGATCTTGAATACGCCGCGATCCCCTGTAGGAGCCAGCAAGCCGGCTCCTACAGGGGATCGCGTTCAGCCTGGAATAACATGGGTTGCCAGCACCCGCTTGACCCGTTCCCCGGCCTGGCGGGCTTGCTCAGGCAGGCCCAGCGCCGAATAAACCTGTTCCAGCTGGCGGTTGGTCGGGACGTCCAGCGGGTCGTAGCCACGGCGCAGTTCCAACGTCTGCTGCGTTGCCCGCCAGTCTCCGGAGCGCAGGCGGGCGTCGAGCTCGATTTGCGCGAACAGGTCCCGTTGCGCGTGGCTGCCGCCGATATCGTTGAGCCGTGGCAGCACGCTGCCCAGCCGTTGCACCGCCAGTTCCCAATCCCCCCGGGCTTGCGCCAACAGGCCTTGCGCCAGCGGTACCGTCACCTCGACCCAGGTCATGCGGCTGAAGGCGGGTGCCCGAGAGGCGTGGGCCTGCAACGCCGCAAGCAGATGGTCGGCCTCGGGCTTGCCGGCCCGGGCCAGCCCGTAGAGGTACTGCACGCTGAGGAAGGGTTGCACCGTATCCTCCGTGCGTTTCTGCAGATAGGGCGCCAGTGCCTGCCAGCGCTCACCGATGTCGATGCCCGCCAGTTCCAGCCGGGTCAGCAGCGACACCGCGCCGACCTGATCCTGGGAGTACTCCGGCAGGATGCCCCAGACATGCCGGTCATAAATCTCCAGCGCCCGCTGCTCATGACCACGGGCCAGATAGAACAGCGCCAGGTGCCACCAGTTGTGGGTGTACATGAAGGAGTTGAGGCCCTGCCAATGGCCCTTCACGCTTTCCAGGAAGTCGATGCCTTCCTCGATCCGGCCCCGGGTCAGCAGCACATGGGCCAGGGCGTGCTGGGCCCAGGGCTCGTCGGCTTGCAGGGCAAGGGCCTGGCGAGCGGCGGCTTCGGCGTCTTCCAGCAGGTGGCATTGCTCATAGGCGAAGGCCAGCAGGCCGTGGCTGTGGGCGCTATCCGGCGCCGCATCGCGGGCCTTGAGGGCGATGCGCAACAACGCCGGCCAGTTGCCGCGATTGAACTCCACGTATTGGGTGAGTTTGGCGGCGAACAGGTCCCGGGGAAAACGCTCCAGCAGTTGCTCGCCGAGGCCCAGCACTTGTCCCAAGTCGTCGGCGATCCAGGCGCGCAACAGCGCCAGGTACAGGTCGGCCCGGGCATGTCCGGCGGGGGCGGCGCTTGCTCGCTGCCGGTAGCGCTCGGCCAGGCCCGGGCCTTCGGGGGACTCGCTGAACATCAGCAGGATGCCGGCGAAAGCATTGGCCAGGCGCGACTGCGGATCGGCATCGGCGGTGGCGAGGATCGACTCGGCGCGGGGTTGATAGCCGAGAAAACCGCCGATGAATGCGTCGATGCCTTCGCGGGTCGCGGCGTGCTCGGTGTCGATGGGGTTGCCCAGGTAATCCAGTGACATGCTCTTGAGACTCGGTGGTTCGAAGACAGCGGGCCTCGCAAGGCTTGTGCCAGTCCTGCGATGTGCTCCCTCAAGTCATGCTCAGTACCATTGTGGCGAGCGGGCTTGCCCGCGCTCGGCTGCGCAGCAGCCGTAAATCGGACACCTTGTCCTATCTGATGTACCGAAATCACTGGTTTTGGGGCCGCTTCGCGGCCCGGCGCGGGCAAGCCCGCTCGCCACAGGTAGCGGCTGCTGCTTTTTCCACAGTCGGGACAGTGGCTGTGGTTTTTTCATCAGTGCCAGCGTCCTCGAAAACCGCTCAAAGCCCGCAAAAGACCGCCTTCCAGGCCCTGGCACAGGCCTTGCTAAACCGCTTCAAAGGGCCGGGCGCCTGTCTGTGGTTGCCTGCCTGATGAATCTTTTTTGCGGAGCCCGCCATGCCTGAATTCACCCCGACCCATTCGTCTCGCACCCGGCCCCTGCGCCGGGTGTTGCTCGGCCTTGCGGCCGGTGCGTTGATCCTGGCCGGCAGCGTCCAGGCCGAACCCCGGGAGGGCGGCGTGCTGAACCTGGTGGCCCAGCCGGAGCCGCCGTCGCTGATGCACGGGGTGGTCAGCCATGTCTCGACCCAATACGTCAGCGGCAAGATCCTCCAGGGCCTGCTGACCTACGACACCACGCTCCAGCCCAAACCGGTGCTGGCGAAAAGCTGGACGATTGCTCCCGACGGCCTGACCTACACCTTCGACCTGCAGGACGGCGTGCGCTGGCATGACGGCCAGCCCTTCACCTCGGCCGACGTGGTGTTCAGCTTCCAGACCTTCTACCCGGAGGTGGACAAACGCCTGGGCGGGATCTTTACCGACTATGTGGCCTCCATCGAGGCCACGGGGCCGTTGCAGGTGATCTTCCACTTGAAGAAACCCTTCGCCCCGTTGCTCTCTTCCCTGGGCAGCGGCCTGCGCCCCGTGGTGCCCCGGCACCTGTACCAGGGCACGGATTTTCGCAACAACCCCTACAACCTCAAGCCCGTGGGCACCGGGCCGTTTGTCTTCGAAGAATGGAAGCGCGGCGCCTATATCAAGCTGGGCAAGAACAAGGACTACTGGAAAAAGGGCCTGCCGCACCTCGACGGTATTGTCTTCCACGTGATTCCCGACGCCTCGTCCCGTGCCGCCGCCTTCGAGCGCGGGGATATCCAGGCCCTGCGCAGCGGCGATGCCGACTACTCCGATCTCAAGCGTCTGACGGCCTTGCCCGGCGTACAGTCCTCGGAGCAGGGCTGGGAGCTGTATGCCGGCCTGGCGTTTCTGCAGATCAACACCCGCAAGCCGCCGCTGAACAACCCCAAGGTGCGCCAGGCGATCCTTTATGCGCTGAACCGACAGTTCATCGTCGACAATATTTTCTTCGGCTCCGGCAAGGTCGCCCAGGGCCCGTTCGTCTCCACCACGCCGTACCACGACCCGAACCTGCCGCAATACGCCTATGACCTGAAGAAGGCCAAGGCGCTGATCGTCGAATCCGGCGTGGATGTCGGCGCGGTGCGTATCCGTCTGCTCAACGGTGAGAAGGGCGGCGCCTGGGAGCGCCTGGCCGAGTACACCAAGCAGGCCCTGCAACCCCTGGGCTTCAAGGTCCAGGTGGTCACCTCGGATGCCGCGACCTGGTTCCAGCGGGTCAGCGACTGGGACTTCGACCTGACCTACAACTTTATCTTCCAGATCGGCGACCCCTACCTGACCACCGCCTACCTCTATCGCTCGGACTACATCCTCAAGACCTCGCCGTTCGCCAATGTCAGCGGTTACAACAGCCCGCAGGCCGATGCCTTGTGGAACCAGGTCGCCGACACCCCGGAAGGCGAGCAGCGCCGCCAGGTCTACAGCCGCCTGGAAAACCAGTTGAACAGCGACCTGCCCATCGCGCCGATCTTCGAAATGCGCTACCCGACGCTGTTCCACAGCCAGGTCAAGAACCTGCTGCAAACCGCCACCAGCCTCAACGAGGACGATGAAAGCGTCTACCTCGACGGCCCGGCGCCATGAGCGCATTGCTGTTCCTCGGCGCCCGCCTGGGGCGGGCGCTGTTGATGATCCTCGGGGTACTGGTGCTGAGCTTTTTGCTGATCCGCCTGGCCCCCGGCGATCCGGCCTTGCTGATGGCCGGCGAGGCCGGTGTCGACGACGCGGGTTATATCGACAGCCTGCGGCATGACATGGGCCTGGACCAACCGCTGGCCCGGCAACTGCTGATCTACCTGGGCAAGGCCGCGCACCTGGACCTGGGCTATTCCTACCGCAACCAGACCCCGGTCTGGACGCTGATCGCCGAGCGTCTTCCCGCGACCCTGGCCTTGATGGGCTCAGCCTTCCTGCTCTCGTCCCTGGCGGGTATCGCCCTCGGCGTGCTCGCGGCCCGTAGCCGGGAGCGGCGGCCCTGGCTGGACGGGTTGATCTCCCAGGGTGCCTTGCTGCTCTACGCCGTGCCGACCTTCTGGCTGGCGATGCTGCTGATCCTGCTGTTTTCCGTGCACCTCGACTGGTTGCCGGCCTTTGGCCTGGAGACCGTGGCCGCGGACCTCCATGGCGGGGCCGGGTTGGCGGACCGGATGAGCCACCTGCTGTTGCCGTGCCTGTCCCTGAGCTTCCTGTTCCTGGCCCTGTATATCCACCTGACCCGCGCCGCGACCCTTGAGGCAATGGGCCAGGAGTATGTCTACACCGCCCGGGCCAAGGGCCTGACCCCACGACGGATCCTCTGGGCCCATGTGTTGCGCAATGCACTGTTGCCGGTGGTGACCTTCGCCGGCCTGCAACTGGGACAACTGGCCAGCGGTGCCTTGCTGGTGGAGGTGGTCTATTCCTGGCCGGGCATCGGCCGGCTGATGTACGACGCCCTGGCGCAACGTGACTACGGCGTACTGATGGGCGGCTTCCTGGTGATCTCGACGCTGGTGGTCGGCTTCAACCTGTTGACCGATCTGGCCTGCCGACTGCTGGACCCGCGTATCGGCGCCCAGGGGCAATCCTGATGAATGAGGTTTCGGTGATTCGACGTTTTCTCGCACAACCCTCGGCGCTGATCGGCGCCGGCTTCCTGCTGCTGCTGAGCCTGCTGGCGCTGGCCGCGCCGTGGCTGACCGACAGTAGCCCCTGGGAGATGAACAGCACGCCGTTGCTGGCGCCGTTCCAGGATCCGGCCCATTGGCTGGGCAGCGATATGCTCGGTCGCGACCTCGGCAGTGGCTTGCTCTATGGCGCTCGGGTGTCCCTGGCGATCGCCACCTTGTCGAGCCTGGCGACCTTGCTGGTGGGCGCCCTGGTGGGCGCGGTCGCCGGCTATTTCGGCGGCTGGCTCGATGGCGTGCTGATGCGCATCGCCGAGTTCTTCCAGATCATTCCGCAACTGGTACTGGCGGTGATCCTGGTGGCGGTGCTGGAACCGTCGTTGAGCTCCACCGTACTGGCGATCACCCTGGTGGCCTGGCCGGCGGTGGCGCGCCTGGTACGTGGTGAATTCCTCAGCCTGCGCCAGCGTGAGTTCGTCCTGGCGGCACGGGTGCTCGGGCAGTCGCCGCTGGCAATCATCAGCCGGCAGATCCTGCCCAATGCCCTGGCACCGTTGCTGGTGACCCTGACCTTCGTGATGGCCACGGCGATCCTCACCGACGCCGCACTGGCGTTTCTCGGCCTCAGCGATCCCGATGCCATGAGCTGGGGCTACATGATCAATGCCTCGCGCGGACTGCTGCGCGAAGCCTGGTGGATGAGCCTGCTGCCGGGGCTGGCGATCCTGCTTTGCGTGCTGGCGGTCAATCGCGTGGGCGAAGGACTGCGAGTGGCGTTCGAGCCGGCCCGTCGACAGGGAGCGAACTCATGAGCCCGGAGCGCACACCGTTGTTGAGCGTCGAGCAATTGCGTATCGCCTTGCCCGCGGGGGCCGACCGCAGCCATGCGCTGTATGACCTGTCGTTGTCGCTGACGGCGGGGGAGTGCCTGTGCCTGGTCGGTGAGTCGGGTTCCGGCAAGTCGATGCTGGCCAAGGCGCTGTTGCGCTTGCTGCCGGCGCCCCTGCACATCGAGCGTGGCCGCCTGCGTTTTCGCGGCGAGGACCTGGCCGGGCGCGACGAGGAGGGGATGCGCCAGTTGCGCGGCCGGACCCTCAGTATGGTGTTCCAGGAGCCGATGAGTGCGCTCAATCCGTTGCTGAGCGTGGGCCGGCAGATCGACGAAACCCTGCGTGCCCATGGCGAGCGTTCGGCCCGGGTGCGTGAGCAGCGGGTGATCGATTTGCTCGGTTATGTCGGCCTGCCTGATCCGCTGCGGCTGCGCCAGGCTTATCCGTTCGAACTGTCCGGCGGTCAACGCCAGCGGGTGGTGATCGCCATGGCCCTGGCCTTCGATCCGGACCTGCTGATCGCCGACGAACCGACCTCGGCGCTGGACGTGACCACCCAGGCGCAGATCCTCGACCTGTTGCGCCGCATCCAGCGTGACAAGGGCATGGCGATAGTGTTTATCACCCACGATTTTGCCGTGGTGCGGGCGATTGCCGACCGGGTGCTGGTGCTGGAGCGCGGCCATGTGATCGAGCAGGGTTCGGCCCGCCAGGTGCTTGAGGCGCCCCGCGAAGCCTATACCCAGCGCCTGCTGGCGGCGGTCACGGCGCAGCCGCTGGCGCCGCGTTCGTTGCCGGTTGATGCGCCCGAGGTTCTCGCTGCCCGGCAGCTGGAAAAACATTTCGGCGGCCGTGGCGGTTGGTGGAGTCGCCGCCAGACCCAGGCCCTGGCCGGGCTCGATCTGCATCTGCGTGAAGGCGAGACCCTGGGCATTGTCGGCGAATCGGGCTCCGGCAAGTCGACCCTGGGCCGTTGCCTGGTGCGCTTGCTACAGCCGGACAGCGGCAGTCTGGAGTGGCAGGGCCATGAGGTCGCGAGCCTGTCTCAACGCCGGCTGCGGCCGATGCGTGGCGAGATCCAGATGATTTTCCAGGACCCCTTTGCCTCGCTCAACCCACGCCAGACGGTGGGGCAGATTGTCATGACCGGCCCCCAGGCCCAGGGCGTTTCCAAGGCCGAGTCGGCGCGGCGTGCCCGTGAGTTGCTCGAACAGGTCGGCTTGCCTGCCGCGGCCTTCGAGCGTTTTCCCCATGAGTTTTCCGGCGGTCAACGGCAGCGCATCGGCATCGCCCGGGCCCTGGCCGTACGGCCGAAAATCCTGATTGCCGACGAGTGCGTCTCGGCCCTGGATGCCTTGGTCCAGGTGCAGATTCTTGAGCTGCTGGAGGCCCTGCAACGGCAGTTTCGCCTGAGCCTGGTGTTTATCACCCATGACCTGCGGGTGGCGGCCCGGTTGTGCGACCGCATCGCCGTGATGCAGGGCGGGCGGATTGTCGAGCAGGGCGACACGGCCCGATTGTTTGCCGAACCGCAACATCCTTACACCCGGACGTTGCTCGGGGCCGCCGCGCTGGCGCTGCCCGATACCTCCGCCGAACCGGCGGTGGCTGGCGCACTGTGAGTGCACCCTTTTTCTCTTGCACAGGACTGTCACACCCATGACCGAGTTTCAATCCTTTGGCCACCTGCCCCTGGTGCGGGGTGAACTGTTGGAAGTCCGTCCCGGGCGACGCCTCAGCGTGGCCCATCGTCCGGGTAAAGAGAACGCCGGGACCGTGGTGTTTTTCTGCCATGGCGCGGGCGGCAACAAGGACCAGTGGCGTGAGCAATGGCAAGCCCTGGGCGAGCAGGGTTACAGCCTGGTGGCCTGGGATCTGCTCGGTCATGGTGAGAGTGACAAGCCGCGGCGGGCGGCGGCCTATGCCTGGGATGAATTGGTGGCGGACGTTGTGGCGTTGCTGCGCCGCTTTGGCGGCGAGCGCAATCTGATCGTCGCTCATTCCTTCGGCACCGGCTTGACCCTCAGCGCGTTGTTGCAGGTGAATTCGGTCAGTGGCGCCTTGTTGCTCGGCACGCAGCTGCATCGGCCCTTGAGTCGCGGCGGCCTGCTGGCGTTGCCGGCCTGGATACTGGAACTGATCCGACCGGTGTTGGCCAAGGGATTTCGCGAGCGGGCCTGGCATCCGTCTGTTGATCCACGCTTGCTGGCGTATGAGGAAAAGCTGACCGAGCGTAATCGGCTGTATGTATTCAAGGGGCTGATACAGGGTGTGCAGTGGCCAGAGGCCGAGCGGGTGGCGCAACTGACATTGCCGGTCCAGGTACTGGCCGGCGACAGCGACGGCCTGATTCCGGCCAGTGGGGGTGAAGCGCTGGCGCGGCAGTTGCCGGACGCGCAGTTCCAGGTGCTGGAGGCGTGCGGGCACCAGTTGATGTTGGAGAAGCCGCAGCAGGTGCTGGCGGCGTTCGAACAATTGCTGCAACGCCTTCCTCAAGGCTGAACGCGGTCCCTGTAGGAGCCGGCTTGCTGGCGATAGCGATTATCCAGTCGACGACGATATCGGCCATAAGATCGCATCGCCAGCAAGCCGGCTCCTACAGGGGAGCGTGTTTCATGTTCTCAGGCGCTGACGATCAACTCGATCCGGCAACCCGGCTGGGCGTCCTGCACCTCTAGGCGCATGTCATGCAGTCGCGCCACTGCGGCCACCATGCTCAACCCCAGCCCGTTGCCCGCCGTATGCCGACTGGATTCGGAACGGTACAGCCGTCGAAACACCGCCTCGCGCTCAGCTTCGGGAATCCCCGGACCATTATCCACCACGCACAGCCCACGCCTGTCCGGGGTATCCATCACCGCCACCTGCACCCGACTGTGGTCCGGCGAAAACTTGATGGCGTTGTCCAGCAGGTTGCAAGTGGCATCGAACAGCAACTGCGCATCGCCGAAGATCAGGCACGGCGCCGGCGCGTTATTCAAGGTCAGCTCGATACCACGCTCCTCGGCCAGCGGCTCGAAAAACTCGGCGGCATCGGCGGCGATGCGGTTCAGGTCGATCTCGGCAAAGCTGCTACGGCGGGCACTGGCCTCGATCTCGGAAATCCGCAACAGGGCGCGGAAGGTCGACAGCAAACCCTGGGCATCCTCGATGGCATTGTCGATGGCCGCCTGGTATTCGTCCTCGCGCAGGTGCCGGCGTTGGGCGCGCTCCAGGCCCGCGAGCAGGCGGGTGAGGGGCGTGCGCAAGTCGTGGGCGATATCGTCGCAGACGCCCTTGACCTCGCTCATCAGCCGCTCCAGCTCGTCGAGCATCTGGTTGACCACCGTGGCGATCCGGTCGATATCGTCGCGATTGCCACGGGTCGGCAGGCGTTCGTTGAGGTCGCCCTTGACGATGCGTTCGATGGAGCGGGTCAGCACATCCAGCCGCCGGCGTGCCGCGTAGCCCAGCCCGACCGCTCCGAGCAGTCCCACCACCAGCAGCAAAGAGCCGCCGGAGACCATTGCGTTGACCAGCAACTCGTCGAACTCGCTGAGGTCATGGATATCCTGGGCCACCATCAGGGTCTGGCCATTGTCCAGGCGATGCATGATGAAGCGGATCGGCCGGTTCTTTTTTTGCGGCTGCTTCCAGGAGAATTCGGCGGGTTTGTCATAGCCCTTGAAGGCCGGCATTTTCCCGACCGCCCCGGCAATCAGCTGGCCCTGGGCATCGTAGAGGCCGTGGGGCAGGCGACCGTCGATATCCTGGTCGGAGTGCTTGCGAATTTCCGCCAGGCGCAGGTCTTCGGGCTGCGCGCTACGGTTGTCGATCTGCCGGTAGAGGGCGGTATCGACCTCGGCCATCAGGTAGCCGGCGGTTTGCCAATAGATATAACCGAACAGCGCAAGGAACGAACAACTGAACAGCGCCAGGGACATCAGCGCCGTGCGGAAACTGATGGTGCGGGGGATTTCACGCAGGTGAACGGAGAACATAGCCTGCCCCGCGAATGGTGTGGATCATCGGTTCTTCACCGTCGCCATCGACCTTGCGGCGCAAACGGCCCATATGCACTTCGATGACATTGGTACGTTCGTCATAGGCGTAGTTCCACACCGCCTCGAACAGCATGGTTCGCGTCACCACCTGTTCGGCGTGCTGCACCAGGTATTCGAGCAGGGCGTATTCCCGAGGCAGCAGGTCCACCGTCCGTTCGCCGCGCTTGACGCTACGCTTGAGCAGGTCCAGTTCCAGGTTGCCGACCCGCAGGCGGTTGACCCGTTCCTCGCTGGGGGCGATCCGGCGGCGGCTCAGGGCATCGAGGCGGGCGGTCAGTTCGATAAATTCGAAGGGCTTGGTCAGGTAGTCGTCGCCGCCGGCCCGCAGGCCGCGAACCCGTTCGTCCAGGGCGCTGAGGGCACTGAGAATCAGCACCGGCGTGGCGATGCCCGAGGCGCGCAGGGCGGTGAGCATGCCGAGGCCATCGAGGGCACCGGGGAGCATGCGGTCGAGGACGATAACGTCGTAGCTGTCGCTGATGGCGCGCACCAGGCCTTCTCGACCATTATCGACATGGGTCACGTCGAAGCCGTGGTCTTGCAGGGCGGCTTCGATCTCCCGGGCAGTGGCGGGGTCGTCCTCGACGACCAGAACATGGGTCATGGGCACTTCGCAGAATGAGAGAGGGTGGTAGTCTTGCACGGACCCCGGAGGAGTCTGCTGGCCAGTGAATCGTGGTTGGCTGGTCGACCGGCATAGTGTGCCAAACCGGGTTTATCTGAAAGGTCGCGTCAATATGAAAAAAAGTTTAGCTGAGTCAGTGCGGAGCCGGCCGTGAGAATTCTGGTTGTCGAGGATGATGCCCGGGCGGCCAGTTATCTGGTGCGCGGTCTCAACGAAAGTGGACATGTCGCCGATACCGTCGACGATGGTCGCAGTGGCCTGGACATGGCCCTGGAAGGGATCTACGACGCCTTGATCGTCGACCGCAAGCTGCCGGGACTGGACGGTCTCGCGCTGGTCCAGGCGCTGCGGCGCCAGGGTTTGCGCACGCCGGTGCTGATGCTCAGTGCCCTGGACTCCACTGCCCAGCGGGTCGAAGGTTTACGCGCCGGGTGTGACGATTACCTGGCCAAGCCCTATGCCTTTGTCGAGGTGCTCGCCCGGCTCGAAGCCTTGCAGCGTGGTCGTGACCCGGCGGTGGGGTTGTCGCGGACCTTGCGGGTCGGCAGCCTGCAACTGGACTGCGCCGCGCGCACCGCCACCCGTGAAGGGCAGGTCATTGCCTTGCAGCAGCGCGAGTCGCTGATCCTGGAAAAGCTCATGCGCCACTGCGATGAGGTGGTGACCCGCGGCATGTTGCTGGAGAGCGCCTGGGACTATGACTTCGACCCCATCGACAACGTGATCGATAAACACATCTATCGGTTGCGCCGAAAACTCGATGCCGGGTTCAGCCATTCGCTGATCCAGACCGTGCCGGGGGTCGGGTACCGATTGCTACAGGACGGTGAAGAGCCGGTGTAGGGTAAAGATGAATTTACCTAAACTAAAATTTAGCTTTGGAGGAACGGGACGCGGGCCTGCGCCTGATAGCTTCGGAATCTGATCGATGGCTCTGCCACACAGGTTCTGGAGATATCCCGTAGATGCTTCTCACGCCGAGATTCGAGGCTTTTCATCCACCTCATACCCCAAGCCGACTGTTGCGCGCCCTGGCTTTGGCCGGCCTGACGCTGTTGGGCGGTTGCTCGCTGGTGCCGGGCTACCAGCAGCCGGCCTTGCCCCTGGCCCCGCAATGGTCGGCCAAGGACCCGTCCGCGACCCCAGCCGACGCGGCGGGCGGCCCTTGGTGGCATGAGTTCCAGAGTGCCGAACTCGATGGCCTGATCGCCCGTGGCCTGAACGACAACTACAGCCTCAAGGCCGCCGTGAGCCGGGTCGACCAGGCTCGGGCCATCGCCCAGGTGGCCGGTGCCGGGCAATACCCCAACCTGTCCCTGGGCGGCAACTATCAGCGGCAGAACAACTACGGCAGCACGAAAAAATCCAGCGTCTTCGCCGAGGCCACCTATGAAGTGGACTTCTGGGGCAAGCAACGCGCTACCGCCGATTCCTCCCAGGCCCTGGCCAACGCCAGCCAGTTCGATGCCCAGACCCTGCGCATGACCCTCGGTGCGAGCATCGCCGACACCTATTTCCAGGTCCTCTCGCTGCAAGACCGCGTGCGCCTGGCCCAGTCCATCGCCGCCGATGCCAGCCAGGTCCTCGACCTGGTGCAGGTGCAGGCCAGCCAGGGCGCGGTGTCGAGCCTGGAAGTCGAACAGCAGCGCAATGCCCAGCAAACCTTCCAGGCCGCGGTGCCGTTGTTGCAACAGCAACTCGACGCAGCGCAGTACCAACTGGCGACGCTGGTGGGTGTGCCACCGGAAGGTTTCAAGGTCCAGCAGACCGGGCTCGACGCCCTCCAGGTGCCGCAACCCAAGGTCGGCCTGCCCGTCGGCCTGGTGCGCCAGCGTCCGGATATCCAGGCCGCCGAGGCCCGCCTGGTGTCGGCCAACTTTGACGTCGGCGTGGCCCGGGCGGCGTTCCTGCCCAATCTCTCGCTGGACCTGCTGGGCGGTATCGACACCCTGGCCGGCGGGCATATCTGGAGCATCGTCGGCAACCTGACCCAACCGGTATTCAGCGGCGGCCAACTGACCGGGCAACTGCACGCCGACCAGGCCCATGTGCAGGAACTGACCGCCAGCTATCGCGCCTCGATCATCGAAGCCCTGCGCGACGTGGAAACCCAGCTCAGCGCCGCTCGACAACTGGACCAGGCCTATGCCCTGGACCAGGCGGCCGTCGGCTCGGCCCGCGAGGCCGCGCGCCTGGCCCAGGTTCGCTACCGGCTCGGCTCCACCGATTTCCAGACGCTGCTGGTGGTCGAGCGCACCCAGTACCAGGCCGAAGACAGCCTGTTGCAGGTGCGCCTCCAGCATTTGCAGGCCGCCGTCGGCCTGTTTCGCGCCATTGGCGGCGACTTCAGCGTGCCCACCCTGGCCGCCGCCACTCCTTCTTCTCCCTCTCAGGTCGTTCAGCCATGAAGCTCTCACCCCAGGCGCCATCCCAACCCCGTCGTCTGCGCCTCGGCCTGCTGGTCGTGGCCATGCTCGGTGCTTCGCTGTTGATCAAGAGCCAATGGATCGACCGGGCCCAGGCGGCACCGGCAGCCCCCGTGGATAGCGCCATCCCGGTGGTGATGCAGGCGGCGGGGCAGAAGGACCTGCCGATCTGGATCGATGCCATCGGCAATGTCCAGCCTCTGAATACCGTCAATGTGCGGGTGCGGGTCGACGGCGAATTGCAGAAAGTCCTGTTCACCGAAGGCCAGATGGTCAATGCCGGCAGCCAGTTGGCGCAGATCGACCCAAGGGTCTACCAGGCGCAAATGGCCCAGGCCCAGGCGCTGGTCAGCAAGGACCAGGCGCAGTTGGCCAACTTGCGGGTCAACCTCGATCGGGCCAGCAAGCTGGCGGCGGCCAAGGCCGGCCCGACCCAGGATGTCGACACTTATCGCGCGCAACTGGCGGCCCAGCAGGCCACGGTCCAGGCCGACCAGGCGGCGCTGGAGAATGCCCGCCTGCAACTGGCCTTCACCCGGATCGATGCGCCGTTCACCGGTCGCACCGGGCAACGCCTGCTGGACGTCGGTTCGATTGTCCACGGTGCCGATGCCACCGGTTTGGTGACCCTGACGCAGATGGACCCGATCTCGGTGGCCTTCTCGGTGTCCCAGGACGATCTGGCGCGGATCCTCAAGGAAAACGCCGTGGCACCCTTGCAGGTGCTCGCCATGAGTCGCGATGGCCGTCAGCAGTTGGCGAGCGGGTCGCTGAATTTCATCGACAGCCAGGTGATTGCCGCCAGCGGGCAGATCCAGCTCAAGGCGCAATTCCACAACGGCGGCCAGCAACTCTGGCCCGGCCAACTGGTGGGCGCGCGCCTGCTGGTGAATACCCAGAAGGCCGCCACCGTGGTGCCGGCCAATGCCGTGCAGCAAGGGCAGAAGGGTGACTTCGTCTATGTGGTCAATGCCGACCAGCGGGTCGAACCGCGGCAGGTGAAGGCGGCGACAGTGGTCGACGGCCAACAGTGGATCAAGGACGGCCTGGCGCCGGGTGAAGTGGTGGTGGTCCAGGGCCAGTCGCGGATTGCCCCTGGGCTCAAGGTCAAGCCGGTCAGCCTGGAGTCGGACCCGGCGGCCCCTGAGCTGGCGCTGACCGGCAGCGCCGGAGGCAAGCGATGAACCTGCTCGCTGGCCTGATCCAGCGCCGCACCGGCCTTTGCCTGCTGGCCCTGGGGGTGATGCTGCTGGGTACCGTCGCCTATTTCCAACTGCCGGTGGCACCGTTGCCGACGGTGGATTTCCCCACCATCCAGGTCACCGCCAAGCTTTCCGGAGCCAGCGCCGAAACCATGGCGACCTCGGTGGCGACACCGCTGGAGCGGGCGTTCGCGGCCGTGCCGCAGGTCACCTCGATGACCTCTTCGAGTTCCTCGGGCAAGACCCAGATCGTCCTGCAGTTCGACCTGTCGCGTAATATCGACGGCGCGGCCGAGGACGTGCAGACGGCGATCAACACTGCCAGCGCGACCTTGCCGAAAACCATGACCAGCACGCCGACCTTCAACAAGGTCAACCCGGCGGAGTTCACCGTGCTGTCCCTGGCCCTGACCTCGCCGACACGGCCCTTGCCGGAGCTCGACCGCTACGCCGACAACTACCTGGCCCAGCGCCTGTCGCAGATGTCCGGCGTCGGCCTGGTGGATTTCCATGGTGAACAGAAGCCGGCGGTGCGCATCCAGATCGATCCGGATGCCCTCGCAGCCCGTGGCCTGACCCTGGAAGAAGTGCGCAGCATCGTCGGCCTCAGCACCCTCGATCAACCCAAGGGCAACCTCAACGGCCAGTACCGCTCGGTGACCCTCGATGCCACCGACCAGTTGCTCGACCCCAAGGGCTATCGCGAGCAGGTGGTGGCCTACAAGGCCGGGGTGCCGATCAAGCTCGGCGATCTCGGTCGGGTCATCGATGGCGCCGAGGACACCCAGCAGGCGGCCGGTATCGACGGCCAGCCGACGGTGATCGTCGACATCCACAAGCAGCCGGGTTTCAACGTGCTGTCGACCATCGCCAATATCCGCGCCAGCCTGCCGGCCCTGACCGCGTCCTTGCCCCGGGACGTCCAGGTCCAGGTGGTCGGCGACCGTACCCAGACCATCAACGCCTCGGTCAACGACGTGCAGTTCACCTTGCTGCTGTCCATCGCCCTGGTGGTCGTGGTGATCTTCGTGTTCCTGCGCAAGGCCACCGCGACCCTGATCCCGACCCTGACCATCCCGCTGTCGCTGGTGGCGACCTTTGCCGTGATGTACCTGCTGGGCTACAGCCTGGACAACCTGTCGATCATGGGCCTGGCGATTGCCGTCGGTTTCGTGGTGGACGACGCCATCGTGGTCATGGAAAACATCGTCCGTCACCTGGAGATGGGCAAGTCGCGGATTCAGGCGGCGGTGGACGGTCTGCGCGAAGTGGGTTTCACCATTGTCTCGATGACCGTGTCGCTGATCGCGGTGTTCCTGCCGATCCTGTTGATGGGCGGCATTGTCGGGCGACTGATGCGTGAGTTCGCGGTGACGGTCAGCGTGGCGATCCTGATGTCCGGCGTGGTCTCCCTGACCGTGACGCCGATGCTCTGCGCCTGGCTGCTCAAACCGGAACACGACTCGCGTCCGAGCCGTTTCGGTGATGCCTGCGAGGCGGTCTACAACCGGATTCACGAGCGCTACCGGCGCAGCCTGGAGTGGGTGCTCGATCACCAGCGCCTGACCCTGGCGGTGGCGGTCGCCACCTTCGTCGCCACGGCGATGCTCTACCTGTATATCCCCAAGGGCTTTTTCCCGCAGCAGGACACCGGCCTGATCCAGGGCGTTGCCGAAGCCGCCTCGGACATCTCGCCGGAGGCCATGCGCCAGCGCGTCGCGCTGCTGGCCGATATCGTCAGCGCCGACCCGGCGGTGGCCAAGGCCTATTACTGGATCGGCCCCAACCCGACGGTCAGCCAGGGCCGGGTGATGGTCAACCTCAAGCCGTTCGACCAGCGCACGGCCAGCGCCCAGCAGGTGATCGCGCGCTTGCAGCCGGCCCTCGACAAGGTCCAGGGCATCAAGCTGTTCCTGCAGGCCAACCAGGATATCCAGATCGGTGGCCGGACCAGCAAGACCCAGTACCAGTACACCTTGCAGGACCCGGACAGCCAGGAACTGGACCACTGGAGCGGCTTGTTGCTGGACCGTCTCAAGCAGTTGCCGCAATTACGCAACGTGACCTCCGACCAGCAGCGTGCGGCACCCCAGGCGACCCTGGTGATCGACCGGCCCTCGGCGGCGCGGTTGGGGGTCAATGTGCAGGCGATCGACGACGTGCTCTATGACGCCTTCGGCCAACGGCAGATCGCGACCATGTTCACCCAGCTGGACCAGAACCACGTCATTCTCGAACTCGATCCGCGCTGGCAGATGTCCATCGACACCCTCAAGCACCTGTATGTGCGTTCGACCACCGGGGGCATGGTGCCGCTGGACATGCTGGCGAGTATCCGCAACGAACTGGCGCCGATCATCATCAACCACCAGGGCGTGTTCCCGGCCATTACCCTGTCGTTCGACCTGGCGCCCGGGCAAGCCCTGAGCGACGCGGTCAATGCCATCGAGAAGGCCTCGCTGGCGGTGGGCCTGCCTGACACGGTGTCGGGGAGTTTCCAGGGCACCGCCCAGGCCTTCAAGGACTCGCTCAAGTCGCAACCCTGGCTGATCCTGGCGGCGATCCTGACGGTCTATATCGTCCTCGGCGTGCTCTATGAAAACGCCATCCACCCACTGACGATCATTTCCACCTTGCCTTCGGCCGGCTTCGGCGCCTTGCTGGCGTTGATCATCTGCGGGCAGGACCTGTCGGTGCTGGGCATGATCGGGATCATCCTGCTGATCGGTATCGTCAAGAAGAACGCGATCATGATCGTCGACTTCACCCTGGAGGCCGAGCGCGCTGGCATGGCGCCGCGGGAAGCGGTGCACGAGGCCTGCCTGCTGCGCCTGCGGCCGATCCTGATGACCTCGCTGGCGGCGCTGCTCGGTGCCGTGCCACTGGCGTTCGGTCACGGCGCGGGTTCGGAATTGCGCCAGCCCCTGGGGATCGCCATCGTCGGCGGGCTGGCGGTGTCGCAACTGCTGACGCTCTACACCACGCCGGTGGTCTACCTGTGGTTCGACCGGTTGCGCGGGCAAAAAAAGACCCGCAACGAAGGCGAGTCCAATGGGATTGAAACGAGGAGTGAGCCCATCCTAGGCGCGCAGAAGTGAAATCCGTGTGAAAGCCTGGCCAGGAAAATAAAAATTTCGTGACCGGGCGGTCATTCGTCGGAACCTTGCACCAGAGCCTGCGAGTCGCCGTCGGTCGACTACGCTCAATGTTTTTGAAGCCGCCGGGGATTTGCCGGTACGGCCCAATTATGTTGAAAAGGAGATGGCTATGAAGGATGCGTACATTTACGACAACGGGGACGAGTTTCCCATCAACAATCGACTGCGTTGTGGCCAGACGGCTTATGTCGCGGAGTTTGGTGGGGAGGTGCCGGTCGAGGTGGTTGCGACGAAGGCCGTGAAGCCCGCGTCGACGGTGCTGGTCAAGCAGCCGTATTTCCCCAAGGCCAAACCGCGCCTGAAAAAACAGGCCTGACCCCGTTCAGCCAAGTCTGAACACGGTCCCTGTAGGAGCCGGCTTGCTGGCGATAGCGGTTTTCCAGGCGACAGCGATGTCGACCATCGGATCGCATCGCCAGCAAGCCGGCTCCTACAGGTTGTGTGGTGTCTTCAAGATCCCATTTCCGTAGCAGGCCGGCATCGTGTTTTCAGCGCCGACGCAGACTCTGCTCCATCCGGCTGATACCTTCCTCCAGCAATGCCCTCGGGCAACCGAAGTTCAAACGCACGAACTGCTGCGCGTCGTCGCCGAACTCGATCCCCGCGCTCAAGCCCACCTTGGCCTCTTCCAGGAAAAACTGGTACGGGTCCGCAAGGCCCAACGCGCTGCAATCCAGCCAGGCCAGGTAAGTACCCTGGGCCGGACGCAGGACCACGCCCGGCAAGCGGGTTTCCACCGCGTGTTGCAGGTAGTCGCGGTTGGCCTGCAGGTATTCCATCAAGCCTGCGAGCCAGCCTCCGCACTCGGTGTAGGCCGTGCAGGTCGCCTCCAGCCCTAGGGCGTTGACGCTGTCGACCATCCCCGAACGGGCGGCGTTGAAACGCTCGCGTACCGCCGGGTCCTGGACAATGGCGTAAGCGGTCTTCAGCCCGGCGATGTTATAGGCCTTGCTCGCCGACATCAGGGTGATGGTGCGCTGGGCGATCTCCGGACTCAGGGAGGCGATCGGCACATGGCGACGGCCATCGAAGCAGAGGTCGGCGTGGATTTCGTCGCTGACGATCAGTGCGCCCTGTTCCAGGCAGATATCCGCCACCTGCTGCAATTCTTCCCGTGGGAAGACCTTGCCCAGCGGGTTGTGCGGGTTGCTCAACAGCAGCGCGCCGCCGCCTTGCAAGGCGTTACGCAGGGCGCCGAAGGGCGTGACATAGTCACCTTGGGCATCGCGCTCGAACTCCAGCTCGACTTTCGGCAGGTTCCAGTGACCTGGCGCCAGGCGCAGGGGACGGTAGTTCGGTGTCTGCACCACAACGTTCTGGCCCGGTTGCACAAAGGCGTGCAGCGCCATGTTGAAACCCGGCTCGACACCGGGCAGGAAAATCAGCTCCTGGGGTTCCACGCGCCAGGCGTACTTGCTCCAGAGGTCGGCGATGATGGCCTGGCGCAGGGCGTCCTGGGCCACGCTGTAACCCAGTTGCGGATGTTCCAGGCGCTTGTGCAGGGCCTCGGTGATCGCGTTCGCCACCGGCAGGTCCATATCGGCCACCCACATGGGCAGGACGTCGGCCGGGTAGCGGCTCCACTTGGTGCTGCCAGTGTCGCGGCGGTCGATCAGCGTGTCGAAGTTGAAGGTCATGCTGGTGGTCAAACTCGAAAGAAATCCCCGAAAGCGTCGGGTGTTCATGGCCTGGGACGGCGGTCCGATGCGTGTCGCCAGGGAGGTGTCAGTCTAACTGTTCGGGGCATCCGGCGGGGTCTCGTCATCGCTGCGCACCACGCGATTGCGCCCGCCATCCTTGGCCCGGTAGAGGGCCTGATCCGCTTCCCTGAGCACCTGGGCCACGCTCTTGCGGTCCTGGGGCCAACTGGCCACGCCCAGGGAGATGGTCACCGGAATGCCGTTCGGGCTTTCGGTATAGGCCATCGCCGCGCGCAATCGCTCGGCCACCAGTGCCGCCTGGGCCACGGGAGTGGAGGGCAGCAGCATGAGGAATTCCTCGCCGCCCTGGCGGCAGAGCACGTCGCTTTCCCGGGAGTGGCGGCGGATCTGTTGGGCCAGGTGTTGCAGCACCAGGTCGCCGGCGCTGTGCCCGTAGCTGTCGTTGACCTGCTTGAAGTGGTCGATATCCAGGGCGATCAGCGAGAACGGCTGGCGGTGGCTTTCCCAGTCGTCGAGGATCAATTGCAGGCCGCGTCGGTTGGTCAGACCGGTCAGCGGGTCGGTGACGCTTTCCTGGTTGAGCTTGCCCAACTGCTGGTGCAGCGACATCAACGCCTTCTGCATGGTGTTCTTCAACTGCGCGGCCTCGTAATACCAGGCCTTGACCTTGCTCACCGACTGGGCGGCGGTGGAGGAGCCCCAATACTGCGTGGTATTGGCCAGTTGCCAGAGCGGTTTGCTGATCAGTGTCGAAATCCACCAGATGCCCAGCAGCGACAGGAGCAACAGCGGCACGGCGTAACCGGCGACTTCCAGCATCAGCCGTTGCAGGCCCTCCAGGGTGATGGAGGTGGGTCGCTGGCTGATCACGCCCCAACCGATTCGCGGCACCGGGGCATAGCCGGTGAGCATGTCGACGCCCTTGGAGTTTTTCAACCTCAGGCTGCCGGTCTCGCCGGCGATCACCGCGTCGATGGCCGGGTTGCCCTTGATCACGTCGCCGACGCGCTCGGGGTCCTGGTGATAGATCAACTGGCCCTGGGGGTCGACCACATAGAGATAGGAGCCGTCACGGTAATATTGTTCGCCCAGCAGTGAGTGCAGGATGTTCGGTTCGTTGAGGTAGATACCGGCGCCCAGGTAGCCCAGGTAGTTGCCGTCGCCGTCGAAGATCGGATGGGAGATCTGGATCATCAGGTGGTTGTTGGCCCCGACGTAGGGGCTGGAAATATAGGGCTGGCGCGCCATGCTGGCCTGGCGAAAGCCTTCGCTGGCGGAAAAGGTGCCGGTCAGGTTCATCGAGGTGGGCGACGAGGCGATGATCTTGCCATCCGCGCGGATGACGATCACCGAGTTGAAGCTGCCGGTCTGGCGACGCAGTCGGTGCGCTTCCTGCCACAGTTGCTCCGGCTGGTCCCAGATCGCCGGGAGCAGGCCGGCGCTGAAGGCCAGTTGTTGCTGGGTCGACTTGAGGAAGTTGTTGGTGGTGTTGGCCAGCTTCAGGGCATAGATCCGATTGGCTTCCAGGGTCTGTTCCATCAGGAAGTTGCGCTGGGTCTGGTAGCTGGCGAAGAAAAGATTGCCGGCCGTCAGGGTGACGGCGGAAAGCGACAGCAACAGGATCAATCGGCGGAGGTCGATGCGTGGCATGGATTTCTTATGAGAGTAATGGCGGGCCCGGGCAGCCTGAGGTGCAATGATAGATCAGAGCGCCCGGCAGCCCTATGGGCCAGGCATAAAAAATCGACATGCCCTTGTAGGCGCC
>NZ_PHSU01000016.1 GCF_002814235.1 Pseudomonas sp. QS1027 | reverse complement strand
CGGGGCCTGATGGGCGACCGCGGAAGTCACTAAGTAAGTCGTCCACCGCTCAGAGCGCTTAACCCGGTGACCTTCGAACATGCTGGTGCTGTGCCGCAATCAAGTGGTGCTGCAACCGTCTTAAAAATCCCGCCTCGAAAGCATTGCGCCGATCCCCTTCCGGATGGTTGATACGTGCCTGCGTCAGTTGCCACCACAATGGCTGGGTGTTTTGCCGTTCCAGCCAGCGCTCCGCACAGCGCGTACCGCTGGCGATTTCCTGAGCAAACTGATCATCCCAGGGTGTAGGTGGCACAGAAGGGGAATCGGTTGAGGCATTGACGTGAACCATGGCCGGTGAATCGGATAATGGCGGAGGATGCCGCCGCTGCAAGGCCAGATCGTAAAGCGTAAGGGCATCCTCGATCAGTTTGTCAGCCAAGTCCTTTTGTTGTTGATCCTCAAAGGCTAGCGAGCGGGCACCGTCCAGGCAGAGCCGGGCGGCATGACGTAGCCGATCGACCGCTTCGTCGTGGCTCAGGGTGGCGAGTTTGATCAGAGCGGGGATGGGCAAGCGGGAGAGTAATGAGCGATCAATCATGGAGGTGTTCTCCGTGATCGAGCCATGTTGACGCCAGACAGTGTGGGCGGTGCCCGTGCGTAAAAGGAGGGTAGGTCATTTTCCTTATGGTCCCTGGTTGGATTAAGGAACCGCCATCCGCCGTTCTGACACGGTTAGGGTGGCGGACCGCACGAGGGTCAGAAACCGGCAACCAAGGAAACCGGCCAGGCCGAAGCCTGCCTCGCGCGGTCCACCATAGATGCAGCAGTCAGACGCCCAAAAGCGCCGACTACGGGTAGCTATGGCGCGTGCCGCGCCCTGGTTGTTCGAGTTCTGACACTCGGTCACGGGAACGCCCGTGACTCAACCAGCCTAATCGAAGGAGGTAGAGCTGTTTAAGTTCCAATAGGACTTAAATTTCGTGCGAAGTATCCGGTAGGTGGAGGGAAATGTCTTGCTGTTCGTGTTGCGTGCTTCGGTTATGGGGGGCTCATGGAGGACGCCATGTGGGCGCAAATTGATCCATCGTGATTAGCGTGTCAGGTGGCCTGTTGTCTACAATCACTGATGCTTGTCGCGATGGTCAATATTTCTCACCGCAAGGCGTATTTGGCGGGCCTCGGTGACGGGGAGTGGCGTTCTGGCGGCCGCAAAAAGCCTAGACTTGACAGCCTGTTGTGCCTAGTATTCGCACCATATTTCTTCTCCCGTTACTCATCACAATTTTGGGTGTAGGAAGCACACATATTCGTTAGGGACTCTCTCATGGCCAAGCGCTCTAAAAAGCCGATTGCTCTGGATTTATTCTGTGGTTCTGGAGCAGTGTCCTTGGGACTCAAGCAAGCCGGCTTTGATGTTGTTGGAGCTGTTGATTTCGATGCGGGCGCTTGCCGTACCTACCGTGCGAACCACCGTTCTGTGCGCTTGCTGGAAAAGGATATCCGTGAGGTCGACCCTAACGATTTCGCGGATCTCATCCCAGGCAAACTCGATTTGCTGGTCGTCTGTGCTCCATGTCAACCATTCAGTAGCCAGAACCGCCACAAAAGCAAAGATGACGCTCGTAACAATTTGGTCGAAGAATCAAAAAAATTTATTGAGCGTTTCAACCCCTCACTTGTATTCCTTGAGAATGTTCCAGGGCTGGCATCCACAGACATATTTGATGGTTTCACCAAATGGTTGAGAGACGTCGCGAAATATGATGTCGCTGAGCCAATGCGTGTAGATGCTGCTGAACTGGGAGTTCCCCAGCGCCGGACGCGCATGATTTTGGTTGCCGCCAAAGGCGTCTCTCTTGCTGAGGCGACTAACATAGCTCGTACGAGTAAGCGGACAGTTGCTCAAACCATTAGCGACCTACCTATTCCTCCTGTGGGACGGGGCTCAGCGGGTGTGGATGCACTGCATTACGCACGTAAACACTCACCCTTGAACATTGAACGCTTACAAAATATTCCTGTGGATGGTGGAGGGCGGGAGTCACTACCTCCACACCTACAGCTTGCTTGCCACCGTAACGCAAAGAAGAGCTCATTTTCGGATACCTACGGCCGAATGAAGTGGTCAGATGTTGCTCCGACTCTTACTACCGGTTGTACCGATATAACCCGGGGCCGCTTCGCTCATCCGACTCAAGACAGGGCTATCACGCTACGTGAGGCTGCTAGGCTTCAATCTTTCCCTGATGAATATATTTTTTGGGGTAACGCCAGCCAGGTAGCGACCCAGATCGGCAACGCTGTACCGCCAGAAATGATGCGTACCATTGCCCAAAGCCTGAGAGCCGCACTCCGGCGGACGATGTCAGAGGCTGTTTGATCAGTAAAGAGCTATCTCGCCCGGCACCATCCTCTTCGATGGTGTCTATTTTGATGAAGCGTGTTCGCAGCAAAAACACTGGCCCCGAGCTGGCTGTTCGTAAAGCCCTCTTCTCTCTTGGACTCCGCTACCGAATCCACTACAGACCTAGAGCAGTTGCTATTGGTCGAGCCAATATCGACATAGCCTTCCCTGGCGTAAAGCTTGCCGTATTTATCGACGGTTGTTTTTGGCATAGTTGCCCTGATCACGGTACGATCCCGAAAGCCAATGGGGAATGGTGGGCTGAGAAGCTCTGTAACAACCAAACCAGAGACCGGCGGGTCACCGCTGTACTCCGCGATGAGGGATGGGAAGTACTTCGTTTTTGGACGCATGAAACACCGGAATGCATAGCTGCCTCTGTAACGCAGGCGCTAGATCTGCTAAAAAATCAAAACAAACCAGCTACTCCTTAGAGACCTAGGAGTCTTCATGACACAGCTCAGGGTAAGAGCTAGAGCCGTCGACATGCTCGGCCGGCAACAAATTGCAGGTATCCCTACCGCAATTCACGAACTCTTCAAAAACGCACATGACGCCTATGCAACACGCGCTGAAGTTGACTTTTTCAGGCGCAATCGTGTTCTCGTCCTACGGGATGACGGGTATGGGATGACCCGGGAGGACGTCGAGAATCGTTGGCTCACGCTAGGTACTGAGTCCAGGGTAAACGCTAACCGCGAAAAAATTGAAAGCAAGGATGAGTGGCGTGGTCCGTTGATGCTCCCCAAGCGGGTCATCATGGGGGAAAAAGGGATCGGCCGCTTGGCCATTGCAGTGATTGCGCCGATTACAATTCTCATGACGCGGGCTAGTCGTTCCGATGGCTTGCAAAACCTTGTCGTTGCACTTGTGCATTGGGGGTTGTTTGAGCAACCTGGACTAGACATTAGCGCTATCGATATCCCTATTGAAGAGTTTGCTGGTGGGACACTACCAACAAGAGAAGATATCGGTCGGCTGGTAGATCGGGTATCGACAAATTTACAGAATCTTAAGTCAGACATCGCCCCGGCCTCTTTTAAACAGCTTATTGAAGATCTGGAGCTTGCAAGAGGTATTGGGCCAGATAATCTTGATAATACGCTGAATGGAGATGTAGGTGAGGGGCTGACTCTCTCTGGGGAAGGTTACGGAACACACTTCATTGTGTTGCCTGTTGCTCCAGAGTTAGATGATGATATCGATGGAGGCGCAGATAAAGAGTCTTCGAAGCTTGAGCGTAATTTGCTCGGCTTCTCTAATACAATGGCATTTGATGAGCCCGTTATACGGACAGAGTTTAGGGATCATTTTCAATCCGATGTCTTGGATCTTATAGGGTCTAAGAATTTTTTTGTTGATGATGATTTTCTGAAAACCGATCAGTATTTCGAAGGTAAGTTTGATGAGTATGGTCAGTTTGTAGGTTTTGTTTCTGTTTATGGTAAACGGAGGGACTTTGTATGTAACTGGGCAGATGGCAAAGGAAGGCAGCCTAAGTGCGGAGGTTTTTCTTTTCGATATGGTTATGTTCAAGGTAAAGCTGACGAAACCAGTCTTGCTCCTCAAGATTGGGCTGAAATGGACGAGAAGACAAATAGGTTGGGCGGCCTTTATATATATAGGGATGGTATAAGGATACTGCCATATGGTAATTCTGATTATGATTGGTTAGATATTGAGAAAAGGCGTAATTTGGCGGCAAAGGATTGGTTTTTCTCCTATCGAAGAGGGTTTGGATATGTTTCTATCACTCATTCGGAAAATGGTACGCTGACTGAAAAGGCTGGCCGTGAAGGGTTTAGAGAAAATCAGGCCTATCGAGATTTTCGCGCTATTTTAATTAATTTCTTCAGGCAGTTAGCGTATGAATTTTTTAGGAAAAGCTCTCCTCAAGGTGATGATTTTTGGGAGGGGAAAAATACATATGCTGCTCAGGCTGTACTGTTAAAGAAGCAACAAGAAAAGGCTGATGGTCGGAGAGCTGTTTTTCGTAATGAACTAGAGCGGTTCTTTGATGATTACAATTCTGGGGTGTTTGAGTCTGAGTCAAAAGAGCTTTTGGGGTTTTTGGAAGAGCGTTTAAGCTTTTTCAAGGCTGAGCTTGATCTAGGCGATTTTGCATCGAGAGTGAGACTGCTTGAGTTAGAGGTCAAGCGAAGAGCTAGAGTTCTTTCAGAAAAGTCAGTGGTTTCGTTGCCTAGAGGGTTGGCATTAACGCAAAAGCTCCAGAAAGATTGGTCTGCTTATGAAACTATTTCTGCGCAGGTTTGCGAGAAAATACTTGATCCGTTGCGTAACAAAATAGATGAAATTTTACGGGAGGCAATGGACGGGAAGATTGGAGCCTCAGAGCGACGAAGTGTTGCCCTCCAGGATGTCGAGCGAGAGCGTGACAATACTGTTCGTGAGTTGGTGGGGTTGCGCCGTGAAACTATTGACGCTGCAGATTCTATGCAGTCGGCGGTGAAAAACGTTCTTCAGGAAGAGTTTTCTACACTTCGGGCAAATATTGAACGGCTAGTTGATGGCTTCACCAAGCATTCGGCTGAAAAGCCTGAAGAAATTGACCAAGCTCGATACGAGGTAGAGCAACGTATTGCTGATTTACGTAATCGTGAGAGCGAGTTACTCGACTCTTTCAAACGCCAGATGATTGAGCTGGCTGAAGGTGTAAAAAGTAGAGAGACACTAGACGATAGATTTGCAGCTTTAGAATCCCGTAATCAGGCCCTGGAAGAGCAGATTGAGTTTTACTCTGAGTTCGCGCAGATGGGAATGTCCGTTGGCATGTTGCAGCACGAGTTTCATGGCGCTGCACGAGGTATTCGGGGTGCAATGGCAGAGCTCAAACCGTGGGCAGATCGAAATGCCCCATTAGCTTCTATCTATCAGCGCTTACGCGATCATATTGAGCATTTAGATGGGTATTTGAAAGTACTCGATCCTTTAGGGCGGAGAATGCACCGCTCTGTGGTAGAGATATCTGGAAATGAGATACTTAACGTCCTCCGAAATGTGTTCGTCGAGCCACTTGAGTCATCCTCTATCCGGTTGGAGCCAACTTATGCATTTCGAGGGTTTAAGGTTAAATGCAAATCCTCTGCGCTATTAGGGGCGTTTATAAATGTCATTGATAACGCAATTTATTGGCTAAACAGCCGGGCTGAAGGTAGTAAAGAGATAACACTAGATGCTGATGATAAAGGTTTCTTGATCTCTAATAATGGCCCTGGAATTGAAGAGAGAATGATAGGGCGTATATTCGATTTTGGTGAGACCCAAAAGGTTGGTGGTCGTGGTATGGGGTTGGCGATCAGTCGCGAAGCCCTAAAGCGTGAGGGGTTCAATATTGAGCTGGTTAGTGCTGGTTTAGATGTGGATCCGCAGTTCAGAATTTCGGCCATGGATGAGCAAGGAGAATAAGATGGGAACTCAAGAAGCAGAAGTTTTGGCTGTAGTTCAAGATCCCACGGCTATTTGGTCTGATCATATTCAGCGGGCAGTTGGTAAATTTTTAAAGACCGCAGTGGTTATTGATAATCAACCATATATTAAAGAGTCTTACCGTGCTGTCGTTAATGGAGAATCACTTAGAAGTGATTCTGGCTTAGGAGGTGATCTAGGGGCTCTAGTTGAGCCTTCTGAGCAGGCCCCTCAGGCTGGGGTACATGATCTAGATTTGAGGAAAGTATCTGATGTTTTTGCGGAACGGGGAGTGGCGTGTGCATTCGTCTTGCCTGATGATGCCGTTAATGATGACGATGCGAAAAAGAAGAGGGCTCTGTGTGCGGCTAGAGCATCTGACATAGTTGTAATCGATTGGTATCTAAAAAGGCAGGATGCATCGCTTACGCTTCAGATTCTCAAGGAAGTGGCAGAGTCAGACTGCCAGGAAAATGGGAGGATGCGTCTTATCTGTGTTTATACAGGTGAGCCTCTTGATAATGCTATATTTGAAGATATTAAAGAACACCTCGCTCAAGGTGGACTTAATCTCCAAAATGTTGATGACGTGGAGTTTTGTGCTGTCAAGGATGGCACATTAGTCGTATTGCTAAATAAGGAGACTGTTCCTGCGGAGCACTTGCCTGGTGAGCTAATATGCCTGTTTTCTCGTCTTGCAGATGGGCTAATTCCTGCTTTTGCTTTGGCTGCTGTGGGTGCTATTAGAAAAAATACCCACCATATGCTTACCAGATTTGGTAAGGCTCTAGACTCAGCATACATAGCAAATAGACTTATTACAAATCCTCCAGGTGACGTTGCTGAGTTAATGCGAGAGCTACTTGTCGCCGAATGTGATAATGCACTTGGGCTTGACCGTATTGCGGACGATTATCTTGAACATGAATCCATATCTAAATGGTTGGATAAAAATCAGCATGAGTTTGTTAGTAAATCTTACGATATAAAGGTTGGAGGAGTAAAAAAAGATGTCTCCATGGGGCGTGAAACTATAAATGGTTTGCTGCGGTATGGCCTTTCTGATAGAGGAATCACTCTCGATGGTGACAGCAGGATAGGATTTCCTGAGTTTCACAGAGGTAAAATTTCTGAGGTTCTCGCGGGTGGGCTGACCAAAGCTCGTAGGGCTGAAAATGAATTTTCACGGTTAGTCTCCTTTCGGAGAGAGGCTTTTGGACTGTCAACTTCTTTAATTAGTCCACATTGGAAGCCTTCTCTTACGACAGGGACTGTCCTTCGGTACCAAGAAGGCGATAAATTCCGTTATCTGATGTGTTTTACGCCGGCTTGCGATGCGCTGAGGTTAGAGGCTCCGAGGCCTTTTGTTTTTCTCGAAGGTATAGAAAGTTCGAAACCA
Organism: Pseudomonas sp. QS1027; assembly: GCF_002814235.1. GTDB lineage: Bacteria > Pseudomonadota > Gammaproteobacteria > Pseudomonadales > Pseudomonadaceae > Aquipseudomonas. Next base: position 180,770 of record NZ_PHSU01000016.1, on the reverse strand, counting down.
TATAATATGGTTATGAAAGTAGAGGGAGGTCGTTCAGTTGGACTTCACTTTGACAAGAAATATCCGATCGTACGGACATTTTTGTTTTCTCCCGATAGAGAAACTCAGCGCGTGCGTGGAGAGAGGACGGACGCTGAGGGACAGCCTTCGTGTTTTGTTTTCAAATCGTTAGAAAATCATGTGATTGAGTTTACTTGGCTTGGAGAGATTCGTTACGGGCGAGCCTCAAGTGAAATGGCTGCCCTTGCGAATGTTTGGATGAGGATCGGTGTCATTGACTCTGAGTACTTGCGCTTGGCCGGAAGAGAGCACTTCCCATTTGAGGATTGATAGTCGATAAAAAAGCTGGGGGATAGTGCCGTAGACACCACGATATTTTTCAAACATGTGGTTATGGAAATATAGAAAATTTATTCGTTGCGACACAGAGGTGTAACACCTCTGTGTCGCAACAGTTTTCGTCATTTTTGGGCTCGACTGGCTCTTCCTCTAAACCTGATTCGCATGCCGTTGAGCAAACTCAATCAGAGCTTTTAATGCCGGTAGTTCTCTGTGGGTTGTACTTAGCAAATCTCTAATCTCACGGATGGGGCCGTCACCTGTATCGCTACCAAACGATTGAAGGTGGTGACTGTACACAGGTTGGTAGACCGGAAGATTGGAGAGGCCGGCGCGCCCGAAGAACCCTGCGTGGAGCCATCATAAAAAGCAGGCAATAAAAGGTGCCTGATTCCAAGAACATTGATATAGCAGTGACTGGCCTGAAGACTAACCAGTGAAATTGGCAAGCACAAACGCTCAGAGCTTTATAGGAGGTTTAAGTCGAGGGAAAACGAGTTTTTTCGCTGGCCTTGGCAAATTTTTGCAAAACTGTTACATCCATCTGCGAGTGGCATCCCAGGAGAATGGACTTGAATCGGTTAGATCTCATCGATAAGCAAGTGAGGCTTATACTCGCGGTGAAACAAGGTCGATCAGATAGCTGGTGCCTCAGATTATGGAGTCGGTTCATCAGGGCTAGAGATGGCTATCAGTGTGTCGTGTGTTATTCGATAAACCGAATTCATGCGCACCATATATTCCGTAGGTCGTTGTACCCACTCGGTTGGTTTCAGCCGGGCAATGGCGTGACTCTTTGCCACGAGTGTCATGAGTTGCAACACTCCACGTTCAATGGCCGGCCAGATATGAGTATGCCAGTGGATGCAGAGGGTGGTGACAACCTAGACGAAGCTTTTATTTATCTTGATTGCCTAGTTCGGTCCGCAGATGCTCGAGGGCTGAATCATGATGAGTTCTACTACATTGATGATCACATGCTATTTTTTTTCATGCGTCTGCAGTCTTGCGAACATATGCATAAATTTTTCAAGTGCGGGGGGTACAGTAGACTTAGAATCGCCCATGAAATATGGCGAGCATCGCCGCCCAGTATGCTATCTGCTTTGATTGGAGCGAATTTCTAGTGATGGTGCCGAGAAATGATTTTCGAGGTGTCCACCCCGAGCTAAGTAGTTTGGGCGCGTTAAGGTGTGCTTTGGCGTGTGCGATTGAAGCGCAGCGCTCTGAACGGTGGTGTTTGGCTCTATGGGGACGTTTCATTCGGATGCGGGATGGTTTCCGGTGCGTACATTGTGAGTCGAGACATGGTATCCAGGCGCACCATATATTTCGTCGGGTTACCTTTCCTGAGGGAAAATACGAGTTGGGTAATGGCATTACTCTTTGTCGTGTGTGCCATAAATTGTTGCACTCTGAGTTTAATAGGCGACCTCATTGATAATGAGCCGCTCAATGCGCGAGGTAGTGATGATCAGGATGAAATGGCCTATTTGTACGGTCGCTTGGAAGTGGACGCCGATGACAGAGGGCTTGAAAAGGATCGTTTTTACTTTATCGGTGATCATGTGTTGGAGCACTTTGTAGCTAAGCAGAGGTATGAGTGGTTTTACCGGGCGGTCCAGGAGGGAGAAATAAGTCGTATACATTTTGCTCATGCCATCTGGTGGAGCATGCCTGAGAACTTTTATCAGGTGGTGTATGCGGAGATTGTCAGAGTCCACTTTTATAATGGCTAACCTAGTGAGCGCAATTGCATTCGTCGAAGAATGTCATCGTCGCTTTGACGAGTGAAGTGGGAGAGCTTTCTACTGATTAAGTAAAAAGGGAAGCTCGGCTTCCCTTCCCATCACGTTGACCTTGTACCTGTCAGTTTGTTATCCCTGCGGATGCTCCTCAATCACTGAGTCCACCTGCCGTTGAGCCAACTCGATCAGATGCACCACACCCATCGCCACTTTGCGATTGGCGCCCGTGAGGTTGTCCGCATTCTCATAGGCGGTGGCAGCAGCGGAGTCGAGGATTGAGCTGGCGCTGACGAGGGCTTCTTCTCGGCTTTGCGGGGTAGAGGCTCTCTCTTGTGTTCCTACGATACCGGGGCGTTTTGGACCGCCGCCCTGAGGCAGTATGTAGTAAGCCAAGGCGCGATCAGCGGCTTGGGGATCAATGCTTTCGATACCGGAGGTTCCCGGTGGGTTGGGTGTGACCTTGTACATGGTAAATCTCCAATCTAGCGGTTGGAGCCACCACGCCATCGCGACTAAACGATTGTGGGTGGCAGCTGTGCACAGGTTAGTCGACCGGAAGATTGGAGAAACCGGCGCACCACGAGGGTGCCCTGCGCACAGCCACCATAAAATGTAGGCAATAAAAAACGCCTCATTCCAAGGGGGCGCTGTGCGCCAATCTATCCCGGGCGACTAAACCCGATCACTGAATAGACAGTGACGAATTGAAGACTAGTCATCGAAATTAGCAGGCGCAAGCGGTCAGGATTTTCTAGGAAACTTCACTCAAAGGAAAGCGAGTTGTCTTGCTGGCCTTGGCAAATCACTGCGCAAAGCGCCGCCTTTACATCCGCCGATGCTCAGTCATCGCCGACAGCACCACCGAAGTCGCCGCCGTCCGAGTCTCCACCCCCAGCTTGATATACACATGCTCCAGATGCTTGTTCACCGTACGCGGGCTCAAGTCCAGAATGGTGCCGATATCTCGATTGGTCTTCCCACAGGCCACCCAACGCAGCACCTCCACCTCACGCCCCGTCAGCTGAAAGCGCGCCGACAACACCTGGCTGGCCGGTCCATCGTTCAAACTCAAGGCCGCTACTGGCTGCGACGCCGCCCGTGCCGAATGCAAAATACGTGAAGTCCGCAAATGCGCCGCAACCCGCGCCAGCACCTCATCAATCTGAATAGGCTTGGTCACATAATCACTGCCACCGACCTCAAACCCCTGAACCACATGCCGACTCTCCGTCAGCGCAGTCATGAACAGCACTGGAATATCAGCACTCTCCGGCTGCGCCTTGATCCGCCGACAGGTCTCAAACCCATCCAGCCCCGGCATCATCGCATCCAGCAGGATCAGGTCCGGGCGTCGGCGCTCGATCCGGTTCAACGCACTCAACCCATCCAGCGCCACCAGCACCATATAACCGGCATCGTTAAGCGCATCGGAGAGCAGCGCGAGGTTATCCGGCGTGTCATCCACAATCAGCACGACACCGGGTTCAGCGACTGTGGTCAGTGCATTCATCTTCTGCCTCCTTGAGGGTGCGGTTGATTTCGTCCAGGCGAAAGTTCTTCAGCAGTTTGCGGATCGAACCGATAAACGCCGCCGTGTCGGGTGCCTCGGCCTGGATACTGTCGAGCTTTTCCTGCAGGCCACGGACATAGCCGATGGCGCTGAGTTCGCCGAGGGCGACAAGGTCAGGGTGTGAGGGTAAGACCCAAGGTTCGGGGAGTGCCGCAGGTGTCGGCTTTTCACGCCGCACCCAATGCAGATCAAGTTGCTTCTGAATCCGCTCCAGCAACTCCGGCGTGCGTACCGGTTTGGCCAGATAGTCATTGCAGGCACTCGCCAGGTTGCGTTCATCGCTGAAGGCATTGGCCGAGATCACGATGATCGGCACCGTGGACAGCGCGTTGCGGCGGATCAGGCGGCTGGTTTCCCAGCCATCCATGGTCGGCATCGACAGGTCCATCAGGATCAGGTCCGGCCCCAGCAGCGCCACCTGACGAATCGCTTCCTGGCCGTTGCTGGCCTGCACCACTTCGAAGCCCAACGGTGTGAGCATGCCGTTGAGCACCTTGCGATGGTCGACATGATCGTCCACCACCAGCACCCGGCGTCGTGGCCCCTGGTAGCCGATGATGTCGTGCTCGACATGGACCACGGCTTGGGGCGCGCGTACCTGGGAGAGAAACAGCCGCACCTGGAAGCAGGTGCCCTTGTCCTGCTGGCTTCGGACCTGCAACTCGCCGCCCATCAGCGAGGTGAGCATGCGGGTGATGGTCAGGCCCAGGCCGACTCCCTTGTCCTGGCGCATCAGGTCGCCGCGCTCGAAGGGCTGGAAGATCCGCTCGATATGCTCGGGGTCGATACCGATACCAGTGTCGATGATCTCGAAGTTCGCGGTTTCGCGCATGTAACTGACCCGCAGGCAAACCTCGCCGCTGTCGGTGAAATTCACCGCATTGCCCAGCAGGTTGATCAGGATCTGCCGCACACGTTTTTCATCGCCGCGCACCACCGCCGGCATCTTGCCGATCAGTTCCAGGCGAAAGCGCAGACCTTTCTCCTGGGCCTGTGGGGTGAACATCAATTCCAGGTCGTGGATCAGTTCCGGGAAGGGGATTTCCGTCAGTTCCAGGCGCAGCTTGCCGGCCTCGATCTTGGCCACATCGAGCAGGCCGTCGATCAGCGACAGCAGGTGCGAACCACTGCGTAGGATGGTTGCCAGGGCATCCTGGTGCTGTTCCGGCATGGCCGCGTCGCGCTGCAGGTTCTGGGTAAAACCGAGGATGCTGTTGAGCGGCGTGCGCAGTTCATGGGACAGCCCGGTGATATAGCGACTCTTGGCCGCGTTGGCCGCCTCGGAGGCTTCCTTGGCATCCTGCAGGGCCTGGTCGGTGACTCGGTGGGCGGCGATTTCCTGCATCAGTAATTGGGTCTGGCGAGTCGATTCTTCCTGGGCCACATGGCGGCTTTCCCGGGTCAGGACGATCCACCAGGCGAGGATAGCCGCCAACATCGAGAGGGTCAGGAAGGCCTTGAAAAACGCCTGGTACAAGGTCGCCGAATGAGGCAAACCCTGGGAAGCCTGGCCGTAAATCAGCGCCAGGGCGCCGCTGAGCATCAGGATCAGTACCAGCAGCAGACCGAGGTAATGCATCAATCGGGTGTGCAGGCGCGGCACCATGGTGCTGGGCAATAACCATCGCAACAGCGACTCGAACTGCACGGACAGGCGCCCCTGGGGTTTGCAGCGATCGCCGCAACGCGCATCCAGCGAACAGCACAACGAGCAGATGGGCGTGCTGTAGGCCGGACAGAACGCCATATCCGCGACTTCGAACGGATTACTGCACAGACCACAGGTGACCTGCGTACTCGGTTGCACCGGCCGCAGCAGCAACGGGTCGCTGGTCCGGGCGATGTAATAGCGGCTGCCGGTGGCCCAGGCCAGCAGCGGAACCATGATCAGTGCCGTCCCGAGGGCGACAAAGGGCGGCGCGGCCTGGGCCAGTGCACCGAACAGGCCGAAGTGGGCGAGGATCGACAGCAACGAGGCAATCACCATCGAGCCGACGCCCACCGGGTTGATGTCGTAGAGGTGCGCGCGCTTGAATTCGATGTGCTTCGGCGACAGCCCCAAGGGCTTGTTGATCACCAGATCCGCGACCACAGAGCCGATCCAGGCGGTGGCGATATTGGCGTAGAGCCCGAGCACCTGGTCGATGACATCGAACACCCCCAGCTCCATCAGCATCAGCGCAATCGCCACATTGAACACCAGCCACACCACGCGGCCGGGATGACTGTGGGTGACCCGGGCGAAGAAGTTCGACCAGGCCAGGGAGCCGGCGTAGGCATTGGTCAGGTTGATCTTCATCTGCGAGACGAACACGAACAGCACCATCGCGCCCAGGGCCCACTCCGGCGAGGAGAACACATAACTGAAGGCCACCAGGTACATCTGCGTCGGTTCGGCGGCGCGCTCCATGGGGATTTCGTGTTGCAGGGCGAGAAAGGCCAGGAAGGCCCCGGCGGCCATTTTCAGGGCACCGGGGATGATCCAGCCGGGGCCGGCGCAGAGCAGGGCGGCCCACCAGCGTTTGCGGTTGGCTGAAGTTTTCTCCGGCAGAAAACGCAGGTAGTCGACCTGTTCGCCGATTTGCGTCACCAACGAAAGAGCCACGGTACAGGCCGCGCAAAACTCCAGCAGATTGAAGTCACCGCCGCTGGAGCTGCGGCCCAGGAAACTGGTCCAGTCGCTGAAGGCCTGGGGATTCTTCGCCAGTACGAACAGGTAGGGCAGCACCAGCAGCGCCAGCCACAACGGCTGGGTCCAGAGTTGCAGGCGGCTGATCAGCGTCACCCCGTAGGCCACCAACGGGATCACCAGCACGGAACAGATCACATAGGCGAAGGCCAGCGGGATATGGAAGTACAGCTCCAGGGCCAACGCCATGATCGCCGCTTCCAGGGCGAAAAACAGGAAGGTGAAGCTGGCGTAGATCAGCGAGGTGATGGTCGAGCCGATATAGCCGAAGCCGGCGCCGCGGGTCAGCAGGTCCATGTCGACGCCGTAGCGGGCGGCGTAGTAGCTGATGGGCAGGCCGGTGAAGAAGATCACCAGGCTCACCGCGAGAATCGCCCAGAAGGTGTTGGTGAACCCATAACTCAGGGCCAGCACTCCGCCGATCGCCTCCAGGGCGAGGAACGACACCGCGCCCAGGGCGGTGTTGGCAATGCGCAGTTCCGACCACTTGCGAAAGGACTTCGGCGTGTAGCGCAGGGCGTAGTCCTCCATGGTCTCGTCGGCGACCCAGCTGTTGTAGTCGCGGCGGATCTTGGCGATGCGCTGGGTGCCGGGTGGTAGCACGGTGAAAGACTCCTGCGGTCAAGGCGCTCCGTGCCTGGCGATGGTGTGGTGAAAAATTGAGCAATTTTCATGCCCCGTGCTGTTTGAGCGCCTTCGCGCCTGCTGGCACGCGTCTCTGTGCAGCGCCAGGCGGGCCGGGCCTCGGGCGCTAGCCTGCGCCACCTTGGTGCGATTTTCCCTACGTCAAATGACGTATGCCTTTACGTCAGGCTGCGTATACCGGCCACCGTCGCTCGCCGCCATGCTGATGCCATCACCGTTGCTGGCCGCCCTCCCAGGCGAACCGCAGCGCCACCGCAGAGGAGTAGCAGCATGGAACCACGATTGATCCGCACCAAAGGTCTGTTGCCGCGCCGTCTGGCGCTGGGAGCGGCGGCCCTGTCGTTACTGGCCGCCAGTGTGTTCAGCCAGGGCGTGATGGCGGACGAGGCCAACACCACCGGCCTGGCCGTGACCCCGACTGAAGTCACCGTCGGCCAGTTGCACTCGGCCACCGGCACCATGGCGATTTCCGAAACCGGTTCGATCCAGGCCGAACGCCTGGCCATCGAGCAGATCAACGCTTCGGGCGGCATCCTCGGTCGGCAGATCAAGGTGATCCAGGAGGACGGCGCCTCCGACTGGCCGACCTTCGCCGAGAAGGCCAAGAAGCTGCTGGTCAACGACAAAGTGGCGACGGTGTTCGGCTGCTGGACCTCGGCCTCGCGCAAGGCCGTGTTGCCGATCTTCGAGAAGGAAAACGGCCTGCTCTACTACCCGACGTTCTATGAAGGGTTGGAGCAGTCGAAGAACGTGATCTACACCGGCCAGGAGGCCACCCAGCAAATCCTCGCCAGCCTCGACTGGATCGCCAAGACCAAGGGTGCCAAGACCTTCTACCTGGTGGGTTCGGACTACATCTGGCCACGCACCTCGATGAAGATCGCCCGCAAGCACATTGAAAACGTGCTGCACGGCACCGTGGTCGGCGAAGACTACTACCCGCTGGGCAACACCCAGTTCGGCTCGCTGATCAACAAGGTCAAGCTGAAGAAACCTGACGTGGTGTTCGCTGCCGTGGTTGGTGGTTCCAACGTGGCGTTCTACAAGCAACTGAATGCGGCGGGCGTCAATTCCTCCAAGCAGACCTTGCTCACCCTGTCGGTGACTGAAGACGAACTGCTGGGCATCGGCGGCGAGAATATGGCCGGTTTCTATGCCTCGATGAAGTACTTCCAGAGCCTGGACAACCCCAACAACAAAGCCTTCGTCGAAGCCTTCAAGGCCAAGTATGGCAAGGACGCGGTGATCGGCGACGTGACCCAGGCGGCCTATCTCGGCCCGTGGTTGTGGAAAGCGGCGGTGGAGAAGGCCGGTAGTTTCGACGTCGACAAAGTGGTCGCGGCCTCGCCAGGCATCGAGCTGAAAACCGCGCCTGAAGGCTACGTGAAAGTGCACGACAACCATCACCTGTGGAGCAAGACCCGCATCGGTGAAGTGCAGCCCAATGGCCAGTTCAAGGTGGTCTACGAGTCGGGTCTGATCGAGCCGAATCCGTTCCCTAAAGGTTACCAATAACGTTCGGGCCCTATCGCCGGCAAGCCGGCTCCTGCAGGAGCTGGTTTGCTGGGGATGCGGTTTTTTTACTTCCACCGCAGGAGACCATCATCATGGAATGGCTATCGGAATTTGGTGCCATCGCGGCCATGCAGGGGTTCAACGGTTTGTCCGTGTTCTGCGTGCTGCTGTTGATGGCACTGGGGCTGGCGATCATCTTCGGGCAAATGGGGGTCATCAATATGGCCCACGGCGAGTTCCTCACCATCGGTGCCTACACCACCTATGTCTGTTCGAGCCTGACCAGCCATTTCGCCCCGGCGTTCCAGCCCTACTATTTTTTCTTCGCCATCGCGTTGTCGTTTCTGATCGCCGGCGCCATCGGCTGGCTGGTGGAGTGGGCGATGATCAGCCGGCTCTACAAGCGGCCGTTGGATACGCTGCTGGCAACCTGGGGCCTGTCCCTGGTGATGCAGCAGACCTTCCGTTCGGTGTTCGGCGCCCGTGAAGTCAGCGCCACGCCACCGGAGTGGCTGATGGGCTCGTTCAACCTCACGGACGCCATCGAGATCCCGCGCAACGGCCTGTTCATGATGGCCCTGACCTTGTTGCTGACGGCGGGCATTTTTGTCCTGCTCTACCGTTCGCGCTGGGGCCTGCATGTGCGCGCCACGGTGCAGAACCGGTTGATGAGCCGGGCCGTGGGTATCAATACCCGCAAGGTCGACCGCATGACCTTTGCCCTGGGTTGCGGTGTCGCCGGGGTGGCTGGCGCGGCCTTCACCACCATCGGTTCCACCGGGCCCACCGCCGGCTCGCAGTACATTGTCGACACCTTCCTGGTGGTGGTCTTCGGCGGTGCGCAAAGCCTGTTCGGCACCATCGCGTCCGCGTTCGTGATTGCCCAGACCCAATCGATCTCGGAGTTTTTCCTCAGCGGTTCGATGGCCAAGGTGCTGACCCTGTCCGGGGTCATCCTGATCCTGATGCTGCGCCCCCAAGGGCTGTTCTCCATCAAAGTGCGCAAGTAGAGGCGAGCCGATGAACGTTCTAGACAAGATGCTGGCAGGCAAGCCGAACCTGCTCGGCGTGGCGCTGTTGGCGCTGCTGATTTTCGTGGTGTTCCCACTGACCCTGGATGCCTTCCGGTTGAACATGGTGGGCAAGTATCTGACCTACGCTTTCGTCGCCGTCGGCCTGGTGTTGTGCTGGGGGTATGGCGGCATTCTCAGTCTCGGGCAGGGCGTGTTTTTCGGTGTCGGCGGCTACTGCATGGCGATGTTTCTCAAGCTGGAAGCCTCCGATCCGGTCAGCACCAAGATCCAGACCACGCCAGGGATTCCGGACTTTATGGACTGGAACCAGATCACCGAACTGCCCTGGCTCTGGGTGCCGTTTCATAGTTTCAGCTTCACGTTGCTGGCGGTGATTGTGGTGCCAGTGTTGCTGGCTTTTATCATCGGCATGGCGCTGTTCAAGCGACGGGTCGGGGATGTGTATTTCTCCATCGTGACCCAGGCTATCGCGCTGATTCTTACGGTGCTGATTGTCGGTCAGCAGGGCTTGAGTGGTGGGGTCAATGGCATCACCGATCTCAAGACGCTGCTCGGCTGGGACCTGCGCACCGACAGCGCCAAGCTGGTGCTGTATTTCATCAATGCGGCGCTGCTGTTCGGCTGCATTTTTATCGGCCGTTTTGTCCTGGCTTCCAAGCTGGGGCGCTTGCTGATGGCGATGCGCGACAAGGAGGAGCGGGTGCGCTTCTCCGGTTATGACGTGGCCACTTTCAAGATATTCGTGTTCTGCATCGCCGCCGGTTTCTCGGCCATTGGCGGCGCGATGTTCGCCTTGCAGGTGGGCTTTATGTCGCCCACCTTCGTCGGCATCGTGCCGTCCATCGAGATGGTGATCTTTACCGCGGTCGGCGGGCGTATGTCGCTGCTCGGCGCGGTGTATGGGGCCTTGCTGGTGAACTACGGCAAGACCTATTTCTCCGAGTCCTTTCCCGAGCTGTGGCTGTACCTGATGGGCGGGCTGTTCATTGCCGTGGTCATGTACTTCCCCAATGGCCTGGCCGGGCTCTGGGACAGTCATGGTCGCCAGGCTCTTGCTCGATTGCTGCGACGTTCTCCTCGCTCACAACCGGTGGCTACGTCCTTGCCGCAGGCCGTGCGTGTCGAACCGAAAGCCCCGGCCCCTGAACGTCCTTCCCTGGAGACACAGCCATGACCGCCATCGGTTTTCAGATGAACAAACCGGTGCTGGCCATCGAGGGACTGACGGTGTCCTTCGACGGTTTCAAGGCGGTGGACAACCTCAACCTGTATATCGACCGCAATGAAGTGCGGGTGGTGATCGGGCCCAATGGCGCGGGCAAGACCACGGTGCTCGACCTGATCTGCGGCAAGACCCGCGCCACCAGCGGCAGCATCCAGTTCGACGGGAAAGAGCTGACCAGGATGCACGAGTACAACATCGTCCGCGCCGGGGTCGGGCGCAAATTCCAGAACCCGTCGATCTACGAAAACCTCACGGTGTTCGAGAACCTGGAAATGTCCTATCCGGCCGGGCGCAAGGTGTTTAGCGCGTTGTTCTTCAAGCGCAGCGCGGCGGTGATTGCGCGGGTGGAAGAGGTGGCCCGGGAGATCTTTCTCGGCGACCTGCTGGAGCAACAGGCCGACCTGCTGTCCCACGGCCAGAAGCAGTGGCTGGAGATCGGCATGCTGCTGATGCAGAACCCCGACCTGCTGATGCTCGACGAACCCGTCGCGGGGATGAGCGTCAACGAGCGGGTGCAGACCGCCGAGTTGCTCAAGCGCATCAGCCTGGGCCGTTCGGTGCTGGTGATCGAGCACGACATGGAGTTCGTCAAGAGCATCGCCCACAAGGTCACCGTGCTGCACCAGGGCAAGGTGCTGGCCGAGGGCAGCATGGAGTCGGTGCAGAGCAACCCGAAAGTCATCGAAGTCTATCTGGGCCATTGAGGAAGCAGGCATGTTCAACATCAACAAACTGTCCTGTGGCTACGGCCAGAGCCAGATTCTCCATGACCTCGACCTGGTTGTGGCCAAGCAGGAAATCGTCGCCGTGATGGGGCGCAACGGCATGGGCAAGACCACGCTGTTCAAGAGCCTGATGGGCATTCTTCCGCAGTGGGGTGGGCAGGTCAGTGTCGATGGGCGTGAGGTCTCCAGCCTTGAGACCCACGAGCGGGTCGAGCACGGCATCGCCTATGTGCCCCAGGGGCGGATGATCTTTCCCAGCATGACGGTGCTGGAAAATATCCAGACCGGCTTGCCGGCTTCGGCCCGGGGCCAGGTGCCGGAAGACCTCTATGCGTTGTTCCCGGTGCTCCACGACATGCGTTCGCGCAAGGGCGGCAACCTCTCGGGCGGACAACAGCAGCAACTGGCGATTGCCCGGGCGCTGGCGACCAATCCCAAGGTGTTGCTGCTGGATGAACCCACCGAAGGCATCCAGCCGTCGATCATCAAGGACATCGCCCGGACCCTGAAGGAAATCCGCACGCTGCGGGATTTGACCATCGTGGTTTCGGAACAGGTGCTGTCCTTCACCCTGGAAATTGCCGACCGCTTTCTGGTGATCGAGAAGGGGCGTTTCGTCATCGAGGAAACCCGCGACAAGGTCGACGAGGCGACGATCAGCCGTTACCTCTCCGTATAGACATCTACCCTCTGTAGGCGCCGTCTTGACCCGGACTCGAACCCCCGGTCAACACGATCCCCTGTAGGAGCCGGCTTGCTGGCGATGAGGCCCTTGAGCCTTGCATCGCCTGTTCGGCCGCTATCGCCAGCAAGCCGGCTCCTACAGATTGCGGTGTTGCGAGGGGCTACGTCATCCGACGTATTGGCCGATTCGCGTCGCCATTCGAGACTGCCAGCAACGCTGCACATCCCTACTGTCCAGGAGCTTTGCCATGACCGATACCTTGATCAAAGTCGACCTCAACCAGCCCGCCACCGAGAACGAGCAGATCCACAACCGCTGGCATCCGGACATTCCGATGGCCTGCTGGGTCAAGCCGGGGGATGACTTCATTCTCGAAACCTACGACTGGACCGCCGGGGCGATCAAGAACAACGACGACGCTTCCGACGTGCGCGATATCGACCTTTCCACCGTGCACTACCTCTCCGGCCCGGTCGGCGTACATGGCGCCGAGCCCGGCGACCTGCTGGTGGTCGACCTGCTGGACATCGGCGCCAAGGCCGAGTCCCAGTGGGGCTTCAACGGTTTCTTCTCGCGGCAGAACGGCGGCGGCTTCCTCACCGACCATTTCCCCAGCGCACAGAAAGCCATCTGGGATTTCAAAGGCATGTTCACCAGTTCGCGGCACATCCCCGGGGTCAACTTCGCCGGCTTGATTCACCCCGGCCTGATCGGTTGCCTGCCGGATCCGCTGATGCTCGCCGACTGGAACCGCCGCGAACAGGAACTGATCGACACCAACCCGACCCGCGTACCGCCCCTGGCCAACGCGCCACTGGCCGCCACCGCACACATGGGCAAACTCAAGGGACAGGCCCGCGATGACGCCGCCGCCACTGGCGCCCGCACCGTGCCGCCGCGCGAGCATGGCGGTAACTGCGATATCAAGGACCTGTCCCGCGGCTCGAAGATCTTCTTCCCGGTCTACGTCAACGGCGCCGGCCTGTCGGTAGGCGATCTGCACTTCAGCCAGGGCGACGGCGAGATCACCTTTTGTGGCGCCATCGAGATGGCCGGCTGGGTACACATGAAGGTCGAGCTGATCAAGGGCGGCATGGCCAAGTACGGGATCAAGAACCCGGTGTTCAAGCCAAGCCCCATTACCCCGAACTACAAGAACTACCTGATCTTCGAAGGCATCTCGGTGGACGAGAGCGGCCAGCAGCACTACCTGGACGTCAACGTCGCCTACCGCCAGGCCTGCCTCAATGCGATCAACTACCTGACCAAGTTCGGCTACTCCCCGGCCCAGGGTTACGCGTTGCTGGGATCGGCGCCGGTGCAGGGCCATATCAGCGGCGTGGTGGATATCCCCAATGCCTGCGCGACCTTGTGGTTGCCGACCGAGATCTTCGACTTCGATATCAACCCCAACGCCAACGGCCCGATCAAGCACCTGGACGGCAGCATCGACCTGCCTATCGCCCACGATCTGTAAGGCTCAACACGCCGGGAGAACGGACCATGCCGACCTACGAATATCAATGCCAGGCCTGCGGCACCTTCACCATGCTGCGACCCATGAACCAACGCCATGAACCTTGCCAGTGCCCCTATTGCGGCGGCGCTGGCGGTGGCTTGCAGCTCTCGGCGCCGGCCTTGAACTGCCTGTCGAGCAGCCAGCGCCAGGCCATCGCCACCAACGAGCGCAGCGCCCATGCACCGCAGACCGTCGCCGAGTACCAGCAGCGGCGTCATCCCAAGGGTTGCGGTTGCTGTGCGCCAAGCAAACCGGTGGTGCCGACCAAGGCCAATCCCCTGGGACTCAAGAGCAAGACCGGGCCACGGCCCTGGATGATCAGTCACTGACAGAGGTTTTTCTCCATGCGCCATGGCGACATTTCCAGCAGCCCGGATACCGTCGGTGTTGCTGTCGTGAACTACAAGATGCCGCGCCTGCACAGCAAGGCCGAGGTCATCGACAATGCCCGCAAGATCGCCGAGGTGATCAAGGGCATGAAGCAGGGGCTGCCCGGGATGGATCTGGTGGTGTTCCCCGAGTACAGCACCATGGGCATCCTCTATGACCATGACGAGATGATGGCCACCGCCGCGACCATTCCCGGCGAAGAGACCGCGATCTTTTCCGCGGCCTGTCGCGAGGCCAATACCTGGGGCGTGTTTTCCCTGACCGGCGAACGCCACGAGCAACACCCGTACAAGGCGCCCTACAACACCCTGGTGCTGATCGACAATCAGGGGCAGATCGTCCAGCGCTATCGCAAGTGCATTCCCTGGTGTCCTATCGAAGGCTGGTACCCCGGCGACCGCACCTATGTCTGCGACGGCCCCAAGGGCATGAAGATCAGCCTGATCATCTGCGACGACGGCAACTACCCGGAGATCTGGCGCGACTGCGCGATGAAGGGGGCGGAGCTGATCGTCCGCTGCCAGGGCTATATGTACCCGGCCAAGGAGCAGCAGGTGCAGATGTCCAAGAGCATGGCCTGGGCCAATAACTGCTATGTCGCGGTGGCCAACGCCGCGGGTTTCGACGGGGTGTATTCGTACTTCGGGCACTCGGCGATCATCGGTTTCGACGGCCGGACCCTGGGCGAGTGTGGCGAGGAGGAAATGGGCATCCAGTACGCCCAACTGTCGATCTCGCAGATCCGTGATGCGCGGGCCAACGACCAGTCGCAGAACCATCTGTTCAAGCTGCTGCACCGTGGCTACACCGGCATCTACGATTCCGGCGATGGTGACAAGGGTATCGCCGACTGCCCGTTCGAGTTCTACCGCACCTGGGTCCTGGATGCGGAGAAGGCCCGGGAGAATGTAGAGAACATCACCCGGCGCACGGTGGGCGTGGCGGACTGCCCGGTGGGGCAATTGCCCCACGGCGGTAAAGAAAAGACCGCGGGCTGAAACATGTCATCGATCCAGCAGGTCCCCGCGCCGGGGCCGCCCGAGGTGCGCCCGCTGACCTCGCGGTTCGTCTTCGAACCGCAGCAGGTGATGGCGCTGCTGCACAAGCGCATCGTCGGCCAGGACGCGGCGCTGGCGGCGGTGGAGGCGCAGCTCAAGGTGCTCAAGGCGGACATCGGCGACCGCGAGCGGCCGCTTGGGGTCAACCTGTTCATGGGCCCGACCGGCGTCGGCAAGACCGAGATCGTCCGTCTGCTGGCCCAGGCCATTCATGGTCGTAGCGATGCGATGTGCCGCATCGATATGCAGACCCTGGCCCAGGAGCATTACGCAGCGGCGCTGACCGGGGCGCCGCCGGGTTATGTGGGCAGCAAGGAAGGCGTCAGCCTGTTCGACAGTGAGTTGATCGAGGGCACTTACAGTCGTCCGGGCATCGTCCTGTTTGATGAGCTGGAAAAGGCCAGCGACGAGGTGTTGCGCAGCCTGTTGGGGATTCTGGAAAGTGGCAGGCTGACCCTGGCGGGCGGCAGCCGTACTTTGGATTTTCGTAACAGCCTGATCTTCATGACCAGCAACATCGGGGCGCGCCAGGCCAACGCTCGACGGCAGCGTTTGAGTGGGGGCTGGAGACGTTTGCTGGGCTGGTTCGCCGAGGCTGAATCACGGCTGCTGGAGCGGGCGTTGCACAGCCGTTTCGAGCCGGAATTCCTCAACCGGATCGATCGTATCCTGGTGTTCGAACGCATCGAGGGTCGCTGGCTCGACGCACTGTTGGATATCGAACTGAGCAAACTCAATCAGCGCCTGGGGCCGCATCGCCAACTGTGGGTGGACGAGTCGGCCCGTGCCTGGTTGGGACGCGATCACGATCCGCGCTTCGGTGCCCGCGACCTGGTGCGCAGGGTGCGGGTCGAGCTGGAACCGGCGATTGCCGATTGCCTGCTGGCCTGGGCCGACGCCGGGCAGATGACGGCGACAGTGCAGGGGCAGCGATTGGTGGTGTTGCCGCAGGGCTAGCTTTCAGCAATCTCTACTCGATTGCGGCCTTTCCCCTTGGCCGCGTAAAGCGCCTCATCCGCCACCGACAGCAACCGCGAGAGTTCGTACCCGGATTCCCCTGTGGTGACCAGCCCGATACTCACGCTGAGAAATCCGGGTTCCAGTAGCGTCAGCCCGGCAAACCCGGCGCGAATCCGCTCCGCCACTTCAAGCGCGCTGGTTTCGTCGCTATTACCCAGCACGCAGGCAAACTCCTCCCCACCAATACGCCCGAAGACATCCGCCGGGCGCAGGATGTGCGTCGTCACCCGGCTGAAGGCGATCAACGCCTGGTCGCCCACGGCATGGCCGAAGGTGTCGTTCAGGCGCTTGAAGTGGTCCAGGTCGCAGAGCAGCAGTGCCGCTGTCGTGCCTTGACGCCCACAGTCGGCCAGCAGCTTTTCGCCTTTGTGCATGAATGACCGCCGGTTGCCGACGCCGGTCAGGGGGTCGCTGTAGGCCGCGGCCTTGAGCTGGCGTTCGGCGCGCTCCTTGACCATGGTCAGGGTCACGTAGCCGATCCCGACCACATAAAGCATGGATTCGAACAGCATGAAGGAGAAAAACGGCACGCCTTCGCCACTGCCCACAAGCGCCTGGTCCAGGCCCATGCCAGCATCGACAAAGATCCTCACGCAGTAGAACAGGGTGTTCAGCGCCGTCAGGGTCAGGGCGGGCAGGTAGGAGGCTTCGAGGCTGTGGCGACTGCGCCAGAACTCCAGCAGGGTCAGCCCACCGTAGCAGGCCGCGAGAGCCGAGTAGGCGGCCACCCGCAATGTCAGCGACTCCAGGAAGTCTGGCAGCGGGCACAGCGCCAGCCAGACCAGTGCGCCTGCGAGCATGCCCGGAACCGAGGGCGCGCGTCCGGCAAACACCCGCATGGCGGTCCAGTTCATCGCCGCGCTCAGCAACAGGACCACGTTGCCGATTATCAGCGGCACAAAGTCGACGCCCAGGCCGCGCAAGCTCACCAGCAGGACGCCGAGGGACGCCAGCAACATCATGCTGCCCAGGTAGGCGAGGCAGCGTTCGCGGGTTTCACGCATCCAGGCGTGCAGGCTCAGCAACCCCATCAGGCAGAAGATGAAGACCGAGACCAGCAGCAGGGTGGGGATGTGCAGGAGCGTCATGTTCGGGCAAGCCTGTTCAGCCAGCCACCGGAAATAGCCCGGGGCGGCGGCGGTGGGTGCCAGGGAACACCGCGAGGTGGAGAGCAGGACTTGGCACGTTAGTGAGCTGCTTGGGCAATCACTCGGCGGGATTGTAGCGGTATCTCGGTGGGGCTGCCTGCTTGTTGAGTGGGTCTTAAGGTTGGATTCCTACAGTTGGCGTTGAGTTGTCTGGCACGCAATGCGGTCACTTCCTTTTGGCCCCGACCGTAAGCTTCGACGACTGGGCCGGATAGCTGATTTTCTGTTTTTGTCGGTCCCTCTCAAGGAGTGAACGACCGTTGAAACAGGGATCTCGTTAACCGTGGGCCATTACGATTCCAGGGGCAATTATTCGCCCACGCCCGGCCCGTGTATTCCTTTGCCGTCGCGTAATACTGAGCGTCGCGCGCCGCCCCCAGAGCCTTATAACGGCGACTTCTACAGCCAGGCAAAGCGGACCATTGAGCGCCAGATTCCGACCAGCACCTGCCATATCGGTTTGAAGTTCATCTGGGATAACGGCGAAGGCTCGGGGTGTGATTTGCCTTGCGTGCTGACCCCGGCCGGCGGCGAGCCCATTCGGACACGGTTGGATGAGTACAGCCGGTTTGTCGGCAGCATTCCCGATGGGGCTTATCAGGCGCAGATGCTGGCGGAGGTCGACACCGAAGGGATGGTGATCCGCAGCCGTGCCGAGGTGCAGGCCGCGTTGGAGGCGATTCTCGAGGCAGAACGTGCCGAAGCGGCGGCGTTGGCGGCCATTCAGGATGAGCACAGTTTTGCCGCCAACGCGTTTTATACCCATTTAGCGATAGGCAAGGGCGCGCTTTATGGCGCTTGGCGCTTGGGGGTTGGTCGAGAGCGTCAAGGAATATGGCGATCTGATCAATCCCTTCGTTACCTTTTCCAATTTTGTGGTGGCGGCTTGGAACGCTGATGCCTCCAATGGCGGCAGTTGGATCGCCTCCTTTCGCAACGGCTTTTCCCAGGAGCAGCATCGCGAACTGGTAGAGGCCCTGGGCTTCGACCCAAGCAAGATCACCCGTGAACAATTGGCCGAAAGCTACGAAACGGCGTGCTTCGTGATGGAGGACGGGCCGAGCCGGGACCTGCTGGCGCGATTTGCCGTCGACTATGTAAAAGCCCAGAACCGCGAAGAGATCGCCGAGTTCAGCGGCGCGGTGGTCTTCGAGATTGTGCTGATCGGGCTCTTGGTCATGCACAGCGGTGGTGCCGGTTTAGCGGCGAAAGGCGCGGCGTCGGTGCGCAACCTGGCATTGACGCAACGTCTGGGCACTGGACTGAAACGGCTCGGCCAAGGCCTCAAGAACGCTAGAATCAAAAAGGCGGGAAGGGCCGAAGGGAAGGGGGCTGGGGCGCAGGTTGTTGAGCTTGAGCGCCCAAAGGCGCTCAAGCCTAAAGTTGGCGTAGCGCCAATAAGCGCGGGTGTTCTACGAGGTGCTAGCCGAGCAATTATTGATAAAAGAAAACTGACAAGCTATGCATTGAATCCAGTTCATCCGACGGGTGGTAATAAAGCTCGTGTATTTGAGTCGGCTCTCGGCTTCACAGTGGAGCATGCAGACGATTTACTGAAACAGCTAAAGAAAGGTGTTTTGATGCAGGAGTCAATTGTTGGCAAGGTTGATAGTCATGGCTCTCGTTTTACAGTGGATATTTCAGTTGTTGGTCCAAAAAGAAATGGAGTTGTTCGCACTGGGTGGATTTATGTAGATGGGGCGGATGCTCCGACATTAACTACTCTTTTTGTACGGTGAGGTCGAGTTCGTGCTGAAGTTATTGGATGTTGTTAAGCTTCTTGTGGATTATCCAGAGCATGGTTTGCTCAGAGGGGCAGTAGGGACCGTGATTTATGAGTTTCCAGCGTCGGAGTTAGTGTATGAAATTGAGTTTTCAAATGATAAAGGGGAAACCATTGTTCAGATTGCGTTGCGTTCTGAAGACGTTGCCCTGTACTTAGAACCCTGATTGAGTGGCGGACTGGTAGGGTGCCAAACAAGTCATTCGATTTGCGGAGCCTTAGGGCGGTGTTGATGCCCTTGTAAAGTATCTTCTACCTATCGCTGTAGGGTGTAAATATACGAGTGAGAAACTCTTGTGGGGTCTAAAGGGGTCTTTAAAGTTAAAGTTGGAGATGGCTCTTGGGTGAATGATGATCAAGGTTGTGCTCAAGGCTATTCGGGTTTTCTGGCGGACAATGGAGGGCGAAGCCTCTCGAAATTCGAATATCTTTATATGGTGATGAAGACGAACACCATAAGTAGTGATTTTTATTTGTTTTTTACCAAGCTGTTTCATCCGACTATTGCTGTAAAAGGGGAGAGCTATTTTATAGAGGAAAACTTTGATAGTGATCGCTATCAAGAGTGCATTGCTCAGGGGCAGGCAAGCTCAGAAATCGCCGGCTGGCTGAATTTAGTGGAAATTACTGCTTTCTTCGAGGACATGTCCTATGAGGAGGCTGGCGCATTGGCAAGCGTTGTCAGTGATTGTTGGAATGCCACGCTGGTTCGGGAATTTCCCGAGTCGGGGTTTATTTCAAAAGTTCTATTCGAGGAGGAGTTGGGTGAGGTTTATGTCACTTTGTGTAAGGCCTGAATCTGGAGTCATGAAGAGGACGGTAAACGCAGAGAAGTCTGAATCGAAAAAACACGAGAAAAAGACATTGGCGATACTCCTGTTAGCCTGAGCACGCCACCTGAAGGTTACAGCGACTGACTGGTCGACCTCAAAGGCTGCATCCACAACGTCTAGCAGCTCGCCGCGCTGACAGTGAACCGTGAGCTGGTTCTGCTCTACTGGCAGATCGGCCACGATATTTTGACCCGTCAGGCAGAGCAGGGCTGGGGTACCAAGGTTATTGAGCGCCTGGCGCAAGATTTACACGCAGTTCTCTCCCGATATGAAGGGTTTTTCACCACGCAATCTCAAATACATGCGCGCGTTTGCCGAGGCGTGGCCGGACGCGGAATTTGTGCAACAGGCTGCTGCACAATTGCCCTGGGGCCACAATCTGGTGCTGCTGGACAAGCTGCCCAGTCCCGGAACCCGCCGCTGGTATGTCGCCAAGGCCATCGAACACAACTGGTCGCGCAACATTCTGGTGATGCAGGTCGAGAGTGGTCTGCTGGAACGCAGTGGCAAGGCGGTCAGTAACTTCAAGAGTCTCCCGCCCAAACCGCATTCCGACCTGGTCCGTGAGTCGCTGAAGGACCCTTACCGTTTCGACTTCCTCGGCCTGACCGTCGATGCGCAGGAGCGTGAAATCGAGCAGATCGAGCGCGAGCTGGCCGGTGATGACGCCTCCATGGAAGAGGGCTCGCAATGACCCGGCGCAATCGAAACCCTCGATCCAGCGAGCTCGCAGCGGCTTTCAGAAAATAAGACAGCTTTCCAACAGGCATTAAAAAGCCGGCTTGTGGCCGGCTTCTCGGGGACGGGTTTGGCTTATTTTTGGTAAGCCTCGCTCGCCTTCAAAATGTACATCCAGAATAAATCTGGTTGTGGGACGCCGCGCAGTTGTCTCGCGCCGCGTCGTGGGCAATCTGGCCTGCTGGAAGCAGGACGCTGCCCAAATGTGCCGCGCAGAATACCGGCATTTACGACAGATTCCCAGCGAAAACCTCACTCCAGAGCTGTCGTTTTCAGACAAGAAGTGTCTTGTCCCCTATTTTGAGGGCACCGGCGGCCGTCGTTTGTTTAACGTCGACCACCAGAACACCCAACCCAGTATCTGGATGTTCTGCTCGTCGATCTGTTCCGCCGTGAACACTTCGTCCGGGTACTCGGCGCTGTTGTGGCTGCGCAGCCGCAAGGCCCCCGCCGGCAGGCGATAGACATACTTCACCCGCAACATGCCGTCGTGCTCCAGCGCGTAGATCTCGCCATCCACCACCTGGGTCAGGCTGCGATCGACGGCAATGGTGGAGCCGTCCTGGATCTTTTCCGCCATGCCAGTGCCGGTCATGGGCGCGCAAATCGCCTGGTCCGGCTCGACGCCCATGGCCTGCAGGATGCGATAGGGCAGGCGTACCTTGCGCCCGGGGATGATCGCAACCTGGGTCAGGCTCGATCCTGGGGCCGTCGGCGTCTCCTTGTACAGCGGCACCTGCACATCGTTGCGCTCGGTCGCTGCCAGATCGTCACGGGACGAGTAGGGCTCCCTGTCATGGAGCGTCATCCCTTCGTGTTCACCTTGCGCCTCGTTGGCCGAACCGCCGGGGTGCTTGGGGCCGTCGCCGGTGCGCAGCCAGCGGCTGTTGACGCACAACAGCTCGGCTATCTCGTCCAGTCGCGCCATGGGAATGCCGCGCTTGAACCAGTTATTGACGTGCTGCGGCGTCACTTGCCGGTTGGCAGCGAAGTCCGAAGCAGATAGGTGGCACTCCCGCAGGAGGGCCCTTAAGCGATCACCTGATGTATTCATGAACACAGAGTTTACTGGCGTGCTACACCTGTTTAAATAAACGAGGTGTTCAAAAATTGTCCCCGCCAGCACACGAACTGATTGGGTTTGTTCAGAATTCCTACACTCAAATAGCTGAATCTGAATCGTCGTGTTTACCCATTAAAGCTCTTGTTTGTTTATTGGTAAACAGGCACAAAAAAACCCCGGCAAGCCGGGGTCTTTCAATTCGCGCCAGGGCGCGGCGGATCAGCCCTTGTAAGCGGCGACCGACTTCATGATTTCGGCACGGGCGGCTTCGGCATCGCCCCAACCTTCGATCTTCACCCACTTGCCCTTTTCGAGATCCTTGTAGTTCTCGAAGAAGTGCTTGATCTGCTCCAGCAGCAGCGGTGGCAGGTCAGTGTATTCCTTCACGTCGACGTACAGCTGGGACAGCTTGTCGTGCGGGACCGCGAGGACCTTGGCGTCGCCGCCGCCGTCGTCGGTCATGTGCAGGATGCCGACCGGACGGGCACGGATGACCGAGCCTGGGGTGACCGGGTACGGGGTCACGACCAGCACGTCGAGGGGATCGCCGTCGTCAGCCAGGGTGTTGGGGATGAAACCGTAGTTGGCCGGGTAGAACATCGGGGTGGCCATGAAACGGTCAACGAACAGGCAATCGCTGTCTTTGTCGATTTCGTATTTGATCGGCGCGTGGTTGGCCGGAATCTCGATCGCGACGTAGATGTCGTTCGGCAGGTCTTTGCCAGCCGGAATCTTGCTATAGCTCATTGGGCGATGCCCCCGTTGGTTGATCAGAAAACTTGGCCGGTTTGACCAAAAAGTGGCGGGGATTATAGGCATATTCCGGGGGCGATGCCACGGTCGGCGGGACGTGTGGAATACCACCTTGGTCGGGGGCTGCTGGGTAGTGTGAGGTCCCGAAGCCCTGTGGTGTGCTGACGACTGCTATCGCCAGCAAGCCGGCTCCTACAGGTGCGGTGTGGCGTCGGGGCCTTGTGCTTCGGGCTGGTAGCGCGGGTCGTGGGCCTGCAGATGTTGCAGCCGCGCCAGTGGGTCCTGGCGGTAGAACGCGCGCAATTGCTCGTACACCTGCGGGTAGGCGGTGGCCAGGATATCCGGGGCACTGAAGAAATATTCGCTGGTCACCGCGAAGAATTCCGCCGGGTTTTCCGCTGCATAAGGATCGATCGCGGTGTCGGCGTCGGGGTTGCGGTCCAACTGGCGGTTGAGGTCGTCGTAGGCATGTTGCATGACCTTGGCCCAATCGCCCACGCGCATGTCGCCGTGCAACGGTGGCAGGCCGTTGGCGCTGCCGCTGAGCATGTCGAGCTTGTGCGCCAGCTCGTGGATCACCAGGTTGTAGCCTTCCCAGCCACCGCTGGCCTGTACCCCGGGCCACGCGAGGATGATCGGGCCCTGTTGCCAGGCTTCGCCGCTGTGCTCGGCATCCCATTCGTGTTCCACGCCGCTGGCGTCGCGATGGCGCTGGGGGCTGAGGAAGTCGTCCGGGTAGAGGACGATTTCATGGAAACCCTGGTACCAGTTCAAGTCCCCCAGGTGCAGCAGCGGCAGTTGCGCCTGGGCCGCCAGCAGCAGGCGGCTTTCCTGGTCCAGTTCCACGCCTGGCAAGGCGCTCAGGTGCTTGTCGTCGAGGAACAGCACGCTGTGCTCCCGCAGCCAGCGATCCTCGGCGGCGCTCAGGCCGTCGAGGAAGCTCAGGTGTTCACGGACCCGTTGCCAGGTTTCATCGGTAACCGGATGGCGGGCCAGGGTTCGCCGGCGACGCCAGGCACTCAGCGACCACACGGGATCAGTGGGTGCCGGCTTTGGACGTGGTGTTGCCGAAGCGGCTACGGACCACGCCGACGATCATCGGCAACAGCGACAGCAGGATGATGCCGATCACCAGCAGCGACAGGTTTTTCTTGATGAACGGCACGTTGCCGAAGAAGTAACCCAGGGTCACCAGGCCGCCGACCCAGAGAATGGTGCCGAGGATGCTGAACATGAAGAAACGCGGGTAAGGCATTTTGCCAACGCCGGCGACGAACGGTGCGAAAGTCCGCAGGATCGGCAGGAAGCGCGCCAGGGTCACGGTCTTGCCGCCATGGCGGTCATAGAAGTCGTGGGTCTTCTGCAGATAGTCGCGGCGGAAGATCTTCGAGTTCGGATTGCTGAAGAGTTTCTCGCCCGCCGTTCGGCCGATGATGTAGTTGGTGCTGTCGCCGAGAATCGCCGCCAGCATCAGCAGGCCGCCCAGCAGCACCGGGTCCATGCCGCCGCCCGCGGCCACCGCGCCGGCGATGAACAGCAGCGAATCGCCCGGCAGGAACGGCATCACCACCAGGCCGGTTTCGCAGAAGATCACCAGGAACAGGATGGCGTAGATCCAGGGCCCGTAGTTGTTCACCAGCATGTCGAGGTAGACATCGAGATGCAGGACTATGTCGATCGGGTTGAAATCCATGGGTGGCACCTGTGTGGACGGTCCGACTCGGCGGACCCGTGCAAGGAAAATAGATATGCGCAGTTAACTACAAGGAATGTAGTTTTTTCGTACATTCCGTGGGAAAGCGGGATTATAAGAGTTGGAGAGATTTCTGCCTGCTGAGTTTGTAGCGGGGGATGTCGGGCGAAGGTTATGCACACGTCTGTGAGAGCGCCGGTCGACGCTCGACTGCCAGTGATTGCGATGTGATATTCACTACCGCTATCGCTGGCAAGCCAGCGCCTACAGGGCGCGTCTGGTGATCACTTTTCGTCGATCGGCAACACGTAGTTCTTGAATTCGCTGTCTTCGCGAAAGCCAATGGATTCGTAGGTTTTCTGCGCCACCAGGTTGTCGCTGCTGGTGGATACGCGCAGACGAACGGCGTGGGTGTCACGGGCCATTTTCTTCGCCGCGCGCATCAAATTGTCGGCCACCAGCTGGCGACGGGCGTCCTCGGCGACGTAGATATCGTTGAGAATCCATACCCGCTTGAGCGAGAGCGAAGAAAAGCTTGGGTACAGCTGGCAGAAACCGAGCACCTTTTTGTCGTCATCGTCGGCCAACGCCAGGTAAATCACCGACTCTTTGCGGCGTAGGCGTTTTTCCAGAAAGCTGCGGGACGAATCAGGGAAGGGCAGTGCGCCGTAGAATTCACGGTATTTGACGAACAGGGGCGTCAGCAGGTCCAGATGTTCCAGGGTCGCTTGAGTAATCCGCATAGATCAGGCCTCAACTTCGTGGATATGACGGCAAACGGTTCACTCGGGCAGCCGCAGCGTCGATGCTGCCCAAAGCGCGGGAAAAGCGCAATCCGGATGACGGTCAGTCTTGGGGCGGGCCCAGTAGGAAGTTGCCGTTCGAATGGACATCCGAATCACTCTCCAGCGTTTGCACTTGAGCCTCGTCCTTGAGATTGACCCCCGATAATTGTCGGCGGCAGGCTTCTTTCATCAGGTACAACAATTTGTGCGCGGCCATGCCGTAGCTCATGCCCTCCAGGCGTACGTTGGAGATGCAGTTGCGGTAGGCGTCGGTCAGGCCGACCTTGGGATTATAGGTGAAATACAAACCCAGGCTGTCCGGCGAGCTCAGGCCCGGGCGTTCGCCGATCAGGATCACCACCATTTTCGCCCCCAGCAGTTCGCCGACCTCATCGGCAACCGCCACGCGGCCCTGTTCCACCAGGACGACCGGCGACCGTGACCAGCCTTCGGCCTCTATCTGTTCTTCCAGGCGGGTCAGGAACGGCACCGTGTGGCGATGTACAGCGAGTGCCGACAGGCCGTCGGCGACGACAATGGCCAGGTCGACTCCGCCGGGGTAAGCCTGCGCATGCTCGCGTAGCTGCTGGGCCGACGCGCTGTTGAGCTTGCGGCCCAGGTCCGGGCGTTGCAGGTAGCTGTGGCGGTCATCGGCGGCGCTGTGCAGCAGCAGGGTTTCCTGACCGCGTTCGGCGAGCTGGGCACTCAAACCCGCGTGGTCGAACGGCAAGTGCACCGCATCGCGGGCCTGGGCGTGGGCGAACTGAAAATCCAGTTGCGCGCTAGTGGGCAGGCTGGTGCCGGTGCGTCCCAGGGCGATACGCGCCGGGGTCAGGCGGCGCAGTTGCAGCCAGGGGTTGTCGTTGTCGATCTCTTTGGCCATGTCGTTCATCCGAGCTGCGCCAGTGCCTGGCGAAACGCCGGGGGCAGGCTGTTGCCAAAGTGCACCTTGCCATCGGCCTGGGTAAAGATGCCCATCTTCGCCAGCCACTGTTCGAACTCCGGCGCGGGCTTCAGGCCCAGGGTCTGGCGGGCATACAAGGCATCGTGGAACGAGGTGGTCTGGTAGTTGAGCATGATGTCGTCGGAGCCGGGGATACCCATGATGAAGTTGATCCCGGCCACCCCCAGCAGGGTCAGCAGGGTGTCCATATCGTCCTGGTCGGCTTCGGCGTGGTTGGTATAGCAGATGTCGCAGCCCATGGGCACGCCCAGCAGCTTGCCGCAGAAGTGATCTTCGAGGCCGGCGCGGATGATCTGCTTGCCGTTGTAGAGGTATTCCGGGCCGATAAAGCCGACCACGGTGTTGACCAGGAAAGGTTTGAAATGCCGGGCCACGGCGTAGGCGCGGGTTTCGCAGGTCTGCTGGTCGACGCCGAAGTGGGCGTTGGCCGACAGGGCACTGCCCTGGCCGGTCTCGAAATACATCAGGTTTTGCCCGAGGGTCCCGCGATTCAGGCTCAGGCCGGCGTCGTAGCCTTCCTGCAGGACGCTCAGGCTGATGCCGAAACTGGCGTTGGCCGCTTCGGTGCCGGCAATCGACTGGAACACCAGGTCCAGGGGAACGCCGCGGTTGATCGCCTCGATGGAGGTGGTGACGTGGGTCAGCACGCAGGCCTGGGTGGGGATTTCGTAGCGCTTGATCACTGCGTCGAGCATGTTCAGCAGGTCGCAGATCGAGGTCAGGCTGTCGGTGGCCGGGTTGATCCCGATCATCGCGTCGCCGTTGCCGTAGAGCAGGCCGTCGAGGACGCTGGCGGCGATGCCGGCCGGATCGTCGGTGGGGTGGTTGGGTTGCAGGCGGGTCGACAGGCGACCGCGCAGGCCCAGGGTGCCGCGGAATTTGGTCACCACGCGAATCTTCTGGGCGACAAGTATCAGATCCTGCACACGCATGATCTTCGACACGGCGGCGGCCATTTCCGGGGTCAGGCCCGGGGCCAGGGCGCGCAGGCTCTGTTCGTCGGCGGCGTCGCTGAGCAGCCAGTCGCGCAGGCCGCCGACGGTCAGGTGGCTGACGACGGCGAAGGCCTGTTTGTCGTGGGTGTCGACGATCAGCCGGGTGACTTCGTCGGATTCGTAGGGGATGAGCATCTCCTCGAGGAAATGCTTGAGGGGAATATTGGCCAGGGCCATCTGGGCCGCGACCCGTTCGCCGTCATTGAGGGCGGCGACCCCGGCCAGGAAATCACCGGAGCGGGCGGGGCTGGCCTTGGCCATGACATCCTTGAGGCTGTCGAAGCGATAGGTCTGGGCGCCGACGGAATGGGCGAATGTGGCCATGGGGCGGGGTCCTCCTGAACCTTTGCAGGCGATGAATGTAGCCGGTGTTCATATGTACAGCGTCGGGGCGCGGGACGCCCCGCGCTGGTGCAATCAGTTACCCGTGAGCATAGCGTCCGCCGGCGCGTCCAGGCGCTGGCTGGCGGTCAATTGGAAGTAGATGAAACCTACCACCATGAAACCGAGGAAAATCAGGCCGATCAGCGTGTTGAACCAGGCCATTGCAATCAGGCACACCACCGCCAGGACCAGCGCGATACCCGGGACGATCGGGTAGCCCGGGGCGCGGAAGCTGCGTTCCAGGTTCGGCTCGGTTTTACGCAGTTTGAACAGGCTCAGCATACTGATGATGTACATCACGATGGCGCCGAATACCGACATGGTGATCATCGCCGCCGTCAAACTCATGCCCTGCAGGTTGACCAGGCCGTCGCTGTAGATCGCCGCGATGCCGACTACGCCGCCGGCCAGGATGGCCCGGTGCGGGGTCTGGAAACGTGACAGCTTGGCCAGCGAACGTGGCAGGTAACCGGCCCGGGCCAGGGCGAAGAACTGCCGCGAGTAGCCGAGGATGATGCCGTGGAAACTCGCCACCAGGCCGAACAGGCCGATCCACACCAGCATGTGCATCCAGCTGGAGTTGTTGCCGACCACGGCTTTCATTGCCTGGGGCAACGGGTCGTTGATGTTCGACAGCTGGCGCCAGTCGCCGACGCCGCCGGCCATCACCATCACGCCGAGGGCCAGGAATACCAGGGTCAGGATGCCGCCGACATAGGCTTTGGGAATGGTGCGCTTGGGGTCCTTGGCTTCTTCGGCGGCCATGGCCGCGCCTTCGATGGCCAGGAAGAACCAGATCGCAAAGGGGATCGCGGCAAAGATGCCGGGGATCGAGTCGATGCTGAAGTTGGTCGAGCCGGACCAGCCGTTGAGCACGAAATTGCTGAAACTGAAGCCCGGCGCGACCACGCCCATGAACACCAGCAACTCGGCGACCGCGAGCACCGTCACCACCAGTTCGAAGGTGGCGGCGATGCTGACGCCAAGGATGTTCAGGCCCATGAACACCACATAGGCGCCGACGGCGGCCAGGCGCGGGTCGAGGTCCGGGTACTGGACGTTGAGGTAGGCGCCGATGGCCATGGCAATGGCCGGTGGAGCGAAGACGAATTCGATCAGGGTGGCGATCCCGGCGATCAGTCCGCCGCGTTCGCCAAAGGCCCGACGGCTGTAGGCAAAGGGCCCACCAGCGTGGGGAATCGCGGTGGTCAGTTCGGTGAAGCTGAAGATGAAGCAGGTGTACATGGTCGCCACCAGCAGGGTGGTGACGAGAAAGCCCAGGGTACCGGCGGTGCCCCAGCCATAGCTCCAGCCGAAGTATTCGCCGGAGATCACCAGGCCCACGGCAATGCCCCATAGATGCAGCGTGCCGAGGGTGGGTTTGAGTGCTGTTTGGGTTGTCATAAGTCCTCGCTTGTCATTTTTATTGTTGGGTTGTTGGACTTGCGGGTGTCGATTTTCTGTACAGCGTGCACGCAAAGCCCGTGCCAGAGCGGCCAGGCGTTGTTTTTGGGGTGTCAGTGGGGGCCTCTTCGCGGCGGTTCGGCGCCCCGACAAGCCCTGCTCCTACAGGATTTGTGTTGTAACGCCGTAGTGCATACGACGCATAACTGTAGGAGCAGGGCTTCCCCGCGAAGGCGGCCTCAGGGTTTAGAAGAACCCAAGCGGATTGATGTCATAGCTCACCAGCAGGTTCTTGGTCTGCTGGTAATGATCGAGCATCATTTTGTGGGTTTCGCGACCCACGCCGGACTTCTTGTAACCGCCGAACGCCGCATGCGCCGGGTACAGGTGGTAGCAGTTGGTCCAGACGCGACCGGCCTTGATCGCCCGGCCCACGCGGTAGGCGCGGTTGATATCACGGGTCCACAGGCCCGCACCCAGGCCGAACTCGGTGTCGTTGGCAATCGCCAGGGCTTCGGCTTCGTCCTTGAAGGTGGTGATGCTCACCACCGGGCCAAAGATTTCTTCCTGGAACACGCGCATCTTGTTGGTGCCCTTGAGCAGGGTCGGCTGGATGTAATAGCCGGTGGCCAGATCGCCCTCGAGTTTTTGCACCTGGCCGCCGGTCAGCAACTGCGCACCTTCCTGCTTGGCGATTTCCAGGTAGGAGAGGATCTTGTCGAACTGCTGCTCGGAAGCCTGGGCGCCGACCATGGTGTCGGTGTCCAGCGGGTCGCCCCGTTTGATCTGCTCGACTTTCTTCATCACCACTTGCATGAACTCGTCGTAGATCGACTCTTCAATCAGGGCGCGGGACGGGCAGGTGCAGACTTCGCCCTGGTTGAAAAAGGCCAGGACCAGGCCTTCGGCGGCTTTTTCAATAAAGCTCGGCTCGGCTTTCATGATGTCGGCGAAGAAGATGTTCGGCGACTTGCCGCCCAGTTCCACGGTGGACGGGATGATGTTCTCGGCCGCGCATTTCATGATGTGCGAGCCGACCGGGGTCGAGCCGGTAAAGGCGATCTTGGCGATACGCTTGCTGGTGGCCAGGGCTTCGCCGGCTTCTTTGCCGAACCCTTGCACCACGTTCAATACGCCGGGTGGCAGGAGGTCGCCGATCAGTTCCATCAGCACGGTGATGCCCAGTGGAGTCTGCTCGGCCGGTTTGAGCACCACGCAGTTGCCGGCGGCCAGGGCCGGGGCGAGTTTCCAGGCGGCCATCAGGATCGGGAAGTTCCACGGGATGATCTGCCCGACCACGCCCAGTGGTTCATGGATGTGATAGGCCACGGTGTTGCCGTCGATTTCCGCGGCACTGCCTTCCTGGGCGCGCAGGCAACCGGCGAAGTAACGGAAGTGGTCAGCGGCCAGCGGGATATCGGCGTTGAGGGTTTCGCGCACGGCCTTGCCGTTGTCCCAGCTTTCGGTGATGGCCAGCAGTTCGAGGTTCTGTTCGATACGGTCGGCGATTTTCAGCAGGACCAGTGAGCGCGCCTGGACCGAAGTGGCACCCCAGGCATCGGCCGCGGCATGGGCGGCGTCGAGGGCCTTGTCGATGTCCTTGGCGTTGGAACGGGGGAACTCGGCGATGGCCTTGCCATTGACCGGAGAAGTATTGGTGAAGTACTGGCCGTCGACAGGCGCGACGAATTCACCATTGATGTAGTTGCCGTACTTGGACTTGAACGTAACGATGGCGCCGGCAGTACCAGGGTGGGCGTAACGCATGGTGTGTCTCCTTGGCTATTGTGCTTATAAGGGAGTACGCGCTTGAGCGCTTGATAAGCGTAGAGCAAAGGTCGGGCCAGTGCGTCGTGGACCGGGCGCCAGAGCGGTTGCCAGGTGTGTTCGATGACGGATGGCGGGGGTATTGCGACAGGGGTGACACAGTCAGGGGGACAGTTTGTGCCACTCCTGGCACAGCCTGTGACTCGCCAGTCGCAGGGTGATTGCATTGCGTGGGTGGCTGGAGGATGCTGGGCATCCAGGTGAATGTGCACGATATTTTCGGACACCACGAAACCTTGTAGGAGCCGGCTTGCTGGCGATAGCGGCCGATCAGGCGATGCAAGGCTCATTGGCCCCATCGCCAGCAAGTCGGCTCCTACAGGTCGGGAGAATAATAAGAAATGCAGAACAACCATCTGAGTCGCCATGCCCAGCAGGTGCTGACCGTGACCCAGGGCAAAGCCCACCCGGGTGGCCCCGGCAGTGACCCGTCCATCGCCCGCTCCTGGCTGCGCTGCCTGGAGGACTATCACCTCGACCCCTCGCTGAGCATCGCCCCCACCGTGCTCGAGCATGGTCGCCTGCTGGAAAGCCGCGAGCACCTGCGCCAGGTCCTGCAGATCGCCGGCAATGAAATGACCAGCCTGCACCAGCAGCTCTCCGGCGCCGGTCACGCGGTGCTGCTCACCGATGCCCGCGGGGTGATCCTCAACTGCGTCACCGCCCCCGCCGAACGCAAGATCTTCGAGCGCGCCGGTCTCTGGCTCGGCGCCGACTGGAGCGAGGCCTGCGAAGGCACCAACGGCATCGGCACCTGCCTGGTGGAGCGCCAGTCTTTGACCATTCATCAGGATGAACATTTCCGTGGCCGCCACACCGGCCTGACCTGTTCCGCCAGCCCGGTCTTCGATCCTCATGGCGAATTGATGGCGGTGCTCGACGTGTCTTCGGCCCGCCCGGACGTGTCGCGCCAGAGTCAGTTCCACACCATGGCGCTGGTCAACCTCTCGGCGAAGATGATCGAGAGCTGCTATTTCCTCCGCCATTACGACAACCACTGGCTGCTGCGCTTCCATTTGCAGGCCGAGTCGGTGGGGCTGTTCAGCGAAGGGTTGCTGGCGTTTGATGGCGAAGGGCGGATCAGTGCCGTCAACCAGAGTGCCCTGAACCTGCTGGGGCAGGGGCGCAGCGGTTTGCTGGGCCAGCCGGTGGAGGCGTTCTTCGACTGCTCGCTGGATGAACTGCTCGGCCGCGCCAGTGCCCAGGCCAGCGCCAGTTGGCCGTTGCGCACCCGTGATGGCCGGGCCCTGTTCGCGGTGTTGCGTGGCCAGCCACGCAGTGTGCCCAAGGTGTTGGCAGCGACGCCGATGCCGCTGGAGCGACCGAAGCTGTCCAACATCTGCCTCGGCGATCCGGCCTTGCAGACGGATTTTCGCCGGGCGCTGCGGGTTTTCGAGCGTGATGTACCGTTGTTGATCAACGGCGAAACCGGCTCGGGCAAGGAGGCCTTCGCCAAGGCGGTGCACCAGGCCAGCCAGCGCGCCGAGAAGGCCTTTGTCGCCCTCAACTGCGCGGCGATTCCCGAGAGCCTGATCGAAAGCGAACTGTTCGGTTATCGCGGCGGCAGCTTTACCGGCGCGCGCAAGGAAGGCATGCGCGGCAAGCTGCAACAGGCCGATGGCGGCACGCTGTTTCTCGATGAGATCGGCGATATGCCGCTGGCCTTGCAGACCCGACTGCTGCGGGTGCTGGAGGATCGCCAGGTGGTGCCCATCGGCGGCGAACCGGAGGCGGTCAATGTGCGCATCATCAGCGCCACGCACCGCAACCTGATGGAGCGGGTCGGCGACGGCAGCTTCCGCGAGGATTTGTACTACCGGCTCAATGGGCTGGAGGTCGGCCTGCCGGCGTTGCGTGAGCGCAGCGACAAGTCGCAGTTGCTGGATTTCCTGCTGGCGGAGGAGGCCGGCGAGCAGCCCGTATTGATCGACGCGGCCGCGCGCCAGGCGCTGCTGGCGTTCGAATGGCCGGGCAATGTGCGGCAGATGCGGACGGTGTTGCGCACGCTGGCGGCGTTGTGCGAGGACGGTCGGATCGGTCTTGAGGACCTGCCGACGCTGATCCGCCAGGCGCGGCCGAGCCTGGTTGCGGTGGCGGTTGATGAGCCGTCCGCACATCCCCTCGAAGACGCCGAGCGCCTGGCTTTGCTCAATGCCCTGGAGCAGCAGCGCTGGCATATGACCCACACGGCGGAGCAGTTGGGCGTGAGTCGCAACACCTTGTATCGCAAGCTGCGCAAGCACGGGATCGCTCGCTAGGCCTGCTTCGGTCTCGAGTACAAGTGTGCCTGTACTGACGCCTTCGCGGGCAAGCCCTGCTCCTACAGGATTTGTGTTGTAACGCCATGGTGCGTATGGCGCATAACTGTAGGAGCCTGGCTTGCCAGCGAAGGCGTCCTTGAGCCAGAAACACCAGGTGCGATTTCCCCCGCCCTGGGCTAACCTGCGACCACGTTTTACGAGGTCGACTATGCACATTCATATTCTGGGTATCTGCGGTACGTTCATGGGTTCGATGGCCGTGCTGGCCAAGGAACTGGGCCATCACGTCACCGGTTCCGATGCCAACGTCTATCCGCCGATGAGTACCCAGCTCCAGGCCCAGGGCATCGAGCTGACCCAGGGCTACGATCCGGCACAACTCGATCCGGCCCCGGACCTGGTGGTGATCGGCAATGCCATGTCCCGTGGCAATCCAGCGGTCGAGTACGTCTTGAACAAGGGCCTGCCCTATGTGTCCGGCCCGCAGTGGCTGGCGGACCATGTGCTGCAAGGCCGCTGGGTCCTGGCCGTGGCCGGCACCCATGGCAAGACCACCACCAGCAGCATGCTCGCCTGGGTCCTGGAACACGCCGGCATGAGCCCGGGTTTCCTGATCGGCGGCGTGCCGCAGAACTTCTCGGTGTCGGCCCGCCTGGGCAGCACGCCGTTCTTCGTGATCGAAGCCGATGAGTACGACAGCGCCTTTTTCGAC
Organism: Pseudomonas sp. QS1027; assembly: GCF_002814235.1. Classification (GTDB taxonomy): domain Bacteria; phylum Pseudomonadota; class Gammaproteobacteria; order Pseudomonadales; family Pseudomonadaceae; genus Aquipseudomonas. Next base: position 147,265 of record NZ_PHSU01000016.1, on the reverse strand, counting down.
AAGCGCTCGAAGTTCGTCCACTACCGTCCGCGCACCGCGATCCTGAATAACCTGGAATTCGATCACGCGGATATTTTCCCGGATCTGGCGGCGATCGAGCGGCAATTCCACCATCTGGTGCGGACCATCCCGAGCGAAGGCCTGGTGATCCACCCGACCACCGAGCCGGCGTTGCAGCGGGTGATCGAAATGGGCTGCTGGACCCCGGTGCAGACCACCGGCGCCGGCGGTCAGTGGCAGGTCAAGTTGCTCAGCGAAGATGGCTCGCGCTTTGAAGTGATGTTCGAAGGCGTGGCCCAAGGTGTGGTCGAGTGGGATCTGACTGGCCAGCACAACGTTGCCAATGCCCTGGCCACCCTGGCGGCGGCGCGGCATGTCGGTGTGGTGCCAGCCATGGGCATTGCCGCCCTCAGTGCGTTCAAGAGCGTGAAGCGGCGGATGGAAAAAGTCGCCGAAGTCCACGGGGTGACGATCTATGACGACTTCGCCCACCACCCGACGGCGATTGCCACCACCCTGGATGGCCTGCGCAAGAAAATCGGCGATGCGCCCTTGATCGCCATTATCGAGCCGCGCTCCAACTCGATGAAGCTCGGTGCCCACCGCGACGGTTTGCCGGACAGCGTGGTCCAGGCCGACCAGGTGATCTGGTATGCGCCGGCCAATCTCGGTTGGGACCTGGGCGCCACCGCGGCGTTGTGCTCGGTACCGTCCATCGTCAGCGATTCCCTGGAAGGCATTATCGAACGGGTGAAAAGCCAGGCCAAACCCGGCACCCACGTGGTGATCATGAGCAACGGCGGCTTTGGCGGCCTGCACGGCAAACTGGCCGAGGCGCTGCAATGAACAACGGACCGGAACGCATCACCCTGGCGATGACCGGCGCTTCCGGCGCGCCCTATGGTCTGCGCCTGCTCGATTGCCTGGTGCGTGAGGACCGCGAGGTGCACTTCCTGATCTCCAAGGCCGCGCAGTTGGTGATGGCCACCGAGACCGACGTGGCGCTGCCGCCCAAGCCGCAGATGATGCAGGCTTTTCTCACCGAGTACACCGGCGCGGCCGCCGGGCAGATTCGGGTGTATGGCAAGGAAGACTGGATGTCGCCGGTGGCTTCGGGCTCCGGCGCGCCGGCGGCGATGGTGGTGGTGCCGTGTTCCACCGGGACCTTGTCGGCCATTGCCACGGGGGCCTGCAACAACCTGATCGAGCGGGCGGCGGATGTCACCCTCAAGGAGCGCCGCCAGTTGATCCTGGTGCCGCGCGAGGCGCCGTATTCGAGTATTCACCTGGAGCACATGCTCAAGCTGTCGAATATGGGGGTGACCATCCTGCCGGCGTCGCCGGGCTTTTATCATCAGCCACAGACCATCGATGACCTGGTGGATTTTGTCGTGGCGCGGATTCTCAATCTGTTGAATATCCCCCAGGACATGCTGCCACGTTGGGGTGAGCATCATTTGAGCAGTGATGAGTAGGTCGCTGCTGTACCTGTTGCTGGCGCTGCAGCTGGCCGGCTGTGCGACCGTGCGGACCCTGGATGCCGGGAAGACCGGAGCACCCATCGTGTATTCGGGAATGCGCCTGGATTTGTATGCGTTGCAGGGTGGTTGTTGCGCTTATGACCACTTTGGCGCGGAGGCGCCGAGTTATCCCGGGGTGGATCTGCCGGCCAGCGCGTTGCTGGATACGCTGTTGTTGCCGTTGTCGGTGTTGACGGTGCTGGGCGTGGGGTATCAGGCGACGGGTGGGTTGTAGAACCGGGTGCCCTGCACCCGGATCGCCAGCAAGCCGGCTCCGACAGGTTAAATCGGTGTTCCAGCACAAAAACATCTTCGTGCCCAACCCTGCAGGAGCCGGCTTGCTGGCGATGGCGTCCGGATAGGCACCGCAAGACTCAAGAGCCTCATTGCTGCGTCCCGACAAGCCAGCTCCTGCAAGGTGAGGTTACTTGCCCAACCGGCGCAATTCGTCCGACTCGACAACCCGCACCCCGTCCTGCTCTTCCAGCGCCAGGCGCCACAGCGCTCGCGCCAACTGGCAGGCTTCGATACCGCGATACTTCCCTGGAATCAGCTTCGACAGCGGTGCCGCCAACTGTTCCGCCAGGCGCGGCTCGATCCGCTCGCCCAGCAATAACGAGGGTCGGGCGATGGTCAACTGCGGCCAGTTCTGCGCTCGCAGTGACTGTTCCATCTCGCCCTTGACCCGGCTGTAGAACACCTTGGACTTCGGATCGGCATCGATGGCACTGACCACGATCAGGTGCCGCGCGCCCATTTCCCGCGCGCGCTTGCCGAAAGCCACGACCATGTCATGGTCCACGGCACGAAACGCTTCCTCGGAACCCGCCAGCTTGATGGTGGTGCCCAGGCAGCAGATCGCCAGGTCCACGCGGCCACTCAATTGCGGCAGGAAAATCGCTGGATCGCCCACCGGATTTTCCAGGTGCGGATGCTCGGCCAGCGGTCGGCGCGACGGCGCCAGTACACGGGTAACCGTCGGCTCGTTGAGCAGGCGGTCGAGTAGATGTTCACCGGTCAGACCGGTGGCTCCAGCGAGCAGGATATGCTGAGGCGTCAAGTACATAAAATACCCCTCTTGATACAGTTCAGCTTAGTTGCTCTTGGCAGTCTTGCTGTCTAGCGAAGCGCTTTGCAACGCTTTTCGTGCCTGTTGTTTACGCAGTGCCTGCCAATGTGCCAGCACACCCTTGGGGGCCCAGATCTGTGGTTCCGATGCTTCGAAATTATCCGCCTGTTCGCGCTCGGCGACATGGGCCTTGGCCAGGGCGAAAGCTTGCTGCAGGTCGTCGGTCTGGTTCAGCGCCTGGGCGAACAGGGCGTCACCGAAATAGGTGAAATCCGCCTCCTCGGAGCAACCGAAGGAGACCCGGTCTTCGCGGGACGCGGTCATGATCAGGGTTCTTTCATCCTTGAGCGCCGGGATGAAACCGCCGGAGTAACAGGCGGAAATCACGATGACCTTGTCGCGGTTCTTCAGCGGTGCCAGCGCCGAGGCCAGTTCGTCGGCCGGCAGGTCGGCCAGTTCCAGGCGCGGCTGATCGAGGACCAGCTCATGTTCATGGGTGCCATGGCTGGTCAGGTAGATGAAGATCAGGTCTTCCGGCCCGCTGCGCTCGGCCAGGGTCTGGGCGGCGCGGCGCAGGTTCTCGCGGGTGGCCATCGGGCGATCGCCAAGGTGGTCGCGATGGTTCACCAGGCTGATCTGGCCATAGGCGCCGAAGCGGGTGGCGAGCATCTGGTTGACGTAATCGGCCTCGCGCATGAAGACGCTTTGCTTGCCGTCGCCGGCCAGCACCAGGCTGTAGAGTTCGATGGCCGGAGTCGAGGCCGGCACGGCGGCCAGGGCTTTTTCCAGCAGCGGGCCCTGGGCCAGCAGGCCGAGCTCCAGCAGATCGGGCAGCAGCTTGCCGTCGGCATCGCGGACCCGCTGGCCGTTGGTCCAGGTGCCGCTTTGCACTGTGCCGTCGGCCAGGGTCAGGCTGCCACGGCCGTTATAGGTGTCGCTGGCGAATTCGCCGATGTAGACGCTGCCGTCGGCCAGGGTCAAATGCCCCTCGCCGTTGAAGCGCCACTCGCTGAACTCGCCGCGATAGTGGCTGCCGTCGACGCCGATCAGTTGGCCCTTGCCGTTGAGCACGCCTTCCTTGAACTCACCGATCCAGACATCGCCATCGGCGTTTTCGTAGCGGCCCTTGCCATTCAGCTGGTTGCGCTTGAAGCCGCCGGCATACTGGTCGCCGTCGGCGCTGTTGAAGGTGCCGACCCCTTCCAGTTGACCGTTGACGAAGTGGCCGGTGAACAGGTTGCCGTTGGCATCGCTGCGCTGGCCTTCACCGTTGGGCTTGCCGTGGGCGAACTCGCCCTGGTATTGGCTGCCGTCTTCCAGTTCCAGGTGGCCGAGGCCGGAGTACTGGTCGTCCTTGAATTCGCCACGGTAGGTCATGCCGGCTTCTTTGAGCGTGCCTTCGCCGTCGCGCCGGCCCTGCTTGAAGCCGCCGGTGTAGTTGCTGTCGTGCACGGTCAAGGTGCCCTGGCCGTGGAACAGGCCCTGCTGGAACTGGCCCTTGTAGACCTCGCCATTGCTGCCATGCCACTCGCCGTCGCCTTGCCACTGGCCATGGTCGAACTGGCCGGCGTACCAGCTGCCGCTGGGGTAGTCGATGCGTCCCTGGCCTTGCAGCAGCCCATTGACCACTTCGCCGCGATAGCGACCGCCGTCCGGCAGACGAGCGTCCGGCGGCAGTAGCGATTCGCCATCACCGCAGGCGGTGAGCAGCAGGGTCAAAGCAAGGGGTACGAGTGGGCGCATAACGGGATCCGGATAATTAGGGGACCGAGTATGCCGTAGCAATATGGCGTGTCCAGTGTCCTGCACGAAACAGAGTGCACTCTGTTTCGTGAGTACTGGTTATCAGACGAAGCAGAGTGACAGGGGTTCAGCGATATAAGCGGGTTTTTCCTGGCCTTCGATTTCCAGCGTGGCGGTGGCTTTGAGCAACCATTGGCCGGGTTTCTTCTCGGTGACCTCGGTCAGGGCGACCTTGAGGCGCACCCGCGAGTCGACCTTTACCGGCTGGATGAAGCGCACGCTGTCCAGGCCGTAGTTGACCGCCATCTTCAGGCCTTCGGGCATGATGAAGATGTCTTCCATCAGTTTTGGAATCAGCGACAGCGACAGGAAACCGTGGGCGATGGTGCTGCCGAACGGGGTTTGCGCGGCCTTGACCGGGTCGACATGGATGAACTGATAGTCGCCGGTGGCTTCGGCGAAGAGGTTGATCCGCGCCTGGTCGATGGTGAGCCATTCGGAATGTCCGAGTTCCTTGCCGACATAATCGTTGAGCTGCGCTACAGGTACATAGGGCATTGACACACTCCTTGGTCTATCGAGTTATCGGGCCTCGGGTTGCAGCCCTTGGCAACCACTGTAGATCATCATGGGACATGTGCCCGGTCAAGCCACCATACCTTTGGCGAATGGCGGTGTATGGGCATGCTTATAATGCTGGCATCTTCAGGGGAGAGTTCGGATGTTGTTACGCGGCCTGACCTGGCTGGTGCTGTTTCAGTTGCTCGGCACCGCCCTCAATCATTTGTGTGTGCCGGTGTTGCCGGGGCCGATTATCGGTCTGTTGCTCTTGCTGGTGTTTCTGATGCTGAACGGTGAAGTCAGCGCGCCGCTGAGCGAGGCGGCGTCCAGCTTATTGCGTTATCTGCCGTTGTTGCTGGTGCCGCCGGCGGTGGGGGTGATGGTCTATGCCAAACAGATCGCTGCGGACTTCTGGGCGATTGCCGGTGCGCTGGTGTTGTCGGTGCTGATCTCCATGGCATTCGCCGGGGTGTTGATGAATGCCCTGATCAAACGCCACGCCAGGCGTGGAGAACAACCATGAACTTCGATTGGCAGGGGGCCTGGACGGCGGTGATCCATCATCCGCTGTTCGGCATCGGCATTACCCTGGGTACCTATCAACTGGTGCTGGCGGGGTTCGAGAAGACCCGCTGGGTTTTCCTGCAGCCGGTCCTGGCCTCGATGGCGCTGGTGGTCGCTATCCTGTTGCTCTGCGACCTGGAGTACGCCGAATACCGCAGGAGCACCGAGATCCTCGGTATTCTGCTGGGGCCGGCGACGGTGGCGCTGGCCGTGCCGCTGTACTTGAACCTGAGGCGAATCCGGCAGTTGTTCTGGCCGATTTTTACTACGCTGGTGATTGGTGGGATATTGGCGACAGGCTTGGGCGTGTTCTTCGGTTGGTTGTTCGGGGCCGACCACATGATCCTCATGACCCTGCTGCCCAAGTCGGTCACTTCGCCCATCGCCATGCTGGTGGCCGAGCAGATCGGCGGCGTGGCGGCCCTGGCGGCGGTGTTCGTGTTGATCACCGGGGTAATTGGCGCCATTGCCGGGCCCTGGTTGCTGACGCGGCTGGGTGTCCATGCACCGGAAGCCCGGGGCATGGCCCTGGGCATGACCGCTCATGCGGTGGGCACCTCGGTCGCCTTGCAGGAAAGTGAAGAATGCGGCGCTTTCGCGGCGCTGGCGATGAGCCTGATGGGCGTGGCCACGGCAGTCTTGCTGCCGTTGGCGGTGACTTTGGTGGTTTAAGGAAATCGTTATGAATCTGGCGTTGTTTCCCCTGAGCACCGTGCTGTTTCCCGGTTGTATCCTCGACTTGCAGATTTTCGAGGCGCGTTACCTGGACATGATCAGTCGCTGCATGAAACAGGGCAGCGGTTTTGGTGTGGTCTGCATTCTTGAGGGCCAGGAGGTCGGCGATGCGCCGGAAGGCTTTGCCCTGGTCGGCTGCGAAGCCCTGATCCGCGATTTCCAGCAGCAGGACAACGGCTTGCTGGGCATTCGGGTCGAAGGCGCTCGGCGTTTCCGCGTGCTGAGCAGTGAGTTGCAGCGCGATCAACTGACGGTCGCCGAGGTCGAGTGGCTGGATGAAGCCCCCGAACAGCCGTTGCAGGAGGAGGACGAGGACCTGGTGGCGCTGCTCAAGGCACTGGCCGAACACCCGATGGTCGCGGCCTTGAATATGGGCAGCGAAGCGACCGGACAGCAATCGCTGGCCAATCAGTTGGCCTATCTGCTGCCGTTTTCCGAACTGGACAAGATCGACCTGCTGGAACTGGATGACCCTCAGCAGCGCCTGGATGCGATTCAGGTGTTATTGGACGAATTGCAGGGCGAGTTGTTTGCTTGAGTGCGCCCATGTAATGACATGGAATAACCGTTATATAAAAATAATCTGAAAACCTGTCAGAAATGACAGTAGCCGGCCGTGCGTAATGGATCCAGTCTTGACATGAGTCAATATGGAAAGCTCGTAGGACGAAAGTTGTCCACGAACGAGCTTGCGTCATTCAGCAGCTGGGAAGATTGGAAATGTCAGATCGAAAAAATGGTACGGTCAAATGGTTCAATGATGCGAAAGGCTTTGGGTTTATCACGACAGATGATGGTAGCCCGGATGTTTTTGTGCATTTCAAAGCCATCCAGGGGACTGGTTTTAAAAGTCTCGCTGAGGGGCAGAAAGTGAGCTTTAGAACTGCCCAAGGGCAAAAGGGTCTGCAAGCGGAAGAAGTTCAAATACTTTGAGAATTTGCCGTGTAGACAGGGCTGTCCAAACATCCCCTGGATGATCGAGCTTTATAAGTTCGGCGTCCGAGTGTGCCTCTTCCTTTTTGGGAGAAACAGTGATGGATAAGCACGGAGAAGAACGTTATGACTCCGCCCGAGGCGGAGTGGGCGTGATCACAGCGCACCTGGACGGACGAGAGCTTTTCTTTCACGTGAAATCGGCTGCTGACGGTGGACCGACCTTGAAGGCCGGCGATACCGTGACCTATGAAGTCGTGCAGGGCGAGGACGGTCGGTTTTATGCCATCAACCTTGCAGTCGTGGAAAGCGACCCGCCCTAAACCCCTCAATAGGCGTATCGGCCGATCTCATGCTGCAAATGCCACAGCGCATGAAACCCGTAGATCGCCACCGCGGCCGGCAGGATCAGCCACCAGGCCCGTGGAGGCATGGCCGGTAGCGGCATGAAACGCTGGCTGAGGCTCAGGCTGGCGGCGAGCACCGTGATGGCGAGCAGGGCGCCGGCCAGGACGTCGGTGGGCCAGTGCGCGCCCAGGTATACCCGTGACAGCGCCACCACCAGCGCCGGCAGGCAGCCGAGCAATAGCCAGGTCATGCGCATCCGTGGCGGTTGTTCGCGCCCGGCCAGTACCGCGAGCATCAGGAAAAACGCGAACGAGCCCGAACTGTGGCCGCTGGGCATGCTGAAGCTGGTGATCGGCTCGGCCAGGACTTCCGGGCGGATCCGCGCGAAGAAGTATTTGGCGGCGGTGTTGCCCAGCGCCGTTACCGCCAGGGTGGCGCCGAAAAACAGTCCCTGGCGCCATTGGCGGGCGAGAAACAGCAGTGCGGTCAGTGTTCCGGCGACGATGAACTGGATGCGGAAGTCGCCCAGGCGCGTGGCGACAACCGCCGCCACGTCCAGCGCCTGGTCGCGATGTTCCTGGACCAGCGCCATCAGGCCCTGGTCGAAGGCCTTGAGGTGGGGGTAGCCGATAAACAGGCTGACCAGCAATGCCAGGCTCAAGCCCGAAATCAGCAGGGTGGCCCGGGGATGGCGTTTCACGCTGCAATGGATGCACAGCCCGAGCAGCGCGACGAGGCCGAACGCGACCACGCCGGTCTGCGCCCAGAACCCTTCGGGCAAAGGCAGGCGGATGGCCGCACCGGTGGCCCAGCCCGGCAGCAGGTAGACCACCGACCAGCCGGCGCCGGCGATCAGGCTGACGCCGATAAAGCGCGGCAAGGGCATGTCGCACATGCCCGCGATCATGGGCAGCATCGGGCGCAGGGGGCCGATAAAACGTCCGACCAGCAGGCTGGCGATGCCGTAGCGCTGGAAGTAGCTTTCGGCGCCGCTGATCCACTGCGGGTGACTGCGCAGGCCCGGCAGGCGCCGGATGTTCTGGTGGAAGCGGCGGCCCAGGGTGTAGGAGATCACATCACCGATCAGGCCACCGATGAACCCCAGCAGCAGGGTTTCCCCCAGGGGCAGGGCGCCGCTGCCGGCCAGTAAGGCGATGGCGAACAGCGTGACCGTGCCCGGCACGATGCTGCCGACGATGGCCAGGCATTCGAGGCAGGCGACGATGACAATCGCCACGCCCAGCCATTGTGGGTTGGCGGTCAGCCAGCCGGTGATGCTATCGAGCCATGGGCCCATGGAAGACTTCCTTTTTCAACCGTGCAAAAAATAGTCGCGACCTTCGACCTGCCCCCGCCGGAGCGGGTTGCGCGTGCAATATGCCGCATGAGTCGCGTCGACGAAGCGGTACATCAGTTGTTCGTCACGCCCGTCGGGAATGCCCAGGCGGGTGGTCTGGATGATCTGTGTCACTTGGACGCCGACATCCTCGACCACCAGCCCCTGTGGGTCGAAGCGCTTGGCGTCCCACATCGGCACCTTGAGCCCGAGGGCCTTGCACAGCAGGGTCTGCCCCGCGCACAGCTTCTGCGTGGGGCGCGCGGTGCCATTGGCCGCCGGATTGTTCAGCAGCATCTGCGCCAGGCTGGCCGCGCCAGACAGCTCGTCGACCCACGGATAAGCCGATTTGATCAGTACCGCGTTGCCCGGCCCGTGGGCGCTGACGTTCAGCGAATCGCCGCCACGGGAGTAATACATATAGATATGTCCGCCATCCAGAAACAAAGCCTTACGCTTTTCTGTATAGCCGAGGGAGGCATGGCTGCCTTTTTCCTCGAGGTAATAGGCTTCGGTCTCGATGATCCGCGCGGCCAGCCAGAGCTCGCCGACTTTGTGACGAACGACTTTGCCCAGCAATTCACGGGCGAGCAACTGCGCATCACGGTCGAAAAAGGCGTCGGGCAGGGCGTTCGGCAAGGGCGCTGGAGTGAGGCTGGACATCGTGGGCGCGAGACTGTTGATGGCTGATGGGAGGGCAAGCATAACGTTTTATGCCTTAATCGAGTCTGAACACCGGCTATTTGCCCTCCATTTCGACCATCCGCCCGGCACCGCTGTCCGTGAGGCGGCGCGACAGCTATAATCGGCCGCTTTCCTCTTTGCCAAGTCCCCCTTAGAGCCATGACTGAGTCCGTTCTCGACTATATGACCCGTCTGGGTCGCGCTGCCCGCGAGGCTTCCCGCGTGATCGGCCGTGCCAGCACCGCGCAGAAGAACCGCGCCCTGCTGGCCGCCGCCGCTGCGTTGGACGCTGCCCGCGCCGAGCTGAGTGCCGCCAACGAACTCGATCTGGCCGCCGCCCGCGCCAATGGCCTGGAGCCTGCACTGGTTGAACGTCTGGCCCTGACCCCTGAGCGCATCGACGGCATGATCGTCGGCCTGCGTCAGGTGGCGAGCTTGCCGGACCCGGTGGGGGCGATCCGCGACATGAGTTACCGGCCATCGGGGATTCAGGTCGGCAAGATGCGCGTGCCCCTGGGCGTGATCGGCATCATTTACGAGTCGCGGCCGAACGTGACCATCGATGCCGCCAGCCTGTGCCTCAAGTCGGGTAACGCGACCATCCTGCGCGGCGGCTCCGAGGCCATTCATTCCAACCGTGCCATTGCCGCCTGTATCCAGCGCGGCCTGGACGAGGCCGGTCTGCCGGCCGCCGTGGTGCAGGTGGTGGAAGTCACCGACCGCGCCGCCGTTGGCGCGCTGATCAGCATGCCCGAGTACGTCGACGTGATCGTGCCGCGCGGTGGCAAGGGCCTGATCGAGCGGGTCAGCCGCGAGGCGCGGGTGCCGGTGATCAAGCACCTGGACGGCATCTGCCACGTGTATGTCAGCGCCCACGCCGACCTGGCGAAGGCCCGTGACATCGCTTTCAACGCCAAGACCTACCGTTATGGCATCTGTGGCGCCATGGAAACCCTGTTGGTGGATAAGGCGGTCGCCGCCGAATTCCTCCCGGCCATGGCCGAGCGCCTGCGCGCCAAGGGTGTCGAGCTGCGCGGTTGCGAGCGGACCCGTGCGGTGATCGAGGCGGTCGCCGCCACCGAAGAAGACTGGAGCACCGAATACCTGGCGCCGATCCTGTCGATTCGTGTGGTCGACGGGCTGGACGCGGCCATCGAGCACATCAATCACTATGGTTCGCACCACACCGACGCCATCGTCACTGAAAACCTGGCGCAGTCCCGGGCCTTCATGGCCGAAGTCGACTCCAGTTCGGTGATGCTCAATGCCCCGACCTGCTTCGCCGACGGCTTCGAATACGGATTGGGTGCCGAGATCGGCATTTCTACTGATAAGCTGCACGCCCGCGGCCCGGTAGGGCTGGAAGGCCTGACCTGCGAGAAGTACATCGTGGTCGGCGACGGGCAGTTGCGCGGTCAGGTCGCGGTCTGAACGAGTGAGTAAACGTCCGTCAGCCGTCGTCAGCCCGCGCCAGGTTTCGCCCCGGCGTATCGGCGTGCTCGGCGGAACCTTCGACCCGGTGCACATCGGCCATTTGCGCAGTGCCCTGGAAGTCGCGGAACTGATGGACCTCGATGAGTTGCGCCTGACCCCCAGTGCCCGGCCGCCCCATCGTGATACACCGCAGGTCTCGGCCATCGATCGATTGGCGATGGTCGATTGCGCGGTGGCCGGCGTCAGCCCGCTGGTGGTGGACGACCGCGAGCTGCAACGGGACAAGCCGTCCTACACAATCGACACCCTGGAACTTATGCGCGCCGAGCTGGCCGCCGATGACCAGTTATTCTTGTTGTTGGGCTGGGACGCATTTTGCGGCCTGCCCACGTGGCACCGCTGGGAAGAATTGCTCCAGCATTGCCATATCCTGGTGCTGCAACGCCCGGATGCCGACAGCGAACCGCCGGATGCCTTGCGCAACCTGCTGGCCGCGCGGTCGGTCAGCGACCCGAAGGCCCTGCCGGGGCCTGGCGGGCATATTACATTCGTCTGGCAGACACCCCTCGCGGTGTCGGCCACCCAGATCCGTCAACTGCTGGCCAGCGGTAAGTCGGTACGTTACCTGGTGCCTGACGCGGTCCTGGCCTATATCGATGCGCACGGGCTGTACCGTGCGTCGAACTGAAACGGCGCGCTTGAAAGCACGAATAGTCGTGTATTGAAGCGCCCGAACATATGAGCAAAACGAGTTTTATATGACCAACAACGACGTAAACAAAGTAAAGCGCAAAGGCACGTTCAAGAGTGCTCCGCTGCCGGAGAAAGTCCTCAGCGGCGAGCCGCTCAAGGGTGAAGAGCTGGTCAAGGTTGCCGTAGCGGCCCTGGAAGACGTCAAGGGCCAGGACATCCTGGTGATCGACGTTCGCGAAAAGCAGAGCATCACCGACTTCATGATCATCGCCACCGGTACCTCCAACCGCCAGATCGGCGCGATGCTGGACAAGGTCCGCGAAGCGGTCAAGGCCCTGGGCATCAAGCCATTGGGTGAAGAAGGCAAGGGCGACAGCGACTGGGTGCTGTTGGACATGGACGACGTGATCGTCCACATGATGACCGCCAGTGCTCGTCAGTTCTATGACCTGGAGCGTTTGTGGCAGGGTGCCGAGCAGAGCCGTTCGGCCAGCGCCGCGCACCACAGCCCGGAAAACACCCATGAGCACTTCATCAAGCTCAACAAAGATCAGGAATAAGGTGGCGTTGTGCGCCTGCGCCTGATTGCTGTCGGTTCACGCATGCCCAAGTGGGTGGAAGAGGGTTGGCATGAGTATGCCAAGCGTCTGCCATCCGAACTGGCGCTGGAACTGGTGGAAATTCCGCTCAATACCCGGGGCAAGAACGCCGACGTGACGCGCTTTATCCGTCAGGAAGGCGAAGCGATGCTGGCCAAGGTCGGTCCGAACGAGCGGATCGTCACGCTGGAGGTCCATGGCAAGCCATGGAGCACCGAGCAGTTGGCGGTCGAGCTGGATCGCTGGCGGCTGGATTCGCGCACGGTCAACTTCATGGTCGGCGGCCCCGAGGGGCTGGCGCCGGAAGTCTGTGCGCGGGCCGATCAGCGCTGGTCGCTGTCGCCGCTGACCTTGCCGCACCCGTTGGTGCGGATCCTGATCGGTGAACAGCTGTATCGCGCCTGGACCGTGCTGTCCGGGCATCCTTACCATAAATAAGCCTGCCGAATGACCCAGCCGATTCGCCTCAAGGACCACGAGAAAGACGCCCGTCTGGTGCGTAACCGTGTCGTGGTCGGCGCAATTGTGGTGGTGGCGCTGATCGGCGTGCTGATCGCCCGGCTGTATTTCCTCCAGGTGGTCCAGTACGACTATCACTCGACCAAGTCGGAAAACAACCGCGTCCATGTCCAGTCGATTCCACCGAGCCGCGGCCTGATCTACGACCGTAGCGGCCTCGTGGTGGCGGATAACCGACCCAGTTTCAGCCTCAGCGTGACCCGTGAACGCTCGGGTGACTGGCGCCAGGTGCTGGATGTGCTGGTCGAGGTCCTGCAGCTCACCCCGGACGATCGCGTCCTCTTCGAAAAACGCGTGCGCCAGGGCCGGCGGCCGTTCGAGCCGGTGCCGATCCTGTTCGAGTTGACCGAAGAGCAGATCGCCCGCGTGGCCGTGAACCAGTTCCGCCTGCCGGGCGTCGAGGTGGTGGCGCAATTGGTTCGCCACTATCCCCAGGGTGCGCACTTCGCGCACTCGGTAGGTTATATGGGGCGGATCAACGAGGCCGAACTCAAGACCCTGGATCCGGTGAACTACAGCGGTACCCACCATATCGGCAAGACCGGCATCGAGCGTTTCTACGAGGCCGAGCTGCACGGCCAGGTCGGTTACGAGGAAGTCGAGACCAACGCCCGCGGGCGTATCCTGCGGGTGCTCAAGCGCACCGACCCGGTGCCGGGCAAGGACATCGTCCTGAGCCTGGACATCAAGTTGCAGGAAGCCGCCGAAGAGGCCCTCGGCGGCCGCCGTGGCGCCGTGGTGGCGCTGGACCCGGCCACTGGCGAGGTGCTGGCGATGGTCAGCCAGCCGAGTTTCGACCCGAACCTGTTCGTCACCGGGATCGGCTTCAAGGCCTACGCCGAGTTGCGCGACTCCATCGACCGGCCGCTGTTCAACCGGGTGCTGCGTGGCCTCTATCCGCCGGGCTCGACCATCAAGCCGGCGGTGGCGATTGCCGGGCTCGACAGCGGCGTGGTCAGCCCGTCGACGCGGGTCTTCGATCCCGGTTATTACGAACTGCCCAACTACGATCACAAATACCGCAACTGGAACCGCACCGGCGATGGCTGGGTGGACCTGGACACGGCGATCATGCGTTCCAACGACACCTACTTCTATGATCTGGCGCACAAGCTGGGCATCGACCGGCTGTCCACCTACATGAACAAGTTCGGCCTGGGCCAGAAGGTCTCCCTGGACATGTTCGAGGAATCGCCGGGGCTGATGCCTTCGCGCGAATGGAAGCGCAGCACCCGGCGCCAGGCCTGGTTCCCGGGGGAAACCCTGATCCTCGGGATCGGCCAGGGCTATATGCAGGCCACGCCCCTGCAACTGGCCCAGGCCACGGCGCTGGTGGCGAACAAGGGGGTGTGGAACCGTCCGCACCTGGCCAAGACCATCGAAGGCCAGAAACCGCTGGATAACGACCCGATGCCGGATATCGTCCTGCGTAACCCATCGGATTGGGAAAAGGTCAGCCACGGTATGCAGCAAGTGATGCACGGCGCCCGTGGCACCGCGCGCAAGGCGGCCGTCGGTTCGCAGTACCTGATCGCCGGCAAGAGCGGGACCGCCCAGGTCGTGGCGATCAAGCAGGGTGAGAAGTATGACCGCTCGAAAGTCCAGGAACGTCATCGCGATCACGCCCTGTTCGTCGGCTTCGCCCCGGCCAACAACCCGAAAATCGCCGTGGCGGTGATGGTCGAGAACGGCGAGTCCGGTTCCGGCGTCGCCGCGCCGGTGGTTCGCCAGGTCATGGACGCCTGGTTGCTCGGCCCGGATGGCAAGCTAAAACCTGAATATGCCGACTCAACCCCCTTGCAGGTGATGCCTTGATCGCCAATTTCGACCGCATCCTCTCCAGTGAAGATGTGATGCGCCGCCGGGCCACCTTGTTGCAACGCATGCACATCGACGGTCCCTTGCTGGTCCTGCTGCTGACCCTGGCGGCCGGCAGCCTGTTCGTCCTCTATTCGGCCAGCGGCAAGAGCTGGGACCTGCTGATCAAGCAGGCCACCTCCTTCGGCATCGGCCTGGTCTCGATGTTCGTGATCGCCCAGCTCGAACCGCGCTTCATGGCCCGCTGGGTGCCACTGACCTATGTGCTGGGGGTGATGCTGCTGGTGGTGGTGGATGTCATGGGCCACAACGCCATGGGCGCCACACGCTGGATCAACATTCCCGGGGTGATCCGCTTCCAGCCGTCGGAATTCATGAAGATCCTGATGCCGGCGACCATCGCCTGGTACCTGTCCAAGCGCACCCTGCCGCCGCAGCTCAAGCACGTGGCCATCAGCCTGATGCTGATCGGTGTGCCGTTTATCCTCATCGTCCGCCAGCCCGACCTCGGCACCTCGCTGCTGGTGCTGGCCGGCGGCGCGTTCGTGCTGTTCATGGGCGGCCTGCGCTGGCGCTGGATCATCAGCGTGCTGGCGGCGGCGATCCCGGTGGCGGTGGGCATGTGGTTCTTCATCATGCACGATTACCAGAAGCAGCGGATCCTGACCTTCCTCGACCCGGAAAGCGATCCGCTGGGCACCGGCTGGAACATCATCCAGTCCAAGGCCGCCATCGGTTCCGGCGGCGTATTCGGCAAGGGCTGGCTGCTGGGCACCCAGTCGCACCTGGACTTCTTGCCGGAAAGCCACACCGACTTCATTATCGCGGTGATGGGCGAAGAGTTCGGCCTGGTGGGCATCTGCGCCTTGCTGCTGCTCTACCTGCTGCTGATCGGACGCGGGCTGGTGATCACCGCCCAGGCCCAGACACTGTTCGGCAAACTGCTGGCCGGCAGCCTGACCATGACGTTTTTTGTGTATGTTTTCGTCAACATCGGTATGGTCAGCGGTCTGCTGCCAGTGGTGGGAGTGCCGTTGCCATTCATTAGCTACGGCGGAACTTCGCTGGTGACACTGCTGTCAGCGTTTGGGGTTTTGATGTCGATCCATACCCACCGCAAGTGGATCGCACAGGTTTGAGCAAGGTGAACAATTCAATGCAAGTATTGCGCGGTTGGGCGGCTCGATGTGCGCCATGGATAGGCCTGGTCGGCTGTCTGGGTGCAGGGACGGGCGCGCTGGCCGGTGACTACGAAGGTTCGCCGCAAGTGGCCCAGTTCGTCGCGGAAATGACCCGCGACTACGGCTTTGCCGGTGAGCAACTGATGGAGGTGTTCCGTCAGGTCGAGCGCAAGCAGAGCATTCTCGACGCGATTTCCCGCCCGGCGGAACGGGTCAAGCCGTGGAAGGAATACCGGCCGATCTTTATCACCGATGCGCGGGTGGCCCGTGGCGTCGACTTCTGGCGCCAGCATGAAGCGGCCCTGGCCCGTGCCGAGCAGGAATACGGCGTGCCGGCCCAGGTGATTGTCTCGATCATCGGCGTGGAAACCTTTTTTGGCCGTAATACCGGCAATTACCGGGTGATCGACGCCTTGTCGACCCTGGGCTTCGACTATCCGCCGCGGGCCGATTTTTTCCGCAAGGAGTTGCGCGAGTTCCTCCTGCTGGCCCGCGAAGAACAGCTCGACCCGCTGAGCCTCAAGGGCTCCTACGCCGGGGCCATGGGCCTGCCGCAGTTCATGCCGAGCAGTTTTCGTGCCTATGCGGTGGATTTCGACGGCACCGGGCATATCAATATCTGGACCAACGCCGACGACGCCATCGGCAGCGTGGCCAGCTATTTCAAGCGTCACGGCTGGGTTGCCGGGGAGCCGGTGGTCAGTCGCGCGGACGTGCGTGGCGACCAGGTCGACCAGGGTTTGAGCCCGGGGCTTGAGCCGGTCAAGACCGTTGGGGAGTTGCGGGCGCTGGGCTGGTCGAGTCATGATGCGCTACGCGATGATATGCCAGTGACGGCGTTTCGCCTGGATGGCGACAATGGCCCGGAATATTGGATGGGCCTGAAGAATTTTTATGCGATCACGCGCTATAACCGCAGCGTAATGTACGCCATGGCCGTGCATCAGCTGTCTGACCTGTTGGTCCAAGCACGGGGCGTCAAGTAATGCAGGCTTTGCCGATTCCAAAACCACTGAAGCTGTTGGCTTACACCGCGTTGGCGGTGCTGGTGGTCAGTTGTTCGACCAGCCGCTCGCCGTATCAGTCGTCGTCCGCCTCCAATACCATCCGCGCCAAGCCGGGCCTGGACATCAACCGTGCCCACAAAGATGGTGCGCCGTGGTGGGACGTCGACGTGTCGCGTATCCCGGATGCCACGCCGACCCTGCACACCGGGCCGTACAAGGCCAACCCCTACACGGTGCTGGGCAAGACCTATTTCCCGCTGACCGACTCCAAGCGCTACGTGGCCCAGGGCACGGCGTCCTGGTACGGCACCAAGTTCCATGGCCAGAACACCGCCAATGGCGAGGTGTATGACCTGTATGGCATGAGTGCCGCGCACAAGACCCTGCCGTTGCCCAGCTATGTGCGGGTGACCAACCTGGACAACAACCGCAGCGTGATCCTGCGGGTCAACGACCGCGGGCCGTTCTATTCGGACCGGATCATCGACCTGTCCTACGCCGCCGCGAAGAAGCTCGGTTATGCCGAGGTCGGCACGGCGCGGGTCAAGGTCGAGGGCATCGACCCGCAGGAATGGTGGGCCCAGCGTGGTCGTCCGGCGCCGTTGATGCTCAACGAACCGCAAGTGGCGCAGGCCCAGGCCCCGGCCCTGACCGCGTCCACCGGGACGATCGAGCAGTGGACGCCGCCACCGCAGCAACACGCCACCGACGTTGTGCCCGTACAGGCACAGGCTGACGCAAAAAAAAACGGTTCTGCACAAGCCTCTGGCCAGTATCTCCAGGTGGGCGCGTTCGCCAACCCGGACGCTGCCGAACTGTTGAGGTCGAAGCTAAGCTCGATGGTGAAGGCGCCGGTCTTCGTCAGCTCGATCGTGCGCAACCAGCAGACCCTGCATCGGGTGCGGATGGGGCCGATCGGCACGCCGGGTGAAGTCCAGCAAGTGCAGAACAGCGTACGTCTGGCCAATCTCGGTTCACCAAGTGTGGTGACGTCGGAGTAACACAGGCACAATTGTGGATTGGGCTGCTTTTCAAGGGCCGGGTCCTGGGTTGTTGGTTCGTTTGATAATAAAAGCCTGGAAAGGGTGGTGGAGCGAGCAACCTGACACGGGGCAGTTGGAAAAACTGCCGGATTTATTTTTGCCCGCGAGGGCAAGTTTCCATTAGCGATTTCGAGAGACGGATGAACATCACCACCTTTGCCAAACGTTTGTGCCTGCTTGTACCCCTGATCGTTGCGCCTGCCGCCTGGGCCGCCGATGAAATGGCCCTGCCGGCTTCGCCGCAACTGGCCGCCAAAGCCTACGTACTCATGGATGCCGCCAGCGGCAACGTGCTGGTCGAGAACAACGGCGACCAGCGCCTGCCCCCGGCCAGCCTGACCAAACTGATGAGCGCCTACATCGCGACCAAGGAAATCCGTCGCGGCCAGATCGGCGAGAACGATATGGTGACCGTCAGCGAAAACGCCTGGCGCACCGGCGGCTCGCGGATGTTCATCAAGGTCGGCTCGCAGGTGACCGTCAGTGACCTGCTGCACGGCATCATCATCCAGTCCGGCAACGATGCCACCGTGGCGCTGTCCGAGCACATCGCCGGTAGCGAAGACGCGTTCGCCGACATGATGAACAAGACGGCGGCCGAACTGGGCATGACCAACAGCCACTTCATGAACCCGACCGGCCTGCCGAACCCGGATCACTACTCGTCGCCTCACGACATGGCGATCCTGGCCCGGGCGATCATTCGTCTCGACCCGGTGCACTATGCGATCTACTCGCAGAAAGAGTTTTTCTGGAACGGCATCAAGCAGCCTAACCGCAACCTGCTGCTGTGGCGCGACAAGACCGTCGACGGCCTGAAAACCGGCCACACTGAAGAGGCCGGCTACTGCATGGTGGCCTCGGCGGTACGTGACGGCCAGCGCCTGATCGCCGTGGTGTTCGGCACCAACAGCGAATCGGCCCGCGCCTCTGAAACCCAGAAGCTGCTGACCTACGGTTTCCGCTTCTTCGAAACCCAGACCTTCTACCAGAAGGGCGCGGAACTGGCCCAGGCGCCGGTCTGGAAAGGCACCACCCACCAGGTCAAGGCCGGCCTGGCCGAAGACCTGACCATGACCATGCCTAAAGGCCAGCTCAAGAAGCTCGTGGCCAGCATGACCATGAACCCGAAACTGGTCGCCCCGATTGCCAAGGGAGACGTGATCGGTAAAGTTGAAGTCAGACTGGACGACAAAGTGGTACACAGCGCCGATCTGATCGCGCTGGACGCGGTCGAGGAAGGTGGTATCTTCCGTCGCCTGTGGGACAGCATCCGTATGTTCTTCTACGGCATGTTCAACTAAGGCATTCGACTGCTGACAGAGAGTGTCGATTTGCGTACCTCGCGCCTGACCCGGGCGTGAGGTATGTCCGTTGCCTGGGCTTACGAGGCCGTTATTGTCATGACAGACACTGAAGTAAAAGCACCGAAAATCGAATTTCCCGTTACCGACTACCCGGTCAAGGTCATCAGCGACACGGGTGTGGGCAACAAGGACAAGATCGTCGAGATCGTCAAGAAACACGCCACGATCAACGATAACCGGGTGGACGAGCGCCAGAGCACCAACGGCAAGTACACCACGATCCAGCTGCACATCGTGGCCACCGGCCAGGACCAGCTGTACGACATCAACAGCGAGTTGCGGGCCACCGGTTTCGTACACATGGTGCTCTGATGACTGGCGTGCTGGGCTTTCGCGAGCTCGGCCAGGCCCCTTACGAGCCGGTCTGGCAGGCAATGCAGCGTTTCACCGATGCGCGCAAGAGCGCGGACGTGCCGGACGAAATCTGGCTGGTGGAGCATCCGCCGGTGTTCACCCAGGGCCAGGCCGGCAAGGCCGAGCATGTGCTGCTGCCGGGGGATATTCCGGTGGTCAAGGTCGATCGTGGTGGCCAGGTGACCTATCATGGTCCCGGCCAACTGGTGGCCTACCTGTTGCTGGACGTTCGCCGCCTGGGTTTTGGCGTGCGCGAACTGGTCAGCCGGATGGAGCGTTGCCTGATCGAACTGTTGGCCGGCTATGGCGTGAGCGCCGAGGCCAAGGCCGACGCCCCCGGCGTGTATGTCGACGGGGCGAAGATCGCCTCCCTGGGCCTGCGGATTCGCAACGGCTGTTCGTTCCATGGCCTGGCGCTGAATGTCGATATGGACCTTGGGCCGTTTCGACGGATTAACCCCTGCGGTTATGCGGGGCTGGCGATGACCCAGCTGCGTGACCACACAGGACCGATTGAATTTGCCGAGGTAAGTGCCCGGCTGCGCGCGCAGCTCGTCAAACACCTCGACTATGCTGAGCAGACGACCCTCACGGGCGGAATCGATTGATATGACTACTGCGCAAGACGCTGTGCAAACCCTGATCCCGACGCTGGACGTTTCCGAGCGCCCGGCCCGTGCGAAAGTCGAAACCGGCGTCAAGCTGCGTGGCGCCGAGAAAGTCGCACGCATTCCGGTGAAGATCATTCCGACCACCGAACTGCCGAAGAAACCCGACTGGATTCGCGTGCGTATCCCGGTTTCGCCGGAAGTCGACCGTATCAAGCAACTGCTGCGCAAGCACAAGCTGCACAGTGTCTGCGAAGAGGCCTCCTGCCCGAACCTGGGCGAGTGCTTCAGCGGCGGTACCGCGACCTTCATGATCATGGGTGATATCTGCACCCGTCGTTGCCCGTTCTGCGACGTCGGCCACGGCCGGCCGAAGCCATTGGACGTCAACGAGCCGCAAAGCCTGGCCATCGCCATTGCCGACCTGCGCCTGAAGTACGTGGTGATCACCTCCGTGGACCGCGACGACCTGCGTGACGGCGGTGCCCAGCACTTCGCCGACTGCATCCGCGAGATCCGCAAGCTGTCGCCGAACGTGCAGCTCGAGACCCTGGTCCCCGACTACCGTGGGCGCATGGACATCGCGCTGGAAATCACCGCCGCCGAGCCGCCGGATGTGTTCAACCACAACCTGGAAACCGTGCCACGCCTGTACAAGGCTGCACGTCCGGGTTCCGACTACCAGTGGTCGCTGACCCTGCTGCAACGCTTCAAGCAGATGATGCCGCACATTCCAACCAAATCCGGCTTGATGCTGGGCCTGGGCGAGACTGACGAGGAAGTCATCGAAGTCATGCAGCGCATGCGCGAGCACGACATCGACATGCTGACCCTCGGCCAGTACCTGCAACCGTCCCGCAGCCACTTGCCGGTGCAGCGTTTCGTGCACCCGGACGTCTTCGCCTGGTTCGCCGAGGAAGGCTACAAGATGGGCTTCAAGAACGTGGCTTCCGGGCCGTTGGTGCGTTCGTCCTACCATGCCGACGAGCAGGCCAGGCTGGTCAAGGCTGAACTGATCGGAGCGTAACCCTTGAACCGTCGTCGACCCGTGCAGGCTTCCTATCAGGTCCAGAGCGCGGTGCCGGCGCTACGGCAGGGCGGGGTGATCGGTTTGATCGCCCCGGCCGGTCCTGCGGCCCTTGACCCGCTCAAGGCGCAGGAGTGGGTACAGGCCCGCGGCTACGAGCTGCGGATCTTTCCGGGTGTCTCGCAACGGGACGGTTACCTGGCCGGCAGTGATGAGGTCCGTCTGCGGGACCTGCATGACGCCTTTGCCGATCCTGAAATCGATGTGATTCTCTGCCTGCGCGGGGGGTATGGTTGTCCGCGCCTGTTGGACGACATTGATTTCGAATTGCTCAAAAAACATCCAAAAGCCTTGGTCGGTTACAGCGACATCACCGCGCTGCACCTGGCGATTGCCCGTTATGCGGGGTTCATGACCTTTCACGGGCCGCTGTTCAATGCGGATCTGCTGGGGGAGAAGCTGCCGCCGACCGAATCCTCGTTGTTCAATCTGCTGACCGGGCAGGTGCGCGCGGGTAGCGTGTTTGAACATCCCGCGGCGTTTCCACTGACTACGGTTGTCCCGGGCGTCGCCTCGGGGCGTTTGCAAGGTGGCAACCTGTCGTTGATCTGCGCCACCCTGGGCACACCCTATGAAATCGATACCAATGGCTTGATCCTGCTGATCGAGGACGTCAACGAGCCGCTGTACCGGGTTGACCGGTTGCTCACGCACCTGCGCCTGGCAGGCAAGCTGGAAGGCCTGAATGGCGTGCTGGTGGGGGATTTCGCCGGGGTCGACCCGGATGCACTGACGCGCCTGCTCAAGCAGGAGCTGGGGCCCTTGGGCATTCCGGTGCTGGCGGGTTGGCGCAGCGGGCATTGCGACCCGAACCTGACGTTGCCGCTGGGAGCGCAGGTGCGCTTGGACGCCGATGCACGGCAGGTGGTGTTGGAGCAGGATGTGGTGCGGGCCGAGTAACCTGGCTTGTCGGGACGCCGCATCGCAGCGACGAGGCCCGGAAGTCTTGCATCGACTATACGGCCGCCATCGCCATTGCTGACAGCCCGGCTCCAACAAGGGACACGGGATCGCGTCTAGCGGCTACGCAAGCTCTCCAGCAGCTTGTGATTCGGATACCCGTCCGCCGGCCAGCCCAACACTTGCTGGGCCCCACGAATCGCCTTGCGGGTATTCGCCCCGATAATGCCGTCGGGATTGCCGGCGTCATAACCCTTGGCGCTGAGCTGGGTCTGCAACTCGATCCGCTCGGAACGGCTCAACGGCAGGTCATCCTTCGGCCAGTCGCCACGAATCAGACCCGCACCATTGAAGCGCTGGGACAACAAGCCCACCGCCAGCCCATAGGACGACGAATTGTTGTACTTGAGGATGGCGCGGAAGTTGTCCAGCACCAGGAACGCCGGGCCGCGATAGCCCGCTGGCAGCAGCAGGGCGGCGGACAGTGTTGCCGAGCCATTGGGCAGCGCGGCGCCCACTGGCAAGCGAATGCCCATCTGCAGCCACTCGTTCACGGTCTTGCGGATCGCGCCGTCGGCCTGGGCGTAGTCGAAAGCCTGTGGCAACACCACTTCCAGCCCCCACGGCTGCCCACGCTGCCAGCCGGAGCTTTGCAGGTAGTTGGCGGTCGAGGCCAGGGCATCGGCCGAGTCGTTCCAGATATCGCGGCGACCGTCGCCGTCGAAATCCACCGCATAGCTGTTGTAGGTGGTGGGGATGAACTGGGTCTGGCCCATGGCCCCAGCCCAGGAGCCGAGCATCTGCTCAGGCTGGATATCGCCATGCTGGATAATCTGCAGCGCCGCCAGCAACTGGGCCTGGGCGAATCCCGGGCGACGGCCTTCGTAGGCCAGGGTCGCCAGCGAACGGATCACCGACTTGTCGCCCTGGAACTGGCCGAAATTACTCTCCATGCCCCACACCGCCACCAGCGCTTCGCGGTCGACGCCATAACGTTGTTCGATGCTCGTCAGCAGCGCGCTGTTCTGCGCCAGCAGGGCCTGGCCCTTGCGTACACGCACGGGGGACAGGGCGCCGTCGAGGTATTCCCAGACCGGGCGGGTGAATTCCGGTTGGCTGCGGTCGGCCTTGATCACGCTCATGTCCGGGGTGACGCCGGCAAAGGCGGCATCGAAGATGGCGGGGGTGATACCGGCTCTCAGGGCTTCGACACGGAACGCGGACATCCATTCGTCGAAGCTTTGCGTAGGCTGGATCGTCAGGTCGTCATTGACCTGTGGCTGGGCGGGGACCGGGGCCGGGGCTGCGGGAAGGGGTTGCAGCGGTTCGGCGTCGGCTGCGGTGGGCTTTTCCGCGCAGGCAACTAACAGGATAAAGCTGGTGGCGGCGAACAGTCGGCGTAGGGGACGACGAAGGGTAAGGCAAAAGGGCATGCGCGGGTCCGGAGAATGCGAATCAGGTGCTGACCTTACCATGCTTGAGGGGGTGGAGTCGTGATGGTGCTCTATGCTTTCAGGCCGCCAGAAAGTAAGAAGCCTCCCAGCTTTTAGACTGGAAGGCTTCGCGGCGGTAGCTGCCTTTGCCCTTCGCCGGTTGTTCCTGACGGCTGCGGAACAGTGGCTGGGCGATGATGGATTTGGCTTTATTGGGACGGTGCCGGGACGGCTTGCTCATGGACATGCACTCTTGGGGTGTGTGGAAGAGTGCGAATCATCGGGCAGATTTTTATCGCTGTCCAGTGGGGGCTTTTGGCTATTCCGCCGGCAATGCCAGTCGCTGGCCACACATCAACAGGCTCAGGCGGCTCAGGCTGCTCCACGGCGAGCCCGCCGCCTGGCCCTTGATCTGCGCGTCGACGCGTTGCGCGTCCAGCAACAGCTGGCTCCAGCGTTGTGCCGAGTGCCGTTGCAGGGCTTTGCTCATCAGTGGCTTGCGCTTGTCCCAGACCGGTGGCCGGGCCTGGCTGAAAGCCTTGTCCAGCGGTGTGCCCTGGCTGTATTGCAGCGACAGGTTGGCCAGCAGCCGCAGTTCCCGGGCCAGGGCCCAGAGAATCACCGGCGGCTCGACCCCTTCGCCCCGCAGCCCTTCGAGCATCCGCAGGGCGTGGGCCGCTTCGCCGTTGAGTACGGCATCGACCAGGCCAAAGACATCGAAACGAGCGCTGTCGGCCACGGCAGCCTGCACCGTTTCCACGGTGATCTGCCCACCCTCGGCCATCAACTTGAGCTTTTCGATTTCCTGGGCCGCCGCCAGCAGGTTGCCTTCGACCCGCGCGGCAATCAGTTCCACCGCGTCCTGCTGGGCCGAAAGACCGGCCTGGGACAGACGCTGGCGAATCCACTGCGGCAACTGGGCGGCGTCCACCGGCCAGATCTGGACGAACTGGGTGTCCTGGCCTTCGACTAGGGCCTTGCCCCACTTGGTCTTCTGCGCACTGCCATCGAGCTTGGGCAGGCTGATCAGCAGCAGGGTGTCTTCAGCCGGACGCGAGCAGTATTCGATCAGTGCCGCGGCGCCTTTATCCCCGGGCTTGCCCGAAGGCAAACGCAGTTCCAGCAGGCGCTTTTCGGCGAACAGCGACATGCTGGCACCGGCTTGCAGCAGCGTGCCCCAGTCGAAGTTGGCATCGGCGCTGAACACCTGGCGTTCGTCGAAGCCCTGTTGGCGAGCGGCGCTACGGATAGCATCGGCGGCTTCCTGGCACAGCAGCGGATCGTCGCCGCTGATGACGTAGACCGGCGCAAGGCTGCCTTGCAGGTGTTTGGCGAGTTGGGCGGGGGCGAGTTTCATAGGCGGGCAAAGGCGGGGCGCCGAGGGCGCCCCGGCCTGCTTACTGCTTAGGCAGTTGCAGCGGCGATTGCTGCGGCTGCGACGCTTCGTACTTGCGCGCGGCTTCCAGGGCGTCGGCGTCGGCCTTGGCCTTGTTGTCGGCGGTCTGTTGCAGGGCATCCAGTTGCGCCGGTGTCAGCAATTGCAGGCGCAGGACCATCTGCTGGATCAGGTCGCGACGCATTTCCTTGCGCAGTTGGCCCGCTTCGGTATCGCCGGCAGTGATGTTGTTGCCGTCGTGCATGTAGTACTTCTGCACTTGCAGCTTGCCGGTCAGCAGTTGCAGGTCGTGGTCGCCACGGACTTCATAGTACAGCGTGGTATTGAGCTCGTACTCGGCGTTACGGCCGGAGCCCGAGTAGGTCGCGTCACGCTGGGTTTCCTGTTCGTCGGTCAGGATCAGCTTGTAAGGCGCGCCGGTATAGACCTTGACGCCGCTGTGCTCGAGGACCTGGGTCAACTGCTTGACCGTCTCGCCATAGGAGTTACGGGCGCTGACCGACAGTTCCTTGATGGTCAGTTCGTTGGTGCCGGTGCCGCGCAGCTGGAAGCCGCAGGCGCTCAGCAGCACGGCGAGGCCCATTACCAGCAGATTGCGTTTGATCATCTTGTTGCTCCCCTTGAAACCCTGTGGGTCGACGGTGCGACCTCGGAAGTCCTGCAAGGCGCCTGCGATAGCAGGCGCCCGATCCCATTTAGTTAGCTGGCGACGATATTGACCAGTTTGCCGGGCACGACGATCACTTTGCGAATCGTCAGGCCATCGGTGAAGCGCAGTACGTTTTCGTTGACCCGTGCCGCCGCTTCGATTTCTTCACGGCTGGCGCTGGCCGGCATGTCGATCTGGCCGCGCAGCTTGCCGTTGACCTGGATCACCAGTTGCAGGCTGTCCTGGACCAACGCGCTGTCATCCAGCACCGGCCAGCCGGCGTCGATGATGGCGCCTTCGTGCCCGAGGCGGTTCCACAGCTCGTGGCTGATGTGCGGGGTGATCGGGGCCAGCAGCAGGGCCACGGTTTCCAGGCCTTCCTGGACCAGGGCACGATCCTGCGCGGTGACTTGCGGGGCTTTTTCCAGCACGTTCATCAGCGTCATCACCTGGGCGATGGCAGTGTTGAATTTGTGGTGCTGGCCGACATCCTGGCTGGCTTGCCTGATCGCCAGGTGGATCGAACGACGAATGGCTTTCTGCTCATCGCTCAATGTCGCCAGTTCCAGCTTGCCCGGCAGACCCTGGGTCACATGGGCCTGGGCCAGGCGCCAGACGCGCTTGAGGAAGCGGTGCGAGCCTTCGACGCCGGAGTCGGACCATTCCAGGCTCATGTCGGGCGGCGAGGCGAACATCATGAACAGGCGGCAGGTGTCGGCACCGTACTGCTCGATCATCGACTGCGGATCGACGCCATTGTTCTTCGACTTGGCCATCTTCTCGGTGCCGCCGATTTCCACCGGCAGGCCATCGCTGATCAGCTTGGCGCCAATGATCTTGGCCTTGCTGTCGCGCTCGAGTTCGACGTCCGCCGGGTTGAACCAGGTGTAGCCGCCGTTGGCTTCGCGGCGGTAGTAGGTCTCGGCGACCACCATGCCCTGGGTCAACAGGTTCTTGAACGGTTCGTTGGAACTGACCAGGCCTTCGTCGCGCATCAGCTTGTGGAAGAAGCGCGCGTAGAGCAGGTGCAGGATCGCGTGTTCGATACCGCCGATGTACTGATCCACCGGCAGCCAGTGGTCGGCGGCTTTCGGATCGACCAGGCCACCCTCGTAGTGCGGCGAGGCGTAGCGGGCGTAGTACCAGGACGACTCGACGAAGGTGTCCATGGTGTCGGTTTCACGCTTGGCCGGTGCGCCACATTTCGGGCAACTGCACTCGTAGAACTCGGGCATGCGCGCCAGCGGCGAACCGGCGCCGTCCGGCACCACGTCTTCCGGCAGCACGACCGGCAGCTGGTCTTCCGGGACCGGCACGTCACCGCAGGTGTCGCAGTGGATGATCGGGATCGGGCAGCCCCAGTAGCGTTGGCGGCTGATGCCCCAGTCGCGCAGGCGGAACTGGGTGCGCGAGGCACCGAGGTTCTTCTTGATCAGCGCGACTTCCATGGCGTCGAACGCGCCGGCGAAGTCGAGGCCGTCGAACTCGCCGGAGTTGATCAGGCTGCCATGTTCGGCGTAGGCGTCCTGCCACGGAGCCGGGGTGGTATCGCCCGAACTGGTGCGCACCACGGATTTGATCGGCAGGCTGTACTTGTGGGCGAACTCGAAATCACGTTCGTCGTGGGCCGGTACGGCCATGACCGCGCCGTCGCCGTAGTGCATCAGCACGTAGTTGGCGACCCACACCGGTAGTTGCTCGCCGGTCAGCGGGTGCTCGACGAACAGTCCGGTCGGCAGGCCTTTCTTTTCCTGGGTGGCGACGTCGGCTTCGGCGACGCTGCCGCCCTTGCATTCGGCGATGAACGCCTGCAGCTCGGGGTTGTTGCGTGCGGCCAGGCTCGCCAACGGGTGCTCGGCGGCCACGGCGACGTAAGTCGCGCCCATCAGGGTGTCCGGACGGGTGGTGAAGACTTTCAGGCTGCCGGCTTCGCCGATGGAGTCGACGTGGTACGGGAACTGGACTTCCATGCCACGGGACTTGCCGATCCAGTTGCGCTGCATGGTCTTGACCTGCTCGGGCCAGCCCGGCAGTTCGTCGAGGCCTTCCAGCAGCTCATCGGCGTAGGCGGTGATCTTGAAGTAGTACATCGGGATTTCGCGCTTTTCGATCAGCGCGCCGGAACGCCAGCCGCGGCCGTCGATCACTTGCTCGTTGGCCAGTACGGTCTGGTCCACCGGGTCCCAGTTGACGGTACCGTTCTTGCGGTAGATCACGCCTTTTTCGAACAGGCGGGTGAACAGCCATTGTTCCCAGCGGTAGTAATCGGGCTTGCAGGTGGTCACTTCGCGGGACCAGTCCACCGCCAGGCCCAGGCTGCGCAGCTGGGTCTTCATGTAGGCGATGTTTTCGTAGGTCCACTTGGCCGGCGCGACGTTGTTCTTCATCGCGGCGTTTTCCGCCGGCATGCCGAAGGCGTCCCAACCCATGGGTTGCAGGACGTTCTTGCCTTGCATGCGCTGATAACGCGCGATCACGTCACCGATGGTGTAGTTGCGCACGTGCCCCATGTGTAGCTTGCCGCTGGGGTAAGGGAACATCGACAGGCAGTAGTACGTCTCCTTGCCTGGCTGTTCACTGACTTCAAAGGACTTTTGCGCATCCCAGAACGATTGGGCGGCGTTTTCGATTTCACGGGGCTGATAGTGTTCGTGCATGGCTACTTGTACTGGAAAGGGTGGCCTAATCCTCTTCAACGCATCCGTCAGGCGGTGCTGGAAGTGGAGTTACAGGAAGCGCCGTAGCATACATGACGCCGCTCTATCGAGGGAAACCCTGATTGCACCGCCGCAGCCGTTGGTCGCGGCGGTCGGCTGGTTTGCCGGGCGCCGCTAAGCTTGGGAGAGGGGGAGTGATTCTTGTCTTCAATGAGGTGAGCGGATGGTGGAGTCGCAGCGATATGTCATGAAACCCGAGTTGTACGAACGTTTGATCGTCCGTCTGGGGCTTGCCCTGGACGCAGCCAACACGGCGGTTCGATTGCGTGATGAGCGGCCTGCCGAGTTGGAACTGCGTGGCTTGAGCCACGCCGAGTTCGAATTGATCAGGGCTTACCTGGATCTCAGTGGGCAGGATGTACCTGTGCCGCCTTCCGTTGTGGAGCACAAGGTGTCACCGCGTTCGGCCGAGATTATCTGGTTGAAGGACAAAATGCCCCGTCCGGGTTCGGCGAAGTTCAAATCCGTGGGGGTCAAGTAAGGTTCATCCGACGGCACACGGTTGTCTGTCGCTAACCAGGCTTCGGTTTGAAGTCATTGTTCCAGAGGTTGTTGATTGACCCCGATGCACTTAGGCTTCGGGCATCTTCTGGAGGTGCCCGATGCCTGTTCGTTACATCCTCAAACAATTGTTCATGCCGCCCGGCCTTCTGTTGCTGTTGCTGCTGTTTGCCTGGTGGTTTCGTCATCGGCGCCCGCGTCTGGCGGGTGTGTGCTTTGTCCTCGGCCTGGGCGGATTCTGGTTGATGAGCCTGCCGGTGGTGGTGGAGTGGGGAGCGCGGGCGCTGGAGACGGTGCCGCCGCTTGAGCGCAGTGAGTGGGCGGGGCTGGCGCAGCGGGCCGATGCCATTGTGGTGTTGGGCTCGGGGCGCGAGCGCGGTGATCCGGCGTGGGGCGACGATCAGCCGACCGGGATCGGTCTGGAGCGCCAGCGCTATGCCGCGCGCCTGGCCAAGGCTTCGGGGTTGCCGGTGCTGACCAGTGGCGGTTTG
The DNA here is from genome assembly GCF_002814235.1 of Pseudomonas sp. QS1027. GTDB lineage: Bacteria > Pseudomonadota > Gammaproteobacteria > Pseudomonadales > Pseudomonadaceae > Aquipseudomonas. The sequence continues at coordinate 117,975 of NZ_PHSU01000016.1, read as the reverse complement.
CACTACGGTACGCCGCCGAGTGAGGCGGCGTTGATGGCGGCGTCGATGCAGAGTGATTTCGACGTGACGGTACGCTGGCAGGAAGGGCGCAGCACCACGACCTGGGAAAATGCCAGGTTCAGTTATGAACTGCTCGCGCCGCTGGGCATCAAGCGAGTGGTGGTGGTGACCCATGCCGCGCATATGCCGCGTTCGGTGTGGAGCTTTGAGCAGGCCGGTTTTACCGTGGTGCCGGCGCCGGTGGGGTTTCTCGGGCGGGACAATGCCAGGCCGCTGGGTGGCTGGCTGCCGGAGTTCAATGCGATCTGGCGCAGTGGGCAGTTGATCAATGAGGCGGTGGGACAGGTGGGTTACAGGCTGTTCTACCGCTAGGCCGCAGCCTTTGTAGGAGCCGGCTTGCCGGCGATGACGGCCGATCTGGCGATGCAAGGCTTACTGGCCTCATCGCCAGCAAGCCGGCTCCTACAGGGGGATACGGTGTTTGGTGGGCTCAGACCGTCTTGGCAATACGGCTGGCCAGCAAGGCCCAGCCGAACAGCAAGCCACACAGGATGATCAGCGGCCACGAACGCCAGTGCAGGTAAGGCGTCAGTTCGTGCATCGGTACCACTTCGCCATACAGGATGCCCTGTTCGAACTGTGGGATCCGCGTGGTGATCTCGCCGAAGGGGTTGATCAAGCCGGTGACGCCGTTGTTGGTCGCCCGAATCATCCAGCGTCCGGCTTCCAGTGCACGCATCTGGGCCATCTGCAGATGCTGCAAGGGGCCGATCGAGGTGCCGAACCAGGTGTCGTTGCTGATGGTCAGCAGCAGGTCGCTGCGCGCCGAGAGGCTGGCGGCGAACTCCGGGTAGACCACTTCGTAGCAGATGAACGGGGCGATCTGGTAACCCTTGGCTTGCAGCAACGGCTGGTCAGCCGGGCCACGGGCGAAGTCGGACATCGGCAGGTTGAAGAAGTCGATCAGCCCGCGCAGCAGTTCCTGCAGTGGTACGTATTCACCAAACGGCACCAGCTTCTGCTTCAGGTAGGTGCCATCGCCTTCGCCGGTCACGGTGATGCCGTTGTAATAGCGCTTCTCGTTGTTCACCACCTGGCGGATCGGTACACCGGTGATCAGCGCCGAATGCCGGTCCGCGGCAAAGCGGCCCATCATCGCCAGGTAACCCTCGGCGGACTCCTTCAGCACCGGCACGGCGGTTTCCGGCCAGACCAGCAGGTCCACGCGCTTGGAGCGGAAGCTCAGGTCGCGGTACAGCGCCAATTGGGCATCGACCTGCGCAGGGTCCCACTTCATGCTCTGTTCGATATTGCCCTGGACCGCCGCCACCGTCAGCGGCTCGCCCGCCGGGCTGGTCCAGGCGTGATGCTTGAGCGCGATACCCGCCACCCAGGGACCGACCAGCAGCACTGCGCCCGCTGCGATAAAGCCCTTGCGTCCGGCCTTGAGCACGCGGCGGGCGTTGTACAGCAGGGCGGCGGTCAGGGCCAGGGTGAAGGAGATCAGCCAGATCCCGCCCAGCGGTGCCAGGCCCGCCAGCGGGCCGTCGAGCTGGCTGTAGCCGGAATAAAGCCAGGGGAAGCCGGTCAGGAACCAGCCGCGAAAGGCTTCCTGGCCCACCCACAAGGCAGCAAAGGCCAATGCATCGGCCAGCGGTGCTTCGTTGCGGCGTATCCAGCGCGCCCAGAGCCAGGCAGGCAGGGCAAAGAACCAGGCAATGGCCGCCGTGAACGCGAGCATCAGGAAGCCTGCCAGCAGCACAGAAGCATCGCCGTAGGTATGAATGCTCACATAGATCCAGCTGGTACCGGCGCCGAACAGGCCGAAGCCGAAGCACCAGCCGCGCCACAGCGCCTGGCGCGGCGACAGCTCGCGCAGGCCGGCATAGAACACACCCACCGCCAGCAACGCCAGGGGCCAGATATCGTACGGCGCCAGGGCCAGGGTAGTCAGTGCGCCGGCCACCACGGCCAGCAGATTACCGGGCCAGCCGGGGCGGGTTAAGCGCAGCATGTCAATCCTTAGCGGCTAATGGGGGTCAGGCGGATCAGGTGGATGCGACGGCTGTCGGCATTCAGGATGCGGAAACGATACGCGCCGATTTCGGTGATTTCATTACGCTTGGGCAGGTGCCCGAACGCACTCATCACCAGGCCGCCAACGGTGTCGAACTCATCATCGGAGAATTCGCTGTCGAAGAACTCGTTGAAGTTCTCGATCGGCGTCAGTGCCTTGATCAGGAAGTCGCCGCTGGGCAGGGGCTTGATGTAGCTGTCTTCCTCGACATCGTGCTCGTCCTCGATATCGCCGACGATCTGTTCCAGCACGTCCTCGATGGTCACCAGGCCAGCCACACCGCCGTATTCGTCGATGACGATGGCCATGTGATTATGGTTGGCGCGGAACTCGCGCAACAGCACGTTGAGGCGCTTGGACTCGGGGACGAAGGTTGCCGGACGCAGCAGGTCCTTGATGTTGAAGCTGTCGCCGTTTTCCTGCAGCACCAGCGGCAACAGGTCCTTGGCCAGCAACACACCCATGACATCGTCATGGCTTTCGCCGATCACCGGGTAGCGCGAGTGCGCGGCGTTGATGACCGCCGGGAGGAATTCACGGGGAGTCTGGGTCGCCTTGATGCTGATCATCTGCGAGCGCGGGACCATGATGTCCCGGACCTGCAGGTCAGCGACCTGGATGGCGCCTTCGACGATGGCCAGCGCTTCGCTGTCCAGCAATTTGTTCTGGTGGGCTTCGCGCAGCAGCTCCAGCAGCTCCTGGCGGTTTTTCGGCTCATGGGCAAAAGCCTGGGTCAGTTTACCCAGCCAGGACTTCTGCCCGTTGCTCGATCGATCTTCGCTCATAGCGATTTACTCGTATCCCTTGGTGGTGGAGTGATCAGTGTTCGTCATCGATATAGGGGTCGGGATGACCCAATTCGGCAAGCAACGTTCGTTCCAGTGCTTCCATTTCCTCGGCTTCCTCGTCATCTATATGGTCGTAGCCCAATAGATGCAGGCAGCCGTGAATGACCAGATGGGCCCAATGGGCCTCCAGTGCCTTGCCTTGTTCGCTGGCTTCGCGTGTCACCACGGGAATGCAGATCACCAGGTCGCCCAGCAGCGGGATATCCAGCAATTCGTCCGGCACGTCGGCGGGAAAGGACAGCACGTTGGTCGCGTAGTCCTTGTGCCGCCAGGTGTGGTTGAGTTCGCGGCCCTCAGGTTCATCCACCAGGCGGATGGTCAGCTCGGAGTCGGCCGTGCGCTGGCGCAGGGCCAGTTCGCACCAGCGGCGAAACTCGGCGTCGGTCGGGGCGGGAGCGTCAGAGGCCCGTTGCAGATCAAGCTCAAGCATCGCGGCGGGCACCCTGGGTGTCTGCGTCGGCGCTGTTTTCAAAGCGCTCGTAGGCTTCGACAATCCTTTGCACCAACGGGTGGCGGACCACGTCCTTGGGCATGAAATGGGTGAAGCTGATGCCCGGCACGTCCTTGAGGACCTTGATCACGTGGGCCAGCCCGGATTTCGTGCCCTTGGGCAGGTCGACCTGGGTGATGTCGCCGGTGATCACCGCCGTCGAGCCGAAGCCGATGCGGGTCAGGAACATTTTCATCTGTTCGACGGTGGTGTTCTGGCTTTCGTCGAGGATGATAAAGCTGTTGTTCAGGGTCCGACCGCGCATGTAGGCCAGCGGCGCGACCTCGATGACCTGGCGTTCGATCAGCTTGGCCACGTATTCGAAGCCGAGCATTTCATACAGGGCGTCGTAGAGCGGGCGCAGGTACGGGTCGATCTTCTGGGCCAGGTCGCCGGGCAGGAAACCGAGCTTTTCACCGGCTTCGACCGCCGGGCGCACCAGCAGGATGCGGCGTATCTGCTCGCGCTCCAGGGCATCCACGGCGCAGGCCACGGCGAGGTAGGTCTTGCCGGTACCGGCCGGGCCTATCCCGAAGTTGATGTCGTTGCCGAGGATTTCCTTCACGTAGAGCTGCTGATTCAGGCCGCGAGGGCGAATCATGCCTTTCTTGGTGCGCAGGGCCACGCTGGCTTCGGCCACCGGGTTGTTGCGCAGGTCGTCGTCGCCCGATTCCTGCAGGAACAGGTGGACCATGTCCGGCGACAGCTCGGTACCCTTGGTTTCCCGGTACAGGCGGCGCAGCAGGTTTTCCGCGGAGGAGGTGAGCTTGGGTTCGCCGATCAGTTCGAACTGATTGCCGCGATTGCGGATCTCGATGGCCAGGCGTTGTTCGATCAAGCGCAAATGCTCGTCGAACTGCCCGCACAGATTGGCGAAGCGGCGAGCCTCGAAAGGCTCGAGGATGAAACGATGAGGTTCGATGGGTGCGTTCAAGGTCGTTTTTAGCCGCCCGACGGCAATTGAGATGAAATCAAGGATAACGCTAGCAGCCCGGGGGTGAAAGCTCTCATTGCAGCATCGAGCCGCGCAGCGAATGGGGTTGTGCCGCATCGATGTGCACGTCGATAAACTGCCCGATCTGCTGGGGATTGTCGCAGCGGAAGTTGACGATACGGTTATTCTCGGTGCGGCCCTGCAATTCTCCAGGGTCTTTCTTCGAATAATCGGTCACCAGGATGCGCTGGATCGTACCGACCATTTGTCGGCTGATCTCGAATCCCTGCTGGTTCAGGCGATGTTGCAGGGCGTTGAGGCGCTCTTTCTTCACCGCTTCCGAGGTTTCGTCCGGTAAATCCGCCGCAGGCGTGCCGGGACGCTGGCTGTAGACGAAGGAATAGGAGAAGTCGAAACCGACGTCTTCGATCAGCTTCATGGTCTGCTGGAAGTCTTTCTCGGTTTCGCCGGGGAAGCCGACGATAAAGTCCGAGCTGATGCAGATGCCCGGCACGGCGGCGCGCAATTTGCGCAGCTTGGACTTGTATTCCAGTGCCGTGTGGTTGCGTTTCATCGCCGAAAGGATCCGGTCCGAGCCCGATTGCACCGGCAGGTGCAGGTGTTTGACCAGCTGCGGAACCTCGGCGTGGGCCTGGATCAGGCTGTCGGAGAACTCCAGCGGGTGCGAGGTGGTGTAACGGATTCGCTCGATGCCGTCGACGGCGGCGACCACGCGGATCAGTTCCGCCAGGTCCGCCAGGCGGCCGTCATGGGTGGTGCCGCGATAGCCGTTGACGTTCTGCCCCAGCAGGGTCACTTCGCGTACGCCGTGTTCGGCCAGGTGGAGGATCTCGGCGATCACGTCGTCGAACGGCCGGCTGACTTCTTCGCCACGGGTGTAGGGCACCACGCAGAAGGTGCAGTACTTGCTGCAGCCTTCCATCACCGAGACATAGGCACTTGGACCGTCGATGCGTGGTTCGGGCAGGTGGTCGAACTTTTCGATTTCCGGGAACGACACGTCCACCTGGGGCAGTTTGGTCAGGCGCGCGGCGTCGATCATTTCCGGCAGGCGGTGCAGGGTCTGCGGGCCGAAGACCACGTCGACATAGGGGGCGCGGTCGCGAATGGCGGCGCCTTCCTGGCTGGCGACGCAGCCGCCGACGGCGATCACCATCTCCGGATTCGCCAGTTTCAGTTCGCGCCAGCGGCCCAACTGGGAGTAGACCCGGTCCTGGGCGCGCTCGCGGATCGAGCAGGTGTTGAGCAGGATGACGTCCGCGTCTTCAGCGCGGGCGGTGACTTCCAGGGCCTGGTGTTCGCCCAGCAGGTCGACCATGCGCGAGCTGTCGTACTCGTTCATCTGGCAACCGTGGGTTTCGATGTAAAGCTTCTTGGCCATGGAGTTTCATCAGGTGGTTCAAAGAACCGCGCATTATAGTGGTCATCGCGCTTGCTTCCTAGCGCTGTGCGTTCGGCGGCTATGCTATAGTTCGCGCCCTCTTTTTTATCCCCCGATGTGTTGCCCGCCCACCATGACCAAACGTGAAGCCCCCATCTACAAGGTGATTTTCCTCAACCAGGGCCAGGTGTTCGAAATGTACGCCAAGCAGATCTATCAGAGCGATCTGTGGGGCTTCCTGGAAGTCGAAGAATTTGTCTTTGGCGAGCGCACGCAACTGGTGGTCGATCCCGGCGAGGAAAAGCTCAAGGCCCAGTTCGAAGGCGTGGTGCGCAGTTTTGTGCCGATGCACTCGATCGTGCGCATCGACGAGGTCGAGCGCCTGGGCACGCCGAAGATCAGCGAGGCGCGCGGCACGAGCAATGTGATGCCATTCCCGATGCCGATGCCCGACAAATAAAAAGCGCGAAGTCCCTTCAAGTAGGAGCCGGCTTGCTGGCGATGAACGATAACGCGATTCAGCAGATGTAATGTCTGCTCAAGCGATGGCTTCAGGGCAGCGGCGAAAACGGTGTACGCCCGTCAGCCGTCTGCAATTCCAGCAGGTATTTGCGGAAGATCTGCCCCAGCACCTGGGTTGCCATCTCCAACTGGTCGCGGGGCATCTGCGCTGCGACCTCATCCGCCGTGTCCAGTGCCTCCTCGGCACCGTTGACCGCCGCCATCTTCAGCACGATATAGGCCTGGACGTTATTGGCCGGCACGCCTTCGCCCTTGTAGAACATGGTGCCGAGCTGGAACTGCGCCTGGGCGTGACCCTGCAGGGACGCCTGTTCGAAATGACTCAGGGCCTTGTTGAGGTCGTGTTGCGGATTTTTCTCGTCGTGATAGAACGCGCCCAACTCGTATTGCGCTTGCGCATCGCCGCCCTTTGCCGCTTCTTCGCAGGCGGCCAGGGCCTCGGCGAGGTCCTGTGGCTGGGAGTTGAGGGTGCAACGGCCCATCGCCGGGATCAACAACGAGTTACCGCCTGCATATGCCAGCAGCGGCTGAAGGAGCAACAGGCAGCCCAATGCAAGGGCGCGGCCGGTGCGGTTCATGGGAATCGACGTACCTCTGAAGGGCGGGCGGACCCGGCCAGGGGATGACTATGGCGCGCATTATGAAATAAGCGGGGGCCACCTTACAAAGTCTTTACTCGTTTTTCTGCTGCACGGGCGCTATATGGCCTTGTTTTGCAAGTATCTGCACAGAGGACGGTAGGAAACAGGGGAAGTTTAGGCGGGAAAACCGACGTCGGCTGAAACCGACGTCGGGGACATCGGTTACTTCAGTGCGGCAAAAGCTTTTTCAGCGGCATCCAAAGTCAGCTTCAACTCGGCTTCGCCATGGGCGATGGAGGTGAAGCCGGCTTCGAAGGCGCTTGGCGCCAGGTACACGCCGCCCTCGAGCATCAGGTGGAAGAAGCGTTTGAAGCGCTCGGCGTCGCTGGACATCACGTCATCGAAGGTGACGATGTCGTCGGCACTGCTGAAGTACAGGCCGAACATGCCGCCGGCCTGGGTGGTCACGAACGGGATGCCCGCCGCATCGGCGCGTTCCTGCAGGCCTTGGAGCAGGCGGCTGGTGTAGTCGCTCAGCTCGGCGTGGAAGCCCGGGCGGCTGATCAGGCGCAGGGTGGTCAGGCCAGCGGCCATGGCCAGCGGGTTGCCGGACAGGGTTCCGGCCTGGTAGACCGGGCCCAGCGGAGCGATGCAGGACATGATCTCGCGCTTGCCGCCGAAGCAGCCCACCGGCATGCCGCCGCCAATGATCTTGCCGAAGGTGCTCAGGTCCGGCTTGACGCCGTAGTGGGCCTGGGCGCCGCCGAGGGCAACGCGGAAACCGGTCATCACTTCGTCGAAGATCAGCACCACGCCGTGCTGGTCGCACAGGGTCCGCAGGCCTTCGAGGAAACCCGGTGCCGGTGGCACGCAGTTCATGTTGCCGGCCACGGGCTCGACGATGATGCAGGCCACTTGCTGGCCGACTTCGCCGAGCATCTTGGCGACGGCGTCGATGTCGTTGAACGGCAGGGTCAGGGTGTGTTTGGCGAAGTCCGCCGGTACACCGGCCGAGCTCGGTACACCCTGGGTCAGGGCGCCGGAGCCGGCCTTGACCAGCAGGCTGTCGGAGTGGCCGTGGTAGCAGCCTTCGAACTTGATGATGCTGTCGCGGCCGGTGAAACCACGGGCCAGGCGAATGGCGCTCATGGTCGCTTCGGTGCCGGAGCTGACCATGCGGACCATTTCCATCGACGGCACGATCGAGCAGACCAGGTCGGCCATCTCGGTTTCCATGGCGGTCGGCGCGCCGTAGGACAAGCCGTGTTCCAGCTGCTTGCGCACGGCGTCGAGCACATCCGGGTGGCTGTGGCCGAGGATCATCGGGCCCCAGGAGCCGACGTAGTCGACATAACGCTTGTCGTCTTCGTCGGTGACGTAGGCGCCTTCGGCGTGCTTGAAGAACAGCGGGGTGCCGCCGACGCTCTTGAACGCGCGAACCGGCGAGTTGACGCCGCCGGGGATGTGTTTCTGGGCACTGGCAAACAGGGTTTCGGAACGAGACATGGGCAGGCTCTCAGGAGTCATGAAGTAAAGAGGGCATTGAAGGCTTGGGCGCGGCGGGTCACTTCCCGGGTGCTGTCGGCACCGAACAGGCCATGGATCACGGCCAGCAGGTCGGCACCGTGGGCCACCAGCGGGGCGGCGTTGTCCAGGGTGATGCCGCCGATCACCGCGATCGGCAGTTGCAGCCGCGGGCGCGCGCGTTCCAGCAACGCCACGTCGGCGGCCGGTGCGCCGGGCTTGGTGTTGGAGTTGAAGAAGCGCCCGAAGGCGACATAACTGGCACCTTCCCGGGCCGCCTGTTCGGCGAGCTCAAGCTGCGCGTGGCAGGTGGAGCCGATAATGGCCCGGCTGCCGAGCAGCGCGCGGGCCGGGGTCAGCGGGCCGTCGGTTTGCCCCAGGTGCACGCCAACCCCCAGCCGCGCCGCCAGTTCGGCGTCGTCGTTGATGATCAGGCGGGTCTTGTAGCGTTCGCAGAGCACCCGCAGGGCCTCGGCCTCCCGCAGGCGGCGGGCCTCGTCGGTGCTTTTGTCGCGGTACTGCAGCAAGGTCACGCCGCCATCCAGCGCCGCCTCGACATAAGACAGGAACTTGCCGGCCAGCAACTGGCTATCGGTGATGGCATACAGGCCGCGTAGTTTCATCGGGTCAGCCTCGGGGGTATTGGGTAGCGCTGAAAGTTACGAGCAGAAATCCAGGGGCAGGCGTCGGGGTACGAACTGGCCTTTGCCCAGTTGCTCGGCGTCGCGCAGGGTCCGCCAGGTGTAGTTCAACGCGGTCTGCACGGCACTGACCAGGCCTTCGCCCAGGGCCAGGCGTCCGGCGAGGGTGCTCGCCAGGGTGCAGCCGGAGCCGTGATAACTGCCGGGCAGGCGCTGGCACTTGAAGGTCTGGCGGGTGCCGTCGCGGCTGTACAGGCGGTTGTGGATTTCGTCTTCTTCGCCATGTCCGCCGGTGATCAGCAGGTGTTGGCAGAACGGCAGGAGTTTTTCCGCGCATTCGTCGGCGCTGCCCTCGGGCAATTCGGCGAGGATGCGGGCTTCCGGGAGGTTGGGGGTGGCAATGGTCGCCAGTGGCAGCAGGCGTTCGCGCATGGCGTAGCCGACTTCGTCCTTGCCCAGGCGTCCGCCGCCGCCGGCGCGCAGCACCGGGTCGCAGACCAGCGGCAGGTGCGGGTGCGCCAGGAGCAGTTCGACCACGGTGTCGACCATTTCCAGGGAGCCGAGCATGCCCAGCTTGACGGCCGCCACGGTCGAATCGTTGAGCACGGCATTGGCCTGGGCCAACACCCACTCACGGTCGAGCACGCGGAAGTCGCTGACGTTGACCGTGTCTTGCACGGTCAGCGCGGTCACCGCGGGAGCGGCATGGCAACCCTGGGCGAGCAGGGCTTCGATATCTGCCTGGAGGCCGGCACCACCACTGGGATCGTGGCCGGAGAGACAGAGGACAACGGGACGGGAGCTGTAGGTATTCATGGAGCGCGAGCTTACCACCAAACGCTTTTTTCGGGATCGTCCGCCCGGCGTTGAATTTGCACGCTGAAGGTTTTCTCGGAGCGGCCGATAACCACTCGTCATCTGGCGCAGTTTTCTGCTGGGACGCCCGTTCTAGAGCCTTTGGATAAAATATTTCAATGGTGTGTTTTAGCCATCAGTGGCTATGCTAAAGTGGATCCAAACGAATAACAGGTCATGATGTTTCACGTCGTCTCAAAGGGAAGGGGGGCTCCTGACGCGACTTGATTGGCCATGCTGGGGCTGTATGCGCTATTTGCTGCTGATTTTGTTGAGCTGGCTGCCGCTTTTGGCGAGCGCGGTCGAGTTTGATGAGTCCACTCAGAGCCTGCCTCTGGGCCGGGTCATGCAGGTCCTTGAAGACGCGAGCGGCCAGGCCGATATCGCGCAAGTGGCTTCGCCTGCCATGGCCGCCCGGTTTCATCAGCACGACAAGGCATCGCTGAATGCCGGCTACACGCTGTCGGCGTTCTGGCTCAAGGTCGACCTGACCTACACCCCCAAAGACCCCAACGTCTCGCGCATCTGGTTGCTGGAGTTGGCCTACCCGCCGATGAAACACATCGAGCTCTATGTGCCGGATGCCAAGGGTGGCTACCGCCTGGCCCAGCGCACCGGCAATGAGCTGCCATTCGCCAGCCGTCCGATCAAGCAGAACAACTACCTGTTCGAGCTGGCGTTCGCCCCCAACGAAAGCAAGACCGTCTACCTGCGACTGCAAACCGAAGGTTCGATGCAGGCGCCGCTGACCCTCTGGTCGATGCAGGCCTACCTCGAAGAGCAGCCGGTGCGCCTCTATGTGTTGGGGCTGATTTATGGCGTGCTGCTGGGGATGCTGGTCTACAACCTGTTCATCTACCTCAGCGTGCGTGACACCAGCTACCTCTATTACATCTTCTACATTGCCTCGTTCGGCTTCTACCAACTTTCGGTCAATGGTGCCGCGTCGCAGTATTTCTGGCCGAACAATCCCTGGTGGGCCAACGCCTCGACGCCTTTCTTCATCGGCCTGGCGGGCTTCTTCGGCTGTCAGTTCACCCGCAGCTTCCTGCACACCGCCAACCACAGTCGCTGGCTGGACCGGTTGTTGTTGCTGTTGATGGCCTACAGCGCGGTGGTCACGGCGATGTCGCTGATGACCGGCTATGCCCTGGCCTTGCGCTTGGCGACTGTCCTCGCCCTGGCGTTCACCGTGACCATTTTCGTCGCCGGGATCAGCGCCTGGTATCGCGGCTTGCGGGTGGCGCGTTACTTCATCATCGCCTGGTCGGCGTTCCTGATCGGCGGCCTGGTCAATACGCTGATGGTGCTGGGCTACCTGCCGAACGTGTTCCTGACCATGTACGCCAGCCAGATCGGCTCGGCCCTGGAGGTCGGCCTGTTGTCCCTGGCCCTGGCCGACCGGATCAATACCATGCGCGAGCAGCAGGCGCAGACCTTGCTCGAGTCCGGGCAGAAGCTGGAAGGGCTGAACCGCGAGCTGGCCAACAGTAACCGGCTCAAGGACGAATTCCTCGCCACCGTCACCCATGAGCTGCGCACGCCGATGAATGGTGTGATCGGCTCTCTGGAACTGATGCAGACCCTGGAACTGGACTCGGAGCTGGCGCAATACCAGCAGACGGCGGCCGGTTCCGCCCGGGACATGATGCGCATGGTCAATGGCATCCTGACCCTGACCGAGTTGCAGGCCGGCCGGCTCAAGGTCACGACGCAGTCGTTCGGCCTGCGGCGCCTGCTGGATGGCCTGCAGGAGCAGTTCGCCGGTCGTGTCCAGGGCAAGGGCCTGCATTTCGCCATTGAAGTGGACGACAACGTGCCGGACAGTCTCCATGGCGATGCGCAGAAAATCCTGCAGTGCCTGGAGTGCCTGGTGGACAACGCCATCAAGTTCACCCGCGAAGGCGGCCTGGTGCTGCGGGTGCACGGCCAGCAAGTGGCGGAGCAGCAATGGGCCCTGTCGTTTGCGGTGATCGACAGCGGCATCGGCTTTATCGACCTTGATGAAGCCACGCTCTATCAGCGTTTCTTCCAGCTCGATGGCTCGATGACTCGCGAGTATGGCGGCCTGGGGATTGGCCTGGCGATCTGTCGGCAATTGATCGACTTGCTCGGCGGTCACCTCACCCATCAGTCGGAACCGGGCATGGGCAGCCGCTTCCAGCTTGACGTCGAGGTCGAGGCGCTGATCCCGCGGGCGTTGCGATCCTCGATGTTGTCGGCGACGCGTTATCCCTACGACTGCACCCTGTTGCTGGTGGATGACAACAACGTCAGCCAACTGGTGGTGCGCGGCATGTTGCTCAAGCTGGGATATCGGGTGTTCACCGCGGTTGATGCCCGGGCCGCGCTCGATGTCCTGCACGGTCAGACCGTGGATGGGCTGTTGCTCGATTGCCCGGCGCAGCCGGCGGACGAGGTATTGCTCTGCCGGCAGTTGCGGGCGATGCCCGGTGGTGCCGACCTGCTGATCCTGGCTCTGGTCAGCTCGACCGAGGCCGGCGAGCGTGAGCGTTGCCTGGCGGCCGGTGTCACGGACACCTTGTCCAAGCCGGTGCGTTTCGATGAGTTGAAGCACCTGCTGGCCCGTCGTCTGTTGACCCCTGTGCAGGGTGAAAGCGCCGGTACTTAGGCGCTTATGTCACTTTTTTCGCGGCGACACGCGTGATTCACTGGGTTCCCTGGCCTTTCTCTGCGAAGCCACTTCTCAAAGGAGCCCGACATGAACCTCCATCAATACGCCGAAACCCACGAGGTCACCAACCAGCCGCCGTCGCTGGATGGGACCAATCTCTATCGCATCGACCTGCCGCTGCAGGAGTGGGCGCGGCGCTTTGGCGCCGGTTGGGCCGAGTCGCGGATCGAGGCCTATGGCGCCCTGGCCGGCGGGCCGCTGATGGAGGCGGGGTTTCTCGCCAACCAGAACAAGCCGGTGTTTGTCAGCCATGACCGTTATGGCCATCGCCAGGACCTGGTGGAGTTCCACCCGGCCTATCACGAACTGATGCGCACCGCCGTCGAACACGGCCTGCCGTCGTTGCCCTGGACCGATCCGCAGGACGGCGCCCATGTCGCCCGCGCCGCCATGACCTACCTGCACAGCCAGGCCGAGGCCGGCACCGGTTGCCCGCTGACCATGACCTTCGCCTGTGTACCGGCCTTGCGCCTGCAAGCGGATATCGCCGGGCAATGGTTGCCGAGCATCCTCAGTACCCAATACGACCCGCGCAATATCGGCATCGCCCACAAGGCCGGTGCAACCATCGGCATGGCCATGACCGAGAAGCAGGGCGGCACCGATGTGCGCGCCAACACCACCCGGGCCTATCCCGTCGGCGCTGGCGGCCCGGGGCAGCCTTACGAGCTGGTGGGGCACAAATGGTTCTGCTCGGCGCCGATGTGCGATGCCTTCCTGACCCTGGCGCAGACCGACAAGGGCCTGACCTGTTTCCTGCTGCCGCGCCACCGTCCGGATGACAGTCGCAACCAGTTCTATATCCAGCGTTTGAAAAACAAGCTGGGCAACTGCTCCAACGCGTCGAGCGAAGTGGAGTTCCGCGGTGCCCTGGCCTGGATGATCGGCGAGGAAGGGCGCGGTGTGCCGACCATTATCGAGATGGTGGCGATGACCCGTTTCGATTGCATGGTCGGTTCCAGTGCCTTGATGCGCCAGGCGCTGACCCAGGCCAGCCATCATTGTGCCCATCGGTTGGTCGGCGGCCGTGTGCTCAGCGAGCAGCCGCTGATGCAGAACGTGCTGGCCGACCTGGCGCTGGAAAGCGAGGCGGCGCTGGCCTTGAGCCTGCGCATGGGCCGGGCGCTGGATCGCCTGGGGAATGAGCATGAGGCGAAGTTCGCCCGGCTGGTCACGGCGGTGGGCAAATACTGGATCTGCAAGCGTGCCCCGGCGATGATCAATGAGGCCGCCGAATGCATGGGCGGCGCCGGGTATGTGGAGGACAGCATCCTGCCCCGGCTGTACCGCGAAGCACCGGTCAACTCGACCTGGGAAGGTTCGGGGAACGTGCAGTGCCTGGATGTGCTGCGTTCGCTGTCCAAGGAACCCGGTGTGCTGGAGGTGCTGTTCAGCGAACTGGGTGACGGCCATGGCGACAAGCGCCTGGCCCGGCATATCGAGCAGTTGAAGCTGGCGTTTACCGACACCCACGATATCCAGTACCGCGCCCGGCAACTGACCGAGGACATCGCCCTGGCGTTGCAGGCCAAGTTGCTGCTGGAGGCGGGTAATGCGGAGGTCAGTGACGGCTTTATCGCCAGTCGGTTGGAGGCCGGGGGGCGGGTCTACGGCACCTTGCCCCGTGGGGTGAATGTCGAGGCCATTGTTGCTCGTTCGACGCCCCAGGGTTTCTGATGGCCTGGCATTGAACGATAAGCCACTGTTCCCGTCCGACGATGTTGCAGGCAAGATGAAGGTCTGCAACATCAGAAGACAGGATGCTCTCCGTGACCGAAGCTTTTATTGTCGTGCAATCCCCCGAAGAAGCCGTGGACCGTCTGGCCGAACTCCACGAGCGTGCTACCAGCGCCCTGAGCCAGGCCCTCAAGCGTTACCTCAAGGACCGGGTCGAACCCGATGCCGAGCAGCGTGCCGTGTTCCGCTACCCCGAGCTGCGCCTGACCTACACCTACCAGGGTGAAGTCCCCGCCACCACCCGGGCCTACGCCAAGGTCCAGTTGCCTGGCACCTACAGCGTCACCGTCACCCACCCGGCGGCGTTCCGCAAATACCTGCTGGAACAACTGGTGCCACTGATGCGCGACTTCACCGTCACGGTGGAAGTGGGTGTCAGCGAACAGAACATTCCTTACCCCTACGTGGTCGAGCAGGGCGATGAGCTGGCCGGCTCCGGCGTCACCGCCTCGGCCCTGGCGCGGGTGTTCCCGAGCACCGACCTGTCGGCCGCCACCGATGACATCGCCGATGGCCTGCACGACTGGGAAAACACCTCGCCCTTGCCCCTGGCCCTGTTCGACGCCGCCCGGGTGGACTTCTCCCTGCGCCGCCTGGTGCATTACACCGGCAGCGACTGGCGCCATGTGCAGCCGTGGATCCTGCTGACCAACTACCACCGCTATGTCGACCAGTTCATCCTGCATGGCCTGCAACAACTGCGTGATGACCCGCGTTTCGTGCGCATGGTGTTGCCGGGCAACGTGATCATCGACCAGAGCATGGAATACGGCGAGGCCCAGGCCGTGGCCGCTGGCGTGGTCTGGCACCGCTACCAGATGCCGGCTTACCACCTGCAGGCCGCCGATGGCCATGGCGTGACCCTGGTGAATATCGGCGTCGGCCCGTCCAACGCGAAGAACATCACCGACCACCTGGCGGTGCTGCGTCCGCACTGCTGGCTGATGATCGGCCACTGCGGTGGCCTGCGCCAATCCCAGACCATCGGCGACTATGTGCTGGCTCACGCCTATATGCGCCGCGACGGGATTCTCGACCGGGTGGTGCCGCCGAATATCCCGATCCCGGCCCTGGCCGAAGTGCAGATGGCCTTGCAGCAGGCGGCGGCGAACGTCACCGGCGAACGTGGCGATGATTTGAAGAAGCGTCTGCGCACCGGCACCGTGCTGACCTACGACGACCGCAACTGGGAACTGCGCTGGGCCCAGGAGCGGCCGTTGATCAACCTGTCCCGTGCCGTGGCCGTGGATATGGAAAGCGGCACCATTGCTGCCCAGGGTTATCGCCTCCGGGTGCCGTATGGCACCTTGCTTTGTGTGTCGGACAAACCGCTGCACAGTGAGATCAAGCTGCCGGGTTCGGCGAACGCGTTTTATGAGCGGGCGGTCAGCCAGCATTTGAAGATCGGCATTGCGGCGGTGGACCTGCTGCGCACCGAGCTGCATTCGCTGCACTCGCGCAAGCTGCGCAGCTTTGATGAGCCGCCGTTCCGTTAAGGGCGGCTGTTCCAGGCGCGTGTCTGATGACGCGCGCCTGGAAATAATCTCCAGCACGCCCTAGCATGGCGACTCCTGATCCTCAGATGTCCTCGCTGCCATGTCTCGTCCACCCCGTCCCGTTGCGCGCCATTCGGCCGCGAAAGCTCCTGTCGCGCCGCGTCGGGTCGCCAAGGCCCCGCCGGCCGAACCCAAGCTTATCCTGTTCAATAAACCCTTTGATGTGCTGACGCAATTCAGCGATGGCGAAGGGCGCGCGACCCTCAAGGACTTTATCGATGTGGCTGGCGTCTACCCCGCCGGCCGGCTCGACCGCGACAGCGAGGGCCTGTTGTTGCTGACCAACGACGGCCAGCTCCAGGCACGCATCGCCGACCCCAGGCACAAGCTGGCGAAAACCTATTGGGTGCAGGTCGAAGGCGTGCCGAGCGTCGAGCAGATTGAGCAGTTGCAAAGGGGCGTGGAATTGAACGACGGCATGACCTTGCCCGCCCAGGCGCGGCAGATCGACGAGCCTGAGCTCTGGCCACGCAACCCGCCGGTGCGGTTTCGCCAGAGCATTCCCACTTCCTGGCTGGAGCTGATCATTCGCGAGGGACGCAACCGTCAGGTTCGACGCATGACGGCGGCGGTGGGTTTACCGACCTTGCGTCTGGTGCGGGTGCGCATCGGCGACTGGACCCTGGATGGGCTGGATCAAGGTCAGTGGCGAGAAGTGCCGGCGCGCCCGTAGCGTGCTGCTGCTTTAAAGCGAGCCCGACTCGATCAACCCGATCACCACGCTCTTGATCACAAACGCGACGATGCCCAGGCCCAGCACGAAGAACAGGATAAAGGTGCCAAAGCGCCCGGCCTTGGATTTCTTCGCCAGGTCCCAGACGATAAAGCCCATGAAAATGACCAGGATGCTGACCAGGCCGGTCATCATCCACTCTTCGAAAACGGCAGGATCCATCAAACCTCTCCAACGCGAGCGGGGTGGAAAACCGTCCGATTATACGCCACGAGCGGGAACTGATCTGATCTCGGGCAATAAAGCACTCGATCAATCCCACGCGGCTCCTGCAGGTGGTCGCGTTCGCAGCGATCAACTGCGCAAATGGGTCAACGGCAATTCCGTGCTGTTGAGCACCTGGTTCAGTACAAAGCTGGAGCGCACGCTGGTCACCCCTTCGATGCGCGTCAGGTGCCCCAGCAGCAGTTTCTGGTAGTGGTCCATGTCCGGCACCACCACTTTCAACTGATAGTCGGCGTCCATCCCCGTCACCAGGCTGCACTCCAGCACCTGGGGCAGGGTGCGGATCGCCGCTTCGAAGTTTTCGAAGCGCTCCGGCGTATGCCGGTCCATGCCGATCAGCACATAGGCTGTCAGGCTCAAACCGAGCATCTTGCGGTCGAGCAACGCCACCTGACGGGAAATATAACCGTCGTCCTCCAACTGCTTGACCCGCCGCGAACAGGGCGAGGGCGACAGGCCGATACGCTCGGCCAGTTCCTGGTTGGAGATGCGGGCATCACGCTGCAATTCCGCCAGAATGCTCAGGTCGTATCGGTCGAGTTTGCTCATCGTCAGGGCCTTTCCAAGAACTATTGCGGCAAATTATCTATCTGAAGTTAAAAATTGCGCAAGACATGTTTATTTGAGCAATGTTCGCAATCCTGTGTCGTCGCCCCGGGCCTATGCTTATCACCAGAATCACTGCCCGGACAAGTGTCCTGTCTCGTAAGTACGTTCACATTCGAGACAGACACCCCAGTCCACTGCGGCCCGCCGAATCAGGCCAGCCGCGGCCGACAATCCCACAGGGTTGCGCCGGCCACCGGGCTACACGCTGTCCAGAAGACGGTGTGAGGTGAGCCGGCGTCAAAAGCGTCGAGCACGGACGAAGTTTTCAAGGGGAGGCCGACGGGTCTCCCTTTTTTATTGGGCAAAAAATAAGTTGCGCGACTGGTAGAGTGTCACAGAACCGGAACCCGCTTTCCCAGTCTTATGGTTAAGCCCTGAACCGCAGTGAGGAATGGAATGAAATCGCGCATCTGGCGTCTGGCAGGTGTTGGCTTGCTCTGTATGAGTGTTGGTGCGCAGGCACTGGCTGAAAACCAGGGTGATGACAATCAGAAACATGAAGAGGGACATGAACATCGCCCCGAGGGGCACCCGCAAAACAATCAACCGCGTCCCCAGGCCCCGGCCCCACGGCCAGCCGCGCCGGAAGTCCGTCCACAGGCGCCGCAACCGCGTCCGGCTGCACCTGCGCCCCAGGTTCGCCCGGAAAACAATCAGCAGCATTTCGAGCGGCACGACCAGGTCCCTGGACAAGGCCGTCCAGCGCAGAACGAGCCCAATCAGGCGCCGCGTCCGGTTCCGCAGAACAACCTGCCGATCCAGCCCCACCCCGATAGCGTGCGCCAGACCCAGGAACCGGTGCGTGGCAACTATTCCGATATTCCCCGGCGCAACGGCAACACCCCCAATTGGCAGGGTGGCAACAATAACAACCGTCCCGGCGGTAATTTCGAGCATCACGACGATCGTCGCTGGCCGGGTCGTCCCGACGGGCACGGCAATGGCTGGGGCCCGGGTCCGCAATATCGCCCTGGTTATGTGGTCGACCGCTTCCCGGATCGCAACTGGCGGGTGCCTTACCGTGGTCAGGACTATTTCTTCTCCGGTGGCTACTGGTATCGCCCGCAGGGCACACGCTACATAGTCGTCGCTCCGCCACGCGGGATTCGCACCACCTACCTGCCCGATTATGCGCGGGAAGTCTGGATCGGCAGTTCGATGTTTTTCCTCGCGGCCGGTGCCTATTACCTCTACCAGGAAGATACCCAGGACTACGTGGTGGTCGATCCACCGGCCGCCGCACCGCAAGTGGCACCGGCGCCACAAGGCAATGGCTACGATGTGGTGGCCTATCCGGCCAACGGCCAGAGCCCGCAGCAGGTCCAGCAGGATGGCGAGGATTGCTATCGCTGGGCGGTACAGCAAAGCGGCTTCGACCCGGCCAACGTGACCTACGCGCCGGCACCGGCGGTGGTCCAGGCCTACCGCCAGGCCCAGGGCAACTGCCTGAGCAGTCGCGGTTACCAGGTCAACTACTGACGGATCAGTGGCGTGGCTTGACCACTTCCCGCGGGTCGGCGTGCACCAGCACCTCGGCCTGCGGGTAGGCGGCATGGATGGCATCGGCGGCCTGGTCACTCAGGCCGTGGGCCACCGACAGCGTCAATTCTCCCGGCAACTCCAGGTGCAACTGCACAAACCAGCGGTTGCCGGAGATCCGCGTGCGCAGATCGTGGGCACCCAGCACCCCGGGCACACCGCAAGCCAGTTCCAGCATGTGCTGGCTGATGTCCGGTGACAGCTCCTCATCCATCAGCACGGCGAAGCTTTCCCGGCCGATCTGGATCGCGCTCCACAGGATATAGACCGAGATCCCCAGACCGAACCAGGCGTCCACCTGCGGCCAGCCGAAGCCTGCGAGCACCAGTGCCAGCAGGATACTGGTGTTGAGCAGCATGTCCGAACGGTAGTGCAGGGAGTCGGCGCGCACGGCGGTGGAGCCGGTCTCGCGGACCACCTTGTGCTGCAACAGCAGCAACCCGGCGGTCAGGATCAGCGACAAGACGATCACCCCGATGCCGATCCACGGGGCACCGATCGGTTCCGGGTTTTTCAGGCGCTCGAAGGCCTGGATCGCGATCAGCACCGCACTCACCGCAATGAACAGCGCCTGGGCCATGCCCGAGAGGGATTCGGCCTTGCCGTGCCCGTAGCGGTGATCGTTATCCGCCGGACGCAGCGCGTAGTGCACCGCCAGCAGATTGAGAAACGAGGTGACGCCGTCGAGCAGTGAGTCGGTCAGCCCGGCGAGCATGCTCACCGAACCGCTCAGCCACCAGGCCGTGGCCTTGGTCAGGATCAGGATGCTGGCGACCCCGACCGAAGCCCGGGTAGCCAGGCGTAACAGGCGGGCGTGTTCCGGGCTGCTGGTCATGAAGGCCGCGATCCTTTTTCAGTGTCCCCGGGCTCAGGCCGCAGGGCGCAGGTTGTACATCGCCAGTTGCTGCAGATTGCCTTTTTGCTGGATCAGGCGCGGGTCGTTCAGCGGCAGGCTCTGGTGCAGTTCGGTCTTGAGAATCGCCTGCAACTTGAGGTTGTCGACGTGGCCGTCGGCGGTAATGGCTTCCTGGAGTTTTTCCGGAGCGATCTGCGCGGTCTTGCCGTGGGGCAGGTAGATGGCGCCGGTGGCGAAGTCGATACCGAACGCGATCAGGCCGGGGATGACGAAGAACAGGATGCCGACGGCATCGAGGCCGGCGATCAGCGGATCGATCCGACCTTCGATCTGGCCACGACGGTCCGGGTAGAAGATCGAGCCACAAGCGCTCAGTTGGGTCAGCAAGGTAGCAGCCAGAACGGTGCCGATAACACGGGAAGCAATACGCATGGATATCTCCTGAAGGAAACGTGAAGCCGCTGGGGCCGCGTCTGGATCAGTTGTTAAGACCGCGATTAAGACCGGGCAGTTCGCCGTTATACCCGGCTCTTTGTCCGGGAGCCACCCTGAATGCGTTGCCGATTGATGAAGTCTTGCCGGCTTTGTACCGGACTCCGGGTCAGGCGCCGATCGAGGCGTTCGACAAGGCTTTCCAGCACGGCGGCTGAATGTCGCAAATCTTCAATCATTCGTGCAAAGCCTCCAACTGCTTCGGGGCACCTGGCCACTAGGATGGACGCGTCCCACCCGATCTCCGCGAGGCGCCCTGGCGCCGGACGCCGGCGAGTCGTCCCAGAAAGGCTGAGCTGCGTTCGTTCCCAGCCACGCAGTCGAGGAACCGCTTATGTTCAAACCCGTGTTGGCGCTGATGAATCGGGCGCGCTACCTGCAGAAATTCTGCCTGATCTTTCTGGTGTTCATGGCGCCGTTCGGTTGGCTGGCCTTCGACAGGCTCACGACGTTGGCCAGCGAACTGCAAGGCGCGCGGCGCGAACTGCTGGGGTTGCAGGCCTTCGAAGCGGCGTTGCCCGCCTACAAGGCGGCGCTGGACCTGGCCGCCCTGCATCTCCTCGGTCACGCCCGTAACAAGCCTGACAGTGTCGCCGCCATAGAGCTCGGGCGACGCTATCTGGAACAGACCGGACAGACCTTCGACAACTGGCTGGGCCATACGTCCTTTGCCGTACGAGGTTTCATGCTCAAGGCCCCTTCGGCCAGCCTGGGCGTGCCCCAGGCCAACCAGGTGCTCAGCGCCCTTTACGTCGACGAAACCCGTGCCGCCCTGGCGCAGTTGGCGACGCTGAAGGAAATCGGCGCCGACTCCCGCTTGACCATGGACGGCGACCCACGGCTGTACCGGGCGACCGATCTGCTGATCAGCGAGATCCTGCCGCTCTACGCCACGCTGACGCAGACCCGCGGTTACGCGGCTTATATCAGCGCCTACGGTTTTCTGGAGTCCACTTCGCGAGCGACGGTGGTGAGCCAGCCCGGGCTGCTGGAGCCCTACGTCCAGGCCGGCAATGGCGCCGATAATCCGAGCGCGCGGCGGCTGATGGCCGAGGCTGCGCAGGAGGCCCAGGCGCTGTACACCAGCAGCATTGTCGAGCCTTATTCCCAGAGTGGTGCCTATGACGAAGCGTCCATCGAGCATTGGCAGGAGCGTTTCGACCACTACCAACCCAGCATCGAGAAGCTCGATGCGGCCTTCCGGGTCGTGGTCGCCGACGAAGTGCGTCATCTGGCTATACGCTCCCAGGCGCTGACCGGGGATATCCAGCACACCATCGAAGGCCTGCAACAACAGGTCGGCAACGCGGTACGGACCATCCAGAGCAGTCACGCCAGCGCCTCGACCCGGGTCGGTGAAGTGACCCTCACGGCGGATATTTTCCAGGCGATCACCCAGGCCATGGAGGAGATCATCGATCACAACCTGCAAATTGCCTCCGCCGCCGAGCAGCAGGCGCAAGTGGTCGAAGGCGTGGAGCGCAACACCCTGGAAATTCGCGCGTTGAGCGAAAGCAATGCCAGTGAGGCGCGCACGACCGTGCAGGTCAGCGATGAAGTGGCGGGCATGACCCGGGAGCTGCATCGGCTGATCGCGCACTTCAAGGTCTGAGGGGCGGGTCCTTTAGCTTTGGAGGCCTGCCGGGTTCACCGTATAATTCACGGTCAGCCTGGGAGTCACCATGAATTCGTTGCCGATTGATGAAGTATTGCCGGCGTTGCGCCAAGCGTTGAGCGAACGCCATGAAGCAGTACTGGAAGCGCCCCCCGGCGCCGGTAAAACCACGCGGGTGCCGCTGGCGTTACTGAACGAGCCGTGGCTGGCCGGGCAAACCATCCTGATGCTTGAGCCGCGGCGTCTCGCGGCCCGCGCGGCGGCCGAGCGGCTGGCCAGCGAGCTGGGGGAGAAGGTTGGCGAGACCGTCGGCTATCGCATCCGCCTGGAAAGCCGGGTCGGCCCGAAGACGCGCGTCGAAGTGGTCACCGAAGGCATTCTGTCCCGTCGTTTGAATGACGACCCGGCCCTTGAGGGCGTCGGGCTGGTGATCTTCGACGAATTCCACGAGCGCAGCCTGGATGCTGATCTGGCCCTGGCCCTGAGCCTCAACGGGCGGCAGATGTTTCGTGACGAGCAGCCGCTGAAGATCCTGCTGATGTCCGCCACCCTCGAAGGCGAGCGCCTGGCCGGTTTGCTGGACGACGCGCCGGTGGTGCGCAGCGAAGGGCGCATGTTCCCGGTGACTTTGCGTTGGAGTCGGGCCTTCCAACCCGGCGAATTTATCGAGCCGCGGGTGGTACAGACCGTGCACGAGGCGCTGGACGCCGAACACGGCAGCTTGCTGGTGTTTTTGCCGGGCCAGGCGGAGATCCGTCGAGTGCACCAGCAACTGGAGGAGAGCCTGGGCGGGCGGACCGACGTGTTGCTGTGCCCGCTGCATGGTGAACTGGATCTCGCGGCCCAGCGCGCCGCCATCGAGCCGACACCCGCCGGCAAGCGCAAGGTGGTGCTGGCGACCAACATCGCGGAAACCAGCCTGACCATCAATGGCGTGCGGGTGGTCATCGACGCCGGGCTGGCGCGGGTGCCGCGTTTCGATCCCGGTAGTGGCATGACCCGCCTCGACACCCAGCGTATCTCCCGGGCCAGTGCCACCCAGCGGGCGGGCCGCGCCGGGCGTCTGGAGCCGGGGGTGTGTTATCGGTTGTGGTCCGAGGCCCAGCATGAACAGCTGGCCTCCTATGGCAGCGCGGAAATTCTTCAGGCCGACCTGGCCGGGTTGGCCTTGCAACTGGCTCGCTGGGGCGTGGCGCCCGGCGAGTTGGTCTGGATGGATGCTCCGCCAGCGGCCGCTTATGGCCAGGCGCAGGATCTGCTGCAACGGCTCGGGGCCTTGGCCAGCAAGGCTGGCGCCGAGTACGCATTGACGAGTCATGGTCAGGCCATGGCCGAATTGCCGGCGCATCCGCGTATCGCCCATTTGCTGTTGCGCGGCCAGGCGTTGGGGTTGGCGAACATGGCCTGCGATGTCGCGGCACTCCTGGGCGAGCGGGATATCCAGCGCGGCGGTGGGGCTGACCTGCATACGCGGTTGGCCTTGCTGGCGGGTGAAGAGCGTGCGGCTCGCGGCGCCCAGGGCGGTGTGCAGCGTGCGCGGCAACTGGCGCGGCAGTATCGCGGCTATTTGCGCGGTGCCGCGAGTGAGCCGGTGGCCGACCCGGATCATCCGCGCTGGTTGGGAGCGCTGTTGGCCCTGGCGTACCCGGATCGGGTCGCACAACAGCGTCGCGAGGGGAGTGCGGAATATCGGCTGGCCAATGGCCGGGCGGCCTTGTTCAGCGAAACCGACAGCCTGATGAAACAGCCCTGGCTGGTGGTGGCCGACCTCGGCAGTCGCCAGGGCCAGCGTGAGGAACGTATCTACCTGGCGGCGGAGTTCGATCCGGGCCTGTTCGACAGCGTGCTGGCCGAGCAGGTGAGCACGGTCGACCAACTGGACTGGGACGAGCGCGAAGGCGTGTTGCGAGCCGAGCGCCAGCGCAAGGTCGGCGAATTGATCCTCAGTCGCGAACCCTTGACCGGACTGGACGAGGCGGCACGTAGCCAGGCGTTGGTCAACCTGGTGCGGCGCAAGGGCCTGGAACTGTTGCCCTGGACCCCGGAGCTGCGCCAGTGGCAGGCGCGGGTAGCCTTGTTACGCAAACTGGACCTGGATGGGAAGGGCGAGAGCGAATGGCCGGATGTCAGCGACAAGACCTTGCTGGCGACCCTGGAGCAGTGGCTCAAGCCTTATCTGGGGCGGGTGTCGCGGCTCAGTCATTTCGCCAACCTGGAACTGGCCGGGATTCTTCACAGCCTGTTGCCCTGGCCGTTGCCGCAACGCCTGGAGGAGTTGGCTCCGCATCATCTGAGCGTGCCTTCGGGGTCGTCGATCCGTTTGGACTACAGCGAGCAGCCACCGATTCTGGCGGTGCGCCTGCAGGAGTTGTTCGGCCTGGCCGAGACACCGCGAATTGCCGGCGGTCGCCAGGTGGTGAAACTGCACCTGCTGTCGCCGGCCCGGCGCCCGGTGCAGGTGACCCAGGATCTGGCGAACTTCTGGCGCAGCACCTACGCCGAAGTGAAGAAGGACCTCAAGGGACGTTATCCGAAGCATTATTGGCCGGATGATCCGCTGGTGGCCGAGGCGACGGCGCGGATCAAACCGCGCAAGTAAGGTTGCCGCGAACGAAAGGACACGCCAAAACTTGTAGGAGCCGGCTTGCTGGCGATAGCGATTTTCCAGGCGACGACGATGTCGCCCATCAGATCGCATCGCCAGCAAGCCGGCTCCTACAGGGACTCTGTTGGCCGCAGCGGCGGGGCCAGGCAGTGAAGGTAACGAGTCCCCGGCAAGGCGGTCACTGCGCCGCTGGCAACAGAAACCGCGCCAGCACCGGCAAGTGATCGGAAATCGTCAAGGTATCGTCCTGCCGTACCTGGGCCTCGATCCGCTTGAGCTTGGAGCTGTAGAAAAAGTAATCCAGGGTCCGATCCGGCCCGCTGACGTCGGGATCGTTCGGGTAAAACGTCAGCCACCGCTCACGGTCGATGCCGCTGGCTTCGTTGTTGCTCGGGATCATCGGGTATTTGTCCCACAGCAGATGCAACTCACTGTCCGCCGAGTAACCGCCGCGCAAGCGTGGTGGCAGGCGCAGATACTGGCCCAGCGGCAGCAGATTGAAATCACCGCCGATCAGCCATGGCGTGCCCTGGCTCTCGAACTTGTCGAGCAATTGCAGGGTCGTCTGTACTTCCCTGAGCTGGGTGTCGTTCTGGGCATAGGCCCCCAGTTGGGTATTGACCACCGCCAGTTGCCCGCCGTCGCTCAAGGGCAGGTAGTTCACCAGCAGCGCCGGGCGGGGCTGGAACTGCCGCTTGAGCAGATTGCCCGAGGCCAGGGGCAATTGCTGGCGTTCGGCGTGTTCGACCTGATAGCGACTCAGGGTCGCCAGCTTGCGCCCGACACTGCCGAAAATATGCAGGTTCGGGACAAAGTCGGCTTTCCAGTCGAACGCCTGGGAGCTGCAGGGGTACAGGTCCGCCAGACGTTCCTGGAGCAACTTCAACTGATCCTGGTAAGCACTGCTCTTGGCGTTCTCGTCGACTTCCTGCAACAGCACGATGTCCGGCTGCTCGTCGCGGATCACCCGCGTCACCTCGTCCAGGCTGAAGGCCATGTCTTCCGGGGTCGGGCGATCGTCCGGGCCGCTGCCGTCGGGCAGGTCGTACCAGAACACATAACGTTTGCCCGCCAGGTACTGGAGGTTCCAGGTCATCACCTTGAGGGCCTGGCCGGGAATCAGCACCGGAGCCTCGGCGGTGCAGCGCACGGGCAGGGTCTCGCGCTCTTCCGGGCGCCAGGTCAGGCTGTAGACCAGCAGGGCGGTAAGGCCCGCGACAATCAGCAGGCCGGCCACCAGGTAACGTAATAGACGGGTCATGGGCCTCGGTTCAGTCTTTGGCGGAATTTTCACCGATCAGCATATAGATTCGGAACAGTACGACGCTGCTGAACAGTTGCAGGAAACTGTGGGCGCTGTCGATGACCAGCATCAGCACCGGGTTCTGCGGTGCCGGATAGAGACTCAGGCTCAACCCCTTGAGCAGCCAGAGTGGACCCATTACACACAGAATGCAGGTGAAGGTTAGCCAGAAGTGGCCGCGGCTCAAGGCGAAGCTCTCTTTCATCGCCCGCAGCGGCTCGCGCCCGCGCAGCACCAGCAGGTATTCGGAGAAGGCCAGGATCACGGTCAGCCAGATGCCGGGAATGAAATACAGCGACAGCCCCAGCACGATGGCGATGGTATTGATCGCCGAGAGCAGCGCAAAGCGCGGCCACAGGCGCAGGGACATGGCCAGCAGGTCGCGATTGGCTGGCGTTTCGCCACGGCTGCGGGCATCGAGAAACAGAATCAGCGCCGCAGTGTAGAGTGGATAGACCAGCAGCCCGGCCACCAGGCCATAGGCCGGCGAGGCATCCGGGCCCACGGCGTTGTCCAGCAGTTGCTGGAGCAGGGTTTCGACGATCACCAGTGGCAGGCAGAGCAGGGCGATCTGGCGCAGGTTGCGCTGGAAAAAGTACAGGGAATCACGGATTACATTGAACGGGTTCATCGGTTGTCTATCGCGCGGGCTGAGGCAGGGCCACACTTTAACCGATGGCGCGGGCCGACACTCAAATGTAAACGTTAGGTAAGGACTATTGAAACTTCCAGTAACAACCCCATAACTGGAGAACGCCTGGCCCGGTTGGGTCGAGGCGATCGATTTCTACCCGGCAATCTAATGAGGTCGCCATGAACAGCGAAGAGCAAACCCTGATCGATGGACTGTTTTCACGGTTGCAGCAAGCCGGAACGGATTCAGCCCCGCGTGACGCCCTGGCCGAGGCGCGGATCAAGGAACACCTGACTCGCCAACCGGCTGCACCGTACTACATGACCCAGTCGATCCTGGTGCAAGAGCACGCGATCAAGAGCCTCGACGAACAGAACAAGCAATTGCAGGCGCAATTGCAGCAGCTTCAGGACGAGTTGCAGCAGGCCCGTGCCCAGAGCGCCGCGCCGGCATCGAGCAGCGGTGGTTTCCTGTCGAGCATTTTCGGTGGCAGCCGCGATCCGGCTCCAGCGCCTGCACCGAGCAACTCCGGCGGCTGGCGTGAGCCTGGGCGTCCGGGGTTCAACGCTCCACCACCCCAGCAGAACTACAACACCCAACCCAACTATCAGCAGCCGGCCTACGCCCAGCCTGCCCCCCAACAGGCGGCCCCGGCCGCGCCCATGGGTAGCGGCTTCCTCGGTGGCGCGCTGAAAACCGCGGCCGGTGTGGCCGGTGGCGTGATGCTGGCGGAAGGTATCAGCAGCCTGTTCCATCACAACCAGCAGCAACCGCAGATCATCGAGGAAATCATCGAGCCGAGCCCGATGAGCAACAACGGTGGTGGCGGTGGTTGGGGTGATGATCAGCGCATGGCCAACAACGATTCCTGGGGCAGCAATAACAACCAGGGTGGTTTCGCCGACACCGATTTCGATGACGACAGTTCCTCCTTTTCTGGCGACGACGACTCCTTCGTCTGACCCTCTGTTTGGGTGAACACAGTCCTGTAGGAGCAGGGCTTGCCCGCGAAGAGGCCCTTGAGGCCGCCAAAAGCTTCGCTGGCAAGCCAGGCTCCTACAAGGTTTTGCGTGATCCGCAAAATCTGCGTTCGCCGCCTCAAGCCCGTCAGACGCCTGAAGCGCTGACACTCGCCCCGCCGATTATTCGCTGAACCTTCCCCCGGGCTGGCATACTGCGCACCTAATCGCTCCCGAGCGCTCGTCATCACCCGCCAGTGCGCTTTGCGCCATGAGGATTCGCGGTGAAGAAAATCGCTGTGTTCGCCGATGTGCAGAACCTCTACTACACCGTTCGCCAGGCCTATGGTTGTCACTTCAACTATGCCGCCCTGTGGGCTGATATCAGCCAGCGCGGGGAGATCGTCGAGGCCTACGCCTACGCCATCGATCGCGGCGACAGCAAGCAGCAGCAGTTCCAGCAGATCCTGCGCAACCTGG
This sequence comes from Pseudomonas sp. QS1027, assembly GCF_002814235.1. Classification (GTDB taxonomy): domain Bacteria; phylum Pseudomonadota; class Gammaproteobacteria; order Pseudomonadales; family Pseudomonadaceae; genus Aquipseudomonas. The sequence continues at coordinate 90,063 of NZ_PHSU01000016.1, read as the reverse complement.
GCTTTACGGTGAAGCTCAAGCCTTACATCCAGCGCAGCGACGGTTCGGCCAAGGGCGACTGGGACGTGGGCATCACCATCGATATCATGGACGTGGCGCCCCATGTCGACGAAGTGGTGCTGGCGTCCGGCGACGGCGATTTCGACCTGCTGCTCACGCGTATCATCGACAAGCACGGCGTCGAAGCCGTGGCTTATGGCGTGCCGGGGCTGACGGCCAATTCGTTGATCCGTGCCGCAAGCCGCTACGTGCCCATCGAAGGCGCGTTGTTGTTGAAAAACTGAAACTGATTTTGCAAAGGGCTGGGCTTTTGGAACGTATTGCGGTCATCGACTTTGAAACCACGGGCATCACGCCGAACGCGGGGTGCCGGGCTACGGAAATCGCCGTGGTCATCCTGGAACAAGGGCGCATTGTCGACCGTTACCAGAGCCTGATGAATGCTGGCGTGCGCGTACCGGCATTTATCGAACAGCTGACCGGCATCAGCAACGCCATGTTGCGCACCGCGCCGTCGGCGGAGCGGGTGATGAACGAGGTCAACGAGTTTGTCGGTACGACTCCGTTACTGGCCCATAACGCCGCATTCGACCAGAAGTTCTGGGATTACGAATTGGGGCGGATCAAGCGTACGCGTTTGCAGAATTTTGCCTGTTCGTTGTTGCTGGCGCGGCGCTTGATGCCGGCGGCGCCGAATCACAAGCTCGGTACGCTGACGGCTTTTGCCCGCTTGCCACACACGGGGCAGGCGCACCGGGCCATGGCCGATGCCGAGATGGCGGCGAACCTGCTGGCGCATATGGCTGGCGAGTTGCGCGACAAGCATGGGGTGCAGGTGTTGTCCCATGATTGGTTGTGCAAATTGCAGAAGGTGCCGGCGGCGAAGATTGGCGAGCATTTGAAGCGTTATCGGGGCGTCTGAGGACGCTGCGGTGATATTGCAATTTGTCGTGTGGTTTTTAGGAAATGTCGTACTGCGGGTGGCGATCTGTGCTGTCTTTTCCGAGCGGTGCAGTGACGTTAGCCTTTCTCCTGTCATCGCCAAATCGGTGACAGGGCGTAGGAACCCTTGCAATTGACTCTTTCGATACTGAACAGCCACCATACTCGCTGGTTTTGTCGCCAGTGTTCCCCTCATGGTGGCCGTGCGCGGGCACGTTGATTCGTGGCCGAGTGTCCGAGAGAGCTCGGTTCCTACCCCGCGTACGGCTGCCACCCAAGTCCGTAGGAAGGCTTTTATGGCAGCTCCTTGAATCTCTCGGAGTATTCCAAAATGGAAAAAGTCATTCTCGAAAGCCACGCTGAAACCATACAAAAACATCTTGATGACGGCGGTGCTACTGATGCGTCAAAGCCGCTTGGTCTTGCCGTTAACATTGCTTTCGAACCACGCATTTTTACCCGCCATCATCTAAAGCTCCGGGCCTTGCTCCTGCATGACGAAGCCTGGTTCTGCGCCCGTGATATCGGGCATCTGATGGGAATCGAGTGGCATGAACGCAAAGCCATCAAGCTCGATCCAGATCAGCGGTGAGTGCTGAAACTCAAGGGTAGCGGCCGATCTGAAGATCACCTGATGCTCAGCGAGTCCGGCGTCTACGCGATGCTGGTCTATCACTACCTGCCGGAGAATCGCCACCTGCGCCAATGGCTGACGCACCAGGTGCTGCCGATGTTGCGCGGCCAGCCGCAGCCGGCGTTGACCCAAGCGCCGAGCCTTGGAATTCTGGAGTGGGATGGCGGAGCATTGAGCCTGCTGCACTGGCGGAAAGAACCGTGGATTCGGCTGCGTGATATGCCGCAGGAGGTGCCGGTCAGTGGGTGTGGCAGCGTCTGGTAGCTAGCGACCATTTGAAAGCTGAACGCCGCGCTGGGAACAGTGCGGCGTTTTGGTATCCGAGCACCCTAGTTGAGATCTTTAACCAGGCAGTAGTGCACCAACCAGTCTTGCACGTTCTGGACTTGATTCAATATCAGGTGTATGACGGCGACGTCGTTAATGGTGTCGTAGCTGTAGATGACACGGTAGGGGTTGTAATTCAGTTCCCGGTACTGCAAAGCGCCCAGTTCTGCCGCTTGTTGGCAGAGCTGCCCAGATTGAGGGTGATCGCTGAGTCGCCGGTCTATTTTATCTTCAAGATCACCAAAGTATTTTGAAGCGGTCTGAATGCCTACTTTGTCGGCGAGATAAAACTCTTGCGTGTCGATTGAGCTGATGGCCGTGTTAGTGAAAACGATTTTTGTCATTTTCTGGCTCTGCGGGCCCGCATTTCATCAGCTGTCAGGAACTTACCTTCCGAGTATTCGCGGGAGCTGATTGCGAGCAGCTTGACCAGCGCCAATGCCTCGTCTCGACGGACGCGGTCCTCATAGGATTCGATGACGTAAGCGGGCTTTCCATTCTGCGTAACGATCATTGGTTCTTGAAGATCCAGATCGGAGGCATGGGATTTCAGGTAGCTGATTGTCTCGACTCGCATGAGTGGGTATCTCCATCGCGGCACGAATATTTGCGTTAGATAGTCAGGTTGGGCTCTGGCACGTTGCGCAGTATGACCTGAATTCGGCCTGAATTTGAACCGTTCGTAAGATTTTCTCCCGAACCCATCATCCCTTTGTTTTTCCATTCATGTCCAAATGCCCCAACGGCACCCGCCGCTCAATCGCGCTCGACAGCACAATCGAGGTCTTGCTGAAGCCGAACTGGGCTATCCGATTGATCAACTGCTCCAGCTCCGCCATGCTCCCCACCGCCGCTTGCAGAATCACGCACGGATCCCCGGTCACCCGATGGCATTCGGTAATCTGCGGAATCTGCGCCAGGTCGTCGTAGACCTGTTGCTTGCCATGCTGGTTGAGCCGCAACTCGATCACGCACTGGATCGGCAAACCGATCTTCTCCAGGTCCACCTTGGCCTGATAGCCGGTGATGACCCCGCTGCTTTCCAGCTTCGCCACCCGCTCCGCCACCGCCGGCGCGGACAGGTTGACCTTGCGCGCCAGTTCGGCGAACGAGGCGCGGCCATTGTCCAGCAGCTCACCCAGGATCAAACGGTCGTATTTATCCATCCACAGGCTCTCTATTCCGCGGGCTTTCGAAACAATGGCAGAAAGCCCTGATATCCATGCTTTACAAAGTGTACTGGCCTTATAACACGGTTTTGTAACTTATTATTTTCCAGGCGCCTTTCTAGAATAAGCCTCCGTTGCCCTGCCTGGATCTGCCCCCCATGTCTGCCCCACGCCGTTTTCCGTTACCGCTGATCGGTGCTTTTTTTGCGTTGTATTTCATCTGGGGCTCGACCTACCTGGCCATTCGTATCGGCGTGGAATCCTGGCCGCCGTTGATGATGGGCGGCATCCGTTTCGTGATCGCCGGCAGCCTGCTGTTTGCCTATCAACGCCTTCGCGGCGTCCCGGCGCCGACCTGGCCGCAATGGAAAGGCGCGGCGGCCATCGGTGTGCTGCTGCTCAGTTTCGGCAACGGCGCGGTGACCCTGGCCGAACACATGGGCGTGGCCTCGGGGGTTGCCGCGCTGACGGTGGCGACGGTGCCGCTGTTTACCTTGCTCTGCGGCTTTTTCTGGGGCAACCGCAATACCGGTCTCGAATGGGCCGGGATTGTGCTCGGTCTGATCGGGATCGCTTTGCTGAACATGGGCTCCAACCTGCAAGCCAGCCCGCTGGGTGCCGGCCTGCTGTTGCTGGCCGCCGCGACCTGGGCCTTCGGCTCGGTGTGGAGCAAGCACCTGCCGCTGCCCCAGGGCGGTATGGCCAGTGCGGCGGAAATGCTGGTGGGCGGCGTGGTGTTGCTGATGGCCAGCTTTGTCCGCGGCGAGCGCCTGACCCAGATGCCCTCGACCGACGGTTGGATTGCCCTGGCCTATTTGACCGTCTTCGGCTCGATCATCGCCTTCAACGCCTATATGTACCTGTTGAAGCATGTGCGCCCGGCGGCGGCCACAAGCTATGCCTACGTCAACCCGGCTGTGGCGGTGCTGCTGGGCATTCTCTTTGCCAGCGAGCAGATCGGCTGGCACGAGTGCATGGCCATGGGCGTGATCATCAGCGCCGTGGTGTTGATCGGTTTACCGCAGTGGCGCAAGCCGAAAGAGGCCTGACAGGGTAAACTGCCGCGCATTGCTTCACGGCGCTGACACTTTTCCTACGGTATTTCCATGACATTCGCCACACTCGGCCTGATCGAACCCCTGACGCGGGCCCTGGATACTCTGGGTTACCAGACCCCCACACCGATCCAGGCCCAGGCCATTCCCGCCGTATTGGCCGGTCGCGACCTGATGGCCGCGGCCCAGACCGGCACCGGCAAGACCGCCGGTTTCGCCTTGCCGCTGTTGCAGCTGCTGACCCTGGAAGGGCCGAAGGTCACCGCCAACTCGGTGCGTTCGCTGATTCTGGTGCCGACCCGCGAGCTGGCCGAGCAGGTGCATGAAAGCGTGCGCCAGTACGCCGAGCACCTGCCGCTGAGCACCTATGCGGTGTACGGCGGCGTCAGCATCAACCCGCAGATGATGAAGCTGCGCAAGGGTGTCGACCTGCTGGTGGCGACTCCGGGCCGTCTGCTCGATCTCTATCGCCAGAACGCCCTCAAGTTCAACCAGTTGCAGACCCTGGTGCTCGACGAAGCCGACCGCATGCTCGACCTCGGTTTCCAGGAAGAACTGGGCAATATCTACAAGGCGTTGCCGAAAAAGCGCCAGACCCTGCTGTTTTCCGCGACCTTCTCCGACGCCATCCGCCTGCTGGCCGGGCAGATGCTCAACGATCCGCTGAGCATTGAAGTCAGCCCGCGCAATGTCGCGGCCAACACCGTCAAGCAGTGGCTGGTGACAGTGGACAAGAAGCGCAAGCCGGAGCTGTTCGTGCACCTGATGCGCAAGCAGCACTGGAAGCAGGTCCTGGTGTTCGCCAAGACCCGTAATGGTGTTGACCAACTGGTGGAAAAACTCCAGGGCCTGGGTATCAATGCCGATGGCATCCACGGCGACAAGCCCCAGGCTACCCGCCAGCGCGCACTGGACCGCTTCAAGGCGAGCGAGATCCAGATCCTGGTGGCCACCGATGTGGCGGCCCGTGGTCTGGACATCGAGGACTTGCCGCTGGTGGTCAACTTCGACCTGCCGATCGTGGCCGAGGACTACATTCACCGGATCGGTCGTACCGGCCGTGCCGGCGCCACTGGTGAGGCGATTTCCCTGGTCTGCGCCGATGAGGTGAATCTGCTGTCGGCCATTGAGACCCTGACCCGTCAGACCTTGAAGCGCCAGGACGAAGCCGGTTTCGAGCCGGATCACCGGGTGCCGGACACCGATGCTTCGGGCAGCGTGATCAAGAAACCGAAGAAGCCGAAAAAACCGAAGGCCGCTGGCGGCAAGCGCAACCTGGGCAAGTGGGTCGACAGCGGCGAGAAGCCGGAAGATGTGGTGCAGTCGATCAAGCCGGTACGCAAGGTGCCGGTGTTCAATACCGGGCCGCGCAAGCGCAAGCCGTAAGGCGAACATCGATGCCGTGTTGGCTCCAGGGTCAACACGGTCATTTCAGGAGCCGGCTTGCTGGCGATGGCGTCCTTGAAATGGATGCAAGGCCCAAGGGCCTCATCGCCAGCAAGCCGCTCCTGCAGTTGTCCGCGTTATCCTGGGATGACCTTGTCCCGGGTCCGCTGCTGCAACCACTCCACTATCCCTTGTCCCGCCACCCGCCCGCTGGCAAAGCAGGCCGTGAGCAGGTAGCCGCCGGTCGGCGCTTCCCAGTCAAGCATCTCGCCGGCACAGAACACGCCGGGCAACGCCTTGAGCATCAGTCGCTCGTCCATTGCCTCGAACGGTACGCCGCCGGCGCTGCTGATGGCCTCGTCCAGCGGACGCGCCTTGACCAGCGTCAGCGGCAACGCCTTGATCGCAGCGGCCAGGCGCGCCGGGTCGGCAAAGGTCTCGGCATCTGTCAGTTCCCGCAGCAACGCCGCTTTGATCCCGTCGATCCCCAACTGGCTGTGCAGGTGCTTGGCCATGGAGCGTGAGCCGCGGGGTTTGGCCAGTGCGGCCAGGACCTTGTCCACAGGCTTGCCGGGCAGCAGGTCGATCTCGATCGTCGCGTTGCCCTGTTGGTTGATCTGCTCGCGAATCGGCGCGGACAGTGCGTAGATCAGGCTGCCTTCGATACCGCTGGCGGTGATCACGCATTCGCCCAGGCGCGGCGTGCCGTGGGGCAGGGCGATGGCGACGTTCTTCAGTGGGGCACCGGCAAACTTGCTGCGCAGGACTTCGCTCCAGGCCGCGACGTCAAAGCCGCAGTTACTTGGTTGCAAGGGCGCGACCGTCACTCCCTGTTGCTCCAGCAGGGGCAGCCAGGCCCCGTCGGAGCCCAATCGCGCCCAGCTGCCGCCACCCAATGCGAGGAGGGTGGCGTCGGGGCGCAGGCTTTTTTCACCCTCCGGGCTGTGGATAACCAGGCCGCCGTCGCGCCAGCCCAACCAGCGATGGCGGGTGTGGATAACTACCCCGGCTTCCCGCAGGCGCTTGAGCCAGGCGCGCAGCAGCGGGGCGGCTTTCATATCGCTGGGGAAAACCCGGCCGGAGCTGCCGACGAACGTAGTTATCCCCAGGCCGTGAATCCATTCGCACAGCGTATCGGCACCAAAAGCCCGGAGCATCGGAGCGATCTGTGGTGCGCGTTCGGCATAACGGGAGAGAAACGCCGGGTAGGCCTCGGAATGGGTGATGTTCATCCCTCCGACACCGGCCAGCAGAAACTTGCGCCCGACCGAAGGCATGCCGTCGTAGAGATCGACCTGGATACCCGCCTGGCTCAGGACCTCGGCGGCCATCAGGCCGGCGGGGCCGCCACCGATAATGGCGACGTGAGGGGCGGTGTCAGGGGCTGGCTGGGTCATGGCGGGCGGCGAATTGGCTGAACGAGCCGGGCATTCTACGTTTTTCCACCGAGGATGTGGTGGCCGCGGACCCTTGGGCTGGCTCGCTGCTATCCCCCAATCCTGTGTTTGACATGGCCCCTTGGGACTGGCTGGTGGTTGTCCCCCAATCCTGTGTTTGACGCGGACTCATGTAGGAGCCGGCTTGCTGGCGATAGCAGCCGGACAGACAACACAAGGCTCAGGGGCCTCATCGCCAGCAAGCCGTCTCCTACAGTCGATCGCATTCCCCTGTAAGGGGAGTGGTGGCTTCAGCGGCACTGTACGAAAAACATACAGTCTTCCACAGCCCTTTCCCCATAAGGCCTGCAGCGTATTTCACTCAGGTTATCCACAGGCGGTTCCACAGCCATTGTGGGTAAGCCCAGGCTTCAATGACAACCTGATGACGTCCAGACCTTTTGCGCGCTGTGGTGCAGGATCCCGTGGCGCCGGGCCAGGGCCTGGCGGTCCTTGCTGTAGCCGCCGCCAATCACCCCGACCACCGGGATATCCCGGCCCAGGCAATGGCGCAGGACACGTTCATCCCGGGCGGCCACCCCTTCATCGGTCAGTTTCAGGTAACCCAGGGCATCGTCCTTGTGTACATCCACGCCGGCGTCGTACAGCACCAGGTCCGGTTGGTAGAGCGGCAGCAGGTAGTTCAGGGCGTCATCCACCACCTTGAGATAGTCCGCGTCACCCATGCCCATCGGCAAGGGAATGTCCCAGTCACTGTGGGCCTTGCGCGCCGGGAAGTTTTTCTCGCAGTGCAGGGAGACCGTGATGGCGTCCGCGGTGTCTTCCAGGATGCGCGCGGTGCCGTCGCCCTGGTGCACGTCGCAGTCGAAGATCAGTACCCGGCCCACGCGACCGCTTTCCAGCAGGTAGCGGCTGATGATCGCCAGGTCGTTGAAAATGCAGAAGCCCGCCGGGTGATCGTAATGGGCATGGTGGGTGCCGCCCGCCAGGTGGCAGGCCAGGCCATGTTCCAGCGCCTGTTCGGCCGCCAGCAGCGAGCCGCCGACCGCACGCACGGTGCGCCGCGCCAGGGCCTCGTTCCAGGGCAGGCCGAGGCGGCGCTGGTCTTCGCGGGACAGTTCACCCGCCATGTAGCGTTCGATGTAGCCACGGTCGTGGGCCAGGGCGAGGATATCCACAGGGCAGATGGCCGGGCGCAGGAGATCGGCGTCCCGGGTCAGGCCGCTGTCCACCAGGTGATCGCGCAGCAGGCGGAACTTGTCCATGGGAAAGCGATGGTCCGCGGGGAAGTCCGGGCTGTAGTCATCGTGGTAGATCAAAGGCAGCGGCATGGCGAATTCATGTAGGAAGAAGTGAAGGATCTTATCAGCGCGATACACTGACGAGCAGGGAGTCAGCGTTGAAAGAATCCGGAGGGAGAGAAAGTGGAACCGATACTGCAACTTGAGAGTGCACGCTTGCTGTTGCGTCAGTGGCGCGACGAGGACTTGCCGGAGTTTGCCCGGATGTGTGCCGATCCTCAGGTGATGCGCTATTTGCCGACGGTGCTCAACCGTCTGGAAAGTGCCGCGCTGATCGGTCGGATTCGCGGGCACTTCGCCGAATACGGTTTTGGTCTCTGGGCGCTGGAGCGCAAGGATACCGGGGCCTTTATCGGCCTGACCGGGCTGATGCAGGTGAACTTCGATGCCACCTTCGCCCCGGCGGTGGAGATCGGTTGGCGTCTGTCCAGTGAGCACTGGGGCCTGGGTTATGCCAGCGAGGCGGCCTGGACCGCCTTGCGCTGCGGTTTCGAGCGCCTGTCCCTGGACGAGGTCGTGGCCTTTACCAGTGAGAGCAATACGGCGTCGCAGAAGGTCATGCAGGCCATCGGCATGCATTACGATCCGCAGTCAGATTTCGCGCATCCGAAGCTGGCCGACGATCATCCGTTGCGCCGCCACGTGCTTTACCGCATCAGTCATGCGCAATGGCTGCGCACCCTGCAAGGATAACCCCGGGGTTGGCCGATCCGCTGCACCGCCGGGTGCGACAAAGGCTGTATCATTCGGGGCCTATGGCCAGCTTGCTGGCCACACAAGCACGGATGGCTTGATATCGTCGTTAAGTGAACAGTATTGCCCTGTGTGAGGAGCGTTTGAATGAGCCAAGTGCTGGAAGACCTGGTCGACTTGCTGACCCTGGAACCGATTGAAGAAAACCTGTTTCGCGGCCGCAGCCAGGACCTGGGCTTTCGCCAGTTGTTCGGTGGCCAGGTGCTGGGCCAGTCGTTGTCGGCGGCCAGCCAGACGGTCGAGGAAGCGCGGCATGTGCATTCGATGCACGGTTATTTCCTGCGTCCGGGCGATGCCGGCCTGCCGGTGGTCTACTCGGTCGACCGGGTGCGCGACGGCGGCAGCTTCAGTACGCGGCGCGTCACGGCGATCCAGAAGGGCCAGCCGATCTTCACCTGCAGCGCCTCGTTCCAGTACGACGAGGAAGGCTTCGAGCACCAGAGCAGCATGCCTCAGGTCGTCGGGCCGGAGAACCTGGCCACGGAGCTGGAACTCACCCAGCAGCGCGCGCACCTGATCCCCGAACACATGCGCGAAAAACTCCTGTGCCCCAAGCCCATCGAAGTGCGCCCGGTCACCGAGAAGGACCCCTACAACCCGCAGCCGTCGGACCCGGTGAAGTACGTCTGGTTCCGCGCCGACGGAGCGCTGGCCGACTCGCCGGCGCTGCACAAATACCTGCTGGCCTACGCCTCGGACTTCGGTCTGCTGACCACCTCCTTGCTGCCCCATGGCAAGTCGGTGTGGCAGAAGGATATGCAGGTTGCCAGCCTTGACCATTCGCTGTGGTTCCACGCCAACCTGCGCGCCGACGACTGGTTGCTGTATGCGATGGACAGTCCGTGGGCCGGCAACTCCCGTGGGTTCTCCCGAGGCAGCGTGTACAACCGAGCGGGCGTGCTGGTGGCGTCGGTGACCCAGGAAGGCTTGATCCGTCATCGCAAGGATTGGGCATGAGTCTGGCCGAGGTGCGTTATTGGGTGTTCGACATGGACGGCACCCTGACCGTGGCCGTGCACGATTTCGCCGCGATCCGCGTGGCCCTGGCGATTCCGCCGGAACACGACATCCTCACCCATCTGGCGGCATTGCCGGCCGATGAGGCCGCGGCCAAACATGCCTGGCTGCTGGAGCACGAGCGGGACCTGGCGCTGGGGTCGAAGCCGGCGGCGGGGGCGGTGGAACTGGTGCGTGAGTTGGCCGGGCGCGGTTATCGTCTCGGCATCCTGACGCGCAATGCCCGCGAGCTGGCCCATGTGACGCTGGAGGCCATTGGCCTGGCCGACTGTTTCGCCGAGGCCGATGTGCTGGGCCGCGATGAAGCACCGCCCAAGCCGCATCCGGGTGGTTTGCTGAAATTGGCCGAAGCCTGGGACGTGGCGCCGAGCGAGATGGTGATGGTCGGTGACTATCGTTTCGACCTGGATTGCGGACGGGCGGCGGGGGCCCGGACCATCTTGGTCAACCTGCCGGACAACCCGTGGCCGGAGCTGACGGATTGGCATGCCGAGGATTGCGTGGCGCTTCGGCAGATGCTTTCGGCTTGATGATGCACCCTTGTGGCGAGCGGGCAAGCCCACTCGCCATAAGAGATTGCTTACTTACCGAACAACGCCTTCTGCCCTTGCGGCGAAGTCAGCATCCCATCGCCGTTATGCCCAACCCCGGGCACCTCGACCAGCGTCTGCGTGAAGCCTTGCGGATGACGCTGTTGCAGGTAGGCAAAATAGTTATGCCCGCGAATCAACCGATACGCCCCCTGGGCCTCCGCGCCACAGCTCTTGTCCAGGGCCGGATGGTTCGGGTCGGTGTCCTGTTGCCCCAGCAGGTAGGTGATATCGCGTTGCACATAACCCTGTTCCAACTGCGCCGGTGATTGTCCCTGGGCGTAGGTCGGCAGGTTCTGCAGGCCATACTTCCAGTCGTTGAACCCCGGGCAGCTCGCCGGGCTGAACCCCACCACTGGCCGCTGGGCGTTGAAATAGGCATAGGACGACGGGTTGGCGACCACATAGCGCAGCTTGATGCCGCTCCCCGCCAATTGCGCATCGCCATGCCCTACCAGGGCATAACGCTGCACCACCTGGCCACCGCCGGAATGCCCGGCGACGATGACTTCGCGCAGGGCCGGGAATTTCTTCCTGTTGCTCAGGCGTTGGAGTACTTCATCCAGGGCCGCATAGGAACTCATCGGAGAAGGCCCGGTCGATTCCGAGCCGGCCATCCAGTCATCGCCGTGCCAGCGCAGAAGGTTCCCCGGCAGGTGATTGCCCCGCGCATCGCTTTCATTGAGAAACTGCGGTGCGATGATCAGGGTATTGCGATCCTGGCCCGCCTGGGCTGCGGCGGTCTCTGCGCTCTGCAGGTAGGTCATGGCATTACGCAGCCGACCGTGGACGATGATCAGTACCCGCTCTACATCCGGCATCGGCCCTTGCCAGTCGCGATTGAGGCCGACGCTCAACTCACCGGCCGACAGTTTCAAGTGATTGGGGCTGATTTCGAGCCCGTGTTCCTTGGCCTGGACCTGGGCGCCGATCACGCACATTCCCAACAACAATGACCCACACAATATTTTTTTCATTCACAGACTCTTGGCGGCGAAGGTATCGCATTGGTTGAGTTGCCCTTGGGCGAAGCCGGTCTTGAACCAGCGCACCCGTTGCGCAGAGGTGCCGTGGGTGAAGGAGTCCGGCACCACGCGTCCCTGACCTTGCTGCTGGAGACGATCATCACCGATTGCGTTGGCGGCATTCAAGGCTTCTTCGATGTCGCCGGGTTCCAGCCATTTCAAACGTTGCTGCGCATGATAGGCCCAGACCCCGGCCAGGCAGTCGGCCTGCAGCTCCTGGCGGACCAGCAAACCGTCGGCGCCTTCCATCTTTTGCCCTTGCTGGCGGGCCGCCTGCATCCTGGCGGACACACCGAGCAGGTTTTGCACGTGATGGCCGACTTCGTGGGCGATCACATAAGCCTGGGCAAAATCCCCGGCAGCCTTGAAGCGCTGGGACATCTCGCGGAAAAAATCCAGGTCCAGGTAGACCCGTTGATCCGCCGGGCAATAAAACGGTCCCGTGGCGGAGGAGGCCAGGCCGCAGGCGGAGGCAACCCGCCCGCGGAACAGCACCAGCGTCGGGTCTTTGTATTGACGACCGGCCTGCTGGAAGATCTGGCCCCAGGTGTCTTCGGTGTCCCCGAGAATGGCCCGGACGAAGTCCGCCTGCTCATCGTTGGCCGGCGGTGCCTGGCGGGTCTGCGAGGTGGCGGGGGCTAAAGGCTGGTTGCTGAGTTGGTGGCTGAGTTCTCCGAGAATCTGCATAGGGTCCTGGCCCGTGAGCAGACCGATGCCGACAATCAACACGACGGCGCCCAGGCTCAAGCCTTTGCCACCGCCAAAACGCAGACCGCTACTCCCGGCATTGCTGTCATCGCGAGCATCCACCACGTTGTCGCTGCGCCGTCCTTTTCTCCAGAGCATGTGGGAATCCTCTTGTTGCTGTCGCAATGAGTGTTGCTGCTGAGGCGGGTGAGCGCCAGTCCGGTCGTCAGGCCATACTGATAGCGGCTGGAAACCGGGCATCACTCACTTACCGCAACCGCGCAGTGCTCGTTGCCTCCCGGGCCATCTGCAACTCCACTCCTTGCAGCCACCGACCGTAGTATTCCTTCAGTTCTTGCTCCCACCCGATGACCTCGTCCAGCACATGTTCGGCGTGCTCGCGTGAAAGAGCGAAGTGGGTGTGATGGCTGAGCAGGTTCTGGCGGCTGATTTGGGTTCCTTCACGGCCAACGGCCATGGCCAGTGTCTTGGCTGGCCCCTCATCGAGGATCGGTAGCACGTCGTACATCGGGGAGAGGCGCCACTGGCCTCCCCTCCAGATGATGGCGTGGTTGCGTGGGTGATCGTCACTGTTACCGACCAGCGCGTTGTAGCACATTCGCTTGAAGAGCTCCTGCAAGTCCTCTTCGGGAACGCCACGGCGGCGCATTTCATCGGCGACTGCCGCATAGCGCCAGTCGTGTTGGGCCATCCATTCAGCGTCCAGCAAGGTGAGCGCGCTGAGCATGGGGATGCGACGTCCACCCTCGGCCAGCGGTGTTCGATCGAATCGCTCTACCAGTAACGTGGATGGGGTTTCGGCATGCAAGGCGGTCCTGGCGACATTCAGGCCCTTGGAGGCCGCGAAGGTCATGCACGCATATTCGACGGCGGGTAAGTCGTACTGGTCAAAGCGGTCGCGAGGTTTGGCCAGGATCAACATCCCACTATCCTGCAGAGTCCGCTTGGGGCGGGCGCCACCCAGAGAGGAACGTTGTTGGCGCAGGTTCAGTATCGAGACGGACTCCTGATCCAATTGACTGTTGTATACCGTTTCGCATGCTTCGACGAATTTCGCCAGGCCTCTTAATGTCGGCACGGGCTCGGTCCCCAGGCCAGATGCAGGCAAGGTGGTTTTCCCGACCATAAGGTTGCCAATACGGTCGTTGTTCGGTGACTTGAGCAGGAAGTCGAGGGTCGTCAGTTCCTGGCCGTAGACACGGTGCAGCAGGCGCTCTCCCCAGCCGTCGGGCATGGCGTCGTTGATAAAGCCTGGGATACCACGACTCTTCGTGATGCCGGTATAGGCTTCGGTCCGCAGTGGATAGTTGATCGGGTCGGGTATCCAGCCGTTGCTGGCTACATAGTCGGGCGCATACAGAAACTCACCGACCTTACCCTGGAGCGTCAGCCGACCGAGGGTGATGACTTCGCCCGTCTGCGGGTGCTCCATGTAAATGTAGGCACGGGACATCAGAAATCCTCCGCCTTGGGTTTGGACAGGCGAACACGTTTTGAAGAAAGGCTCGTATGCCTATCCTCACCTGTAGCGTATTTGGTGATTTGCGAGGTGTTTTCGACGCCATCCAGTGAACCGAAAATCATCTCGTTGAGGCCCAGGCGCCAGAGCACCAGCATAAAGGACCTGAGGTCGACGAGCTCCGAGCCATTTTCGATTTTGCGCAGCGTATGCTCGGAAATCCCGAGGCTGGATTTGAAGTCCGACTGGCGCAGACCCATATCCAGGCGCTTGGCTTTTACGAGAAGCCCGATCTTACTGAGGGTGTCGCCGCAGCCAACAGGAAAAAACGCGTTCATAAAGCTTACCAGGGTGAGTCTTATCATAGATAAGGCTCACTGTAGCATGTCTTAATTATGTTATTACGATTTATAAAGCTCACATAAATGAGTTTTAAGTGTTTTTAACACTCATTATGATGAGGCTTATGATCTTCTGGTTTCCGGTGTGCTGGTCCGCTCTCGTGCCCTTGCGGGTGCGCGTGAATGCTTTTGCCGAACGCGCCGACCAGTAATCGGCCTGCCACTTGACGCTTTTTCATCCAGGGAGAATACTCGGTAAAAATTCATATAGATGATTGGATAACTACAAGAATGAATGCCCTTTCCAGCGACGAACGTCTGCCCCTCTATCAACGTCTGCGTGACGAACTGGCCCGGCAAATAGCCAACAACCGCTGGCGCCCGGGTGAAGCGATTCCCACCGAAGCGGTACTGGCCGGTGAGTACCAGCTGTCCATCGGCACTGTGCGCAAGGCCATCGACAAGCTGGTGGAGGAGGGCATTCTCGAACGCCATCAGGGCCGCGGTACCTTTATACGTCGTCCGCAGTTCCAGTCTTCGCTGTTCCGCTTCTTCCGCTTCCAGACCCTGGCCGGTGAACGCCAGGTCCCCGAAAGCCGAATCCTCAATATCGATTCCCTGCCCGCGCCCTCCGCCGTCAGCCAGGCCCTGGGGCTGCCGCCCGAGGCCGAGGTGATCCGTCTGGTGCGCCTGCGACTGCTGGAAGGTGCGCCGGTGCTGGCCGAAGAAATCTGGCTGCCCAAGGGGCCGTTCCAGGCGCTGCTGAGCGCCGACCTGGACCAGCAGGGGCCGCTGCTCTATCCGATCTACGAGGCACTCTGCGGCCAGGTCGTCGCCTGTGCCGAGGAAACCCTCACCGCCGAAGCCGTGGGCGAGGTGCATGCGCGATTGTTGCAGATCGAGGCCAACAGCCCGGTGGTGGTGATCGAGCGACTGGCCCGCGACTACGCCGGCCAGCCGCTGGAGTGGCGGCGCTCCCGTGGCCAGGCCAGCCACTTCCGCTACAGCGTCGAAATTCGCTGAGCCCTGGGCGGCTCCCTGTTCACCTATAAGGATAAGAATCCATGTTCAGTTGGTATCGCGATATCACCTCGAGGGAGCGCAAGACATTCTGGGCCTGCTTTGGCGGCTGGTCCCTGGACGCGCTGGAAGTGCAGATGTTCGGCCTGGCGATCCCGGCGCTGATCGCCGCCTTCGCCCTGAGCAAGGGCGACGCCGGGTTGGTCAGCGGCGTGACCCTGATCAGTTCGGCCATCGGTGGCTGGCTCGGCGGTACGCTGTCCGACCGCTATGGCCGGGTCCGCACGTTGCAATGGATGATCCTCTGGTTTTCGCTGTTCACCTTTCTCTCGGCCTTTGTCACCAGCTTCAACCAGTTGCTCATCGTCAAGGCGCTGCAAGGCTTCGGCATCGGCGGCGAATGGGCGGCGGGCGCGGTGCTGATGGCCGAGACCATCCAGGCCCGGTTCCGTGGCAAGGTCATGGGCGCGGTGCAGAGCGCCTGGGCGATCGGCTGGGGCGCGGCGGTCGGGGTGTTCACGCTGATCTATACCTTCGTGCCCGAGGCCATGGCCTGGCGCGTGATGTTCCTGGTGGGCCTGCTGCCGGCGCTGCTGGTGATTTATGTGCGGCGCAGCGTGGTCGAGCCCGACAGCGCGCAACGCCAGGCCAAGGCCGAGAGCCGTGGCCTGTTGGCCTCGATGGCGGCGATCTTTCGTCCCGAGTTGCTGCGGGTGACGCTGCTGGGCGGCATCCTCGGCCTGGGGGCGCACGGCGGTTATCACGCGGTGATGACCTGGCTGCCGACTTTCCTCAAGACCGAGCGCAACCTTTCGGTGTTGAGTTCCGGCGGCTACCTGGCGGTGATCATCGTTGCATTCTGGTTTGGCTGTGTGGTCAGCGGTTTGTTGCTGGACCGCATCGGCCGACGCAAGAACATCATTCTCTTCGCCTTCTGCTGCGTGATCACGGTGCAGTGTTATCTGTTCCTGCCGCTGAGCAATACCCAGATGCTGTTCCTCGGCTTTCCCCTGGGCTTCTTCGCCGCCGGGATCCCGGCGAGCCTGGGGTCGTTTTTCAATGAGCTGTATCCGGCGGATGTCCGGGGTGCCGGCGTGGGCTTTTGCTACAACTTCGGTCGTGTGCTGTCGGCGGTGTTCCCGTTCATGGTCGGGCATATGAGCGAGTCGATGTCCCTGGGCTCGGCCATCGGTATCGACGCGGGGATCGCCTACGGCGTGGCGGTGCTGGCCGCGTTGGCGCTGCCGGAAACCAAGGGGCGCAATTTGCAGGAGGCCCGGGTGGCGGCGGTACCTGCCAAGCGTGCTGACGCCGGTCAGTTATCTTGAAAACACCACAACCCTGTAGGAGCCGGCTTGCTGGCGATGGCGATTTTCCAGGCGACGACGATGTCGCTCATCAGATCGCCTCGCCAGCAAGCTGGCTCCTGGCGGGTCTGTATTCAACCTTTCCATAGATGAGTTCCATGCCCGAGACTTGCCCACTGCCGATTCGCGGCATCGATGCCCATGCCCATGTTTTCGAACGCGGCCTGGGACTTGCGAGCGTGCGCCGTTATGCGCCGGATTACGACGCCACGCTGGAAACGTATCTGCAGCACTTGCAGCACAACGGCTTGAGCCACGGCGTGTTGGTGCAGCCGAGCTTTCTCGGCACCGATAACCGCTATCTGCTGGCGGCGTTGCAGCAGGAACCCGAACGGCTGCGCGGGGTCGTGGTGGTCGAGTGCGATATTGCCTTCGACGAGCTGGAGCGGATGGCCGCGCTCGGTGTCGCGGGCGTGCGCTTGAACCTGATGGGGCAGCCGCTACCAGACTTTTCCGAAACCTCGTGGCAGGTGTTTCTCGGCCATCTGCGGCACCTCGACTGGCATGTCGAACTGCATCGCCAGTTGGAGGATCTGCCGGCCCTGGTCGAGCCGCTGCTGGCGCTGGGCTGCAAGGTGGTGGTCGATCATTTCGGCCGCCCCGATGCTCGGCTTGGAGTCGAGCAACCAGCCTTTGCCCGTCTGCTTGCGTTGGGTGAAGGAGGGCGGTTGTGGATCAAGGTTTCAGGTATTTATCGGTTGGGCGGGACGCCGATGGAAAACCTGCATTTCGCCGAGAAGGCCTTGTCGTTGATGCTGAAAACCCTGGGGCCGGACCGTTTGTTGTGGGGCAGCGATTGGCCGCATACGCAGCATGAGCAGGAGGTGAGTTTCGGCTCGGAGCTTGATCGTCTGCGCCGTCTGGCCTGCGCCGCGCCGTTACGTCAGCATCTGCTGTGCAATACGGCGGCGGAGTTGTTCGGCTTCGTGAAGGACTGAGCCCTACGCTATCTTTGCGTTGGAACCCGATCTGTAGGAGCCGGCTTGCTGGCGATGCGATCTGATGGGCGACATCGTCGTCGCCTGGAAAATCGCTATCGCCAGCAAGCCGGCTCCTACAGGTGATGTGACGGTGCCGATATCCCTGACGGACTCAGCGACGCGTCAGCAACACCCCGGATTCCATATGATGGGTCCAGGGGAATTGATCGAACAGCGCGCAGCGTTCGATGCGGTGGGTATCGTGCAGTTGCGCGATATTCGCCGCCAACGTCTCCGGGTTGCAGGAGATGTACAGGATATTGTCGAAGCGCCGGGTCAGCTCGCAGGTGTCCGGGTCCATGCCGGCCCGCGGAGGGTCGACGAACACGCTGCCGAATTCATAGCTTTTCAGGTCGATGCCGTGCAGGCGCCGGAACGGGCGAACCTCGTTCAGCGCTTCGGTCAGTTCCTCGGCGGACAAACGCACCAGGGTCACGCTGTCCACGCCGTTCTCGTCGAGGTTGCTCAAGGCGGCATTCACCGAGGTCTTGCTGATCTCGGTGGCCAGCACCTTGCGTACCCGGGTCGCCAGGGGCAGGGTGAAGTTGCCGTTGCCGCAATACAACTCCAGCAGATCGTCGGAACGCTCGCCCAGGGCTTCATAGGCCCAGTTGAGCATCTTCTGGTTCACCGTGCCGTTGGGCTGGGTAAAGGCGCCCTCCGGTTGCCGGTAGCTGAAGGTGCGCCCGGCAATCTCGAACTTTTCCACCACGTAGTCGTGGCCGATCACCACGCGCTTGCCCTTGGAACGGCCGATGATGCTGACCCCAAGGTCGGCAGCCAGCTGCTCGGCGGCGGTCTGCCAGTGTCCGTCCAATGGCCGGTGATAGCACAGGGTGATCATCGCGTCGCCGGCCAGGGTGGTCAGGAACTCCACCTGGAACAGCTTGTGGCTCAGGGGCGCGCTGGCTTGCCAGGCGGCCTTGAGCTTGGGCATCAATTCATTGATGCGCAGGCTGGCGATGGGGAACTCCTCGATCAGGATCGGGGTGCGCTTGTCGTCCTGGGAAAACATCGCGTAGTGGCGCTCGCCCGCTTCGCGCCAGAGGCGGAACTCCGCCCGCAGGCGGAAGTGCTGCAGCGGCGAGTCGAACACCCGTGGCTCGGGTGCATCGAACGGTGCCAGCAGGTCGCGCAAGCGCGCGACCTTGTCTTCGAGCTGAGCGGTGTAGGTGTTGGAATCAAAAGTCATGCGTTGAACCAGCCCAGCTTGATCACGAACAGTATCGACAGAATCACCAGCGCCGGGTTCAGTTCGCGGGCGCGACCGGACAGCAGCTTGATCGCGGTCCAGGCAATGAAGCCGAACGCGATGCCATTGGCGATGGAATAGGTGAAGGGCATGGCCAGGGCCGTGACCACCACCGGTGCCGCTTCGGTAATGTCATCCCAGTTGATTTCCGCCAGGCCCGAGGTCATCAGCACGGCGACGAACAGCAGCGCCGGTGCGGTGGCGAACGCCGGGACGCTGCCGGCCAACGGGGCGAAGAACAGCGCGAGCAGGAACAGCACGGCCACCACCACGGCGGTCAGGCCGGTACGGCCGCCGGCGCTGACGCCCGCTGCCGACTCGATGTAGCTGGTGGTGGTCGAGGTGCCCAGCAGCGAACCGGCCATGGCGGCAGTGCTGTCGGCGATCAGTGCACGGCCCATTTTCGGCATGTGGCCGTCCTTGCCCATCAGCCCGGCGCGCTTGGCGACGCCGATCAGGGTGCCGGAGTTGTCGAACAGGTCGACGAACAGGAAGGCGAAGATCACGCTGACCAGGCCGATGTTCAGGGCGCCCTTGATGTCCAGTTGCAGGAAGGTCGGGGCCAGGGATGGCGGTGCCGAGACGATCCCGCCGAACGGGCTGAAGCCCATCAGGATCGAGACGATGGTCACGCCGAGGATGCCGATCAGCACCGCGCCACGGACTTTCAGCGCATCCAGGGCGACGATGGCGGCAAAGCCCAGGGTGGCGAGGATCGGTGCCGGTTGCTTGAGGTCACCGAGGCCGACCATGGTCGCCGGGTTGCTCACCACGATACCGGCGTTGTGCAGGGCGATCAGCGCCAGGAACAGGCCGATACCGGCGGCAATCGCCGAACGCAGCGGCAGTGGGATGCTGTTGATGATCCATTCGCGGATGCGGAAGATCGACAGCAGGAAGAAGCACACCGCCGAGATGAAGACCGCCCCCAGCGCGACTTGCCAGGTATGGCCCATGTGCAGGACCACGGTGTAGGTGAAGAAGGCGTTCAGGCCCATGCCCGGCGCGAGGGCGATCGGGTAGTTGGCGATCAGGCCCATGACCGTGGAACCGATGGCTGCGGCCAGGCAGGTGGCGACAAACACCGCGCCCTTGTCCATGCCCGTTTCGCCGAGGATGCTCGGGTTGACGAACAGAATGTAGGCCATGGCCAGGAAGGTGGTGACGCCCGCGAGTATCTCGGTGCGTACATTGGTGTTGTGTGCCTTGAGTTGAAACAGCCTTTCCAGCATCTCTGCTCCCCCGTGGCGCACTCGGCGCCGTGAATGAATCGATCCCCAAACAACCAAGCACAGACTCTAGCGGCCTGATGAGCTTCTGTCTGTGGAAAAAAGCCGCGCATCATACCAGTGGTTTGTGCCGGTTGGCTGCGCGTTGCAAGCAAGATGCCAGGACATCAGCAAAAAACTTCTGCGCATGCCGGGCACCGATGTCGTCGCCGGGTCCATAAGGCATACTGCAGGCTCCTTTCGGAGGGATTTATGAGCAGTCGAGTGAAGAGTCTGGCCCTGGGCATGGGCCTCGTGATGGCCAGTACGGTGCTGACGGCGTCTGCCGCACCGGCCCAGCCGCTGATCGGCGTGGCCCTCTATACGGTGGTGTCCAAGGGCTGTGTCGAGGACGTGTCCGACGGTCGCACGCAAACCCAATGCGCCCATCGCGGGCCGATCACCGTGACGGTGGTGGAGTCGGGCTATGGCCACGGTCTGATGGCCTTTCTCAACGGCGTCCCCCTGCAATACGCCTCGCGCAGTTCACTCTGCGAATTCCAGCGGCCGTTCGTGCCTTGCACCAGCGGCAAGGTGGTGGGTTACAAATTCAGCTATGTGTTTGAGCTGGACAGCCAGGAGGTCGGCACGTTCGTCGTCGCCGATCGTTCACTGACGGCGCCGGTGCAGACCAAGGGTGCGGAAATTCAGATCGCCGTCTACTAAGCGACCTTCGCAGGCTCGGCCACCGGTTCCGACTGGCCAGGGAGCTCGTGCATGCGATCGCGCCGGGCCAGGGTCGGAAACAGTTTCATCCAGCTCCCGGTGATCACCAGGGTGCCGATGCCGCCCATCACCACGGCGGGCACGGTGCCGAACCAGTGGGCCGTCAGCCCTGACTCGAACTCGCCGAGCTGGTTGGAGGCGCCGATAAACAGCCCGTTCACGGCACTGACCCGGCCGCGCATCTCGTCCGGGGTTTCCAACTGCACGAAGGACGCGCGGATCACCATGCTGATCATGTCCGCCGCGCCCAGTACTACCAGCACCGCCAGGGAGAACCAGAACGAGGTCGACAGGCCGAAGGCGATGGTCGCCACGCCGAACACGCCAACGGCGGTGAACATGATCCGTCCGACCTTGCGTTCCACCGGGAACCGCGCCAGCCACAGCGACATCAGCAGGGCGCCCACCGCCGGGGCCGAGCGCAACAGGCCCAGGCCCCAGGCGCCGGTCAGCAGGATATCCTTGGCGAACACCGGCAGCAGGGCCGTGGCGCCGCCCAGCAGCACGGCGAACAGGTCCAGGGAAATCGCCCCGAGAATATCCGGGCGACTGCGGATAAAGCGAATCCCCGCCAACAGCGAGTGCAGGGTGGCCTTGCCCTTGTTCAGCGGCGTCTGCCGCGCCGGCAGATTGAGCATCAGCGAGCAGGCGATCACATACAGGGCCACGGTGGGGCCATAGACCCAGACGCTGCCCAGGGCGTAGAGCAGGCCTCCGAGAGCCGGGGCGACGATGGTCGCCAGTTGCTGGGCCGACTGCGCGGCGGCCACGGCGCGGGGGAACAGTGCCGCCGGGACGATGGACGGCAATAGCGCCTGGGTGGTGGGCATTTCGAAAGAGCGTGCCGCCCCCAGCAGGAACGCCAGGATAAAGATCATTTCCCGGGTCACATGGTTGGTCGCACTGCCGATGGCCAGGCTCAGGGCGATCAGTGCCTGCAACGACTGGCACAGCGCCGCGACCTTGCGCCGGTCGTAGCGGTCGGCGACATGCCCGGTGTGCAGCATGAACAGCACCCGCGGAGCGAACTCCACCAACCCCACCAGGCCCAGGTCCAGGACGTTCCCGGTCAACTGATAGAGGTTCCAGCCGATGGCCACGGTGAGCATCTGGAAGCCGCTGGCGGTAAAGATCCGTGCGAGCCAGAAAGCCAGGAAAGGACGGTGGTGGCGCAACAGCAACGGCGTCTCGGTGGGCATCGGGGGGGGCTCGTCTGGGCTGGGGACAAGGCAGATTATCATTCTCGTGTAACAAAAAGTTGCTGAGCTGCCTATGTTTTCTCCGGATCAGTTGGCATCTGCGCCTGAGGCAACCTGTCACGCGGCAAAAGACCACACAACCCGGTCGTCGGAATGGGACTACTCTTTCAACGTTGATTGATCCAGGTCACTTCCATTTTTGGCGCTGGCCTGGGTCCGGCTCCCTGCGTCGCGATGGTTTAAAAGAACGAATTCGAATTCGCCGCACTCCATATCCGTGGGGGCAGTGGTGCAGGCCTCCAGGCCGGCAACCGGTATTACCTGACAGAGGAAGACTTATGTTCGGTTTGGAGGCGCTAGATCTCGCCCGAATTCAATTCGCGTTTACCATCTCCTTCCATATCCTGTTCCCGGCGATCACCATCGGCCTGGCGAGTTACCTGGCGGTACTCGAAGGCTTGTGGCTGAAGACGCACAACGATACCTACCGCGATCTGTACCATTTCTGGTCGAAGATCTTTGCCGTCAACTTCGGCATGGGCGTGGTCTCCGGGTTGGTCATGGCCTATCAGTTCGGGACCAACTGGAGTCGCTTCTCCGACTTCGCCGGCGCGGTCACCGGGCCGCTGCTGACCTATGAAGTGCTCACGGCGTTCTTCCTCGAAGCCGGTTTCCTCGGCGTGATGCTGTTCGGTTGGAACCGTGTCGGACGGGGCCTGCATTTCTTCTCCACGGTGATGGTGGCCATCGGTACGCTGGTCTCGACCTTCTGGATTCTCTCGTCCAACAGCTGGATGCAGACGCCCCAGGGCTACGAAATCATCGACGGCCGGGTGATCCCGGTGGACTGGTTTGCGGTGGTGTTCAACCCGTCCTTCCCTTATCGGCTGATGCACATGGCCACGGCGGCCTTTGTCGCGACGGCGTTTTTCGTCGGCTCGTCGGCGGCCTGGCACCTGTTGCGCGGGCGCGATAATCCGGCGATCCGCACCATGCTCTCGATGGCCATGTGGATGGCGCTGATCGTCGCGCCGATCCAGGCGGTGATCGGTGACTTCCACGGCCTCAACACCCTCAAGCACCAGCCGGCAAAGATTGCCGCCATCGAAGGCCACTGGGAAAACGTCGGCAACGAACCGACCCCGCTGATCCTCTTCGGCCTGCCGGACATGAAGGCCGAGAAGACCCGCTTCGCCGTGGAGATTCCCTACCTGGGCAGCCTGATCCTGACCCATAGCCTGGACAAGCAGGTGCCGGCCCTCAAGGAGTTCCCACCGGAGGACCGACCGAATTCGACCATTGTGTTCTGGTCGTTCCGGGTCATGGTCGGTCTGGGTTTCCTGATGATCTTCACCGGGCTCTGGAGCCTGTGGCTGCGCAAGCGTGATCGCCTCTACAGCAACCGTACTTTCCTGTACCTGGCGCTGTGGATGGGACCTTCGGGCCTGATCGCGATCCTGGCCGGCTGGTTCACTACCGAAATCGGTCGTCAGCCCTGGGTGGTCTACGGCCTGATGCGCACGGCGGATGCCTCGTCCGGGCACACGTTGATACAGATGAGCATCACCCTGGCGCTGTTCGTCGTGGTCTATTTCTCGCTGTTCGGTGCCGGTCTGGGCTACATGATGCGCCTGGTGCGCAAAGGGCCGAAAACCAACGAGGGGGCCGAGTCGAACCACGGTGGTCCCGGCCAGCAACGCACACCGGCCCGTCCGCTCTCCGCCGCCGATGATGGCGCCGAAGACGCTCACCACCTGAACAAGGGGAACTGAGTCATGGGTATTGATCTTCCGCTGATCTGGGCCGTGATCATCATCTTCGGCATCATGATGTACGTGGTCATGGATGGGTTCGACCTGGGGATCGGCATTCTCTTCCCCTTCATCAAGGACGACCGTGACCGCGATGTGATGATGAACACCGTCGCGCCGGTCTGGGACGGCAACGAAACCTGGTTGGTGCTCGGTGGCGCGGCGTTGTTCGGCGCGTTTCCGCTGGCCTATTCGGTGGTGCTGTCGGCGCTCTACCTGCCGTTGATCCTGATGCTGATCGGGCTGATCTTCCGCGGCGTGGCCTTCGAGTTCCGTTTCAAGGCCAAGGAGCACAAGCGGCATATCTGGGACAAGGCGTTTATCGGTGGCTCACTGACCGCGACCTTCTTCCAGGGCGTGGCGCTGGGGGCTTTCATCGATGGCATTCCGGTGGTCAACCGCCAGTTTGCCGGCGGCTCGCTGGACTGGCTGACGCCCTTCACGCTGTTCTGCGGCGTGGCGCTGGTGGTGGCCTATGCCTTGCTCGGCTGCACCTGGCTGATCATGAAGACCGAGGGCAAGTTGCAGGAGCAGATGCACGACCTGGCGCGGCCGCTTGCCTATGTGGTGTTGGCGGTGATCGGGGTGGTCAGTCTCTGGACGCCCCTGGCCCATGCCGAGATCGCCGCGCGCTGGTTTACCCTGCCTAACCTGTTCTGGTTCCTGCCGGTGCCGATCCTGGTGCTGGTGACGCTGTACGGTTTGCTCCGGGCGGTGGCGCGTAACGCCCACTACACGCCGTTCCTGCTGACCCTGGCGCTGATTTTCCTGGGGTATAGCGGCTTGGGCATCAGCCTGTGGCCGAATATCGTGCCGCCGTCCATTTCGATCTGGGACGCCGCCGCGCCGCCGCAAAGCCAGGGCTTCATGCTGGTGGGGACGCTGTTCATCATCCCGTTCATCCTGGGTTACACCTTCTGGAGCTACTATGTGTTCCGCGGCAAGGTGACCCACGAAGACGGTTATCACTAGGGCGCTTGAAAGACGAGGACTGGGGTCATGGCAGGCAAACCTTCTTTGCAGGAGATCGAAGCGGCTGAGAAGAAACCGCTCTGGCAACGTATTGGCTGGCTGGTGATTATCTGGACGGGGAGCGTGCTGGCGTTGTTCGTGGTCGCGAGCCTGATGCGGCTGTTCATGAAGGCGGCAGGGATGACCACGCACTAGCCAACTTTTTTGGCGGTCTTGAGGGCCCTTTCGCGGGCAGGCCCTGCTCCTACAGTACGGTGCCGAACACAGACTCTGCGTACGACATCAAACTGTAGGAGCAAGGCTTGCCCGCGAAGCTTTTGACGTTCGGTTACTTGCGCGCCTTGAGAATCACGAACTTGGGCGTCGCCGCCACTTGTTCGACACCGCGGAACAACCGCGCGAGCTTGCTGTGATAGCCCAGGTGGCGGTTACCGACGATATACAGCGCGCCGCCCACCACCAGGGCTTCTCGCGCCTGCTGGAACATCCGCCAGGCGAGGAAGTCGCCGACCACCTGCTGCTGGTGGAAGGGCGGGTTGCACAACACCACGTCCAGTGATTGCGGGGCTTGCCCGGCCAGCCCGTCGCCAGCCCGTATCACGGCTTCGCGCTCGCCCAGCGTGGCCTGCCAGTTTTCCCGCGCCGACTGCACGGCCATGAACGACTCGTCCACCAGCGTGTACCGGGCCTGGGGATTTTGCAGGGCGCTGGCGATGGCCAGCACGCCGTTGCCGCAACCCAGGTCCGCGACCTGCGCGCTGCCCAGGTTGCCCGGCAGATGAGGCAGGAACGCCCGGGTGCCGATGTCCAGGCCTTCGCGGCAGAACACATTGGCGTGGTTGAGCAGCTCGATGGCCGGTTCGTCGAGCCGGTAACGCGTCGGGTAGGGCGATACGGCCGGTTCCCGTGCCTCGGGCGTGGCGATCAGCAGGCGGGCCTTTTTCACCGCCAGGGACGCCTGCACCGGGCCGATATAACGCTCCAGCAGATCGCCGGCAGCCCGGGGCAAGTGCTTGATCATGGCGCTGGCGATCACCTGGGCGCCCGGGGCCAGTTGGCCTTGCAGGCGAATCAGCTGTTCTTCCAGCAATGCGAGGGTCTTCGGAACCCGGATCAATACCCGGTCGAATGGCCCGGTCCAGGCCTCGCTGGCGGGCACATGATGCACGGCGTCGAAGGCCTGGCCGTTGCGCACCAGGTTCTTTTCCAGCGCCAGGGCGCCGAGGAACGAGTCGCCGCTGCTGGTCACCCGGACCTGTCCGGCGAGGCTGCTGGCCAGGGCGCCGAAGCTGTCGTTGAGCACCAGCACCCGGGTCTCGGCCGACACGCCCTGTTCGGCCAGGTGCGCGAGCAGATACTCATCCGCGGCATCGAAGGCTTGCAGGGGCTCGTTCTGTTGTTCGGGCTGGCGGATCAGGTCGAGTCGGGCAAACGGGCTTTCTAGCAGGGGCATGGAGGACTCTGGAGCGTCGATGTTGCCTCGTCACAGGTTAGGACAGGACAAGCGGGAATAGAAGAATCGAAGGATTTTACGTGGGTTTGTCGCCGATTGCCTGCTTCTTCTGATGGCAGATCCCTCTGCCGGATGCGGTCCTTGCTCGTTCAGAAAAGCAGTCCTGATTTGGCGGCACACAAGACGGCGGAGGCTTTGTTGTTGACCCCGAACTTCCTCATGATGGTACTCATGTGAAAGCCCACGGTGCGCGTTGTCAGGTGCAGGATGTCGGCAATCTCGGAGGCAGTCTTGCCTTCCGCGGTCCACTTCATGATCTCGGCTTCGCGCGGCGACAACGGGTAGCTGTTGTCCAACCGTGGGGTCGGCAGCAGCTTGTCTGCCAGCGCGGAATGCAGCCAGTTGCACAGCCAGAGCACTTGCCCGGCCTTGCTGTAGAACTCGTCGGTGGTAATCGGGACCGAATTGCGCGCCAGGCTCAAGGTGCTGACGATACCGCGAACGTCATGGACTGACTGTGAGCATCCTTGTCTCAACCCATGCTCTTGCATGTCTCTCCATAGTGTCGGAGTGGATTGAAAGACCTCCGGGGACCAGAGGATCGGGAATACCGAACGATGACAGTGGAACACCAGCGGGTCGACCGTTTGGTAGTTGTTGCGTTGGTAGCATCTGTTCCATTCGTTTGGATAGTTGTTGAAGTCTGTGCTGTTTGTTTGGTGGCTTCCGAGTAGAGTGGTTATTCTGAATGATGCGTAGGTGAAACCTATTTGCATGGCCAGATTGAAAACTGCATTGAAGATTGCCTGTTCTTCTTTTTCACTCATGAGCTGATGCAGTTGATTGTCCTGCCAGTTCTCCATTGAGGTGCCCTTCCGTGATTGCGTGTAACGGTCGAAGGTGACGGAAGTAGTGTAGGAAATATCCACAGTAGGGGCCGATATTTTTTGGTCCCCAGCCGATATTTTTATAGTCTTTCAAACCCCGCACTTATCGCCTGTTGTACTGTAGTTGAGGGCGTTTTGCTATCATTTTGGGCGCTGTTCTCGTGAAACATGTCCGCCTGGAAATGGCTTTTCTTCATGTTGCACAAGTGTTCTTTTTTTGAGTGCTTATTAAATACAGGGGCATTCTATATATAAGATATTGTTTTTGATGGGGTGTGTACGTGCGCTTTAGATATGTACAGGTTTTTTAAAAATCCTATACCACTACAAACCATCGGTGTTTCTCTGTGGCTCTTTGCGCGACACTGACGTTCACTGCCGCACGGAGAACGCCATGACTGCCAGCGCCGAGAAGTTCACTCGCCAGGCCCTGCTCGATGTCCAGCCCTTGACGCCCAGCCTGTTCACCTTGCGTGCCAGTCGTGATGCCGGCTTTCGTTTTCGCGCCGGCCAGTTCGCCCGCCTTGGGGTGAGCAAGGCCGACGGCAGCGTGGTGTGGCGGGCTTATTCGATGGTGTCCTCGCCCCATGACGAGTTCCTCGAGTTCTTTTCCATCGTCGTGCCCGGGGGCGAATTCACCAGCGAGCTGAGTCGCCTGCGCGAGGGCGACACCTTGCTGGTCGACAAGCAGGCGTTCGGTTACCTGACCCTGGACCGTTTCGTCGACGGGCGTGACCTCTGGCTGCTGGCCACCGGCACCGGTATCGCGCCGTTCCTGTCGATCCTGCAGGATTTCGAGGTCTGGGAGCGCTTCGAGCGGATTATCCTGGTCTACAGTGCCCGCGAGGCGACGGAGCTGGCTTATCGGGAACTGATCGCCGGCCTGGCCGGGCGCGATTACCTGGCCGGGCACGGCCACAAGCTGCAGTTCATTGCCACGGTGACCCGCGAGCAGTGCCCGGGTCTGTTGAACGGGCGCATCACTCACCTGATCGAGAACGGCGAGCTTGAACGGGTGGCGGGTGTGGCGCTGTCACCCGAGCATTCACGGGTGATGCTGTGCGGCAACCCACAGATGATCGATGACACCCGGGCGCTGCTCAAGCAACGGGGCTTGCAGCTCAGTCTGA
This sequence comes from Pseudomonas sp. QS1027, assembly GCF_002814235.1. Lineage (GTDB taxonomy): Bacteria > Pseudomonadota > Gammaproteobacteria > Pseudomonadales > Pseudomonadaceae > Aquipseudomonas. The sequence continues at coordinate 61,894 of NZ_PHSU01000016.1, read as the reverse complement.
GCCGGCGCCCCGGGCAGGTGGCGGTGGAGAACTACTGGTAGGGCCACACCGCGTTGTGGCGGTCAGGGCTTGTTGGCCTGGGCCTTGAGCAGGTCGCGGATCTCGCCCAGCAATTCCTCTTCCTTGGTCGGGACCGCCGGCAGGGTCGGGGCTACCGCCTCTTCGCGCTTGAGCCGGTTGATGGCCTTGACCCCCATGAAAATGGCGAAGGCGACGATGATGAAGTCGATGCAACTCTGAATGAATTTGCCATAGGCCAGGACCACGGCCGGCACATTGCCGTCGGCGGCTTTCAAGGTAATGGCCAGGGCACTGAAGTCGACCCCGCCGATGAGCAGCCCGATCGGTGGCATCACCACATCGCCGACAAACGACGAGACGATTTTGCCGAAGGCCGCGCCGATGATGATACCGACGGCCATGTCGACCACATTGCCCTTGACCGCGAAGGCCTTGAACTCACTGAGCACGCTCATAGGTTATTCCTTGTTACAGATGAGTGGAGTGAGCGCAGTGTAATGGAGCCGCGCGCATCTTGCTGTATGCGCGGGGCCGGCTGCGCTTGCTCTAATCGACCGGTTGCCCGGGAAAAAGTTTGCAAAGTGCCAGCAATCGCGCGGAATACGCGCCTTGGCGGTGGATGGCCCGTCTATTTTCTCAATCGACCTCTTCAGGCTTTTCTATTTAGAGAACCGGGCCTCAGTCACTAGCCTCTGGTCAGCGCATCAGGATGCGCTCTACAAAAACCAGAGGAGTCCGACATGAACATCATTCCAGCCCTTGGAAGCATTTCTTCAAGGCGCGTGCTGTGCGTCTTGAGCGCCAGCCTGCTATCCCTGTCCGTCCAGGCCGCGACCCTGACCCGTGACAACGGTGCCGCGGTTGGCGATAACCAGAACTCGCAGACCGCCGGCGCCGCCGGGCCGGTGCTGCTGCAGGACGTACAACTGATCCAGAAACTCCAGCGCTTCGACCGTGAGCGCATTCCGGAGCGCGTCGTGCATGCGCGGGGCACCGGCGCCCATGGCACCTTTACCGTCACCGATGACCTGAGCGACCTGAGCAAGGCCAAGGTCTTTGCCGCCGGCAGCGCCACCCCGGTATTCGTGCGTTTCTCCGCGGTGGTGCACGGTAACCACTCGCCGGAAACCCTGCGTGACCCGCGCGGCTTCGCCACCAAGTTCTATACCAGCGAAGGCAACTGGGACCTGGTGGGCAACAACTTCCCGACCTTCTTCATTCGCGATGCCATCAAGTTCCCGGACATGGTGCATGCCTTCAAGCCCGATCCGCGGACCAACCTCGATGACGACTCGCGGCGTTTCGACTTCTTCTCCCATGTCCCGGAGGCCACTCGTACTCTGACCGAGTTGTACTCGGACTCCGGTACGCCGGCCAGTTACCGGGAGATGGATGGCAATGGTGTGCATGCCTACAAGTTGATCAATGCCAAGGGCGACGTGCATTACGTCAAGTTCCATTGGAAGAGCCTGCAAGGGATTCGAAACTTGGATCCAAAATCGGTCGTCGAAGTGCAGGGCAAGGATTACAGCCATATGACCCACGATCTGGTGGCGCATATCAACAAGGGCGAGTTTCCGAAGTGGGATCTGTATGTCCAGGTCCTGACGCCAGCGGACCTGGGCAAGTTCGACTTCGATGCGCTGGATGCCACCAAGATCTGGCCGGGCGTGCCTGAGCGCAAGGTCGGGCAGATGGTGCTGGATCGCAACCCGGCGAATGTCTTCCAGGAAACCGAGCAGGTCGCCATGGCCCCGGCCAACCTGGTGCCGGGTATCGAGCCGTCCGAGGATCGGCTGTTGCAGGGCCGGGTCTTCTCCTATGCCGATACGCAGATGTATCGCCTGGGGCCGAACGCGCTGCAGTTGCCGATCAATGCGCCGAAAGTCGCGGTCAACAACGGCAATCAGGATGGGGTGATGAACAGCGGTCATACCAGCACCGGGGTGAATTACCAGCCCAGCCGGTTGCTGCCTCGCGAAGAACCGCAGGCAGCCCGCTACAGCCAGTTGGCCCTGGCCGGCAGTACCCAGCAGGCGAAGATCCAGCGTGAGCAGAACTTCAAGCAGGCCGGTGACCTGTACCGCTCCTACAGCAAGAAGGAAAAGCAGGACCTGATCGAGAACTTCGGCGGTTCCCTGGCGGACACCGACGACGAAAGCAAGCACATCATGCTGTCGTTTCTCTACAAGGCCGACCCGGAGTATGGCGCGGGGGTGACCAAGGTGGCCAAGGGTGACCTGGCGCGGGTCAAGGCGTTGGCGGCGAAGCTGTCGGATTGAGGTCCATCACTCAAATCCGGTCCTGAAAACACCACCAATCCTGTAGGAGCCGGCTTGCTGGCGATGGCGTCCGTGAGGACCCTGTCTGGCTCAAGGGCCTCATCGCCAGCAAGCCGGCTCCTACAGATTGGCGTATCACCGCAAAGCACCGTGTTATCAGGATTCCTGAAGCCCTCATTGCAGCGGCATGAACGCTGTAGGAGCACCAACGATGCGTATTTATGCTTTCCTGCTTTTACTGACCTGTGCCTTCGCGGCTTCGGCCCAGGATGCACCGGTTCCCACCGACCCGGCCGCGCTCCAGGCGCAGCTCAAGGATTACTATTTCGACGCCGCCCGCGGTGGCGACGTCGAGATGCTCAACACCTTCATCGACGCCGGCTACAGCCTCGATACCCAGGACGACCAGGGCTACACCGCGCTGATCCTGGCCGCCTACCATGGCCAGGGCCCCGCCGTTGAACGCCTGCTCGCCGCCGGTGCCAATGCCTGTGTCCAGGACAAACGCGGCAACACCGCGTTGATGGGCGCGATCTTCAAGGGCGAAGTCAGCATCGCCCGGCGCCTGCTCGCCACCGACTGCAACCCCGACCAGCGCAACGGTGCCGGCCAGACCGCCGCCATGTACGCCGGACTGTTCAAGCGCACCGGGCTGCTGGACGCCTTGGCGGCCAAAGGTGCCAACCTCGATGCCGAAGATCCGCTGGGCAATAGCGCGGCGCGTCTGGCGGACGGCGAAATCCGCACACCGGCGCCGCGCTGATCGCCGCCAGCTGAGCTATCATCGCGGTTTTGCGTGGGGGTTCAGATGGCCAAGGCCAAGCGCATGTACGGCTGCACCGAGTGCGGCGCGACCTTTCCCAAGTGGGCCGGCCAGTGCGGTGAATGCGGGGCCTGGAACACCCTGACCGAGACGATGGTGGAAAGCGGCGGTGCCGCGCCGCCCAGCGGTCGCACCGGCTGGGCCGGGCAGCAGGCGCAGATCAAGACCCTGGCCGAAGTCAGTGTCGAGGAAATCCCGCGCTTTTCCACCGCGTCCGGGGAGCTCGATCGAGTGCTCGGCGGCGGCCTGGTGGACGGCTCGGTGGTGCTGATCGGTGGCGACCCGGGCATCGGCAAGTCGACCATTCTGCTGCAGACCCTGTGCAATCTCGCCACGCGTATGCCGGCGCTGTATGTCACCGGCGAAGAATCGCAACAGCAGGTCGCCATGCGCGCCCGCCGCCTGGGCCTGCCCCAGGACCAGCTGCGGGTGATGACCGAGACCTGTATCGAAACCATCATTGCCACCGCCCGGGTGGAAAAGCCCAAGGTCATGGTGATCGACTCGATCCAGACCATTTTCACCGAGCAGTTGCAATCGGCGCCGGGCGGCGTGTCCCAGGTCCGCGAGAGCGCGGCGTTGCTGGTGCGTTATGCGAAGCAGAGCGGCACGGCGATTTTCCTGGTCGGTCACGTGACCAAGGAAGGCGCCCTGGCCGGGCCGCGAGTACTCGAACACATGGTCGACACCGTGTTGTATTTCGAAGGTGAGTCGGATGGTCGTCTGCGCCTGTTGCGCGCGGTGAAGAACCGTTTCGGCGCGGTCAATGAGCTGGGCGTGTTCGGCATGACCGACCGCGGCCTGAAGGAAGTGTCCAATCCTTCGGCGATTTTCCTCACCCGGGCCCAGGAAGAAGTGCCGGGCAGTGTGGTCATGGCCACCTGGGAAGGCACCCGGCCGATGCTGGTGGAGGTGCAGGCCCTGGTGGACGACAGTCATCTGGCCAACCCGCGCCGGGTCACCCTCGGCCTGGACCCGAATCGCCTGGCGATGCTGCTGGCGGTCCTGCACCGCCATGGCGGGATTCCGACCCACGACCAGGATGTGTTCCTCAACGTCGTCGGCGGGGTCAAGGTCCTGGAGACCGCCTCGGACCTGGCGTTGCTGGCGGCGATCATGTCCAGCCTGCGCAACCGGCCGTTGCCCCACGACCTGCTGGTGTTCGGCGAAGTCGGCCTGTCCGGCGAAGTGCGGCCGGTGCCCAGCGGCCAGGAGCGTCTTAAAGAGGCGGCCAAGCATGGTTTCAAGCGGGCCATCGTGCCCAAGGGCAATGCGCCGAAAGAAGCGCCGCCGGGGCTGGTGATCATCGCGGTGACGCGCTTGGAACAGGCTTTGGATGCGTTGTTTGAATAATGAACGCTTCACCCATCAAATCCACCTATAGGAAGGGAGTCAAAGGATGAAAGGTTTCAACTCGGCCGTGCTGGGGTTGGGATTGGCTGTGTGGTGCGGCTTGGCGGGGGCGGCGGCGCAGGTGCCCGCCGGTTATCGCGTGGCCCAGCAGTTGCCGATTGATAACGGGCAGGTGTTGGAGGTGCTGGAGGACGCGCGCATTACTCCTGACCTGCATCGCGCCCTCTGGGGCAACGGTACGGAGCCGGAAAATATCGAGGACCAGGTGCTCGCCGCGGATGTCGAGAACACCCCGTTCGTCGACGCGCAGGTGCGCTTGCTGGCGGCCTCCGGTGATGCGCTGGAAAACAAAAGCCTGGGTTATCCACTGGCGACTGTAGAGAAAGCACCGCTGACAGGCCTGCCGGCCCCGGCGTTTTTCCTGACCATCGATGAAACCGCGCCGATGGGCACTTACAGCGGTCCGGCCACCCAGGTGCTGATGCCGTCGACGGGTAAGCTCAATACCACGGTCTATCGCACGCCGGATGGCAAGAGCGAAGCGCTGTTCCTCGCTCAGACCGGCAAGGCGGCCTGGCAGGTCGGCGCGCCGACGGCAGACGGTGTGGCGCAGATCCAGCAGGTGTCCTCGTCGCCGGCGAGCGAGGATGAAGAGTTCGTCACCACCTACCGGACTTATCGTTTCAAGGACGGCGCCTGGCAACTGGCGTCGCGGCAAGAGGCGGGGTATTGGGACACCGAGAGCGATTTTCCGCAGCGCTCGGCGTTTCCCTGATGTTGTCGGCGCGGGTTTGTCGGTGATCGCGAAGGGGCATTCACCCTCGCATCGCCAGCAAGCCGGCTCCTGCAAGGGAGGCTCTTTACAGTTCGATCAGGGCGCCGAGTTCCCGCTCAAGCTCCGCCGCATCGGCGAGGTTGAGCTCGATCAGGCGCCGCAGGTGCTGGATTGATTCCAGGCCGATGTGCAGGCACTTGAAACCCAGGTGGTCTTTTTCCCGGTGCACCAGTTCGGCGTCCATTTCGACATGGGCGTTCGCCGCCAGGCGAATGTCGATACGGAAGATGCCTTCGTTGCTGTCATCCCAGGTACCGGGCCGCTGAAGCAGCAACCCCTTGAGCGACAGGTCGATCAGATGCGCCGACCAGACGGTAGAGCCCTGGCTGAGGGTGGTGTCGGCGTCGAAATCAATACGTTTGAATTGGCGTCGATTGGAATGCGGGTCGCTCATGGCGTGGCTCCTTGGCGGATTCACTGACTATAGCCTCCACAGCCAGCAGGAGCGAGCCTGCTGGCGATGGATAGCCGGATACCGCGCTGTTTCTGCTGTCCTGGGCTATCGTCGAGGGTCATCGCCAGCCACCGCCGTGTCTACATGACGAGGGCAATAAAAAGCCGCTCCTGACCTATGTCGGGTATGGCCTTTGGCCCTGTTGGCGCTAAACTCAAGGTGGCTGTCTTTCTTGTCCTCTCTGGCTGGAATATAAAAATGAAAAATAATAATAGCCTGCTACGCCACTTACCCTGGCTGCTGCTGGCGATCGTTGGAGCATGCGCCCTGGGCGTAGTGGCCTTGCGCCGCGGCGAGGCGATCAACGCCTTGTGGATTGTAGTCGCCTCTGTGGCGATCTATCTGGTTGCCTATCGTTACTACAGTTTGTTCATCGCCAGCAATGTCATGCAGCTCGATGCCAATCGGGCCACGCCGGCGGTGCTCAACAACGACGGTCTGGACTATGTGCCGACCAATAAACACATTCTTTTCGGTCACCACTTCGCGGCCATCGCTGGCGCGGGGCCACTGGTCGGACCGGTGCTGGCGGCGCAGATGGGCTACCTGCCCGGTACGCTCTGGCTGATTGCCGGCGTGGTGTTCGCCGGTGCCGTGCAGGACTTTATCGTCCTGTTCCTCTCCACCCGCCGCAACGGCCGTTCCCTGGGGGACATGGTCCGTGAGGAAATGGGCCGCGTGCCGGGGACCATCGCCCTGTTCGGCTGCTTCCTGATCATGATCATCATCCTCGCGGTGCTGGCGCTGATCGTGGTCAAGGCCCTGGCCGAGAGTCCATGGGGCATTTTCACGGTGATGGCGACCATCCCGATCGCGATGTTCATGGGCATCTATATGCGCTATATCCGCCCGGGCCGCATCGGTGAAATCTCGATTGTCGGGGTGCTCCTGTTGCTCGGTTCGATCTGGCTCGGCGGGCAGATTGCCGCCGATCCGGTCTGGGCCAAGGCGTTCAGCTTCACCGGTGTACAGATCACCTGGATGCTGGTCGGTTACGGTTTTGTCGCGGCGGTGTTGCCGGTCTGGCTGATCCTGGCGCCGCGCGACTACCTGTCGACCTTCCTCAAGATCGGCACCATCATCGCCCTGGCGATCGGCATCCTGATCACCATGCCCGTGCTGAAAATGCCGGCGCTGACCCAGTTCGTCGACGGCACCGGTCCGGTGTGGAAAGGCGGCCTGTTCCCGTTCCTGTTCATCACCATCGCCTGTGGCGCCGTCTCGGGCTTCCACGCGCTGATCGCCTCCGGCACCACGCCCAAGCTGCTGGACAAGGAAACCAACGCCCGTTACATCGGTTACGGCGGTATGCTGATGGAGTCCTTCGTGGCCATCATGGCCATGGTCGCCGCTTCGGTGATCGAGCCAGGCGTGTACTTCGCCATGAACAGCCCGGCGGCCGTGGTCGGCGGTGATGTGGTGGCGGTGGCGCAGACTGTCAGCAGTTGGGGCTTTGCGATTACGCCCGAGGCTTTGCAGGCCGTGGCCAAGGACATCGGTGAAACCACCGTGCTGGCCCGCGCCGGCGGTGCGCCGACCCTGGCGGTCGGTATCGCGCAGATCCTCCACCATGTGCTGCCGGGTGAAAACACCATGGCGTTCTGGTACCACTTCGCGATCCTGTTCGAGGCGCTGTTTATCCTGACGGCGGTAGATGCGGGTACCCGTGCCGGACGTTTCATGCTGCAGGACCTGCTCGGTTCCTTCGTCCCGGCGCTCAAGCGCACCGAGTCGTGGACCGCCAACCTGATCGCCACCGCCGGTTGTGTGGCGATGTGGGGTTACCTGTTGTACCAGGGCGTGATCGACCCGTTGGGCGGCATCAACACCTTGTGGCCGCTGTTCGGCATCTCCAATCAGATGCTCGCCGGTATCGCGCTGATGCTCGGCACCGTGGTGCTGATCAAGATGAAGCGCCAGCGCTATATCTGGGTGACCTTGCTGCCTGCGGCGTGGCTGTTGATCTGCACCACCACCGCCGGCTTCATCAAGCTGTTCGACGCCAATCCGGCCATCGGTTTCCTTTCCCTGGCGAAGAAATACAGCGTAGCGTTGGAAGCCGGGCAGGTGATTGCCCCGGCCAAGGACATCAATCAGATGCAGCACGTGATCTTCAATGCCTATACCAACGCGGCGTTGACGGCACTCTTCCTGTTTGTGGTATTCAGTGTGCTGTTCTATGCCATCAAGGTCGGTGTTTCGGCCTGGGGCAACAAGGAACGCACGGACAAAGAAACCCCGTTCCAGGCCGTGCCTGAAGCGTAAGAGGAATACCGCCATGTTCAACGACCTGAGTCGCCTCGGTAAGTACCTCGGTCAGGCCGCGCGCCTGATGGTCGGCATGCCCGACTACGACACCTACGTCGAGCATATGCAGAACAAGCACCCGGACAAGCCGGTCATGACCTATGAGGCGTTCTTCCGGGAGCGCCAGGAAGCGCGTTATGGCGGCAAGGGCGGGCCGAAGTGCTGTTGATCCGGGTGGCGTCCGATTGAGGGCGCCCTGGGTCACTTGAGGCTGAACACCCCGTGACTGTAGGAGCCGGCTTGCTGGCGATGGCGATCTTTCGGACGCCATCGCCAGCAAGCCGGCTCCTACAGTTTTTTAGCGTATGGGAGATTTCTGTTTGTCAGTTCCTATTCCTGTGACCGTCCTGAGCGGTTTCCTCGGTGCCGGCAAGACCACCTTGTTGCGCCACCTGCTCAAAGCCGAACACGGCCTGAAAATCGCCGTGATCGAGAACGAATTCAGCGACGCCGGCATCGACACCCAACTGCTGGGTGCCGAGCCGGTGCAAGTGATGACGCTGTCCAACGGCTGCGTCTGCTGCACCATTCACACCGACCTGACCAAGGCCCTGTATCTGTTGCTGGAACGCCTGGACAGCGGTGAGATCGCCTTCGACCGGCTGGTGATCGAGTGCACCGGCCTGGCCGACCCGGCCCCGGTGGCGCAGACCTTTTTTATCGACGAGGAACTGCGCGAGCGTTACCTGCTCGACGGCATCATCACCCTGGTGGACGCGGCCCATGCCGAGCACCACCTGACCCAGGCCATTGCCCAGGCGCAGATCGGCTTTGCCGACCGGCTGCTGGTGAGCAAGCGCGACCTGGTGGATGACGCGACGTTTAGTGCCCTGAGCGAACGGCTGACGCGGATCAATCGTCGGGCTCCGATCCGCATCGTCGAACACGGCAATATTGATCTGGCGGAGCTGCTCGATGTGCGCGGTTTCAACCTCAATGCCGACCTGGGCGGCGGCTTGAGTCTGCGTCCGGTCAGCAAGGCCGCGTCCATCGACCGCATCTCCAGCCTGGTGCTGCGTACCGACCAGCCGCTGGATATCGACAAGCTCAGCGAGTTCATGAACGAACTGCTGGAAGATCACGGCAAACAGTTGCTGCGCTACAAGGGCGTGCTGAACATCGCCGGGGAGCCGCGCCGCATGGTGTTCCAGGGGGTGCTCAAACTCTACGGTTTCGACTGGGATACCGAGTGGGAAGAGGGCGCTGCGCGGGAGAGCGTGATCGTGTTCGTTGCCGATGACCTGCCGGAAGAGAAGATTCGCGAAGGCTTTGCGAAGGTCGCGACGGCTTGACGTGAGCACTGTGGTGACTGGGCAAACCCTAATACCGTTCAGTTAAGGCCGAACACCGTCCTTGTAGGAGCATGACTTGCCAGCGAAAGGGCCTCAAGATCGCTAAAAGCTTCGCGGGCAAGCCCTGCTCCTACAGGTTAAGTGGCGTTTTCAATATTCCATTCCCCTTGACTGAACGGCATCAAGGCAAGCCCGCTTGCCACGGTTGAGTCCGCGTTTAACTGGGACGGCTGGCTTCCTGGGGAGATTTTGGCGGACTCAGGACCACTGCAGGACGGCAAGCCGATCCAGGTACTCCGTCAACCGCCCGGTAGCCGCCCCGGTATCGCCATTCTCCACGGCGGCAACCAGGGCCTCACGTACTCGCCAATCCTCGACTCGCGTCGAATGCTGCGCCAGGGCCAACCCGGTCAACGGCACCAGCCCGCCGAGAAAATGCGCCAGGGGTGCGTTGCCGGCCAGCCTGGCCAACTCCAGATGAAACTCGCCGCCGAGCCTGGTCGCGGTGCTCTGCCGGCCGGCTTCGGCATTCTGGCGTTCACGGGCGACCAGCGTGCGCAGCGGCGCGAGCGTCAGCCCATCGGCCTTGGCACACACCAGCTCGATGACGCTGATCTCCGCCAGACGCCGGGCTTGCAGGGTCTGGCGGATCTGTTCGGCATCCGGTTCGGCGACCCGGGCGCGTTGGTTGGGGCGGGTGAGAATGACCTGTTGCCGCGCCAGGCGGCTCATGACCCGGCGCACCTGGCTACGACCCGCGCCATAGGCGCGTATCAAGGCCTCCTCACTCAACCCCTCGGCAAACTGGCGCTCGAGGATGTCTTCGAACACCTGGGCGTAGAGCGTCTCGGCGCAGAAAGCCGGGCCCTTTGGCGGCACCACGGCACGTCGGGTGGTGAAGGGCAGAGGTGTCGCAACGCTGTTCATATCCGGTCTCCCCTTGGCGGGTGGGTTACTGCTCGGTACTGCCCGGATGGTCGTCCGGGATGGTGAGTTCGATGCCCATGCGCCGGCCTTCCTGGAGGATATGGCGACGCATTTCCGCGCTGGCCTGCGCGCTGTTCTTGTTGCGGATGGCGCGCACCACGGCCTCGTTTTCCTGCAGGCGTTCGGCCAGGTGTTCCGGTGAATTGCGCAGGACCTCGGCGCTCTGCTTGAGGGCGTTGCTGGTCTGCTGCACCACGTTCTGGAAGATCGGGTTGGAGGTCAGGGCGAACAGTTCTTCATGGAACGCGATGTAGGCGTTCATCCCGGCTTCGCTGTCGTTGGCCTCCAGGGCTTCACGCATGTCCATCAGGGTCAGGCGCAACTGGCCGACCTCCTTGCTGCTGATGGACTGCGCCACCAGCCCGACGATAAACGGCTCCAGGGTGTAGCGCAGTTGCAGCACATCTTCGAGACTGGCATCGGCCACGCCGCTGTGGGCGGTCGAGGTTTCACTGGGAGCGGCGTCGAGCACCACCACCCCTTTGCCCGGCATCGAGCGCACCAGGCCGAGGGTTTCCAGTACGGTCACGGCTTCGCGCAGGCTGGGGCGGCTGATGCCCAGCTGTTCGGCCAGTTCGCGCTGGCCCGGCAGCATCTCACCGTGGCGCCACTGGCCGCGGGCCAGGGCAGCCCTGAGTTTTTCTACCACTGAATTGACAACGGTTGAGGTAATCACGGTTCTCTCCAGATAAAACGGTCAGGCCACGGCCCGAGGGCGGCGCTTGTTTCGCGGGCCCGGGGCCGGTACCAGCGCCCGTCCCCGGGCGCCTTGCATCAGAATTCCTGCTGATGAGCCGGTGCTGCCGGCTTTCTCGGCGTAAAGGCATAACCTTGCTGGCCAGCGAGGACCTTGTGGGCCCGTTGTACATCGATGTCCTTTTCCCAGCGGGCGATGGCCACGGTCGCCACGCAGTTGCCGACCAGGTTGGTCATGGCCCGGCCGATGCCCATGAACCAGTCCACCGCCAGCACCAACACCAGCCCCACCACCGGGATCGCCGGGATGGCCGTCAGGGTGGCGGCGAGGATCACCAGGGCCGAGCCGGGAATACCGTGGGCGCCCTTGGAGGTGATCAGCGACACCAGCAGGATGGTCAGCAGGTCGGTCAGTGCCAGTGGGGTGCCGGTGGCATTGGCGATAAAGACGATGGCCAGGGTCAGGTAGATCGAGAAACCGTCGAGGTTGAACGAGTACCCGGTCGGGATCACCAGGCCCACCGTCGAGCTGCCGATCCCCAGGTGTTCGAGCTTGCGCATGACCTGCGGCAACACGGCATCCGAGGAGGCGGTACCCATCACGATCAGCAGTTCTTCACGCAGGTACTTGAGGAAGGGCAGGATCCGCAGGCCGGAAAGGCGCATCACCAGGCCGAGGATCACCAGCACAAAGGTCAGGCAGGTCACGTAGAACAGCGCCACCAGGCTGCCCAGCTGGCGCAGCGAGTCGAGGCCGTAGGTGCTGGTGGTGAAGGCGATGGCGCCGAACACCCCGATCGGCGCCAGGCGCACGATCATGCCCATGATGCGGAAGATCACGTGGCTGAGTTCATTGATCAACCGGGAGATGCCCGACGCCGACTCGCCCACCAGGTTCAGTGCACTGCCGAACAGTACGGAGAACAGCAGTACTTGAAGGATGTTGTTGTCGGCAAAGGCGCCGATCACCGAGTTGGGGATCAGGTCCATCAGGAATTGCGTGGTTCCGCGCATGTGCTGGCCACGGTCGGCGAGATCGCCCAGGGCCACCTTGGACAGTTGCTCCAGGTGAATATTGGCGCCACTGCCGATGCCGGTGGAGAAGGCCAGGATCAGCCCGATCAGCAGGGCGATGGTGGTCAGGACTTCGAAGTAGATCACCGACTTGAGGCCGATCCGCCCGACTTTCTTCAGGTCGCCGGCACCGGAGATGCCACTGACCACCACGCAGAAGACGATCAGTCCGATCAGCATCTTGATCAACTTGATAAAGCCGTCGCCGAGGGGTTTGAGTTGGACGGAAAATTCGGGAAGGGCGAGTCCGCAGATGATGCCGAGCACCAGTCCAAGGACAACCTGAAGGAAAATCGAACGCGAGCACCATCTGAGCATGGGGAGGATCCTGGTCGGCGTTCCGTGATCTGTGCCTGTGGCCGCAGCTTCGGAACTTAATTGTTGTGGTCTTACCGGTATGTCCAGTGCGAGGCCAGTCTACGCCCGGTTTTTCCGGGATCACAAGGGGTTTTCGCGAAATTGGTTGGACCGGTCTGACCAGTTGGGCGACTTCAGTGATCGTGAAGGCTTTGGCTCAAGGTTTGCGGCGAATTTGCTCCAGGCGAAAAAAAGCCCGGTCATGGTTGACCAGGCTCTTGGAGGGGGACCGAGTGGCCGCCGGTTGACGGCACGTCTTCGGTTCTAGAAGCAGCGAACAGTTTCAGCCTGGAGATACTTGCGGGCCATTTTTACTTCCGCGCCTTGCGCGGTGGTCGCGAGCATTTTTTCGTGGGCGACTTCAACGCCTTGCGGTGCCTGAGGCGAGGGCGTGAGTGCAAAGCAGTTGTACTCGTTATCCGTGGTTGTGTCTGCGTGTACGGCCGTGGTGAACGCGATGCTGAATACGGCCAGTGCCGCGCCTCGGATAATGGGTTTTATCATGGCTGAAACCTCGTTTTGAATGAGGCATCAGCATGTCCTTTGCACATCGATAGACGTATTGGCGAAAGTCGTCAGTGACCGACAGGCGTTTCCGTCTTTGTGCCTGAAAGCGGATGGCAAGCTGTAAAGACCTGGCTTTTGCACGCGACAAAAACACCAATGCCCCGACAAGTCGGGGCATTGGTTTCAGCATGCTGGCCTGTCGGCCAGCTGGGCTTTCAGCGAGCTGCTATCAGGCGCCGTAAACCGGAAGCTTCTTGCAGATGGCCTTGACCTTCTCGCGAACGGCGTCGATCACCGCTTCGTTGTTCAGGTCAGCCAGGATGTCGCAGATCCAGCCGGCCAGTTCGCGGCATTCGGTTTCCTTGAAGCCACGGGTGGTGACAGCCGGGGTACCGAAACGCAGACCGGAAGTGACGAACGGGGAGCGTGGGTCGTTCGGCACCGAGTTCTTGTTCACGGTGATGAAGGCTTTGCCCAGTGCGGCGTCGGCGTCTTTACCGGAGATGTCCTGCTTGATCAGCGAGAGCAGGAACAGGTGGTTCTTGGTACCGCCGGAAACCACGTCGAAACCGCGTTCGATGAACACTTCGGCCATGGCCTGGGCGTTTTTCACCACTTGTTGCTGGTAGACCTTGAACTCAGGCTGCAGCGCTTCCTTGAAGCAGATCGCCTTGGCCGCGATCACGTGCTCCAGCGGGCCGCCCTGAGCGCCCGGGAATACCGCGGAGTTCAGCTTCTTCTCGATCTCGGCGTTGGCGCGAGCGAGGATCAGGCCGCCACGTGGACCGCGCAGGGTCTTGTGGGTGGTGGTGGTGACCACGTCGGCGAACGGCACCGGGTTCGGGTAGACGCCGGCGGCGACCAGACCGGCCACGTGGGCCATGTCGACGAACAGGTAGGCACCGACCTTGTCGGCGATCTCACGGAAACGTGGGAAGTCGAGGATCTGCGAGTAGGCGGAGAAACCGGCCACGATCATTTTCGGCTTGTGCTCGACCGCCAGGCGCTCGACTTCGTCGTAGTCGATCAGGCCGTTGGCATCGATACCGTATTGAACGGCGTTGTACAGCTTGCCGGAGGAGGAAACGCTGGCACCGTGGGTCAGGTGGCCGCCGTGGGCCAGGCTCATGCCCAGGATGGTGTCGCCGCCTTGCAGCAGGGCCAGGTAAACGGCCGAGTTGGCCTGGGAACCGGCGTGTGGCTGGACGTTGGCGTAATCGGCGCCGAACAGTTCCTTGGCGCGGTCGATGGCCAGCTGCTCAACGATGTCGACGAACTCGCAACCGCCGTAGTAACGCTTGCCCGGGTAACCTTCGGCGTACTTGTTGGTCAGGACCGAACCCTGGGCTTCCATCACCGCAGGGCTGGTGTAGTTTTCCGAGGCGATCAGCTCGATGTGCTCTTCCTGGCGCTGAGCTTCTTGCTCCATGGCGGCAAAGAGATCGGCGTCGTACTTGGCAATAGTCAAATCACGGCTGAACATGGCGGTCCTCAAGGATCGGGGGCAGAAAAGGAAAGCATTCTAACCCAACAGGTTTTATCTGGCATATGAAAGGGCATCATGTCGCAGATAAGCGGCGCTCACCTGAGATCTATGTGGCGAGCGGGCTTGCCCGCGCCGGGCTGCGAAGCGGCCCTAAAATCCGCGACCTCATTGTGTCAGGCTGAGCGCAGTCACAGGTTTTACGACTGCTTCGCAGCCGAGCGCGGGCAAGCCCGCTCGCCACAGGGCTCAGTCGAACATGAACAGCGCATCATTGCTGAACTGCGCTTCAAAGCGGTTGGGCGCCATTGGCCGGCCGAACAGATAACCCTGCACTTCGTCGCAACCGTGCTCGCGCAGGAAGTCGAGTTGTTCGTGGGTTTCCACGCCTTCGGCGATCACCGCGAGGTTCAGGCTATGGGCCATGGCGATGATGGCCCGGGCGATCTGGGCATCCTGTTCGCCCGACGGCAGGCCGTCGACGAAGGTGCGGTCGATCTTCAGCACGTCGATCGGGAACTGCTTGAGGTAGTTCAGCGACGAGTAGCCGGTGCCGAAGTCGTCCACGGCGATGCTCAGCCCGAGGTTCTTCAGGCCGGCGAGAATCAGCATGGCCTCGCTGACTTCGCGCATCAGGATACTTTCGGTCAGTTCCAGCTCCAGGCAGGCCGGCGACACGCCGGTCTCCTTGAGAATGTTGGCGATCCGCGTGCCCAACTGGCCGTCGGAGAACTGCCGCGCCGAGATGTTCACCGAGACCTTCGGCACCCGCACCTTGGCCAGGTGCCAGGCCTTGAGCTGGCGGCAGGCTTCGGCCAGCACCCAGTCACCGACATCCACCACCAGCCCGAGCTCTTCCAGTACCGGAATGAAATCCCCTGGCGGCACCAGGCCACGGCGTGGGTGGCGCCAGCGCAGCAGGGCTTCGGCACCGGTCAGGCGCTTGCCGTCGCCACTGAACTGCGGCTGGTAATACAGCACGAATTCGTTCTGCTCCAGGGCATGGCGCAGGTCGCTTTCCAGCTCCAGGCGTTCCAGGGCGCTGGCGTTCATGTCGGCCTGGTAGAACTGGAAGTTGTTCTTGCCGCGTTCCTTGGCGTGGTACATCGCGGTGTCGGCGTTTTTCATCAGCTGGCTGAGCTCGCTGCCATCCTGCGGGCTCAGGGCGATGCCGATACTGGCGGTGACGAAGAACTCGCGGCCTTCGAGCACGAACGGCGTCACCAGGCTGGTGAGAATCTGCTCGGCGACATTGATGGCCCGGTTCAAGGCCATTTCCCGGGTGGCCCGCGGTTGCAGCAGGAGGGTGAACTCGTCGCCGCCCATGCGCGCCACGGTGTCGTCGTCGGCCACGCAGGCCAGCAGGCGGGTGGCCATTTCCTTGAGCATGCGGTCGCCGGCGGCGTGGCCCAGGGAGTCGTTGATCGGTTTGAAACGGTCCAGGTCGAGGAACATCAGCACCACCCAGGACTTCTGCCGCTCGGCCTGTTGCAGCGCGGTGTGCAGGCGGTCCTGGAACAGCGTGCGGTTGGGCAGGTGGGTCAGGGCGTCGTAGTAGGCCAGGCGGTGAATCCGTTGTTCGCTGGCCTTGCGCTCGCTGATGTCGGTGAAGAAGCACACGTAGCTGGCCAGGTCGCCTTCATCGTCGAGCACAGCGGTAATGCCGACCCAGGCCGGGTAGTGCTCGCCGTTACGGCGCTTGAGCCAGACTTCGCCTTCCCAGGTGTTGTGCTGCTCCAGTTGCTTGAGCACATAACGCAGGTGGGCTTCCTGCTGGTCGTCGACGGTGAGCAGGTTTGGCAACTGGTCCAGCACGTCGGCCACGGCGTAGCCGCTGACCCGGCTGAACGCTTCGTTGGCCTGGACAATGTAGCCGGCCGGGTCGGTGATCAGGATCGCCGAGGTCGAGTGCTCGAAAACCGTCGCGGCCATGCGCAGGTCTTTTTCCGCGCGGCGCTGCTGGCTGATGTCGCGGCCGACGCCGAGGATGCCCTCGAAGCCACCGTGTTCGTCCCACACCAGCACCAGGCGCAACTCGATGGGGATCTTGCGTCCGTCGGCCTTCAGGCAGTCGAACAGGAACAACTGAGTCTGCACCTGTTCGCGCAGTTCGGTCAGTTCCTCGGGTTTGTCCAGGGCCTTGTTGACCCGCTCCATCAACAGGTAGATGCCGTTGAGTTGCTGCGGGTTGGCAATGGTCGACTGCCAGCCATGCTGGAACACCCAGTCGACTTCATAACCGAGCACCGCCAGGACCGAGGGGCTGACGTAGTTCAGGCTCAGTCGGCTGTCGGTGGAGAAGATCACGTCGCTGATGCTTTCGGCGAGCATCCGGTAGCGTTTCTCGCTGTCGCGCAGGGACTCGCTGGCCTCGATCTGGTCGGTGACGTCCTTGGCCACGCCGATGATGCGTGTGACCTGGTCGTACTTGTCCCGGGCCAGGGCCTGCTCGCGGACTTCGAAGTGCCGCCAGTGCTCGTTGCGATGACGGAAACGCAGCTGGCACTGGAGCAACTGGCTGTAACCGGCATGGCGCTGCTGCTGGCGCAGGCGGTGATAGTGCTCGGCGTCTTCGGGGTGCAACAGGATTTCCCAGAAGTACTCGCCCATCTGGTGCAGTTCGGTCTTGTTGTAGCCGAGGGTCTGACCCAGGTGGTGGTTGCTGAAGATCATCCGCTGGCTGATCACATCCTGCACATACAGGTGATCCGGCACGGTACGCACCACGTCCGACCAGAAGCCCTCGCGCTCCAGCAACGACAGCTCGATCAGTTTGCGGCTGGTGATGTCGGTGATGCTGAGGATCACCGAGGAATAGTCGCTCGAGTCTTCCGGCAGGCGCATGACCAGCCACAGGTGCTGGTCCTGGCCCTGGCCGTGGCTGAGCTTGATCTCCAGTTCCAGCTGGTGCTGGTGGTTCACCAAGGCTTCGACCAGCGCGTAGCCGATACCGGCGGCATTGCTCGGGCAGCCCTCGATCAGGCATTGCCAGGCGCTTTCACGGGAATCGACATTGAGCAGGCGCAGGGCCACCAGGTTGATCTCGGTGATCCGCAATTCCTGCATCAACAGCCGGCGGTGCTCGGGGTCGTGGGCGATCCAGTGCTTGAGCGACTCGCTGTCCAGCAGGCGATGCTGTTCGAGGAAACCCGGCAGCCCGGACAGGTCGAGGACGCAAAGCGCCACGCCGGTGCCCTCGAAAATATCCTGGTAGCGCCGGCGTCCCTCAGTGACCTGGAGCTGGCGCCGGCGCATGTTGAGCAGCGCCAGCACCGGCAGCAGCGACAGTCCCAGTCCCAGCAGGCACTTGCCGATCAGGGCCGGGAGCAGGTCCTCGATCACCTTGCGCGGATCGAACAGGCCGCGCAGTTGCCAGTCGCTGTTGGACAATGGGGCCACCAGCACGCTGTTGGCTTCTTCGTCGGCGTTCAGCAGCGCAGGCTTGGGCGCGATGTCATCGTCCCGGCTGATCACCAGGTGGTTGTTGCGGTTCTCGATCAGCCAACTGGCCCCTGAATCCTGATTGCCCTGGCGAGTGAGGTCCTGGAACAGCCGGGGTGACAGGCGCAGGACCCAATAGCCATTGCTTTCGCCACTGGCCTGCTGCAACAGCAGGTGAACGGCCGAGCCGTGATCGTCATTGGTGAAGTAGTAGGCCTGTTTGCGGTTGCTGTGCTTGATCTGTTCGGCGAGGAAGGCGGCGTCATGGCTGTCGGCGGCGCTGTCGCTGATCAGGACGCCCTTGTCGTCGAGCAGGGCGATGCTTTGCAGGTCCGGCATCGACACGCGGACCCGGTCGAGCAGGGCCAGCAGTTCTTCGCGGTTGTTGGGTTTGTCGAAGATCGGTAGTAGATTGAGGGCGATCTGCGCATTGAGCGCCATGTTCAGGCTGACGCGCTCGGCCATGTCGGCGCTCGAGTCGATGCTGTTCTGGCGGTGCAGCTGGCGGGTTTGCTGGAATTGATCGATCAGTTGCCAAAACAGCAGGACGAGCAGGAACAGCACCAGCGTGGCCAGTATGCCTTTGAGTGTCCCGCGCAGGGGTGGAGTCGAGGCCGGGTTGGCTCCACGCGCGGACGATGGCGGATTGGCGTTGGTCAAACTGTGATCCTGCGGTTGGGCTGGATTGGCGCGACATGCACTATAAGCCGGACGCCCGAAGGGCGGCTAGCATGCCTTGAGTTGTGGCAAAGTGCCAGTCCTGTTCGACCGAGCGGTTTGCCCTGTCTGCCGCATTCAGGTAGTTTTACCGGTTACGCGCCAGCAATTCACGCTCCCTATACAAGGGTATCGACCGGTGCGGCCATGGATGAACTCTTGGCTGACACACGGTGACTGTTCACTGCGGGTACCGCTCGCGCCCTTATTCATCTGTCACTGACGCTAGGTTCTCCATGGCTCAATACGTCTTCACCATGCATCGGCTGAGCAAAGTTGTTCCGCCGAAGCGGGAAATCCTGAAAAACATCTCCCTGTCGTTTTTCCCGGGCGCCAAGATCGGCGTACTGGGCTTGAACGGTTCGGGTAAATCCACCTTGCTGAAAATCATGGCGGGCGTCGACACCGAGTTCGACGGTGAAGCCCGGCCGATGCCCGAGTTGAATATCGGCTACCTGCCCCAGGAGCCGCAACTCGATCCGAGCAAGACGGTCCGTGAAGTGGTCGAGGAAGCGGTCAGCGTGATCAAGGACGCCCAGGCCCGCCTGGATGAAGTCTACGCCGCCTACGCCGATCCGGATGCCGATTTCGACAAGCTGGCCGCCGAACAGGCCAAACTCGAGGCGATCCTGCAGGCCAGCGACGGCCACAACCTGGAACGCCAGCTGGAAGTCGCCGCCGATGCGCTGCGCCTGCCGGCCTGGGACGCCAAGGTCGAACACCTGTCCGGCGGTGAAAAGCGCCGCGTGGCCTTGTGCCGCCTGCTGCTGTCGGCCCCGGACATGCTGCTGCTCGACGAACCGACCAACCACCTGGATGCCGATTCCGTGGCCTGGCTGGAGCACTTCCTGCACGACTTCCCGGGTACCGTGGTTGCGATCACGCACGACCGTTACTTCCTGGACAACGTGGCCGGCTGGATTCTCGAACTCGACCGCGGCGCCGGTATCCCGTACGAAGGCAACTACTCGGGCTGGCTGGAAGCCAAGTCCGATCGTCTGGCCGCTGAATCCAAGCAGCAGTCGGCCCATGAAAAGGCCATGAAGGAAGAACTGGAGTGGGTGCGCAAAGGCGCCAAGGCCCGCCAGTCGAAATCCAAGGCCCGTCTGCAGCGTTTCGAAGAAATGCAGTCGCAGGAATTCCAGAAGCGCAGCGAGACCAACGAGATCTATATCCCGGCCGGTCCGCGCCTGGGCGACAAGGTCATCGAGTTCAAGAACGTCAGCAAGGGTTATGGCGACCGCGTACTGATCGACAACCTGTCGTTCAGCATGCCCAAGGGCGCGATTGTCGGCGTGATCGGTGGTAACGGTGCCGGTAAGTCGACCCTGTTCCGCATGCTGATGGGCAAGGAAACCCCGGACTCGGGCAGCATCGAGATCGGTGAAACCGTGCAGTTGGCCTGCGTCGATCAGAGCCGCGACGACCTCGATGGCAGCAAGACGGTGTTCCAGCAGATTTCCGACGGTTCCGACCAGATCCGTATCGGCAACTACGAGATTCCGTCGCGCACCTATGTCGGCCGTTTCAACTTCAAGGGCGGCGACCAGCAGAAGTTCGTCAAGGACCTGTCCGGTGGTGAGCGTGGTCGCTTGCACCTGGCGTTGACCTTGAAAGAGGGCGGCAACGTCCTGCTGCTCGACGAACCGTCCAACGACCTCGACGTGGAAACCTTGCGTTCCCTGGAAGAGGCCCTGCTGGACTTCCCGGGCGCGGCCATTGTGATCTCCCACGATCGGTGGTTCCTGGACCGGGTGGCAACGCACATCCTGGCCTACGAAGACGATTCGCAGGCGGTGTTCTTCGAAGGTAACTACACCGAGTACGAAGCCGACCGCAAGAAGCGCCTCGGCGACGCTGCGGCCCAGCCGCACCGTGTACGGCACAAGAAACTGGCCTGATCGGGTCGGTGGTTGAAAAAGCGGAGCCCTTCGGGGCTCCGTTTTTTATGGGGGCCCCCTAAGCCGGTTCGATCCGCAGGATCTCGATCGACTGATCCCCCGCCGGTCGTTTCCACAGTACTTCATCGCCCAGGCGCGCACCCAGCAACGCCCGCCCCAGGGGCGAGCCCCAATTGATCAAGCCGTGTGCGGCATCCGCCTCGTCTTCGCCGACCAGCTGTACCTGTTGCTCTTCGTCCTGTTCGTTGGCGAAGGTCACGCGGCTGCCGATCTGCACCACCTCGGTGGAGGTCGCCGGCGTGGCGAGCTGGGCGCTGGAGAGGCGTTGATTGAAGTAGCGCAGGTCGCGTTCGATATCGGCCTGGCGCTGTTTGTCGGTGGCCTCGCCCAGGGCGCTTTGCTGGCTGTACTCGGCTTGCAGCGCCGCCACGCGGGCGTGCAATTGCGCCAGGCCCTGTGGGGTGACGTAATTGGGCTGTGTACTGACCTGGCGTTCCACCGGCTGCTCGGCCTGGGCGGCGGCGTTGTCTTCATTGACGAAGGCGCGGCTCATGGCAATCTCCCGTTCATGGGTATCGGAGCATGCTCGCAGGGTTTGGGTTGCCCGGTATATCCGTAGGCGACCTGTGGTGGTTGGGCTTGCGCGCTGTTGGTTCTGCAAGCGGGGTTCAAGGCCCGAGGATTCGGCGCTGAAGCTGTGGCGATGAGCGGTTTGTGGGCCCGGGTGGTAAATTTTTCGCCTGCCAGTCGTTTTTTTCGTTGTAGGGTAATACGACGCCAGACCCTCTGCGTCAGGTGTTTCAGCCCCACGCCGGCGCGTGGGGGCGAGTGCAGTCAAAGAAAGCGAGTGTTGTGTATGAGTTGTTTCAAAACCCAGGGCGTGGGTGTCGGCCTGACCTTGTCCGCCTGTGTCGCCGTGGGTGAGCCATTGCCCGAGAGTTCCCTGTTGGAGCGTTACGGCGTGACGCCGGACCAGTTGCCGGTGGCCACTCAGGTGCAGACGCCTGGCGTGTCTGACGAGAAGTCGCCCAGCCTGTTTCAGCTGAAACCCGAGGCGCCTCTGGTGGATATCCGCATTGGCGAGCGGACGGAGCTGGAGGAGGTGGGCAATATCACGATCGACAATATGGCCAGGCGTGATTACGAGCGTTGCCTGCGTTTGCACGCCGAGTTGCTGGAGCGCAAGTCCGACCTGCCTACCGTACAGTCCGGGTGGCCGAACGGACAGTGTGAATAGCGCCAGGCGCCGCTCAATAGTGATACCACTTCACTTCCAGCATCACTTCGTTCTCCGGCGTCGCCAGCTTGCTGAACTCGCGTTGGGCACTTAACCGCAGGCCCAGGTTGCGCGATAGCTCCCATTGCTGGTTGAGGCTCAGGCTGCGGCGTACCTCGCCATTGATGAAGTAATCGCCCTTGGCCTCCAGGCTCAGGTTGCCCAGCGGGTTTTTCCACAGCAGCCCGGTGTCGAACCCCGCCGCCGGCGAAACAACCGCCGCGAAATCGGCATTGTGCTCGACCCGCACGGTGCCCAGGGCAAACCCCAGCACGTCGTCGCCCAACTGCCAGGTGCCACCCGCGCCGCCGTTCACATGGCTGACCAGGGTCTGGTCGTCGTGCCGCCCCGGCACCCGCTCCAGGCCGCCGGTGACTTGCCATGACCAGGGCTGCAACAGCGCATTGCGTGGTGTCAGCGAGCGAATGGTTGCCAGGTCCAGTTGCTGCAGCTGCCAGTGATTGCCTTCGTACTGGCGCAGTTTCATCTGCAGGATTTCGATCTGTGCACCGAGGGGAAAGCTCTCGGCATTGTCGTTGAGGTCGTGATAGGCCATGCGCAAGCCATATTCGCCGAATGTCCGGCTGCCCCGGGTGCCGACCCCGGCTTGCCAGGTGCGTGACTCATGGCCGTTCTCCGGCAGGCCCGGACGCTCGATCTGCAGGTCCGGCGGCGGATTCTGGTTGATTGCCCGCAGCAGCTCGAAGCTGCGCTGGGCTTGTACCGGATCACGCTCCTGGCCATTGGCCCGATAGCGCTCCAGCCGATAGGCGGCGTCGATGATCAGCGCCTGGCGAGCCTTGGCCAATTGCTTGAAGCCGGCCGATTGCAGCTGCTGCGCGTCGGCACTGACTTTCAGCACCCACTGCTGTTCCTCGGGATCCAGCGGTTTGGCCCGTTCCAGCAGTTCGCGCTCGCGGGACGGCCGGTAGTCGATCCTTTCCACCAGCCCTGCGTCTTTCACCGCCTTGACGGTGTCGGTGGGAATCGCGGTCAGAGGAAACTGTTCGGTCAGGTGCAGGCTCGGACGCGCCACCTGCAACAGTTCCAGCAAGCGGTAGGAGCAGTTTTCATCGAAGAAGAAGTAGTCGAACTGGATCTGCTTCAACTCCCAGACATGCTCGACCATGCGCTGGGTTTCTTCGGGGGTCAGGTTCAGCCGGTATTCCCACAGGTCGCGGTTCTCCAGGCTGCGGTATTCGGAGAGCTTTTCCTGGTAGGGCACCATGGCGAACAGGCCCGGATAACCGCCTGCCAGGCCTTTCCAGGCATAGAGGATGCTGTTGTCGGAGCCTTCGATATAGGCGCCGAAGTTGATCGCGTAGCTGAGCAGGGCGGTCTGGTCGCGCTGTACGTCAGCCGGATCGATGCGCAGTAAGGTGTGGCCGAACATCGAGGACGGGCTGTTCAGGTAGGCCGCCGGAAAAATCATCACCGTGCTGTGGGGCGCGACGTCCTTGAACCACTGCTTGAATTCCGCGCAATCGGGGGCGGGCAGGTCCGTCAGTTGCAATTGCGCCTTGAGCCAGCGCGTGCGGGCCGGATAGACACACTGGGGATGCTGGTTGCCGAGGCTGGCCGGGGCATAGAGGGCGTCGAGGGTGGCTTGCAGTTCCGCGTCCGGGTGATGGGCTCCGTCGGGCGCGAGGAAATATTTTTTGTCGCTGACATAACTGCGCCAGCCGCCGAGCTTGGCCGCCTCGTAATGGCCGAGGGAAATCCAGAACGGATCATGGGCCAACTGCTGCAAACGCTGGGTGTCGAGGTGCGGGGCGGCGTACAGCGGGGCGCAAGCACAGAGCGCCAGGTAGGCAAGGCGTTTGAGCATGGTGGGCAACTGTTGTCAGACGAAAGGAGGCAGCGTACACAAAGCCCGCCCCGAAAGGGGCGGGCAGGTCGGACTCAAGCCTGGGTTGCGTACTTGGCCAGGCGCGGATCGCCTTTCAGGACCGCAAGGGTATTGGTGTGCACGTCGTCGGCGGTCACGTCAGCCTTGCTGAAGATCTGCTGGAAGTGCTCGTGGGTGACGGCCGCGAAATGCTCACGGTCTTCCGGGGCCACGCCGAGGACTACGGCGTAGGTGGTCAGGGCTTCGCCCTGGCCCTTGGCCATGTCTTCGGAGAGTTCGTTCATCATGCCGTTCATGGCGATCCAGGAGCGGCCGCCATAGGTCAGTGAATCACGGGTGGAGCAGCCGTTGGTGCCGGAGGTCATGCCGAAGGTGGCGTTGCCGGAGGTGCCATTGGTGGTGGATGCCAGAATGTGGGCGGGAGTGCCGCGCTGGCCCTTGAACAGCATGTTACCCCAGCCGCAATCCGGCCCGCCTGGCGCCTGGGCCATGGCATTGAGGGAGACAACCGTGAAGAGAGTACCCAGAAGAATCCGTTTCATAGCTTTGTTCTCTTTATGTGCGTGCCAATGACAAGGGGATCTGGCCTGGTTCAGGGCCAGTAGGCTGGTTATCAGTCCAGCCTCGCACCTTGGAGTTTAGGCAGGTTCCAAGGGTTCCATTGTTTTTTCCTGATGTGAATGCGGGAAAGGGTTTGTAGTCCTTGTCTGAGGACTTTTGCCACGCCGTAGCGATTCAGCCATCGCTCGCCTTGCCAGTCAGGTATGGCGAGCGCCAGAATGCTTTCATCTGCCCCGCCTGATGTAAGGAAGTCCGATGCCTGATTCTGTTGCTGCCAGCTTGCGACTAGCGCCCGAAGCGCTGACCCGTCCTTTTTCCGCTGAACAGTTCAGCTTCTCTACCACCAATGATCTGGAGCCTTTTCGCGGTGTGCTTGGCCAGGAACGTGCTGTTGAAGCCTTGCAGTTCGGCGTGGCGATGCCGCGCCCCGGTTACAACGTGTTTGTCATGGGCGAGCCCGGTACCGGGCGTTTTTCGTTCGTCAAACGCTACCTGAAAGCCGAAGGAAAACGCCTACAGACCCCGTCCGATTGGGTCTATGTCAATAATTTCGACGAACCTCGCGAGCCACGGGCGCTCGAGCTGCCAGCGGGTGAGGCGGGTGCGTTCATCGCCGATATCAACGGCTTGATCGACAACCTGTTGGCGACCTTTCCTGCGGTGTTCGAGCACCCGTCCTACCAGCAGAAGAAAAGCGCCATCGACCGTGCCTTCAACCAGCGTTACGACCGTGCCCTGGATGTGATCGAGCGCCTGGCGCTGGAAAAGGAAGTCGCGTTGTATCGCGACAGCACCAATATCGCCTTTACCCCCATGAGCGAAGGCAAGGCCCTGGACGAGGCGGAATTCGCCCAGTTGCCGGAAGCCGAGCGTGAACGTTTCCATACCGATATCGCCGACCTGGAGGAGCGCCTCAACGAGGAACTCGCCAGCCTGCCGCAATGGAAGCGCGAATCGAGCAATCAGTTGCGCCAACTGAACGAAGAAACCATCACCCTGGCCCTGCAGCCTTTGCTGGCGCCGTTGTCGGAAAAATACGCGGAGAACGCGGCGGTTTGCGGTTATCTGCAAGCCATGCAGGTCTATCTGCTGAAAACCGTGGTCGAGCAGTTGGTCGACGACAGCAAGACCGACGCCGTGGCCCGCAAGCTGCTGGAAGAGCAGTACGCACCGAGCCTGGTGGTCGGTCAACCGTTCAACGGCGGTGCGCCGGTAGTGTTCGAACCGCACCCGACCTACGACAACCTGTTCGGCCGCATCGAATACAGCACCGATCAGGGCGCGCTCTACACCACTTACCGGCAGTTGCGTCCGGGTGCCTTGCATCGGGCCAACGGCGGCTTCCTGATTCTCGAAGCCGAGAAAATGCTCAGCGAGCCCTTTGTCTGGGATGCGCTCAAGCGCGCCCTGCAATCGCGCAAGCTGAAGATGGAGTCGCCCCTCGGTGAACTGGGGCGCCTGGCCACCGTGACCCTGACGCCACAAGTGATTCCGTTGCAGGTCAAGGTCATCATCATCGGTGCCCGCCAGTTGTACTACACGCTGCAGGACCTGGACCCGGACTTCCAGGAGATGTTCCGCGTGCTGGTGGACTTCGACGAAGACATTCCCATGGTCGACGAGAGCCTGGAGCAGTTCGCCCAGTTGCTCAAGACCCGTACCTCGGAAGAGGGCATGGCGCCGCTGACCGCCGACGCGGTGGCGCGCCTGGCGACCTACAGCGCACGCCTGGCCGAGCACCAGGGGCGTTTGTCGGCGCGGATCGGCGATCTGTTCCAACTGGTCAGCGAGGCGGATTTCATTCGCCACCTGGCCAATGACGAGATGACCGACGCCGGCCACATCGAGCGGGCGCTCAAGGCCAAGGCCACCCGCACCGGACGGGTCTCGGCGCGGATTCTCGACGACATGCTGGCGGGGATCATCCTGATCGACACCGCGGGCGCGGCCGTGGGCAAGTGCAACGGGCTGACGGTGCTGGAAGTCGGCGACTCGGCCTTCGGTGTGCCGGCGCGGATTTCCGCCACGGTGTATCCGGGCGGCAGCGGGATCGTCGACATCGAGCGTGAGGTCAACCTCGGCCAGCCGATCCACTCCAAGGGCGTGATGATCCTCACCGGTTACCTGGGTAGCCGTTATGCCCAGGAATTCCCGCTGGCGATTTCCGCGAGCATCGCCCTGGAGCAGTCCTACGGTTATGTCGACGGTGACAGCGCCTCGTTGGGCGAGGCTTGTACGCTGATTTCGGCCTTGTCGAAAACCCCGCTCAAGCAATGCTTCGCCATCACCGGTTCGATCAACCAGTTCGGTGAAGTGCAGGCGGTGGGTGGGGTCAACGAGAAGATCGAAGGCTTCTTCCGGCTCTGTGAGGCCCGTGGCCTGACCGGTGAGCAGGGGGCGATCATTCCCCAGGCGAACGTCGCCACCCTGATGCTCGATGAGCGCGTGTTGCAGGCGGTGCGTGCCGGGCAGTTCCACGTGTATGCGGTGCGCCAGGCCGATGAGGCGCTGAGCCTGCTGGTGGGCGAGCCGGCCGGTGAGCCGGATGCCGATGGGCAGTTCCCGGAAGGCAGCGTCAATGCGCGGGTGGTGGAGCGTCTGCGGGTGATCGCCGAGATGATCAGCGAAGAGGACCTCAAGGAGGCTGAGAAGGAGGCCGCCGAGCAGGCGTTGGCGGAGGTCAAGCCGTCCTGAGGCGATAAGGTGAACGGGAGTCAAGGCTTTGGCGCATGCCGGCCTGACGCCCGTTGGTCCTGCAAATCCTTGCTGCCTGTAGTTTTATTCTATTCTCTGGGCAAGGACCTCCACTGTAGTCACTGGACCGATGCAACCTCCCCCCGGAGGCTGAAGACAGGATCTACCGAGGGTCGCCGCCATGCCGCGCAACCTTTGTCTCACCCGCCAATGCCTGGGTCTCGTCACCCGTATCGAATGCTGTATTCGCCCGATTGCCGGCGATAACGGAATGTGGACCCTCCTGTTCGCCGCCGGAATGGCCGGCGAGCAACCCTCGGCCATCAAGGCCCAAGGTCCGTTCCATGGCCCGGTCGTGGCCGAATCCATCCTTGAGTCGATTGTCGAAAGCCTGACCTTGCATGGCTATCAGTTGGCCGAGGACCCGCAGATCTGGTGCCTGCATTTGCAGGCCCAGCTACGGGAGATCAACGGCACCCGAGGCCGGGGCCTGGAACACTAGGCGCCAGCCCCGGGAGGATCATTCGGCAGGGCCTGAAACCTGGGGCTTGTCGAGCTTGACCTCGAAACCGTACTCGACGGTGTTCAAGGCCGTGCGCTGGTAGCTTTCCAGCTGGGTCGGCTGCCCGTAGAAGTAGTGCACGTCATAGACCGGCGGCGAGTCGGTCTTGTCACTATGGCTGGTGGCGAGGATTTCCTTGAGGTAGTTGCCGCTGTCGTCCTTGGCGTAGAAGCGCCAGGCTTCGGCCGGGAAGCGCTTCTGGTCGACGATCAGCGCGTTGCCCTTGAGCTCCAGGCCCGGGGGCAATTGGTGGGTGTCGAGGGTGTTTTTCTGGATGTCGGCCAGGAACAGCGGCATCGAGCCGACGGCATAGGCCGGCGTTTCCGGGAACAGGTTCAGGTCGTAGGTGATGGTGCCGTCCTGCGGGTTGACCTCGAAGGCCTCGGTGGGCAGTTCCAGGGGCTCGCCACGCTTGCCTTGTTCGTTTTCGGTGAAGAAGGTCACCGGGCTGTCGCCGGCGGCGGCCGGCGCGCCGAGCAATTCGTCGTTGAAGGTCTTGGGGTGGTCGAACTCGATGTTCGCTGCGCTGGCATCGTCCACCGACTGACTGATGATCACGCTTTTTTTCAGCTTCTCGGCATCCAGGTTGGCGTCCTTGAGATAGCTCGCCGCCTGGTCGTCGTAGACCACCACCGGCATGGGCAATGGCTGGACATCCTTGCTGGTGGTGTTGTCGAACTCGCGCACCGGCAGGTCCAGTTCCTTGCGGTTGACCGTGGCCCCGGAAAAGTCCATCACGCTGATTTCCAGTTTATCGATCATGCCGTTGAAGTAGACCCGGGTGTAGTGGCTGGTCTGCTTCGCCTCGAAGGCCTTTTGCTCGGCATCGAGTTTTTTCTCGAAGGTGTCGCTCCAGCTCTTCTGTTTGAGCATTTCGTCCAGTTGCTTCTGGTAGAAGGCAATCTGCGCGGTGTTTTCGTTGATGGCGCCGGCCCGGGAGAGAAATTGCCCGGTGCTGTCCGTGGCCTGGACGATCAGTGGGTTGAGCGGGGTGTCGCCGACCTGGGGCGCTTGCGCGGCGTTACCGTTCAGTTCGATTTCGGCATTGTTCTTGTCCAGCGACACCAGCGTCAGGCTGACGTTGTCGCTGCTTTGCAGTTTGCCGACGTCCTGGCGGGTCAGGTTGAAGGTCACCACCTTGCGTGGGGCGATCACTTCGACCTTGCCGTGCAGGGTCAGGGGCTGCGGTTGTTTTTTCGGATCGACTTCCATGCCTTCGACGTACGGGTAGGTGATCGTCAGGTCGTCGGGGTTGGTCATGTTCGAGCTGGAGGGGCTCAGCTGGATCCCGGGATCGGTTTCCGACCATTCGGGTTGGAAGGGGATCACCTGTTTGTTGCTCAGGGTCACCGACTGCCATTCCAGGGCGTGGGGAAACGGGAACTCGGTGGGGTAGTTGAAGCTGAACGGAAAGATCGGCTGCAGATCGGTCAGGTAGTCGGAACCTGCGTTCTTGCGCAGCACGAAGAGGCCGTTGATATAGGTGTCGGCCAGGGCCTGCGGGCTGGGGTAGTGCTTGAGCAGTGCCAGGGCATCATCGCTGTATTCGGTTTCGATGGGCTTGTCCCGCAGGCGCAGGCGTGCCCGTTCGAGCAACAGCAGGGAACCGCCAAGGTCGGCCACGGCATCCTTGAGCTTGGGGTCCTGCAGGGTGTCGAGGGTTTTTTCGAACTGCGCGGTCCTTTCCTCGAGGCTGGCGTGGTGCTGCTTGTCTTTGGGGGAACAGCCGCTCACCAGCAGAGCCACCGAGAGCCCGAGGCAACCCAGGGGAAGTCGCAAATCCATTGTTCAGTTTTCCTGTACACAGTGCACACGCGATGTCGTTGATGCCGACACTAGCAGAAAATCGCCCTGGCGCAGCTGTCCCGATGTTGAACGACCGCCCGCGGAGGGCTTTTTCCCTCGGGTTTTGGCGCTGGTATACTCGCGGCCATTTTCAGTTGGTATGAGATCCATGGAACGTTTTATCGAAAATACGATGTATGCCTCGCGCTGGTTGCTGGCGCCGATTTACCTCGGCCTGTCCCTGGGCCTGCTGGCCCTGGCGCTGAAATTCTTCCAGGAAGTGTTTCACGTTATCCCCAACGTCTTTGCCATGGCCGAGGCCGACCTGATCCTGGTGCTGCTGTCGCTGATCGACATGGCGCTGGTGGGTGGCCTGCTGGTGATGGTGATGATTTCCGGCTACGAGAACTTCGTGTCGCAGATGGACATCGATGACGGCAAGGAAAAGCTCAGCTGGCTGGGCAAGATGGACTCCACTTCGCTGAAGATGAAGGTGGCGGCGTCGATCGTGGCGATTTCCTCGATTCACCTGCTGCGGGTGTTCATGGACGCCAAGAACGTCGACCCGGTGCACCTGCAATGGTATGTGATCATCCACATGACCTTTGTCGTCTCGGCCTTTGCGATGGGCTACCTGGACAAGCTGACCAAGCACTGACCCAGGCCGGCTGGGTGTGCTAGTCTGCGGGCCCTTTTTTGGTTCCGGTTGCGTGGGGCAATACCGTGTTCAGCAGGTATTTCCCGCCGCAGCCCACAGCGGAGCAGTGTATGTCCGAAGTAAATCTGTCCACCGACGAAACCCGCGTCAGCTACGGTATCGGCCGTCAGTTGGGTGACCAGCTGCGTGATAACCCGCCACCGGGCGTGAGCCTCGACGCGATCCTGGCCGGCCTGACCGACGCCTTCCACGGCCAGCCAAGCCGCGTGGGCCAGGAAGAGCTGTCCGCCAGCTTCAAGGTGATCCGCGAAGTCATGCAGGCCGAAGCCGCTGCCAAGGCTGAAGCCGCGGCGGGTGCCGGCCTGGCGTTCCTGGCGGAAAACGCCAAGCGCGAAGGGATCACTACCCTGGCTTCCGGCCTGCAGTTCGAAGTGCTGACCCAGGGCGAGGGCGCCAAGCCATCCCGTGAGGACACCGTGCGCACTCATTACCACGGCACCCTGATCGACGGCACCGTGTTCGACAGCTCCTACGAGCGCGGCCAGCCAGCCGAGTTCCCGGTCGGCGGCGTGATCGCCGGCTGGACCGAGGCGCTGCAACTGATGAATGCCGGTAGCAAATGGCGTCTGTACGTGCCGAGCGAACTGGCTTACGGCGCCCAGGGCGTCGGTGGCATTCCGCCGCACAGCGTACTGGTGTTCGACGTCGAGCTGCTCGACGTTCTGTAAGTACCGCGCGACTCCGGTCGCCGTGTAGGCGCGTGGCTTGCCAGCGAAGCTTCAGCGGTCTTGAGGGCCTCTTCGCGGGCAAGCCCTGCTCCTACAGTACGGTGGCAGCCGGAACAGGCGCGTCATAACTGGATCTTGGCATCCAGCTCCCCACTCGGGCGCAACGCCCGCGCATAGCAGAACAGAAACAGGTTGCGCACCAGTTCCTTGAGCACCAGCGGTTCGCTGGAACTCAAGCCGCTGACGTCCAGGTCGCCCTGGTCCTGCAGCTCGTTCAAGGCTTCTTCTTCCAGTACCGCACAGACTTCCCCCGTTTCCCGATGCAGGATGCGCAGGTAAGGGTGTGGGCGGTCCAGCCAGGCATCGATCAAATAAGTCATGGTCTCATCTCCTTGATGGGTTTCAATGAGAATAATTCTTATTCAAAGAATAGCAAGTGCCTATTGGCCGATAGTTGGATTTTCTGTAGGGGGATTTGTCTGGGGTCAACGAAGGCGGGGGATGGGGACTGTTGTCATCCTGGTCCCGACAGCGAGGGCTGGCGCGGACCTTTGTAGGAGCCGGCGATGGGGCCGTAAGCCTTGCGTCGTCTGATCGGTCGCTATCGCCGGCAAGCCGGCTCCTACAGGGGCGGTGCTTCTTCAGACCTTCCGGACGAACTCGGACTTGAGCTTCATCGGGCCGATGCCGTCGATCTTGCAGTCGATGTCGTGGTCGCCATCGCACAGGCGGATATTCTTGACCTTGGTGCCGACCTTGACCACCAGGGAGGTGCCCTTGACCTTCAGGTCCTTGATCACGGTGATGGTGTCGCCGTCTTGCAGGACGTTGCCCACGGAATCCTTTTTCACGGTGTCGTCGCTGGCGACTTCGGCTTCGCCGCCGGCGGCCCACTCATGGGCGCATTCGGGGCAGACCAGTTGGGTGCCGTCTTCGTAGGTGAATTCGGAATTGCATTTCGGGCAGGGTGGCAACGTGCTCACTAAGGTTCCTCGGTTTCGGGAAGGCGAAAAGCGCACATTATATAGGGTTTTTATCGGCGAAGGGGCGCTGCGGGGGGCGGGCGGGTTGACGCAGAACCTTGTAGGAGCCGGTTTGCTGGCGATGGCGTCCGCAAGGGCGGCGCTTGGCTCAAGGGCCTCATCGCCAGCAAGCCGGCTCCTACAAGTAGATCGTAGTGGGGATCAGTGAGTGCGGGCGACCGCAAACTCACTCAGTTCCACCAGGGCATCACGGTATTCGCTCGCCGGCAGCGCTTCCAGGCAGGCGATCGCCCGTGCCACGTAGTCGCGGGCCAGTTGCGCGGTGTAGTCCAGGGAGCCGGAGGCCTGTACGGCTTCGCGAATGCTTTCCAGGTCTTCGATGCCGCCTTTCTGGATTGCCTGGCGCACCAGGGCCGCCTGTTCCGGCGTGCCTTCGCGCATGGTGTAGATCAACGGCAGGGTCGGTTTGCCTTCGGCCAGGTCGTCGCCGACGTTCTTGCCCAGGGTCTCGGCATCGCCTTTGTAGTCCAGCAGGTCGTCTACCAGCTGGAACGCAACGCCCAGGTGGTCGCCGAAGGTGCGCAGCGCTTCGGTCTGTTCCGGCGTGGCCTGGCACAGGGCCGCGGCGCTGTGGGTCGAGGCTTCGAAGAGCATCGCGGTCTTGCCGCGGATGACTTCCATATAGGTTTCTTCGGTGGTGCTGGCGTCGCGGACCTTGGACAGCTGCAACACTTCGCCTTCGGCGATGATGCGGGTGGCTTGTGAAAGAATCTTCATCACCGGCATCGAGCCCAGCTCGACCATCATTTCGAAGGAGCGCGAGTACAGGAAGTCGCCCACCAACACGCTCGGGGCATTGCCCCACATGGCGTTGGCGGTGGAGCGGCCACGGCGCATGCCGGACATGTCGACCACGTCGTCGTGCAGCAGGGTGGCGGTGTGCAGGAACTCGATGGTGGCGGCCAGCAGGCGCAGGTCGTCGCCTTCGCGGCCCAGGGCCTTGCCACACAGCAGCACCAATAAAGGACGCAGGCGCTTGCCTCCGGCCGAGGTGATGTAATCGCCGATTTTCGAGACCAGCGGCACCCGGGAAGTCAACTGCTTCTTGATGATGCCGTCGACGGCGCTAAAATCGTCCGCCACCGCGCGGTAGAAAGCTTGGGGTTGCATCAGCGGGAGTCGCTCCAGAAGGGTTGCGCGGCATGCTAGGGCGGGGGGTCTGTGCTGTCAAGGTACGCGGTCTACGGGCTTGCAATGGCCAGATGGCTTGCGTACAATCGCGCACCCTGAACTTCCTGGGCAGCACCTGCCTTACGCAATTGCATCTGGGCCGTTCCAGCCCCATGCAGCCATGCCAGCCAATACCTTTACCTATAAAGCGCTGGGTGAGCAGGATTATCGGAGAAATACCATGTCTTACGCAGTAATCGTTACCGGCGGCAAGCAGTACAAAGTCGCTCCAGGTGAATACCTGAAGATCGAGAAACTGGAAATCGCCACTGGCGAATCCGTTACCTTTGATCGCGTTCTGTTGGTCGCCAATGGCGATGACGTGAACATCGGCGCTCCAGTTGTTGCGGGCGCTACCGTTGTGGCTGAAGTGATCTCCCAAGGTCGTCACGATAAAGTCCGCATCATCAAGTTCCGTCGTCGTAAGCACCACATGAAGCGTATGGGCCACCGTCAGTGGTACACCGAGATCAAAATCACCGGTATTCAGGCTTAATTTCAGCCTAATCCCCTTTTTGGAGAATTGAACTCATGGCACACAAAAAAGCTGGTGGTAGTACCCGTAACGGTCGCGACTCAGAAGCCAAACGCCTTGGCGTGAAGATGTATGGCGGCCAGGCTATCAAAGCGGGCAACATCATCGTGCGTCAGCGCGGCACCCAATTCCACGCCGGTTACGGCGTTGGCATGGGTAAAGATCACACTCTCTTCGCTAAAGTCGAAGGCGTGATCAAGTTTGAAGTAAAGGGCGCGTTCAACCGCCGTTACGTGAGCATCATCGCGGCTTAATCGCGAGGATGCTGGAGAAGCCCCGTCTTGCGACGGGGCTTTTTCGTTTGTGGGGTGAGTCTCTTGCAAAGCTGTTTGTATGGGCTGCCGGCGCTGGATTTTTCGGTCGTTGATTGAGGTCGCCGCGCTCATCTTTGCAAGAGTCTTATACTTGTACCTGTGATTTTTTCGGCTCGTCCTGGTGGCGAGAGGCGTGTGTTATGAAGTTCGTTGATGAAGTATCGATTCGCGTAAAAGCTGGCGACGGCGGTAACGGTTGCATGAGTTTCCGTCGGGAAAAATTCATCGAAAACGGCGGTCCCAACGGTGGTGATGGTGGTGACGGCGGCTCGATCTATATGGTCGCCGACGAAAACCTCAACACCCTGGTGGATTACCGCTACACCCGGCACTTCGATGCCGAGCGCGGTTCCAATGGCGGCAGCACCGACTGCACCGGCAAGAAGGGCGAGGATCTGGAGCTGCGTGTGCCGGTCGGCACCACGGTGATCGATTCCGCGACCCAGGAGGTCATCGGTGACCTGGTCAAGGCCGGTCAGCGCCTGCTGGTGGTCCATGGTGGCTGGCACGGCCTGGGCAACAGCCGTTTCAAATCCAGCACCAACCGTGCGCCGCGCCAGACTACGCCGGGCAAGCCGGGCGAGCAGCGCGACCTCAAGCTGGAAATGAAGGTGTTGGCGGACGTCGGCCTGCTGGGCTTGCCGAATGCCGGTAAAAGTACCTTTATCCGTTCGGTCTCGGCCGCCAAGCCGAAGGTGGCGGATTATCCGTTCACCACCCTGGTGCCGAACCTGGGCGTGGTCAGCGTCGACCGCTGGAAGAGCTTCGTCATCGCCGACATCCCGGGGTTGATCGAGGGCGCTTCCGGTGGTGCCGGCCTGGGGATTCGCTTCCTCAAGCACTTGGCGCGCACGCGTTTGCTGTTGCACCTCGTCGACATGGCGCCGCTGGATGACAGCAGTGCGCCGGATGCCGCCGAAGTGATCGTCAACGAGCTGACCAAGTTCAGCCCGTCCCTGGCTGAGCGTGATCGCTGGCTGGTGCTGAACAAGTGCGACCAGATCCTCGAGGAAGAGCATGAGGAGCGGGTCAAGGAAGTAGTCGATCGCCTGCAGTGGACCGGTCCGGTCTATGTGATCTCGGCGATTGCCAAGGAAGGGACCGAGCGCCTGACCCGCGACATCATGCGTTACCTGGAAGATCGTCTCGATCGCCTGGCCAATGATCCGGCTTATGCCGACGAGCTGCGTGATCTCGATCAGCGCATCGAAGATGAAGCGCGTGCCCAGCTGCAGGCCCTGGATGACCAGCGTGCCCTGCGCCGCAGCGGCGTCAAGAGCGTCCACGACATCGGCGACGATGACTGGGACGAAGAAGATGTCGATGATGAAGATGGCCCGGAAATCATCTACGTGCGCGACTGATGTTGCCGCTTGTTGTGCGGATTGGCCGCTGCTCGAGGGTGAGCGGGCGGTCTATCTGACTGGAGGCGGTGTTATCATCGTCATCAGCCTGTTCCACCTGGCGCCGCTCATTCGAGCGGCGTTCTGGTTTCTGGGAACCGGCTACCCTGAACAATCGCATGGGCAGCGCTCGGTCGCGCTGCCCGCAAGCCAAGGTTGAAAGATGATGCGGAGCAAGGTGACAGGTGCGCAGCGTTGGGTCGTGAAGATCGGCAGCGCACTGCTGACGGCGGACGGCAAGGGGCTGGATCGCGCCGCGATGGGTGTCTGGGTCGAGCAGATGGTGGCCTTGCATGAGGCGGGCGTCGAGCTGGTGCTGGTGTCTTCCGGCGCGGTGGCGGCGGGTATGAGTCGCCTGGGCTGGACGGTGCGACCGAGTGCCATGCACGAGTTGCAGGCGGCTGCCGCCATCGGTCAGATGGGCCTGGTGCAGGCCTGGGAGTCGAGCTTTGCCGAGCATGGCCGGCATACCGCGCAGATCCTGCTGACCCATGACGACCTGTCCGACCGCAAGCGTTACCTCAACGCGCGCAGTACCTTGCGGGCGCTGGTGGAGCTCAAGGTCATTCCGGTGATCAACGAGAACGACACCGTGGTCACCGATGAAATCCGTTTTGGCGACAACGACACCCTGGCGGCGCTGGTGGCCAACCTGGTGGAAGCGGATCTGCTGGTGATTCTCACGGATCGCGATGGCATGTTCGACGCCGATCCGCGCAACAACCCCGATGCCCAGCTGATTTATGAGGCTCGTGCCGATGATCCGGCGCTGGATGCGGTGGCGGGCGGTACCGGTGGCGCGCTGGGGCGTGGCGGTATGCAGACCAAGTTGCGCGCGGCACGGCTGGCGGCGCGCTCCGGAGCGCACACGATCATTGTCGGTGGGCGCCTGGAGCGGGTGCTGGATCGCCTGAAGTCGGGCGAGCGTATCGGCACCTTGCTGTCGCCTGAGCGTGGCATGCTGGCGGCGCGCAAGCAGTGGCTGGCCGGGCATCTGCAGACTCGCGGCACGCTGGTGCTCGATGATGGCGCGGTGAATGCGCTGGCGCGGGATCACAAGAGCTTGCTGCCGGTGGGGGTGAAGCTGGTCCAGGGCAGTTTCCGCCGTGGCGAGATGGTGGTATGCGTGGCGTCGGACGGTCGTGAGATCGCCCGCGGTCTGGCGAACTACAGTGCCCTTGAGGCGCAGAAAATTATCGGGCAGCCGTCGGATGCGATTACTGGTGTGCTGGGGTATATGGCGGAGCCTGAACTGGTTCACCGCGATAACCTGATTCTGGTGTGATGGATTGAGGGATAGGACTATGGGTATCGCAAAGGGATTGTTGGGGTTGCTGCTGGCGATGCCGTTGCTGGCATCGGCGGAAGAGATTGGTCAGGTGTCGACGGTCTTCAAGTTTGTCGGGCCGAACGATCGTATCGTGGTCGAGGCGTTTGACGATCCCAAGGTCGAGGGTGTGACCTGCTACCTGTCCCGGGCCAAGACCGGTGGCTTGAAAGGTGGCCTGGGGTTGGCCGAGGATCGTGCCGAGGCGTCGCTGGCTTGTCGTCAGGTCGGGCCGATCCGCTTCAGTGGTGAGTTGAAGGATGGTGAGGAGGTGTTCAAGGAGCGCACCTCGCTGGTGTTCAAGACCATGCAGGTGGTGCGCTTCCTCGACAAGAAGCGCAATACCCTGGTGTATCTGGTCTACAGCGACCGCTTGATCGAAGGCAGTCCGCAGAATGCGGTGACGGCGATTCCGATTCTGCCTTGGCCGAATAAGTGAGGTATTGAGGTCGCCATCGCCGGCAATCAGGCTCCTGCAAGTAAGCATTCCAGCGCAATAATGCTGCCGTGCGCAAAAACTGCAGGAGCCGGCTTGCTGGCGATGAGGCCCTTGGGATTTGCATCAATCTCGGGGCTGCCGGTGCCATCTGTATGCTTTCTTGCAGGCAATAAAAAACCGACCCTAGGGTCGGTTTTTTAACAAGCGTGTCGCTTAGGCTGCAGCAGCAAGGTTCAGAGCCTTGATGTGGCCGTTCAAACGACCCTTGTGACGAGCGGCCTTGTTCTTGTGGATGATGCCTTTATCGGCCATACGGTCGATAACAGGAACAGCCAGAACATAAGCGGCTTGAGCTTTGGCAGCGTCTTTTGCGTCGATGGCTTTAACTACATTCTTGATGTAGGTACGAACCATGGAACGCAGGCTGGCGTTGTGGCTGCGACGCTTCTCAGCCTGTTTTGCACGTTTTTTGGCGGAAGGTGTGTTGGCCACCGTCGAGCTCCTCGAAAGACTTTTTAGGAAATAGCAAACAAAATAGGCCGCGAATCATGCCGATGAGTTGGAGACTTGTCAAGGGCAGGTGATGCGTTCCGCTGAGTGGTCGATCTTGAAGTGACGGGTGATTTATTTCCGGCGCCTGACCTGTAAACTCGCGAGCTTTGGCTCTGTGCTGTTGCGGCGCGGAGTATCGCACAACTGGGCGCTTTGTTCGCCTGCTCTTTCTCCAAAGGCGCACACTCTTTTAATGAATCTGCTCAAATCGTTGGCTGCTGTCAGCTCTATCACGATGATTTCCCGGGTTCTGGGCTTCGTTCGCGATACGATTATCGCGCGTATCTTCGGGGCCGGAATGGCCACCGATGCCTTCTTTATCGCCTTCAAGCTGCCCAACCTGCTGCGGCGGATCTTTGCCGAGGGTGCGTTTTCCCAGGCGTTCGTGCCGATCCTGGCGGAATACAAGAGCCAGCAGGGCGAGGAGGCGACCCGCACCTTTATTGCCTATGTCAGCGGCCTGCTGACCCTGGTGCTGGCATTGGTGACGGTGCTGGGCATGGTTGCCGCGCCCTGGGTGATCTGGGCCACGGCGCCGGGTTTCACCGACACGCCGGAGAAATTCAAGCTGACCTCCGACCTGTTGCGGGTGACGTTTCCTTATATATTGCTGATCTCGCTGTCGTCCCTGGCGGGGGCGATCCTCAATACCTGGAACCGCTTTTCGGTGCCGGCCTTCGTGCCGACGCTGCTGAACGTGAGCATGATCATTTTTGCCCTGTTCCTGACGCCGTACTTCGACCCGCCGGTAATGGCCCTGGGGTGGGCGGTGCTGGCCGGTGGCCTGGCCCAGTTGCTCTACCAGCTGCCGAGCCTGAAAAAGATCGGCATGCTGGTGCTGCCGCGGTTGAATCTGCGTGATGCCGGTGTCTGGCGGGTGATGAAGCAGATGCTGCCGGCGATTCTCGGCGTTTCGGTGAGCCAGATCTCGCTGATCATCAATACCATCTTCGCCTCTTTCCTGGTGGCGGGGTCGGTGTCCTGGATGTACTACGCCGACCGCTTGATGGAGTTGCCGTCCGGCGTGCTCGGTGTGGCCCTGGGTACCATTCTGTTGCCGATCCTGTCGAAAACCTATGCCAGCAAGGACCGCCACGAGTATTCGCGGATTCTCGACTGGGGCCTGCGCCTGTGCTTCGTGCTGGTGCTGCCGTGTTCCCTGGCGCTGGCGATTCTCTCCGAGCCGCTGACGGTTGCGCTGTTCCAGTACGGCCAGTTCAGTGCCTTCGATGCCTCCATGACCCAGCGTGCGCTGGTCGCCTACTCCCTGGGCTTGCTGGGCATCATCATGATCAAGGTGCTGGCGCCCGGCTTCTATGCGCAGCAGAACATTCGCACACCGGTGAAGATCGCGATTTTCACCCTGACCGTCACCCAGTTGCTCAACCTGGTCTTTATCGGGCCCTTGGCCCACGCCGGGCTGGCGCTGGCAATCAGTGCCGGGGCCTGCATCAACGCCGGGCTGTTGTTCTGGCAATTGCGCAAGCAGCAACTCTTTGTGCCGCAGCCGGGTTGGGGCGTCTATCTGCTGAAACTGGTGCTGGCGGTGGCGGTGATGTCCGCGGTATTGCTGGGGCTGATGCACTTCATGCCGGCCTGGGACCAGGGGCACATGCTCGAGCGTTTCCTGCGTTTGGGCGCCCTGGTGGTGGCCGGCGTAGTGGCCTATTTCGGCATGCTGGCGGCGATGGGCCTGCGTCTGCGGCATTTCAATCGCAAGTTGTTGACGTAGCGCAGGTCGCCCCCGTGGGAGCGTCGTGGATAAGAGTTTTGTCGGTTCGATCGATTTGGGTAGTGCTGTTGCCTGTCGTCGGCCGCCGGGTGTGGTTATAATCGACCACTTTATGAGCAAGAAGCGCGTTATGCAGCTGGTTCGAGGCCTTCACAACCTGCGCCCCCGGCATCGGGGTTGCGTCGCCACCATTGGCAACTTTGACGGTGTTCACCGTGGTCACCAGGCTATCCTGGCCCGACTGCGCGAGCGTGCGCTGGAGTTGGGTGTACCCAGCTGCGTGGTGATTTTCGAGCCGCAGCCCCGCGAATTCTTTGCTCCGGACACCGCCCCGGCGCGTCTGGCGCGCCTGCGCGACAAGCTCAAGCTGCTGGCCGCCGAGGGCGTCGACCGGGTCCTGTGCCTGGCCTTCAACCAGCGCCTGAGCAAACTCAGCGCCGCCGAGTTCGTCGATACCATCCTGGTGGACGGTCTCGGTGTGCAGCATCTGGAAGTCGGCGACGATTTCCGCTTCGGCTGTGATCGTGTCGGCGATTTCGAGTTCCTGCAACAGGCTGGCAACGCTCGCGGTTTCACCGTCGAGGCGGCGCAGACCGTCGAACTCGATGGCCTGCGGGTCAGCAGCACCCAGGTGCGTAATGCCCTGGCGGCGGCGGACTTTGCCCTGGCCGAGCGCTTGCTCGGTCGCCCGTTCCGCATTGCCGGACGGGTGCTGCATGGCCAGAAGCTGGCGCGCCAACTGGGCACGCCGACCGCCAATGTGCAGCTCAAGCGCCGTCGTGTGCCGTTGACCGGGGTTTACCTGGTCAGCGTCGAGATCGACGGCCAGCCGTGGCCGGGTGTCGCCAATATCGGCGTGCGGCCTACGGTTTCGGGGGATGGCAGTGCCCACCTGGAAGTGCACCTGCTGGATTTTACCGGTGATCTCTATGACCGGCGTTTGACCGTGGTTTTCCACCACAAGCTGCGCGATGAGCAGCGATTCGCCTCCCTGGAGGCGCTCAAGACGGCGATCAATGCGGACGTCGCCGCCGCCCGTGCCCATTGGCAGGGTTCACCGCTTAAAAAGAGCCTGAAATGACCGACTACAAAGCCACGCTTAACCTTCCGGACACCGCCTTCCCGATGAAGGCCGGCCTGCCACAGCGCGAACCGCAGATTCTGCAGCGCTGGGACAGCATAGGCCTGTACGGGAAGTTGCGCGAAATTGGCAAGGATCGCCCGAAGTTCATTCTTCACGATGGTCCTCCGTACGCCAACGGCACGATCCACATCGGTCATGCGCTGAACAAGATTCTCAAGGACATGATTATCCGTTCCAAGACCCTGGCCGGCTTCGATGCCCCGTATGTGCCGGGTTGGGACTGTCATGGCCTGCCGATCGAACACAAGGTCGAAGTGACCTATGGCAAGAACCTGGGCGCGGACAAGACCCGCGAACTGTGCCGCGCCTACGCCACCGAGCAGATCGACGGGCAGAAGTCCGAATTCATCCGCCTGGGTGTGCTTGGCGACTTCGCCAACCCCTACAAGACCATGGACTTCAAGAACGAGGCCGGCGAAATCCGTGCCCTCGCCGAAATCGTCAAGGGCGGTTTCGTGTTCAAGGGCCTCAAGCCGGTGAACTGGTGTTTCGATTGCGGTTCGGCCCTGGCTGAAGCCGAAGTCGAATACCAGGACAAGAAGTCCTCGACCATCGACGTGGCCTTCCCGATTGCCGACCAGGACAAGCTGGCTGCCGCGTTCGGCTTGCCGTCCCTGGCCAAGCCGACGGCCGTCGTGATCTGGACCACCACCCCGTGGACCATCCCGGCCAACCAGGCGCTGAACGTTCACCCGGAATTCAACTATGCCCTGGTGGATGTCGGTGACCGCCTGCTGGTGCTGGCCGAAGAACTGGTGGAGTCGTGCCTGGCGCGCTATAAGCTGGAAGGCTCGGTACTGGCGATTGCCAAGGGCGAAGCCCTGGAACTGGTCAACTTCCGTCACCCGTTCTATGACCGCCTGTCGCCGGTGTACCTGGCCGACTACGTCGAGCTGGGCGCCGGTACCGGTATCGTTCACTGCTCTCCGGCCTACGGCGAGGACGACTTCAAGATCTGCAAGCAGTACGGCATGGTCAACGATGAGATCCTCAACCCGGTGCAGAGCAACGGCGTGTATGCCGAGTCCCTGGAGTTCTTCGGCGGCCAGTTCATCTTCAAGGCCAACGCGGGCATCGTCGACAAGCTGAGCGAAGTCGGCTCGCTGTTGCATACCGAAACCATCAGCCACAGCTACATGCACTGCTGGCGCCACAAGACTCCGCTGATCTACCGCGCTACCGCGCAGTGGTTCATCGGCATGGACAAGGCCCCGGTGGCCGGTGACACCCTGCGTGAGCGGGCGCTCAAGGCCATCGAAGAGACCCAGTTCGTCCCGGCCTGGGGCCAGGCGCGCCTGCACTCGATGATCGCCAACCGTCCGGACTGGTGCATCTCCCGTCAGCGCAACTGGGGCGTGCCGATCCCGTTCTTCCTGAACAAGGAAAGCGGCGAGCTGCACCCGCGTACCGCCGAGTTGATGGAGCAGGTGGCCCAGCGCGTCGAAGTCGAAGGCATCGAAGCCTGGTTCAAGATGGACGCCGCCGAGCTGCTGGGCGACGAAGCGCCGCTGTACGACAAGATCAGCGACACCCTCGATGTCTGGTTCGACTCCGGCACCACCCACTGGCACGTGCTGCGCGGTTCGCACCCGATGGGCCATGAGAGCGGTCCACGGGCCGACCTGTACCTGGAAGGTTCGGACCAGCATCGCGGCTGGTTCCACTCGTCCCTGCTGACCGGTTGCGCCATCGACAACCACGCGCCGTACCGCGAGTTGCTGACCCACGGTTTCACCGTCGACGAGGCCGGTCGCAAGATGTCCAAGTCATTGGGCAACGTGATCGCGCCGCAGAAAGTCAACGACACCCTGGGCGCCGACATCATGCGCCTGTGGGTCGCCTCGACCGACTACTCGGGCGAGATGGCGGTCTCCGACCAGATCCTGCAACGCAGCGCCGACGCCTACCGGCGGATCCGCAACACCGCGCGTTTCCTGCTCTCCAACCTGAGCGGCTTCAACCCGGCCACCGACCTGTTGCCGGCCGATGAGATGCTCGCCCTGGACCGTTGGGCCGTGGACCGCGCGCTGCTGCTGCAACGCGAGCTGGAACTGAACTACGGCGAATACCGTTTCTGGAACGTCTACTCCAAGGTGCACAACTTCTGTGTGCAGGAGCTGGGCGGTTTCTACCTCGACATCATCAAGGACCGCCAGTACACCACCGGCGCCAACAGCAAGGCCCGGCGTTCGTGCCAGACCGCGCTGTTCCATATCAGCGAAGCGCTGGTGCGCTGGATCGCGCCGATCCTGGCCTTCACCGCCGACGAGCTGTGGCAGTACCTGCCGGGCGAGCGCAACGAGTCGGTCATGCTCAACACCTGGTATGAAGGCCTCAGCGAGCTGCCGGAAGGCTTCGAACTGGACCGCGCCTACTGGGAGCGGATCATGGCGGTCAAGGTCGCGGTCAACAAGGAAATGGAAAACCTGCGGGCGGCCAAGGCCATCGGCGGCAACCTGCAGGCCGAAGTGACCCTGTTCGCCGAAGAGGCCCTGGTGGCCGACCTGGGCAAGCTGAGCAACGAACTGCGTTTCGTCCTGATCACCTCCACCGCGACCGTTGCGCCATTCGCGCTGGCTCCGGCGGATGCGGTGGTCACCGAAGTGGCCGGGCTCAAGCTCAAGGTGGTCAAGTCCGCCCATGCCAAGTGTGCCCGTTGCTGGCATCACCGCGAGGATGTCGGGGTCAACCCGGAGCATCCGGAAATCTGCGGTCGTTGCGTGGACAATATCAGCGGCGAAGGCGAGGTGCGCCACTATGCCTAATACCCGCGCTGGCCGTTTCGGCCGCCTGGGCTGGCTGTGGTTGAGCGTGCTGGTCCTGGTCATCGACCAGGTCAGCAAGCTCCACTTCGCAAGCTCGCTGTCCCTGTACCAGCAGATCGTGATCATCCCCGATTACTTCAGCTGGACCCTGGCCTACAACACTGGTGCGGCCTTCAGCTTCCTGGCTGAAAGCTCCGGTTGGCAGCGCTGGCTGTTCGCGCTGATCGCGGTGGTGGTCAGCGCCGTGCTGGTGGTCTGGCTCAAGCGCCTGGGGCGCAACGAAACCTGGCTGGCGATTGCGCTGGCGCTGGTGCTCGGCGGTGCCCTGGGCAACCTGTACGACCGTATTGCCCTGGGGCATGTGATCGACTTCGTCCTGGTGCACTGGCAGAACCGCTGGTACTTCCCGGCGTTCAACTTTGCCGACAGCGCCATCAGCGTCGGTGCGGTGATGCTGGCGCTGGATATGTTCAAGAGTAAAAAGTCCGGAGAACCCGTTCATGACTGAACACGCAGTGGCTGAGCAACGCATCGGTCAGAACACCCAGGTCACCTTGCACTTCGCCTTGCGCCTGGAAAACGGCGACACCGTCGACAGTACGTTCGACAAGGCCCCGGCGACCTTCAAGGTCGGCGACGGCAACCTGCTGCCGGGCTTCGAGGTGGCGTTGTTCGGCTTCAAGGCCGGCGACAAGCGTAACCTGACCGTGGCCCCGGAAAATGCTTTCGGCCAGCCAAACCCGCAGAATGTGCAGGTCATCCCGCGTTCGCAGTTCCAGGACATGGAGCTGTCGGAAGGTTTGCTGGTGATCTTCAACGATGCGGCCAATACCGAGCTGCCGGGTGTGGTGAAGGCTTTCGACGACGCCCAGGTGACCGTCGACTTCAATCACCCGCTGGCGGGCAAGACCCTGACCTTCGATGTCGAGATCATCGAGGTCAAGGCGCTTTAATATTTCCCCTTGCGCGCAAGACACGAGGCACAGCATGCACATCAAACTCGCCAACCCCCGTGGCTTCTGCGCTGGCGTGGACCGGGCGATCGAAATCGTCAACCGGGCCCTGGAAGTCTTCGGCCCGCCGATCTACGTGCGCCATGAAGTGGTCCACAACAAATTTGTCGTCGAAGACCTGCGTGCCCGTGGCGCCATCTTCGTCGAAGAGCTGGAGCAGGTCCCGGATGACGTGATCGTGATCTTCAGTGCCCACGGCGTTTCCCAGGCCGTACGCACGGAAGCCTCGGGCCGTGGCCTGAAGGTATTCGACGCGACCTGTCCGCTGGTGACCAAGGTGCATATCGAAGTGGCGCGCTACAGTCGCGACGGTCGTGAATGCATCCTGATCGGCCACGCCGGCCACCCGGAAGTCGAAGGCACCATGGGCCAGTACGACGACGCCAACGGCGGTGCGATCTACCTGGTGGAGGACGAGAAAGACGTCGCTGCCTTGCAGGTGCGCAACCCGGAAAAACTGGCGTTCGTGACCCAGACCACCTTGTCCATGGACGACACCAGCCGCGTTATCGATGCCCTGCGCTCGCGTTTCCCGGCCATTGGCGGACCGCGCAAGGACGACATCTGCTACGCCACGCAGAACCGTCAGGACGCGGTCAAGCAACTGGCGGACGAATGCGATGTGGTGTTGGTGGTGGGCAGCCCGAACAGTTCCAACTCCAATCGCCTGCGCGAGCTGGCCGAGCGCATGTCGACGCCGGCCTACCTGATCGACGGTGCCGAAGACCTGCAGCGCAGCTGGTTCGACGGTGTCGAGCGGATCGGCATCACCGCCGGGG
Organism: Pseudomonas sp. QS1027; assembly: GCF_002814235.1. GTDB lineage: Bacteria > Pseudomonadota > Gammaproteobacteria > Pseudomonadales > Pseudomonadaceae > Aquipseudomonas. The sequence continues at coordinate 17,035 of NZ_PHSU01000016.1, read as the reverse complement.
CTTCGGCACCGGAAGTGCTGGTGCGTGGCGTGATCCAGCAGCTTCAGGCCTGGGGTGCGACCGGTGCCGATGAGTTGGCCGGGCGTGAAGAGAACGTGACCTTCTCCATGCCCAAGGAACTACGCGTTCGCTCCTTGTTGTAAGCCCGGGGAGGCGCATAGCGCCTCGGGTATTTCTCTCTTTTCGAGCCTGATCCGGCCGGTCTTCGCCAGCACGAGCTGATAGTGGCTGAGCGCTTGGTCCCTGGCGCAGACATGCAGCGTCCCACCCATCGAGGCGCCGTTTTGCGGGTTGAGCGAGCCGAGAGGGGTGAAGCGGATAAACTGCTCGAGCCATCGGTTGCCTTTGATCGGTGTCAGTCCATCGCTACGTCGTTCAACCAGCACCGGGTTGTCCGGGTCCAGGTGGCCTTGTCCGCTGCGGTCGACAATGATTCGCCAGCCCCGACTCCAATCTTCTTCCAGCGCATGGATCACCACATCGCGCTGGCGCAGGATCGCTTCGGTCCTGGCGGTTCGCAGACCGGTCATCAGTTCCTCGGCCGAGACTTGCCTGCGGTGGGCATCGACGGTCCCCCGGAAGGACGGCATGGCCAGATGCGCGAGCAAGGCGATCAGGCTCAGTCCGATTAACAGTTGAATCAGGCTCAGGCCACGCTGCGGCATGTCGAACACCTCCCTGTTTATTTTCATTGCACGGTCCATGTGCACTGGTCCATCCAAAACAACCGTATATCCTGTCGCCGGGTGGTTTGGACGGTAAGGCTAGTTATAGTCCAGAGCACTGGGCGGGAGGGTGCGCATATGTTTCAAGGTACCAAAGGGTTTACCTTGGTTGAGCTGATGATCGCCATAGCCGTGCTGGCAGTTCTTGCGGCCGTTGCCGCGCCTTCCTTTACCAGTAGCGTCCAGAGAACCCGGGCCGATTCCGAGGCAAGTGACTTGCAGCGCGCGTTGAACTACACCCGTCTGGAAGCCATCAATCGCGGCGTGAACGTGCGTATCGGTCCCACCAGCGGAGCCGGGAGCGATTGGACGAGTGGGCAGAGCACCACGACGGGAGCGACCACCGGAACCAATTTGCGGGCGAACGTATTGCGGGTGGTGCCGGCCATGTCGAGCAGCGCGACGATGACGACCAGCACGGTCACCTTCATCGAGTTCAACAACCTCGGGGCCCTGGTTTCCCCTGCAACGGCGGTCACCCTGTCGTTTGTCGAAGGCGCCTATACCAATACCCTCAGCGTCTGTCTCACGGGACGGATCGCGCTCAATGGGAGTTGCCCATGAAGCGTCATCATCAGGTCGGGGTGACCCTGATCGAGGTGCTGGTTGCCATGCTGGTCCTCGCAGTAGGTCTGCTTGGCGCGGCGGCGCTACAACTCAATGCCCTGAGGTATACCGACAGTTCGACGATGAGCACCCAGGCCAGTTTCATTGCCTATGACCTGCTTGATCGTATTCGCGCCAATCCCTGCTCGAATGCTGCGTTCAGCCCGTGCTCGAATCCTGGCGGTGACTATCAAATGGCCAGCCTGGCCTCGGCACCGACCACGATATCCGGCGTGCGCGACCAGGACCTGTCGGACTTCGCCAACAACGTGAATAACCTCGGTGGCACCACACCGACTGGGTCGGTAGCGGTCGCCAACGGCGTGGTTACCATCACTATCACCTGGGACGACTCGCGAGCGGCCAACGCGGCCAATATCGCTGCCGGGACCAGCAACGCGGGTACCGCGAATATCACCTTTACCCTGGTCAGCCAGATCGCCACTGTATGGACGGGAACATGAAGACTCAGTCCAGAGGCTTCGGCCTGATCGAACTCATGATTGCCCTGACCCTGGGGTTGGTGGTGATCGCCGGTATCACTCAGATTTTTGTCGCGGCCAAGTCCACCTACACCAGCCAGACGGCTTCTGCGGGCATGCAGGAGGACGCGCGTTTCGTGTTGAGCAAGATGCTCCAGGAAATCCGTATGGTTGGCATGATCGGGTGCGTGGGAACCGTGGCGGACTCGAGTGCTTCGAAGACCTACACCACGGCGATGGCGAACCCGATCACCTGGGACAGCACCAACAATATCCTGACCCTGGTCACCGCGGATGTGGGGGCGAATGGCATCGGGCAGAACTGGACGGTGTTGTCCGATTGCCTGGTGCTTTCCACGGCAAACGACGGAGTGGTTGCGCCAGCGGCAGGGCAGATCGCCATTCCGCTCCGGCAAGTGGCCTATACCTTCAAGACCAACCAGATCTATCTCGGCGCCCAGGCACTGATCAACAATGTGAACGCGTTCAGCGTGCTCTTCGGCATGGCCAAGACCCCGCTCGATACCGTGGCTTCCAGTTACTCCGCGACCCCGAGCAACCCGGCGCTGATCCGTAGCGTGCGCCTGACCCTGACCTTGCAGGACCCCGCCAGCAAAGTGCGCAACCAGACCTTCAGTGTCGCGGCTGCTGTGCGCAATCGGTTGAGATAAGGCGGATGCCCATGAATCATTACTCCGTCCCGAGCTCGGGCGCACAGCGCGGCATGGCCCTGCTGGTCAGCCTGGTATTCCTGCTGCTGCTGACCCTGATCGGCATCTCGTCAATGCAGAACGCCAACCTGCAGGAAAAAATGGCTGGCAGCGTCAAGTTGCGCAACGAGTCTTTCCAGTTCGCCGAAACGGCGCTGAGGGCCGGGGAAACCATTGTCCAGGCACAGGCCTACAGCCTGGCCGTGTGCCCGAACACGACGAAGTGCGCGCCGCCGGCCGAGGCGGTGGACCCGAACACGCCACTGGTTGCGGGAGCGAACAGTACTTCCGGGGTGACCTGGGTGGCGAGCAGCGGCGGTTTTTATGGCATCCAGAAGCTGGGTACCACCAAGGACCCGGTGAACATGAACCTGGCAGGCATGGAAGACAGCCTGCCCTGGACCCTCTACCGAATTACCGGCGTGGGTGTGCAAGGCACCTCGAAAACCGTGCTGGAGAGCATCTATGTCAAGAAGTAAGCGCCTGGATCGCCTGCGCTCGAAGCTGATGCCCTGGCTGGCGGGGGGCTTTCTGGGGCTGTATCTCAGTGCTCCGGCCTATGCTTTCACGCCCTCCGACTCACCGTTGTTGAGCGCCGGTTCCGTGCCGCCGAACGTGATGTTGCTGGTGGATGACTCCGGCAGCATGAACAACCTGATCTGGCCGACAGGCTACGATCCTACGGTCACCACCCGGCCTCAGGTCTACAACTGCTACTCGTACTCCAGCTGCAACAGTGTGACCGCACTGGACATGACCAGTGACAACCAGTTCATCAGCAGCTTCTACCCGGGGCCCTGTGCGTCGAACTACGACGGGTTCAAGATCGGCACCAGCAACACGGTCTACTGCCTCAAGCTGCCCGACCCGGTGGGTGGTGGCAATACTCGTATCTCCAACCAATACCTTTCCTACTTGATCACCCAGATGACAGGGACGACCAAGGACTACACCGATGGTTCGATCCCCAATGATTACCGGGTCAACGTGGCGCGTAACGTGTCCTCGGCGCTGGTGACCAGCAACCGCAACCTGCGCATTGGCCTCGCGACGTTCAATCCGCCCAACAGCCGCGATCCTGGTCCCGGCGGTTATATTGCCCGGGCCATCAGCGACTTGTCGGTGACCAGTTCGACCACCCAGACCCAGGCGGATGCCAACTACAACGCGCTGCTGACCTCCATCAGCGGCCTGGCGGCCATCGCCAACACGCCGCTGGCTGAAACCTATTACGAGATCACCCGTTATTTTCGTGGCATGACGCCCTACTACAACTCGACGCCGACCACCTACACCAGCCCGATCCAGTACCGTTGCCAGAAAAACTATGGCGTGGTGATCACTGACGGCTTTCCGACCTATGACCGGACCTTTCCCGGCAATGACCCGCTGGGGGGATCGAATCTTCCGAACTGGGACGGCATCAACAACGACGGCAACAACCCGTTGGGCGGGGACAATGAAGGCGACTCGCTGTTTCTGGACGACATCGCCAAGTTCGCTTATGACATCGATATGCGCTCGGCCGGCAGCGATGCCGCCGGCAAAAGCTGGGATGCGAGTGACTTCCCCAAACAGAACATGTTCACTTACACCGTGGGTTTCACCGCCGCCAATCAGATGCTTGCCGATACGGCGACCTATGGCCGCGGCATTTACTATCAGGCCACTGACAGTGCCGGTCTCAACGCTGCCTTGTCGTCAGCCCTGAACGACATCACGTCCAAGGCCGGCTCCGGTGGTGGTGGTGCCACCAGTTCGTCGAACTTCAACACCGGCTCGCTTTACTACACCTCCCAGTACGACCCAACCGACTGGCGTGGGACCATCAAGGCCTTTGGATTCGGCACTAACGGGGCGCTCAATACCAACGCGAACTGGACGACCGACACCACCATTATTCCGGGGAGCACCAATACAGCGACCTTCCAATCCTGGAATACCGGCACAAACCTGGCGATCACCCTGGCATATGCCAATTTCTCCACGACCCAGCAGACCGCCCTGAGCGCCAGCCTGCCCACGGGGATCAGCGGCAACGATCTGGTGCAGTGGAGCGTAGGTGTCAACAAGACCGGCCTCAAGGTTCGCACCGTACTCCTTGGCGATATCATCAATTCGCGTCTGGCCTATGCGTCACCCACCGACCATACGGCGTCCGATCTCACCGGGGACACCAGCTATACGGCTTACCTGGACGGCAAGTCTTCCGCCACAGGGATGGCGTCGCGCCTGGTGGTGAACGCCAACGACGGCTTCTTCAACGTTATCAATCCGACCTCGGGCAATCGTCTTTATGCCTACATGCCCTCCAGTGTGATGACTAACCTGCACTACGTGGCCGACCCTGCCTATATCAATGGCACGACCCACAAATTCCTCGCCGATGGCCAGATTTCTGTGGTGGACGCCAAGCCCGGTACGACCTGGAAGACCATTGCCGTGGGTGGCGTGGGGGCGGGCGGCAAGGCGTTCTTCGCGATTCAGCTGTACGACGCGACGGCCGGCAACACCATCAATGCCTTGTGGGATATCAAGGCCCCGGATGTTTTCACCACCGGCAACAAATACAACAACCTGGGCTATGCCTACGCCAAGCCGGAAGTGGCGCGTTTGCAGGATGGTCGTTGGGCGGCGTTTATTGGCAACGGCTACGGCAGTTTCAACGGTGTCGCTTCGTTGCTGGTGCTGGATATGAAAGATGGTTCGGTGATCACCGAGATTCCTGTCGATACCACGGGCAACAATGGCTTGAGTTCGGTGAAGCTGCGCGTCAATGCGCAAAGCCAGGTGCTGTATGCCTATGGCGGTGATCTCAAGGGGCAGATGTGGAAGTTCGATCTGACCGCTTTGTCCCCGGCCAGCTGGAAAGTCGCCTTCTCGGGGGCGCCGCTGTTCACCGCCTCGGGCGGCTCGGCGCAGCCGATTACGGCTCAGCCGGTGATTGGCAATCTGCCAGGACAGGGCAAGCTGGTCTATTTCGGCACCGGCAAGCTCAGCGAAACGGCGGACAAGACTAGCACAGCACGCCAGGCGTTCTATGCGGTGCTCGACAACGATGGCACCGCTGCCAGCATCACGGAAAGCAGCCTGGTGGCGCAGACCATCAATGCGCCCGCCGCCGGCAGCGTGTATTTCACCTCCAGTCAGAACACCGTCGACTACACCAGCAAGAAAGGTTTCTACTTCTCCCTGGTGATCAACAGTGTGCTGACCGGGGAGCGGGTGATCTATCCGGCGGTGCTGAGTTTTGGCCGGCTGTTTTTCACCACGGCGATTGTCGATACCACTGACCCCTGTTCAAGTGCGGGGTCGGGGCGCTTCATGGATGTCGACGCCGTCACCGGGGCGATGCTGACCTATCCGGTGCTGGACACCAATGGCGACCGCAAGGTCAATGCCAGTGACCAGACTATCAGTGGGATGAACTTCGTTGGCGGGGTACCGAACCTGGCCGGGCTAATGAGTAATTCCGATGGTTCACAAATGTTGATGGGGCTGCCGGGTGGGCCGGGTGGGCCAGGTGGTCCGTTGGAGCTCGGTGGTGTGAACAACCGTCGTATCATGTGGCGTCAATTACAGTGAGTGACTCAATGCGTAGAATCAGTAGCGGTTTCACCCTGATCGAGCTGATGATCGCCGTGGCGGTGGTCGGCATCCTGGCGGCCGTGGCTTATCCCAACTACCTCTCGTATGTGAAAAAGACCCATCGCTACGAAATCGCCGAGTTGATTTCCGAGCAGGCGCAGACACTGGAGCGGTTCTACACCAGGAACGCGACCTATCTCAACGCGACTGGCCTGAGCGCGGGCAATAGCTACTACACCATCTCGGTCGCCTCCACGGCCACGACTTTCACACTGACGGCCACGCCGAGCACGGGGTCGATGATGGTGGGCGACATGTGCGGCAATTACACACTCGACAACACTGGGCAGCGGGGTAATCCTGGCTCCGTGGGCGCGACGACCAAGGACTGCTGGGGGCGTTGAGGCTTTTGTGGGCGCACCCTGGCGCCTGTTTCCTTTTCTGGTTGGATGATGCGATGGCCGGGCAACAACATGTGGTAATCATCGGCGGCGGCGTGATTGGCCTGCTGACTGCCTTCAATCTGGCCGCCGAGGTCGGGCAAGTGACGCTGCTGGATCGATCCGGCCTCGGTCAGGAGTCTTCCTGGGCGGGCGGAGGTATCGTTTCTCCGCTGTACCCGTGGCGCTACAGTCCGGCGGTCACGGCCCTGGCCCATTGGTCCCAGGACTTCTATCCACAACTGGGCGAGCGCCTCTTCGCCGCCACCGGTGTCGACCCTGAGGTGCATACCACCGGTCTTTACTGGCTCGACCTGGACGACGAAGCCGAGGCCCTGGCCTGGGCCGAACGTGAGCAGCGCCCCCTGAGCGCGGTGGATATCTCGGCGGTTCACGATGCGGTACCGGTGATGGGCGGGGGCTACTCCCGGGCCATCTACATGGCCGATGTTGCCAATGTGCGTAATCCGCGCCTGGTGAAATCCCTCAAGGCAGCCTTGCAGGCCTTACCCAATGTGACGATTCGCGAGCAGTGTGAAGTCGCCGGGTTTATCCGTGAAGGCGAGCGCGTGGTCGGCGTGCGCACGGCCATCGGCGAGCTGCGTGCCGATCAGGTCGTGCTCTCGGCGGGCGCCTGGAGCGGCGAACTGTTGGGCAGCCTGGGGCTGGCGCTGCCGGTGGAGCCGGTCAAGGGCCAGATGATCCTCTACAAGTGCGCGGCGGATTTTCTGTCGAGTATGGTCCTGGCGAAAGGCCGTTATGCGATTCCCCGGCGTGACGGGCATATCCTGGTGGGCAGCACGCTGGAGCATGAAGGCTTCGACAAGACGCCGACGTTGTCGGCGCTGGAAAGCCTCAAGGCTTCGGCGGTCGAGTTGATTCCGGCGTTGGCGCAGGCTGAGGTGGTCGGGCACTGGGCAGGATTGCGGCCGGGTTCGCCCGAGGGCATTCCTTATATCGGCCGGGTTCCGGGCTTCGAAGGGCTATGGCTGAACTGCGGGCATTATCGCAACGGGCTGGTGCTGGCACCGGCGTCCTGCCAGCTGTTTGCCGATCTGTTGCTGGGGCGTGAGCCGATCATCGATCCGGCGCCTTATGCCCCTGGAGGCCGGATCTGAAACTGCCGAAGGCAGCAAACTTGTAGGAGCCAGCAAGCCGGCTCCTACAATAACCGCGTCAGCCGATGAGCGCTCAATCCAGCCCAAGCTTCTTGAGCCGATAGCGCATCGAACGAAATGACAGGTTCAAGCGCTGGGCCGCCGCTGTGCGGTTCCAGCGGGTTTCCTCCAGGGCCTGGAGGATAAGCTTGCGCTCTACGCTTTCCAGGTAGTCCTCCAGGTTGTCGATCTGTGCCAGGCTCGGTTCCCCGACTTGCGCGTAGCTCCCGCCACCCTCGGCCAGGCGCAGGTCGCCGGCTTCGATCTGTTCGTTTTCACACAGGGTGTAGGCCCGTTCGAGCATGTTCTCCAATTCCCGCACGTTACCGGGAAAGCGGTAGCCCTTGAGCGTATCCAGTGCCAGCGGATGCAGTCGGGCCGCCGGCATGCCGCTACCCGAGGCCAGCCGATTGAGGACATTGGTGGCCAGGGGCTCGATATCGTCGCGACGTTCGCGCAAGGATGGCACCCGTAATTCAATGACATTCAAGCGATAGTAGAGGTCCTGACGAAAACGCTCGGCACTGACTTCGGCGTTCAGGTCCTTGTGGGTGGCGCAGAGGATCCGCACATCGACGATTTCCTCCTGCTGGCCGCCGACACTGCGCACGGCCTTTTCCTGAATGGCGCGCAGCAGCTTGACCTGCATGGCCAGTGGCAGGTCGGCGACTTCATCGAGAAACAGCGTGCCGCCATTGGCCGCCTGGAACAGCCCCGGTTTGTCCTCCACGGCGCCGGTAAAGCTGCCTTTGCGATGGCCGAAAAACTCGCTTTCCATCAGTTCGGCCGGAATCGCCCCACAATTCACCGGCACGAACGGCCGCTCGGCGCGTGGCCCCTGTTCGTGGATCAGTCGCGCCACCAGTTCCTTGCCGCTGCCCGATTCACCGCTGATATAGACCGGTGCCTGGCTGCGGGCCAGTTTGTCGATCTGTTTGCGCAGGGCGCGCATGGGCAGTGAATCACCCAGCAGCCGGCTGTCGATGGACGGCGGCTTGCTACCGCTGGTCGGCAAGCGCAAGGCACTGGCGACCAGTTCGCGCAGGCGCGCCAGGTCCACCGGTTTGGTCAGGAAGTCGAAGGCGCCGGATTTCAGGGCGTTGATCGCGGTGTCGAGGCTGCCATAGGCGGTGATCATCGCCACTGGCAACTGGGGATAACGTTGCTGGATGTGCTGCACCAGCTCAAGGCCGGTGCCGTCCGGCAGGCGCATGTCGGTCAGGCACAGGTCGAAGTTTTCCTGGGCCAGCTTTTCCCGGGCTTGCGCCACGTTGCGGGCACTGCTGGTATCGAGTTTCATCCGGCCCAGGGTTATTTCCAGGAGTTCGCGGATATCCGGTTCATCGTCGACGATCAGGATCTTCTGCCGTGGGCTCATGTTCAACTCTGTTTACGTGCGTGAGCGAAGGTGATGCGAAAGCAACTGCCGCCTTGGCGTACCGAGTAGTCTAGGCGCGCCTGGTTGCTTTCGCATAGCTCCCGGGACAGGTAGAGGCCAAGGCCGGTGCCCTGGCTTTCGGTGGTGAAGAACGGTTCGAACAGGTGTTGGCGCTGCTCGGCTGCGACGCCGGGCCCGTTATCCAGGACTTCCAGCGTCGGCAGCCCGTTGTTCGGGTCCATTGCCAAGATCAGCCAGACCTGCGCCAGTTCATGCAGCTGGGCGCTGTAGCGCAGGCCGTTCTCCAGCAGGTTGTTCAGCACCTGGGCCAGTTGCAGCGGATCGGCGCGGGTTTGCAGGGATGCGTCGTCGATTTGCAGGTGCAGGCACTGTTTGGGCCGGGAGCGCTCGCGCCATTCGTTGACAAAGGCTTGCAGCCACTCATTGAGGTCGAGCAGTTGCGCCTGCGTCTGGCGCCGCCGGGATAGCTGGAGCACGTTCTCGATCACCAGATTCATGCGTTTGGATTGGTCCTGGATGATCTGCGTGAGACGGTGGTCCGCCTCCGGCATCTGCTCCGACTCCTGCAGCAGTTGAGCCGCGTGGCTGATGGCGCCCAGCGGGTTGCGGATCTCATGGGCAATGCCGGCGGTCAGGCGCCCGAGGGCCGCGAGCTTGAGCTGCTGGGCCTGCTGGGCGATCTGCGAGAGGTCTTCGAGGAAGATCAGCGTCTGGGTTTGCTCGCCGCGTTTCAGCGCGATGAAGCTGGGTTGCAGGATCGGACCGGCACCGAGGATCTTCAGGCTGCGCGGGCGTAACGCCGGATTGCTTTGCCAGACTTGCAGGCGCTCGACCAATTCCAGGGAATAGGCGTCGAGCACGTGACCACTCAGGTCCTGCTCGCCCATCAGTGTCAGCGCTCCTTGGTTGGCGAGCTGCACCCGGTGTTGCTCGTCGAGCACCAGGATGCCGGTGCGCATGCGTTGCAGGATCAGGGCGTTGAGCTCTTCCAGGTTGGTGACGTCGCTGGCACGTTGTTCGGCGAGGTTTTCGCTCACTGCCAGCAGTCGGGTCAGGCCCTGTACCAGTACCGCGGCAGCGAAGCACAAGACCCCGAGCAAGCCGGCCTGTACGTAATAGTTGGCTGCGTCCGGACGGCTGAAACTCAGGTAGAACGTCAGGTAGATGATGCCGATGGCCGAGACGGCGGCGATCAGCAGGCCGATGCGACCGCGCAGCAGCACGTTGCTGATGGCCACGGAGGCGATCAGCAGGTTGCCGATGCCGCTCGGTGCGCCGCCGGCGGCATAGAACAGTCCGGACAGCATCACCGCATCCGCCAGCGCCAGGGCGAAGACCTGGGCCTGGCGCTTGGGGTTTTCCAGCAGGGCCACCACCAGGATATTCAGGATCAGGTAGATCCAGCTGCCGGTGCGAAACAGTTCGCCGTCGGCCAGCTCCAGCAGCTTGTCGTCCATCTTGCTGGAAATCAGCAAGACCAGGGCGATGCCGATACTCAGACGGTAGAGGTGATAAAGCCGTAACAGGCGCTGGGCCTGGGCGCCGCCGAGACTGAAGGTCTCAGCGCTCACGAGGGCCCGGGCCTTGCTCGAGGTGGGCCTGGCTGCAATACCAGTCCTGTCGCACGCTCAGGGCTCGGTCGCGAGGCAGGTGCACGCCGCAGTGGGCACAGCGGACCATGGGGGCGGCTTCCAGTGTGTCTGCCGGGCGGGAGGGGGCGGTGGGTCGATTGAATTTGCGCCAGAACCATACGGCGGCCGCAATCAGTGCAATCCAGAACAGTAGGCGAACCATGGCAACCCGCTTATTGGCAAATGATCCGGCAGTTTAGCCAAGGACATGCCGGGCGCACAGCGCATTTGGTGGGGGGCGTTGCGAAGGCAAAAAAAAGAGCCTCGAAAGGCTCTTTTCTTACGCACGATGGCGTATGGCTAACACCACAAACCTTTAGAGGCGTGACTCAGTCGAACACGCCGAAGGTCATGTAGCTGAACCAGGAGCGGTTGCTGCTGCCTTTGCTGCCTTCGGCCTCATGTTGCTCTTCCTGGGCAGCATCGCCTTCCAGCGGCTTCAGGTCGGCAGGGATCGTATCCTTGGCGTCCTGGAACTGCTTGACCACGTCCTGGTTGGCGCGGGTTTCGCCCGGCGGCAGCGGTGGACGGGATTCGATCAGGCCCAAGGTGGCCTTGCTAATCCACGAGCGGTTGTCGGCCTCGGCGACCCGTGGCACGAACTGACCGTCCACCAGCGATGGATGGGTCGGGTAGTTGGTTTTCAGCACTTCAAGGCTTGTAGCCGCCAGTTCGTCCAGGTGCAGACGCTGGTACGACTCGACCATCACCGCCAGGCCGTCACCGACCGAAGGGGTTTCCTGGAAGTTTTCCACTACATAGCGACCGCGGTTGGCGGCGGCGACATAGGCCTGACGGGTCAGGTAGTAGTCAGCCACATGGATCTCGTAGGCCGCCAGCAGGTTGCGCAGGTAGATCATGCGCTGCTTGGCGTCCGGCGCGTAGCGGCTGTTCGGGTAGCGGCTGGTGAGCTGGGCGAACTCGTTGTAGGAGTCACGCGCCGCGCCCGGGTCACGCTTGGTCATGTCCAGCGGCAGGAAACGCGACAGCAGGCCGACGTCCTGGTCGAACGAGGTCAGGCCCTTGAGGTAGTAGGCGTAGTCCACGTTCGGATGTTGCGGGTGCAGGCGAATGAAACGCTCGGCGGCCGACTTGGCAGCCTCCGGTTCGCCATTCTTGTAGTTGGCGTAGATCAGTTCGAGCTGGGCCTGGTCGGCGTAGCGACCGAACGGATAACGCGACTCCAGAGCCTTGAGCTTGGCGGTGGCGCTGGTATAGCTGTGGTTGTCCAGGTCGGCCTGCGCCTGCTGGTACAGCTCGACTTCGCTCAAGTTTTCGTCGACGACTTCCTTCGACGAGCAAGCAGCAGTCAGTGCGAGGATGGCGATCAGCAGCAGGTGTCTCACTTGCATGGCGGCTTGCGTCCCTATGACGGCCGCTGTCTTGGGCGGGGCCGTCCTGTTATGATGAGTGCCCCGTTGATAGCCTCGGGGCAAAAGACGCCGTATTTAACCACAAGCGCGCAGCCGAAACCAAAGGCTGTGCCGACGCCTAGTCCGAGCATGTCCGATAAAATTGAACTTCGCGCAGAGGTGCCGTCCGAACTGGGCGGCCAACGCCTCGATCAAGTCGCCGCCCAACTCTTCGCTGAGCACTCTCGCTCGCGCCTTTCCGCCTGGATCAAAGACGGCCGCCTGACTGTGGATGGCGCGGTTATCCGCCCGCGAGACATTGTCCATGGTGGCGCTGTTCTTGAACTGATTGCCGAGCAGGAAGCTCAGGGTGAATGGATCGCCCAAGACATCGAACTCGATATCGTCTATGAAGACGACGACATCCTGGTGATCAACAAGCCTGCGGGCCTGGTGGTGCATCCGGCTGCCGGTCACGCTGATGGCACCTTGCTCAACGCCTTGCTGCACCACGTGCCGGACATTATCAATGTGCCGCGTGCGGGTATCGTGCACCGCCTGGACAAGGACACCACCGGTCTGATGGTGGTCGCCAAGACTATCCAGGCGCAGACGCAGCTGGTCACGCAATTGCAGAGCCGCAGCGTCAGCCGGATCTACGAATGCATCGTGATCGGCGTGGTCACCGCCGGCGGCAAGATCAATGCCCCCATCGGTCGTCACGGCCAGCAGCGCCAGCGCATGGCGGTGATGGAAGGCGGCAAGCAGGCGGTGAGTCACTATCGCGTGCTGGAGCGCTTCCGTTCCCACACCCATGTCCGGGTGAAGCTGGAAACCGGTCGTACCCACCAGATTCGCGTGCACATGGCCCACATCAACTTCCCGTTGGTCGGCGATCCGGCCTACGGCGGTCGCTTCCGCATTCCGCCGGCGGCCAGCGTGACCATGGTCGATTCGCTGAAAAACTTCCCGCGCCAGGCCCTGCACGCGCGTTTCCTCGAGTTGGATCATCCGACCAGCGGTAAGCGCATGAGCTGGGAATCGCCACTGCCGGACGATTTCGTCTGGTTGCTGACGTTGCTCAAGCAGGACCGCGAGGCGTTCATCGGGTGAGTGACTTCCTGATTCCCGACTGGCCTGCGCCGGCGCGGGTCAGGACCTGCGTGACCACGCGGGCGGGCGGCGTCAGTCTGGCGCCGTTCGACAGTCTCAACCTTGGTGATCATGTCGACGACGATCCGCTCGCCGTCACGGAAAACCGCCGTCGTCTCACTGATACCTTTGTTATTCAGCCCGCCTGGCTACGCCAGGTGCACGGTGTCGGGGTGGTCGAAGCCGATCCGACGCTGACCGCCGAAGCCGACGGCAGTTGGACGAGTACGCCGGGCGTTGCCTGCACCTCGATGACCGCCGATTGCCTGCCGGTGTTGTTTTGCGACCGTGCCGGCACTCGCGTAGCCGCTGCCCATGCCGGTTGGCGCGGGTTGGCTGCGGGTGTGCTGGAAGCCACCGTCGATCAACTGGACGTGCCGGCCGCGCAAATCCTCGTCTGGCTCGGCCCGGCCATTGGTCCCGGAGCCTTCGAAGTAGGGGCGGAAGTGCGCGAAGCCTTTCTCTCTACGCATCCTGAAACAATCGAAGCCTTCGTCCCCAGCGTCAATGCCGGGCGCTTCATGGCCGACATTTATGCCCTGGCGCGCCTGCGTCTGGCTGCACGCGGAATCACCGCGGTCCATGGCGGCGGGCTGTGTACGGTCACCGATCCGCGCTTTTTCTCCTACCGGCGCAGTCCGCGTACCGGTCGCTTTGCCTCCCTGATCTGGCTGGAAGACTAGACTCTTCTGATCTTCGTCAAGCTCATGGCGCTTGAATCTCTCAGAATAGGCCGCATCTACTTGGGCATCTGGCAGGTTTCTTTATTCAGGTGCGTCCTTTGCTCCGGCCTGCTCCAAAGGAAGGTGACTCATGCGTATAGATCGTTTAACCAGCAAATTGCAGTTGGCGTTGTCAGACGCCCAATCCCTGGCGGTCGGCCTCGATCATCCGGCCATCGAGCCTGCACACTTGATGCAGGCGTTGCTGGAGCAGCAGGGCGGCTCGATCAAGCCGCTGCTGTTGCAGGTCGGTTTCGACATCAACAGCCTGCGTAAGGAATTGAGCAAAGAGCTCGATCACTTGCCGAAAATCCAGAATCCCACCGGCGACGTGAACATGTCCCAGGATCTGGCGCGCCTGCTCAACCAGGCCGATCGCCTGGCCCAGCAGAAGGGTGACCAATTCATCTCCAGCGAGCTGGTGTTGCTCGCCGCCATGGACGAGAGCAGCAAGCTGGGCAAGTTGCTGCTCGGCCAGGGCGTGAGCAAGAAGGCCCTGGAGAATGCCATCAACAACCTGCGCGGCGGCGAGGCGGTCAATGACCCCAACGCCGAGGGCGCGCGCCAGGCCCTGGACAAATACACCGTCGACCTGACCAAGCGTGCCGAGGAGGGCAAGCTCGACCCGGTGATCGGTCGCGACGACGAGATCCGCCGCACGATCCAGGTGCTGCAACGGCGGACCAAGAACAACCCGGTGCTGATCGGTGAGCCTGGCGTGGGCAAGACCGCCATTGCCGAAGGCCTGGCCCAGCGCATCATCAATGGCGAGGTGCCGGATGGCCTGAAGGGCAAGCGCCTGCTGTCCCTGGACATGGGCGCGCTGATTGCCGGCGCCAAGTACCGCGGCGAGTTCGAAGAACGCCTGAAGTCGCTGCTCAACGAGCTGTCGAAGCAGGAAGGGCAGATCATTCTGTTTATCGACGAACTGCACACCATGGTCGGCGCCGGCAAGGGAGAAGGCTCGATGGATGCGGGCAATATGCTCAAGCCGGCCCTGGCCCGTGGTGAGCTGCATTGCGTCGGGGCGACCACGCTGAATGAATATCGCCAATATATAGAGAAGGATGCGGCCCTCGAGCGGCGCTTCCAGAAGGTGCTGGTGGAAGAGCCGAGCGAGGAGGACACCATTGCCATCCTCCGTGGCCTGAAAGAGCGTTATGAAGTGCACCACAAGGTGGCGATCACCGACGGTGCGATTATCGCCGCGGCCAAGCTCAGTCATCGCTATATCACCGACCGCCAGTTGCCGGACAAGGCCATCGACCTGATCGACGAGGCCGCCAGCCGCATCCGCATGGAGATCGACTCCAAGCCGGAAGTGCTGGATCGCCTGGAGCGTCGGCTGATCCAGCTCAAGGTCGAATCCCAGGCCTTGAAGAAAGAGGACGATGACGCGGCGAAAAAACGCCTGGAAAAACTCCAGGAAGAAATTGTTCGCCTGGAGCGCGAGTACGCTGACCTGGAAGAGATCTGGACTTCGGAAAAAGCCGAAGTGCAGGGCTCGGCGCAGATCCAGCAGAAAATCGAGCAGTCGCGCCAGGAGTTGGAGGCGGCACGCCGCAAAGGCGATCTCAACCGTATGGCCGAGCTGCAATATGGCGTGATTCCGGATCTGGAGCGCAGCCTGCAGATGGTCGACCAGCACGGCAAGAGCGAGAACCAGCTGCTGCGCAGCAAGGTGACCGAAGAGGAAATCGCTGAAGTCGTGTCGAAGTGGACCGGTATTCCGGTGTCCAAGATGCTCGAAGGCGAGCGCGACAAGCTGTTGAAGATGGAAAGCCTGCTGCACCAGCGCGTGATTGGCCAGAACGAGGCGGTGGTGGCGGTGGCCAACGCGGTACGGCGTTCCCGGGCCGGCTTGTCCGATCCGAACCGCCCGAGCGGTTCCTTCATGTTCCTAGGCCCGACCGGCGTGGGCAAGACCGAGCTGTGCAAGGCGCTGGCCGAATTCCTTTTCGATACTGAAGAGGCCATGGTGCGCATCGATATGTCGGAGTTCATGGAGAAACACTCCGTGGCGCGTCTGATCGGGGCGCCACCGGGCTATGTAGGCTACGAGGAAGGCGGTTACCTGACCGAGGCCGTGCGGCGTAAGCCTTACTCGGTGATCCTGCTGGACGAGGTCGAGAAGGCCCACCCGGATGTGTTCAACATTTTGCTGCAAGTGCTGGAAGACGGCCGCCTGACGGACAGCCACGGGCGTACCGTGGATTTCCGCAACACGGTGATCGTGATGACCTCCAACCTGGGCTCGGCGCAGATCCAGGAGTTGGTAGGGGATCGTGAAGCGCAGCGGGCAGCGGTGATGGATGCGGTAAGTACGCATTTCCGGCCGGAGTTCATCAACCGGATCGACGAGGTGGTGATTTTCGAGCCTTTGGCCCGGGATCAGATCGCTGGTATCACCGAGATCCAGTTGGGTCGCCTGCGCAGTCGCCTGGTGGAGCGCGAGCTGAAGCTGGAGCTGAGCAGCGAGGCCTTGGACAAGTTGATCGCGGTGGGTTACGACCCGGTCTATGGCGCGCGGCCGCTCAAGCGTGCGATTCAGCGCTGGATCGAGAACCCGTTGGCGCAGTTGATCCTGTCGGGGCGGTTCCTGCCGGGAACGAGCGTGACGGCCTCGGTGGTCAACGACGAGATCGTGTTTGCCTGAGTGTTCGGGGGCTCCTGTGGGGCCCCCGGCATTTTCGAAGGCTTTTTTTCGATAGGGCGTTGAACTCAGGGGCAAAGGCTTGTAAAGTGCGCCCCGCAGCACGTCACCCCTCGGATTTCTCCCACAAGGGAAATTCGGAAAAAAGATTGCAAATCATTGTCTTGAAAGCAATTTAAGGGGTTGACAGAGGTTTTCAGAGTTGTAGAATAGCGCGCCTCAGACAAGCGAACGCAGCGATGCAAAAGCCTGGTTGAGGAAGCTTTCAGCGATGGAAGTGTGCGGTAAAGGTTGTAACTTGAAATATGTAGTTCCGTGATAGCTCAGTCGGTAGAGCAAATGACTGTTAATCATTGGGTCCCAGGTTCGAGTCCTGGTCACGGAGCCAATTTCAAATCGGGGTATAGCGCAGTCCGGT